>NZ_QSPW01000001.1:0-7303 GCF_003466565.1 Collinsella sp. TM04-29
AGGGCGCCGCTGACCGGTGGACGGCACCGAGCCGTCATCGAGATTGAAGAAGGGGGAGGCCTCGCGGCCTCCCCCTTTTTTGCGTTTACGGGCTTTTGTCTCACATAGTAGCTGTGTTTTATAACCCTCGTTTGTCGCATCTTCTGTGAACGGGCTACAATAACTTAGTCTGTGCGATATGGAGGTGAACATGGCTGAAGCTGGTATCGGCGTTGATATCGTCGAGATTTCCCGCATGAAATCAATTCTTGAAAAGACGCCGTCGTTTGCTCGGCGTGTGTTTACCGAAGAAGAGCGTGCGTATTGTGATGCATCATCGCGTCCCGCTGCTCACTATGCCAGCCGCTTTGCTTCGCGCGAGGCGGTACTTAAAGCTCTCGGCACGGGTTTTAGTCAAGGCGTTGGTCGCAAGGATGTTTCGGTTACGCGTGATAAACTCGGCAAACCGAAGGCGCTGCTTTCGGGCCGTGCTCTCGAGATCGCTCAAGAACTGGGTGTTGTTGAGGTCGCTCTTTCCATTACGCTTACGGGAGACTTGGCCGTTGCGAATGCCATCGCGATTACCGAAGATGCTCGGCCTAAGCCAAAAGAGGAAAAGGTGAGTACCAAGAAACGCGTTGCGCAGACATTTAAAGAGGCTCGCTCTGTATTAGATGAGCTCGAGCAGCTGCAGAATTCAGCATTGGCGGAGCACCTGGGCGATGCTTCGCAAGATACGCTAGGAGCATAGATGAAACCGGTTTTGAGTACCGAAGAAGTCGTTCGTCTCGAGGATATCATCGAACGCGAAGGGACTTCGAAGGCCGAGCTTATGGAGCTAGCGGGTGAGTTTGCCGCTAACGAGGTCTTGAAGCTCAATCCCGATCGGGTTCTCGTTTTGGTCGGTTTTGGTAATAATGGCGGCGACGGTTGGGTTGCCGCCGATATCCTGAGCCATAAGGGTGTGGACGTGGATATCGTTTCTCCGGTTGAACCGGATGAGATTCCTGCTGCTCTGGCACGTCATGTTGCTCGTCGTACTGCCGGCCGCGATGTGCACGTTTGCGTCGGCCCCTCGCGTGATGAACTCGAGGTTTTGATCGATAAGGCCGATGTTGTTGTCGATGCCATTTTTGGTACCGGTTTTCACGGGAATCTGCGTGCGCCGTTCTCCATCTGGATTCCTACGGTCAATGAATGCGCCGATTGTGTCGTATCCATTGATGTCCCCTCGGGCCTGAATGCCGAGACGGGCGTTGTTGATGACGACTGCATTCGTGCCGAGCATACGGTGACGATGATTGCGCCCAAGATTGGTTTGTATAGCGCTGATGGCCCTGAGTATGCTGGCGATTTGATCTGCGGCAATCTTTACGACCGTCTTGATGAGGTCATCGATGATGTCGACCACGCCGCCGAGATTGTCGAGCCCGGTGACTTAGTTGATTACTTTGCTCCACTACCTACGAATATCGATAAGTATTCCCGTGGCTCTGTGCTTATTGTCGCCGGATCTGCGCAATATCCTGGTGCTGCCATTATGGCGGCCAAGTCTGCAGCTCGCGCGGGTGCTGGTTACGTGGCAGTTGCGGCTCCTGACGCCTGCGCCAATCTTATTCGCATGGCACTTCCTTCGATTCCCGTCTTTGCTATTCCGTCTGATTCCCGCGGCTCCTTTGGCGCCGCTGCGCGCATGACGGTGTGCGAGATCGCAAAGAAGTACAGCTGCGTGCTGTGCGGTCCCGGTATGACGACGTCTGCCGGCGCTATGCAGGTGGTTTCGGGCTTGCTCGAGCTTGATGTACCGCTAATTTTGGACGCCGATGCACTCAACTGCCTTGCTAAGATTGCCATTGACGGTATTGATAGTAACCCCGAGATGTATCGCCGCGAGCAGCCGTTGGTTATGACGCCGCACTATCGTGAGCTTTCGCGCCTGGTTGCCGGTGACGAGGTGAACGACCTTGGTACCGCGATTGCGGCCGCGCAGAAGGTTGTCTGGGCTGCAGGCTCCGACAATCTGGTGGTCATTGCCAAGGGGCCGACGACGGCTATCTGTGGCGTTGAGCGTGTGCTGCTGCCGCTCTCGGGTCCGGCTTCTCTGGCAACTGCCGGTTCTGGTGATGTTCTCGCGGGTATTTTGGCCGGCACGCTTGCCACCATGCGCGACGAGATGGATCGTTGGGAGCTGCTGTATTCGTACGCCGTCGCACTTCACAGCTACGCCGGTTTTGCTGCGGCGACGGAGTATGGTGAGAAGAGCGTTATCGCGACCGATCTTATCGACTTGATCGGTCCTGCCATGGAGCTGGCGGCAAAGGATGCGCTCGAAGATCTGGGAATCATGGACGAAGGGTCGGATGACTAATCATGAATAAAGCCGATTTGACGCGCTGGTCCTGGGTCGAGATCGACCGCGGGGCGCTCCGTCGCAACACGAGGGCCTATAAGAACTTGCTGAATCCACGTCAGCGCCTGTGCTGCGTGGTCAAGGCCGATGCTTATGGTCATGGAGCTGTTGAGTGCGCCAAGATCATGTATTCGGCCGGTGCCGACATGTTTGCCGTGGCGACGGTTAACGAGGGCGTTGAGCTCCGACAGGGCGGGATTACGAAACCCATCCTCATCCTAAGCGAGCCGCCTATCGAGGCCATTCCGACGTTGCTCGAGTTTGATATCATGCCCTCGGTCTATACGTCTGACTTTGCTCTTGCGTATGGCGAATGTGCCGTCGCGGCGGGCAAAGTGGGCAAGTACCATCTTGCCATCGAGACGGGCATGAATCGTATCGGCGTTCACTACACGCAGGTGCTCGACTTTGTCCGCGGTATAAATTTCCATCGCGGTATTCAGTGCGACGGCGTATTTACGCACTTCGCCACGGCCGATGAACCTTCGGGCTGGGACTACAAGCTGCAGTGCCAGCGTTTTACCGAGGCCGTTCAGGCCATTAAGGACGCAGGTTTTGAATGCGGTATCGTGCATTGTGCCAATACGCCATCCTCGATGCTCGATTCTTCAATGCACTTTGACATGATTCGTGCCGGCATCGGTTTGTATGGTCTGCAGCCATGTGAGCTGAGTGGTCGCGTGATGCAGCTTGATCCCGTCATGAGCGTCCACGCGCGTGTGACGCGCGTGGCACACCCTGCGATGGGCGAGGGCGTGGGCTACGGCTTTACCTACCGCGTACCGCGCACGCGCGTTCAGATCTGCACCCTTCCGATCGGTTATGCCGATGGCCTTTCGCGTACGCTTTCCAATCGTATGGACGTGCTGTATCGCGGCGAGCGTGTGCGTCAGGTGGGCAATATCTGCATGGATCAGTTTATGGTCGCCATTCAGTCCAACCCGGCGCATGAGATTCCCGAGGCCGAGTATGGTGACGAGATGATCATTGTCGGCCGCGATGGAGATGCCGAGATTACCATGGACGAGATGGCGCGCCTACGCGGCACGATTAACTACGAGGTCGCTTGCGGCTTTGGTATGCGTCTCGACAAGGTCTACGTGTAGGAGCCGCTATGGGCGTCATGCACATCCCCGGCCATAGCCATCAGGCGCCGCGTGAGGTCGCACTCGAGGAGATCGAGGCCGTTCTGGGCGATTGTCACCTTTGCCAGCTTTACCAGTCGCGCCATAACATCGTGTTTGGCGTGGGAAACCCCCATGCTCGCGTGATGTTTATTGGCGAGGCGCCGGGCCGCAATGAGGATTTGCAGGGCGAGCCCTTTGTGGGGGCGGCAGGCGAGGACCTCAACGGCATTTTGTCGCTGGCGGGGCTCAAACGCGAAGACGTCTACATTGCCAACGTGCTTAAGTGCCGCCCGCCGGGAAACCGCAATCCGCGTCCCGAGGAAGTGCTGGCTTGCTCGCCGTTTTTGCGTGAGCAGATTCGAAGCATCTGGCCCGATATTATCGTGACGCTCGGCAACCCCGCGACGCACTTTGTGCTCAAGACCGAGATTGGCATTACTAAGCTGCGCGGCAGGTTCCACCAGATGGGGCATTTTGTGGTAATGCCCACGTTCCATCCGGCAGCAGCGCTGCGCAATCCGGCGTGGCAGGAGCTGCTGGAGGAAGACTTTAAGATGCTGGGCGACTATCTGGAGCGACATCCCGCGCCAGAGGACGCCTCGGAATAATAAGGAGCATGTATGTCCCTGGAGCGCCTGGGGGTAGGTACTTACAAAACGACTTGCGCTGCCGATACAGAGTACTTTGGCGAGCTAATTGCACCGTGCCTTGAGGACGGCGATGTGCTCATCCTGACCGGTGGCCTGGGAGTGGGCAAAACTCACTTTACCAAGGGCGTCTCGCGCGGGTTGGGCGATGGGCATATGGTTACGAGCCCTACGTTTGCGCTCATGGCCGTTCACGATCAAGGTCGTATTCCGCTGTTTCACTTTGATCTATACCGCCTGGAGCATGCCTACGAGCTCGAGGATACGGGCATTTTCGATGTGCTGGGCTATGAGGGTGCTTGCCTGCTGGAATGGGGCGAACAATTCCAGGACGAGCTGACGGATGAGTATCTTTCGGTGACGCTCAAGCGTGATGAGGGCGACAGCGATGTGCGAACGATAACGCTCGAGGCGCACGGTGACCGCGCAATGGAGCTTTCCCATTTGATTGATAAGGCTGTACAAGATGAGCTTGCATAACGACAACGCGCTGGTGGTGGCGCTCGATACCTCGACCGACATGCTTGCCTGCGCGGCAAGCTGGATTGATGGGCAGACGGGCGAGACGAAGCTCGTGAGTGGCGACCACATGTGTCGCCGTCACGCCAACGTTGAGCTCGTGAATACCGTTGATGGCGTGCTGGCTCAAGCCGGTCTGGATCGCAGCGATGTTGGTTGCTATGTGGTCGGCCGCGGCCCGGGGTCCTTTACGGGTGTGCGCATCGGCATCTCCACTGCCAAGGGCCTCGCGCGTGGTGCCAATGTTCCGCTGCTGGGCGTGTCGACGCTCGACGCTTGCGCTTGGACGGCGTGGAAGGCTGGCGTGCGCGGCAAGCTTGGTATCTTGGCCGATGCTATGCGCGGTGAGGTATATCCGGCGCTGTATATGCTGGTCGATGAGGGCCCCGAGCGTCAATTTGAGCGCGAACACGTGGTCAAGGCCGCCGTGGCGCTCGATGAGTGGCGCCAAGCAGCGGACTGGGGCCAGGTTCAGCTGACCGGTGACGGTCTCGTGCGCTATGGCAAGCTGCTGGGTGAGGACGAGGCCGCCCGCTGCGTGGAGCGCGACCTGTGGTGGCCTTCGGGCGAGGGCTTGCTGCTCGCGCACGCTGCGGGTGACGGCGATCCGGCCCGCGTCCTGCCGATTTACACGCGCCTTTCGGATGCCGAGGAAAACGAGCGCAAGCGTCTTGGTCTTGCCGAGAGTGCGCACAGCGAAATTACGGGCGTTGCCGATGAGCTCGCCGGTCGTCATCTGCAGTTCCGTCCCATGGGCGCGGCGGATGCCGAGGGCGCGAGCGCGCTAGAGGCTGCCTGCTTTGAAGGTGCCGGACACGAGGCGTGGACGCCGGGCATGTTCCTGTCCGAACTGGGCGAGGACGTCGCTGCGCCGCGTAGTTGGTGGGTGGCACACGACGACGGCAAGCTGCTGGGCCTTGCCGGCGGTATGGTCGTGGACGGTGATGTGCAGATTCTGGATGTCGCCGTCGACCCGGCACATCGCCGTGAGGGCATTGCCCGCAAGCTGCTGTCGCATGTGAGCTATGATGCCCAGATGCTCGGCTGCACCACGGCTTCGCTCGAGGTCGAGGACGACAACAAGGGAGCGATCGCGCTTTATAACGCTCTGGGCTTTACCGAGGCAGGATGGCGCCGCGGCTATTATGGTGCCGGCAAGGATGCCATCGTCATGACGGCTCCGCTGCCCCTGGTGCTTCCGGTCGACAATGCCTCGCCCGAGCCGACGGCGGCAGAGCAGCGCGTATGGCCGCTGCCTGCGCCTAGGCGCTCCGAGGGGGAGCGTGCCGAAATTGAGCGCCGCCGCCTAGTGCTTGCCATCGAGAGTTCCTGCGACGAGACGGCGGTGGCGATTATCGATGCGGATGGCAATATGCTGGCCAACCAGGTGTCGACGCAGATCGATTTCCATGCCCGTTTTGGCGGCGTGGTGCCCGAGATCGCCTCGCGCAAGCACGTTGAGGTCATCGTGAGCGTCGTGGACGCGGCGCTCGAGGACGCCGCAGCGTCGCTGGGCCTTACGGGCGGAGCCATTGCGCCAAGTGAGCTTGCCGCTGTGGGCGTGACGCAAGGTCCTGGCCTGGTGGGTGCCCTGGTGGTGGGTGTCGCCTTTGCCAAGGGCTTTGCGTATGCTGCTGGCAAACCGCTGGTGTGCGTCAATCATCTGGAGGGCCACCTGTTTGCCAACCTGTTGGCGCAGCCCGACCTCAAGCCCCCGTTTATCTTTACGCTCGTTTCGGGCGGGCACACCATGCTCGTGCACGTAAAGGCATGGGGCGACTATGAAGTGCTTGGCGAGACGCTCGACGACGCCGTGGGCGAAGCCTTCGACAAGGTGGCAAAGGCACTGGGTCTTGGCTATCCCGGAGGCCCCATCATCTCCAAGCTGGCCGAGACGGGCAACCCCCGCGCGATCGATTTTCCTCGCGCGCTTAACAGCAGGGGAGACTATCGTTTCTCGCTTTCGGGTCTTAAAACGGCCGTGACGCTCTACATCGAGCAGGAGACCAAGGCCGGGCGCACGATTCACCTGCCCGATCTGGCGGCTTCGTTTGAGGCAGCCGTCTTTGACGTTCAGTACAAGAAGGCCAAAAACGCCCTGCATGCCACCGGATGCAAGGAATACTGCATCGGCGGCGGCGTCTCGGCTAATCCGCATCTGCGCGAGATGATGATCAAGAAGCTTGGGCGTCAGGGGATCCGCGTAACGGTGCCACCGCTTTCGGCGTGCACCGACAACGCCGCCATGATCGCAGAGGTTGCTCGCCGTAAATTCGACCGAGGAGAAATCTCGCCGTTCGACGTCGATGCCGATCCGAACATGACGCTGTAGTCGCAAAGGTGCGATCCCCGGCGCTGCCCGGGCGCCAACGGCCGCATATGAACTTTCCTGCTCTACAGTCCTGCTCACGACGGAGGCCACATTAAGTGGCCTCCTGTTCGTGCGGAACTCGCGATAAAGTTCATATGCGGCCGTTGGCGCCCGGGCAGCGCCGGGGACCTTTCTGTATCGATATAGCTTCTGAGCTGGATCGGCGTCGACAACGTCCAGCAAGGTTAACAAGCCAGCGTCGAATTTCCGGCGTGCTTTAGCTGAAAGAAAAGATGGCATGCGGAGCTTT
>NZ_QSPW01000001.1:7313-74337 GCF_003466565.1 Collinsella sp. TM04-29
ACCTCGGACTTTACCCAACAAAAGTTTTTGCATGAGAGATGCCCCTCGGGAGCGGGCGGGCGTATACAAGGTTTATCGCGAGTTCCGCACGAGCCGGAGAGCACTTAATGTGCTCTCCGTGCGAGCAGGACTGTAGAGCAGGAAACCTTGTATACGCCCGCCCGCTCCCGAGGGGCATCTCTCATGCAAAAACTTTTGTTGGGTAAAGTCCGAGGTCAATGGCGTTTTATACCGAGAAATTCAAAAATAGTTGAAAATTCATTACAAATTTGCGTTGACTTTAGGTAACTAAAGTTTCATACTCCTTTTTCAACCACTGGGGGATGTGAACACGCACGGATCGTTCGCATCATGATTGAAGAGGATTTTTTAGACATGTTCACGCATCAGCTAAACATTATCAGCGTAGTAATTATCTGATGCGGGTTAGCACATACAGCTAGCCCGTACGATAACGGGCGGCTGATGAAGATGAGGGCCGTCGAGCGCAACCGACGGCCCTCATTTTTTATGTCTGAGAAGTTCTTTTTAGAGGAGGAAATGTAATGAACGGAGTTTTGCTCATGGTTGTGGCCGCGGCGGTGCTCGCCTGCGGCTATCTGGGCTATGGCCGATGGCTGGCCAACAAGTGGGGCGTTGACAAAGAGGCCCTCACGCCGGCCAAGCGCATGAAGGACGGCAAGAGCTTCTCGCCCGTCTCCGCCTTTACCGCGTTCTCGCACCAGTTCAGCTCGATCTGCGGTGCTGGCCCTGTCACGGGTACGATCGTCGCCATGGCCTTTGGCTGGCTGCCCGTCGTGCTCTGGGTCCTCGTCGGCGGCATCTTCTTTGGCGCCGTCCACGACTTTGGTGCTCTGTACGCTTCGATGAAGAACAACGGCAAGTCGCTCGCTCAGCTCATCGAGAAGTACATCGGCAAGACCGGCCGTCGCCTGTTCCTGCTGTTCTGCTGGCTGTTCTGCATCATCGTCATCGCCGCCTTCACCGACATGGTCTGCAAGACGTTCATGTTCACCCCGGCCGTTGACGCTTCTGGTGCTGCTACCGGTGCCATCGACTTCACCAAGTCCTATGCCGCCGGCTGCGCTGGTACCATCTCCATCCTGTTCACCTTCGTCGCTATCGCCTTTGGTTGGGCCCAGAAGAAGTTCAACCTCACCGGTGCTACCGAGTTCGTCACCGGCGTGGTCCTCATGGTTCTCATGTTTGCCGTCGGTATGCAGTTCCCGGTCTACCTGGATAAGTTCCAGTGGTTCGCCGTCGTCATGGTCTACCTGGTCTTCGCTGGCGCTATGCCCATCCAGATGCTCAAGACCCCGCGTGACTACCTCACTTCCATCATGATGATCGTTATGATCGTTTGCGCTGTCCTCGGTATCGTCGTCCTGGGTGTTAACGGCCAGGCCACCATCACCGCTCCGGCCTTTACCGGCTTCTCCAGCGCTTCTGGCATGATGTTCCCGGTCCTGTTTGTTTCCGTTGCCTGCGGTGCCCTCTCCGGCTTCCACAGCCTCGTTTCTTCTGGTACCTCCTCCAAGCAGGTCGAGAAGGAGCAGGACGCCGTCAAGGTCGGTTATGGCGCCATGATCGTCGAGTCCTTCGTCGGCATCCTTGCCATCATCGTCGCCGGCATCATGTTCTCCGATATGAACACCGCCGGCACCGGTGCCCTCAACGCCGGCGTCGCTTCCACCCCGTTCCAGATCTTCGCCGCTGGCATCTCCCGCGGTATGCAGGCCTTCGGTGTTGACGGCACGCTCGCTACCGTCTTCATGACCATGAACGTCTCCGCTCTGGCCCTGACCTCGCTCGATGCCGTCGCCCGCATCGCCCGCACCTCGTTCTCCGAGTTCTTTGCCCAGACCAACGACGCCCTGGCCATCGAGTCCAAGGCCGGCTACATGAAGGTTCTCGGCAACCCCTGGTTCGCCACGGTCGTCACCCTGCTTCCCGGTCTCGCCCTCGCCTTTGGCGGCTATGCCAACATCTGGCCGCTCTTTGGTGCTTCCAACCAGCTGCTCGGCGGCATGACCATGATCACCCTCGCCGTGTTCTGCAAGTGCACCGGCCGCAAGGGCTGGATGCTCTACGTGCCCGTCGCCTTCCTGCTCTGCTGCACCTTCACCTCGCTGGTCCAGAGCGCCATGGGCTGCATGACCGCTGTCCAGGCTTACGGCTTCTTCGGCACCATCCCGGCTACCGCCACCACGGCCGCCGTCTCCGTCGCCGCCACCAAGGGCCTGCAGCTCGTTTTCGCCGTCCTGCTGATGGTCCTGGGCCTCATCGTTGCCGTCAACTGTCTCAAGGAGTTCTTCGGCAAGGAGGCCGGCTCCATGCCCGACGAGGAGCCCGAGTGGTCCGAGATGGGCAAGGCCGAGTACGGTCGCGCCGCTGCCGCTGAAGCTCCTGCCGACGCCGAGGCCGCCAAGGCCTAGTCGGTCGGACGGGTTGAATCTCCCATCTATTTGACTCGGAAAGACCGGGTCCGCAATCAAGCGGACCCGGTCTTTTTTCTTGTGAGAACAGGTGGTGCAAGGGCGTTCTCGCAGATGTTTTGCGTGGATAGGCTCGTGCGTTGTACCATATGGACGTATATGTGTGCATATGAAAGGGGCCCCGTGGCCAAGACGGTATATTCCGATAATCAAAACAATGTCGATGCTCTGGCTGAGCGTCTGAGCAGCCAGACATCGCTTTCTGCCGAGCGCGCCAAGCTGGTTGCCTACGACCTGCTCTGCCGCAAGGCGCTCAAGATTAAGTCGAGCGCGCTGGCGCAGATTTTCCGCTCCGTCGATAAGGAATGCGACACCAAGGCGATGCGCGATGAGCTTATCGCGGCAAATATCGTGACCAAGATCGAGGGCAGCGGCATTAACGGGCGCCCGGCGTTCTATACCATCAATGTCGAGATCCGCGATGCCCAGGAGCAGCCTGCCGAGTCCGTCGAAGATTTTGTCGTCGAGGATTCCGCTGACGTGCCTGCTGTGGAAGAAGCTGCTCCGCGTGAGCATGTCGATACCGATGAGTTGCTCGATGAGAACGTCGTGCGTGCCTTTACGGCCAAGGCAGGACGCGGCGGTTTTGGCGGGGGTGGCAAGCGCGATGCGCAGCGCCGCGCCCAGCAGGAGCGCTTCCGTCGTGCCGTTGCTCAAAAGGGTGAGACGGATGCCGAGGCTGTTGAGAACGAGGTTGCTGCCGAGTCGCAGAGGCCCGCGAAGGAGCAAAAGCCCGTGGAGGCCCAGGAGCCCCAGCGTCGCCGTGGTGCCCACTTTAAGGCTGCGCAGCAGGATGTCGCGCATGAGGTTGAAGAGCCTTCCGAGGCTGCAGACGATGTTGAGGAGTCTGCCAAGAAGGCTCCGGGTTCATGCCGTCCCGGGCGTGGTTTTGCGAGGCGCGCGTATCCCGTAAGGCGTCAGGAGAAGGGCGAGCCGGCTTCGACCGCTCAGGCCGAGAAGGCCGAACAAACCGAGAAAACCGTTGAGCCGGCGGCTCGCGAGCAGCAACCTTCCGAGTCGCAGCCTGCGGCTGACACTGAGGTCAAAGCTCAACAGACCGCTGATAAGCAGGCTGGGGAGAGCGCCTCAGGCAAGCCCCGCCGTCGTCGTCACCGCGGCGGTCGTGGCTCAAATGCCGAGGCCGCGGCCGAGAAGACAGCGACACAAAACGGAGATGAGAAGGCCGAGACTCCGGTGGATCAGGTCAAGCGCCAGCCGGCGAAGGAGGCCAAGTCCGATCGTCCGCAAAAGCGCTCGTCTGCGCCCAAGCAGGAACGTAATACCCGGGCAGATTCCAAGCGTAAGCCTCATGCACAGGCTGAGCCTGCCGCGGCTGATAGTGCTACCCAGCAGCCCGAGTCGGCCGTCCACGGCGAGGTATCGGCGTTTGCCCTTGCCCGCGTTTTGGGCAGGCAGCTGCTCAAAGTTGTCCCTACGCCTACGGCGCTCTCTAAGATCAAGGAGCAGCAGACTCAAATTGTTAAGGTCGAGGGCAAGGACGGCAAAAAGGCGCCGCAGCGCACTCAGCACAACGAGATGTCCAACCGCAAGATTGCCGAGGAAATCGCAATCATCCAGGCTTGGATCGAGCAAAACCGAGGTGCCGATACGCCGGTTGCCTCGCGCCGCCAGCGTGCCTACCAGATTTTTAACGATGAGAAGGCCTTTGACGGCAAGCACGGCGAGCGCCTAATTCGGCGTATGACCGAAAAGGGCATCAGCATGCAGGCGATTAAGGTCGCCCCCAACCGCCCCGTTCACTTTACGGGTTTCTTTACGCTGGGCGCCGATAAGCCGTTCATTATGGTCGAGAACCTGGACACCTACGACGAGATCGTCAGGCTGCTGCGTGGCCGCAAGCACGCCAAGCTCTTTGGCATCAAGGTGGGCGGCGTGATTTTTGGCGGCGGATGCAAGGCGAGCGTCTCGCATGCCCTGGACGATTATCTGGCTGAGATCGGCTATCGCTTTAACTACGTCTACTACGTGGGCGATATCGACCGCGAGGGCGCGCGCATCGTCGAGCAGGCTCGCAATGCCAATGTGGTTGAGATTCGCCTGCATGCCGGCATGTACCGCGCCATGCTCGCCGAGCATAAGCGTCGCGTGAAGGCCGGCGGCGAGTGCGAGCCCGCGGCTGCCAACCAGGGCGTGCCGCAGAACCTGGCCGCTACGATCAAGGACCTGCCCATGGTCACGCGCGTGCAGTTCCGCAACGTGCTGCGTGAGGGCGGACGAATTCCGCAGGAGATTCTGATGACCGCCGACTATCGGGATGGCGACTCGGGAAGCTTCGACCGCATGCTCAACAATTAGGGACGTGTGGCCCCGGCGGGCCGGGCATTAAGTTTGCTGCTCTACAGTCCTGCGCAAGACGAAGGCCACATTAAGTGGCCTTCTTTGCGTGCGGAACTCGCGACAAACTTAATGCCCGGCCGGCCGGGGCCACACGGCACTTTGTAGATGGCGGCTCGCTTTTCGGAACTGGGCTGATGTGGGACGGTGGGATTCCGCGTCCGCCTTTTCGGCGGCCGCGCCCCGCTGTGTCGCTTCGCTCCTTGCGTGCTGCGCTAGAAAACGCTTCGCGTTTCCTCAGCTCCGCACCCTTGCGGGTTCGAATCTCTCCGCTTGCCCACAAGAAAGCGCCCTGGGCCGTTATGGGCTCAGGGCGCTCAGTTTTAATGGCTGGGACGGAGGGATTCGAACCCCCAACAGCCGGCACCAAAAACCGGAGTTCTACCGTTGAACTACGTCCCAATGTGTGGTGTTGCCCAAAAGCAACTCGTCTAGTTTACCTAATCTGCGAGGGCATCGCAAACGCCGTCGAGTAGGCGTACGGCGAGCGTCTGCGCGTCGCTGGCCGTGAAGGTGCCGTTGTAGCGCGTCATGCCCGTGAGCTCAATGCGAATGCGAGCCGGCTTCTGCTGCGCGGCGACATTGGCGGTGCGGATGCGCTGGGCCAGGTTGTGGCACTCGGCGAGGGCAATCGTGGCGCGTGGCGCGGCGTCGGCGGGCAGCTCGTCGCTTGCGATCTCGAGCACCAGGTCAACGTCGGTTGGGACCTCGGAGTCGCAGAGCATCATGCCGCTGTTGTCGGTCGTTGCCGTGGCGATGTTCCACATGCGCGAAGCAACGCTGCGTGCGATGGGGTCCTCACCGATAACGGCGATCTGGAAGCGCTCGAGCACGTTGGCGGCGCGAGCAAAACCGATGCGGGACTCGGCTTCGGTGACCGAGGGCTTGCCCTCCCACACATGGTGCAGGCGGTTGATGTAGGCGTAGGTGTCCTGGAAGGCCATGCCGTCGGCAAACAGGCCGACATTTTCCTGGAACTGCTGCAGGGCGGCCTCGGTATGCGGACCAAAGTAGCCGTCGTCCTCGCCGCAGGCAAAGCCCAAAACGTTGAGAGCGCGCTGCAGGGCCTGCACATCGGCGCCATGGAAATTGGGCATGCGCAGATACAGAGTGCGGTCGCCCAGCTTATACGAGGCGTCGACCAGGGCGCTCCAACAGGAGATATCGACGGCATGACCGGCAGCAAGGCCGCTGTCGAGCCTGAAGGTGCTGACGGCCTGCTCGGTGGTGGTGCCAAAGCGCTTGTCGACAACCTCGGCGCCATCGATTGTATAGCCGAGCTGCAGAAGGCGGGACTGGACGTCCTCGACGGCTGCTCCCTGCATGCCCGTGGTAATAGGTTCCATGAACGAACCCCTTTCGGCGTACCATTCGTACTATTTTGAGCGTGTGTCGGATAGACAACGCGAGACAATTTATAAACATGCACTCAATAGTGTAGCAACTTGTACCCAAACTCGCTGCCCACAGGTTTTATGACCCCCGCTAGTTAAGGCGCTCCACAAAGAAATCTGCCATTGAGAGGAAGAGCTCGCGCGCATGCGGGTCGAGCTCGACGCCTTCGATAGCGGCCTTGGCCTTGGCGGTCAGGTCGAGCGCATAGGTGTGGGCGTAATCGATGGAGCCGGTCTCCTGGAAGATCTCCACGGCGCGTGCGAGCTGCGCAGGGTCCTCGGTGCCCGAGGAAAGGATTGCCTCGATCTCGTCGTGATAGCGCTCGTCTGACAGGGCATGCACGGCAACGAGGGTGCGCTTGCCCTCGGTGATATCGGTGCGGAAGTCCTTGTTGGCGGCCTCCTTGGTGCCGATCAAGTTGAGCAGGTCGTCTTGAATCTGGAAGGCAAGGCCCGTGTGCAGCCCAAAGGCGCGCAGTGCCTCAATCTGCTCTTCGCTGCCGCCGCCGATAATGGCTCCGGCGGCAAGCGGCGTCGCTCCGCTGTAGTACGCGGTCTTGTGCGTCGCCATGTCCAGATAATCGTCGACCGAAATGTCAAAGCGCCCGTCGCGGACCCAGCCCAGGTCGAGCGCCTGGCCCTCGATGGTACGGACGATCATCTCGGTAAGCTCGTGGAGCACGCGAAGCTTCACGTCTGCGTTGAGTGTGGGGTCGTCGAGAACCGTCTTGGTGACCATGGTGAGCGCCAGGTCACCGCAGTTGATGGCAAGACCGGTGCCCTCGGTAAGGTGCATGCAGGGCTTGCCGCGACGAATCTGCCCGTTGTCGGCGATGTCGTCGTGGATGAGTGCGCCCGACTGAAAGTGCTCGATGGCCGCCGCTGCGCTGCGGGCGCTCTCAAAGCTGCCGCCTACCGCAGTGGCGGCGAGCATGCAGATGAGCGGGCGGTGGCGCTTGCCAGCGTTTGCCGTAAATGCCGAGAGCGGGGTATACAGGTAGCGCTCGATATCGGCGGAAGTCGCCTGTCCGTCAAAGAACGTGGCCAGATAGTCGTTAATCTGGTCAAAGTGCTGGGCTAAAAAGCTGGTAAACGGACTGGACACGGGTTCTCGCATTCTTTGATAGGTTGCATCGTTGCATTATGCAGACAACATATTGCCACATTAGGGCGTCGAGCGCGGCGGTTGAAGACGATTGGTCCATGCGGCCGCAAGTGCGGTAGGGGCTTGGCTAGATAAGCCCAAAGTGTTCGAGCGCGGTGACGACGCCGTCGTGGTCGATGCTGTCGGTGACATAGTCGGCCTTTTCCTTGAGGAAGTCCGGTGCGTTGCCCATGGCGATGCCAACGTCGACGGCGTTCATCAGCGAGACGTCATTGCTGGCGTCGCCGATGCCGTATACGGTTCCGTGGTGGGGATCGAGGGCGTCGAGTACGGACTGGATACCCTCGCGCTTGGTGCATTCGCGAGGCGAAATCTCGGTCACTTCGAGCTCGAGCTCGTTAAAGCAGAGCAGCGGCTCAAACGCTTGATCCTGAGCGATGCGGTTGGCAAGCGACGTGGACATTAAGATCTTGTAGGCGCTGTAATGTTGCAGCTGCGTAATTGCATCGCCCACGGTGCGGGCGTATCCTGGGGCGTCGGGCGCATCGGCACTCATGCGAACGACGCCATTGAGTCCCTCAAAACGAATCACTTCGTCCGATTGCTCAAGAATGGGAGCAAGGCGCTGCAGCATGCCGGGCGTCATCGCCAAATCGCGAATCACGTGTCCCTCAAGTTCGACATAGCCACCCGCGAGGCAGACGATGCCGGTCCAGGGCAGCTCGAGCAGCTTTGGATGGATGCAGCTCAGCGTGCGCCCTGTGCAGATAAACGCCATATTGCCCTTGGCGACAAAATCACGGATGGCTTGCGAGACCGCTTCATTGGGATAGGGGGAGAGGTCTCGCTCGCTCTCGGGAAGTTCTTGTGCCACTCGAGGGTCTTGCCAGGCGAGTGTTCCGTCGATATCGAAGAAGCAGATATCGCCGCGCTTATGGGCTGCGCTGGCGGCAGGGGAGGCCGAGGTGGTGGGCACAAATCCCGGCTCGAGGCCCATGATCTGGTCAAAATGCTCTTTAACGCGGGGAACGGAGATGCCAATAATCACCTGGGCGGTCTTGCCCGTAATGATGAGGCCCTTGGCGCCCACCGCGACAAACGACGCATTATCTGCAACGATGGAAGGGTCTGCGACCTCGACGCGCAGGCGCGTGGCGCAGTTGGTTGCGCCCACGATATTGCCAACGCCACCTAAAAGCTGAATTACCCGCTCGGCGAGGACGTGATCTTGATCGGATTGAATACTGACCTCGCCATTGGGAGATTGCTCTTTGGCAAAGCCGCTTCCCGTTAAACGATCGATTGCCGCGCGATTGGAGACATGATCCTCGCGGCCCGGCGTCTTAAGGTCATAGACCAAGATGAGTGCTCGAAAACTAACAAAAAAGATGAGGCTAAAGGCAAGACCGATACCGAGCGCCAAAAGGTAGGAGCCGGCATGCATTCGCATGAGTGGGATGAAGTTGAAGGCCGTCATTTCCATGAGACCGCCCGAGAAGATGCCGACGATGCCAAAGAAGTTCATGGTCATGGCAAGGCAGGAGGACAGGACGGCGTAGAGCAAAAAGAGTCCGGGATAGGTGAACATAAAGAGAAACTCGAGCGGCTCGGTGACGCCGCAGACCACCGAGGCGACGATGGCGGGCAAAAGGATGACCTTAAGGCCGGCGCGGCGTTCGGGTTTGGCGGTGAAATAGAATGCTGCCGCGATGGCGGGAAGGCCAAAGAGCTTGCCCCAGCCGGTGGCGGTAAAACCTGCCCAGGGCGCAAGTTCATTTAAAGGGCGCGTGCTATGGGAGAGAATGGGGAGCAGGTTGGTCCACGTGGCGTAAATACCGTCGTGAATGACCAGATTGTCGTAATAGATGGGCATATAGAGCAGATGGTGCAGCCCCATGGGCTCGAGCGCTCGCTCCAAAAACACAAAGATGCCCACGCCGAAGGGGCCGACGCCCGCAAGTGCGTGGCGCAGCGTTTCGGTCACAGCGTATGCGAAGGGCACGATGGCGGCCGAGATGGCGGCAAGGGCAAACACGGCAAAAAAGCTGATGAGGTAGACCAGCGAGGAACCCGAGAAGGTGCCGAGCCAATCGGGAACCTTGGCATCGTAGAAGCGGTCATGGATGGCGACGACGGTTGCCGATACCGCCAGCGGGCCGATAATGCCGGTATCGAGCGTCTTGATGCCGTCGATGACGGTGATACCGCTGGCGGGGGTCAAAGACGACGGGTACTTAAGCCCAAGGTTGTCTCCGCTCAGCTTAATGATCTCGCTCAAAAAGAAGCAATAGGCAAAATAGGCCACGAGTGCCTCGAGGCAGCAGCGTGCCGGTTGCTTTTGGGCAAGACCGATAGGCAGCGCTACGGCAAAAAGGAGCGGGAGACGTTTAAAGACCGTCCACGAGCCGCGCTGGATGATGGTCCAGAAAACGTACCAAGGGGTTCCGTATACGGCGAGGTCGCCGACGATGTCTACGGTCGTGGCGAGGGCGGAGATACCGACCATGAGGCCTGATATAGAAAACAGCATGGCGGGCGCGAACGTTGCCCCGCCAAAGCGTTGGATTTTTTGCAGCATATTCTGCCTCTCGACCATAAGCCCGCCGTGTCTGCGGTGGAACGTTTAAACAATGAGTTAATTGTAGGGGAGTGAGCGTTCGCCGCATTGTTGGTTTTGATTCGAATCGATTGGAGCATCACGGGCGCCGTTGACAGTTAATAATCGGTGCTTTGCCGATAGACGGTTTAAACAACCCAAAGAAATGCTATCGTGCCTAGCCATACATATTCATTAGAGGTGAAATCATGCCAAAAGCGATTTACGAAGGAATCTACCGCGAGATCCGTTCGCGCATCATCAACGGGACCTATGCGTTTCAGGAGATGCTGCCAACCGAAGCCGAGCTGACCGCGGAGTTTGGCTGCACGCGTAATACCGTTCGACGCGCCTTGAGCATGCTGGCCGACCAGATGTTTGTGCAGCCTATACACGGTAAGGGCGTGCGCGTTATTTGGCTTAAGGGCGAAACCGACATGCTGGGCGCACTCGAAGAGGTTGAGTCGTTTGGCGAGTTCGCAAAACGCAACAATGCCGTCGCATCGACCGAGGTCAAGTCTTTTGAACATTTGATTTGCACTGAGCAACTCTCTCGTCGCCTGGGCTTTAAGGTGGGCGAGGAGCTGATTCGCGTAGTGCGTGTCCGAAGCCTCAACGGCAGCGCGCGCCAAGTGGACCATGGCCACTTTTTGGCGTCGATCGCCAAGGGCCTGACCCCCGAGATCGCGGCGGATTCTATCTACGGCTATCTGGAGCACAAGCGCGGCGTCAAAGTGATGGCGAGCCGCCGTACGGTGAGTGTCGAGCTCGCCAACGATGAAGACTGCAGCTATCTGGACCTCGGCAAGTACAACTGCGTCGCCGTTATGGAGAGCCAGTCGTACACCTCGGACGGCATCTTGTTCGAGGTCACGCATGCCCGCACACACCCCGAGATCTTCCATTACCGCGTCAATTCCAAGCGATAGCCGGCTAGCTCGCAGCCTGACGAGACTCATGCCCTCAAAGCGAAAACGCCCGGTCAAACCGACGATGCATCGGCTTGATCGGGCGTTTTCTCTGCATTCGATAACAAATAATTGTTTATACAAAACTTGTCAAGTATCAAGTTGAAATTACCGTTCACCGAAGTTTTTCTACCGCTCTAGTAATACTTGTTCAAACAACTAGCCAAATAGCGTATTGTACAAGTCAGCAAAAGGGGCAAAGTCCCCGAGCCAATCTCCGAAGGCGGCGGCAAAGGGTGCCGCCACGGTGTGAAAGGGTGGATTGTAATGAAGAACGAAATGAGCAGAAGGCAGTTCCTGGGCTTTGCTGGTTCCGCGGCTGCGGTTCTTGGTCTGGGCCTCGTGGGCTGCGGTGGTTCTGCCGGCTCTGGCTCCTCTGCTTCTGGTGACGCTGCCGAGGTCTACTTCCTCCAGTTCAAGCCCGAGGTCGACAAGGAGTGGAAGGAGATCGCCAAGGCGTACAAGAAGGAGAAGGGCGTCGAGGTCAAGATCGTGACCGCCGCCTCCAACACCTACGAGGAGAAGCTCAAGTCCGAGATGTCCAAGAGCTCCGCTCCGACGCTGTTCCAGGTCAACGGCCCCACCGGCCTTAAGAACTGGAAGGACTACTGCGCCGATCTTTCCGACACCAAGCTCCGCGGCGAGCTCATCGACGACTCCCTGGCGCTGCAGTCCGACGGCAAGGATCTGGGTATCGACTGGGTTCAGGAGAGCTACGGCATCATTTACAACAAGGAGCTCCTCGAGAAGGCCGGCTACAAGGCGGAGGACATCAACTCCTTCGACAAGCTGAAGGCTTGCGCCGATGACATCCAGGCCCGCAAGGACGAGCTCGGCGTTGACGGTGCCTTCACTTCCGCCGGTATGGATGACTCCTCCAGCTGGCGCTACACCACGCACCTCGCCAACCTCCCGCTCTACTACGAGTTCGAGAAGGAGCACAATCAGGAGGACGACGAGATCAAGGGCGAGTATCTCGACAACTTTAAGCAGATCTTCGACCTGTACATCACCGACTCCACCTGCGATCCTTCGCAGCTCGCCTCCAAGACCGGTGACGACGCCACCAACGAGTTCGCAACCGGCAAGGCCGTCTTCTATCAGAACGGCTCTTGGGCCTACGCCGACCTCACCAAGGCCGGTATGACCGACGACCAGCTCGGCATGCTGCCGATCTACATCGGCGTCGACGGCGAGGAGAACCAGGGCCTGTGCTCCGGCGGCGAGAACTACTGGTGCGTCAGCTCCCAGGCTTCCGAGGATGCCCAGAAGGCCACCGAGGACTTCATGTATTGGTGCGTCACTTCTGACACCGCCACCAGCATCATCGCTGACAAGATGGGTCTGACCGCCCCGTTCAAGAGCGCTAAGGAGACCACCAACGTCTTCTCTCAGCAGGCCGTTGCTATGGCCAAGGACGGCAAGAAGACCGTCGCTTGGGACTTCGTTTACATCCCCTCCGAGGAGTGGAAGAAGAACCTCAAGCAGGCTCTCATCGCTTATGCTGCCGACAACACCAAGTGGGACGGCGTCAAGAACGCCTTCGTCGATGGCTGGAAGACCGAGAAGGCTGCTTCCGAGTAAGCAGTTGCTGCCCAAGCTATCTGATTAGCGACAGGGGGCGGGCAGACGTAGGTTTGCCCGCCCCCTGCATATTGAAAGGACCCTTCTATGGGCAAAGCACTCAAGCGCTGGTGGCCGCTCTTTATGCTGCCCACGTGCCTGGCGTTTATGATCGGGTTCGTGATTCCCTTTATCCAGGGTTTCTATCTCTCGTTCTGCCAGTTTATTACCATCAATAACGCGCACTTTGTCGGTATCGAGAACTACGTGCGCGCGCTGTCCGATCCGCAGTTCTCCACGTCGTTCTTCTTTACCGTGGCGTTTGCCTTCCTGTCGACGGTGCTCATCAACGTGATCGCGCTGGCCATTGCGCAGGCGCTCACTCGCAAGGCGCTCAAGGGCACCAACATCTTCCGTACGATTTTCTTTATGCCTAACCTGATTGGCGGCATTGTACTGGGTTACATTTGGCAGATTCTGATCAACTGCCTGCTCTCCAACGTGGGTGCCCAGCTTATCGCCCTCAACTCCGCCGCTGGCTTCTGGGGCCTTATCATCCTGACCCTGTGGCAACAGGTCGGCTACATGATGATCATCTACATCGCCGGTCTGCAGTCCATTCCGTCCGACTACATCGAGGCCGCCAAGGTCGATGGCGCTACGGCATGGCAGACGTTTTGGAAGGTTAAGATCCCCAACCTGATGCCGACCATCACCATCTGCCTGTTCCTGTCCATCACCAACGGCTTTAAGCTGTTCGACCAGAACCTCGCCCTTACCGGTGGCGCCCCGGCGCACTCCACCGAGATGCTCGCCCTGAACATCTACAACACGTTCTATTCGCGTGCTGGCATCGCATGGCAGGGCATCGGTCAGGCCAAGGCAGTTATCTTCTGCATCCTGGTTGTCGCTATTTCTATGATCCAGCTTAAGGCCACGAGGTCCAAGGAGGTGCAGCAGTAATGAAACGCGATAAGGCTATTAACCGCGCGCTCTCGATCTTCTTTACGATCCTGTCGCTCGCATGGATCTACCCCGTGTTCATGATTGCGCTCAATTCCTTTAAGAAGGGGACCGCAATCAGCACCACCACGGCGTTCGATCTGCTCACGCCCGAGACGTTCAACGGCCTCGCAAACTACGTGCACGCTCTGAACGAGCAGGGCTTTGCCTCGGCGTTTATGTATTCGCTCATCATCACGGTCACGTCGGTCGTGCTGATTCTGGTGTGCTGCTCCATGTGCGCCTGGTACGTGGTGCGCGTCAATAACAAGATCTCGAACTTCTTCTATTACCTGTTCGTGTTCTCGATGGTCGTGCCGTTCCAGATGCTGATGTTCACGCTGTCCAATTTGGCGGACCGCATCGGCTTTAACACGCCGTTCAACATCTGCTTTATCTATCTGGGCTTTGGCGCGGGTCTGGCGGTCTTTATGTTCGCCGGCTTTGTAAAGAACATCCCGCTCGAGATTGAGGAGGCGGCCATGATCGACGGCTGCAACCCGGTCCAGGTGTTCTTTAAGATTGTCCTTCCCATCATGAAGCCCACCTATCTTTCGGTTGGCATCCTCGAGACCATGTGGGTCTGGAACGACTACCTGCTGCCCTACCTCACCCTTGACTCCACCAAGTACAAGACCATTCCTATCTTGATCCAGTACTTCCGTGGCGGCTATGGCCACGTCGAGCTCGGCCCCATGATGGCCTGCATCATGATGGTCGTTGTCCCCATCGTCATCATGTACATCTTCTGCCAGAAGTACATCATCGACGGCGTGGTGGCAGGTGCCGTCAAGGGCTGATGCCGTAACTGTTTTGCAAGTTTCTGCGGCGCCCCTCAGCGTGGCGCCGCATATCGAAAGGTAAAGACATGGCCGAGATCGTTCTCAAACATGTTCAGAAGGTGTATCCCAACAACGAGTCCAAAAAGAAGGGCTTCTTTGGCAAAAAGAAGAAGACCGAGGAGAAGAAGCACAACCTCAAGGTTACCGAGGACGGTGTGCTCGCTGTAGAGGACTTCAACCTCACCGTTCACGACCAGGAGTTCATCGTCCTCGTTGGCCCCTCTGGCTGCGGTAAGTCCACGACGATGCGTATGGTCGCCGGCCTGGAGGACATTACCTCCGGTGACGTGCTCATCGACGGCAAGCGCGTCAACGACGTGGCGCCCAAGGACCGCGACATCGCCATGGTGTTCCAGAGCTATGCTCTGTACCCCAATATGACGGTGTACGAGAACATGGCGTTTACGCTTGAGCTCAAGAAGGTTCCCAAGGACGAGATCGACCGCAAGGTTCGCTCCGCCGCCGAGATCTTGGGTATTACCGAGTACCTCGACCGTAAGCCCAAGGCGCTTTCGGGCGGCCAGCGCCAGCGCGTCGCCATCGGCCGCGCTATCGTTCGTGACCCCAAGGTCTTCCTGATGGACGAGCCGCTGTCCAACCTGGACGCCAAGCTTCGTAACCAGATGCGTGCCGAGCTCATTAAGCTGCGCCACGAGATCAAGGGTACGTTCATCTACGTCACCCACGACCAGACCGAGGCCATGACCCTCGGCGATCGCATCGTGGTCATGAAGGACGGCGTCGTCCAGCAGATCGCCACCCCGCAGGAGGTCTTCAACCATCCCGCGAACATCTTCGTCGCCGGCTTTATCGGCGTGCCGCAGATGAACTTCTTCGATGCCCAGCTGGTGCGCTCGGGCAACGGCTTCACCGTCAAGACCGAGGATATGAACGTGGCGCTCGCCCCCGAGACCTGCGCTCAGCTTGCTCTCAACTGGGACGGCGGCGACGTGAAGGAGATCACGGCCGGCGTGCGCCCCGAGCAGATCCTGCTTGCCGACAAGGACGAGGAGGGTGCGCTCCAGGGCACCGTCGAGGTGACTGAGCTCATGGGTTCGACCGAGCACGTCCACGTGACTGCTCCCGATGGCCAGTTCGTCCTGATCATTCCCGTTGTCGACCTTGAGGCCAAGGGTGCGCTCAAGGCGGGCGACCCCATCTGGTTCAAGTTCGAGAAGAACGCGACCCATCTCTTCGATAAGGTGTCTGGCAAGAACCTTATCTAGGCCCGGTGCATCCAGGCCCTCCCTTTGGGCGACTGCGGCTTTGCCATCCTTTTGCCGTGGTCACATATAAGGCTCCCCTCCCGTCCACTGGGCGAGAGGGGAGCCTTTCTTTGTGTTGGGGTTGTCCATCTGTCAGTTTGTCTTGATCTGTAACAGGAGGAGGGCCAAATTGGGCCTAGGTGTTACAAGTTGAGATGTTGTTGAGCTGCCCGTCCTTCCATCTCAATCCGTAACACGAGAGGCTGATTTCGACAGTTACCTGTTACAGATTGAGATTGTTTTAGCGGCCTTGCCCGTCTGTCTCGTTCTGTAACAGGTAGACCCGATTCCAGCGGTTATCTGTTACAGATTGAGACAGTTCATCGGGACAATTCTGTTTGTCTTGATCTGTAACAGATAGACCCAATTTTGCCGGTTAGGTGTTACAGATCGAGATTGTTTGGTCGAGGTGGGCCACGGGCAACACGCAGGCACAAAAAACGGAGCCGTGTTGCCACGACTCCGCTTTCAAGAGGATGGGTAAGGGGAATGGGTTAGTCCAGGTGCCAAATCTCGTCGTTGTACTGGGAGATCGTACGGTCGGACGAGAAGGTGCCGGCGTTGGCGATGTTGATCAGCGCCTTGCGCATCCAGACATCCTGGTCCTCGTAGTCGGCCAGCACGCGCTCCTTGGTCTGGATGTATTCCTCAATGTCGAGCAGGGCCATAAACCAGTCCTTGCCCTTAATGTCGTCGTGCAGACGCTGCAGGCGCTCCGCGTTGCCGGTCGCCATAAAGGCGGGGTTGGTGATGAAGTCCACTAGCAGCTTGATGCCGGGCTTGCGGTAGAGCGCGCCGGCGTCATAGGTGCCGTCGGCGTAGAGCTGCTCGACCTGCTTGGACGAGGCGCCAAAGGTATAGATGTTCTCGTCGCCCACGAGCTCGGCAATCTCGACGTTGGCGCCGTCGAGCGTGCACAGGGTCAAGGCGCCGTTGAGCATGAACTTCATGTTGGAGGTACCGCTCGCCTCCTTGGAGGCCAGGCTGATCTGCTCGGAGATGTCGGCAGCGGGAATCACGCGCTCGGCGGCGGTGACGTTGTAGTTCTCGATCATGACGACCTGCAGGTAGGGAGCCACGTCGGGGTCGTTGGCGATCCACTGGGAAAGCGTCAGGATCAGGTGAATGATGTCTTGGGCGATGGTGTAGGCAGGTGCCGCCTTGCCGCCAAAGATGATGGTGACGGGGTGCTCGGGCTTGTTGCCGTTCTTGATGTCGAGATACTTCCAGATGATGTAGAGCGCGAGCATCTGCTGGCGCTTGTACTCATGGATACGCTTGACCTGAACGTCGATGATGGCGTTGGAGGGAATGGTCACGCCCTGCTCGAGCGCCATGAACTGGCGCATGATGGTCTTGGCCTCGACCTTGGTAGCGGCCAGGCGCTCAAGAACATCCTTGTCGTCGGCGAACTTGGCGAGCTTGCTCAGATCGCCGGTGCTGCGCCAGTCGGTGCCGATTACATCGTCGAGCAGGCTGGCGAGCGCGGGGTTGGCCCCATGGATCCAGCGGCGGAAGGTGATGCCGTTGGTCTTGTTGGAGAACTTCTCGGGATAGATCTCGTAGAACGGATGAAGCTCGGTGTCCTCCAGGATCTTGGTGTGGAGGGCGGCTACACCGTTGATGGAGAAGCCAAAGTGGATGTCCATGTGGGCCATGTGGACGGTGTCGTGCTCGTCAATGATGGCGACGCGCGGGTCATCGTGCTCGGCCTTCGCGATCTCATCGAGCTTGACGATGATGCCGGCGATGGCGGGGGAGACCTTCTGCAGGCTGGCGAGCGGCCACTTCTCGAGCGCCTCGGCAAGAATCGTGTGGTTAGTGTAGGCGACCATGGAGCGTACGATGGTCACGGCCTCGTCAAACTCGATGTCGTGCTCGGTGGTGAGCAGGCGGATGAGCTCGGGGATGACCATGGTGGGGTGTGTGTCGTTGATCTGGACCACGGCGTAGTCGGCCAGGTCGTGCAGGTTGCTGCCGCGCTCGACGGCCTCGTCAATCAGGAGCTGGGCGGCGTTGCTCACCATGAAGTACTCCTGGTAGATGCGAAGCAGGCGGCCCTGCTCGTCGGAATCGTCGGGGTACAGGAACAGGGTGAGGTTCTTGGCGATTTCGGTCTTGTCAAAGTCAATAGAGCTGCCGGGGACCAGGCCGTCGTCGACGCTTGCCAAATCGAACAGGCGCAAGCGGTTTTTGGTGGGCTGGCCGTAGCCGGGCACATCGATGTTGACGAGCTTGGAGGTAACGGCAAAGTCGCCGAACTCGACGGTGTAGGAGCGGTCGTCATCGATCAGGATATCCTGCTCGCCGAGCCACTCGTCGGGGACGGCCTTCTGCTGGTTGTCGACAAAGCGCTGGCGGAACAGGCCGTAATGGTAGTTGAGGCCCACGCCGTCGCCGGTAAGGCCCAGCGTGGCGATGGAATCCAAGAAGCACGCGGCCAGACGGCCCAGGCCGCCGTTGCCGAGCGAAGGCTCGACCTCGAACTCCTCAATCTTATTGAGGTCGTGGCCGGCGGCGACGAGCTGGTCCTTAACCTCGTCATAGATGCCGAGGTCGATCATATTGTTGATGAGCAGCTTGCCGATCAAAAACTCGGCAGAGATGTAGTAGAGCTTTTTCTTGCCGTTGTTGAGCGGACAATCGGCAGAGCGCTCCTGCACGAGCTTGACCAGCAGCTTATAAATACGACGGTCATCGAGCTGCTCGAGCGAGGTTCCAAAGGACTGCTCGGCAAGAGCCGCAAGATTGATACGGGGCATGTTTCCTCCTGTGGTGAGTTGACGACATGTCAGAAATTCAAAAGAAGCCCGCGCGAGGGATTGGGGCGGCCTCGCGCGGGAAAAGCGGTCGCGTCCGCACGGTGGGGTGGGGTCGGGCGCGGTGGCTCCTATTGGGGAAGCTCAATTTCGGCTTCCGACGGGATGCGGAAGTAGGTTTCGGTCCAGTCGGTGAGCTTGTGCTCGAGCTCGCGGGTGATGGCGCCATCGAGCATGCGCCAGGTCCAGTTGCCGCCCAGCGTGGCGGGAGTGTTGATGCGCGCCTCGTTGCCCAGGTTGAGCAGGTCTTGCATGGTGTAGATGCAGGTATCGCTCACGCTGGCGGCGATGGTGCGGTTGAGTGCATCGGCCATGGGCTCGCCGGCCTGCTGGTGGGTGTACAGGGCCGCCTGCTCGCGCTGACGCGGGGTGGCCGTTCCCTCAAACCAACCGCGCGCCGTCTCGTTGTCGTGGGTGCCCACATAGGCGACGGTGTTGGCAATGTAGTTGTGTGGCAGATAGTACGAGTTGGTGCCCTCAAAGGCGAACTGCAAGATCTTCATGCCGGGGAAGCCCGAGTTGTCGCGCATGTCGATGACGCCGGGGGTGAGGAAGCCCAGGTCTTCGGCGATGATGGGTAGCGTGCCGAGCTTTTCCTCGAGCGTCTTGAAGAACTTGAGGCCGGGGCCCTGCGTCCACGAGCCGTAGGACGAATCGGGTGAGGAGAACGGCACCTCCCAATAGGCCTCGAAGCCGCGGAAGTGATCCAGGCGGATGACATCGTACATGTCGAGGGCGGCGCGGATGCGGCCCTCCCACCAGGAGAAACCGTCCGACTCCATGGCGTCCCAGTCGTAGATGGGATTGCCCCAGTACTGGCCGGTGGCAGAGAACTGGTCGGGCGGCGTGCCGGCGACACTCACAGGATTACCGGCGGCGTCGATCTTAAAGAGCTCGGGCGTGGCCCACATCTCGACGGAGTCGCGTGAGACATAGATTGGCAGATCGCCGATGATCAGGATGTCGCGCTCGTTGGCATAGGCCTTGAGGCGGCTCCACTGACGATCGAAGAAGTATTGCGTCATCTGGTGGTAGAGCATGCGCGCGGGATGGGCGGCGCAGACCTTGGCAGAGGCCTCACCGCGGGTACGAAGCTCTGCGGGCCACTCCCAAAATGCCTTGAGGCCGCACTCCTCCTTGACGGTCATGAACTCGCAGTAGGGGATGAGCCAGTCCTCGTTGGCCTGGATAAAGTCATCAAAATCGGCCGGCTTGTCGGCAGCAAAGCGCTCAGCGGCGCGGTCGAGAATCTGACGGCGGCCGCCAAAGATAGCGCCGTAGTCGACATTGCTGGGGTCGGATCCCAGATACACGCCATCGATATCGCGCTGCTCCAGATACCCTGCCTCGATAAGCTCGGCAAAGTCGATAAAGTTGGGGTTGCCTGCGCGGGCCGAGAACGACTGATAGGGCGAATCGCCATAGCTGGTCGTCGTAAGGGGCAGAATCTGCCAGTAATGTTGTTTGCACGAGGCGAGAAAATCGACGAAGTCGTAGGCATTCCAGCCAAAGCCGCCGATTCCGTATGGTCCGGGCAGAGATGAGACGGGCATGAGGACGCCGCTTGCACGCTCCATGAATGCGCTCACCAACCTTCTTGTTGTGGGGTCGGCCTGCCGATGGGTGTGCAGTCCGCCTCCGATGTTCTGATTCGATACGCCTATTGTAAAACATGTTGTTTAAACATGTACAGGCAAGATAAAAAAGTTGGAAGTATTTTGGTGAATGGTTACGCGTCATGAAAAAGCCCCGGTCTCACATCGTGAGATCGGGGCAAGAACGGTATGTAGGTTTTTGCTACTCGGCGTCGGCGAAGCCGTTGGGGTTGTGGCTCTGCCAATTCCAGCTGTCGCGGCACATGTCCGCGATATCGTACTGGGCCTTCCAGCCCATCATGCGCTCGGCCTTGGAGGCATCGCACCAGTTGGCGGCGATGTCGCCGGCGCGGCGCTCGCGGATCACATAGGGCAGCTCCTTGCCGCAGGCCTTGGAGAAAGCAGCGACGACCTCGAGTACCGAGGTGCCGGTGCCGGTGCCCAGGTTAAAGATCTCGACGCCGGTCTTGCCGTTCATCCAGTTGAGGGCGGCCACGTGACCAGATGCCAGGTCACACACGTGGATGTAGTCGCGCACGCCGGTGCCGTCGGGGGTGGGGTAATCGTTGCCAAAGACCTGAACAGCCTCGAGCTTACCGACGGCGACCTGGGCGACGTAAGGCACCAGGTTGTTGGGGATACCCTTGGGGTCCTCGCCAATCAGGCCCGACGGATGGGCGCCGATGGGATTGAAGTAACGGAGCAGCACGACGTCCCACTCGGGGTCGGCGGTGTGGACGTCCATGAGGATCTGCTCAATCATCCACTTGGTCCAACCATAGGGGTTGGTCGCGGGCTTCTTGGGGTCCTCTTCGGTGACAGGCGGATTGTCCGGATCGCCGTAGACGGTCGAAGAGCTCGAGAAGATGATGGACTTGCAGCCGTGGTTGCGCATGACATCGATGAGCACCAGGGTGTTCTCGATGTTGTTGTGGTAGTACTCGACGGGCTTGCTTACCGACTCGCCAACGGCCTTAAAGCCGGCAAAGTGGATGACACGGTCGATCTGGTGGGTATCGAAGATCTTGTTCATCGCGTCGCGGTCGAGCACGTTGGCCTCGTAGAAGGTGAGGTTCTTGGCGGCCTCGTCGCCCACGATGGTCTTGACGCGGTCGATGGCAACGGCGCTGGAGTTGGAGAGGTCATCGACGACGACAACCTGGTAGCCGCCCTCGAGCAGCTGAACGACGGTATGCGAGCCGATAAAGCCGGCGCCGCCGGTAACGAGGACGCAGGTGTCTTTGGGGTCGAGTGCTTTGGACATGTAGTCTCCTATCGAATCAGGAACACTTCTTGAGGGGAGTATAGCGCAGGCGGGGACGCCCAAATGGTGCACTGTAGGAAAAGCAGAGGATTATGTTAACGTACTCATATAAGAGCTTGCTCAATTGTTACCTCAAATTTGACAATTGCTTACGAGCCGCCGACCTTGTAGTTTCCTGCCGTTCGTGGAAATCGTTGGGACGCGCCATATGTACGCTAATATGTATGAGTTGAGCGACATATAAATAAGCATGTAACGGAGTACATATGTCACCAAACAGCGATTCCATCCTTTCCCAGGAGCTCTCGCGCCGCACTGCCCTTAAGGCCCTGTTCGGCGCCGCTTCTGCGGCAGTTCTTTTTGGCCTGCCCACTCGCGCCCATGCGGCGGAGGCTTCCAAAGAAACCACCGATAAATTGAATGCCGCCCAGGCCCAACTCGACGAGGTTCAGGCCCAGCTCGACAGCATCGCAAATGAGTATGCGGCGCTGGCCAACAAGAATGCCCAGACCCTCAACGACATCGAGAATGTCCAGGGCAAGATTGACGACACGCAGGCCCAGATCGATGAAAAGAAGGCCGAGCTCAAGAAGAAGCGCAACGACCTTTCCGATCGCGTGGCCGCCAGCTACAAGTCCGGCGGTACGAACATCCTGTCGCTGCTGCTGGCCTCTGGCTCGTTTGAGGAACTCGTCGCCAACGCGCATTACGTTGAGAAGATCAACAAGAGCGACCGCGATGCCATCGAGGATATCCAGACGATTCAGGCTGAGCTCGACGCGCAGAAGACCGAGCTCGAAGCACAAAAGGCCAACCTGGAGAAACTCAAGGACCAGCAGACGGCTCAGATGCAGGATATGCAGGCCAAGCAGCAAGAAGTCCAGACCGTGCTGAACGGTCTTTCCGACGACGTCAAGGAGCTCATGGCTCAGCGCGATTCCGAGATTCTCGCTGCCGCCCAGGCCGAGGAGGCCGCTAGGAAGGCCGCCGCTGCCGCGGCCGCCGCGAACAAGAACAATTCCTACTCGGGTGGTTCGAGCTCGGGCGGTGGATCGTATGCGCCCGGAACTCCGCAGCAGAATGCCGGCTCGGGCAAGCAGCAGGCCGTCGTCAACGCGTGCTACTCCACGCCTTCGCCGGGTCAGAACTGGTGCGCGGCGTGGGTTACCAATGTCTTCCGCAATGCCGGCGTGGGCTATTTTGGCGGCAACGCGTGTGACATGTTCAACGCCTGGTGCTATAGCTCCGACCGCTCGGCGCTGCAGGTGGGCATGATCGTGGCCGATTCCTCGCACAGCGGCACGGGTGCTCCGGGCCTTATCTACGGTCATGTGGGTATCTACGTTGGCGGCGGCATCGTAATGAGCAACGAGGGCGCCATTACGTCTAAGTCGCTTGATTCGTTCATTAGCTTTTATGGTACTGGCTCTGGCGTGCGTTGGGGCTGGCTTGGCGGTATTGCGCTGTCGTAAAGCCGACTGGGCCGCGTGCCCGCCCGCAATATATTTGATTGCCTGCTCGGGCAGTCCTGCGCAAGACGAAGGCCACATTAAGTGGCCTTCTTTGCGTGCGGAACTCGCGATCAATCAAATATATTGCGGGCGGGCACGCGGCCCTCTCGGGTTCGGGGCGCTACGCACCGGATTGGTTGTCTGAATAAAAGAAAGTGAAGGCCCCTTTCGGGGCCTTCTTTTTTAGAGGAATTCGCCGACTCGGTGGACTTCGGGTTCGAGGTCTACGTCGAATTGGTCTTTGACGGTTGTTTGGATGTGGCGGATGAGTTCGTCGACATCGGCGGCGGTGGCGTGGTCGGCGTTGACGATGAAGCCGCAGTGCTTTTCGCTCACCTGCGCGCCGCCGATGGCGTGTCCTCGCAGGCCGGCGTCCATGATGAGCTTGCCGGCAAAGTAGCCCTCGGGGCGCTTGAAGGTGGAGCCGGCACTCGGCATGTCGAGCGGCTGCTTGTCCTTGCGGCGCTGGCGGTAGTCGTCCATGTCGGCCTTGATCATCGCGGCGTTGCCCGGGGCGAGATTGAAAGTGGCCGAAAGCACGACGAAACCGTCGTCGGCAATGCGGCTCTTGCGATAGCCCAGGTTGAGCTCATCGACATCGAACTCAATAATGCTGCCGCTACCGCGGGTGCCGTCGTCGAGCATGCGGGCGGGCTTGTAGACGCGCACGGACTCCAGCACATCGGCCATGCAAGCGCCGTATGCTCCGGCGTTCATGTAGCAGGCACCGCCGACCGATCCGGGAATGCCCGAGATGGGCTCCATGCCGGTAAGGCCGGCCTCGGCTGCCGCGGCTGCGACATCGGAAAGCAAGGCGCCGGCTGCCGCCGTGACGTGCGTGCCGTCGACCGTAATGTCGGAGAGGCCCTCGCCCAGCGCTACGACGACGCCGCGGATGCCCTTGTCGCCGACGAGCAAGTCGGAGCCGTTGCCCACGATGGTGAGTGGTAGATTGCAGCGATAGCAGGTATCGAGCGTGGCGACGAGGCCCTGCTCAGTATCGGGCGTGACAAAGACGTCGGCCGGACCGCCGATCTTAAACGTGGTGTGCTCGCGCATGGGCTCGCTCATCAGCACGTTGTCCTCGCCGGCAACGCCAGCGAGCGCGCACAGCAGGTCCTCGTTAAAAAAATCGTTCTCGTGCATACGAATATCCGCCTTTTGGTGGTCGTTGTCATCAATCGATTGCAATATACCCCACCCGGACGGATTTGGTGCGCTGGCGGCGATAAAACAGCCGTCCACCGGATTGGTAAAGTGTTTATCACCGAGGTAGAGGGGTAGTCGCTATACTTTCAAGAGATTGCGCGTAAACCCGGAAGGAGCGAGATGGCCAACAAAGTCACCCTCAAGCAGATCGCCCAGGAGGTGGGGCTTTCCCCCTCGTCGGTCTCGCTTGTTCTCAATAATCGGCCCTGTCGCATCTCGGAAGAAAACCGCAAGCTCATCAAAGAGGTCGCGGCGCGCAACCACTATGTTCCCAACCAGATTGCGCGCAGCCTGGTCATGCGCGAGTCGCGCACGCTGGGCCTTATCGTCCCTAACATCGAGAGCCGCTTTTTTGCCTCGCTCGCCGGTAGCCTGGAAAAGCGCTGCCGCGAGGACGGCTATGCGCTCTTCATTACCAGCTCGGGCGGAAGCGCCGATGACGATCTGGAGCTGCTGCGCCAGCTGGTGACGCGCGGCGTTGATGGCGTCTTCCTGGTGGTGGGTGACGAGTTCTCCGATGACCGCGCCCTGCGCGAAGAGGTCAGCCACCTGCCCATCCCGGCCGTAATGGTCGACCGTGCCATTGAGGGGCTCGAGTGCGACAAGGTGATGTTCGACCACGAGATGGGCGGCTATATGGCCACCCGCTATCTGATCGAGCAAGGCCACCGCCGTATTGCCTGCCTGGTTAATGCCCGCCGTTCCAATACGGGTCGCAAGCGACTTGCCGGCTATGAGCGCGCGCTGCGCGAGGTTGGCCTGCCGATCGACGCGCGTTTGGAGTTTGAGAGCGAGTACTACATTCCGAGCGCATACGAGGCCTCGGAGGCAGTGCTCGCAACTGACGCCACTGCCGTGTTCGCAAGCTCGGATAACATTGCCCTCGGTTTGCTCAAGCGCTTGCACGAGATGGGGAAGAGCATCCCGGGCGATATCTCGGTGGTGAGCTATGACAACTCGGCGGCCGACGTTCTCTTTGAGCCGGCACTGACCGCGATTGAGCAGGACCCTGGTGTCCTTGCGGAGCATGCTTTTGGCTGCATGTCCAAGCGTCTTGCCGGTAGGGGCGGCAGGCGTGCCGAAGAGGTCGTTCTGGAGCCGGAGCTTATCGTTAAGGACAGCGTGCTCGAGCTTACTAAACACAACTAAACACGTTTACCAATTTGCAGAGACCGAATGTGGAGCACCTGTGACAATCAACGCCGCAGGTGAATGTCGCGTTTTGCTAATCGATGGGATTGATAAGGGTGGTAAAACGTTTTTTCACCATGATAAAACGTTTTAGCAAATATACTGGTCCCAACGAAAGGTTGCCGTATTGGAGGGTGACCGCACAGCGAAGGGACATAAACAATGGCTAAAACACTGGGGACGCCGTGGCAAAAGCTGGGCCACGAGGTGCCGGCTTCCGAGCTCGAGGGCGTCGACCTGTATTGGCGCGCATCGAACTATCTGTCCGTCGGTCAGATCTACCTTCGCTCTAACCCGCTAATGCGCCCCGACTTTGTCGACGAGAAAACCGGTGAGGTGCGCGACTTCGGTCGTCCGGACGTTAAGCACCGCCTGGTTGGCCACTGGGGCACCACGCCCGGCATCAACTTCCTGTTCGGTCACGTCAATCGACTGATCGCCGACCACAACCAGAATGCTATCTTCTTGATGGGCCCTGGTCACGGTGGCCCCGCCGGTACTGCTCAGTCGCTGCTCGACGGCACCTACCGCGAGATTCGCCCCGACATCACCAATGACGAGGCAGGCCTGCAGAAGTTCTTCCGCCAGTTCTCCTATCCCGGCGGCATCCCGAGCCACTTTGCGCCCGAGACGCCCGGTTCCATCCACGAGGGCGGCGAGCTCGGCTACACGCTCAGCCACGCTTACGGTGCCGTCATGGACAACCCGAGCCTGTTGGCCGTGGCCGTGGTGGGCGACGGCGAGTCCGAGACCGGCCCGCTCGCGACCTCTTGGCAATCCAACAAGCTCGTGAACCCGGCAACCGACGGTATCGTTTTGCCGATCCTGCACCTCAACGGCTACAAGATCGCCAACCCCACCATCCTCGCCCGCGTGTCCGATGAGGAGCTCACCAAGTTCTTTGAGGGCATGGGCTATAAGCCGCACTTCTTTGTCGCCGGCTTTGACGACGAGAGCCACGCAAGCATTCATGCGCGTTTCGCTGCCCTGTTTGAGCAGGTCTTTGACGAGATCTGTGACATCAAGGTCACCGCGCAGGCCCAGGCCGCCGCAGGCGAGACCGTGGTCCGCCCGGCCTACCCCATGATTGTGTTCCGTACGCCCAAGGGCTGGACTTGCCCCAAGCACATCGACGGCAAGAAGACCGAGGACTCCTGGCGCGCGCATCAGGTGCCGCTGGCGAGTGCCAAGGACACCCACGAGCACTTCCGCGTGCTGCGCGAGTGGCTGCGTTCCTACAAGCCCGAGGAGCTCTTTACGCCCGAGGGCCAGGTGCGCCCCGAGGTGACGGCCTTTATGCCGACTGGCGAGCTGCGTATCGGCGCCAATCCCAACGCGAACGGCGGCAAGGTGCGCCGCGAGCTCGAACTCCCCGATATTCATGCCCACGAGATTCCCGTTGCCGAAAAGGGTCACGGCTGGGGTTCCACCGAGGCCGCTCGCGTCTTTGGTGAGTACACCGCCGACGTTCTGGCCAAGAACATGGACGACTTCCGCATCTTCGGTCCCGACGAGACCGCGTCTAACCGCCTGCAGGCCGCCTACAAGGTAACCAAGAAGCAGTGGGACGCCGGCTTCTACGAGGACGAGGCCAACGACGAGCTGCTGGCAGGCTCCGGTAAGGTCGTCGAGCAGCTGTCCGAGCACCAATGCGAGGGCTTCCTCGAGGCCTACGTGCTCACTGGCCGTTCCGGCGTGTGGAGCTCCTACGAGAGCTTTGTCCATGTGGTCGACTCCATGGTCAACCAGCACTGCAAGTGGCTCGAGGCTACCAAGCGCGAGATTCCGTGGCGTGCCCCCATCAGCGGCCTTAACATTTTGCTGTCGAGCCACGTCTGGCGTCAGGACCACAACGGCTTCTCGCATCAGGACCCCGGCTTTATCGACCTGCTGCTCAACAAGGCCAACGACACGCACGTCGTAAACGCCTACTATCCGGCCGACGCCAACATGGCTCTCGCCGTGGCCGAGCGCGTCTACCAGTCCACTGACTGCGTCAACGCCATCTTCTGCGGCAAGCAGCCTGCTCCGACCTTCCAGACGGTCGACGAGGCCAAGGCGGAGCTCGCCGAGGGCGTTGCGACCTGGGAGTGGGCATCGACCGCCGATTCGCTCGCCGAGGCCGACGTCGTGGTCGCCACCTGCGGTGACGTGCCGACGCTTGAGGCTCTGGCTGCAACCGACATGCTGCGCGAGCTGGGCATCAAGGTATGGTTCGTCAACGTGGTCGACCTGCTCAAGATCCAGAACGTCTGCGAGAACGACCAGGCTCTCAGCGACGAGCGCTGGGCTGAGCTGTTCGGCTGCGGCGAGAAGCCCGTCCTCTTCGCGTTCCACGCTTATGCCGGCACGATTCGCCGTCTGATTTGGAACCGCCCCGGCCACGATGCCTTCCGCGTCCACGGCTACGAGGAGAAAGGCTCCACGACAACGCCGTTCGACATGCTGCGCCTGAACAACATGGACCGCTGGGCACTGGCCGCCGACGTGCTGCGCCTGGTCGACGCCGATAAGTTTGCGGAGCAGATTGATAAGTGGGAGGCATTCCGCACCGAGGCCTTCGAGTTCGCGTGCGATGAGGGCTACGATCACCCGGCCTTCACCGACTGGGTCTGGCCCGACGCCGCAGCCGCAACAGCAGCCGACGGCGCGCTCTCCGCAACGCAGCTTACTGCCGGCGACAACGAGTAGGTAGGCATCCGGGACGGTCTCGCGCTGGGGCCTTGCCCGGCGGGGTGGCTTTGTCTGGGGAAGTGGGCTTCGCGAACTTCCCCAGACAAAGCCACCCCGCCGGGCAAGGCCCTCTCGACCGTTTCGATCTGCGGGGGCTGATATTTTTTATGTAATGGGGACTTTGCTGATGCTGCCCCGGAGACCGCATATCTAACTTTGGTCAGCCTGAAATGCATTGCCGGGGCTGGGGCGCCTGCTTTGTTTTGAGAAGTTCGCGAAGCCCACTTCTCAAAACAAAGCACGCCTCCCCGGCCCTCGTCTGTAAACTCTTCCGCTGAGCGAGCGGGAGCTCGGACGTTTTTTCGGATGGACTGTCGATGCCCTTCGCTGTAGAGGCGGGCCGCGGGCAATCCGCTCCAATGTTTCCAAATGAATACGGTGTGAGCGGCTGCGACGGATTTTCCCCGCAAGCACTCTAGTATGCTAAAGTACCCAGAAGACCGGCGGAGCTATGCCGGTCTTCTGCTCTATATGAAACACAGCATGAGGAGGCTCACCAGATGACGGCCACACCGTGGGGATTCCGGGACATATTGCCCGAGGAGGCTCAGGCGCGCGAGGAGATTGCGCTGACGGTGAAGGGCTGCTTCAGGGAGCATCATTACCTTCCGGTCGAGACGCCGCTGCTCGAGGACAAGGGTTCGCTCGAGGAAGGCGGCCGCATTGCGGACACGCCGTTTAAGCTCTTTGATGACGACGGTCGCCTGCTGGTGGTCCGTCCCGACAACACATTGCCGATCGTGCGTCTGGTTTCGACCCGCATGCGCGCGGCCGACCTGCCCCTACGCCTGCGCTACGAGGCGCCGGTGGTTCGTGAGTACCAGCGCAATGCCGGCGGCTCGCGCCAGTTTACACAGCTGGGCTTTGAGCTTATCGGTGCGGGCGACACCGCGGGCGATGTCGAGATTGTCTCGCTCGTGGCCGAGGCGGTGCGCAAGCTGGCGCTGCCCGATGCGCGCATTATCGCAGGTAGCGTGCGTCCGTTTAAGGAGCTGCTCGCGGCGTGCGAGGATCGCGAGCTGGCCGCCGAGGCCTTGCGCTGCGTGCACGCCAACGACTTTGTGGGCCTCGATGCCCACGTGGCGGCAAGCGTCGAGTCCGATGCCGTCAAGGCCGCCATTAGCGAGCTGCCGCGTCTGCACGGCGGTGCCGAGGTACTCGACCGCGTGGACGCGCTGCTGGAGGCCGCCGGTATCGTCGCGCCGCTGACGCGCGAGCTGCGTGCCCTGGTCGAGGGCCTGGCACCCGAGGACGCCCAGGTGCTGTCGTTCGACTTCTCTATCATGAACTCTTTCGATTACTACACGGGCCTGGTCTTTAAGGCCTATGCCGGCGGCTTGCCCGATCCGGTCGGTTCGGGCGGACGCTATGACTCCATCTTTACCGGCGCATTTGGCGTCGGTATCGAGGTGCCGGCGGCGGGCTTCGCCTTTTCGCTCGAGCGCCTGGAGGCCGCGCGCACCTCGGCCGAGGATGCCGCTTCCGATGGCGACCATGCCGCGGGCCGTGGCGCCGAGGGCCCGCTGCGCATCGCCGTGCCCAAGGGCTCGCTTAAGGCCGACACGCTCGACGTGCTCGAGGCCGCGGGCTTGGACGTCTCTGAGCTGCGCGACCCCGGCCGTCACCTGATCGTGCGCGGCCGCGACACACGTGCCGGCGAGGGCGCGGTCGGCGATATCGAGTTTGTCATCGTGCGTCCCAGCGATGCGCCTGCCTTTGTGGGCTGCGGTGGTGCCGATTGCGGCATCTGCGGTTGGGACTCGCTCATCGAGGCCGACCTCAACCTGCTGCAGCTGGTCGATTTGGGCTACGGCCTGTGCACCTTTATCGAGGCGGAGCCCGCGTGGCGTGCTGGCCAGGCCGAGCGCAACTATGCCCGCCGCGGGTCGCTTCGCGTGGCAACCAAGTACCCGCGCATCGCGAGTGCCTGGTATGCCGAGCGCGGCGTGAATGTCGACATCGTTTCGCTGCACGGTAACATCGAGCTGGGCCCCATCGTCGGCATGACCGATCGCATCGTGGATATTACCGCCACGGGTGCCACGCTGCGCGACAACGACCTGGTCATCACCGGCCGCATCATGGACTGCACTGCCCGCTTCTTTGTCAACCCGGGCGCCGCGCGCCTGGATCCGCGCGTACGCAATCTGGCAGATCGCTTGGCGGCAGCCGTGAAGGACAAGCATTTTGAGCCCGTTGCGGGCTCGGCACAATAGCGCGAGCACGCACGGGCGCCCCAACGTCCGGGCGGCGGGCCGACTGACGCCGCCGCCCGGTCTCTCGTTTTTCGAACAAAACCTCGACCGATAGGGGATACCGATATGAAGACTATCAAGCTTGCTCCCGGTGAGCGCCTCGTTACCAACCAGCTCAACCGCAAAGGCGTGCTGCCGCAAAACATCGTCGACGCCGCCCGCGATATCGTGGCCAACGTGCGCGCCAACGGCGATGCCGCGGTGCGCGATTACTGTCAGCGTTTTGACGGCGTTGAGCTGCAGAGCTTCCGTCTGCCGCAAGAGCAGATCGATGCCGCGCTCGAAGGCCTCGACCCCGCTTTTGTCGCCGCGCTCGAGAAGGCCGCGCGTCAGATTCGCGAGTTTCACCAGCGCGAGGTCGAGCAGAGCTGGTTTACCACGCGTCCGGACGGCACGATGCTCGGCGTCAAGGTGACTCCGCTTGCTGCGGCTGGCATCTACGTGCCGGGCGGTCGCGCGCAGTACCCCTCCACCGTGCTCATGAACGCCATTCCCGCCAAGGTGGCCGGCGTCAAACGCGTGGTCATGGTAACCCCGCCGCAAAAGGATGGACTGATTAGCCCGTATACGCTCGCGGCCGCCAAGCTCGGCGGCGTGGACGAGATCTATATGGTGGGCGGCGCCCAGGCCGTGGCCGCGCTGGCGTACGGTACTGAGACCATTCCGCGTGTCGACAAGATTACCGGCCCGGGTAACGCCTTTGTCGCCGCTGCCAAGCAGATTGTCTCGGGTGATGTGGGTATCGATATGGTCGCCGGTCCCTCCGAGGTTTGCGTGTTGGCCGATACCACGGCCAAGCCCATGGTAGTCGCGGCCGACCTGATGGCCCAGGCCGAGCACGATCCGCTGGCGGCCTGCTATCTGGTGACCTGCGACGAGCAGTTTGCGCGCGAGGTCGAGGCGGGTGTCGACATTCTGGTGGCGCAGTCCCCGCGCGCCGAGATCACACGCGCCTCGCTCGATAACGAAGGCGCCATCGTGGTAGCCGCCGACATGGCTGCCGCCGTCGAGGCCGTGAACACCGTGGCGCCCGAGCACCTTGAGCTGCACTGCAAGGATGCGATGGGCCTGCTCGGCGGCATTCGCAACGCCGGCGCCATCTTTGTGGGCGCTTGGAGCTCCGAGCCGCTCGGCGATTATGTTGCCGGCCCCAACCACACGTTGCCGACCGGCGGCACGGCCATGTTCTCTAACCCGCTTTCGGTCGAAGAGTTCGTCAAGCGCTCGAGTGTCATTTGCTATACACCCGAGGGCCTGCTCTCGGACGCTCCCGCCACACAGCGTCTAGCCGAGGCCGAGGGGCTGTGGGCACACGCGCTTTCGGCCGCACTGCGTCGCCGCGTGCTGGAGCAGGGCGAGGGTGCCGTGAGCGCCGAGTCGCTCGCCGCGGCCGACCTGACCAAGGTTGCCTGGCCGGGCGACGCCGTGGAGACGGTTGCCGAGGGAGTGAACCTGGCGGCTGCAAGCGCGGATGTTGCCGGCGTGACCGGCGAGGAGGTCTAATATGGCCGAACTCACGCCGCGCATGAAGGAGCTCGTCCAGCCCTATCTGGCCGGCATTGAGCCCTACAATCCTAACTTTACGCCCACGCGCATCAATCTTTCGGCCAACGAGAACACCTATCCCGTGCCCGTCGGCGTGCGCGAGGCGGTTGATGCGGCCCTGGCTGCCACACCGCTCAACCGCTATCCCGATCCCATGTCGAACGACCTGCGCGACGAGCTTGCTGCCCGGCATGGCGTGACGCGCGAGAATGTCTGCGTGGGAAACGGCGGCGACGAGCTGCTCTATAACTATCTGCTGGCGTTTGGTGGCGCGGGGAGGACCCTGCTCAACTGCCCGCCGTGCTTTAGCGAGTATGCCTTCTTTGCGTCTCTGTGCCAGACCGAGGTGCGCGATGTGTGGCGCGACCCGGCGACCTTTGAGCTCGACCAGGCAGCCGTGCTTGCGGCGGCACCCGAGTGCAACCTGGCCATCGTGACCTCGCCCAATAACCCCACGGGTGACGTGGCACCGCTCGACTTTGTCGCGGCGCTGTGCGATGCGTGCCCCGGCATGGTCATGGTCGACGAGGCCTACGTTGAGTTTGCCGACGATTCGTTTGGCGCGGCCACCACGGCGCAGGGACTTATCGCCGAACATCCCAACCTGGTGATTCTGCATACGTTGTCCAAGGCGTTTGGCGCTGCCGGTACGCGTCTGGGTTACGTGATCGCGGCACCCGAAGTCATCGACGTGTTCGCGGCGATTCGCCAGATCTATTCGGTCAATGTGCTGAGCCAGGCGGCGGCGCTTGCCTGCGTGCGTGCCCGTAATGCCTACACGCCCGTGGTGGCGCAGGTCGCATCCGAGCGCGAGCGCGAGCTGTGCGCCCTGCGCGCAATGGCTGCCGATGGCCTGCCCGTGGAGGCATGGTCGAGCGCGGCGAACTTTGTGCTCGTGCGCACGCCGCACGCCACACGCGTGCGCGAGCGTCTGCGCGACGAGTATTCGATTTTGGTACGCGACTTTAGCTATGCGCCGGGGCTTGCGGGCTGTCTGCGCATTACCGTGGGTACGCCGCGGGAAAACGACGAGGTGCTGACTGCGTTTGCCGCGCTGGTGAAGGAGGAGATGTAGATGGGCCGTTATGCCGAGGTGACCCGCAAGACGGGGGAGACCGACATTGTCGTCAAGCTCGACCTGGACGGATCTGGCGTGTGCGATATCTCGACCGGCGTGCCGTTTTTCGACCACATGCTCAACGCCTTTGGCCGCCATGGTCTGTTCGATCTGACGGTGCACGCGGTGGGCGACGTTGAGGTCGACGCGCACCACACCGTCGAGGACACGGGCATTGTGCTGGGCGAGGCGTTTTGCCACGCGCTGGGCGACAAGGCGGGTATTACGCGCTTTGCCGACGCGGCGATTGCCATGGACGAGACGCTCGTGATGGCCGCCGTGGACATTTCGGGTCGCGGCCAGGCCTATTGCGAGCTGCCCGTGCCGACCGAGCGCGTGGGTAGCTTCGATACTGAGCTAGCCGTCGAGTTCTTCTATGCCTTTGCGCGCGACGCCAAGCTCACGCTGCACGTGCGCGAGCTGGCGGGCGGCAACTCGCATCACATTATCGAGGCCGCCTTTAAGGCCGTGGGCCGTACGATGCGCCACGCCTGCGAGCTCGATCCCCGCGTGCAGGGCATCCCCAGCACCAAGGGCTCGCTGTAACCGTCACAAGGGTAAAACCACCACGAAGATGCCTGTCCCCTTTGTGGTGGTTTTGGATGATGGGAAATGGAGGGGTCGCGTGGGCGAACCGAAGATCGTGGTGGTCGACTACCACAAGGGTAACTTGTCGAGCGTCGTGCGCGGGCTTGCGCGCGCCGGTGCCGCCGCCTGCACGTCGGACGATCCGGAGCAGATCCGCAACGCCGACGGCCTGGTCATCCCGGGCGTGGGTGCGTTCTATGACGCGATCGCCTTTATGCGTCAGAGCGGCGAGGAGGTGGCCGTGCTCGATGCCGTTGCCGCCGGAACTCCGCTGCTCGGCATCTGCCTGGGCCTTCAGCTATTTTTTGAGCGCGGCAACGAGGGCGTGCCTACGGACGAGGGCGCGGACGCGGACGACGACGCCTCCGGGCAGGCCGGTGCCCCCTGGGTCGATGGCCTGGGCATCATGCGCGGCTCGTGCACGCGCCTGGAGTCGAGCCGTCTGAAGGTGCCGCACGTGGGGTGGGACCAGGTGCACATGACGCCCGCCGGTGCGGCCGATCCGCTGCTTGCCGGCTTTGCCGAGGGTGCCAACATGTACTTCACCCACAGCTACGCGGTGGCCGACGACGCCGATGCCGCCGATGTGCTGGCGCGCACGCACTATACGCGGAGCTTCCCGTGCATTGTGCACCACGGCAACGTGTGGGGCTGCCAGTTCCATCCCGAGAAATCCTCTGCGCTGGGTCAGCGCATCCTTAAGAACTTCGTCAACATCGTCGAGGAGGTTGGCCGATGATCCTGTTTCCCGCAATCGATCTGATCGGCGGCAAGGTCGTGCGCCTGGAGCGCGGCGACCGCAGCCGCTGCAAGGTATATTCCGACGACCCCATGGCCGTTGCCCGCTCGTTTGCCGAGCAGGGCGCGAGCTGGGTGCACGTCGTCGACCTGTCCGCCGCCTTTGGCGAGGACGAGGACGCGTGCGCTGCCAACTCGGCGGCGATTAAGGCTATCTGCGGCGTCGACGGCCTGTCCGTGGACGCGGGCGGCGGCGTCCGCTCGCTCGCGCGCATCGACGAGCTGGCTGGCTTCGGGGCACGCCGTATCGCACTGGGTACCGTACTGGTGACCGAGCCGGGTTTTGCCGAGGTGGCGGCGCAGGGCTTTGGCGAGCTGCTGGTAGCGGATATCGCCGCGCGCGATGGCCAGGTCAAGGTGAACGGTTGGCGCGACGGCGCGGGCGTGGCGCTCGACGATGCTGTGGCGCAGCTTTCTGAGCTGGGCTTTAAGCATCTGGTGTATACCGATATCGCGCGCGATGGCATGCAGACGGGCATCGACGTGGCGGCGTATCGCCATGTTGCCGAGGTCGCGGGTTTTCCCGTCGTCGCCTCGGGCGGCATCTCGACACTCGACGATATTCGCGCGCTTGCCGCGGTGGGCGAGGGCGCGATTGAATGCGCCATTACCGGCCGTGCGCTCTACGAGGGCAACTTTACGCTGGTGCAGGCGCTGGCCGCCGCCCGAGGGGAGGAGTAGCCCATGCTTACCAAGCGCGTGATTCCCTGCCTAGACGTCAAGGACGGCCGCGTGGTCAAGGGCGTCAACTTTGTGAGCCTGCGCGATGCGGGCGATCCGGTGGAGCTTGCCCGCGCTTACGATCGCGAGGGTGCGGACGAGGTCGTGTTCCTGGACATCACCGCCACGAGCGACAACCGTGCGACGACCATCGAGATGGCAGCGCATGCGGCCGAGGAGCTGGCCATTCCCTACACCGTGGGCGGTGGCTTTCGCGATCTTGCGGGCATGCGAACCATGGTGGCGGCCGGTGCCGACAAGGTGTCGCTTAACTCTGCCGCCGTGCGCGATCCGTCGTTGATCAGCCAGGCCGCCGCGGCGTTTGGCAGCCAGGCCGTGGTCGTGGCGATTGATGCCAAGCGCGTGGGCCTGCCCGGTCAGCCGGATGCCGACAAGTGGGAGGTCTTCACGGCGGGCGGTCGCAACGCCACGGGTATCGATGCGGCGGCGTGGGCCGAGGAAGCGGCTCGTCGCGGCGCCGGTGAGATCTTGCTCACCAGCATGGATCGCGACGGCACCAAGGCCGGCTTCGACCTGGCACTCACCCGCGCCGTGGCGCGCGCGGTGCCGATCCCGGTGATCGCGAGCGGCGGCGTGGGCACGCTCGAGCATTTTGCCGAGGGCGTGATCGAGGGCGAAGCCGACGCCGTACTGGCGGCCAGCGTCTTTCACTTTGGAACCTTCAGCATTCGCCAGGTGAAGGAGTATATGGCCTCTCAAGGCATCCCTGTCAGGTTGGACTTCTAGCGCTGCGGCTTGCCCAGGCGCCCGACCTTCCGGCTCCAACCCTCCTCGCGTACTTTAAGTACGCGTCGTCGGGCTGTCGCTCGGAATCTCGGGCACCTGGACAGCCCTCGACGACCTGCGAAGTTTGAATTTGGGGAGAGAAATGGAAGAGATAACCGATCCTTCAAAACTTACGTACGACGCCCGCGGGCTGATTCCTTGCGTGGTTCAGCAGTATGACACCGGTGAGGTGCTTATGGTTGCTTGGATGAACGAGGAATCGGTGGGGCTGACGCTCAAGACCGGTACCACGTGGTTTTGGAGCCGCAGCCGCCAGGAGCTCTGGAACAAGGGCGCGACGAGCGGCAACATGCAGGAGGTCAAGGAGCTTTGGGCCGACTGCGATAGCGATACGCTGCTGGTCAAGGTCGACTCGCCGGATCCGGCCTGCCATACCGGCAACCGTACCTGCTTCTTTAAGCGCGTGGAAGGGGGAGCGCGATGAAGGTCGTGACGCCGTTCGAAGTCGCCGACTGCAACACCGAGCTCCTCCGCGCGGGCGTGCCATGCCGCGTGCACCTGACCGATGCCTGCGGGGCGCAGTCGCTTTGGCTCGAGGCCCAGAAGGAAAGGCTCGATGAGGCCCATGCCGTCATCGTCGAGTTCTTTGAGAAAAAGGGCGCAAAGCCTCGGTTCGATGAGGCCGGTACCTACTTTACGCTGCAGTAACGAGAGGAAATAACCATGGGAGTCAGAACAGCTAACGTGCAGCCGGGAAACATCGGTGAGACGCTGACGGGACTGGCCGAGGTGATTCACGGTCGTCGCGACGCATCGCCGCAGGAGAGCTATACCGCGCGTCTGCTGACCGACGTCGAGGACGAGCTGCTCAAGAAGCTTGCCGAGGAGGCGAGCGAGGTGATCATGGCCTGCAAGGATAACGACCACGATCACATTCGCTACGAGGCCGGCGACCTGATCTACCACCTGCTCGTGACGCTCGAGCGCTACGGCATTACCCTCGACGAGCTGGCCGGCGAACTCAACGCCCGCCGCCACTAGTCATTGGGGACGTTCTTAAACGACTAGTTAGGCGAGGGGCGTGGACTCCCATTCGCTGGTGGCGTGGGGGATGTCGAAGGTTCGATAACCGCAGTCGTAGGCGTGGGCCTGAGCCTCGCGAATGTTCCAGCAGATGTCGCAGGCGCGGTGCGCGTCCGAGCCAAAAGTGATCGGCACCTCGGCATGGGCGAAGCGGCGCAACAGCCCGGTCGCGGGGTAGTAATCGTCGAGCCCCTTGCGCGGTGCGGCGGTCGAGACCTCAACGCGGCGACCCGTATCGTGGGCGCATTCGGCCATCTGCTTCCAAAACGGCGCGGGGTCAAAGTCGGGTGCAAAGCCTTCCTTCGAAAAGCGCATGACCAGGTCGGGATGGGCCATCGCGTCAAAGTTGAGTGAGCTTTCGCAAGCACGGCACCAGTCGTCGACGTAGCACTCCCACACGCCGCGCACGCCTAAGTTTTCCCAAACATGCAGGTTGGTATCGTCGTCGATCCAACCGCAAAGGGAATCGGGTGTATCGGGGCGCGCGACGTCCTCTGTCCCTGCCGTGCCCGCGGCGCCTGCCGCAATATCGCCCGGGTTGCCAATCCAGTGCACGCTGCCCAGACGTACGACGGCGCCCTGGGACCAGTGCTCTACCAAGGGCTCGCAGCCCTCGTACCAATCGCATTCAAAACCGTAGATAAAGGTGAGCTCCGGCGCAATCTGCGCGGCGAGTTTGCGGGCGTCCTCAAAGGCCAAACGATGTGCCGGCAAGTCGCCCTCGACGACCTGCACCTCGCAGTTAGCATCCATACTGGCAGGCAGGGTGAGGTGGTCGGTCGAGACCATGACACGGCATCCGGCAGCAGCGGCGGCACGGACGTTGTCCTCAAACGAGGCGTGCCCGTCCGAGAACGAGGTGTGGGTATGGCAATCGACCAGCGGGCAGGCGGGCATGGCGACTCCTTTGCATTTGGTGAATCCGCTCCATTGTAATGGTGCAGCTCTCAACACGCCGCGCACGCCGGGTGCCGAAATCGAGTGGAAAGGCGGGGCGGCGCGCGGTGCGGCCTCGCTCTAAAATGTGTACGTCAGCCTCCAAAAGCTGCAAAAAATGACATGTTTGGAGGCTGACGTACACGTTTGAGACGAGGGCGAGGGGCGGGGCAGCGCGTGCCGGCGCCGGCGACTACTTGCTTCGTGTCGCCGCTCGTTTGGACTGCACGGTTATAATCGCGTGCCGCACGGCGGTGACGGGACGATAGCGGATCATACGCGGTCCCGACCAGCGCATGACCTCGCGGATCTTCTCGCGCATGGCAGGCCGGTAACAATGCGAAGGACAGGCCGAGCAAAATGTCTTGGTGCCCATGTGCGGGCAGTGCTCAATGCGCGCGATGGCGTATTTCTGCAGCTCGGCGCATTCGGGGCAGAGCGTAATGGTCCGAAGGCCGAGCTTCACGCGCACGGACTCATCGTCGCCAGCCTGTTCGACCGCATGCCCACCGCCATGATGCCCGCGGCACCACAACGCGATCATCTGCGACACCATTTGGGCCTCGCGCTCACGTTTGCGTGCCAGCTCCGGTGTGTCGACCGGGCGTGCCATTAGCTCAGCCTCCCGTGCTCGACCGAAAGCGAGAAATCGGCAAACGCGCAGGTGCTGGCACGGTGGCTTACGAGCACAATGGTCTTGCCGCGGCGCTTGAGCTCGTCAACGGCCTGCATTACGGCTGCCTCGTTGAGAGCGTCAAGTGCGCTGGTGGGCTCGTCGAGCAAGATGAAAGGCGCGTCGTTGAGGAAGATGCGCGCAAGGCCGATGCGCTGGCGCTCGCCGCCCGAAAGCGAGTCGCCCAGCTCGGCAACGGGCGTGTCGAGTCCCTGCGGCAGACGGTCGATGAGGGCGGTAAGCGAAGCGGAGCGGCAGGCATCGAGCAGCTCGGCATCGGTGGCGTTGGCGTGCGCGATCAGCAGATTCTCGCGTACGGTGCCGCAGAACAGATGTGTGTCCTGGGTCATATAGGCCTCGTGGCTGCGCAGGCTCGCCGTGTTGATGTGGCGGGCATCGACGCCGCTCACCGTGATGGTGCCAGCTGCGGGGTCCCAAAAACGCATGAGCAGCTTAAGCAGCGTCGACTTGCCCGAGCCCGAGCGCCCCATGATGCAGGTCATGGTGCCGGGCGCAAAGGTGCAGGTCACGGCGTCGAGGATGAGACTCGCAGCGGTGTCGTTCGCGATCTGCTCCGTGGCGCCCGCACCGCCCGCGTCCACGCCGCCCGCATAACTAAAGCTCACATGCTCGGCTGCGGCGCCGGCAAACTCAACGTCCTGTCCGTCGGCGACCTCGGCGCACTGGGGCTGCTCGTCGAGCAAATCGAGCACGCGTGCGCCCGAGGCGAGCGTCTCCTGCAGTGAGGCACCCAGGCGGCTCACGGCCATCACCGAGCCAAACGACGACACAAAGGTAAAGACGGCGACAAACGCTGCGGCAAAGTTAATCGTTCCTGCAGCCACCAGCTGCAGCGCACGTCCGAGCATCACCAGATTGGCCGCAAGAATAAGCGCATCGGCTACGGCCTCGCTGGCCGCTTGGCGGCGCTTGAGGCGCGCGTCCACGGCGCCGACTTGCTCGGTCAGCTTGCCCAGGGCACGGCTGCGATCGGCGCCACCGGCAAACTGGATAGTCTCGGATGCGCCGCGCAGACTGTCGAGCACAAAGGCACCCAGCTTACCGGCGCCCTCGCGGCTCTGGCGGCCGGTGGTGCCGCATGCCTTGGCCGAGGTCAGGGGCAGCAGCACGCCCAGGACCGCGTAGGCCACGAGCGCGATGCCCGCGAGCTCGGGGTTTACAGCCAGCAAAAAGCCCTCAAACACAACGGTGCAGACCAGAGCTATGGCAATGGGCGAGATGGTGTGCGCGTAGAAGACCTCGAGCAGCTCGATATCCGAGGTGACCAGGCTCACGAGCTCGCCCTTACCGCGGCCCTCGAGCTTGGCGGGGGCGAGCTGGCGCAGGGCGCCAAACACCAGGTCGCGAATGTGCGCGAGCAGACGGAATGCGATGTAATGGTTGCAGAGCTGCTCGCCGTAGTGGAGCGGCCCGCGTGCGATGCCGCAGGCGGCACAGGCCGCACATGCTGCGATAAGACCAAGCCCCAAGGCGTTGCGGCCCAGCGCGGCCATAAGGCCGAGGGCGCCAAAGGCCGGCACGAACGCGGCGGTGAGCATGCCAATGCTGCCCAGCGCGACGGCTAGCACAAGCCAGCCGGCAAGCGGTCGGACGAGCCCCATCATGCGCCACATGATGGACGGCGCCGAGCGACGGGCGCGGCCGGAGTCAGGCGCCGCGGTAGCGGAAGACGAGCCGGCACCGTTGTGGCTATCGGTACAGGCAGTACTGCCGCCAACAGCCTCAACCGCGCCGGCATCCTCAGCATCATCCTCCGCATACGCATATGCCGAGAGCTGCTCCTGGCTGTTCCACATGCGCGCATAGGTGCCCGCGCCCGATAGGAGCTCATCATGGGTGCCGCGCTCGGCAATGCGACCGCGCTCCAGCACCAGAATCTGATCGGCGTCCACGATTGTCGACAGGCGGTGTGCCACCACAATTACAGTGTGCCCGCCGGCGAGCGATGCAATGACCTCGCCGATTGCGGCTTCGCTTGCGGCATCGACGTTGCTCGTAGCCTCGTCAAACACATAGATCGGCGAGTCGTGCAGCAGGGCGCGTGCCATGCACACGCGCTGGCGCTGGCCACCCGAAAGGTTGGTGCCGCCCTCGTTAATCACCATGTCGAGCCCGCCGTTGGCCTGCACAAAGGCCGCCACGCGCGTGCGGCCGAGCGCGCGCAAAAGCTCGGCGTCGGTGGCGTTGGGCTGGGCGAGCAGCAGGTTGTCGCGCAGGGTGCCGGCAAACAGGTAGCCGTTGGTGGGCACCAGCGTGACGGCGCGCATGAGTGAGGTGGCCGTGGCATCGCGCAGTTCAACGCCGCCAATGCGCACGCTGCCGCGGTAGGCACCCTTGCGGCCCGAGATAATCCCCGCGAGCGTGGACTTGCCGCCGCCGCTTTCGCCCACGAGTGCCACGAGCGAGCCGTGTGCAATGGTCGCGCTGGCGCTGTCTAGCACCGTGCGGTCGCCGTATGCATAGCTCACGCCCGCGAGCTCGATATTGCCGCGACCGTCAAGCTCAACATCGCCGCGCTCGGGCTCGGGCGTATCCAAAATGCCAAACATGCGGCGCGAGGCGGCCATGCCGTTCATGGCCGTGTGGAACAGCGATCCCAGGCGGCGCATAGGCAAAAAGAACTCCTGCGACAGAAAGACGATGAGGAAGGCAGCCTCAAAGCCAATCTTGCCCGTGGCGAGCTGCAGCGTGGCTACGATAATGCCGAGCGCGGCGCCCATATAGACGACCAGGTCCATAACGCAAATGGAGCGCAGCTGCATCACCAGCAGGCGCATGGTCGCTGTGCGGAAACGCTCGGACTCGGCGTTGATGCGCTCGTGCCAGCTGCGATCGGCCTGGTAGACCTTAAGGGTGGTGAGACCCTGCACGGCCTCCAGGAACATGCCGCCCAGATCGACATAGCTGCCCCAGTACTCGGCACCGATCTTTTTGGCGTTGCGCATGACCATCATGATGGAGGCGGGGATGACCGGAACGCAGGCGAGCAGCAGCGCGGCGGGAAGACCCGCCTGGCCCACGAGCAGTACAAACAGCGTGATGGGTGTCAAGCCGGCAAAGAAGAGCTGCGGCAGGTAACCGCCAAAGTACACCTGGAGTTGCGTGGCGCCCTCGACGCTGGTCTGGACGGCCTCGGCGGTGGGGGCGGTTTCGGTGTAGGAGGGGCCGAGTGCGGTGAGCTTGTCGTAGACGAGCGAGCGCACGCGGCGGACGGCCTCGAACGCGGCCTTGTCGCCGGCGCGTTTGGCCAGGTAGATGGAGGCGGCGCGCACGATGATGGCGGCGGCGAGCGGCAGGGCCGCCTGTGCGAGGGCATCGACGGCGAGCGCGGCGGAAAGACCGTTCGTGACGATGCCGCCCAAGATGCGCGCAAGCATCCACATCACCGTGATGTTTGCCATGAGCGCGATCCACTTAAACAGGACGCTTGCCATAATGTAGGGCGTTGCCTGCGGAACCAGGGAGAAGAGCCGCTTCTCGAACATGAAACCTCCTATGCCGTAACGGTGCCGGGCTGGGTCCTCGGCAGCCGCTTAGTTAGCCAAATGCAACTAGAGTAACATCGTGCAGCGGGTAAGTATGCCGAGGGTAATTTTTAGCCGATGAACTGCGTAGAAAGTTCAAAATTGTTGAGTGCGGCGAACTTTGTGGTGGACGGAATGCGGGCGCAATTTTGATCGTGTGCGGCCCGCTCCAAAACGTGTACGTCAGCCTCCAAAACCGACAAAAAATGACATGTTTGGAGGCTGACGTACATGTTTGGATAGGGGCAAGGGCGACGACGGACGAAAGTCACGCCTGTGCCACGTTCGATGTGCTAGCGTTTGGGTGAATAAAACGAGCCCGTGCGGAAAGGATCCGGACCGTATGCAACGTGGAAGTACATCTCCGCTGTCCCGCGAGACCGATGCGCCCGAAACCATCGTCAAGCTGGAGTGCGACATCGACGATGCGTCGCCCGAGGTACTCGCCTATGCCGCCGACCGCCTGCGCGAGGCGGGCGCCCGCGAGGTGCACTGGCTGCCCCTCTACTGCAAAAAAGGCCGCCCCGGCTGGCAGCTGCAGGTGATCTGCTCGCATGAGGATATCGAACGCCTGCAGACGATTATCTTTTTGGAAACCACGACCAACGCCGTTCGTCGCCAGGTGATGGAACGCGTTTGCCTGCCGCGTCGTTTTGAGCAGGTAGCGACGCCTTGGGGCGAGGTGGCCGTCAAAGTAGCCACCCTGCCCGACGGCAGTGAGCGTGCGGCGCCCGAGTACGAGGACTGCGCCCGTCTTGCCCGCGAGCATAACGTGCCGCTCCAGCGCGTGATGCAGGCGGCACAAGCCTCGGCACTGCGATTTGAATAGCGCGGCCGGCGACATCTCGCGCCCGGCCACATCAGCCCCACTCCGAAAGGACTTCCCATGAAATACCTCATCGCTTCCGACATTCACGGCTCGGCATACTGGACCGAGCGCCTGGTCGCCGCCATCGAGTCCGAGCAGCCCGACCGCATTGTGCTGCTGGGCGACCTGCTCTACCACGGCCCGCGTAACGACCTGCCGCGCGACTACGCTCCCAAACGCGTGATTCCGCTGCTCAACGCCCTGGCCGACCGCATCATCGCGGTGCGCGGCAACTGCGACGCCGAGGTCGACCAGATGGTCCTCGACTTCCCCGTCATGGCTGACTACGCCACACTATTCGACGAGACCGGACGTGAACTGTTCCTGACGCACGGCCACGTCTTTGGCGCTGGCATGCATAACAGCGTTGATCACGCGCCCGCGCTGCCCGAGGGCTCCGCGCTCGTCTACGGCCACACGCACATCAAGGTTAACGAGGCAAGCGAGGCGCACCCGGGCCTGTGGCTCTTCAACCCCGGCAGCGTGAGCATTCCCAAGGACGGTACGCACAGCTATGGCATCTACGAGGACGGCGCGTTCCGTCACGTGATCCTGGAGGAGGAATAACCATGGCAGAGCAGCTGGCTCAGCAAAATGCCGAGGGCTCGCGCGACCTGTCCACGCTGGTAGACGCGTCGGCCGAGCTGCAGCATCTGGTGCAGACCATCTGGCGCCTGCGTCAGCCCGACGGCTGCCCGTGGGACCGCGAGCAGACGCACCGCAGCATTGGCAAGAACATGATCGAGGAAGCCTACGAGGCGCTCGACTGCATCGAGGCCGACGACGCGGCACACCTGCGCGAGGAGTTGGGCGACGTGCTCATGCAGGTCGTACTGCATGCGCAGATTGCGGCGGATGCCGGCGAGTTTTCGCTGGCCGATGTGGCGCGCGATATCGACGCCAAGCTCATCCGTCGTCACCCGCACGTGTTTGGCGATGCGGATGCCGACAACTCCGACGAGGTGCTCAAGATTTGGGACGAGGCCAAGCTTGCCGAGAAGGCCGCCAAAGACCAGGCCGTGGCGGCAGTCGGGGCCGCACCCGAGGGTCTGCTCGACGGTGTGCCCACGCACCTGCCGGCGCTGATGCAGGCTCAGAAGGTGTCGCGCAAGGCGGCTGCCGTGGGCTTTGAGTGGGAGACGGTCCAGGACGTGTGGGACGAGGTTGCCGAGGAGCGTGCCGAGTTTGAGGCCGAGGCTCCCGGTTCTCCCGAGCGCGAGATGGAGTTTGGCGACCTGCTCTTTGCCCTGGTCAACGTTGCGCGCAAGGAGGGAATTGACGCCGAGAGCGCCCTGCGTGCCAGTACGGCAAAGTTCCGCCGCCGCTGGGCCGCGATGGAGCAGATGGCGGCCGACGCCCACGTGGATCTGGCCGAGCTTTCGACCCACGGCCTCAATGACCTCTGGGATGCCGCAAAGGCAGAGGAGTAAGACTGCGGGGGCGACGGGACGGACTTGTCCCATCGCCCCTATTATTTTTAAAAAGATTGTATCCCTTGTCTAACTTAGGGCATAATGCAAAAAGTGCGATAAGGCTAACTTATGAACCTGCGCGCCGCTGTAGCGTGCAAGCCGTGTCGCCAAGCATTCAACCCGTTTCCAAGTGAGAGGGAGACAACATGAGCGATATTTTGGACGTCTACGGTCGCGAGGTGCTCGACAGCCGCGGCAATCCCACCGTCGAGGTCGAGGTCGTGCTCGAGGACGGCAGCTTTGGCCGCGCAATGGTGCCTTCGGGTGCTTCGACCGGCGCCTTTGAGGCATGTGAGCTGCGCGACGGCGACAAGGGCCGCTATCTGGGCAAGGGCGTTTCGCAGGCCGTCGAGCACGTCAATAACGAGTGCGCTAACGCCGTCGTGGGCCTCGACGCCTTCGACCAGCGCGCCGTCGATGCCGCGCTGATTGCCGCGGACGGTACCCCCAACAAGACCAAGCTCGGTGCCAACGCCATCCTGGGCGTGTCGCTGGCCGTCGCCCGCGCCGCTGCCGAGTCGGCGGGCCTGTCGCTGTACCAGTACCTGGGCGGCGTCAACGCCCACCTGCTGCCCACGCCTATGATGAATATCCTCAACGGTGGCGTCCATGCCGACAATAACGTTGACTTCCAGGAGTTCATGATCATGCCGGTGGGCGCCCCGAGCTTTGCCGAGGGCCTGCGTTGGTGCGCCGAGGTCTACCACACCCTCAAGGGTGTGCTGCACGAGGCCGGCCTGGGCGGCGGCGTGGGCGACGAGGGTGGCTTTGCGCCCAACCTCAAGACCAATGCCGAGCCGTTCGAGTACATCACCAAGGCCGTGGAGAAGGCCGGCTTTAAGCCCGGCGTCGACTTCATGTACGCCATGGACCCGGCCTCGACCGAGTTCTACAACGCCGAGACCGGCATGTACGAGCTCAAGGGCGAGGGCGTGGAGTACACGAGCGCCCAGATGGTCGATTACTGGGAGAAGCTCGTCGACACCTATCCCATCATCTCCATCGAGGACGGCATGGCCGAGGAGGACTGGGACGGCTGGGTTGAGCTCACCCGTCGCATTGGCAACAAGGTGCAGCTGGTGGGCGACGACCTGTTCGTCACCAACACCGAGCGCCTTAAGAAGGGCATCGAGCTGGGTGCCGCCAACGCGATCCTGGTCAAGGTCAATCAGATCGGCACGCTCACCGAGTCGCTTGAGGCCATCGAGACCGCCAAGGAGGCCGGTTACGCCTGCATCGTGAGTCACCGCTCCGGCGAGACCGAGGATTCCACGATCGCCGACCTGGTCGTGGGCGTCAATGCCGGCCAGATCAAGTCGGGCGCCCCGTGCCGCAGCGACCGTATCGCCAAGTACAACCAGCTCATTCGCATCGAGGACGAGCTCGAGGGCAGCGCGCGCTACGCCGGCAAGGCCGCGTTCTACAACATTCGCTAGGCAGCGGCGTGTGCGGGGGCGGGGCTGACTCGGTTCCGCCCCGCCTTGGCTGGATGTCGCAAAGCGCTATGGGCGCTGGGCCATATGGCTCAGCGCCTTTTTTATGTCGAGCAAAGGCCGCCGAAGGCGTTGCGTGTGCTCGTGCTATAACTAGAATACTTAGCGCAAACAAACCTCAACCGCACAAGGCGCACATGGATCAGATTTATGACAACAGGTACTATTCCGTCGGTTCGCGTGAGCCGTCGCCTCGCCGTGCGCGCACGGTGCAGCTCGGTGGGTCCGCCTACGCCGGTGCCGACCGCTCCGCGCAGCGCCCGACAAGCACCTCGCGCCCCAATGCTCAATCGAATACTTCGGCAGATGGACCGGTGCGCCCGCCACGTTCGTCGCATGCATCGCGTCCCTCGACTCAGGCACACGACAAATCGAGCAGGCCTTCGAGCCGTCTTTCGGGCTCGGACTTTATGCGCTACGCCAACGACAATGCGGTGGTCAAGGCAATCTATGACTTTACGCATGGCTCTCTGCGTCCGCTGTTTATCGGTATCGTGGTGGCTCTGGCGCTCGTGAGCCTGTATTTCCCCGTGCGCGACCTGTACGTTGCAAAACGCTCGAACGACATCTTGGCCAAGCAGGTCGAGATTCGCGAGCAATACAAAGATGAGATGAAAAAAGACACTGACAAGTGGCTCTCGGAAGAGGGCATTAAGGATCGGGCACGGGAACTGGGCATGGCGATGCCCGGCGAGAAGAGGATTGAAGTGCTGGGCCTGGACGATGATTCGGATTCGTCGTCGAGCAAAAAGTCCTCAAACGCCAAGAAGGCCAGTGAAGTGGCCAAAGAGATCGAAGAGGTCGGCAAGGACGCACCGTGGTACATCCAGACGCTCGATATGCTGTTTGGATTTAACGGCGTCGAGGGCCAGACGGTCGCGTCCAGCGGCGAGTAGGCGAGTAGCGCCCGGAGGGGAGCCCGCAATGGCAGATTGCAAACGATATAAGGTGGCCGCGATCGACCTGGGAACGGTGTCGTCGCGACTGGTGCTGGCGCAGGTCGAGGCCGGGGCGATCGTGGAATCGTTCAAGCATACCGAGATCACCGACTTGGGCGAGGGCGTGGACGCGACGGGCCGCTTTTGCGAGGCGGCGGTCGAGCGCGTGCTCGCCGCATGCCGCATGTTTGTGGACGAGGCGCGCACCTTTGGGGCCGCGTGCGTCTGCACCACCTGCACGAGTGCCGCGCGCGATGCGTCCAACGCCGCACTGCTGCTGGACGGCCTGCGCGAGCTGGGGCTTGAACCGCAGGTGATTCCGGGCGAGGTCGAGGCACGCCTGACATTTTTTGGCGTGGCGCACGACTTTGCCGGTGAACGCATTATCGTCGCCGATTCGGGCGGTGGCTCCACGGAGCTCGCGACGGGCGTATACGCTCCGGAGCGCGGGGTCTTTGCGCTGGAGGGAACGCGCTCACTGGACATCGGTTGCCGTCGCGTGACGGAGCGGTTTTTCTCGGCGCTGCCGCCCGCGGACGGCGAGCTCGCGGTTGCCGCCGCGTGGGCGGGCGAGCAGTTCTCCGCCTATTTTGAGGGCCTGCCGAGCAATTATGAGCGTGCAGAGCGCCTGGTCGCGGTGGGCGGTACCGTCACTACGCTCGTGGCGCTGGTCCACGAACTGGAGCCGTACGACTCGAGCTTTGTGCACCTGCGCGAGCTTTCGATGGAGCAGATTTCTGCCGCTATCGAGCGCATGTCCACGCTGGACGTGGAGAGCATTGCCGCGTTGCCAGGCGTGCAGCCCAAGCGCGCGGGCGTGATTCTGGCCGGCGCCGTGGTGATTCGCGAACTCATGCGCGCCGGTGGCTACGATGCGCTCACCGTAAGCGAGAACAGCCTCCTCGCCGGCATGGCCGCCACCATCAACGAGGTTCTCGACGGCGCGACTCCCACCATCGCCTGGACCCCGAGCCTGAGCGCCCTTTAACCATCCCCTCATAAGTTGCGGTGAAATGCGGACTAAAATCGCCCTTTCGGGCCCCAACCAGTCCCTATTCCACCGCAACTCAACAGCCGGCACCTAGGGACGTTTTTTCTGCCGGCACCTGGGGACAGTCCTTGCTGAGCGCCTCCGTAGCCTTTATGCCAGTTTGTCGATTTGCCCAATTTCCCAAAGCGGAATATTGACGAGCGTGTCCTCGTCTCTATATGCCGCCAGAGAGCTCCTCACGCAACGCTCGAGTTTGAATTTTTCGCAGGCTATTTTCAGACTCTTCGCTTTAAGGTTCTCTGCCGCCTTGACCTCAAGCGGAAGCACGGTTCCCGCATGGTCGATGGCAAAGTCGGTTTCGGCATTGCCAGAGGTAGAGGACCAATACACGGGAGTTTTGTCCTGGAGCAAAAGCTCCTGCGCGACGTATTGTTCGGTCAGCGAACCTTTGAACTCGGTAAAAACAGCGGATCCGTTAAGAACGATGGCCGGAGAGAGACCGGAGAGCGCTCCGAGGATGCCGGTGTCGATGCAGAACAGTTTGAAGCCCGAGAGGTCTTCGTAGCTCGAGAGCGGTGCCTTTAGAGCGGAAACACGTGGCACCTTATGAACGATTCCGTAGTCCGTGAGCCACTGGAGGCTTTCCTCAAAATCGCGTGCGCGCGCTCCAGGGCGAAGGGCGCCATAGACAAACTTCTTGTTCTCCTTGGCAAGCTGGCCGGGAAGGGATTTCCAAACCAACCTCATGCGCTCGACGATGCGGGCGGGTGCATGTTTGCCAAAATCGGATTCGTAAGCCTCGATGATTTGCTGCTGAAGCCTTCGGGCTTCAATGAAGTCGCGTGTCTCGGCGAAAGCGGAGACAACTTCGGGCATACCACCGACAACAAGGTATTCCTTGAGCAAGTGCACGAGCTTTTCGGTGACGTTTGCTAGAAGGTTCATGTCTGCGGCAAGGATGGCGTCGGCGAGCGGGTTGCCGTCGACGGCGCGAACGAACTCGGCAAACCCCATGGGACGCATGGTGAGCTGGTCGATTTTGCCGACGGGAAATGACTCGTTTTCGCGTCGGAGCGCGAGGCCCATATAGGAACCGGCTGCTACGATGTGGTATTCGGGTGCAAGCTCGTTGAAGTACTTGAGCGAGGTGATCCCGCGTGGCGCCTCTTGGATCTCGTCGAAGATGATGAGCGTGTCTGTCGGCGTTACGGTTTGGCCACGTAGGAGCTCTATCTGGGAGATGATGCGCTTGGGGTCGAGGTCCCCATCGAACAGCGAGCGTGTGCTCGGCCCGAGCATAAAGTCAAAACGAATGACGTTTCGATACTGCTGGCTTGCGAATTCGTTAAGAAGCCAAGTCTTTCCTGTCTGGCGGGCTCCCTTAAGCAAGAGAGGTTTGCGATTCGCCCTTGATTTCCAAGCGATAAGTTCACTCATAAGCTGTCGTTGCATATTGCCTCCCAACCCTCTCGGCTAGTATAAGACCATTTGGGCGTTTCCATCGGAAAATGTGCGAGACAACCACGTTTTTCCATCGGAAAATGTGCGAGACAACCACGTTTTTCCATCGAAAAATGTGGGAATGCCAATCTAAGTTGCGGTGAAAAAGTTCTTAAATGAGCTGGTAACCAGTCAAAACAGGAACTATTCCACCGCAACTTATCATCCGTGTCGGTATCCACAAGAAACGAGCCCGCGTCTCCGGGGGACACGGGCTTGTAAACAATGCGTGGTAGGGGCGGTGGGACGTCTGCGAATTTGCGCAGCAAATACGCACCGGCCTCGGTCGCCTGCCGGCGCCCTCGCCGGCTCGCTACAAACGCTCCGCGTTTGCTTAACGCTCGCCCCCTCGCGGGTTCGAGCCCCACCGGCGTGCAAAAGAAACGGGCCCGCATCCCTGGGGGACACGGGCTCGGAAGCTCCATATGGTAGGGGCGGTGGGACTCGAACCCACAATCCTTGCGGCGAGAGATTTTAAGTCTCCTGCGTATGCCAATTCCGCCACGCCCCCGTGAGACTAGAAGTCTAGCACAAGCCGCCCGTTACGCGTTGACAGCCATCGAGTGCTGCCCCGACTTTTCCAAGTACTCGGCAAACTTGGCCTCGTCGCCCTTGTTCTTGTACTGCAGGGCCAGCAGGTATTCCAGGCGGCAGCTCTTGACCTTGTCGTCACCGGCCTCTTCGAGCATGCGCTCCAGCTCGGGAATGTCGTTGTGGCGCTTGAGGATCATCGTGTCGTACATCAGCTGGCATTCGTGTGCGACTGCCTCGGCCTGACCGCCCTCAAAGCCCTTGATCTCGTGCAGCAACTCCTTGGACTTTTTGCGGTCCTCCTGGCCAACGTAGTAGTTAAAGGCCTTAATGACCAGGTCGACGCGCTGCATCTTGGGCAGGTTGAGTCCCAGCAGCAGGTCGAACATCTCGCTGGCGCGCTTGTGGTCCTCGCGCAGCAGATAGGAGTTCAGGCGCAGGTAGTCGCGGTTGTAGCGCGGGTACAGCATGCTGGTGAGTTTGCCGTCGAGCAAGCGATCGAACTCGTCCCACTGCTTAGCGGCCATAAGCTGCTGCAGGCGTTTAAACGTGGTGCGTTTTTTGACGCTAAAGAACACCGACACGGCGATACAGATGATAACGACGGCGGTCCAGAGTGTGCGGGAATCGGGCATATTAGGATCCTTAGTCGCTCATAAAGCGAGCGGTATGACAACACGTACTAGATGTATTATACGCAGCGCGCAAGCAAACTGGCATAAAAGCTCATCGAGGCTAAGTGCCATCGCTCGCTGCGGTACACTTACCTAAAGTAAACCATGAAGGGAGACATTACCTATGAAGAAGATCGTTTTGGCTTGCGGTGCTGGCGCTGCTACTTCCACGCTCGTTGCCCAGAAGGTCGCCACCATGCTCGATGCCAACGGTTATGCCGGCAAGTACGAGATCGTGCAGTGCGCTATCTCCGAGGCCAAGGATTACTGCGACGAGGGCGCTGACCTGCTGATCGCCACCACCGTTGCCCCCGAGGGACTCACCTGCCCGTACGTGAGCGGCGTGCCCTTCATGACCGGCATGAACCGCGTCGCTGCCGAGAAGGCCGTCCTCGACGTCATGGCTCAGTAGGCGCTGACTGTATGAGTGAGCAGAACGCCAACCCGGTCGAGCTTTTTGGCATGCGCGTTGCCCATGTGGGCATCAACGCCACCGACCCGGCAGACGCCTTGGAGATCGCGGAGCTGTTCTCGACGATGATGGGCCTGCCCGTTATCGAGACCCCGGTTTCGTACTTTAACGATTCGCTGGTCGAGGTTATGAAGCAGAACGGTCGTGGCACCAAGGGCCACATTGGCTTTGCCGTCAACGACATCGATGCGGCCGAGAAGTGGTTTGCCGAGCGCGGGCTCGAGGTCAACGAGGAGTCGCGCGCGCTGCTGCCCGACGGTAGCACCAAGCTCGTGTACTTTAAGCGCGAGTTCGCCGGCTTCGCCGTGCACCTGTGCCGCGAGTAGCGCACGAGCTGCTATGGCTAACGAAAAATGGGGTAAGGCGCGTGGCTTTGCCCCATTTTTAATGCCGAGAGGGTGACTGACGGGCTGCCGTAAATCGAAGGTGAATGCTTTTCCGCGAAGTGAACGAGTGAAATCGAGCCCCTGAAGCATCGACACTTTTACGTCGCTCTTTCCTGCGGTTTTGTCAGGTATTTCCTGCGGTTTTGGCGCCAAAAAGTGCGGATGCTTCGGGGGTCCAAAATAGGTCGCTCACTTCGCGGAAAAGCATTCACCTTCGATTCGTGAGAGACGCCCCTACCGTGGCAGCCGAATCGTAAAGCGGCTGCCGACGCCCTCGACTGAGGTCACGCCAATGACACCGCCATGGCTGTCGACGATCCACTTGGCAATGGCAAGCCCCAGACCCGAGCCCTGTGCGCCGGCATCGCGTGCATTGTCGGCGCGGTAGAACCGTTCAAACGCGTGAGCTGCGGATTCCTGGTTCATGCCGATGCCCTCGTCCTCAACACTTATGTCGATCGTGCCCAAGCCCGCATTGGGCGTTATGCCAAATGTGACGGTCGTTCCCGCATCCGAGTACTTGGCGGCGTTTTGCACGATCACGCGCAGAGCCTGCTTCACGAGCGCCACGTCGACGGGCGCGTCGCAGCGCGGGTCGCTGGCAAGCAAGGCGTCAAAAGCCAGCCGATACGTGTGCTCGGCATCGATCATCTGCGACTCCTCGCATACCTCGCCGACCAGTGCGGCCAGGTTGGTATTCGCATGCCGCAGGGCCGTGCGTCCGGCATCGCCGCGCGCCAAAAACAGCAGCTGCTCCACGAGCTCCTGCATGTGCTCGCTTTCGGCCTTGAGCGAGGCGATGGACTCTGCCAGTACGTCCGGGTCGTTTTTACCCCAGCGGTCGAGCATGTTCACGTAGCCCTGAATCACCGCGATGGGCGTGCGCAGCTCGTGGCTCGCATCGTTGACAAAGCGCATCTGCTGCAGCTTGGCCTCTTGCATCTGGCGCAGCAGGCGGTTGAGTGCGACCTCGATGCTTGCCAGGTCGGCGTCGCCGGTGGTGACGCTCGGCGAGTCGACGCTTGCGCGCTCGATGGCCTGCTCCAGCGTTTCCATCTTGCCGCCGGAGAGCTGCATACGGCCGAGCTCGTCCACGCGCAAGGCAAGGTCGTTGAGCGGCGCCATGGTGCGGCGCACGCGGCGGGCGCCGCCGAGCATGTTGAGCACGCTGATGACCTGCCAACCCATAACGACAAGGTAGAGAGGCCATAGCGCGACGAGGTCCTGCGCGAGGGAGAAGGTCTTGGTGCTACGCGCAAGCTCGACGGTATAGGTGAGCGTTGTCAGGTCCCAGCCGCGCGCGGGGGTCAGCGACATGCTGCGAACGGCGGCGCCGGGGATCCATCCCGCGGTAAACGCGCCATCGGGCAGCGTCTGGTTGTAGCCATAGACGAGGATCGCCGCCGCAACAAGCAGCAGCAACAGATCCAGCCAGACGTAGCTCACCAAGCGGCGCCACATATAGCTCCAGTTGATGGCGCGGGCGATGGAGGTGACGCGCTTGGCCTCGGCGTTACGCGCGGCAGACATAGCCCACCCCGCGCACGGTCTGGATGATACGGGCACCGCCGGCGTCTTCGATCTTGGCACGCAGGTGCGCGATGTGCACGTCGACGTTGTTGGTGTCGCCCACGTATTCGTAGCCCAGCGCCTCGTGCGCAATGCGCTCGCGCGTGAGCACGGTGCCGGCATGTGCCATAAGCAGGGCGAGGACATCGAACTCGCGAGCCGTGAGCGCGATGGGCGAGCCACCGACCGTAACTTCGCGGCGGTCGGGGTCGAGCGCAACCGAGCCCACGGCGAGCGTGGCGGGGGAGGGCGAGGCAGAGGTCTTGGCCGAGTCGCCAGCCGGGGACGTCGCGGCGGTACCGGCACCCGTAGCGCCCTCCCCGGCCCCAACGCCGCCAACGCCCGAAGCCGCCCGCGCGGCCTCAGCGCGCTTCAACGCCACGCGGATCCGTGCGAACAGCTCCTCGATCGCAAAAGGCTTGGTCAGGTAATCGTCAGCACCGGCGTCAAGCCCTGCCACCTTGTCCATCACGGCATCGCGCGCGGTGACCATGATCACCGGCACATCCTTGTGCTTGCGTACGCGCCGCAGCACCTCCATGCCGTTGAGCTGCGGCAACAGTACATCGAGCAGAATCAGATCGTAGTCGCGCTCCAGCGCCAGGTCCACGGCGGTACGACCGTCGGCGGCGTGCTCCACCTGGTAGCCCTCGTGCTCCAGCTCGAGCGTCACAAAGCGGGCGATTTTCTCCTCGTCCTCTACGATCAGAATCCGTGCCATGCGTGCCCCCGTCTGCGATTACTTGTCGTCGTTCAGATTTTTCTTGATGCCGTCCGCGGCGTCGGCGGCGTGATCCATCAGGTTGTTGATACTGCCGGGCACGTCGCCGTCGCTATCGATGCGGTAGCGCATGCCAAAGAACAGGCCAAGCAGCATCAGCCATATCGTAGCGCCCCAGGCAAACAGGGCGACGATAGGGATCAGGATGGGGATGTTGAGGATGATCGCATCGCGGCGCGTGGCGATAAACTTGGTGTCCAGGCTCAGGCGGAAGAGCTTTTTGAGGTACTCCCACACGCTGTCCATTTTCTTAGAGAAGTCGGTCTTTTCGCTCGACTTTTCGTAGGCGGCCTGCGCGGCGACCATCTCGGCCGAGGGTTCATCGACTGGCTCGGACTCGGTGGCGGCGTGTGCCGACGTGGTCTGGGTCTTGCCCTGCGACTCGAGCCAAATGATGGCATCCAGCACGTTGCCGTCGGCAGCGTCGAGTGCGGCCTTGGCATCGGTGTAGCTCACGTTGCACTTGGTGCGGATGGTTTCAACTTTTTCGAGGTCGTCCATGACCTGTCCTTTCGTTCGATGGGCGCGACGCCGGGCGATCTGCCCGGGCGCGAGCGTTGCGTTCGGCGGCCTGCGTTGCGCGGTGCCGCCCCGCCCTTGGTCGAACTCTATAGTGCGGGTTATAGATTAAGCGATTCTTGAGCCAAGATTAATGTTGGATGAGTTTTTGGGTGGGGCCGAGGCCAAGCGCGCGGGGCGCCCGGAGCTCAGGCGTAAATTTGTGTCCGCACGGCGAGATACACTTTTAACAATGTTGAGGGGCGTGACAGGACAAGGTTGCCCGGCGCCTGCGAAATCAGAGGGGCTGCCGCGCCGCATGGCTCAAACGAGCGGGACCCTGACGCAAACAGGAGGTCATGCGTGCATATCTACGCCATGAGTGACATTCACGGGTGCTTGGACGCCTTTAAGGCATCGCTTTCCACCGTCGACCTCGATGCCGAGGATTCCAAGCTGGTTTTGCTTGGCGACTACTGCGACCGAGGTCCCGATTCGCTCGGGGTCTTCGAGCTCATCATGGGCCTGCAAAAGCGGTACGGCGATCGCGTCGTGGCGCTGCGCGGCAACCACGAGGAGATGTTCCTCGAGTACATTGACGAGGTAAACGACCTTAATTTTACGCAGGCATGGATACTTGCCGACAACAATCTGGCAACGGCCAAGAGCTTCCTGGATGCCGAGGCATTCAAGCACGTTAAGCACCTTTTGAGGCTCAGGAAGTTCGAGGAGGCCTACGCCTTTACGGTTGAGCGCATAAAGGCCGAGCACGCGGACATTATCGCGTGGGTCCGCAAGCTCCCTTACTTTTACGAGAGTCCCTTCGGCCAGGTCTTTGTGCACGCCGGCATTGACGAGGGGGGCGGGGAGTACTGGAAGCTTGGCACGGCTGACGAGTCGTTTACCATGATGCCGCCCGATTACGTGGGGCGTAAGTTCTACCTAGATGTTATCGCCGGGCACATCAACACCGAGGCGGTCTCGGGCATTGCGGGCTACCGCGGTATCTGGACCGACGGGGCCAGCCATTTCTACATCGACGGGAACGTAGTTCAGCACGGCGAGATCGTCGTGCTGAACTACGACTCAGAGACAGGGAAGTACAGCGGGCAAGGGCTGGAGTAGGTTGGCGGGCGATTATTTGCCGGCTAATTTACGCAGTGCTTCTTCAAGCCATTCGTTCATTTTCTCAGAGGGAGGTGTTTTTGTTTCCGCGTTTGTAGTGGTTGTCTCCGGTATAACAATTTGAAGCTTGATGCGCTTGTTTTCGAGCTGGTTAGGGGGACAAAAGAGTTTTAAATTCAGCGCACTTAAAGATCCTTTGTCCCATTTTTTAATATAGTGATACAGACAACGATATTCGTGCTGGTCGTTACTTAAGGCGTGGGCGATATCATAGAACGCAAGCACGGAGATGAGCACATGCCATTGCTGGTTTAAATTATCGTGTGTACCGTCAGTAAAGGGCTCAAAGGCATCGACTTCTGCAACTGCATCTTTGTCAAAATAAAAGCAGTAATGTTTTTGCTTATCGGTGCGGTGTCTGAGCGCAAGATAGAAGACCGCGTTTTCCGGGTATTGTTTCATTACATTAATTGTCGGTTTGAGTCTTTTTGCCTGCTTCGCTTGCCTCCATTCGGTTTCACACCAATCGCCCCATACACCTCCCCTGAGAGCGGCTTCCATCGTAGCGAGCTCACTGTTGTCAAGTTGATTCAGGGAGACTACTGCGTTACCCAGCGCTTTGGCGGCGCTGTCTCCACTGCTGTATTTGGATTGTGCCTCGCAAAGATTGCACAGAGCGATAAAGTCCTTGACGTCTATTGGGTCGCTATGTGGCTCTTCAATTGGGGATACACTGTTGCGCGCGCTGTCGACACGGCTGAAAAACTCCCGAAGATTGTCCAAAACGGCGTGGTTGACTTCGTCCATATCTGGATTCCTTTCTCATCAGGAAACATGTCTCATTATAGGCATGCCTGCGGTCGTAGCGGCTAGGGGCGCCAGTGCTAGTGAGGGTTCCAGAGAAGGAAGCGGCGCACCCTCGGGGCAGTAAAGAATCAAGGTCTAATACTTTTCCCGAGAAGTGAACGAGCTAAAACGGACCCCCGAAGCATCGACGCTTTGAGAGTGCCGTTTCCTGCGGTTTCGGTACTGAAATCCTGCGATTTTGCCGTCGAAAAATGTGGATGCTTCAGGGGTCCAAAAACAGCCGTTCACTTCTCGGGAAAAGTATTAGACCTCGATAGCGGGGAGGGGGATGGGATGCCGGTGCAAAACGGCGTCAAGGGTTGGTCGAGCAGGTGGTTTCTCCATTGATGTCCGCACGACATGTGACACTTTTCTTGTCGCCCTGCTCTGCCGCCGCGGCGTGCATCTGAACAACGACCCTCTAAGGAGTTCGATATTGATGAGTGACAACGCAAAGCATCTCGCAAAGAAGTGCGTCAAGGACGCGGGGCCGTGCCTCGCGTTGTGCCTTGCCGGCGCAGCGGTCGCGCTGCTGGCTGTTCTGGGGCCGTTCGACGTGCTCCGAAGTGCCGTCTCTCTGCACGTTTGCATGGCCCTTGCCGGCGCCATGATGACCGGCGGCGTGCTCGATCTGGTTTTTTGGGTGCTCGACCCGTTTGGATGGAAGAACGAGGGGTAAGCCCTAAGGGATGGAAGGGCTGGAACGGTTGGCTTGGTGATCGTGCAGAATGTGGGCTAGCGACTTACAGGGAAGTGGTAATCCGATGACGGTCTATGTGACGGGCGATATTCACGGCGGCCTCGATATGCAAAAGCTGCGCGACTGGGAGCTTGGGGATAGCCTGGCGAGCGACGACTATCTCATCATCGCGGGCGACTTTGGCTTTCCGTGGGATTTCTCCGCCGAGGAGTGCGCCGACATCGCTTGGCTGGAGTCGCGCCCCTATACCGTGCTGTTCGTCGACGGCAACCACGAACGCTACGATCATTGGGCGGAGCGCCCCATGGAGTTGTGGCACGGTGGACTGACACAGCGCTTGTCGGACACCTCGCCTATACGGCGCCTGACGCGCGGCGAGGTTTTTGAGCTCGACGGCTCAACGATTTTTACCATGGGCGGCGCCACGAGTGTGGACAAGGAATACCGCATCCCGTATTCCAGCTGGTGGCCGCAGGAGCTGCCGGGTGAGCGCAACTTTGAGGAAGCGCGGGCAAGGCTCGATAGTGTAGGCTGGAAGGTCGACTACGTAATCACCCACACCTGCTCCACGCGCATGCTCTCGCCCACGCTCTATCCGGCGCCCTGCTGGAATTACCCCGATGTCGATCGGCTTACGGCATTTTTCGATGAGCTGGAAGATCGCTTGGACTACAAGCGCTGGTACTACGGGCATTTTCATCGCGACGCCAACCCGGCCGAGCGTCACACCGTGCTCTACGACTGCATCGTTCGCCTGGGCGACGAACTCCAGCCCTGGGATGTTGCGTAGCGGCAAGGCGTTTGACTACTCGGCCGTTACGGTGATGTTCTCCCTGTGCTTGCGGATAACATCCCAGCTAAAGTGCTCGACCAGCCGCTCGGCAGAGCGCGGCGTGGTGTCCGGCGCGATGCCCGTTTGCCCGGCGAGCCAGCCCAGCAGCGCTTCGGGCGTGCCAAAGCGGGCGCGGAGTTCGCCCAGGTCCAGATCGCGGTCTCGTTTGGAAAGGCGGCGGCCGTCCGGTGCCATGAGCAGCGGAATATGTGCGTAGTGCGGCGTGGGCAGCCCCAACAGGTGCTGCAGATAGATCTGGCGCGGCGTGGACCCCAGCAGGTCGCATCCGCGCACGACCTCGGTGACGCCCATGGCAGCGTCGTCGACCACCACGGCTAGCTGATAGGCAAACACGCCGTCGCTGCGGCGCACCAAAAAGTCGCCGCACTCGGTGGCGAGTGCTTCGCATTGGGCGCCGTACGTGCGATCCACAAATTCGATCACGTCGTCTGCGAGGTCGTCGACGGTGGGCACGCGCAGACGTGTGGCCGGGGCGCGCAGGGCGCTGCGGCGGGCCACCTCCTCGGCCGAAAGACTTCGGCAGGCGCCACGGTAGATGGGCGTGCCGTCGCTCGCGTGCGGTGCACTCGCGGCGTGGAGCTCGGCGCGTGTGCAAAAGCAGGGATAGGTGAGGCCGGCGTCTTTCAGCCGGCGCAAGGCGCTCTCGTACAGGTCTAGGCGGTCGTGCTGGTAGTAGGGGCCTTCGTCCCACTCCAGCCCCAGCCAGGCCAGGTCGTCAATCAATTGGGCGGCAAGTTCCGGGCGCTTGCAGCGATCGTCCAGGTCCTCAATGCGTAACACGATGCTGCCGCCCTGGCTGCGGGCCGAAAGCCATGCGCACAGGCAGCTGAACACGTTGCCCAGGTGCATACGGCCCGAGGGCGACGGGGCGAAGCGCCCCACGACGGGCGCGGGAGCGGCCGGCGTCGTTGGCGCGTCGGCGGCGGTTGTTGCTATGTTGCGTGCGTTGATGTCCATGCGGACGAGTATAGCGCGGGGCGCGGTGGGGGAGACGCTGCCGTGGCCTGCAAGTTGCTGAGGCCACACGTTGCGCGTGCCGGACCACCGGCTCGGCGCCTTAATCGTCGTCAATCAATCTAGCCCTCAAACGACAGAAACCCCGGCAGCTCTTCGCAACTGCCGGGGTTTCCGCGGAAAAGGGGGACATGATCCTCAAGCGGACGGCAAAGGGGCAAACCGTTTTCGCTCAACTGCTTTATGCCCCTCAACTGGCGGCTCAATCAGCGCATGCCGCGCCCACACAAAGCCGCTACACCTGTGATGGAGCTATGAAGTGGTATCTATTGCCGGAGCGGGCTATGCCAAGGAGTGTCCCAGATTGCCGGCAGATAAGGAACGTCCCCAGGTGCCGGCGGCGGGCGTGACTTTTGTCCCGTTTTGACGCTCCGCTGACCTAGATGTTCGTCACATGAACTCGCAAACGTGGGACAATGACGCTACTGGTACCACAGACAAAGGATGTGCCTATGAACGCCCCCGTTGCCCAGCCCTGTCGGCAGCGCCGCCTGTTTGCGCGGTTCGCTTCCGTCTGCGCACTCGTCGCGCTTGCGTTGTTGCTGCTGCCTGCCGTCGCGCACGCCGACGGCTACTCCATGAGCCAAACCTATATCGGTGCCACGGTTGAGGCCGATGGCTCGCTGACCGTTGTCGAGGGACGCCAGTTCGATTTCGACGATGACATTAACGGCGTGTATTGGGATATCAATACAGGCTCTAACCAGCAAGGCGGCTCGGTGGTCGTCAATGTGCTGAGCGTCGAGGAAGACGACACTGCGTTTAACAAGGTCGACAGCGCAAATAAAGGCGACGACGGCGTTTACACGGTGGAGCAGTCCGACGACGGCGTAAAGATTAAGGTGTTCAGCCCTCACGAGAGCGGCGACAGCGCAATCTACTACGTGAGTTATTCCATGACCGGTGCGGTTATGAACTGGGCCGATACCGCCGAGCTCTACTGGAAATTTGTGGGTGACGGCTGGTCTGCGGACTCCGATGACGTCGAGATGGAAGTCTACTTTGCAAATGCCGCTGCCGGGACGGCTGCCGTCAAGGGCGATAACTTCCGCGCATGGGGCCACGGCCCACTGACGGGCGACGTGTCGCTCGATGCGGACGAGCCCATGGTCACCTATACCATTCCCTGCGTGCATGAGGGCGAATTCGCCGAGGCACGCATCGCCTTCCCCAGCGACTGGGTGCCGCAGCTTGCCGTCTCGGGCGAAAAGCGCATGTCGACGATCCTGAGCGAAGAGAAGGAATGGGCCGACGAGGCCAACGCTCGCCGTGAGCACGCGCGTGCGGTTGCCGGCGCGATTGCCGTGGTGTGTGTTGTCGTGGCGGTTGCCTATACCGGTGTGATCGTGATGCTTAAGCTGCGCAGGCCCAAGCCCAAGCCGCTCTTCCAGGACGAGTACTTCCGCGATGTGCCCTCGGCCGACCATCCCGCTGTGCTTGCAGCTCTCATGAGCTGGAACGACGTGCCCGATCAGGCATATATCGCCACGCTTATGAAGCTCACCGACGACCGCGTGATCAAGCTGGAAGAAGCGACCGAGACCAAGAAGAAGGGTCTGCTCCGTCGCGAAAAAGAGGAGCAGACGTATCGCATCACAGTGACCGACGAGGCCTGGAAGGCTGCCAAGAAGGACGGCATCGATCGCGATGTGCTCAAGGTCTTCTTCGCCGGCGTTAAGCCCGATAAGGACGGAGTCCGTTCGCGCACGTTTAGCGAGCTGGAGGAGTACGCTAGCGAGCGCACCACATCTGTTGGCGACAAGCTCGAGGACTATCAGAGCACGGTTAAGGGCAAGCTGGAGGCGCGCGAGTTTATCGCCTCGGACGGCACCATCGCCCTGGTTGCCGGCTTGGTTCTCGGCATCATCATTGTCTTTGGCATTCTGGGCTCTCTGATCTATACCGACTTTGCGGACGCCAACGTCGGTGCCGCTATGATCTCGATCCCCGTCACGATCGTGGGCTTTGTCCTGAGCTGCACCTTCCGCCGCTACACGCCGGAGGGCGCCGAGGTGGCGGCTCGCTGCAAGGCGCTCAAGCATTGGCTCGAGGACTTTACGCGTCTGAAGGAGGCCGTCCCCAGCGACCTGATCTTGTGGAACAAACTGCTGGTGATGGGCGTTGCCCTGGGCGTTTCGAAAGAAGTGCTGCGACAGCTGGCCGAGGCCGTGCCTGCGGACCTGCGCAACAGCGACGATTTCTACGACAACTACCCCTGCTACTGGTGGTATTACCATCACTACGGCAACGAGTCCCCGCTCGATTCGTTCAACGATGTGTACCACGAGACCATCCACGAGCTGGCTTCGAGTTCCGATAGTTCGAGCGGCGGCAGCGGCGGCGGCTTTTCCGGTGGCGGCGGTGGCGGCGTCGGCGGAGGCGGCGGCGGAACGTTCTAGCGAGCGCTTGCTTTGGGGTGGATCTTTCTGGGCGGTTGCCAGGGAAGATTCATCCCATTTTTGTGCATCGAAACGGGTCAAACTTTCCGCTGAGGACCTTCGCACAAGGGGCAGTGGACAAAAAATACCAAATATGAGTACTGTTGCTGCGTTGGTCACATATGTTTGCACATAATAATGGGCTCCTAATGAGAGTACTCCTCGTTAGGAGCCCATTTTATTGAACATTTGGGGAGTTACGTCAGCTCGTGCAGCTGGTCGTCATGCCTATAAGCATCAAAAATGCCCCGAATCGCTGCTACTAAAAAGGTAACAGTACTCATATTTGATGTATTTTGACCACGGCTATCTACAAACCCCCTAGGCCACTCATTGGGGACAGACTTAAATGACTAGTTGTTGGGGATCAGTCATTGGGGACGTTCTTAAATGACTAGGTGTGGCTGCTTGGGCTAGGCTGTTAGGTCGAGTTCGTAGAGAAAGCTTTCGCGCGGCATGTCGTGACGACGCTCTTCGCGGTTGGCGCGGTGCGTGGCCGTGCGCTTAAAGCCGTGCAACTCGTAGAACTTCCACGAGCAGTTGGAGTCGGTGTACAGGTGCGCCCTTGTCGCCCCGCGCGAGGACAGATACGAGACCGCGGCATCGAGCAACACTGAGCCTACACCCAGGCCGTGGACATCGGGATCGACGGCGAGCAGCGTGACTTCGTTGTCGTGCGGCAACGGGCTGCTCTCGAGCAGGCGGTTGTTGGTTCGGATGGTTGCGCGCACAAACGAGAGATACTCGGCGCAGACATCGGGCTCCAGCTCGCGCATCTGCGAAAGCAGCGCGCGTTCGGTATCCATCCAGTGTTCCTTAACGGTGGCGCCGGAACTCTGTCCCGCGCGCGCGAGCGCAATGCCACGCGCCTGACCGTCGATTACGGCAACCTGCGAAAACGTCGATGACGAAAGGCAATGGGCGAGGTCGCACGCGGCCTCGAGGCGGTTGTACTCATCGTTATCCGAATTGTTATGCCAAAGCTGCTGCAGAATCAGCGCGATGGCGTCGAAGTCTTCGGTATCAAACGGTCGGTAGAGAACCCGCGAGACCATGGTGCCTCTTTCTTTTGCGGATGCATATCGAGCACAGTTCTACCACGCTATTGGCATCTAATTATGGTGCCCCTGTGTTCCATGAACTCACCGTGCCCGGTGCCGTGCCCATCCCCTCTGCTCGCAAACTTTTTCTGCACATGCGCCCGTTGCGGGGTGCATCGATGCGCTCGATGCGCTACATTGAATCAGTATTTTCAATGCCGCTGCGCGAGCGCTGCAGATCGACGTATCACCGACTCACAGAGCACGGCGGCGTACCAGACAGGAGGACTGCATGGGATCTGATGTGAAGATCGCGCGCGCGTTGATCTCGGTTACCGATAAGACGGGCGTCGTCGATTTCGCACGGACGCTGGTCGATGACTTTGGCGTCGAGATCATCTCTACGGGCGGCACGGCTCGTGCCATCGAGGACGCGGGCGTTCCCGTAACCCCCATCGAGGAGTTCACGGGCTATCCCGAGATGATGGACGGCCGCGTTAAGACCCTGCACCCCAAGGTTCACGGCGCGCTGCTGGCCCGCCGCGATTCCGAGCAGCACATGCAGGAGGCCGCCCAGCACGGCATTAAGCTGATCGACCTGGTCGTCGTCAACCTGTACGAGTTCGAGAAGACCGTCGCCAACCCCGAGGTCACCTTTGCGGATGCCATCGAGCACATCGACATCGGTGGCCCCTCCATGTTGCGCTCTGCCGCCAAGAACGCCGCGAGCGTTACCGTCATCTCCGACCCGGCCGACTATGATGCCGTCCTGGCCGAGATGCGCGAGACCGGTGGCTGCACCACGCTTGCCACCCGTCGTCGCCTGCAGGTGAAGGTCTACCAGACCACCGCCGCCTACGACACGGCTATCTCCCGTTGGCTTGCCGCCCAGGCAAGCGACGTGGCGGACACCTCTGCCAAGCTCGAGATTTCGCTGGAGAAGGTCGACGACCTGCGCTATGGTGAGAATCCTCAGCAAAAGGCTACGGTCTACCGCTTTGCCGAGGGCTGCGAGAACACCGCGAGCTCTCAGTTCCCGCTTGTGGGCTCCGAGCAGATCCAGGGCAAGCCGCTCAGCTACAACAACTATCTGGACGCCGATGCCGCCTGGAACCTGGTCCGCGAGTTCGACGAGCCGGCCTGCGTGATCCTCAAGCATCAGAACCCCTGCGGTTCCGCCGTTGCCGAGGACATCACGGCCGCCTACGACCGCGCTTTCGCCTGCGATCCCAAGAGCGCCTTCGGCGGCATCATCGCCTGCAACCGCGAGGTTCCCTTTGAGCTGGTTGAGCACTTTGCCGATCAGAACAAGCAGTTCGTCGAGGTCATCATCGCCCCGAGCTATACCGCCGAGGCGCTCGAGCGCATGGCCAAGCGCCCCAACCTGCGCGTGCTGGCTACCGGCGGCGTGGACCACGGTGCCCAAGTGGAGCTGCGCTCCATCGACGGCGGCATGCTGGTGCAGGAAGTCGACCACGTGACCGAGGATCCCGCGACCTTTACGTTCCCCACCGACCGCAAGCCCACCGATGCCGAAATGGCCGAGCTCGAGTTTGCCTGGAAGGTCTGCAAGGGCGTCAAGTCCAATGCTATCCTGGTCTCCAAGGGCAAGGCCGGCATTGGCATGGGCCCGGGTCAGCCTAACCGCGTTGACTCTGCACTGCTTGCCTGCGAGCGTGCCGAGGACTTCTGCGAGCGCGAGGGCGTGGAGAAGGGCGGCTTTGCTTGCGCAAGCGACGCGTTCTTCCCGTTCCGCGACAACGTCGACGTGCTTGCCGCGCACGGCGTGACCTGCATCATCCAGCCCGGCGGCTCCAAGCGTGACGACGAGAGCATCCAGGCCTGCAACGAGCATGGTATTGCGATGGTCTTCACCGGAGCCAGGCATTTTAGGCACTAGAGGCTTTCCCAAGCACCCGACCTTGCCCCTCAAACCGTCGCTTGCGTACATTTAGTACGCGGCGCTCCTCTTTCGGGGCAATCTCGGGCACTTGGAAAACCCTTAATGGGATGTTTCTCTATCCCATTAAACTGTTCGGTCGCCTGACCATATCGTCAAAATAATCTCTGCAAAAGACGGCTGCTCCGTTTGGAGGGCCGTCTTTTTGGTATAAGAGGACGGAATGACTAACACGAAAGGTACAACCATGCCCCAGATTGATGATGCCGAGCTGTTTGGCAATGCCGAGGATCAGCGTGCGTACGAGGACTTTTGCGCCAATCAGGAGGCGGTCGAGAAGTTCACGCTCGACAAGCCCGCGCTTGTCTGCCGTTGGCGCATGTCCAATAAAAAGGTGCCCATGCTCAACCGCCACATCCGCGCGCTGTCCGAGCGCCTGGTGCAGGGCGAGCTACTTACCCATAACATGCTCAGCTGGGCCAAGCAGCACGTTGAGTGGTCGCTAGCCGAGGGCGATTACACCGCACACGACGGTGTGCTCATGCTGGTGATCGACATCAACGGCAACGCCGCCATGACAGTGGGGGAGTACGAGCCGCTCGCCGATACGTCGGCCAAGGCGCTGCGTGCCCGCTCCGCCGAGGCCCGCTCCGAAGCCGACGAGACCGGCGTGGCGCCCGAGCTGCTCGCCGCCGTCAACAACGGCGAACTCGCCTTTGTGGCGCCGGCGGACGAGTGCCTGTGCGGCACGGCGACGCTCATCGAGCAGCTGGCCCAGACCAAGGGCATCCCGGTCACGCGCGTAGATATTCCCGCGCAGCTTAAGGGCGCGCTGTTCCTGGTGAGCGACGAGCACGGCGTGGTCCCCGCAACCGAGACGGACGCCGCCGAGGCCGACGCCGCCACGGTCGCCTTCTTTGTCGACGGCTACGAAAAGCTTCGCGCCCGCCGCTAAATGATTATTCTGGGACGGGGATTAAAGAATCATTTTGGTTCCCGCCACCGCTGCGAGTGCGAGGCGGACAAAACGCCCCCGCTCGCGAACAATTCTGTCACCTTGGCGACGTGCGTGGCGCGCACCTGCAGTTTCGCAGCCATAATGGTGGCAAGACAATCAAGAGGGGAGCGGAATCCATGGCGCTAATCTATATCGTTGAGGACGACGAGCCCATTCGTCGTGAGCTTGTCGACATCCTTGCCCGCGCCGGGTTTGAAATCGAGGCCTGCGAATCGTTCGAGCATGTCTCGCGCGATATTCTCGCCGCCGCGCCCGACCTGGTGCTGCTCGACCTCACGCTTCCCGTCAAGGACGGCCAGCATATCTGCCACGAGGTTCGCCGCGAATCCGAGGTCCCCATCATCGTCCTCACCTCGCGCACGACCGAGATCGACGAGGTCATGGCCATGACGCTCGGCGCGGACGACTTTGTTCCCAAGCCCTATAGCGCGCGCGTGCTCGTGGCGCGCATCAACGCACTGCTGCGTCGCACCGCGGCGTCAGGCGAGCGCAGCACGCTCGTCCACAAGGGGCTGGAGCTCGACCTCGCCCGCTCTATGGTCACCAACACGGCGACCGGCGACAGCACCGAGCTCACCAAAAATGAGCTGCGCATTCTCTCGCTGCTCCTGAGCCGCGCGGGCAAGATCGTCTCGCGCTCGGCCATCATGCAGGACCTGTGGGACTCCGACGCCTTCGTGGACGACAATACGCTCACCGTCAACATCAACCGCCTGCGCACCACGCTCGAAAAAATCGGCATCAAGGGGTATTTGACGACGCATCGCGGCCAAGGCTATTCGGTCTAGGGGCCGGCTATGTCGTTTGGCAAGTTCTTTAAAGATGCACTGCTTCCCGTCGCCGTGTGGACGTGCGGCGTGCTGCTGAGCTGCTTTGTGCTGACGGTCGCCGGCGCACCCGTTTCTATCGTGGTCGTGGCGGTTGGCGTGTCCTTTATCTTCGGTATGCTCGGCATCGTGATCGAGTACGCTCGCCGTCGCCGTTTTCTGCGTCAGTTGGAGCGCGCGGCAGAGGAGCTCGAGAGTCCCGCATGGGTGCAGGAGATGGTGCAATGCCCAACCTATGCCGAGGGCGAGCTCGAGTACGAGGTCCTGTGCCGGGTGGGCAAAGCCGCCTGCGACGAGGTTGCCGAGGGCCGGCGTCAGACCGAAGACTATCGCGACTATATCGAGAGCTGGGTCCACGAGGCCAAGCTGCCCCTGGCGGCGGCTCACCTGATTCTGGAAAACCTCGACGGCGGCGCAGATGACCCAACACGTGTCGATGACCTGGGTCGCGAGTTGGCTCGCGTGGAACGCTATATCGACCAGGCGCTGTACTACGCGCGCTCGGAAGTCGTGGAGCGCGACTACCTGATTCGCCGCTGGGACCTTAAGACCTTGGTGACGGGTGCGATTAAGGCCAACGCGCGCGAGCTCATTGCGGCGCACGTGGCTCCGGTGTGCGAGAACCTCGACTTCGAGGTCTTTACCGACGAAAAATGGCTCGAGTTTATCCTGGGCCAGCTCATTCAGAACAGCATTAAATATGCGCGCGAGGACGGCGCGAAGATCGTGTTTTCGGGCGCGTTACTGGACGAGGGCCTGGCGAGCGAGCGCATCGAGCTCACCGTTGCGGACAACGGCTGCGGCGTGTGTGCGGCAGACCTGCCACGCGTGTTCGAGAAGGGCTTTACCGGCGACAACGGCCGCACCACCAAGCGCGCAACGGGCATCGGCCTCTACCTGGTGGCGCGCCTATGCTCCAAGATGGGCATCGACGTCACGGCGGCATCCGACTCCGGCGAAGGCTTTGTCGTAACGTTCGCCTTCTCGACGAACAAGTTCCAATACTTTGAGTAGCCGGGCCGTCTTGCGCTGCGGACGGCTATGTTCCCGAACGTGAACTTAGCTAAGGCAACTGGCGTTATGTTCCCGAACGTGAACATAACTATGAGGCTCAAATGGATCTCCCAAAACAAAAACGTGCAGCCCAAACAAAACGTGCCGCCCCAAACGGGGCGG
>NZ_QSPW01000001.1:74347-87386 GCF_003466565.1 Collinsella sp. TM04-29
AAACGGGGCGGCACGCCATCTTTTATCAGCCAACTCGCTGAAGTAAGGCTGCGAAGGCCGCGAGGCCGGGAGGGGTTTCCTAAGGGCACATCCCGCAGCCGCAACGCGGCGAGGACGTGCCCGTGGAAACCCCGCAGGCCCCGCGGCCGGTGGGGGCAACGCTACTTTACGACCAAAATGTCGCAGTCGGTATTGCGCAGCAGGAACGTCGAAATCGAACCCAGAAGCGCATACTTGATCGAGGACAGGCCGCGAGCGCCGCAGAGCACCAGGTCGGGCTTGACCACGTCGAGCATCTCGTCTTTGAGCGTCTCGCGAATACGACCGGCGCGTATCATGACCTCGACCTCGGGAATATCGGGATTGGCCTTGGCCTCTTCGAGCTGCTTTTCGATGGAGTTCTTAAAGGCCTCCTCCAGACCGTTGACCAAATCGACCGGATAGGAGCCGGCGCTCTCGAGCGCCGTGGAATCGATAACGTGGCCGATAATCAGCTTGGCGCCGTTGTTCGCGGCGACCTTGATGGCGCGTGCGAGCACAAAATCCTGCTGCTCAGTACCGTCGAGTGAAACAAATACCTTGGTGTAACCCTCGTTCATGGTTTCCTCCTTGGTCTATCGCACGGGCGCGGGGCTCGTGCGTCGGGCGGGCGCGGGTGCGTTGACCGCCGGACACTTTATCTTGTTGCAGTTATACCCAAGGATTTCGGTTTAACTGCTCGCAATTCTGTGAACGGGCGAGTTTTTTGGTAAGGGTAGGCGCGGTCGCACCGCCAACGGTTGATAATGGGACATCGCCCGCATCGTCCGCAGAACATCTACCGGCGGGTGTCTAACGAGGGGGTCCCTTTGGATATTATCGAGCTTCTAAAATCTGCCTTCATGGGCCTGGTCGAGGGCATCACCGAATGGCTGCCCGTTTCGTCGACGGGCCACATGATCTTGGTGGACGAGTTCGTCAAGATGAACGTGAGCGAGACGTTCTGGAATATGTTCCTGGTCGTGATTCAGCTCGGCGCCATTCTGGCCGTCTGCGTGCTGTTTTTCCACGAGCTCAACCCGTTCTCGCCCAGCAAGGGCAAGGAGGGCCGTCGCGACACCTGGGTGCTGTGGGGCAAGATTGTGCTCGGTTGCATTCCTGCGGCGGCGATCGGCCTGCCGCTCAACGACTGGATGGAGGAGCATTTCTACAACGCTCCCGTCGTGGCGCTGGCGCTCATTGTGTACGGCGTGCTGTTTATCGTGATCGAGAACTGGCGCGCGAGCAAGCGCGAGGAAATGGCCGTTGCCGGTTCGTTTGGTTCGCGTGCTGTGGTGTCGGGTGGACGTCCCGCCGGTGCGCACTTTGCGGCGCCCCCCACGGCTACCGCTGAGGATGAGGACGATGACGAGAATCTGGACTTTGGTTCCATCGCCACGCTCGAGGACCTCAGCTGGAAGACTGCGCTGGGTATCGGCTGCTTCCAGGTGCTTTCGCTGGTGCCTGGTACGTCTCGCTCCGGTTCTACCATCATCGGCGGCCTGCTTTTGGGCTGCACGCGCTCGGTGGCGTCTAAGTTTACGTTCTTCCTGGCTATTCCCGTTATGTTTGGCGCGAGTGCGCTCAAGCTGGTCAAGTACTTCATCAAGGGCGGCACGTTCGGCACCAACGAGATCGCCATCTTGGGCGTGGGCTGCGTTGTGGCCTTTGTGGTTTCGCTCATCGCCATCAAGTGGCTCATGGGCTTCGTCCGCCGTCACGACTTCAAGTGCTTCGGAGTCTACCGCATCATCCTGGGCATCGTAGTGCTCGCATACTTCTTCGTTCTGGAGCCCATGCTCGGCCTGTAACTTGGTTGACGCTGCGCGGCGGCCAGAGCGACAACTTGTCATTCAAAGAGGGCGGCATGACCAAAAGGTCTATGCCGTCCTCTTTTTTGGGCGATGGGGCGGGCCTGACGGCGGCGCACGGAGTCGTGGTGTGATTTGCGTCGGTGTCCGCGCGGCTCGGTATACTGGTACGGCTCAAACTATGGCGCTGCCCGCAGGCGCGCCGTCTGTCAGATGAGGAGTCGCCCATGACCCAGCCCTTGCCCTGGGAAAAGAACGCCGCGGTACCCGTGCCGCCCGCGCCGGAACCCGTGCCGCTCGATGCATACACCGCCCCCGCTGCGCCGGAGCCCGAGCTCGTTCCGCTCGACATCTATGACGCTCCCGCGCCGGCGCCCAAGCCTATCAAGCCGCTCGTCGACATCGACAGCCTTAATCCCGCCCAGCGCGAGGCGGTCCTGACCACCGAGGGCCCGTTGCTGGTGCTCGCCGGCGCCGGCTCGGGCAAGACCCGCGTCTTGACCTTCCGCATCGCACATATGCTCGGCGACCTGGGTGTTAAGCCTTGGCAGGTTCTTGCCATTACGTTTACCAACAAGGCTGCGGCCGAGATGCGCGAGCGTCTGGCGGCACTCATCCCAAGCGGCACCCGTGGCATGTGGGTGTGCACCTTCCATGCCATGTGCGTGCGCATGCTGCGCGAGGACGCCGACCTGCTGGGCTACACCGGCCAGTTCACCATCTACGATGACGATGACTCAAAGCGCATGGTGCGCGACATTATGCAGGCGCTCGGCATTGAGCAAAAGCAGTTCCCCATCAACATGATCCGCAGCAAGATCAGCTCTGCTAAAAACGCCATGATCGGGCCCGAGGATATGCTCAAGAGCGCCGATAGCCCCAACGACAAAAAGGCCGCGCAAGTCTACCTGGAGCTGGAGCGCCGCCTGCGCGCCGCCAACGCGATGGACTTCGACGACCTGCTCGTGCGCACGCTCGAGCTACTGCGCACCCGCCCCGAGGTGCTCGACAAGTACCAGGAGCGCTTCCGCTACATTAGCGTCGACGAGTATCAGGACACCAACCACGTCCAGTACGAGATCGCCAACCTGCTGGCCGCCAAGTACCAAAATCTCATGGTCGTGGGCGACGATGACCAGTCCATTTACAGCTGGCGTGGCGCCGACATCACCAACATCCTGGACTTTGAGAAGGACTTTAAAAACTGCAAGACCGTCAAGCTGGAGCAGAACTATCGTTCCACGGGTCACATCCTGAGCGCCGCCAATGCCGTGGTGCGCCACAACTCGCAGCGCAAGGACAAGCGCCTGTTTACGGCCGAGGGCGATGGCGAGAAGATTCAGGCTTTCCAGGCAAGCGACGAGCGCGACGAGGGTCGCTGGATTGCCGGCGAGATCGAGAAGCTGCATGCCAAGGGTACGAGCTACGACGATATCGCCGTGTTCTACCGCACCAACGCCCAGTCGCGTATCCTCGAAGATATGTTCCTGCGCGCGGGCGTGCCCTACAAGATCGTCGGCGGCACGCGATTCTTCGACCGCGCCGAGATTCGCGACGTCATGGCCTACCTCAAGATGATCGTGAACCCGGCCGACGAGATGAGCGTCAAGCGCGTCATCAACACGCCGCGCCGCGGCATCGGCTCCACCTCGATCCAAAAGATCGAGCAGCTGGCGCGCGACAACCGCTGCTCGTTCTTCCAGGCTTGCGAGATCGCAACAGCCGAGACGGGCATGTTTAGTGCCAAGGTGCGCAACGGCCTGTCGAGTTTTGTGGCGCTGGTGCGCGAGGGCCGCCGCATGGACGGCGAGCTCAAGGACGTCGTCGAGATGATTGTCGATAAGACGGGCCTGCTGCAGGCGTTTCGCGCCGAGGGCACCATGGAGTCCGAGAGCCGCGCCGAGAACATCCAGGAATTCCTGGGCGTCGCCGCCGAATTTGAGGAGACGCACGAGGATATCGAGGGTACGCTCGAGAGCTTAGAGGAGCTGCGCGCGGCCGGTGTTGCCGACGTGCCTGCCGGCGCCGAGCCCGAGCCCGTCGTGGTGAGCGCACCTGCGCCCGAGCCGGGACCGTCTGCCCCGGTATCCTCGTTTGAGGCGCTCGTTGGCGCGCGTGATGCCGCAGGTTCCAATCCGCTCGATAGCCTAGCCGCCCCGGCGCTCTCGCCGCAGGATGCCCTGGCTGCCGCCATTGCGGGCAACGCGTATGCCGCGCCGACGGAGATGCCGGCGGGTGCCGTGCATGCCGACGAGATCGAGCGCACCTACGGTCCGCTCACCTGTAAGGCGCTTCCTGCTCTCATGGAGTGGCTGGCCCTGCGCTCCGACTTGGATTCCCTGGCCGGCGAGACGCATGCCATTACCATGATGACCATCCACTCCGCCAAGGGCCTGGAGTTCCCGGCGGTGTTCGTGGCCGGCATGGAGGAGGGCATCTTCCCGCACGTGCACGACTTTGGCGGCAGCGATGATCCGGGCAAGCTCGAGGAGGAGCGTCGCCTGGCCTACGTTGCCATCACGCGTGCCCGTAAGCGCCTGTTCCTGACCTATGCGGCCACGCGTCGCACCTACGGCTCGACCTCTGCCAACCCGCGCTCGCGCTTCCTCAACGAGATTCCGTTTGAGGATATCGAGTTTAGCGGTATCGGTTCTGCCGGTTTTGAGGGCACGGGATGGGAGAAGCGCGGCGACCGTCACGGCACTTTTGGCTCGGGCATGGGCTCGGATATGTATGGCGGCAAGGTGTTCGGTTCGCATACGCGCTCGACCGGCGGTTCCGGTTCGCGCAGCGGATCGAGCTTCGACGATTTCTTTGGTGGCAGCACCTATGGCACCGAGCGCCATCGCGGGGTTTCGCCCGACGCCGGCCGTGTTGCCTCGACCTTTGGGTCGGGCGCGCCGCGAGCTAAAAAGCCGTCGTCCAAGGTGTCGCCGACGGTGGAGCGCAAGGTCGATCGCGCCAGCGCGTCGCAGGACTTTGCCGCGGGCGATACCGTGAGCCACAAGACCTTTGGCACCGGTACCGTGATCTCGGTCGCCGGAGACATGATCGAGGTTCAATTCGAAAAGACCGGCCAGACCAAAAAGCTCATGAAGGGCTTTGCGCCTATAGTGAAACTGACCTAGGCGGCTTTCCCGGGCACGGCACCTCGGCCTTCAATCGTCGGGCATGACCTCAAGGTCTATGCCCTCCTCTTTCAGGCCGATCTGCCGCACCTGGAAAACCCGTACATCCGGCTAGGCGGGCGCGCCGGAGGCTTTGGTCGCCTGCTCGGGCAGTCCTGCGCAAGACGGAGAGCACATTAAGTGCTCTCCTTTGCGTGCGGAACTCGCGATCGATGTTGCCCCATACGCCCGCCCAGGTCCTTAGATAACGTTGCTTGCGAACGTCGCTTTGCTCGTTCGCTATTTGGTCTGGAGAGCCGGGTGGGCTGATATATAGATACGAGTAGGGGCTCCTCCGTTGATGAACGGGGGAGCCCCTTGTTTTGTTTTGGTTGTTGTTGCGACCTAGAGGTGGCTGATGATCAGTTCCATCTTGCCTTCGAGGTCGATGGAGCTGACGGTGCTCGGGGCTAGCAGGTGGCTTCCCTTGTGGACGGGGTCGCCGCAGACGGTGCCTTCGCCGTCGATGACCGACAGACACATGAAGGGCCAGCGCTGCTCCAAGGTCTTGCTGCCGTTGACGCGCACGCGATCGACGGTGTAGCAGGGGTTGGACTCGAGTTCGGTCACGCCGTCGACTTCGGGCGCGGTCACGGTGCCGTCGGTCGGGGCCTGAGAATCAAAGTCGATGCAGTCGAGACTCTGCTCAATGTGCAGGGGACGCAGTTTGCCGTCGGTGCCGGGACGGTCGTAGTCGTACAGGCGATACGTCACGTCGCTCGACTGCTGCGTCTCTAAAATGAGCGTGCCGGTCTTGATGGCGTGCACGGTACCGGAATCAATCTGGAAAAAGTCGCCCTTGTGAATCGGCAGTACGTTGAGCATGTCGTCCCAACGGCCTTCCTCGATCATCTGTGCGGCCTCGGCGCGGTCCTTGGCACGCTGGCCGACGATGATCGTGGAGCCGGGCTCGCAGTCCAGCACATACCAGCACTCGGTTTTGCCCAAGCTACCGTTCTCGTGCTCGGCGGCGTACTCGTCGTTGGGATGGATTTGGATCGAAAGGTCGTCCTTGGCGTCCAGAATCTTAATGAGCAGCGGGAACTCCTTGCCCTCGCAGTTGCCAAAGAGCTCGCGGCGCTCGGCCCACAGCCATGACAGCGTGTGACCGGCGTACGGGCCCTCAGCGATCTGGCAGTCGCCGTTGGGATGGGCCGAGATGGCCCAGCACTCACCGATGGGACCTTCGGGAATGTCGTAGCCAAATACGGTCTCCAGCTGGCGGCCGCCCCAGATCTTCTCGTGGAAGATCGGCGTGAGTTTAATCAAATCGGACATATGCATACTCCCATAAGGTTGTGCGGGTGCCGCGTAAGACAGCTCAAAACGAGCACCCACCGGATTACAAAACTAGGCCAGCGTTACGTTGTGCAGCTCAAAGCGGTCACCAACGTTGCGCGAGATCGAATGCTCAAAGGCGGTGCCGCTATCCAAAAAGCCAATCTGGTTGAGCTCGAGCAGGGGAGAGCCGGGTTTGGTGTCCAGGCGCTCAGCCTCTTCCTCGGTTGCCGCTACGGCGCGAATGGTGCGGTGGAAGCTCGAAATCTTCAGCCCGCATTGCTCGCGGATGAAGCTGTAGACCGATCCATACAGGTCTTTCTTTTTAAGGCCCGGAATCAGCTCGAGGGGCATGTAGGTGTACTCGATAACGATGGGCTTCTCGTCGACCTGGCGCACGCGCACGATGTGATAGACAAAGTCGTCCTCGGCAATTCCCAGCTGGGCAGCGACGTCTGCTGGCGGATTGACAATCGAGAAATCGTAGACCATCGAGGTCACCTTCTCCCCACGGTGCTCATACGAAAAGCCCTGGGCACGGTCGTTCTTGCCCTGGAAAAACGCCTTGCCGGGAAGCCCCGCCGTGTCCTTAACGTAGGTGCCCGATCCGCGCCGGCTGGTAATAAGGCCTTCCTCGGTAATCTGCTCAATCGCTCGTTTGACGGTGATTTTAGAAACGCTATAGAGCTCGCAGAACTCAACGACGGTGGGCAACTTATCGCCCGGTTTAAGTGCGCCGTCCTCGATGCTTCGACGGATATCTGCAGCTATCGCCTCATATTTGGGAATCATGGAACCCCCTTTCCAGCTTGATTGAGTGTAAAAGAAAGTATAGCCAACACCTAAGTATCCCTATTGCGTTTTAGAAAAGTTCGAGAAAGAGAATAGATAAAAACGCTTTTCTTATTAAATAAAAGCGCCTTAAAACGAAATACATTCGAATATTGTCGTATTGAGCAGATCAATCAGTCTGGGGACGGGGCCGAGTCGTGTTGCCGCCTAACAAACTGAATCTCATGCCCTGCGTTTCCCCAGATAAAACCTGCCAAAACAAACATGTCCCTTTTTGGTAGGTTTTTGCCTTGGGAGCGGTACCATACAGGCAATGTTTAAATGAGAAAGGTGGGCTCCCATGGAACCTAAGCAGTACTATATCGGCATTGACGTCGGCGGCACTTCGGTTAAGGAGGGCCTGTTCGACGAAGACGGTAACCTGCTTGCCAAGGCCAGCGTGCCTACGCCTCCCATCGTTGACGCTGCGGGCTTTGCCGCGGTGACCGAGGCTATCGACCAGGTGGTCGCCAAAGCCCAGATTCCGCGTGCCTTTGTGGCGGGTATTGGCCTGGCCGTTCCGTGCCCCATCCCGGCATCGGGCGATGCCAAGGTCAAGGCCAACATTGCCATTAACCTGCCCGAGCTGAGGATCGCCATTCAGGAGCACTGCCCCGACGCGGTCGTTAAGTACGAAAACGATGCCAACGCCGCTGCCATGGGCGAGGCCTGGCTCGGCTCTGCCAAGGGTGTGCAGAACGTGGTGATGGTCACCATCGGTACCGGCGTGGGCGGTGGCGTTGTCGTCAACGGCGACGTGGTGTCGGGCGTTGTGGGCGCCGGCGGCGAGATTGGCCACATGTGCCTGAACCCCGAAGAGGAGCGCACCTGTGGCTGCGGTGGCCATGGCCACCTGGAGCAGTATTCCAGCGCCACCGGCGTGGTGAGCAACTACCTTGCCGAGTGCAAGAAGGCAGGCGTCGAGCCCATCGAGCTCACCGGCCCCTCAGATTCCAAGGACGTGTTCCAGGCCTGCCGCGAGGGCGACAAGCTTGCGTTGGCCGCGGCCGATACCATGGCCGACTATCTCGGTCGCGCACTGGCGCTTATTGCCAACGTGGTCGATCCCGAGATGTTCCTCATCGGCGGTGGCGCCTCCGCCTCGGCCGATGTCTACCTCGACAAGGTTCGCGAACACTTTAAGCAGTACGCGCTCTCTGCCTCGCGCGAGACGCCCATTAAGGTCGCTTCGCTCGGCAACGACGCCGGCATCATCGGCGCTGCTTACGTAGCCCTGCGCGCCGCCGGTAAATAGCTGGTGCAAGGGGGTCAGGTTACTTTGCACCAACATGGTGCGAAAGGGACAGCCTTGGCCCCCATACCTGCCACAAAATATGCCGTGGCCCTTCCGTCTGCGAAGGCTCGGCATCGGCGTGCTACCATAGCTACGTCCAAGTACACATATCAAGTGGAGGATATCCATGGCAAACGTTCTTGTCTTTGGTCACCAGAACCCCGATAACGACGCCATCATGAGCGCCGTCGTCCTGTCCCAGCTGCTCAACCAGGTTGAGTATGCCGGCAACACCTACGAGGCCTGCGCCCTTGGTCAGCTTCCGGCCGAGTCCGCCAAGCTGCTTGCCGACGCCGGCATTGCCGAGCCCCGCGTGATCGAGTCCGTCGAGGACGGTCAGCTCGTCGTTCTCACCGACCACAACGAGTCTGCCCAGTCCGTTGCCGGCCTTAAGGATGCCACGGTCTTTGGTGTCGTCGATCATCACCGCATCGGCGACTTCGAGACCGCCGGCCCGCTGCACTACATCTGCCTGCCCTGGGGCTCCAGCTGCACCATCGTCACCAAGCTCGCCGGCGTGCTCGGCGTTGAGCTTTCCGACGTCCAGGCCAAGCTGCTGCTCTCGGCCATGATGACCGACACGCTCATGCTCAAGAGTCCCACCACCACCGATGTCGACCGCGCTGTCGCCGCCAAGCTCGGCGAGCAGGTGGGTGTCGACCCGGTCAAGTTTGGCATGGAGGTCTTCCTCACCCGTCCGTCCGGCTCCTTCACCGCAGCCGAGATGGTCGGCAACGACATCAAGATGTTCGAGCCCGCCGGCAAGAAGCTGCTCATCGGCCAGTACGAGACCGTCGACAAGAGTCGTGCTCTCGGCATGATCGACGAGATTCGCGAGGCCATGCGTGCCTACGCCGCCGAGAAGGGTGCCGATGGCATTGTCCTGTGCATCACCGACATCATGGAGGAGGGCTCGCAGGTCCTGCTCGAGGGCGAGACCGAGGCCGCTCAGAAGGGCCTGGGCATTGCCGATGAGCACGACGGCGTCTGGATGCCGGGTGTCCTCTCCCGTAAGAAGCAGGTCGCTGCCCCCATCATGGCCGCCTGCTAGGTTTAGTTGACCGAACGCCACGACCGGATCGCGGACGCCCCGCGCTCCGGTCGTTTTTTGTGCACGGCGCCGCGTCGTCTCCCGGACAGGCACGCCCGTGCCGTTGAGCAAATAATGTTCAACCTGTGGTTCCGCTTTTCGGCCACGCCTGCGTGCTTGTCGTGCAGGGTAGGCTAGATGCAAGCGTAATACGATAGAGCGCGGCGCCGCCACTTGGGCGGGCCGTGCTTTTTTAAGACGGGAACCTTCCCGCGAAAGGAGCCGCCCATGGCAGCAACCGAGCAGCTGTTCAACGTCCGTGAGCGCAAGCGTTTTGAGCGTCACGACATTTGGGAGCGCATTGCCGAGAACGGCACAATCTCCGCCGCCGTCATGGTGATCGCAGCCATCGCCGCGGTCATCTGTGCCAACACCGATGCCTACGAGGCCATTCATCACTTTTTGGAGACTCCACTGTATGTGGGTCTTGGTAGCCTTACGGCCGGCCTCACCGTCGAGGTCTTTGTCAACGACTTCCTCATGGCGATTTTCTTTTTGCTGGTGGGCATCGAGCTCAAGTATGAGATGACGGTCGGCGAGCTCAAAAACCCGCGCCAGGCCATGCTTCCCATGCTGGCAGCCGTGGGCGGCGTCGTCGTTCCCGCCTGCATCTACCTGATCTTTAACCACGCCGGCGCGCGCAACGGTTGGGCCATTCCCATGGCAACCGATATCGCCTTTGCGCTGGGCGTGCTGTCGCTTTTGGGCAACCGCGTGCCCAACGGCGTGCGCGTGTTCTTCTCGACGCTTGCCATTGCCGACGACCTGATCTCCATCGCTGCCATCGCCATCTTCTACGGCCAGAGCCCCAGCCCGTTTTGGCTGGGCGCCGCTGCAGTTGTGACCTGCGCGCTTGTGTGGCTCAACAAGACGCAGCATTACCGCCTTGCCCCGTATTCGGTGCTGGGTCTGCTGCTGTGGTTCTGCATGTTTAAGAGCGGCGTGCACGCCACGCTCGCCGGTGTCATCCTGGCCTTCACCATCCCGGCCAAGTGCGGTGTTAAGCTCGATAGCCTTACCGATTGGCTGGGCGAGTGCCTGCCGTTGCTCGACGACCGCTACGACGACGAGGCACACATCCTGGGTCAGCACGACTTTACCGTCTCGACCACCAGAGTCGAGCGCGTCATGCACCGCGTGACCCCGCCGCTCATTCGCATGGAGCGCCTGATCTCCACGCCGGTCAACTTTGTGATCCTGCCGATCTTTGCATTTGTCAACGCGCAGGTTCGCCTGGTGGGCGTGGATATGGGCACGCTGCTGACCGACCCGGTGACGCTCGGCGTGTATTTTGGCATGCTGCTGGGCAAGCCGATTGGCATCTTTGGCATGACGTTTGCCCTGGTTAAGCTCAAGATCTCCGAGCTGCCGCGCAACGTTAACTGGCACATGATTGCCGGCGTGGGCATTCTGGGCGGCATTGGCTTTACCATGTCGATTCTCATCAGCGGCCTTGCCTTCCCGACGGCCCAGTTTGAGGTTCTGGCCGCCAAGGCCGCTATTCTCGCCGGCTCTGTCACCGCGGCCGTACTTGGCATGATCTACATGAGTGTGATCTGCAAGCATCCCTCGCCCAAAGACGAGTAAGAGCGCGAAAACCGGCTCCAGAACCGATTCGGGCGCGTTCAAAATGCGGATTCGGGCGGTGCTTGCCGCCTGCCAGACACGCCAGTGGTCAAAAAACGCCGTTTGTGAGTACTGTCACAAACGGCGTATCATTTTAGGTGTGGAAAATAATGAACAAAGTTATAAGAACTGTACGTTAATGAGTGACCATCGACTTCCAATTTGGCGCTAGCTGACGGTGATTAGGAAGTTTCAAGGTAGCGCACAGAGATGTGGTGTAAGAGGCGGGGCATGCCCCGCCTCCGCCCTTTCCTGAAAGGGAGGGGACACCGCCTAGAATTCGTCGTTGGAGTAATGAAGGTGACGAATGGAAGGAAAGGCGATGCCCCAAGAAGAGAGTGTACTGCGCCTCGGCCGCGACGAGGCCCTCGAGGCGGCGAGGCTTTGGCAGGAGTGCGGCGACGCGCGCGAGTTCGCGTGCAGGGTGCTGGGCAGCGTGATGAACGCGCCGATGGACTCCGAGGCCCAGCAGATGTGCGGCGCGAGCCGCAATGAGCGCAGCGACGGCAGGGAGAACAGTCGCAACGGCTACCGCCCCAGGTCGCTCAAGACCGCCGTGGGCGACGTGGAGCTCGAGATACCCAAGCTCAGGCACGGCACCTACTACCCCGAGGGCATGCTCGCGCGATGGTCGCGCGTCGACACCTCGGTGGCCGCCATCGTGCAGGAGATGTACGTATGCGGCGTGTCCACCCGCAAGGTCGAGCGCGTGGCGTCCAAGCTGGGCATATCCTCGCTGTCGAGCTCGGAGGTCTCGAGCCTCTGCTCCGACCTCGACGCCGAGGTGGCGGAGTTCCGCCGCCGCGACCTGTCGGGCACGCCGTGCTGCTACCTGTGGCTCGACGCTACCTATATGAGCTGCAGGGTCGGCTCGTCGGTCGTCTCGCAGGGCGTCGTGACCGCGATCGGGCTGGGCGCCGACGGGCGCAAGCACTTCCTGGGCTGCGACGTGGTCGACACCGAGAGCGAGGACTCCTGGGCGGCATTCCTCGGCGGGCTGCGCGAGCGCGGGCTGGCCGGCGTTCGCCTCGTGGTCTCCGACAGCCACGCCGGGCTCGTGGCCGCCGTCTCGCGCCTGTTCCAGGGCTGCGCCTGGCAGCGCTGCGTGACGCACCTGCAGCGCAACCTCCAGAGCGCCTGCTCGGGCAGGCCCGAGGACTCCAAGGCGGCCGTCAGGGACCTCGTGCACGCCGCGGTCTACCAGGACGACCCCGACCTCGCGCGCTGCGTGTGGGCCGAGGCGGCGCCCTGGGTGGCGTCGGTGTCCGCCAGGGCCGGCGAGGTCTTCGAGCAGGCCGAGGACTCCGCGCTGGCGTTCACGGCCTTCCCCAGGGCGCACTGGGCCAAGCTCCGCACCAACAACGTCCAGGAGCGCGCCAACCGCGAGATCAAGCGCCGCTACAGGGTCGTGCAGTCCTTCCCCTCGAGGGAGTCGATGCTGCGCCTGACGTGCGCGAGCCTCATGGAGACCGAGGGACAGTGGTCCCAGCAGCGCGTGTTCTCCGAGGCCTCGGCCGCCGAGGGCTTCGCCGAGCCCGCGGACAGGCCGGCCCCGACAGAGGGGAGGCGCCGCGCGCTCGGGCGGCGCGCCAGGGAGATAGTGGACGAGATAGTCGAGAGGCGCGGTCTCAAGAAGGAGTAATATCGGGACTTGCAGCGACGGACCTCAGGACGCTCTTACACCACGTCTGCGCGCGCCACCGATTCGGGCGCGTTCAAAATGCGGATTCGGGCGGTGCTTGCCGCCTGCCAGACACGCCAGTGGTCAAAAAACGCCGTTTGTGAGTACTGTCACAAACGGCGTATCATTTTAGGTGCGGAAAATAATGAACAAAGTTATAAGAACTGTACGTTAATGAGTGACCATCGACTTCCAATTTGGCGCTAGCTGACGGTGATTAGGAAGTTTCAAGTCGAGTTTTAC
>NZ_QSPW01000001.1:87396-1228892 GCF_003466565.1 Collinsella sp. TM04-29
TCCAATTTGGCGCTAGCTGACGGTGATTAGGAAGTTTCAAGTCGAGTTTTACCGATTTCGACCAAGAATCGCTGCTACTAAAAAGGTAACAGTACTCATATTTGCCCTTTTTTGGCCACAAGCCCTAAAACAAGCCTCGCCAAGGTCGGGAAGCGGGCCAAATCGCCGGCCTCGAGGCTTATTCCACCGTTCCGTAGACGGCGCCCCAGCCGTGGGCAGCCAAGGCGGAGTTGAGCTGGTCGCACAGCGACCGGCGATCGTAGCAGCCGGGCGGCAAAAGGTTCACGATTTCCATGAGGTCGGGTGCCAAGTCGACGATTTCGGCCTGCACGATTAGGTCAAGCCGGTCGATGGCGTGGCGGTCGTAAAACAGTCCGTCGACCAGGCGCTGCAGGTCACCGAATTCCTCGGCCTGGAACAATCCGTACTCCATAGTGCCTCCTTGGGCGCCCCACGCCGGCATGCGCGGCGATTCGTAATTTATTGCGATGGACTTAATCTATCACGGCTTCATAACGTTGCGGCGGTGGCGGTCTATACTTAGACGAACTGCAACGTCCCGCTTCGCGAAAGGTCGCACCCATGCAGACGATCTACCAGAAGATGGAAACCACCGAACTCGATGCCGCCATCGAGGCGCTCAAGGCCGAGGTCGCCGAGGTCAAGGCCAAGGGTCTGGCGCTCGATATGGCCCGCGGCAAGCCGTCGCCCTCCCAGGTGGACATCTCGCGCCCCATGCTCGATATCCTCAACGCCGATGCCGATCTGCACGACGGCAGCGTCGACTGCTCCAACTACGGCTGCTTCGAGGGTATTCCTTCGGCACGCAAGTTGGCAGGGGAGTTCCTGGGCTGCCCCGCCGAGCAGACGCTCGTGCTGGGTTCGTCGAGCCTTTTGATCGAGCATGACATCGCCGGCATGTTCTGGCGCTGTGGCTCGTGCGGCAGCGAGCCCTGGGACGCCTACGAGGCCGCGCACGACGGCAAGAAGGTCAAGTTCCTGTGCCCCGTTCCCGGCTACGATCGCCACTTTGGCATCACCGCCGACTTGGGCATCGAGAACGTCCCCGTCGCGATGACCGACAACGGCCCCGACATGGCCGAGGTTGAGCGCCTGGTTGCCACCGACGACTCCATCAAGGGCATCTGGTGCGTGCCCAAGTATTCCAACCCCACGGGCATCACCTTTAGCGAGGACACCGTGCGTCGCCTGGTCGAGATGCCCACGGCCGCGCCCGATTTCCGCATCTTCTGGGACAACGCCTACTGCGTGCACGACCTGTACGACGAGACCGACGAGCTCGCCAACATCTTCGATCTTGCCCGCGCGGCGGGCACCGAGGACCGCGTGGTGGCCTTTGCCTCGACGTCCAAGATCACCTTCCCGGGTGCCGGCATCGGCTTTATCGGTGCGAGCCCCGCGGTCATCGCCGAGTTCTCCAAGCGCCTGAAGGCTGGTCTTATTAGCGCCGACAAGCTCAACCAGCTGCGTCACGTGCGCTTCCTTCCCACCATCGAGGCGGTCAAGAAGCACATGAAAAAGCATGCCGAGTTCCTGCGCCCGCGCTTTGAGGCCGTTGAGCGCAAGCTCACCGAGGGCCTGGGCGACACGGGTTGCGCCACCTGGACGCATCCACGCGGCGGCTACTTTGTGAGCTTCGATGGTCCCGAGGGCTCGGCCCAAAAGGTCGCCGCGCTCTGCGCCGACTTGGGCGTCAAGCTCACGCCGGCTGGTGCCACCTGGCCTTATGGCAAGGATCCGCGCGACACCAACATCCGCATCGCGCCGAGCTATCCCACGGTCGAGGACCTGGAGGCTGCGCTCGATGTGCTGGTGCTGGCTGTCAAGCTCGTCGCTGCCGAGCTTGCGCGTGCCGAGCGCGCCTAACGCGTAGGGCCCCGCAAGTCCGCGCCTAGTACTATCCGCACTTTCGATACGTAAAGGAGCGTATACATGGATTTGGGTATTTCAACCAACCCCACGCCAGAGCTCTACACCATTAAGGTAACCGGCGAGATCGATATCTCTAACGCCGATAGCCTGCGCAATGCCATCGACCTGGCGCTCGAGCAGCCCACCGAGGCCGTTGAGCTCGATTTTGCCCAGGTGAGCTACATCGATTCGACGGGCATTGGCGTGCTCGTGGGCGCCGCGCACCACGCGGTTGACCACGGCAAGCGCTTTAGCTGCACGAATGTGCAGCCCCCGGTGATGCGCGTGGTTCAGCTGTTGGGTGTCGACCAGGAGATTTCGATCACCGCTGCATAATCTTTGCCCCCAAAAGGGCGTGCCGTTTGGCATATTTTTGTGATGCGCTCGGACGTTTTGGCGTCCGGGCGCTATACTTGACCGAATGAATAGACGAGTTCCGGCCGAATGGCGCGGTGCGGGCTCGACTCACATCGAGCCTTGGAGGTATGTGTGTTTGGTATTGGAGAGGGTGAGCTCGCGATCATCGTGGTCTTCGGCTTTTTGCTGTTTGGCCCGGATAAGCTCCCGCAGATGGGCCGCACGATCGGCCGTGCCATCCGTCAGTTCCGCGAGACGCAGGAAAAGATGACGGCCGTTGTTCAGTCCGAGATTATCGATCCGGTGAGCGAGGCCGCGTCGGCCCCGGTCAAGCCCAAGAAGACTGCTGCGACCGACGACGATTCCGATGCGGACGAGGATGCCGCCGAGACGGCAGCGCCCGCCAAGAAGGAGACCTTTGCCGAGCGTCGCGCCCGTCTTGCTGCCGAGAAGGCCGCAAGCGAGGGCGCTGCTGAGGGCGAAGGCGCTGTTGATGAGGCCGAGGGTACAGAGCCTGCTACTGCCGTCGAGCCCGAGCCTGCTGCAGAGCCCGAGCCCGAGCCGGCAGAGCCCACGACGGCTGACCTCTACGCCCGCCGTCCCCGCAAGCGCAAGGCTGTCGTCGACCAGCTCGCTCGCGAGCTCGAGGCCGAGGACGCTGCCGAGACTGCTGCCGCCGATGCCCCGAAGGGAGGCGATGAGTAATGCCTATCGGACCTGCGCGTATGCCGCTCTTCGATCACCTGGGAGAGCTCCGTCGCCGCCTGACCATCGTGGTCGTGTCGGTGTTTGCCGCCGCCATCGTGCTGTACTTTGCCACGCCCGTGGTGCTCGATATCCTCGAGGATCCCATCCGCTCGTTTGTGCCGGACGGTAAGTTCTACATCACCACCACGCTCGGCGGTTTTGGCCTGCGCTTCTCGCTGGCCATCAAGATGGCCGTGGTCATGTGCACGCCCATGATCATCTGGCAGATTCTGGCATTTTTCCTGCCGGCACTGCGCCCCAACGAGCGCAAATGGGTCGTACCCACGGTGCTCGCCTCGACGGTGCTGTTCTTCCTGGGCGCCATCTTCTGCTACTTCATCATTATCCCGGCGGGCTTTGAGTGGCTCATCGGCGAGACTTCGGCCGTCGCCACGGCGCTGCCCGACCTGGAGAACTACGTCAACATGGAGCTGCTCTTTATGATCGGCTTTGGTGTGGCGTTTGAGCTGCCGCTCATCATCTTCTACCTGTCTGTTTTCCACATCGTGTCTTACGCGGCCTTCCGCAGCGCCTGGCGCTACGTGTACGTAGGCCTGCTCGTGGGTTCGGCTGTGATCACGCCCGACGGCTCGCCCGTCACCCTGGGCCTTATGTACGGCGCCCTGCTCTCGCTCTACGAGATCTCGCTCGCTATCGCCCGCGTGGTCATTACCGCGCGCGAGGGCAAGGAGGGCCTGTTCGTGAGCCGTCTGGACCTGTTCTCGGACGACGAGGACGACGAGGAGTAAATCGGTATGCACGAGGTTGGCATTGTCAACGGCATACTCGATACAGTGATTCGCGCGGCGCGTGGGGCGGGGGCCTCGCGCGCCGTTTTGGTAACGCTGCGTATCGGGGATATGACCGAAGTTGTGCGCGAGGCGCTTGACTTTGCGTGGGAGACGTTTCGCGACGAGGACCCGCTCACGCGCGGCTGCGAGCTTGCCGTGGAGGAGGTCCATCCGCAAAGCGAGTGCCTGGACTGCGGCGAGGTCTTCGACCACGACCGCTTTCATTGCCGCTGCCCCCAATGTGGCGGCGCCAACGTGCGCCTACTGCACGGCCGCGAGCTCGACATCGCAAGTATCGAAATCGAAACCCCCGACGATTAGCTCGCCAGCCACCTGGGTACGGGGTATAAATGGTAGAAGTTAAGGAGTGCCGAGTATGGCCGAGAAAACGATTGATATCGCATCGCCGATTCTGTCGCGCAATGAGCGCCTGGCAGATCAGCTGCGTCAGCGATTTAAAGAGACAAACACCTATGTGATCAACGTCTTGTCGAGCCCCGGTTCGGGCAAGACCACCACGATTTTGGGCACCAACGAACGCCTGCGCGACAAGGCCGGCCTGCGCTGTGCCGTCATCGAGGGCGATATCGCCTCGGATGTCGACGCCATCACCATGAAGGAAGCCGGCATGCCCGCCATCCAGATCAACACGGGCGGCCTGTGCCACCTCGAGGGCAACATGATCATGGAGGCCGTCGACGCCTTCGATCAGGCTGTGGGTCTGGAAAGCATTGACGTCATCTTTATCGAAAACGTGGGTAACCTGGTCTGCCCAGTCGACTTTGACCTGGGCGAGAACCTGTCCATCATGATCCTCTCGGTGCCCGAGGGCGACGACAAGCCCATCAAGTACCCGGGCATCTTCCAACACGCCGGCGCGCAGTTGCTCAACAAGGTCGACGTGGCCCCGGCTTTCGATTTTGACATGGATAGGTATACTAAGACCCTCGATGACCTCAATCCGCAGGCGCCGCGGTTTGCCGTGAGCGCGCGCAAGGGCGAGGGCATGGATGCCTGGTGCGATTGGCTCATCGGGCAGATTGAGCAAGCAAGGGCGTAAATCGGCCGCCATACAGGTGGGCGTAGCCGCAGAGACATGAGATAGGAGCCTCTTTTGAAGCTCATCATCGCCGAGAAAAACGACGCCGCGCGTCAGATCGCCGAGCGGCTGTCCACGGGTAAGCCCAAAAAGGACAAGGTGTACAACACCGCCATCTACCGTTTTGAGTGGAAGGGCGAGGAGTGCGTGACCATCGGCCTTGCCGGTCACATCCTGGCGCCCGATTTTTGCGACAGCGTGCTGTTCGATAAAAAGCTGGGTTGGTATTCGGTGACCGAGGACGGTGAGATGTTGCCGGCCGATATGCCCGATGGCCTGGCCCGTCCGCCGTACGACACCAAGCGCAAGCCGTTCCTTGCCGATGGCATTTCCATCAAGGGCTGGAAGCTCGAGAGCCTGCCTTACCTCACCTGGGCGCCCGTCATTAAGCTACCGGCCGAAAGGGAACTCATTCGTTCGCTCAAGAACCTTGCTAAAAAGTCCGACAGCGTCATCATCGCCACGGACTTCGACCGCGAGGGCGAACTGATCGGTTCGGACGCTCTCAACAAGGTGCGTGAGGTTGCGCCCGACTTGCCGGTCGCCCGTGCCCAGTATTCTTCGTTTACCAAGGCCGAGATCACGCACGCCTTCGATAATCTCGTCTCGCTCGACCAGAACCTGGCCGACGCCGGCGAGAGCCGTCAGCACATCGACCTTATCTGGGGCGCGGTGCTCACGCGCTATCTGACGCTCGCCAAGTTCGGCGGCTTCGGCAACGTGCGCTCCGCCGGCCGCGTGCAGACGCCGACGCTTGCCCTGGTGGTCGAGCGCGAGCGCGAGCGCATGGCGTTTGTGCCCGAGGACTATTGGCAGATTCGCGGCATGGGTGCTGCGCAGGGCGCTGCCGAGGATGATCGCTTTAAGATCGCGCACAAGACAGCGCGTTTTACCGACAAGGATGCTGCCGAGACGGCGTATGGTCACGTCGACGGCGCCAGGACGGCGACCGTCGCCGCGGTGACCAAGCGCTCCCGCAAGCAGCAGCCGCCCACGCCGTTTGCGACGACCTCGCTGCAGGCCGCCGCCGCGGCCGAGGGCATCTCGCCTGCGCGTACCATGCGCATCGCCGAGTCCCTCTACATGGCGGGTCTCATCAGCTACCCGCGTGTCGACAACACCGTGTACCCCGCGACGCTCGATCTGGGCGCCGTGGTGAGCGACCTGGCAAAGATCAACCCGGCGCTGGCGCCCGTGTGCAAAAAGGTGCTCGCCGGTCCCATGAAGCCCACGCGCGGCAAGGTCGAGACTACCGACCATCCGCCGATCTATCCCACGGGCGAGGGCGATCCGTCCACGCTCGACGGCGGCCAGCGCAAGCTCTACGACCTCATTGCCCGCCGCTTCCTGGCAACGCTCATGGGGCCCGCGACCATCGAGAACACCAAGCTCGAGCTCGACGTCAACGGCGAGCCGTTCGTGGCCTCGGGCGACGTGCTCGTGACTCCGGGCTTCCGCGAGGCGTATCCGTACGGACTCAAGCGCGATGAGCAGATGCCGCCGCTGGAGCAGGGTGATACGGTCGACGTGTTCGACATTAAGCTCGAGGCCAAGCAGACCGAGCCGCCCGCGCGCTACAGCCAGGGCAAGCTCGTGCAGGAGATGGAAAAGCGCGGCCTGGGCACCAAGTCCACGCGCGCGAGCATCATCGAGCGCCTGTATGCCGTGCGCTATCTCAAAAATGATCCCGTTGAGCCGAGCCGGCTGGGCATCGCCATCATCGACGCGCTGTCGCAGTTTGCCCCGCGCATCACGAGCCCCGATATGACCAGCGAGCTCGACGGCGACATGACCCGCGTGGAGCGCGGCGAGGACACCGAAGAGCATGTCGTGACGCACTCGCGCGCGCTGCTGGCCGGCGTGCTCGACGAGCTGCTCAAGCATACGCAGGAGCTGGGCGACGCCATCAGCGACGCCGTCACGGCCGATGCGCGCGTGGGCGCCTGCCCCAAGTGCGGCAAGGACCTGGTTATGAAGACGAGCGCCAAGACCCGCGGCAGCTTTATCGGCTGCATGGGTTGGCCCGACTGCGACGTGACCTATCCGGTGCCGAGTGGCGTCAAGGTGAGCCCGCTCGAGGGCGAGGCCGCCGTGTGCCCCGAGTGCGGCGCGCCGCGCATCAAGTGCCAGCCATTCCGCCAGAAGGCCTTCGAGATCTGCGTGAACCCCACGTGCCCCACCAACTACGAGCCCGATCTTAAGGTGGGCGAGTGCAAGGTGTGTGCCGAGGCCGGACGTCACGGCGACCTGATCGCGCACAAGAGCGAGAAGAGCGGCAAGCGCTTTATCCGCTGCACCAACTACGATGACTGCGGCGTGAGCTATCCGCTGCCGGCGCGCGGCAAGCTCGAGGCGACGGGCGAGACCTGTCCCGAGTGCGGCGCCCCCATCGTAGTGGTCAACACGGCGCGCGGTCCGTGGCGTATCTGCGTCAACATGGACTGCCCGACCAAGGAGAAGAGGCCCGCCCGCGGTCGCAAGACCACAACCAAGGCGAGCACGGCAAAGAAGACGACGGCTAAGAAAGCCACTGCCGCCAAGAAGACGACCGCGAAGAAGTCGACTGCCAAGAAAGCAGCCGCCGACAAGTAACGGCGCAGTCGAAACATTGCCCAAAAAAACGAGCGAGGACCCCGCGATCCTCGCTCGTTTTTTTGACCGGCAGTTAGGGACGTTCCTTTTCTGCCGGCAGTTTAGGAACGTCCCTAACTGCCGGCTCGGGAACGACAAAGCGCTAGTTCACCTCGACAGGCTTGGCGCCGGGATAGCGCTCCTCAAAGTCTAGGCGGTACTTATTGTCATTGGTGCCCGCCACGTTGTCGCGCGACAGCGGCGCCACGATCTCATTCTTGTGGTCCGCAGGCTTGGCGTATTTCAGGCTGATCTCCCAGGCATCACAGATTGCGTCAATGCGGTGATCCAGGTCGTCGTACAGGGCGATGATGTCCTTCCAGGAGCTGTAGTTCTTGGAGCTCGTCGGGACGTCCAGGTCCTCGACGATGTCGTAATACTGCTCGATGGTGTCCTCCGTGCGCTCGGCGACGTCGGCGAGATTTTGACGGGTGGTTCGATCCTCTTCCAGATAGTTGCCGTTGAAGTTCTGCGCGCAGCCACGGACCTGGCTGTCGAGATCTTCGAGCAGGTCGTAGTATTCGTTCAGTCGGCGGTAGAGGTTCTGCTCAGAGAGCGTTGCTTCGCCGCCATCCTCGTCGTCATCATCGTCATCGTCGTAAAGGCTATTGGGATCGCCGAGAGGCTCAAGGTCATCATCGTCAACATCGTGGTGCAGCTTGGTAACCTCGGCGGTCGTCTGCGTACCGGCGTTGTCGAAAGGCTTGATCACAAAGAAAATGACCAGGGCGATGATGATCGCCACCAGCACAACGATAACGGCGATAAGCGGCCCGGTGCCGCTCTTTTTGGAAGCGGGGGTCTGTGGCGAAGCGGGCGCGTATGCGGGAGCCGGCTGCTGTTGGGGCGAGCCGCTCGCGACGGGTATGCGCTGCGTGGTCTCGACGGCCTCGGTCCTTGCGGCGGGGTCGGGGCTATAGGCGAGGGGGTCGTCCGCCTTGGCTTGCGGCGCATCAAGGGAGCCGGTCTGCTCAAAAGCGGGCTGGCTATCGCTCGCGGCTGTTTGCTCAACGGGTGCACCGCACGAGGTGCAGAACTTGGCATCATCTGCAAGACGCTTGCCGCACGAGGCGCAATACCGAGACATTGCCACTCCTTTCGCCACATTTCAATGCAATACGACGATTATACCCAGCGTACAAAAAAGCCGGCAGTTGGGGACGTTCCTTTTCTGCCGGCAGTTTAGGAACGTCCCTAACTGTCACCTAGTCATTTAAGAACGTCCCCAATGGCTAGGTGGGATTTGGGACGCACCGAGCACTGGGGTATCATGGCTTGGTTGCTATAACTTGCATTTTCGCGCCTTGTAGGAAGGGGCTGCGCCCATGGCTTTTGAGCCCGCTCAACATAGCTTCATTACGCTCGAGGGCGTCGACGGCGCCGGCAAGTCCACGCAGGCGCGCCTGCTGGCCCGCGCGCTCGACCTTGCCGGCTATCAGGTTGTGAGCCTGCGCGAACCGGGCGGCACCGCCATCAGCGAAAAGATCCGCGCCCTGCTGCTCGACCCCGCCAATATGGCGATGGGCGACACCTGCGAGTTGCTGCTCTACGAGGCTGCGCGTGCCCAGCTGGTGCACGAGGTCATAGCCCCCGCCCTTGCGGCCGGCAAGGTGGTCCTGTGCGATCGCTTCTACGATTCCACGACCTGCTACCAGGCGTTTGCCGATGGCCTCGACCGCCAGATGGTGCGCGACGCCAACAACCTGGCCGTCGCGGGAACGCACCCGGCGCTCACACTCGTCTACCACATCACGCCCGAGCAGGCGGCGCTACGCATGGCAGCCCGTGGCGCGGCAGATCGCATGGAGGCTAAGGGCATGGCATTCCAGGAGCGTGTGTACCAGGGATTTTGTGCCATTGCTGCCGAGGAGCCAAACCGCGTAAAGCTCATCGACGCCACTACGACCGTCGAGGAAGTTTTCGAGAAGACGGTCGAGCAGGTTCGCGCGTACGGTCTCGATATCCCCCAGGATGCTGTCGCCGCCGCGCTTGCCAAGGAGGCCGAGTAACATGGCCCCCGCTCAGGCAAGCCTGCTGGCCAAGCTCGACACCCAAGAGCGCGTGCGCGACTTTTTGACCAATGCCGTCGCCAGCGGCCGTGCATCGCACGCCTACCTGTTTTTGGGCGCCCCCGGCGCGGGCAAGCTCGATGCCGCGTGGGCGCTCGCCCAAGCCTTCCTGTGCGAGCAGGACGGCTGCGGCGCATGCGACAGTTGCGTGCGCGTCTCTCGGCATACGCATCCCGACGTGCACTATTACACGCCCGAGAGCGCCACGGGCTACCTTATTGCCCAGACCCGCGAGCTGCTCGATGACGTGCCGCTGGCACCCATTCGCGCCAAGGCCAAGGTCTACATCATCGACCGTGCCGAGCAACTGCGCGCCAACACCGCCAACGCACTGCTCAAAACACTCGAGGAGCCGCCCGAGGGCGTTATGTTTATCTTGCTGGGCACCTCGGCAGACGTGATGTTGCCCACCATCGTGAGCCGCTGCCAGTGCGTGCCGTTTCGGCTGGTGTCGCCCGCCGTCGCCGCGCAGGCCGTGAGCCGCGCCACCGGTCAGGATATCGCGCGTTGTCGCATGGCCGTCGCCGTGGCGGGAAGCCCCACGCGTGGCATCGAGTTCCTCAAGAGCGCCGAGCGTCAGGATGCTCGCCGCCAGATGGTTCGCGCCATCGATTCGCTCATCGCCGCCGACGAGGCCGACGTGCTCAGCCGCGCCAAGTCACTCATCGTTGCCGTTAAGGCGCCGCTCGCCGAGGTCAAGTCCACGCAGGAAAAGGTGCTCGAGCAAAACGCCGACTACCTGTCGCGTGGAGCATTGAAGCAGCTTGAGGACCGCAACAAGCGCGAACTCAACGCGCGCGAGCGTTCGGGTATCATGGAAGCGCTGGCGAGCGCGCGGACGCTCATGCGCGACGTGCTGCTGACACTTCAGGACGAGGCAGCCGACGTGGTGAACGAGGATGTGCGCGACACGATCGGTCGGCTTGCCGCCGCGACCAATGTTGCGGGTGCCACCCAGGCGCTCGAGGCGGTCGCGACCGCCGAGCGCAACATCGCCAGAAACGTTACTCCCCAGCTGGCCATCGAGGTCATGCTGTTCGATATCAGGAAGGCACTGAAATGCCGTTAGTCGTACCCGTTAAGTTTACCTACGCCTCGCGCGACCTGTGGTTTGACCCGCAGGACCTGGATATCCTCGAGGCCGATTATGCCATTTGCTCCACCGAGCGCGGAACCGAGATCGGCTTGGTTACGGCCGATCCCTTCGAGGTGCCGCAAGACGAGATCGGTCAGCCGCTCAAGCCCGTGCTGCGCGTGGCGAGCGACATCGACCTGCAGCTTGCCGACGACCTGGCCATCCAGGGCGACGAGGCGATGGTCGATTTCCGCCGTCTGGTCAAAGAGCTCGATCTCGAGATGAAGCCGGTGGGCGTCGAGTACCTGTTTGGCGGCGAGAAGGCCGTGTTCTACTTTGCGGCCGAGGAGCGCGTCGATTTTCGCCAGCTCGTCAAGGATCTGTCCTCGACGCTGCACATCCGCGTCGACATGCGCCAGATCGGCGTGCGCGACGAGACCCGCCTGGTGGGCGGCTATGCCCAGTGCGGACAGGAGCTCTGCTGTACGCGCTTTGGCGGACAGTTTGAGCCCGTCTCGATCCGCATGGCAAAAGAGCAGGACCTACCGCTCAACTCGTCCAAGATCAGCGGCGTGTGCGGCCGCCTGATGTGCTGCCTGCGCTACGAGTTCGAGGCCTACAAGGACTTTAAGAGCCGCGCGCCCAAAAAGAAGACGCTTATCGATACGCCGCTCGGCAAGGCGCGTATTCAGGAATATGACACGCCGCGCGAGCAGCTGGTGCTGCGCCTGGAGAACGGCAAGGTCTTTAAGGTCAACCTGGCCGATATGACGTGCTCGGAGGGCTGCAAAAAGAAGGCTGCCGAGCAGGGCTGCAATTGCCGCCCCGACTGCGTGACGCGCGATGTGCTCGAGCACATCGAGTCGCCCGAGATGCGCCTGGCGCTCATGGAGCTCGATCGCGAGAACGGCGTCGACGTGGGCGATGGCCTGTCGAGCGCCGACCGTCTTGCTGGCACGTCGATGCCCAAGCGCCGTCGTCGCGATGCCGATTCCGATGCTCGCGCCGGTCAGGGGCAGGGCGAGGGTCGTGGCCGCGGAAAGGGCCGTGGCAATGCCGCAACGCCTGAGGCCGAGGAGGCCGCTGGCGGCCGTCGCCGCCGCAAGCGTGCGGGCTCTGCCGATGCCGGCGAGGCCGCAGCCGCCGGCAAGAACGGCGCTCGCGAGCGCGAGGTTCAACAGCCCCAGCAGCAGAATCGCGGCGGTGGCATGAATCCCACGCGCCGTCGTCGCCGTCATCTGTCGAGCGAGGAGCGCGAGGACGCCTTCCGCGCCGCAGCTGCTCGCGAGGCTGGTGCCGCTTCCAAGGGTCCCTCGGCCTCCGATGCGCCTGTCGACAAGGGCGGCAAGTCACGTGGCGAGGAGGAGCGCGCGCCGCGTCCGCGCCGTCGCCATTCCTCGGGCGCACAGCAGAAGCCTTCAGTGCCCTCCGTGGCCGATCAGGTCTCGGATGGCGAGGTCAAGGTCACGCGCCGTCGTCCCGGAGATGGCGGGGGAGCTGCTGCCAAGGCTTCGCGTGGCGCCGCTCGCGACGAGCGCGAGCCGCGCGAGGATCGCGGTGGCGAGGGCTCGGCCGACCAGGGTCAAAAGCGCCGTCGTCGTCGCCGTTCCCGCAAGCCGCGCCAGGATGGTGGCGAGGGCTCGACCCCGTCTTCGGCCGCACCACAACCGCCCGCCGGCGAATAACGCCCGCGAGCGGATTTAACCCGCCTTACCCCAATCGCGTCGGGGTACCATAGCGCTGAATCAACAACCCTCCCTGCGACCGAACGTAGGGAGGGTTGTGTCTTGAAGAGCCATCTAAACAAATTGAGCCGTCTGCAGGGTGCCGGCGCCCTACCGTTTGCGGACGAATTGCTGTCGTTTGCCGAGCGGGCGGCACGCGAGGCACTCGAGGCATTGTCGCCAACACGATGTGCCGGCTGCGAGCGCGCCGGTGCGCTTATTTGCCAAGACTGCCTGGCCGCGCTCACGCTCATCGACCCACGTCATAGCTGTACCCGATGCGGCGCCCCGTTTGGGGATTTGCTGTGCACTGAGTGTTCGGTCGAGGGCACGTCCTCGGCAATGGCGGAGGCGCTCGACCGCTGCCTGGCGTGCTCCGTCTATGCGCATCCGCTGCCGCGCATCATTAAAGCGTACAAGGACGCGGGCGAGCGACGCCTGGCGCCGTATCTGGCGGAGCTGCTCTACGACACTGCCCTGCATGCCCAGGTCGTAGCGCCCGAACGCTTAGGAGGTGTGCTGTCCGGTGCGGATGCGGTGGTGTTTGTGCCCGCGACGGCGGCAGCGTTTCGGCGGCGTGGCTTTGATCATATGGAGGCTATTGCGCGTCCATTTTGCGAGCTGTCGGGTGTTCCCCTGCTCGATGCTCTCGTCAAGTACGGGCATGGCGACCAGCGCGAACTCGGTCGTGAGGAGCGTCGCGAGCGTGCCCAAGGCATGTACGAGACGGTTGAGGACGTGCGCGGCCGCCGTCTACTGCTTATCGATGACGTTATCACCACGGGCGCGACCATGGCAGCAGCCTCGGCGGAGCTCAAGCGTGCCGGCGCTGCGGCAGTCGATGGCCTTGCTATCGCACGTGTTTGGTAGGGGTGGTTTTGTGGCAGTGAAGATTGAGCGGCGCAACGAGCCGACAGGCGAACAGCTAGCGGCTTCCGTAATCCTAACAGGCGCTTCAGCGCTGCGCATGATGCGCGCCGAGCGCCGGCAGATGGGCTATATCAGCTGGAAGGACCTTAATCCCGATGAAGAGCGCCGTGTGCTGCGCACGTCGTCGCCCTCGACCGAGGACATTTATCTTCCCGACTTGGTGCGGATTGGGGCCGCAAGCGGCGAGGTACAAGAGGATTTGTGCTTGCTGGTAGGGTCTGCAGCACAGCGCCGCCGCATTTTTGGCGTGAGCTGGTCCGTATGCTCCGGGTTGCCTGCTGGCTCGATTCTAGAGGTGGAACCGGGGGTATACAGCCTATCTCCCGAGGCCCTTTGTGTTGCCATCGCCCGCGAGGTCGGCTGTATCCAGGCATTTGCCCTGGCCCAGGAGCTGTGCTCTAAGATTTCACTGAGCGACCGCGGGAAGTATCTGCCTCCCTACACCTCGCCTGTTACGAATAAACTTGCAAAGGACAAGGACCAGCCAGCAGACGTGGGCTACTTTGAAGTCGAGCCGGCGCTGACGCCCGATCGCCTGGCAGATTACCTTGCGGCATGCAAGGGGAATGTGGCCAAACAGCTGCAGCGTCTGTGTCCCTATCTTTCGGAAAACCTGCTCTCGCCCATGGAGTGCATCATGCTCGCCCTGTTTTCGCTTCCGTTTTCCTATGGCGGGTTTGCCTGCGGACCTTTTAAGACCGACTACAAGGTCGAGTTCGATGACCGTGCGCAGGCAATCTCGGGGATGCCTCATGCAGTTTGCGATGCGTATCAAGAGGCAGCCCGGTTTGACCTGGAATACAACGGTGAGCTGGGCCATTCCTCTCGGAGGGGACGTATCCATGATGAAAAGCGCAACACGGGCTTGATTACTATGGGAATCGAGGTCGCGACGGTCAACAACGAAATGCTCTGTGACATGGAAGCGATGGAAGCGCTCGCATGGCGCATCCACCAGCGTATGCGAAAGCGGTACCGGAATCGTGTCGATGCCCGCAGGAAGAAGCAAGAGGCGTTGCTTAACACGCTGCGGGCGTGTTTTGGGCTTAAGCCGGTCTAATTCACGTCGAAAATAGGGGGTTAATCATATGCCCTGGCCAAAATATGGCAAATATGAGTACTGTCACTAAATCAGTAACAGCAAAATCAAGGAATTTAGGACTCGGAGGCGTCATAAAGTAAGAAGATAATAAACAAATGTAGAATAACTAAGCATCAGGTTGGCGACACTGAGCGCAAAATCTGTCCGAGAGGCCAAAAATGCCTGTTACTAAATTGGTGACAGTACTCATATTTGCCATTTTTTGGCCACGGCACCCTAAGAAGGGTGTCCCGGAACTCACCGTAGGGGAGCTCCGGGCTTCACAGGGGCACGAATAGCCCACTCCGACCTGCGAAATCTGTACTCGCGATGCGAATGACGCCCCTAACCTTAAACTTTAGCTTGAACTTAGCTATAATGCGCTACGTTCCTACCAGGCTGTGGTTGCGGACGGACGAAATGCCCGCCCTAGTCCAAGACAGACGCGGTCAAAGGGATCCACGTAAGCGACCGCGTGCGCGCGGCGCGATCATGGCGCGTCCTAGATGTAAGCCGCACCGTCCGTTCTACTTTCTTTGGGGCAATACCGCCTCGCGGGCGAGCGGGCCAGTCGTGAAGGTGGCTGCGGCCTCCCGAGCAAACGCCCCGGTGCGCAAGTGTGGGGTCAAATACCAGGTCAGCTGGTGGGAACAACCTGATATTCCGCGCAACGCACGGATCGTATACGACACAGAAGGCAGGGTAGTGGACATGGTGAGGGGCAGCTTGATGCACGCGGCTCGGTTAGGTGCTGGGACCGCAGCGGTCATCGCCGTTTTGGGCCTGAGCGGATGCGCGTTCAACCCGCTGTCTACGTTCACGACTCCCACGATCGACCAGATCGAGTACGAGACCGTCACGCCGGCGGTGTCGGACGATGCCCTGGTCACTCCCGGAACCCTGACGGTCGCCCTCGATACTTCCGATGCGCCGCAGGCCATGCAGGACGCCGACGGCGAGCTCACGGGGTATGCGGTTGACGCCGCCCGCGCCCTCGCAAGCCGCATGGGCCTTAAGGTCGCCTTTGTCGATGCGTCCTCGGCAGGTTCCGCGCTCGGCGACAAAAAGGCTGATATCTTTATCGGCGAGATCAACTCCACGGACGGGGACGTTAGCTCGCTCGGCACCTGCCTGTACGATGCCGCTTCCGTGTTCGGTAAAACCAGCGATGGTGGGTCGCTAAGCGTTTCCACCGATACCCTTAACACGTCTACTCTGGGTGTCCAGATGTCCTCGGCCTCGCAGGAGGCGCTTGCTAAGCAGAGCATCGCCGCCAACCAAAAGACCTACTCCAACATCAACGAGTGCTTTGAGGCGCTCGAGTCCGGCGAGGTCGACTATGTAATCTGCGACTCCACGGCCGGCGGCTATCTTGCACGCCTGATGAGCGAGATCTCCTATGTCGGTGCGCTCGAGGCGCCCTCGACGCTTGGTGTTGCAGGCCTTTCGTCCAATGACGAACTGTGTCGTGCCGTGAGCGATGCCCTCGACGGTATTACGGCCGACGGCACGCTCGAGGCGGTCCACTGCGTCTGGTACGGCACGATGCCCTACGACCTCACCACTAAGACGGTTTCGGGCGCTAACGTGCAGCCGGGCGACTCTGAGTCCAGCGAGACCACATCCTCCGGCAGCGAGTCCTCCGATTCCAACAATGAGACCGCATCCTCCGAAGACAAATCGTCCAGCCAGGAAGACACCATCACCGACGACGACATTAACAAGCTTAATAGCTAGTTATTGCTAGGGGTGGTGTCTCCTATGCGCTAGGAGAGATGCCCCTTCACGGTTTCAACACGCACTGCCGGGCTTCCCCAATAGAGGAGCCCGGCTTTTTCATCTCTATAAAACCAGCAGGTCAAAGCCAATTTTCGGGACCAAATACAAAGTCGCCGGCTCCCTCCTATAGCGCACTTTGCCACGGAAAAGTGCGAGACTTCGGTATGCGGTATTAAGCAATCGTTATTCGGGTCTTTGGGAATCCGCGTGATTAAATGCACGGCAATGGGTACATAGCCAGTACAGTAAGTCCCCGAGGCAGATTGGAGCCACGTATGGATATCAAGGTTTCTGGACGCAAGACGACGGTAACCGATGCTCTGCGTGCGCATGTGGATGAGAAGATCGGCGAGGCGCTCAAGGTTTTCGATATCGAGCCCATGACAGTCGACGTCGTGCTTCGTTATGAGAAGAACCCCTCGAACCCCAACCCGGCAATCGTCGAGGTCACGGTTCGTGCCCGCGGCTCTGTGATTCGCGTTGCCGAGCACGGCGCAGATATGTATGCCGCCATCGACCTCTCCGCCGATAAGGTCACCCGCCAGCTGCGCAAGTTCAAGACCAAGGTCGTGGACAACCGCCAGGGCGGTGCCAGCGCAGCGGATGTCGCGCCGGTCGAGCGCGTCGAGGATCTGGCCGACCTGCTGCTGCCCGAGGACGACGACGACCTGCTCGTCCGCGAGAAGGTCATCGATGTCACCCCGATGACTGAGGAGCAGGCGCTGGTGCAGACCGATCTGCTGGGCCACGACTTCTACGTGTTCGAGAACGCGACGACTGGCCTCATCAATGTGGTGTATCACCGTAAGAATGGTGGATATGGCATCATCAAGCCCCGTATCGAAACACTTGACGAGTAAAATACGTTAACTTGCATGAGTTAACGGTTGGCGGCCATCCCATGCGGGTGGCCGCCTTTTTACGTAAGGAGTCGCTTTGATGGACAAGGCCGCATCCGCCGGTCATTCGGACCGTTGCCGTATCGTCGTCGATACCTGCTGCGACTTTAGCCCCGAGGTCGCCGCGAACCTCGATGTCGATATCTTGGGTTTCCCCTTCATTATCGATGGCGAGGAGCGCACGGATGACATCTGGTCGAGCATCACACCCAAGGAGTTCTACGACCGCATGCGCGCCGGTGCCCGCGTGTCCACCTCGGCTGTGTCGCTCGGTCGCTATATCGAGTTCTTTACCGAGTGCGCCAAAGAGGGTACGCCCACGGTCTACCTGTGCTTTACCTCGGCGCTGTCGTCGAGCTACAACTCCGCGTGCCAGGCGGCGGACGCCGTGCGCGCCGAGTATCCCAACTTTGAGCTGTACGTGGTCGACAACGCTCTGCCCTGTGCGACCGGCGAGCTCTTGGCGCTTGAGGCCGTGCGCCAGCGTTCGGCGGGACTGACCGCCAAGCAGCTGGTCGACTGGGCAAACGAGGCCAAGACCTATGTCCACGGTTACTTTACGCTCGAGAGCTTTGACGCGCTGGCTGCCGGCGGCCGCATTCCGCCCGCGGCGGCACAGCTCACGGCAAAGCTCGACGTCAAACCCGAGCTGTCCTACGACCTGGCCGGCTCGCTGTCGCTGATCGGCGTCAACCGCGGTCGCAAGAAGGCGCTCAAGTCCATTCTCAAGTCGTTCCGCGAGAACTATGTGCCCGATCGCACCATGCCCATCGCCATTATGACGGCCGATGCCGAAAAGGACGGCGACTGGCTCGAGGCCGCCATCCGCAAGGAGGAAGGCTGCGCCGACGTGACCATCATCCGCAGCTCTGTGGGCCCCACCATTGGCTCGCACGTGGGCCCCGGCATGGTGGCTTGCGCGTTTTGGGGCAAGAACCGCGCCGACAAGGCGTCGCTTTCCGACCGCATCGCCCGCCGCGTGCGCGGTCAGTAGGCAAGTAACGCGGCCGTAATCGCCCTCGACTCACAGCCCAACGCTGGCACCGAGTATTCAACCTGGTAATAACACCCAACCCAAAAGGAAAGGTTTCATGGCAAACAAGCTCTCCGTCGCATTTATCGGCACCGGAATCATGGGTGCCCCCATTGCCGGCCACATCCTGGATGCCGGCTATCCCGTCACGGTCAACAACCGCACTAAGTCCAAGGCCGCCGCGCTTATCGAGCGCGGTGCCGTTTGGGCCGATACGCCGGCAGATGCCGTGGCGAACGCCGACGTCGTCTTTACCATGGTGGGTTATCCCTCCGAGGTCGAGGAGCTCTACCTGGCGGGCGACGGCCTGCTCGCGTGCACAAAGCCTGGCGCGGTCCTGATCGACCTCACCACGAGCTCGCCCGAGCTCGCGCGCGATATTGCCGAGGCCGCCCAGGTTTCCGGCCGCATGGCGTTTGACTGCCCCGTCACCGGCGGCGAGTCCGGTGCTATCGCCGGCACGCTCACGGCCATCGTGGGCGCCACCGAGAACGACATCGCCCCGGTCCGCGACATCCTTTCCACCTTTGCGGCAACTATCTGCTGCTTCGATGGCGCCGGCAAGGGCCAGGCTGCCAAGCTCGCCAACCAGGTGTCGCTGGGCGCCTGCATGGTCGGCATGGCCGATGCGCTGGCGTTTGCCGAGCTGAGCGGCCTTGATCTGGAGAAGACCCGTCAGATGATCCTGGGCGGCACCGGCAAGTCCGGCGCCATGGAGAGCCTGGCACCCAAGGCGCTCGACGGCGATTACAAGCCCGGCTTTATGGTCGAGCACTTTATTAAGGACCTGCGCTTGGCGCTCGCCTATGCCGACGATCGCGAGCTTGCGCTGCCCGGCGCCGACGTGGCCCTTACGCTCTACGACATGCTCGATGCCATCGGTGGTGCCAAGCTGGGCACCCAGGCCATCACGGTCCTCTATAAGGAGGAGGCCGACGCCATCGCCGCTGGTCTGGACTGGTCGCAGTATCGTCCCGAGGAGCACGGTGCCCACGAGGAAGGCTGCGGTTGCGGCGAGCATGGCGACGACCACGAGTGCTGCGGTGGCCACCACCACGGCGAGGACCACGAGTGCTGCGGCGGTCACGGTCACGATGACGGCCACGAGTGCTGCTGCGGCCACCATCACGAGGAGTAGCGCCCATGAGCTGGACGTTCGTGGTGCTTGCGCTGGTGCTCTTTCTCTTTGCGATCTACATCGGCTTTTTGTGCGGCCAGTGGGCGTGCGAAAAGCGCGTCATCACCAAGCGCGACTACTGGATCGCCAACTTTGCAGGAGCGGCGGCAGTCGTCCTGCTGACCTGGGTGTTCTCGCTGTTCCCGCTGGTGCAGTTTGCGCCGATCGGCTGGCTCGGCGGCTTTATCGCCGGTCTTAAGATGAGCTTTGGCGAGTCCGTCGGCCCGTGGCGCAAGCACGACGAGGTTTTTAACGTCAACAAGGCCCATCGCGCCGCCGCCGATGCGGGCGACGCCGAGGAACGCCGCCGTGCGCGTCGCAATGGTGCGGCCGACCGACAGCTCATCTCGGTCACCGATGACAGCAAGGGTGCTGGCAAGCACGCTAAGAAATAGTAAGAAGAGGTAACTATGGCAGAAAACAAAGACGAACAGCTCACCGACGAGGAGCTGGCACAGCTCCAGCTGGCAGAGGAGAACGAGAACGCCGTCGACCGCCTGGTCCAGGAGCTCGGCTGCCCCACGCGCCGCATCCGCCAGTTTGCCGCCCGCGTGCTGCACCTGCTTGCCGAGCGCGATCCGCAGCGCGTCGTGCCCTGCGTGCCCGCGCTGATCGAGGCGCTCGATCGCCCCGAGGCGCAGACCCGCTGGGAGGCCCTCGATGCCTTGGCGGCACTCGCCACCACCTGCCCCGAGCAGATGGAGGACGCCTTTGAGGGTGCCGAGACCGCGCTGTTCGACGAGATCTCCTCCACGCTGCGCTATGCCGCCTTCCGCCTGCTGTGCGTGTGGGGTGCCACGAGTGTCGAGCGTTCGCGCGAGGCTTGGCCCATCCTGGACGAGGCCATCCAGTGCTACCACGGCGACCTTGAGTATCGCGACATGCTCGGTTGCCTGTACGAGTTTTGCCAGGGCGAGATCGACGCCGAGGTCGCAGAGAAGCTTGCGCTGCGCCTTAAGTTCGATGCCGAGAACGGTAAGGGCAGCTATCTCAAGGCCCGTTCGAGCGAGATTTGCGAAATGCTTGTTAAACGTTTTGGCCTGGATCTCTCCAAAAAGAAGAAGCGTGCTAGCGTTAAAAAATCTGACGACGCCGAAGACGAGGAGTAACAGATTATGGCGCACGATGTAGTCCTGATTCCCGGTGACGGTATCGGTCCCGAGATTACGCAGGCTATGCGCCGCGTGGTCGAGGCCACCGGTGTCCAGATCAACTGGAACGTCCAGGAGGCCGGCGCCGGCGTCATGGACGAGTTTGGCACGCCGCTGCCCCAACATGTGCTCGATGCGGTTGCCGAGACCAAGGTCGCCATCAAGGGGCCCATCACCACGCCGGTCGGCACGGGTTTCCGCAGCGTTAACGTCGCCCTGCGCAAGCACTTTGACCTGTATGCCTGCGTGCGTCCCTGTCTGTCGCAGCCGGGCGACGGCTCGCGCTTCCGCGACGTTGACCTGGTCATCGTGCGCGAGAACACCGAGGACCTCTACGCCGGTATCGAATTCGATGAGGGTGCTGCCGAGGTCGAGGAGCTTTCGCAGCTCGTCGAGCGCTCGGGCCAGAAGACCTTCGCCGCGGATTCCGCCATCTCGATCAAGCCCATCTCTATCGCCAAGAGCCGCCGTATTGTGGAGTACGCCTTTGAGTATGCCCGCCGCTGCGGCCGCAAAAAGGTGACGGCCGTGCACAAGGCCAATATCATGAAGGCGACCGACGGCCTGTTCCTGCGCGTTGCGCGCGAGGTGGCCGCCAACTATCCCGACATTGAGTTCAACGACAAGATCGTCGACGCCACCTGCATGGGCCTGGTCCAGAACCCCAACGACTTCGATGTCCTGGTGCTGCCAAACCTGTACGGCGACATCGTGAGCGACCTGTGCGCCGGCCTGGTGGGCGGCCTGGGTATGGCCCCCGGCTCCAACATCGGTGCCGACTGCGCCATCTTTGAGGCGACGCACGGCTCTGCGCCTGATATCGCGGGGCAGGATATTGCCAACCCCACGGCCGAGATCCTCTCTGCTGCGATGATGCTCGATCACCTGGGTGAGAACGATGCGGCCAATCGCATCCGCGCCGCCGTGTCCGCCACGCTCGACGAGGGCAAGCAGGTTACCGGCGACGTACGTCGTGCCCAGACCGGTTCTGTCGAGGGTGCGGTGGGTACGCAGGCCTTTGCCGATGCCGTTATCGCGCACCTAGCTTAAGGCATGCAGGCTGCAAACGCCTAAATAGTACTTAAGTGTTTGCGTATAACCTAAGAATCAATACGCCCGGCGCTCTGTCGGGCGTATTCTATTGCGGACTATGTTTCCTAACAAGGAGTAACTGATATGGGTCTGATTCAAAAGAAGGACGAGAAGGACGAGATCGACGGCATCCAGATCATCGAGCGCGGCGAAGGCCCCGACGGTGATGAGGACGAGAAGATCGACCTGGTCGCCGGCACGTCTGCCGAGCACATTGCCGCCGGCACGACCGCCGAGGAGGAGGACGCTCGCCTGGAGGCAAAGATCGCCGCGGACGCCGCCGACGAGAACCTCATGCCCGAGGAGCAAGACGAGGACGACTCCGACGCGGACGACCATGCATCCAAGCACAAGAAGACGATGATTGCCGCCTTTGTGGTCGCTATCGTGATCGCTGCGGTGGTCGGCTTCTTTATTGGCAATGGCGGCTTTGGCGGCAAGGGTGTCGGTTCGTCGACCCTGACCGAGGACCAGCTCGATTCGACCGTGGCAAGCTATAGCTACAACGGCAAGAAGAGCGATATCACCGCGCGCGAGGCCATCGAGAGCCAGTACAGCCTCGATACCGTCAAGGATAGCAACGGCAACTACACCGCCCCCTCTTCCGACGTCATCCTGTCTTACGTGCGCAACAAGATTCTGCTCGATGCTGCTGAGGACGAGGGCATTACCGTCTCCTCTAAGGAGATGAAGAAGTACGCCGAGGATTCTATCGGCACCTCGGACTACGACACCATGGCCAAGCAGTATGGCGTGTCCAAGGACCAGGCCAAGCAGATCGTCCGTCAGTCCGCGACGCTGCAGAAGCTCTACAAGAAGAAGGTGGGCGATGCTTCCGCGAGCATGCCGACCGCTCCGACCGAGCCTTCTGACGGCAACGAGGACACCGCGAGCAAGGATTACGCTGACTACATCATCAACCTTGCCGGCGACGAGTGGGATAGCTCGAAGGGCACCTGGAAGGACGCCGACAGCACCTATGCTAAGGCCTTCGCCGACGATGCCTTTACCGCCGATAGCGCCACCTATAAGCAGGCCATGACCGCCTACTACACTGCCTATCAGCAGTATTCCTCGCAGGCTTCGAGCGCCAGCTCCAAGTGGACCGAGTATGCCAACGGCCTGTACGCCAACGCCAACATCAGCATCTACGGTCTGTTTGCTTAAAGGTTGCCCGAGCTTTCGAGCACGAAGTCGAAATATCTGATTGAGCCCGCTAGAACGCATCGTTCTGGCGGGCTTTTTGCGTTGAGGGCGTGATTGGCGGCTTAATTATGGCTATTCATCTTTAAGTCCAAAGAGGTTATCGGCTTCATCGTCAGGCATATATTCCAGCACATCGCCCGGTTGGCAGTCGAGAGCCCGGCATATCGCGTCAAGAGTTGAAAAGCGCACGGCAGAAACCTTGCCCGTCTTGATACGCGACATATTGACCTGGGAGATACCCACGCGTTCCGCAAGCTCTTTGGATGAAATCTTGCGTTCGGCAAGCATGCGGTCGAGCCGCAGAATAATCATGGATTCCCCCTAGAGCAACTCGTCATCTTGTTTTTGCAGGATACACCCGTACTGGAAGATGCTAGCAATCAGGCTAATAATTAGGCCTGCAAAGAGCATAGAGAGGTCGAGATGCTGCCCGCCAAGTGCATCCGTAAAGCTGCCGCCAAATCCTGAGAGTATCAGCCCTGTGACTATGGCACCAAAAAGTTTCACGGCGGCGCCGCCGATAAGGAACAAATGTCCTATTTGACGTAGTATGCGGATGCATTCGAGGTCAAAGGGCCTGCCCGCCTTTTCAATGGCGGAGAAAAACCTGTATGCGCTTAGCGCGATGGCAAGCGCGAGGCATGCCATCATGCCGCTCCCTATGGCAGTATGACCGTCGTGCGCGACAAGCATAAGAGGAGTCTGTTCATTGGTGCCGACGAGAGCGAGAATTGGCCCTTCGCTAGCCTCAAGCTCTACGGATTGGAGACAGAACCCTTGGGAGAGGCTAGGCAATATGAGTAGATCGTAGATTGCAATGACTGCGAGGAGTCCCAGAGCGAGCGCCACGATGGTGCAGATTGTGCCCCATTTGCAGTAGCGAGTGAGCTTCCTCAGTTTGGCTATTGCCTGTTCACGGTCGATGGCTTCATTCGATTTGGATACGTTCCAGCGGATCATAGCTCCTCCAACCAATGTCTTGGATGATACTTGTATCTTATATTATACTTAATGATAAACGATAAACAATTACAGATTAGAGTAAGAGTAAGTAATGTTTGTGAGACGAATAGCGAGAGCTTGTGGCATATTTAGGGAGTGAGAGTTTGGCACGTGGGGGATGGACGAGTATCTAAATATCCTGCAACCGCGCAAGTGCTTCATCGGGTCTCCCTAATTCATCCGGGAAAACGGCCGTAAACGATTGCAAATAACCGGTGAACGGTCGAAAACTACCGTTCACCGATAATATCGAAACTGGTTCTTACTGGTATTAAGTCAAAAAGACCAATTCACAAATCTTCACAATGACCTGCAATTTTTCTACACGCCATTTTTAGCCACCCTGCGTTGTTTAGACACAAAAAAAGTTCCAATCTTTCGTCAAATCATTTCGAAACGGTTTCAAAACCGCAGGTAGAAGTGTTAATGAGCGGTAAACGGTCGATTTTTCACCGTGAACGGTGCAAAAACGTTTTACTGTATGAATCAACGAAAGCAACCTCTTCTGTGGTGATATAGTGACAACAACACGTCACGTGGTTACTACCAGTTAAGAAACCACTGGTCTTTAAAGAACGCTTTCCAAGAAGCTTTAAGGGCACTCGCCCGCTGGCTTCCGAACATCATCGGACTCAGATCGTACACACCTTCGGAAGGGAAATTTGAATGGTTGGCTTTATTCTTACCGGTCATGGACAGTTCGCACCCGGCCTTGCAAGCGCTATCGCTATGGTTGCCGGCGACCAACCCGCTTTTACCGTCGTTCCTTTCGAGGGCGACCAGGCTGCTTCCTACGGTGAGGATCTCCGCGCCGCTATTACCGCCATGCGCGAGGAGTGCGATGGCGTGCTCGTCTTTACCGACCTGCTTGGCGGCACCCCGTTCAACCAGGCAATGATGATTGCCCAGGATGTCGACAACGTTGAGATTCTGACCGGCACTAACCTTCCCATGGTTATTGAGCTTCTGTTCCTCCGCGGCAATGCCACGCTCGCCGAGCTTGGCGAGCAGGCCGTGACCGTTGGCCAGACGGGCGTCACCGCCCAGACGGTCGCATCCGTTGCCAGCTCCGAGGATGAGGATATCTTCGGCGACGAGGACGGCATCTAATGGCCGATTTCGGAGCCAGCGTCCTGAGCTCCTCGGTTGCTCTTTTAGGCCTGCTTGTCATCATGGGCTTGATTTACACCATCTGGTCGCAAATCAACATGAAGAAGAAACAGAAGTACTTCAAAGAGCTACACACCGAGCTCAAGCCGGGTCAGGAGGTTCTTTTCGCCGGCGGTATCTACGGAACCGTCAAGGGCATCGAAGGCGAGAAGGTCCAGATTAAAGTCCGATCCGGTGCCGTCGTAGATGTTTCGCGTTACGCGATTCAGGAGATTAAGTAACTGTCGTCAGCAATCAACGAAAGGAAGCTGATCAACATGGCAGAACCCAACATTCTTCTTACCCGCATCGATAACCGACTGGTTCATGGTCAGGTCGCAACCCAGTGGAACTCCACCCTGGGCTCCAACCTCATCCTCGTCGCCAACGACGATGTGTCGACCAACACCATGCGTCAGAACCTCATGAAGATGGCCGCTCCCGCCGGCGTCGCTACGCGTTTCTTCTCCCTGCAGAAGACCATCGACGTCATTGGCAAGGCGAGCCCGCGCCAGAAGATCTTCATCGTGGCCGAAACACCGGAAGACGTGCTTACGCTCGTCAAGGGCGGTGTGCCTATAAAGAAGGTAAACATCGGCAACATGCACATGTCGGAAGGAAAGCGCCAAGTCGCCACCTCCGTCGCAGTTAACGACGAGGATGTCGCTGCGTTTAAAGAGCTGCAGGAATTGGGGGTGGAGTTGGAGATCAGGCGCGTTCCGAGCACGCCTGTTGAGGATACGAGCAAGCTCTTCTCGTAATCCTCGTGATCCACGTTGTCAGGAGTGAAACCCTGACATTCTGTACGTGAACCAAAAGTGCGTACATACATTTTGAAAGGAGGAGCAAGATGGAATTCTCGATCATTCAGGTCGCACTGGTCTTCGTTGTTACGTTCATCGCGGCAATCGACCAGTTCAACTTCCTCGAGTCTCTCTATCAGCCCATCGTCACCGGCGCCGTCATCGGTCTTATCCTTGGCGACCTCAACACCGGTCTTCTCGTGGGTGGTACCTATCAGCTCATGACGATCGGCAACATGCCGATCGGAGGCGCTCAGCCGCCTAACGCCGTCATCGGCGGCATCATGGCAGCCATTCTCGCTATCGCTACGAAGCTCGAGCCCAACGCGGCAGTCGGCCTCGCCATTCCGTTCGCTCTGCTTGGCCAGCTTGGTGTTACCCTGGTCTTCACGCTTATGTCCCCGCTTATGTCCTCGGCCGATAACATGGCTCACAACGCGGACACCAAGGGCATCGAGCGCCTGAACTACTTCGCCATGACCCTGCTCGGCCTGATCTTCGCTATCGTCGTCACGCTGTTCTTCATCGCTGGCGCCACCATCGGTGCGACCATCGCCGCCGCCATTCCGGATTGGCTGCAGACCGGTCTCTCCGCTGCAGGCGGCATGATGCGCTTCGTCGGCTTCGCCGTCCTGCTCAAGGTTATGATGAACCGCGATATGTGGGGCTTCTTCCTCATGGGCTTTGGCCTCGCGCTCATCACCGTTGCCAACGATTCTCTGGCAACCCCTGCTCTGCTCATCCTCGCTCTCATCGGCTTCGGCATCGCCTTCTGGGACTTCCAGCAGCAGACCGAGCTGAAGGGTGCAGCTGTTTCTGACGGAGGTGACTTCGAAGATGGCATCTAATGAGTATGTGATCCCGGAGCACTACGAGGATCTCACTCCTGCTCCGCAGCTCGACCAGAAGACCCTCAACAAGATGGCTTGGCGCTCCTGCTTCCTGCAGGCCTCGTTCAACTACGAGCGTATGCAGGCCGCTGGCTGGCTCTACTCCATCATCCCCGGTCTGGAGAAGATCCACACCAACAAGAACGACCTCGCGGCTTCCATGAGCCACAACCTGGAGTTCTTCAACACTCACCCGTTCCTCGTCACCTTTGTTATGGGTATCGTGCTTTCGCTCGAGCAGAACAAGGTTGACATCCCCACGATCCGCGCCGTCCGCGTCGCCGCAATGGGCCCGCTCGGTGGTATCGGTGACGCCCTGTTCTGGCTGACGCTCGTGCCTATCACGGCCGGCATCACCTCCAACATGGCTATCAACGGTAACGCCGCTGCGCCGCTGATCTTCCTGGTGATCTTCAACGTCGTCCAGTTCGCTCTGCGCTTCTGGCTCATGAACTGGTCCTACAAGCTTGGCACCAGCGCTATTGACGCTCTGACCGCCAACATGCAGGCCTTTACGCGTGCCGCTTCCATCATGGGCGTCTTCGTCGTCGGTTGCCTGGTCGTCACCATGGGTGGCACCCAGATCAACCTCCAGATCCCCAACGGCACCACCCGCGGCATTGCTGCCCACACGGTTGTCGTCTCCGAGGAGGAGGCCGAGAACTTTACCGGCCTGGAGGGTATTGATACCGAGACCGCTGAGGCTGGCACCATGGCCATGACCGATGCCGACGGTAACGCTCTTACCGCTTCCGATGCCGACGGCAACGCTGTCGAGTGCGGCGTCACCGATCTGGGCAACGGCATGGCGTCCGTTACCTACGGTACCGTCACCGAGGATCCGGTCAACTTCTCCGTTGCCGACACCCTCAACACCATCGTCCCGAAGCTCGTCCCGCTTATGCTTACGCTGCTGCTTTACTACATGTTCGCTAAGCACAGCTGGACCCCGACCAAGGGCATTCTCCTGCTCTTCGTCCTGGGCATCCTGGGCGCTGGCCCGCTTGGTCTCTGGCCGAGCATCTGGTAAGGCTCTAGCTTGAGGGGTGTGTCCCTACGCGGCTCACACCCCGACCCCTTAAGCCATGTGTATGTTAAAAGCCGCGTGCTCGAAAGAGCGCGCGGCTTTTGTTTTCTTAATGATTCGGGTGTTGCGGACCGATAATGCTTAACACCCAAGGTAGTTAGCCGAGTTCGAGCAAAAAGGGAGGATAGAATGACGATCGGAGCGCGCAAACAGCCCCTATACGATCAGCTGGTCGATATTCTGACCGAAAAGATTGACCATGAATATCATGCCGGTGACATGATTCCTTCCGAGCGCGAATTATCGGAGCGCTATGGTCTCTCGCGCACCACAGTGCGCCTGGCCCTGCAGGAGTTGGAACGCTTGGGGCTGGTGGTTCGGCAGCACGGTCGCGGCACCTTTGTGACCGACCGTTCGGCAAAGGTAACCAATCTTACGCAGTCCTACAGCTTTACCGAGCAGATGCGTGCGATGGGTCGCGAACCAGAGACCACGATTCTCGATTTTTGCGAGATGGAGGCCGATAAGAATCTGGCCGAGCATATGGGGTGCCGCATCGGCGACCGTATCTTTAAGCTCAAGCGCCTTCGTTCCGCCGACAACATGCCCATGATGGTCGAGCGCAGCTATCTGCCGGTGCGTAAGTTCTTGTCGCTCAAGCGTCCGCTCTTGGAGCGTAAACCGCTCTACGATGTGATTGAGCAAGATTTCCAACAAAAGATACGCGTGGCCGAAGAGGAGTTCTATGCGAGCATAGCCCGTCCCACCGACGCTCACCTTTTGGGAATCGTCGAGGGCTCGCCAGTGCTCGATTTGGTCAGGACTACGTATAACGAGTCAAACGAGGTTGTGGAGTATACGCTCTCGGTTGCTCGTGCCGACCAGTTTAAGTACAAGGTTTATCACCAGCGCAACGATTAATGATGCACTTGTTTCGTTGTGTTGATTCTTTGCAGTCAACTGGTTACTACCAGATAACCAACTGAAGTGTATAATTGCACGTCAGAGGATTACTTCTAGAGAGAGGTATTAGAAATGTTCGAGAAGAGTGTCGAGGAGCTCACCGAGCTCGGCGCCCAGATCACCACGGCCGAGATTGCTCAGCAGCCCGAGCTTTGGCGTGATACGCTCAACATCTATCGCGAGAACAAGGAGGCCATCGAGGCCTTTCTGGCTGAGGCTCGCGCTATGGGCGAGGGCCGTCTGTCCGTTGTCTTCACCGGTGCCGGTACGTCCGACTATGTTGGCGATACCTGCGCCCCGTACCTGCGTCACGCTGGCAACACTGATCTCTACGACTTTAAGCCCATCGCCACGACCGATATCGTGAGCGCCCCGCGCGACTTCCTGCGCGCCGAGGATCCCACGCTCGTGGTTTCCTTTGCCCGCTCTGGCAACAGCCCCGAGAGCCTTGCCGCCGTCGCCGTTGCCAAGGAGCTCGTCCACAACGTCAAGTTCCTCAACATCACCTGCGCTCCCGAGGGCAAGCTCGCTGTCGAGTCCGCTGATGACCCCAATGCGCTGACGCTGCTCATCCCGCGCGCCAACGACAAGGGCTTCGCCATGACCGGTTCCTACACCTGCATGACCCTGCTCTCTACCCTCATCTTTGACGAGGCTTCCGACGAGCAGAAGGCCGAGTGGGTCGAGACCATCGCCAAGATGGGCGAGGAGGTCATCGCTCGCGAGTCCGAGGTTGCCGATTACCTGGCTGGCGACTTCAACCGCGTGACCTACTTGGGTTCCGGCTCCTTCGGTGGCCTTGCCCAGGAGAGCCAGCTCAAGATCCTCGAGCTCGCTCACGGTCTGGTCGCTACTTCCTACGACACCTCTATGGGTTATCGTCACGGACCCAAGTCCTTCGTCGACGACAAGACCCTCGTGTTCGTGTTCGTCAACAACGATGCCTACACCCGTCAGTACGATATCGACATCCTCAACGAGATCGGTGGCGACGAGATCGCTCAGCACACCGTTGCCGTTCAGCAGGATGGCGCTACCGTCTACGAGGGCGAGTCCTTCACCTTTAAGGGCTATGAGGCACTCCCCGAGGGCTACCTTGCCCTGCCGTTCGTGATGTTTGCCCAGGCCATCAGCCTGCTCAACTCCGTGCGCGTGGGCAACACGCCCGATACGCCGAGCCCCACCGGCACGGTCAACCGCGTGGTTAAGGGCGTGACGATTCACCCCTTCACCGCTTAATCGCGTCCCCCCCTGTAAGGGCGCCCGTCCGCTCATAACGGCGGGCGGGCGCTTTTTGTTTTCACTTGGACCGGGTATAAGCATCACCACAGTCAACTGCTTTAGAAGCAAGGAGTGCATATGAGCACGTACGCAATTAAGGCTGACAAGTTCTTCTTGCCGGCAGGTCCGCAGCTGGGCGGCTATCTTATGGTCGAGGATGGCGTCTTTGGCGCCTGGCAGGCCGACGAGCCCTCTTGCGAGATCAAGGACTACACGGGATCGTGGATCGCACCGGGTATGGTTGATACCCACATCCATGGCTTCTACAACCACTCAACTACCGATAACGACCCCGAGGGTATCGATATCAGCTCGACTGAGCTCGCCCGTCGCGGTACCACCAGCTGGCTACCCACGACGTTCACCGATGGCGTCGAGCAGATCAAGGACGCCTGCGCCGCCATCGCTCAGGCGGACGAGGGTCGCGGCCCCGACTTCTGCGGTGCTCGCATTCAGGGCATCTACCTGGAGGGCCCCTTCTTTACCATGAAGCACGTGGGCGCGCAGAACCCCGCTTATCTTATCGATCCCTCCGAGGAGGTCTTTGATCAGTGGCAGGAGGCTGCGGGCGGTCGCATCGTTAAGAGCGCCATGGCGGCCGAGCGCGACGGTGCCGCTGCTTATGCGGCTGCTCTGAACGCCAAGGGTGTGGTGACCAGCATCGGTCACTCCGACGCCACCTACGATGAGTGCATCGCCGCCATCAACGCCGGTGCCAGCTGCTTTACGCATACCTATAACGGCCAGCGCGGGCTGCATCACCGTGAGCCCGGTGTCGTGGGTGCTGCTATGTCCACGTCCGAGACCTACGCCGAGATCATCTGTGACGGCAAGCACGTAAACCCTGCCGCCATCAAGGCGCTGCTGCAGGCCAAGGGCTGGCAGCACACGGTACTCATCACCGACTGCCTGGGTTGCGGCGGCATGCCCGAGGGCAGCTACACCAGTGGTGGCATGGACGTCATCATGAAGGACAACCTGTGCTGGCTCGCCGACGGCAAGAGCATTGCCGGCTCGGTGCTCACGCTTGCCCAGGGTGTCAAGAACATCGTCGACTGGGGCATCGCCAGCGCCGATATCGCCATTCGCATGGCAACCGAGGTGCCGGCACGCTCCGCGCGCATCGAGGATAAGTGCGGCAGTATCATGCCGGGTCGTGACGCCGACTTTGTCGTGTTCGACCACGAGCTCACCCTCGTCGAGACGTATGTTGGCGGCCAGAGCGTCGGCAACGCCTTTACCGAGTAACGATAGAAAAAGACGGCGGGCCCGAATCTGCTCGGACCCGCCGTATGGGTTAAACGCTCAAAAGCACCTTCACAGTTACAGCTTGTTAGCGATCTTCTTTGCCGTGCGCTTAACGCCGGCCACCAGGCCTCCTGCAGGATGCTCCTTTTCGTAGGCTAGACGCTTCTCGCGCTTGGCGTACTCTTCGACGATGATGTCGCCATACTCGTCTTCGATTTTGTCGAAGAAATCGACGGCTCCCTTAATCTCTTCGGCAGTTGGGTGTCCCTTCTGGACGCCGCCGGCGAGCTTGAACGGCCCCCACGTATCAAAGCCGGGGCAGCCGTAGACACCCATAAAGATGGCCTGCCTCATGCGGCAGATGCCATCGATATCCTTGCCGTACCACTTGTTTTTGCCACCATAGGTCATAAGGCCAAATACCTTGTCCTGCGGCTGCAGCACGTTCGTGAGCACACGTGCCATGTCCTTGTCGATTTCGGAGTAATAGATGCCCGTGGCGACGCCGATCAGATGGTATTCGTGCAGGTCGGGGTAGTCGTTTTTACCGAGTGACTTCACGTCGAGGGTATCGATTTCGGGGTGCGCCTCGACGATGGCGTCCACGAGCTTTTTCGTATTGCCGTGGTGGCGTGAGGCATAAAGGATGATGGTTCGCATAAGAAGGCCTTTCAGCTGTAATTGCATCAATGTCTGTATGGTACCCCGTTGCATGGCTGGGATACCGGACGCATCGATGAACGTGCGGGTTTGTCCTTTGGTCAGGGCCGAGACGGGTTCTTGCGAGCAAAAAGCAGTTGTTCGAAAGGATGGACAATGGAATACGCTCTCTCCAACGATTCGATTTCTATCAAGGTCTCCACGGCCGGCGGCTCGTTTACCTCGATTGAGGCTGGAGGTCGCGAGTACCTGTGGCAGGGTGATCCCGCCGTGTGGTCCGGCCAGGCACCGATTTGCTTCCCGATTTGCGGAGGCCTGCGTGATGGTAGCGCCATGACGTTTGCCGGGCATCACGTGAAGCTCGCTCGCCACGGGTTTGCGCGCAAACAGGAGTGGAAGCTGCTGAGCCAGAGCGAGAACGAGCTGGCGATGTGCCTGGCTTCGGAGGATAACGCCGCGCTGCTGAGCGATTATCCGTACCCGTTTAAGCTTGTCGCTCGTTATGCGCTTGAGGGGGATACCGTGCGCGTCTCCTATGAGGTGACCAACGAGGGCACCGAGGACATGCCGTTCTTTATCGGTGGACACCCCGGCTTTAGGTGCCCGCTCGACGAGGGCGAGGCCTATACGGACTACGAGCTGCGCTTTGAGAAAGACGAGGCTGCGGAGCTCTGCACCGCCGTTCCCTCGACTGGATTGATTGACGTGGCAAACCGCTCCAAGAACCCCATGGTGGGAAAGACGCTGCCCCTGTCGCACGAGCTCTTCGATTTTGCGGAGACCATCTTTGACGTGCTCGAGAGCCGACAGGTCACGCTTTCCAAAAAGGGCGAGGACAAGGGCGTTCGCCTGAGCTTTGAGGGCTTCCCGTATCTCATTGTGTGGAGTAAGCCCGAGGGCGATTTTGTGGCAGTTGAGCCCTGGGGCGGCCTTTCGACCTGCTCCGATGAGGATGACGTGCTTGAGCATAAGCGCGGCTGCCTTGTCGCCAAGCCCAAGGAGACCGTCGTTCGCTCGTTCACGATTGAAATTCTGTAATTCCGTTTTGTCGACTCGTATCGCGAGGCACAAGGAGCCTGCGAGATAAGGAGCTAAAAATGATCCTCACCGTTACGATGAACCCGTCTGTCGATACGCGCTATCAGCTCGATGAGCTCGTTATCGACGACGTCAACCGTGTGACGCCCGAAAAGACCGCCGGCGGCAAGGGCCTCAACGTGGCCCGTGTGCTGGGTCAGCTGGGCGACGACGTCGTGGCAACCGGTCTGCTCGGCGGCCACATGGGCGCTTACATGGCCGAGCTCATGGACGCCAACGGTATTAACAACGACTTTGTGCCCATCAAGGGCGAGACCCGCATCTGCCTCAATATCCTTCATGCCGGCAACCAGACCGAGCTGCTCGAGAGCGGCCCGACAATTGCCCCCGAGGAGCTCGATGCCTTTACCGCCAAGTTTACCGAGCTTGCGAGCAAGGCCGACGTCGTCACCATCTCGGGTTCGCTGCCCCGTGGTGTCGAGGCAGACTACTATGCCAAGATCACGGGCATTGCCGAGAACGCCGGTGCCAAGGTGCTGCTCGATACCTCGGGTGCTTCGCTCGAGGCCGCCCTTAAGTCCGAAATAAAGCCCGAGCTGGTCAAGCCTAACCTGACCGAGATCAACGGCCTTTTGGGTACGAGCTTTACCACCGACGATGTGGACGAGCTCCGCGCCGCGCTCGCCTCTGATGCCCGCTTCTCCGATATCCCCTGGGTCGTCGTGTCCATGGGCGCTGCCGGCTCCGTTGGCTTCCACAATGGCCGTGCGTTCCGCGCAAAGACGCCCGATATCCCTGCCGTTAACGCCACGGGCTCTGGTGACTCCACTATCGCTGGCTTCGCGCATGCCATTGCTGCTGGCGCGGACGACGAGACGGTGCTGCGTACCGCCAACACCTGCGGCAAGCTCAATGCCATGGATCCCATGACCGGCCATCTGGTCATGGACCGTTGGGACGAGGTCTACAACGGCGTTGTCGTGACCGAGCTGTAAAAGCCTGGGCGTTGGCCCCGGCATTGCTTGCTAGCTCATGTCGACGACAAGTGCGGTAGCATTATGCTGGGGCGCGACGCCGAGTTTGTCGTGTTCAATCCCGACCTTACCCTGGTCGAGGCGTATGTGGGTGGCAACAGCGTCGGTAACGCGTTTGCCGAGTAGCCGCCAAAGAAGCGATCCGAGAGGGGATTTAGATGATTTACGGTGCATTGGGCGATATCGAGGAGTACCGCGGAATGCTCAAGGGCCTCGACGTGCTGATCGACTGGCTCGAGGAGAACGACCCGGCGCAGCTCGAGGTCGGCAGCCATCCGATTCTGGGCGACAAGGTCTATGCGAACGTCATGGCTCCCACGACGCGTCCCGAGGCCGAGGCTCACTATGAGACGCATCAGCGCTATCACGACCTGCAGATCGATGTCGAGGGTCGCGAGGCCTTTAAGGTTGCCACGGGCAGCCTAACGCTGGTCCAGGAATTTGACGAGAAGGACGACTACGATCTGGTCGATTCCGACGCCTCGATCGCCGGCGATCTTGCTGACGACAAGTTTGCGCTGTTCGTTGCCGGCGAGCCCCACATGCCCACGCTTGAGTTCCCGGGCGATGGCGCACAGCCGGTCAAGAAGATTTGCTTTAAGCTGCTTGCAGATGCTTACTGGGAGGAGTAGCGAACTGCTCGGTTGAGCTGTTCGTCTGATGGCGTGATTCCCCTAGGGAAATCACGCTAGGACCCCGCCAAACGTGCTTTCCCTAGGGGAATCACGTTTGGCGGGGTTTTCGGTTTTTGAATAGGGAAGCATCATTTATTTGCGAAGAACATCGGCTAGCCGCAGGATTGAAATCATCGACCGATAAGTGAGTTCCACTTTTTCGCCCGCAAGCAGTCGTTTCGAGCCAATCTCATCTAGCCCCACAAGCCGAGAAAACAGCGGGCCGCTCATCGTGCCCTCGTCAATTGATTCCCTTATGGTCTTCAAAACGTCCGTATCATGAAGGGATGCCGAGCTGTAGGGGGCAACACGAGCGGAACTCTCAATTAACGACGAGACAAAAGGATGGAGATGCTTTGGACATAGTCCATCAAACACCACATCCCCATTGTCGTTCGAGCCGACCAGGCGCCAAGTATAGTGATCGACCCAGTCATCTCCGTCATATATGGCGTTCATGAGCAACTTCCCGTCTAGAGAGAGAAACCTATTTGGACATCGGGGCGCAAGACCGCAATCCATATCGGGCCTCCAGCAGCTCCAACCCAACGCGCCACATAGGTTCCCTTTCGTACATGTGTATCAATCTGCCCCGAAATGCCGGTGAATGCAATTCCAGACCCGTTTGTCGGATAGCAATCGACGTATTTTTGTTTTCCGCTCACAACCTTGTATAGATATATCGTTCCAGCAAAAGAGAAGGGATCGTTCGCAATTTTGTCCGGAAGAACTTGCCACCTCAAAATCCCGCTACCAATATGGTCAAGCTTGACCGTTCCGCCGTCCCCCTCAAAAGTGGCAAGGGGATTTACCCCAGACTGAGAGTCGGCATCGCCCTCCTTAGCAGTTATCAGCAGGCTGCCCGTATAAGACTGCTGAGGCTCACCTTCAGGACAGGCAGCCTCGGCCCAAGAAGGGCCACTCAGGCAGAACAGTCCGAGCAGCATCATTACCAACAAAAGAAAACCCTTAGTTCTTTTCATCTCTATCCCCAACGTCTCTCGACATTTGTATATCGTGACTATTTTAGATCTATATGGCCAATTCGAGCCCTCGCCATGGCATTTGTTGCACTGGGTTTCTTTTCATTAATTTTTCACTTTGGTAAATCCCCGCCCCTAAGCATTAAACCCGAAGTCCACCGAGTGGGCGAAAGTAAAAGAGGGTCGAACCAGAAGCAGTTCCCGGACAATTGGCGTCCGGCCAGACACTTCGGTTCGACCCTTTCTTTCAGGATTCTGTAACAGCTGATTGAACTGCAGCGCGCTAGGGCAGGACAGTTCAAAGCTAGCGAGGCGTGTCGTCGCGAGCGTAATCGCCACGGTCGACGACGCGGTCGTCCAGCTGCCGCGGCACAGCGCCACCGCCGTGCGCCTGGCCCGCGGCGCGACAGAAGGAGACGCTGTTGGGGCCGATGGGCCAAGACCGTTGCCGACCAAGTGCCATTAGCGTTCATTAGCACATGTCAAGCCCGTCTGATTCTGTGGGTATAGGGCGGCATTTCACTGAGGTTGGAAACTCCCGCAACCATTGATTGATTTCGACATGTTCGAAATTCATATTACGCATATGGGTAATAATCATATATAGGATCTCTCAAGTAACCTAAGTAACCGAACCGGGGCAGAAAGGCGTACAAACAAGCCGCGACGAACAGCTTCTTCCGCATTTCTTTAGGCAAGCGAAAAGAGGGATGACATGATAGGCAAGAGCTATGCAAAGATAGCGGCCGTTGGCCTTGTGATCGGTCTTGCAATGGCACTATGCGCATCATTCGCGAAGTATAGGTCCGAGCAATCGTTTATTGATGGCGCTGAAAACGGTTTTGGCATAGACGGGATGTATGTCAACGATGGCGCGACCAGGACGTCTATGGCGATTCTTGCAGGCGAAGACATGGAATGGCAAATCTGTAATGACGATGGCTCTTGTCTGAATGGTCGTTTGGCCGCAACGAGCGATCCGAATTCGTTCGATCTTCTCGACAATGATGGAGCGGATTGCGGTTCTGTTCACCTTTCATATGCATCGCGAGATGGGATGGACGGCATCCTCTACGTCTCCCACGAAACTGACGATTTCAAGATGCGCAAAACTAACCGAGCGCCGGCTTTTATCGAGGAGTGAGAGTTCCCGGCGGCCTGCCGATCAGGCCGCCGGGGTATCGAACCCCGCATCCATCCGTATGAAGTTGATAATCGAGGAAACAAAGCCGTCCCAGGCAGGACGGCTTTGGTCTTTAAAGGCCGGGTTTTACCCTAGCCCAAAATGGCCAGAATGGTCACCAGAAGAAGAGCGACGATCATAAGACGGAACTCGGACATAGCGACCACCTCCCCGGAAACTCGGGCGGGCGCGATTCAAATCAAACGTGGCGGGGTTTCTGTTTTTGAGTAGAGGGGCTGTCGACGTGGTGATGCTTGGGTTGGCGCATGCGCACTCAAAATCGGCAACAAAAAAGCCGCCCGAAGGCGGCTATCTTGTGCAATGGAGCCAGCGACCGGGCTCGAACCGGTGACCCCCGCTTTACGAGTACGTGAATTGAACCTTTACCCAGATAGTGCGAATTTCACTGAATTTAAAATAACTGCACGTAAATATATGTATATAGCAAATATCGAGCTAGCTATTAGAATTAGATTTCCCACCAATTTCACACTTATCGACGCTTGAAAGTGTGAAATCTTTCCATTAGGCTTGATGGCAAAGCCTTTAAAGCTTTGCCATCAAGCCTAATGGAAAACCTAGTGAGGGATATGATTCAGGGATCGATAAAAAAGACCGCACGCGGAACTTCGGAGTGCATCGATAAGGCCAAGGGGGTCTATCGAATCTACTTTTCTCTGGGAAAGGACCCTGATACGGGCCGGTACCGTCGCAGCCCATCGCGTAGAGTCCATTGCAGGAGCAAGAACCCGAAAAATTGGCCGAGTGAGGTTGCCAAGGCGCTAGAGGCCTATAGGGCTGAGCTTGAGGGCGCTTCCAGCCGGGAGAATGACGTTCTGGGTTTATCGGATTATGCAGACAGGTTTCATGCAAATAGGGAGTCGACTATGGGGTCGCCTCTTGCCTATGAACGTGAAGGATTGGATATCCGCCATATACGCGAGCTGTTCGGCAATCCCAATTTCGATCGGCTTAAATCGGATGACATTCGTGCCGTGTATGCCAAGGCTAGAAAAGACGGGCGGTTCAGCGAGAGTGAAATTCGCCGCATCCACATCAAGCTTAAACAGATTATGGAGGACGCCGTCGATAACGACCTTGTGGGAAAGAACCCGTGCAGGGCAGTGAAGCTGCCCAAGCAGAATGTCGAGGCTCGTAAGGCGCTGAGTGCCGAGGAGGCGGCAAGGCTGCTTACGGTCCTTTTGGAAGAGAAGCCATCTTCCTTCATCACGTGCACAATGCTTCTGCTTCTATGCGGTTTGAGGAAAGGGGAGGCCCTGGGCCTCTCGTGGGAGGATTATGACCCCGATGCCAAGACCTTAAGGATAGTGAAGCAATATACGAACGATAGGACGCTGAGGCCGCCTAAATCAAAGATGAGTAGGCGCAAGATTTCGGTGGGAGATGAGCTTGCCGACTATTTGGACAGATGGAAAGCCATTCAGCGGAGTGAGTTCGATTCATTTGCAGTGGGGCAGACCGGAGAAACGCCGATTGTCCATTCCATTGGGATTGCCGATGTCCCCGGCGGCAAACGGGCCTTTGTGACCCGGATGGACGGACATAACTATTCGAGGGCGTTTAGGCTGTTTGCAGTGAAAAACGGCTTCGGTTCTTTTAAAGAGAGCAGGGAGGTCGTTGGCAGCGACGGCGCCGCTCGCACGCGCTATACGGGCTACAGCGGGCTGAAGCCTCATGAACTGAGGCATACGCAGGCGACCCTGCTCGTTGGGGCCAATACGGATATCAAGACGATCCAAGCGCGTCTGGGCCACGCCAGCCCATCGACGACGCTGTCCATCTATAGCCACTTTATCGAGGCCAATGACCAGAAGGCTGCGTCTGCGTTGGACAATCTGCTGAAAGGTTAGAAAAAGAGGCCCCATCGGGCCTCTTTTTCTAAGCGGCATTGTTTCGGCAGATCATCGCGCCGTATGGCGGCTCCAGCTCCATTGACTGATAGTAGCTGGCATCTAGAAGATTGAAATAGCAGATGATGGGAGCAGCAAGGTGCTCGTCCTTATTTAGGTAATGCCCCTCGTCATCTGTGACCAGTTTGACCTCGTCGCGGATCACATCGGCCATGCGGGGCCAGAGTTTGGTTGCGCGTTGCAATTTATCCTTTGGGCTAAAGTCGCCATTGTGGAAGAAGACAAAATGGGGAGCGTCGTACTTTGCTCCGCCGCGAATTTCGATAATTCCGACCTGGCTGCACGATTCTGCGCAATCTTCCGGCTCCAGAAGCGTCCATGAGGAGGGAAAGACCGCGTAATCACCGCCCAAAAGATTGACACGCTTCATGCCCTGGGGCTCTTCTGCCTCTTTATAGTAGAGGGATAGATGGTCGTAGAGGCGCTGGAACTGTTCACGTTCCAACTCTTTAGTGCTAAACGTCAGCTCTTCTGTCCCGTCGATGGGAAGGGCTCTCATCTCGTTAGTGATGAGTTGGATCTCCTTGGCACAAGTGTCTTCCAGGACTTTTGCAAATCGGGGCGTAAGCCCTGTAAGCAAATTGCACAGATAGTCGATCGCCTCGCCGGTGCTCCTGATCGATTCAGGGTTTTTACGGCGCAGCTCGTCGATTTTCTTGGGTGTGGTTTCCAGAACAGTTGTTCCGTACTTTATTTTTTTCATCTTGCTTCCGGATAATGGTAAACGGCCCATGATAACTCCAATCTCCATATAAGATTGTAATTCAGTTAGACGTAAAAATCTATGACGTTAGAAAATGAATTAGAAAAGAAATTAGATTAAAATCCCGAATCACCATGCGAAATAGTATAATGGCATTAGGTAATAGCCTGACCAGCTGGTCTGAAAGGAGTTATTTAATTCTCGGTCGTTGATTGAAAAGCCGCCCGCCCTTCCCTAACTAAGTTTGGCGACGAAGGGGGAGGGGCGAGCAAGCCCGAAAGGATTCTACCATGATTGGAGAACCCCAACCGTACGTTGCTGTACAGGCATCATCTGCGGTTTCTTTTCGCCCCGACTTGGGGCGCGAACGCCTTCTCGGTATTTCCGACGTGAGCAAAATGACCGGACTCAGTCCGGTCACTGCATCGAAGCTCATGAAGGAGAGCGGGCACGCGATTGCGTTGCATCGCCGCGTTTTTATTCTCGAGTCGAGCCTGTTTGCCTATCTCCGTGAACTGGAGGTGAGCAGGCCGTGTCGTCTGTAAAACCGATGAGCGATGGCCTGGATAAGACCACGCTTGACATTCTTAACAATAAGCCGCTTGGCCATATTGAGCACCGTGTGCTCGATGCTCTTCTCGGCGGCGTGCGCCAATATCTGTGCATCGTGCCGGGTGGCCCTGGCACTGGCAAGACTACCTTTATGCATCAAGTTGGGGATTGCTGGGCGATTGCAGGCCATCCGGTTGTAATATTCGAGGGCGAGCTCACCCGCGCGAGCATGCTCGCGAAGAGTCTGACCCGTATTACCGACGGTGGGCTTACGTATGAGGACATGTACAGTGGCGATATGTCCGTGGGAAAACGTGAGCAATTTGACAGGTCGGTCGATATCTATGCGCGCAGTATTGCCGAGCGCATGTTCATTATCTCCGGTGAAATCAAAAATGCGGGAATGCGGAAGGCAATCGAGGAGGTTGCCGATAGATATGGCGAGCCGCCACTGGTTATCGTCGATTACGCGCAAATCGTCTCTCTGCCCCAGGAGCTGCGCATTGCCGACGAGCGTGTCGGTCTCAAGCTCGTTGCATCGGAACTACGCCGCATTGTGGATGAGGTACATTGCCCACTGTTTGCAATATCGTCGATTAATCGAACGAACTATGACAAACAGACCACCGGGCTTCAGGCCATAGGGGGCTGCAACATGTTTGAGTATTCGGCCGACATCGTCATGTCGCTCTCGATCAAGGGCGACAGGCCCGAAGAGCGTAACGCCAACATGTTGCTCAAAAAACGGCCTGTAATTGCTTCGGTCACGAAAAATCGCTACGGCTCATGCGGTGTCGTAGAGTTCGAGTTCGATGCCCCCGCCGCGACGTTCACCGAGATCGCCTAATTATGGTGCTCGGGCCCCGTCATTGTGGCTCATGGCTCGTCAACAGCACCTCTACCACGGAAGTGTGCTTTCCGTTGACGATATAGGCATGGTCGGCGTGGGAGACGTGGGAATCCGACCAAAGCGAGTCGATGAGCCTGTGCTTCGGTAGTCGTTGTGCGCCCACGAGGAAACCATGAACCTGCGGCCGCTTTCCATGAGCGAATCGCGCAGCTTGAGGATCGAATCTGGGCGCTGACGCACCCCAGGAAGTCGCAGGACGTTGAGGAAGGGTTGGACGACATGATTGCCGACGCCCAAGAAGTGGTGGCGGCGTGGAACGAAGATCACGCCCGTGACGCGCCGAGGCGAAATCAGGGAAAGAGCTGGTAGGGCGCACTTCCCACAAACGGAAACAAAAAAGGGAGCCAGACTAGGCTCCATGAAAGCAAAGGAGACAAAGATGGCATACGAGGACACGCCAATCGAGATTCCGTTCTTGATTTGTACGGCTGACTCAGACCAAAGCCGGGTGGGTTTGGATTATCGCAGGGTTGATAAATTCCTTGCTGCGTTCGCCGAAAGCGATGATGCCTTTGAGTTCCAAAGAATTGCATGGAATAAAGATTCATGGGCTGGAAGTTGGTTCAACCGTAAGGAATTTATCAAGAACCCGACGGCGAAGATTCCGGAGGATTGGCCATACATGGTTCGCCGCGGTAGTGAGGTGGTCGCGGCGTTCTACGAGCGCGGCGATGCTGTGATGTTCGAAACGATACTGCGGTTCAAGCAGGATTGGAAAGACGAGCCGCACATTTGGATCGACTGCGAGGAGCGCGACCGTCGGGCTGCGCCCCCAGATGACTGGGTCGAGCACAGCGATGAATACTATGAAGCGCTGGCAGATCTAAGCGATGATTCGATTGAACCCAGCGACGAATGGTACGAAATGATGGATAACCCAACCGGGGTGTTCTTCTAGTCATGCCCAAACAGAAAAAGGGAGCCGATCAAGGCTCCCTTTTTCTGTTTGGGCATCGGCTTCATGGAGCCGAGTTGCAGGGTGAGCATGAACCGCGGTTTCATCGAGTTCGACCCGAATAAGGTCGCTGGCGACAAGAGATTTTGGCGGCTGCTGAAAAAACCCTCGCCGTGTCTGTCGCACGTCACGCTCAAACGGTTTGACCTTGCGTTCGACATGCCGATCAACAGACTCGATTGCCGTTTGAGTAAAGACAGGTGCATCTACAAATCGGTCATTTGCACGGGAATCACTGAATACCTCGGGGTCAAGAACACACCAATTTGATTTCCCGAGCCGAGATTCTTATAAATCAGTCCTGATTTTAGTTCTAAGTTATGATCCAGACACCAACCGAAAGCTAATTGAAAAGCATGCGGAGTGCATTGAATGGCACTCCGCTGTATTGCTATTCGTTATTATTCTTGTCATTAACGGACGAAATCAACTTTCCAACCGACTCAAATAACTCATAATGCCGTGCAATAAAACTTCAACAGGTTTTGATTTCCTTTAATTCGAACAACGTTTTCAGTTTTAAAACCACGCTTAGATTTTATTTTTGTGCGTGTATCAAACGGTATGCGAAGTCCATTTCTTTTCAATTTCTCCTATTCGTCCTCTAATAATTCGCAGTCAGTTCATGTTTCTAAATTGAAAGAACTTGCTTTCAGATTGCCGGTAATCACTAAATACGTAGCGGTCGCGCCGTCATTTTTCGTTGCGCGAAACCTTTTTACAAGCCTTTCAAGTTAATGCCGGAGCAACTACAAACAATGATTTCAAACCAGAACGGTAATCAAATCAGCGTCCAAATCCAATTGCTGAAACCCTTTCGACCTTACAAACAGTTTGCTGTCGCGACTTGCTGCACACCCATCAGAAACCAACCTCATACTTCCAAGCCACTCGCCGGATAGGGGAGAGCACCATCTGAAGCGGATCGCAGATCGCCGTATTCCTCTGCCAGATGCACTCTCAAAACGCACCCATCCTCGTTGCCCGCAACCCCTCGTTAGCCCTATTCCCCATCTGTTTCTTTGTCGGACATTCATCGAGATCCCTATGCCCTGGCAGACATTTATGTTCCCCAGCTGTGGAGTTGGCGGACATTGACCAAGCACCCATTGGCTACCTGTCAGACATTCTCCAACGTCCCAATCACATGCCAGGGGATAGCAGAATTCGCCCCGAGCAGGAGCCGATCACCCCGCAGCGCGGCCGCCTTCCCTGCGGTCAGGCGGCAGGTGCTAAATGGCCTTGCCAATTGTGGATGCCGCTGCGGCAACACCCGAACCGCCCCAAAAAAGTGCTCCAAACTACCCATAAGGCCAATTAGCACGCCAGTTTCGTTCAACGTCAGACATTAAGAATGTCAGACATTGAACCTGCGGCAAAACCGCAGCTGGGGCCACAAGTGGCCTGAAATCGCTTCGCTTCGCTCGCTCACCCCACGCGAAATGTCTGCCAGGGCTGTCAGACATTGTCAGACATTGAAAATGCCTGATCGCGCGTGGGGGAACGGACGCTCGCGAAGCTCGGTACCGGCCGTGATGATTGGAGATCAGAAATGTCAGCCATTTCGCCAGATGAACTCAACGCAACCCAAGCGCCATCCGCCGCCCAGCCCTACGCCCCGCCTGCCTGGATGCAGCCCGACCAACAGCTCGCCGAAATGTCAGCCATTTCGCCCGACCAATCAGCCACCCGCCGCATCACGGTCCGCCTCCCGAACGCCGACCTGACAGCCCTCGACGCACGCGCTGACGCCATCAACGCCAGCCGCAGCGAATACCTCCGCACCCTCATCGCCCTGCCCGTCACGCTCGACCTGTCGTCCATCCGCCGGGCCACCCCAGGTGTCGAGTCCATCACCCGCCCGTTCGGCCCAGAACTCGCCCTCAAGCACACCGACAGCCAAACGAATAGTTTGACCGTGCAAGCAATCACGGACAGTGCTTTGGAATCTATCTCAAACGAGATCCGATCCATCGGGGTGAACTACAACCAATCCGTCCGAGCACTCAACCGCATCCTGAAAAAATACGGCAATCACCGCTCCCTCTCGCAAGACGAGCGCATAGAAATCATCGAACTCTACGAGCGCCTTTCGAAACAGAACAAGGCGATATACGAACGCTTGAAGACACTCGCCGACCAAGTCGAGTCCTTGTCCGAGACACCGTTCGTGAATCTGACCATCGCCGCTCAACCACAGGCCCCCATCAATAAACCTGATGCCGAGCATCGCCGGCGTGTTCGCGGCAAGAAACACACCACGCCACGCGATGACCAGAACGAGGACGGAGGTGACTCGGACTCATGACATACATGAAACCGCTTTCCGGACATAGCTCCGTCAAATGGATCCGCTACTACCTCTTCAAAAACGACCGCGCCTTAGACAAGGACTTTCTCAACCTCACTGACCGCGACTGGAAGGGGAGGGACTGGGCGAAGGTAATGGACCGAACTCGAGAAATCTTCGGCAACAACGTGCCGGTCAAAAAAGATACAAAGGTCCGAACCTACGAGCATATGATCATCTCGCTGGACGAGAAGGACAATAATGTCGAGCTCGACGACTTCCGAGATTTCATAAACGAGTGGGCATCCAAATGGTTTGATTCCCGAGGCCCGGAGGGCGAGGGCATCGGCCGCTTCGAGGTGGCTATCGCTTATCACGATGACAATGCTGCCCGCGAAGCCGCCGGCAAACAGGGCATCCTCCATGCCCACATCGTCATCAACAACACCGAGCTCGAAACCAAACGTCGCATTTCCGGCTTGCTTACGACCAAGGTCGTCCAGGCGATGCGAGCCGATGTGCAGACGATGTCGCTCGAGCGCGGGTGGCATGCCTTTGCCACCGACGGCAAGTCCTACACCCAGGCCGAGATGGATGCGAGGGGCCTGAAAGTATCCCGCGGCAAGAGGCTCGACCGCGCGATGGCGGCGCTCGACAACGTACTCGCCAACGAGGCCCGTGGCGCCCAAGTCGAGGACTATGGCGAGGCCATGCAACGCAAACTGGACGAGCGCTACCCGGTTGAGAAGCTGATTCCCGAGACATACGTGGACGATCCGACCGCTGCCCGCCAGCCAGGATCCGCCAACCCCGACCAGGGCAAGTCCGACAAAGCCACCGGCTTTTCGTACACCACCATGAGGATCGATGATGGCCGCACCATGCGCCTTATCGTCCCCCGCGGATTCGGGGGCTCAGATACCATGGCCGAAAGGCAGATCGAGGCCCGCGAGGGCTGGTCGTGGAAGGACGACATCCGCGACCGCGTGGACGTCGCGATGCGGATCTCGAAGAGCCCCGCCGATTTCGCATCCAAGCTCAACGAGCTCGGCATCAAGATCAACTACAACCGCGACGGCGATATCGTCTACCACCACCCGAGCGACCCCGCCGCAAGAAAGGTCAAGGGCTCGACGCTCGGCAGACGATATGCCGCGGAATCGATAGAGCAGACGATGGCCGAGAAATACGGAAGCCGCCGCCAGCGAGCCCACAACCTACCGGGCCGCGAGCGCTGGATGACCGACGTCGAGCGTTCCGCCGCCCTTGCCATCGCCAAGGCCGCGAAGCCCTGCACCCGCGAGGGCGCACAGCTCATGGACCGCCTGAAGACGACCATTCAGCAAAACGACTCCGCGCCGCGCGACCAGGCGGGCGGCGGCTCCGGCGTCGAGTACCCGTTCTCTCTGGCCGACTCGCTCGGCATCGAATACCCCAAGGCTTCCTCGATCGGCGACCGCTGCCGCAAGAAGATGACCGAGGATGAGGTTCTCGAGGCCATGGCGGACATTCGAGACGAGTTGGGCTACGGCGATCTTGCCGCGAACAACCCGACTGGTACTTCTTCAAACACCGGCAACTCGCACCGGCAGGAGGATGCCGCCGAAATCCAGAAATCCAGGCAACGCTAAGGAGCAGATGATCATTGCCATCGAATGCAAGAACGGTCGCATGAAGGAGCTCGACACGAGTGCCTTCACCGTCAACAACACCATGAGTGCAGGCGACAAGACGGCCCGAAACGTCTTGACCGAACTCGACTTGCGCCTCAATCTCGTGGATGAGGTCGGCTTGAGGCTGGACTTCTATTGGTACGACGCGACTCCCTAGGGAGAGCGTATCGAAATCCCCGGCCTCATGGATTCGAAGGGGACCCCGCCTGCCTTACCGCCGCATCCAGGCGTCTGGGAACCTCCGTGCTTCTCTGCTCCCGTATGGGCATCAAGCAGATTTCCCGAATCATCGTGCAGCGTGCGAACGGGACGGCAAATGTCCTCTTGCGGCAGGGCACGGGCGATTGGCTTATCAACGGGGCGAGGTTCGAGGCGCAGCACGTGTTCACCTATACGGACGGCAACGTCTCATCGACGAATTCCCAGGCGGTTTTTGTCTTCAAGTATATGAAAAATCCAACCCCTCATATGAAAAAAGCCAACCCCTCGTTGTCCGATAAGAAAACCTGCGATCTTATCGGATATCCGCTTGAAGCCTACAAGGAGATTCAGTGGGTGGAGGCGAAAAACGATGAGAGGGAGGTAGGCACACAACTCATCGACACGGGCGATGAGCAAGATTCAGATGGGATACAGGTCAAGCCTGGGGCTGGCGGCATAGGATCGCACGGAAAAACATCCGCAGCCCCAAGTGTTCACTCTTACGCTACCACTGACACCGATCCGGCCCTCAGGGTATCGGATTCCCACATTTATCCATACATGTACGAATAAATGTGGGGGATATTCGGACGAAGTTGATATTCAAGCACCCCAATTGACACATCGCCGTTTGTTGGAAATGTGTTGACAAGGTGATATGGGGGGGGGGGTAGTGTTCTCCTAAATAAGGATTATCTGTGTCGCATCTGCGGGAGGCGATCGGCGTTGCAGCGTGCATGGAACATCTTTCTTGCTATATGCGTCGTGATTGCCGCCGCGCTCGCGGTAGCCTTTGCCGGCGTACGCCTTATCGGGTTAACCCCCTACGCCGTCCTTACGGGCTCCATGGAGCCCGAGCTCCCCGTCGGTTCCCTTATCTTCGTGCGCTCCGTCGACCCTGCTGACATCCAGGTGGGCGACGACATCACCTTCAAGCTGCAATCCGGCTCCCTTGCCACCCACCAGGTGTGGAAGGTCGATACCGCAGCCCAGACGTTCTACACCCAGGGCATCGCGAACAAAGACCAGGACGGGAACATCATGCACGACGGCGCCCCCGTGGCCTGGTCGAACGTGGTGGGTTCCCCCGTTTTCTGCATCCCCTACCTGGGATACATCAACCGCTTCTGCACCACCCCGCCGGGGATGTACATCCTCGTCGCGGCGGTGGCGCTCGTGATCGCCGTGAGCATCGTGGTCGAGCTTGCGAACATGCGCCCCGAATCGGCGAAGACGGCGCCCACGGCCGCTGCGACCGCTGCCACCGAGGCCCCGGCTCCGGCGGGCGGCCATTTTCGGCGTTCCTCTGCTTCGGCAGATGATCGATAGACAGGTGTGTTCGGAAAGGGCCGCGTAAAGGCGCGACACCGATCGGGAGAAAGGAATCCAGATGAACACGACAAGCAACACCAACCAGCGCAAAAAGCGCACGGGGCTCTTCGCGGCCCTGGCCCTCGTGCTCTGCGTCGCCATCGCCGGCGGCGTGTTCGCGTGGTACAGTGCGACCGCGCAGCGCACGAACACCTTTGCGAGCGGCAGCATTACGGAGCCGGATAAGAAGCCCGATCCCACGGACCCAACCATTCCCGGTAACGATAATGTCGAGGTCAAAGGTAACATCCAGGAGACCAAGTGGGTCGATAGCTCCAAGATCTCTGCGAACTCCGTCGTTGCCAAGAACCCGAACATCGGCGTGGGCAAGGGGTCCGATGACTCCTACGTGTTCGTGAAGGTCACGAACAATCTCGGTAATAACACCTACTTCACGCTGAACTCCAACTGGGCTCCCGTTTCTGACCAGGTTGTCAAATACACGGGTGCGGGATCTAACGCAAGCACCTATGTCAGCGGCATCTTCGTCTACACCGGTAAAGGGACCGCGGCCAAGATTCTCAAGGGCGACGCTACCAAGGACGTCTACACCGGTGAGCTCTTCAGCGAGATTCACGCCAACGACTCCTTCACGGGCGTGGCCGACAATGCCAAGACCATCGACATCAAGGCTTACTTCGGTGCCAAGTCCAGCGCCGGCGAGGAGCTGCCGCTGTCTGACATCCAGAATGCGGCCATCGCGAAGCTGAACGCGACCAACTAAATTCAGCTCTTTGCGGTCGCCCGTTCCGGCTTCACGCCGGGGCGGGCGGCTCGCCTGCTCTGAGGAAGGGGGTCTGGGATGACCGAGGAGAACGCGCGCGAAATCGATGCAGCGGCCGAGGTTGCGGACGAGGCGACCGAGACGGCCGCCTCCGCACCCGCCGCCAGCGACGCGCCGGCCGCTGCCGCCGCTCGCCGCAAGCGCACGACGCTGCTCGCCGGCCTTGCCGCCGTGGCCATCGTCGCCGTGATCTTCGCCGCCCAGACCATCTCCTTCATAGCACGCGACCTGCCGCTTTCCACTAAGGGCACCTTCGGCACCGTGGGGCTCACGACCCAGATCAACACCGTCGACGCTTCCGGCAACGAGGTGTCCGCCCACGACGGCGACCGCCTGGGCAACGAGACCGCCTCCGTCCAGCGCATCGTCCGCGCCGCCAACACGGGCAACCACCCGCTGTGGGTGCGCGTGCGCCTCACCCTCACGCTGACGGATGCCAACGGCAAACGCCACGACGTGAGCGACCTCCTCACCTGCTCCGGCGGCGACGACGCCTGGCAGCGCGGTGACGACGGTTACTGGTATCTGGTGAAACCGCTGACCGCCGGCGAGGCCTCCGCGGCACTCTGCCGCACCATCGGCGTGTCCGGCCCCTCGCGTTTCGGCGAGGGAACCTTCGAGCTCTCCGCGCAGGCGTACGGCGTGCAGAGCGAGCACAACGCGATGAGCGTCTGGGACGCGGAAGGGTGGCCCGAGGCATGAGAGTCCACACGCCAAAGCATATGAACCGCGTGGTCGCCTTGGTCGCGGCCGCGTTACTCGTTGTCGCCGCGCTCGCCGGCGCAGCTCCGCAGCGGGCGCTCGCCAAGGGTCTGGAGGCCGGCAAGGAGGTCGGTACCGAGACCGAGCGCACCGACGTGGTCGAGATCAACAGTATCGCCGACCTCTTTCGCGAGATCGTCCTTTCACGCGAGAGCGACGACGCCGGCGGTGACTTCTCCAACAAGAAGCTCGTCCTCACCACGGACATCGATCTTACCGACACCTCGACGAAGGATTTCAACGACGCCATCATCAAAGAGCTCGGCTCGCTCACCTTCGGTACCATCGACCATCCGTTTACCGGTGAGTTCGACGGCCAGGGCCACACTATCATCGGCCTTGACTACAGGCGAGATCTCTTTGTGCCCAAGGCCAATACCGGCCTGTTCGCGGCTACTGACGGCGCCTACATCCACGACATCAACTTCCGCGACGGCTACATCGGCGCCGACTACCGCGGCGGCTACATCGTGGGCTATTCCAAGAACACCACTATCGAGGGCGTGCACATCATCAACTGCACCTCGTCGGTGACCCCGGCGAACAACGCCGTCTCGCTCGTCACCAACGCGGGCCTGGCGGGCGGCATGGTCGTGGGCCAGTGCGAGGGCGGCGTCATCTACAACTGCGAGGTTCAGGGCGGCCGCGTGGTCTGCAGCGCCACGGCGGCCATATCGGGCCTGGGCGGCGAGGGCCTCTACCTGGGCGCCATTGCCGGCACCACCGATTACGGCACCGTGATCGAGTACTGCCGCGTGACGCCGTACGCGTCTACGGACAAGGACGGCAACGCCACCTATTCCTACACCCAGGTGCATAACAAGTACGACATCGCCGTGGGCGCCGTGGCCGGCCAGGCCGTGTATGCCGGCGGTATCGCGGGTGGCATCAACAACGGCACGCAGATCATGGACTGCTTCTCCACCGCCGACTGCTACTGCTACACGGGCACCTACGTGTCGGTGGGCGCGGGTAACGTGAGCTATGTGGGCGGCATCGCGGCGCGCGCCAACTTGGGCGCCGAGCCCAAGTACAAGAAGAACGTCATCGAGCGCGTGCACTATGCGGGCAACCTCCACTCCATGCAGTACAACGCGGTGCTCGTGATTCCTATCATCCAGTACGACGTGAACCTGTCGGGCATCGTCGAGCGTACGAGCGGCGACGACGAGATCGAGGTCCACGACGCGTACTTCAACTACTCGGCCACCAAGGACCTCCGCAGCGGGCGCACCATCATGGCGTACGGCGATCACGCGTCGGGTGAGGACTACGGTCCGGCCGACGACCACTACACCGACCGCACGTGGTGGGAGGGGCGCAACTTCGACTTCGAGGGCGACGCCGAGCGCTCGTCTACGTATATGAGCGGCAAGAAGCACGTGAACAAGTGGACGATGGACTTTGTGAACGACATGCCGGTACACGGCGTGAGCGTGAAGGCCACGCTTGACTTTCCCGGCGCGGGTTCGGTGACCTTTGGCACGTCGAAGTTAGTGCCGGAGGTGTCTGACGAGCAGACGACCAGCGATCCCTATAACTTCGCGGTTCAGGGCGTGCTGCCGAGCGATACCGACCTGTCGCTCACCGAGGCGCTGTCCGAGCGCGAGAGCTGGAAGAACGTGCATGACGAGGCCAATGCCGGCTTCCGCTTCATGGGCTGGTACAAACAGGAGAACGTGAAGGTTAACCACATCGGCGAGGACCACAGCTACTTTGCGGGCATCACGGGCAGCACCGACAAGAAGCTCGGCACGGACGCCGAGCTCAAGCTGCACAACAGCGGTACCGGCGTGTGGGATGACGCCGCGTACAAGGACAACGATCTCTTCGTGGCCTACTACCAGGCGCAGGTGCTCTTCCACGACGTGAGGGGTTTGCAGGTCAATACCAAGGGCGAGGCCAGCACGGACACCTCCGATGACTGGTATGACTACCAGGCGAAGCTGCCCAGCGTTTCCGAGCCGGCGGCGGACAGGGCCGCGAACGGCGTGGATAAGGATGCCACGTTCCTCGGCTGGACCACGATGCCGAGCGCGGTCGGCGGCGGCTACGCGGCCGTGACCTCCACCGAACTGCAGGCCATGAAGAGCGCCGGCGCCTTCTACCAGGGCGGCGAGGTCATCGAGAGCCCCATGGACCTCTACCCGGTCTACGCGACCTACGGGTCGAACATCATCACGCAATTCGAGGGTTGGGATCTGAACGGCGCCACCGACCAGACCCTGCGCGATGGCGTGGGCACCACGAGCATCACCAAGACCGATAGCGGCTACGTGATCGCGGCGAAGGGCGCGGGCGAGAACGGTGCCTTCCCCGACGGCTACCACTTCCGCGGCTGGTATCACGTGGTGAATGGCAAGGAGTACAAGGTCTCCAACGACCCGGAGTACACCATTCCCGCGAGCTTGGATCTCACGCAGAGGCAGACGTACATCGCCCGCCTCGAGTACCGGGTGGAGTACTACGCCTATTCGAAGGCCAGCGGTAAGTTCCAGTACGACAAGGTCCAGACGGAGTGGGTCAACTACCAGTGGGGCTTCACGCAGAGCCATGCGAAATCGATTGCTCCGGATAACAATAAGCAGTTCATCCTGCATTGGTCTGCCGGCCCGAAGGACGACGGCGAATGCGATGACGACTCCGATGCCATCGTCGATGGGTTCCAGGTGACCGAGCCGCTGAAGGCATACGGGCATTGGAAGGATAATAGCAGCTACAACATTGTTATCAGAAGCGACTTCCCTCTGGCTGCCGCGCTCGAACATAATGGGACGGGCTCTGTTAGCGGTTATACGGTCAAAGCGAGCGTTCATAGCGGCTACACGTTCATCGCATGGGCGGGCCAGGGCGGTAATGTGGGTTGGAAAGAAGTCAACGCCGGCGCTTCCTGGAAAACCTCGGGTGCGCATGACGCCGGTCTCTACATCTATGAAGCCCACCTTGCCGCGCGGGTCGCGTTCCACGATGCGAACGGCAACAAGCTGAGCTTTGGGAATCGCGCGTATTCCAAGAACGGCACCACGGAACTCGATGCCGGCGAGAAGGACTACGTCGAGCGCCTGCTGGACGAGAAGGTTCTGCTCGATGCCGATCAGGCCAAGGCCTATACCTATCCGCTTGACGGCAAAACGGACACCGGCATCGTCCATGTGAGCGCAGCCTCGCCGACCGCTGACAAAGTGGCCGTCAAGACGGACGACGCGAACACCGCCTACACGTTCCTCGGTTGGATCGACCACAACGCTATCGACGCGGGTCAGATGGCGCAGGACGAGTGGGACTACGTGTTCGACGCGGGCGACAACACGACGAAATACATCACCTCCGACGCCGCAAAGGCCAAGCCCTACCTTGTGAAGGCGACCGACACGGTTTCGCGGTCGATGGACCTGTATCCGGTCTACATGAAGACGGCCTTTTCCGCCACCACCAACATCAAGCGGGCGGGCGTGACGGCGAGCTCCGGTCTGAACGTGCCAGCCGACCCCGCGGGGAAGATGAGCGATGCCGACAAGGACGGCAAGCGCACCGTGACCCTCACAGCCGATGCGTCCACCAGACTCTCCGCCGACAGCGACGGGCTCTACGAGCTGATGTCGTGGACGGTCGAACGCTCCGACGGCGCGACCGAGACCATCACGACGGCGGGTGACGCCGCGGTGTCCAACGACAACACGGTGCTGACCTACACGCTGCTGCCGGGTTACACCTATGTCTTCGTGGCCAACTACCAGCCGTTCGCGGTGGTGTACCACACCAATACCGGTAAGACCAAGGTGACCGCGCGCAACGACGGCGACGCGCTGGGCGATGCCCCGACGTCCGAGTTCGACATCGACGCGATCGACCGGGCCGAGAGCTCGGCAGGCTCCGCCAAGATGCACCTCTTCGTGGGCTGGACCGCCACGGCTCCCGCGGACACCTCGCGCGAGTACGCGCTGTGGCGCGACGGCGGCGATACCGGTCCCGCGCTTGCGCAAGCTACCACGGTGGTACACAGTTCTATGGAGCTCTGGCCGGTCTACCGTCCGACCACGGTGAGCGTGAACTCCAACATCGACAGCCAGCTGGCCAATCCGTCCGCGATCCGCAGCCTGAAGCGCGTGGGCGATGACGGCTCTCGCGCGGCGCTTTCGGCATCCGCTTCCGACGTGGACGGGTACCAGTTCGTCGGCTGGTACAAGGGCTATTCCAGCGATGCGGACCGCGGCACCAAGGTGACGTCGTCCGATACCTATACGCTGTCTGCCGACGAGCCGTTCTCGACCACGGTCTACACCGCTGTGTACGAGAGGGTATACGACGTGCGCTACCACGGCACAGACGGCAAGGTGCTCTACACCGTGAAGGTGAAGGCATCCGACAACCGTTCCTTCGTGCAGACGGTGAAGGACGACAAGGGTAACGACGTCGAGACGATGATCGATTACGAGCCCTACCAGGAGATCGCGAACCAGCTCGACAAGGCCAATGCCGCCGACGGGGCCGCCACGCAGGAGATCTTCGCGGCGTGGCAGTGGATCTCGATGGATCGGGCGCTGCCGTACGGCTGGGATGAGTTCAAGAACAAGACGATTACCGGCGACATGGACATCTATCCCGTGACGTATCGGTTCACGGCCATGGACGACGCCGGCGGCGCCGCGACCGGTGACTACACTTCCAAGCTCTCGTGGCAGATCTCGGGCGATCCCACCGCCGCGACGGACGATGCCGAGGGCGTGCACGTGGGCTTTAAGGGACTCTACCGGGGCATGAAGCTGACCGTGCACATGGACAAGGTGAGCTACGAGCCACCTGAGGTGGGCACGGGTATCGTCGGTAGTGCGGTCGAAGCGAATGCGAGCGCCGTGAACGGTGTGAAGGTCGGCCTGTACGACTCCCCGAGCATCGGCTCCGGTGGCACGGCGAACAAGATCGACGTGGAGACCACGGGCGATACGACCAAGGGCTTCAGCGCCGGCGACGCGGTCTTCACCTTCGATACAGCCGGTGAACTCACCATCTCCAAGGAGGCGCCGGCCGAGGCCGCGGGCTCCGTGGTGAGCTTCGTCGTCACCGAGTGCAAGGACGCTTCCGGCGCGACGGCCGATGGCGCCCGGTCCATCACGGTGAGCGCCGAGCTTGCGGCGAACGCTGACGGGACCGCGGCCGTGGCTACCGTCAAGGTCCGCGCGCCCTTCGGTTACTACAAGGTTGAGGAGAACACCTGGGCCTGGCGGTTCACTCCGAGTTATACCGTGCAGGATCGCACTACCGGCACGTGGGCTGCAGGCAACGTGGCCACGGTCTTCACCAAGGGCGAGGTCAAGGTGACCAACACCGTCTCGAACAGCAAGTGGGGTTCCGGCGAGGCGCGTGCCCAGAACATCTTCGAGGGCACGTCGGCGACCGCGAAGGGCGGTGACAAGTGATGACTGGTTTCAAGCAGTCTGAGCATCAGGGGGCGCCGCGCCATATGGCAGTGCCGAAGGCGCGCGGTGTCGCACGGGCTTCCTCGGCTCATACGGCGCGCGGACCACGCGTCCCGCGCGGCCGGAGGGTCGACTTGCCCGTGCTGACGGCCTGCGCGGTCGTGCTCGTGCTGGCGGCGGCCGGTGGCATGTTCGCCTGGTACATGCACCAGGCGTCGCGTACCAACACCTTCCAGTCCGCCGAGCTCGTACCTTCGGTGGAGGAGAACTTCGACAAGACGACCAAGTCCAACGTGACCGTGAAGGCCAACGACACAAGCGTGCCGGTGTACATACGGGCTCAGGTAGCGATCGGCTGGGTGACGAGCGACGGTGCGGACGCTATCTTCGCCGAGCCGGTTGCGGGCACGGACTATGTGATGGCGTGGGGCGCGGCCGTGTACGAGCGCGGTTCGGTGAGCGCCGAACAGCTCTCCGCCGGTTGCTGGGTCAAGGGCTCGGACGGCTTCTATTACTGGTCCAAGCCGGTGCAGGCGGGGAAGTCCACGGGCCAGCTTGTTGACACCTGCACGTGGAAGAGCGTGAGCGGCGCGGCCGACGGACGCAAGTTGTCGGTGGACATCTCGGCTCAGGCGCTGCAGGCCGATACCGATCCCGCGGCGTTCGATGACGCGTGGAGTGCGGCGAGCGGTTTGAAGGTTGGGAACGACGGCGTCTTGGCGGTGAGCAACTCATGAGAAAGTCTCGTCTCCTGTCGATCGTCCTTGCGGGGGCGCTGGCGCTGGCGGCGGTCGCGGTCATGGCTGCCGGGTTCGCGGCTTCGCCGCAGACTGCCTACGCCGATGGCGAATCGGAACCCGCGGTCATCTACGATGCTCAGGACAAGAAGCTGTACGGTGAGGGCATCAGCGAGTCCCAGCTGGCCGAGGCGTTCTCAGACATGGTGCCGGGCGATACGCATTCGTTCACGTTTATGCTGCGTGCCGAGCATTTATCCGGCGCGGCAACGTTCTACCTCGCTTCCGACTTCACGGACGAGGTAGAGGACCTGCTCGAGGGCGCGCAGGTGAGTGTGGATGTTGACGGCTCGCGTGCGGGTGAGGGTGTGGTCGGTGAGCAGGACGCGCTGACCCAGGGCGTAAAGCTCATCATGCTGAAGGGCGACGGCACCGCCAGTGTTACCATCAACGTGACCCTGCCGACGTCTGCCGGGAATGAGACCATGGGTCGCACGCTTCCCCTCGACTGGTTGATCACCGTGGCGGATGAGAGCGACTTGGGCGGCGGGTCGACGGACGGCTCCGGCGGTGCCGAGTCGAGCAAGCCTTCAGCCCAGGGATCTCTGGGCAAGCTTCTGCCGAAGACCGGCGATGAGTCCCTGATGCCCATCGCGGTGGCTGTCTGCTGCGGTGCCATCGTGCTCGCCGCCGGCCTCGCCCTCTCCAAGCGCTAACAGGTTGCGCAGTTGCGCATGGTTCTGGGTCGCTGATCGAGAACGGTATCCTCGAATTCAAGCTGGGAGATGGGGGGGAGGTTGCAGGGTATACGGCTGGTTCGCCCCCAACTCATTCAGATAGGTGAAGAAGCTCGATACAATTACGTAGAGGCGACCATGGAGTTTGAAGCAACGGCCAGTCTCCTTCATCAGCTTTGATGCCGTCGCCTCGCCAAGGCCTGTGAGTTTGCAGATTTCCGGGACATCGAGAAGGCCCTCGCGCCCGAGAGTGATGCGGATTGATCGGATACCGCCGCAGTGGCATTTCGTCTACGGCGGTTCACCTGTCCCCTGCGCTATAATAGAACATGCGTTCGTTAGCTATTCGGAAGGAGTGCTGTCGTGGTGGAGAGCGGGAAATCGATCCGCTTGGTGACCGCCCTCGTGGAGTGCCGTCCGGATGGCGAATACGTCCCTTGGGGGATCAAATGGTATGACGGCGCGATATACCCCTTCGCCCGCATCGAGTGATACAGCCCTCGCTCATGGGCTCTCGGTCCAAAACGCCAGTCCGAATCATGGCGCGTGGTCCTAGAGAACGGCACCTGCCGAGACATCTGCCATTACGAGAACAGTTGGTATGTTGTCCATGACCCGGACAATGACACTCCCGCAGCAAGCGCCCCGCAGGGACCGTGCAAGTAGCGATACTGCCGACTCGCATGTTTACCGAGCTGCACGCCTACAGAGCTACACGCCTACACCCGAAACTTCCCGCCAAGCTCCCCGCAAGACAAAAGGGGTGCCTTTAATTGCACCCCGCAGTAAAGCAGCTCGTTATTATTCTTATTCTTATTCTTCTTTTTATCCCTACACCGCTACCGAGCTACACGCCTACCGAGCTTCTAGCCTACACGCCCAGTAAACCAGCAGGGAGCCCATGAAAGGCTCCCTGCCGAGCCAAACGTCTTGTTATTATTCAAGATTGCCTTTGCGGCGGCGCCGAAATAGCTTCAACCATCTCATCGCGGCGACTTCTCTCACGTCATCGGCCGAATCGTATCCCGCGATTCCTTCCATAGACCGACAGGATAACTATCCTTGATCCCAGGGAGACACTTCCGAGGAAGAGGTTAAGCCAAATGGACCCGAACGAGAAGACCGACCAGTCCGCAATTGTTATCTGAGTTACCACCTGCCAGGGCGCGTCCTTCGAGACCTACCGCGCCGACCCGGACGCGGGTGCCGAAATCCCCCTGCCGCTGACACCCGCCGAACTCGAAGACAAGCTCGCACGCGAAGCCGCCCGCGAAGGGGTTAAACCGAAGTCCCTGCGCCTCTGTGCATGGAAATACCTCGGCCGCTTCGCGCCCCTCGAGTGGCTCCCCCTCGATGAGTTCGGCACCGCTGGGGGACGCGAACCTGCTCGCAGCTGCGGTCAAGCGCGACCCCGAAATCGACTGCGGCGTCCTCTTCCAGTACTGCGACCTCCGCGAGATCTACGGTCCGCTCGAATACCTCAACGTCGCTCTCCAGTACGATGACCTACCGTATCGCAAGTGGTCGTCCCCGCTCGACTTCAACGAGATCGGCATTGACGGCCTGACCCCGCATGAGGCGTGCGCCCTCCAGCTCGGCTGGGAACTGGCGGGCGGGAACACCACGCGCGACCGCGGCGATATGTCCGTCGCGGAACTCATAGAGCTTGGAGAGAGCGAGACGGAAGATCGGGAATTGGTTGTCTGGCGATGGGGCTTCATGGCCTCCTACGAGGGCGAAATAGACACCGCAAAGTATTCCAAAGACCAAATCCTCACGATATTGTTCCCATAACATCTAGATTGCCAGCCAATTAAGGACGGCGCCGCGAAGGCCGCGCGCCTGAAGGCCAACGCCGACCTGATGGCTTCGCTCTTTAAGCACTGAAAAAAAGTACGGTTATCTATATACGAGGGCCATGCACCGTTGATGGTAATAATCCATGGTACGTGGCCCTAATTGCTGTTTGCGGCCAATAGAAGCAATGCCGTCTGACTCGGTTCGAATGATGCCGGGGTCAACTTCATTCATCGATGCGGTCCCATCCGCGTATCCTCGGCAGAAAGTGGGCTGGAGCGCGTTGCGTGGTGTCTGGTGCCTGGATGCTATGCCATGAGTTATGTAGGCGCTGTGTAACCGGAATTAAGCGTGAAATTGATTAAAAAAAGATTTCACCTCTTTTTCACTCCTCAGGGAATGAGAAAAAGGACGAGTCAAAGAAAAAGCTCAGAAGCAATTATGCTTCTGAGCTGCACTAATGCAATGGAGCCAGCGACCGGGCTCGAACCGGTGACCCCCGCTTTACGAGAGCGGTGCTCTACCAACTGAGCTACGCTGGCGGCCAGGTGGTGACGCAACTGAGGCGTCAACGGCTGTCTATGATACGGGACATCGCACATCCGCGCAAGGGTTCTGGCGGCTTTTCTCACTTTAAATGCACTAATATTGGAGACGTGATGTCTGCGGCGTTCATCTGGCGCTTGACCTGCTGTTGAGTTGGTGGCCGACGTCCCGCTCGTATGGGTCTCAAACAGAATGGGGCTGCCATGGCTCAACCCAGGATCCTTCTTACACGTATTGATGACCGTTTTATTTACGGGCAAGACGTTGAGCTGTGGAACGAGGCCGTGGGCTCCAACCTTGTCCTAATCGTCAACGATGAGATCGCGGCGGATTCGCGCCAATGGGCACCCATGAGGGTCGCGGCGCCAGAAGGCGTTTGGACAAGATTTTTCTCGGTGCAAAAGGCCATCGACGTCATACATACTGCAACGCCGCGCCAATGGATTCTGATCATGGTGGCCTCACCCGCCGATGCGCTCGCCCTGGTTAAGGGTGGTGTGCCGATCGCCAAGATAAGCATCGGCCATATGCAGGTAGGGGAGGGCAAGCACCCCATAACGCCCGCAGTCGCCGTAGACGACGCAGATGTCGCCGTCTTCAAAGAGCTGCAAGAACTCGGCATAGAGCTAGAAATCCGCTACCTTCCCAACTCCAATCCCGACCCCATCCAACTAGTCATTTAAGACCGTCCCCAATGAATAGGTAGAAAAACGCCCGTCGGCGGTGGTGCCGGCGGGCGTTGCTGTGCGATATGTCGCGTTGTGGGCTTAGTGCCTCATAAAGTGATATTCGATCACATTGCTATAGGGATGACCCGGCCCCACGATGCCCTGGGGGAACAGCGGGCGGTGCGGCGTGTCGGGGTACATCTCGGCCTCGAGGGCAAAGCCGGCGCCCCAACCATAGTTGGCGTTGTCCTTGGCGTGCTCGTCGCCCAGCCAGTTGCCGGTGTAGAGCTGCACGCCCGGGGCAGTGGTGTAGTAGTCCATCTCACGACCGGTCCACATCTCCTCGACGTGCATCGCGCGGCGCAGGTTGCGGCCGTACTGATAGCCATCGATGCACAGGCAGTGATCGTAGCCACGGGCCTGCTTGATCTGCGGGTCGTCGGCCTCCATGCCGGGTGCGACGGGGCGAAGCTCGCGAAAGTCAAACGGCGTGCCCTCGACCGGAGCGATCTCGCCGGTGGGTATGTTCTGGTTGTTGATGGGCAGATAGTGAGCAGCGTTGACAACAAAGAAGTGCTCACAGTCCATGCCGGCGTTATGGCCGGCAAGGTTAAAGTACGTGTGGTTGGTCATGGACACGCACGTGGCGCGGTCGCTCTCGCAGCCATATTCGATGCGGAAGACGCCGGTGCGCGTCACGGTAAACACGGCCGTAAAGGTGCGGTTGCCGGGCAGGCCCAGCTCGCCATCCTCAAGCGAGGCGGTCATGCGAACGGCGTTGCGAGTCTCGTCGAGTTCAACGTCCCACACGCGCTTGTGCAGGCCGTGCTCAAGGTCGCTGTGCAGGTTGTTGGCGCCTTCGTTGGCCGGCATATGCCAGTCCGTGCCGGCGATGGTGATCGTTGCACCCGCAGTGCGGTTGGCCACGGGGCCGATGGTTGCGCCAAAGCAGGCGGGGTTGTCAAAGTAATCCTCGAGCTTATCGAAGCCCAGCACCACATCTCGCACGTTGCCGGGAATGTCGGGCACATCGATGCCCAGCACGGTGGCGCCATAGTCCATAATGCGAACGCAGATCTCGGGCCCGTTGAGGGTGTAGCGATGAACGGGGGTACCGCACGGCGCGGTGCCGAAAAGCTCGGAAGTGATCATTTGGTTCCTAACATCGAGGTATTCCGACAAACTGTAGCGCGAACAGGCGAGATTATCACTACACCCCACTAAAGCTGGGGGTATTTTTCTCAAAAAAGTGATGATTGGAGCTGTGCGGGCGTTCATTTTTGACGCGTACGAGTCTGATACAATTTGTTCGTTACTGTTTGAATGATATGCGCGCAAAGAACGGCGAGGATTCATCGTGATTAAGGCAGAGCGACAGGATAAGGTTCGTCAGCTGCTCGAGGAGCAGGGCACGGTCTCGGTTAAAGAGATTTCTGATGCGTTAGGCGTCTCGGATATGACGATCCGCCGCGATCTTGAGGAGCTTGCGAGCCTAGGCGAGATCGAGCGCGTGCACGGCGGAGCCCGCAGTGCACAGGGCCGTCCCCACGCTATGCTGCGCCATGAGTATTCGCACAGCGAAAAGCGCACTAAGCATGCCGAGGAAAAGCTGCAGATTGCGCGCCGTGCTGTGGAGCTTATCGAGGAGGGCTCGACCATCTTTTTGGGCACGGGCACCACGGTTGAGCAGATGGCCTCGATGCTGCCGACGTTTCGCCTGCGCATTGTGACCAATTCGCTTTCGGTGTTTAACCTGCTCGAGGCGCGCGAAGACTGCGAGCTGTGCCTCGTGGGCGGTATGTACCGTCGCCGCACCGCCGCTTTTGTGGGACCAACGGCCGAGGATACCCTGCGCGCGCTGGGCATCGATGCGGCGTTTATCGGCGCCAACGGCATCTTGGACGGTGACGTGTCTACGTCCAACATGGACGAGGGCCGTATCCAGCAGCTCGCTTTTAGCAAGGCAGACTCGCGCTATCTGATCGCCGACTCCAGCAAGATCGGCAAACGCGATTTCTATACCTTCTGTCGCCTGGACAATTTAGACGCCGTGGTGTGCGAACCGGGTATCGCCGCCGAGGACCGCACTGCCATCGCGGAGCACACGCAGGTCATCTGCTAGCAAGAACGGAGGGAGATACAGGGGGCTGACCTGTGAGTTTGTCTCAATCTGTAACAGCTAGACGTCCAAAACCGGTTTTAGTGTTACAGATTGAGACAATTCGGCCTGGTCGGTCCCTTTCATCTCAATCTGTAACAGGTGGGACCGAAAAACTCGGCTAGATGTTACAGATCGAGACAAACGGCTCCCGGTCCGCCCAAACACAAAGGCCGGGGGCGGCGCGCCTTGTGACGTGCCGCCCCCGGCTGAGAAATGGGGACAAGTTATGTGAGCGGGGCAATGCCGCTCGTCGCGAGCCGCTAGTCCAGGCGACGGGTCTGCGCCACGTGCTTATACCAGTATGCGCTTGCCTTGGGCGTGCGCTTTTGGGTTTCAAAGTCTACGTAGAAGAAGCCATAGCGCTTGTTGTAGCCGTTGGTCCAGGAGAACTGGTCCTGCAGGCTCCACAGGAAGTAGCCGCCCACGTTGACGCCCACCTCCATGGCCTTAAGCAGCCAGTGCAGGTGCTGCTCGATGTAGTCGATGCGCGGCTGGTCGTCCACAAAACCGTCCTTGTAGGGGTCCTTGTAGCCCATGCCGTTCTCGGTGATGAAGATCTGCTTGTAGTTGGGGTAGCGCTGCTTAATGTAGACGAGCAGATCGAACAGACCCTCGGGATAGATGATCCAGTCCCAGTCGGTGGTGGGGATGCCGGGCTTGTTCACATGCTCGCCAATGCCCTTGACGCGCCAGCGGCCGGTACCCTTCTCGCCCGTGCCGTTGTGGTGCAGGTCGTTCTCGCCGTCGTAGGCCTTGAGGAAACGGCACTGGTAGTTGTTGACACCCAGGTAGTCGTTGTAGAGCGCGGCCTCGCGCATAATCTCGAGGTCCTTGTCCAGGATCTCGATGGTGCCGCCCGAGACGGCAGCCAGGCGGTTGGCGCACTCGAGGGTGTCGGGGGCATAGTCGCCGCGGAAGGTGGCGTCAAGCAGGAACTGGTTTTGCAGCACGTGCTCGTTGTTGGCGGCCTTGATGTCGGCGGGGTCGTTCTCGTTGAGCGGGTACTTGAACTCCAACGACTGAATGACGCCGATCTTGCCCTTAAAGCCGCCGTTGTGGAAGGCCAGCACAGCCTTGGCGTGGGCGAGCATCATGTTGTGCTCGCACTGAAAGGCCTCGGCAAGATGCGCTTTGACGCCACCGGGGAAGGTGCCCTCGATGTAGGTGTTGGAGGCGTCCGCCCAGATCTCGTTAAAGGTGAACCAATAGGTCACCTGGTTGGCGTACTCCTTAAAGCAGAAGGTGGCAAAGTCCACAAAGGCGTCGATGGTCTCGCGGTTGAGGAAGTCGCCCTTCTCAAAGAGGGGCAGCGGCGTGTCAAAGTGATGCAGCGTGACAAACGGCTCAACGTGGTGCTTGTGGCACTCGGCGAAGAGATCGTGGTAGAACTGGACACCCTCGGGGTTGATCTCGCCGGTGCCGTTGGGGAAGATGCGGCTCCAAGCGATGGAGAGGCGGATGCCGTTGATGCCGAATTCCTCGCACAGCTCCAGGTCGACGGGGTACTGGTTATAGAAGTCCGAAGCGGGATCGGGGGAAAAGCGCCCCTGGGCCTCCAGGAAGTCGTCCCAGGCAACCTTGCCCTTACCGTGAGTGCGGGTCTCGCCCTCTACCTGGTAGGCAGCAGTGGCGCCGCCAAAGACAAAGTCCTCGGGAAACTGCGCAGGCGGGTTGGTGACGCTAGCAGGATTAACGGACATGATGATCCAATCGTCTAAATCGAAGGGCCAACCGGCTGTTGATGGTCGGCTGGCCCTGGGCGTTACTTACTTCGATAGTTGCTCGGAGACGAAGGCGAGAGACTTGTCGCCGTTCTGGGAGAGCTCGATGTACTGCTTGCCACGGCAGGCGACGCACTTGTTGCCCACACGCTCGCAGTCTTTCTGCAGGTCGGCCAGGTAGCTGGCTGCCTGCGGGGCCAGGACGACCAGGTCAAAGTCGGGGAGCATGTCGACGTGGTTGCCATAGGCTTCGGCAGCGGTCTCCAGATTGATGCCGCGCTCCTTGGCAGCCTTGGCCAGCGCGTTGGCGAGCAGACCCGAGGTTCCGCCACCCTGGCAGAGCACGAGCACGCGCTTGCCGTTGAGGTCGCTGGCGGTCGTTGCCTCGGCAGCGGGTGCTGCAGAAGCGGCAAGGGCGTCGGCCTTCACGGCCTCGGCTGCGGCGCCGGCGGCAACGCTCTTGGCATCGGCCTTGCCCTGGAAGGCGTCGTTGAGCTTGGCGGCCTTCTCGGCGTTCTTGGCGGTGAGCTCCTCCTGGGAGATCTCGGCCTCCTCGGCGCACTTCTGGGCGTCATAGGCACGGAAGAACGGGTAGTACAGGACGAAGTCGACGACCAGGATGAGGGCGAGCATCACAAAGGCGAGCGGCTGGAAGCCCAAGCCCATGATGGTGCCGATGGGGCCGGGAACGGTCCAGGGCAGGGTGTACATAAAGCCGTTCATGCCCAAGAAGTCGATAAAGATCTTGAGGATCCAGATGTTGGCGATCGGGGCAAAGACAAACGGGACAAAGAAGACGGGGTTGAGCACGATGGGCGCGGCGAACAGCAGCGGCTCGTTGACAGCAAAGCAGACCGGGACGATGGCGGCCTTACCGACGGCGCGCATCTCCTGAGACTTGGCCAGGAAGCAGAACATAAAGACCAGGACGAGCGTGGCACCGGTGCCGCCCATGCAGACGACGAAGTACTGGGCACCCTGGGTCAGGACAGCGGAAGCGTGCTGGCCGGCCTGGAACGCAGCCAGGTTGTCGGTCATGTTGGCAACGAGAGCGGCGGCGATGGCGGGCTCGACGATCGAAGGGCCGTGGACGCCCACGAACCAGAAGAGGCTCATGGCGCCGTAGATCACAGCGAGGCCGATGTAGCCGTCGGCAGCGGTGAACAGGGGCTGGAACACCTGGATGACGCCCTGGGCAAAGCAGAAGCCAAAGGCAGCGCGGAAGACGATGTCAAAGACCCAAAAGACGGTGATGCAGACGGAGAAGGGGATGATGTCCTTAAAGGTCTGCGAGATGTTGGGCGGAACCTGCTCGGGCATCTTGACGGTGATGTTGCGCTTGATGAAGAACTTGTAGATGATGCCGGTCACAAACGCAGCGATAAAGGCGGTCAGCAGGCCTTTGGAACCAAGGTAGGTGGTGTTGAAGCCGCTGGCAGCGTCCGTGGCGATCGTGTCGCTCGAAAGGAGCAAGAAGCCGATGATGGCTGCGCACATGCACGAGATGAAGTTGATCTGGTTGTTCTTGGGCAGGTCGCGGTTCTGAGCGTCGGCGAAGTGCTTGGCGGTGGTGGCGGCGCAGGCGATGGCCAGGATGCCCATGGAGTAGTTGTAGCACTTCCACAGGGCGTTGTTGATGTCATCGGGCCAATAGAAACCCCAGATGTTGGGGACCGAGGCTACCAGGCAGAAGATGGACGAGAAGATGATGATGGGGATGACGGAGATAAAGCCGTCGCGGATCGCCTTGAGGTACTTGTTGCGGGCGATCGCGTTGAAAAAGGGCTGGCCCTTTTCGATGATGGCGATGAGTTGCTCCATGCAATGCTCCTAAGAGTCGGTGGGTTAGCAACGATGGTAGCTTTTGGCGTTCGGTTGCCAAAATGTTGACGTTGCCATTTTGCGGCACAAAAAAAGACGCGAATCGGGGGTTCCTGTGCCTGCGAACCGTCGATTCCTTACGCGTAAACGTTTGAGCCGCCCGGTGGCTCTGTGTTTGCACAATGGCAACGTTAACATTTGGTCGACAAAAGCCGTTCGGGGAAGCGGGATTGTCGGTGAACGGTAGGTTTTGGGTGGTGAGCGTATGGCGGGAGAGGCGTTGGATATACTTGGAGGCGTTCATTTTGTCTGTTGGGATGCCCGCGATGGCATCGTTGACATAGAAAGATCGACCTATGGCCGCTGTTAAAAAATCGGTTTCCGTTAAGGACGTGGCGCGTCTCGCGGGCGTCTCGGAGCAGACAGTCTCGCGTACGGTGCACGATTCGCCCAGCGTGCGCCCCGAGACCAAGGAGCGCGTGCGCGCCGCCATGCGCGAGCTGGGGTATCGCCCCAATTTTGCCGGTCGATCGCTGCGCCGCGGCAAATTTAAGACCGTCGGCGTCGCCATGTTCAACATTACCGGCACCGGCAACCTCGACCGTATGGAGGGCTTTGCCGCCGCGGCCGACAAACATGGCTATGCCATCACCCTCACTAAAGTAGACGGGCATCCGTATACCCTCGAGAGTGCATCGTCGCGCATGAGCGCACTGCCGGTGGACGGCATGGTCGTGATCATGAACCGCATGCCGGCGGACTTTGGCACCTTTGAGCCGCTGCCCGGTATGCAGACGGTGCTCGTTACCATGCTGGAGCACCCGCTGTGCTCGACGGTTGATAACGATCAGTTCGATTGCTCGCGCCAGGTTGTCGAGTACTTGCTGGGGCAGGGGCACAAGACCGTGCACTTTATCTCGTGCCCCGAGCGCTCGCTTTCGGGCATGCAACGCGAGGAGGGCTGGCGTGAGACATTGCGCGCGCATGGTGTTGAGCCGCCGCGACTCGTCCGTGGCGATTGGACGGCACAGAGCGGATATGCCGCCGGCCAGGTGCTTGCGGACGATCCGAACTGCACAGCCATTTATGCTTCCAACGATGCCATGGCCTACGGCTGCATTCGCGGGCTCGAGTCGCGCGGGAAGCGCGTGCCCCAGGACGTGAGCGTGGTGGGTGTTGACGATAGTTTGGGCGATATCGTGCCCGATCGTCGCCTGACTACGGTGCGCTTTGACAACAAGCGCGTCGGCATGTGGGCGGTCGACAAGATTGCCGGCGCCGAGGGCGTTGAGTCTGGCGTGGAGCACATGCTGTTTCCGGGCGTGCTCGTCAAGGGCGATACGGTGCGCGATGTACGCTAGGGTGCGGTCCCGTTTTGGTTTCCGCTAATTGTGTTCAAGAATGTTCGGATTGGTTTAAAAACCGTTCACGGGCGAAAAACGACCGTTCATAGCTCGAAATTACGTTTTGCGCTGTTCTTTTTTGTTTGAATGTTACTGTCTCTGTCATACACAACGCAGCGCGTATGCCCGGACGCGATGCTCTCCATTGGTTCATATGTGAAAGGAACGCAATATGGCAACCAAAGAAGAAATCTCGATGGTTGGATTCGAGATTGTCGCATACGCGGGCGACGCCCAGACCGATCTGCTTGCAGCGCTCGATGCTGCTCGCGAGGGTGATTTTGAGAAGGCCGAGCAGCTGCACAAGGATGCCAGCGATGCGCTCATCGGTGCCCACGACACGCAGACCAAGCTGCTTTCGCAGGAGGCCGGCGGCGGCGAGATGGAGATGACCTTCATCATGGCCCATGCTCAGGATACTCTCATGACCACCATGATCCTGGAGAAGCAGACCCGCTTTACCATCGATGCCTATAAGCGCATCGCCGCACTCGAGGCTAAGCTCGCCTAACGAGCCTGCACAACTCGTCCCCTTCCAAAAGCCCTGCCGCTACCTGCGGCAGGGCTTTTTCTGTATCCCATCTGTCTTGGTTGCGGTGAAATAGGGACTGAATAGGGGCCGGCGGGCGCAAAACAATCCCTATTCCACCGCAACTCATCCCGAAATAGTCATTGGGGACAGTCTTGTTGCGCTCCGTTGGTCCTCCCGCTCGATTTTTGCTCGGTGGGTATACTTCCTTTCGCATTAAACGCCGGACTGAGGAGGTATCCAAATGCCGGATAACGGGTCAATACAAAAAAGAGACGCGCACGAGATGGCTCATGGGCGTCCTGTCCAGATAACCGAGCACACGACGGTAACCGAGCTGCAGCCCAGCTTGTCCGATGTCGTGTGCGCAAACAAAAAGCTACAGATCGGCTTGATTATCGCGCTCGTGGTGCTGGCGCTCCTTTCGGGCTTTGTCGCGCGCCCGCATTTTGCCGATACCAAGACTTGGGACTCCACCATCGAGGTCATCGATCAAAAGAAAGGTAACGTACTGGCGCTCACGACCTCGTGCGTGGCGCTGTCTGCGGGCATTACCGCGCTGCCTGGTGATACGGGAACGCCGGTCGCCGAGCAGCTCGCGCAGCTTTCGGGTAACCTGGGCATCGTGCTCGCCGTGCTCTACCTCGAGAAATATTTGCTCACGATTTTGTGGTCGGTTGGCTTGGGCATCTTAATCCCGTTTGCGTTGGTGCTCTTTGCGGTGTCGCTTGGCGTTCATGGGCGCTGGAGCACGAGCGCTGTCCTGCGCCGTGTGGCGACGCGCGTGCTGGTGGTTGCCGTGATCGGCATGGCGCTTGTGCCCGCGAGCGTATGGGTATCGCAAAAGGTCGACGAGACATATCGCGTCAGCATTGAACAGGCCGAGCAAAAGGCAGCGGACGCTGCGGAAAAGACCGATACCACGGACAAGTCAGGCGAGACCAGCTCAAAATCGAACAAGAAAAAGGCCGAGTCCACGGAGTCCAAAAACGTGCTCGAGCAGTTGACTGACGGGGCCTCGAGCCTGGTTACGTCGGTAACCAGCGGTGCCAAGCAGATGACCGACGAGATCGTGCAGCAGGTGACCGATCTGATCGAAGGCGTCATCGTGATGATCGTGACCTCGTGTGTGATTCCTCTACTGGTGCTCGTGGCGTTCCTATGGCTAGGACACGTGCTGCTGGGGATCGATGTCTCCGGTCCCGCGAACTATCTGACGGATCGTTTCTTGAGCGCTCCGTCCAAACATGCCAAGAAGAGTGGGCAGTCTGAGTAGGCGGCAAAGCGATCTTTGGAAGATCAACCGTAAGAAGGGCGGCCGAGACACGTTCTCGGCCGCCCTTTTGTCTGTTGAACACATGGTCGCTACGTCTGCGCCGGGCTCAAACGGTCGGCAATCAACCGTGAACGGTATTTGTTCAAAAAAGAACAAAGTTAAACAAAAAATGGTTGCACCAGATGTTCGAATGTGTTCAAATAAACATGAACAGTGAAGAACCGCACATTCAGATGCCCGGACCTGAGCGCGATTCAACACTTCCAAACAGAAACTACGCACCTGCGTATCTCTCAAGGAGGATGTCATGAGGGTTGTAATCGCTTCCGATGCCGACGGTATGTCGATGAAGGAGTCCATCAAGGAGATGCTCATCGCCGACGGTCACGAGGTCGTCGACTATTCCGAGACCCCTGCCGCGGACTTTGTCGATTCCGCGACCGCCGTTGCCAAGGACCTGCTGGAGCACAAGGATTCCCAGGGCTTCGCATTCGATAAGTACGGCGTCGGCTCCTATATGGCCGCCGTCAAGATCAAGGGCATGGTCGTTGCCAACATTTCCGACGAGCGTTCCGCCTACATGACCCGCGAGCACAACGGCTCGCGCATGGTCACCATGGGCCCGGGCGTTGTGGGCACCGAGGTCGCCAAGAAGATCGCCCGCGAGTTCCTGCGCGCTCAGTACGCCGGCGGCCGTCACCAGATCCGTGTCGACATGCTCAACAAGATGGCCTAACGAGAGCCACCGAGAACTCGAACTTCTACCTCAACTTGTGAATTCAGACGAAAGGACGTTCTGATGAAGAAGACCATCGCAATCGGTTGCGACCATATCGTTACGGACGAGAAGATCTATCTGGCCGACCGCCTGGAGCAGGCTGGCTACAAGGTGCTCGACTGCGGCACCTACAGCCACACCCGTACGCACTATCCCATCTACGGTAAGGCCGTGGGCGAGGCTGTTGCCAGCGGCAAGGCCGACTTTGGCGTGGCCCTGTGCGGCACCGGCATCGGCATCACCAACGCCGTCAACAAGGTTCCCGGCGCTCGCTGCGCCCTGGTTCGCGACATGACTTCTGCCCTGTATGCCCGTCGCGAGCTCAACGCCAACATCGTGGGCTTTGGCGGTAAGATCACCGGTGAGTTCCTGATGGCCGACATTATGCTTGCCTTCCTGGAGGAGCCCTACGAGAAGACTCCCGAGCACGACGCCCTGATCGCCAAGATTGACGCTTGCAATAAGGCCGACGCCGAGGCTCAGGCTGACCCGCACTTCTTTGACGAGTTCCTCGAGAAGTGGGACCGCGGCGAGTATCACGACTAAGGGGGTTCCGGCGTTTTAACAAACGCCGGACCGGTCGACGCTGCGAAGCCATCTGGCGGGCAATCTGCCGCTCAGCTTCGACGGCATGACCAGAAGGTCAATGCCGTCTCGCTTCACGGCACCTTGCCTCGCCAGCTGGCTTCTCGCTGATGTCTGAGTGACCTGTGGGGTTACCGCTGTTGTTGCGAAGCGTTCTGGTATGGCAAGTTGCTCCGATAACACGTTTGCTTGCTTGGCTTGAGTGCTTCGTTTTGGCGGCCCCCGGCATTCTGCAGCTTTTCAATTGACGGCTCGCGTTTCTGTGAGGGGGCGCGGGCCGGTTTTCTATCAGCCCCACTGACTTGGCGGGCTGTCGTAAGAAAGGGAAGGCTCCTATGGAGTTTGTTCTTGATAACGGTTCTATCCGCGTAGCACTGAGCACGGCTGGCGGATCGTTCACTTCTATTGCGGCCAACGGCCGTGAGTACCTGTGGCAGGGTGACCCGGCGGTCTGGTCGGGCCAGGCACCCATTTGTTTCCCGATCTGCGGCGGCCTTCGCGACGGTCACGCAATGACCATGGGCGGCCGCGAGGTTAGGCTCGCCCGCCACGGCTTTGCGCGCAAACAGGAGTGGAAGCTCGAGGAACAGAGCGACAACATGGTTGCACTGAGCCTAAGCTCTGCCGACCATGCCGAGCTGCTCGAGCAGTACCCGTATCCGTTTAAGATCGTTGCTCGTTACACGATCGATGCGGCAAAGGTGGCCGTGTCGTACGAGGTGACCAATGAGGGCACCGAGGACATGCCGTTCTTTGTGGGCGGTCACCCTGGCTTTAAGTGCCCGCTTGACGAGGGTGAGTCCTATGACGACTACGAGCTCCGTTTTGAGCAACGCGAGGCCGCCGAGCTCTGTACTGCCGTTCCCTCGACGGGCCTGATTGATGTTGAGCATCGCAGCAAGAACCCCATGATCGGCCAGAACCTGCCGCTGACCCACGAACTCTTCGACTTCGCGGAGACCATCTTCGACGTGCTCGAGAGCCGCGTGGTTACGCTGACCAAGAAGACCGAGGACAAGGGCGTGCGCCTGACGTTCCCCGATATGCCGTACCTGATTGTGTGGAGCAAGCCCGAGGGCGACTTTGTGGCCGTGGAACCGTGGGGCGGCCTGTCCACCTGCTCCGACGAGGACGATATTCTGGAGCACAAGCGTGGCTGCCTGGTGGCCAAGCCGGGGGAGACCGTTACCCGCGGCTTTGAGATCGAGATCCTTTAACGAGCTATCGTATGTTTGGGGCGGGTCATGCCGCCCCGGAACAGGAGTTCAACATGATTCTGACCGTTACCATGAACCCGTCGATCGATACGTGCTATCAGCTCGACAAGCTGATCATCGACGACGTTAACCGTGTGACGCCCGAAAAGACCGCTGGCGGCAAGGGCCTCAACGTGAGCCGTGTTCTGCTGCAGTTGGGCGACGATGTGCTCGCGACCGGTTTGCTCGGCGGCCACATGGGTGCCTATATGGCCGAGCTTATGGATGCCGACGGCGTCAAGAACGACTTTGTGCCCATCGCCGGTGAGACGCGCATTTGCCTGAATATTCTGCACGAGGGTAATCAGACCGAGCTGCTGGAGAGCGGCCCGCAGATCGCCCCGGCCGAGCTCGAGGCCTTTACGGCCAAGTTCGCCGAGCTTGCAGCGAAGGCGGACGTTGTGACGCTTTCGGGCTCGCTGCCGCGTGGCGTCGATGCTGGCTACTATGCTGAGCTCGTCAAGATCGCCGAGGAGGCGGGCGCCAAGGTGCTGCTCGACACCTCGGGTGCATCGCTGGAGGCCGCGCTGGAGTCCGACGCTAAGCCTGAGCTCGTAAAGCCCAACCTGACCGAGATTAACGGCCTGCTGGGTACGTCCTTTACGACCGAAGATGTCGATGCCCTACGCGAGGCGCTTGCCGCCGATGACCGTTTTGCCGGTATCCCCTGGGTTGTCGTTTCGATGGGCGCTGCCGGTTCGGTGGGCTTCCATGGGGGTCGCGCGTTCCGCGCCAAGACGCCCGCGATTGCGGCTGTGAATGCGACGGGTTCCGGCGACTCGACCATCGCCGGCTTTGCGCATGCCATTGCTGCTGGTGCCGACGACGTCACGGTGCTCAAGACCGCCAATACCTGCGGCAAGCTTAACGCCATGGATCCCAAGACCGGCCACCTGGTCATGGACCGCTGGGACGAGATCTACAACAACGTTGTCGTGACTGAACTGTAGGGTTACGCGGTTTTACCAAACGCCGTAGCGGCTCGACGCTGCAAACGCCCCTAAGCGGCAATCTGACGTTCAATCGTCGGGCATGACCAGAAGGTCAATCCCCTCCTCTTTCACGTCCCCTTGCTCGCTTAGGGGCGTTTTCGCTGACAATGCCAAGACATCGGCGTTGCCTTGGTCGCAAGTAGTCATTGGGGACGTTCTTGTTTGACTAGTCATTTAAGAACGTCCCCAATGACTAGCCAATAAAACGGCGCCCGTCGGCGATGTTGCCGGCGGGCGCCGTTGTCTTGCAGGCGGAATGATCTGTTTTCCTCCGTCCCCAAGGGATCATTACAGTGAGTCGATAAAGCGCTGCTGGGCGGCGCGTCCGTCCTCGTCCCACTTAAAGACTCCGGCGTTGTCGAGCACGTGGCTAAACACCACGCCGACCTCCTCATGCAGGATGTCGATGGCGTTATCCGCCGTAAGCTCGTTCGCGCGGCGAGCAAAGACGTCCTCCGCCCATGCGGCGTGGCTGCGGCAAAGGTCGTCGCTCTCGAGAGCGCAGGCAAGATCGTAGCTGGCATCGGCCTTGGCCGCCAGCAGGTGCTCGCGGACAGCACCGAGCTCGGGAACCAAGCGCGGCGGCAGAATGGCCAGGCCCATGACCTCGATCAGGCCGATGTTCTCCTTTTTAATATGGTGGTACTCGGCATGCGGGTGGAACACGCCCAGCGGATGCTCGTCGGTCGTGATGTTGCAGCGAAGCGCCAAGTAGGCCTCGTAGATCTCGCCTCCGGCATTGCCGCGGGAGTCGACGCGGCGGATGACGGGCGTCACGGTGTTGTGCGCCACGCCATCGGCTGTGCGTGCGATGACGCCCACCGACTCATCGGTCCACTCGCGCCAGGCGAGGATAATCTTCTCGGCGGCATCGAGCAGCTGGGCGCGGTCGTGCGAGCGCAGGCGCAGCACCGAGAGCGGCCACTGCAGCACGGTGCCGCTGACCTGGTTAAAACCGGGCACGCTAAACTGCGAGACCTCGGCGGCGTGCATCATGGGGAACTCGTGCGCGCCACCCTGGAAGTGGTCGTGCGACAGAATCGAGCCGCCCACGATAGGCAGGTCGGCGTTGGAGCCGATGAAGTAATGCGGGAACAGGTCCACAAAGTCGAGCAGGCAGGTCAGGCCCTTGCGGTCGACGTGCATCGGACGATGCTCGGAGCTCATGGCAATGCAATGCTCGTTAAAGTACGCGTACGGGCTGTACTGGAAACCCCAGCGCTCGCCGTTGAGCTGGATGGGGATAATGCGCAGGTTCTGGCGAGCGGGGTGAGCGCCGCCGTCGGCTGCGGCGGAGCGTCCGGGATAGCCCTCGTTTTCGATGCAGAGCTGGCAGGCGGGATACTTCTCGCCCGTGTTCTTTGCGGCACCAGCCGCGGCGATATCGCGTGGGTCCTTCTCAGGCTTGGAGAGGTTGATGGTGATCTCAAGATCGCCCCAGTTGGTGGGGGTGCTCCATTTGATGTTGCGCGCGATGGCGGCACGGCGCACGTAGCCGGCGTCGCAGCACAGGCCGTAGAACCAGTCGGTTGCGGCGCGGGGCTCGTTGACGCCCATGCGTCCGTTGAACTCCTCGTTTACAACCGAAGGCCTCGGCATGAGCGCACCCATGATGCGCATGGCGATGCGGTCGCGGCCTGACGCCGTGTCCTCGGCGGCACCGTTGGTAACGGCGGCCTCGGAAAGCGCGGCAAGCGTGCCTTCAAGATCAAAGTCGGGCAGGGTATTGGGGTGCAAGAGCGAGAGTTTCTCAACCTGGAGCGCCCAGGCCATATCGAGTGCGGGACCCGTGGCGCCGATGCACTCCAAAATGGTGTTGTATGCCCAGATCCGGTCGTCCTGGCCGATCATCGATCGGTGGATGGCGTACTCGATCAGGTTCTGCGCGGCCTCTCGCACGTCAGTCATTACAGCCATGCCGCGTAAGCCCCCTTGTCAGAGATGGCGTAGTGACGGGCAGAGCCCTCGCCCAGCCAGCCGTTCATCTTGGCAATGAAGGTGTCGACCAGATCGAGCGGCACGAAGGCCTGGATGGTGCCACCAAAGCCGCCACCGTGGATACGGACGGCGCCGCGGCCGTCGAGCACGTGCTCGGCCAGCGCCAGGGCATACATGGAAGGCTGCTCGGAACCCAGCTTGGCAACAACATTCTGCAGGTACATGGCAGAGCTGGCGCCGGACTCGCGCGTCAGGACCAGGAACTGGTCAATGTCGCCAGCGTTCAGGGCTGCCCAGCGCTTGTCGACCAGGCCGTTCTCGTACCAGTAGTGAACGGCACGCAGGCAAGCGCGGTCGCCCAGCTTGGCGCGCAGCTCGGGGAGCTTGGCGTCAAAGTCGGCAACGTTGACCTCGCACAGGCGTGCCTTGCCAAACTCGGCGGCGACGTCCTGCATCTCGCGCGGAACGGCGGCGTAGTCGTCGGTAGCCGCCACATGGTCGGCGCCAACCTTAACGAGCACGAGCGCATAGCCGTGATCCTCAAAGTTGAGCTCGAGCTTCTGGGTCTTAGGCTGAGCCTGATCCTCAAAGTCCATGTAGGCGAGGCCGCCCAGGCACACAGCCGCCTGATCCATAAGACCGCAGGGCTTGCCGTAATAGTTGTTCTCGGTGCGCTGGCTCATCTGGGCGAGCGCGACGGGCTCAATGGCGGGCGCGCCCCAGAGCGTCTCCATGGCGCAGCCGTAAGCCGCCTCGACAGCGGCGGAGCTAGAAAGGCCGCCACCCGAGGGGACGGAGCAGGTAAAGGCAAAGTCGAAGCCCTGGGGCTCAACGCCCAGAGCAGCGATTTCGTGGGCCATACCGCGCACGAGGCTTGCGGACGTGCCCTTCTCGGACTCTTGAATATCCAGCGTGTCGAGCGTGATCTCAAACGTAGGATAGCCCTCGTCGGCGACGCGAACCTTGTTGGAATCGGTCGCCACGGCAATGCCGTCGACGGCGACATCGAGCGAGCCGGCGATAACGTGACCGCCCTCGTGATCGGTGTGGTTGCCGCTGATCTCGGAACGGCCGGGCGCGTGCACATAGAGCACCTGGCGATCGCCGATGGGGCCAAACTCCTCCTCAAACAGCTTGGTGAGCGTGGCGAGTGTCTTTTCGTCGGGGGTGGTCATGAGGGTCCTTTCCTTGGCGCATACTGACGAGTTTTCCGTCGTAGTGAGTACGTTAACAATCTGAAGTGGCATAAACTCAGCATCTACGATGCCGCACGTTACGGGCTATGTTAACGTACTCATAACACAACACTTATCACTTTTTGAGAATCTGGTAATCGGTAGAAATCCAGCCGTGAACGGTATTGCCGTATGGACTTATAGAGCAGAAGAGTTGCGGATTGAAAAAGTAGAGTACGTTAACATGCGTCCGACGATAGCGGGCCTCGGCGCGGGATGTATTTCTGCCCGGGCCGGCATTCACGCTATTCAGATCTCTCAAGGGTGAAGGTGATCCTGTGGCAAGGTGCCCGTCCAACGATACCAGTTCGCGTCCGGTCTCCATGGCCGACGTTGCCCGCGCTGCTGGCGTTTCGCAGCAGACGGTTTCGCGCGTCGCCAACGGCTTGCCCAACGTTAACGAACAGACGCGCCGGCGCGTGCAGGCCGCTATGCAAGAGCTTGGCTTTCGTCCGAGTTATGCCGGTCGCTCGCTGCGTGACGGCCGTTACCATTCGGTCGGGCTGTGCGTCAACGATGTCACCAAGTTTGGGAACCTCTCAATGATCGACGGCATCGCCAGCGCAGCTCGCGAGCATAATTGCGCCATCACGCTGGTCGAGATGTCCAAGACCGAGGAGTTTTCGCTTGCCGAGGCCACGCGTCGTATGGCCGCGCTGCCCGTGGACGGTATCATCATCGGCATGAGTCGCATGGCGCCCGATTTTGAGACGTTCGATCCGTTGCCGGGCATTGGAACGGTCATCGTTACCATGTACGCGCATCCGCGCGTGACCACGGTCGATTCCGACCATTACGGCTGCTCGCTATTGCTTATGGATCACCTGTTTGAGCTGGGGCACGAGCAGATTCGCTATATTGGCGGCCCGTCGTTCTCGGTCGACGAGCAATTTCGTCGCGCCGGTTGGCAAGATACACTCGAGCGTAAACACATCGAGACGGTAGAGCCACTCGAGGGCGACTGGTCTGCCAACAGCGGCTACGAGGCCGCTCGGTACTTGGCTGAGCACGACCGCACCATGACGGCGATTTACGCGGCAAACGACCAGATGGCAAACGGCGCCATTGCCGCGCTGCGCGATAGCGGCTTGCGCGTGCCCGAGGACGTGAGCGTGGTGGGCGTCGATGACTCGCTCGACGACTTTGTCGCACATAACGAGCTCACGACCGTTCGATTCGATCTGCATCAGCGCGGGCGCGAGGTGTTCGAGCGCGCAGTTCCCAAGGCGGGGGCATCGGACAAAACCGTCGCCATTCGTATTCCCGGTCAGCTCATCGTTCGACACACCACGGCAGCGCCGCGCGCATAGTTTTCGCAGGTCAACGGCTCGGCGTTGCATATCAATAACAATCGGTAAGGATGCCGGCAGATAGCCGTGACTATGAAGGCGAGTGCTATGATAGACGGGTTCATTTGTCTATCTAGGAGGCTTTGCCTGATGGAGATCACCAAGGATATCCGCTACATTGGCGTTGACGATCATGACATCGACCTGTTCGAGGGCCAGTACGACGTGTCCGAGAACGGTATGGCATACAACAGCTACGTTATCTTGGGCGAGAAGATCGCTGTCGCCGATTCGGTCGATGGCGGATTTGTCGACGAGTGGCTCGGCAACCTCGAGACCGTACTCGACGGCCGCACGCCCGACTACCTGGTCATCCATCACATGGAGCCCGATCACTCCGCCGGCATCGCCGCCTTTATGGAGCGCTATCCCCAGGCGCAGATTGTGGCAAGCATGGGCGCCTTCCGCATGATGGTCAACTACTTTGGCACCGACTTCCCCGAGCGCAAGATGGTTGTCAAAGAGGGCGACGTGCTTGATCTGGGTGGCCACAGCCTGACCTTTGTCGGCGCCCCCAACGTTCACTGGCCCGAGGTACTCTTCTCCTACGAGGCTACCGACAAGGTGCTCTTTAGTGCCGACGGCTTTGGCAAGTTTGGCGCCAACGACATCGAGGATCCGGAAGGGTGGGCCTGCGAGGCGCGCCGTTACTACTTTGGCATCGTGGGCAAGTTCGGCAAGTTTGTGCAGGCCGTGCTCAAGAAGGCCGCCGATTTGGACATCCAGATCATCTGCCCGCTTCATGGCCCCGTGCTGACCGAGAACCTGGGCTACTACCTCGACACCTACAACACCTGGTCGAGCTATCAGCCCGAGGACGAGGGCATCACCATTGCCTACGCGAGCGTCTACGGCCATCTGAAGGCTGCCGTTGAGGAGCTTGCATCTGCGCTCGAGGCTCGCGGCCAGAAGGTTTCCGTCTTTGACTTGGCTCGCGACGACATGGCCGAGGCCGTTGAGGACGCGTTCCGCTATGACCGTCTGGTACTCGCTTCCATTACCTATCAGGGCGAGATCTTCCCATTCATGAGCACCTTTATCCATACGCTTGCCGAGCATGCCTACCAGAACCGTACGGTGGCGCTCGTCGAGGGCGGCTCCTGGGCGCCCGCAGCTGCCAAGATTATGACCAAGGAGCTCGAGGGTATGAAGGACATCACCCTGACGCAGAACAAGGTGACCGTCCTGGGTTCGCTCAACGACGCCTCGCGCGCTCAGATCGAGGCCCTCGCTGACGAGCTCTCCAAGTAGCGATACGTTCACGTTTAACGCTCAAACCACCACAAAGGGGACGGTGAACCTTTGTGGTGGTTTTTGTTTAAGCGCCGGCGATGAGGAGATTTGGGCGGGCGTTGTCGACGATTTCGGCGATTGAGGTGGCGACGGCGTGATCGGGGTCACGGTCCATCACGATGGCGTTGACGTCGGTCAGCTCGGCAAAGCGGTACATGCCACGTCCGTTGACCTTACTGGCGTCCATGAGGGCGACACTTTGACGAGCAGCACCGACCATAGCCGCTTTGGTCTCGGCCATCTGCGGAAAGTCGGTCGTAAAGCCGCAGCCGGGAACGAAAGCGCCAGGGCACATGACGGCCAGATCGGCATGGACCATTTGGAGCGCCTGCATGGTAAGTGGGCCGTACAGATAGCGATGGCCTTTGCGCAGTGCCCCGCCCAGCATGACGACATCGACTGAGGGCATGCTCTCGTCGATGTAATCGGCAATGGTAATGTCGGCCGTGATGACGGTGATGCCATCGCGCTGGTCGAGGAGCCGAACGAACTCGAGTGCCGTGGTGCCGGAGTCGACAAGCACCGTGTCGCCGTCGTTAACAAGCCTGATAGCGCTTTGGGCAATGGCCTGCTTGGCGGCGACATTGACGTTGATGCGGCGATCCTGGGTGGATACGGTCAGTCGCTTCTGGAGCGACACGGCGCCGCCATGCGTGCGGCGCAGCTTGCCGGACTCGGCGAGCGCGTCTAGGTCGGCGCGGGCGGTAACGGAGGACACGCCAAAGGTCTGGGCGATTTCTGCTACTTGCACCGAGGCGTTATGTTCGAGCATCTCCATGATGGCGGCACGCCGCTCATCGGCGAAAGCTCGGGTTGTTGCATAGGCCATATCCGCTCCATCATCGTCTGATATTTGCAGGAATTGTGTTGAGTCTATTTTCGTTCATTTTCTTTTTAAGTAAGAAAACGCCTTTCGATTACTTACTTTTTCTATAAAAGAAAGACGTTTAACGCCCAAAATTCAATATCGAACACGCCCACTCAGCTCCAATTCCTTCCGTTTACTTTTCAAAAGCGACTGTATTGACCTGCATGGGCTCAATATCTCGCACATGCATACCCGCTGAATTTCATACAATGAGCGCAGCAAAACGCAAGGTAAAACGCCTTGCGGACACGTACGCCCGATGTCCAGATGCGGGCGAGGGAGAGGAGCAAACGCTCATGGCACTTGTTACCACCGAAAAGATGCTCAAGGACGCTCAGGCCGGCCACTACGCCGTCGGCGCGTTCAACGTCGAGAACCTCGAGTTTGTTATGGCCGTTCTGGCTGCTGCCGAGGAGACCAAGTCCCCCGTCATCATGCAGACCACCCCGGGCACCATCAAGACCGCTGGTCTGGACTACTTCTACGGCATGGTCAAGGCTGCCGCCGAGCGCGCTTCCGTGCCCGTTGCCCTGCACCTCGATCACGGCGATGGCTATGACCGCTGCATGCAGGCTTTCCGCACGGGCTACACCTCCGTCATGATCGACGGTTCGCACGAGTCCTTCGAGGACAACATTGCCCTGACCAAGTCCGTCGCCGACGCTGGCCGCGCTATGGGCGTGCCCGTCGAGGCTGAGCTTGGCAAGGTTGGCGGCAAGGAGGACGACGGCCCCGCGGTTGAGGGTGAGAGCCCCTACACCGATCCGGCCGAGGCCAAGGAGTTCGTCGAGCGCACTGGCTGCACCTCCCTCGCTATTGGCGTTGGCACCAGCCACGGCGTGTACACGAGCGATCCGCACATCGAGCAGTCCGTGGTCAAGGCCATCCGCGACGCCGTCGACGTGCCGCTGGTTCTGCACGGCACCTCCGGTGTGCCCGATGAGCAGGTTGCCGAGGCTGTGAAGAACGGCATCTGCAAGGTTAACTACGCCACCGAGCTGCGCCAGGCCTACACCAAGGGCTTCATGACCTACATGGCCGAGAACCCCGCCTGCTTCGACCCCAAGAAGCCGGCCAAGGAGGGCATGCGTGAGATCACCGAGCTGGTTAAGATCCGCATGACCAACCTCAACTCTGTGGGCAAGGCAGAGTAACAGCAAGGGTACTCCGACTCGCTACATATCCCGGGGAGGGACGAGGACTTAGTTCCCCAATCGTCCTCGGGCATGCAAAAAGCCTCGCTGCGCACTTCGTGCGGCGAGGCTTTTTGCCCCCTGCGGAAAGATTGGGGAACTAAGCCCTCGTCCCTCCCAGGTTGACCTACTCGAGGTCGTCGCCCTTGTGGCGTTAGGGCGGAAAATAATAAGAAGCCTTCGCGCTGCGGAATGATTTTGGAAACTAAGTACGGGGACCCGCCCAAGCCGTTCTGCTCAATCGCCCTTGTGGTGTTGGGACTGAAAGGGTGGGACGCGTGGGTTATTTGGTTGTTAGGGTTAGTAGGTCGTTGGGGGTTTTGAGGTTGTAGGTGGCGTTTGGGATATCTTGGTGTGATCCCCATGCTGCTCGGGCAAAACTGACCCCTGCTGAAGTTGCGCATTGTTCATCGTAGACGGTGTCGCCAACGTAGACGACGTTGCCAGGATTCGCGCCCGCACGTCGGAGATATTCGAGCATGGGTGCGGGTGCGGGTTTATGTTCGGTTGTGTCTTCGACAAGGATGATGTGCTCAAAATACTTATCGAAACCAAGGGGTGCAATTTCTTTTGCGTATTCGTCGCGCGCACGTGAGGAGACGATACCAAGTTTGCAGCCGCTATCGGCGAGTGTTGCGATGACTTCAAGCAAACCTGGAAACACGCTGATGGTGCTTTTAAAGCTGGCGGCAACTTGGCACCAGCGATCCAACGTTGCCTGCGAGTAGATCCCAAGTTTCTCAAGGGCATCCTTGCCGGGTATGCCGAGGGCAAAGTCAAGCTCGTGTCGGGGAAGCGTTTTGCTGGTCTCTTCTTGGACAATCTGGACAAGCGATGACAGAACGCTTTCTTCTGTATCTGCCAATGTCCCATCAACGTCAAATACGATATGGTCAAAGTGCTTCATATGATTGCTCCTCTCTGTTGTTTGCCTGCAAGTTTGATGCAGTGACAGAAGAAGGGCTAGCGGGATTTCTGCCTGGTGCTATCGAGATTCTGCCTCGCTGCTCGATAGCTCGAAGGAGTGCACCCCATTTGTTCTTTAAATACCTGGCCAAGATGGCTTGCTGTTATAAATCCGCATTGGCGCGCGACTGTCTGTACCGTTCGCGTGGTGTGTGCCAAAAGTTCGCAAGCACGGTTTATGCGGTATGCGCGTAGATATGCCGCCGGGGTCGTTCCTGCACAAGTTTCGATAATGCGGTAACACTCTCTTTCGCTTACGCCGGCTGCAGATGCCATCTGGGGCACATCTATAGCGGCTGCATAGTTTGCGCGGATAAAGTCCAGGATTGCCTTGAACTGTACGTCGCGGCTGGTCATCCAAGAGGCGCCGTCGGAAGAAAAGAGCGGTTCGGTCTTGGCGTTAATCTGAATCCAGAGCTCTGACAAACTATTTCGAAGCGCCATCTCGTTCTGCGGCCGTTGAAGGTCGTGGCTAAAGGAGCTCTTCAGCAAATCGATAAAGGGCATATCGTCGGGATTGGTGGGCGACCATTTGAGCACATCGACGCCTCGACATTGAAGCAATGGGTTGATGTAGCGCTTTTGGAGACGTCCCGCGGGATCGCCGAGCATCGACGGCTGAAAGATATGCAGCATTTGAATGGCTGGCGCCGAATTGGGTGATTGCAGCGTGCTGTGCAAAACGCCGCCGTTGATAAAGCCGGCGGACCCTTCCTCAAAGCGTACGTGCTCATGAGCCGCGTGCGTTCGATAGTCGATCGCTCCCTGCTCCATGTAGAAAAGCTCAACTTCGGAATGCCAGTGCCAGGGGACGGAATTGCCCAGATAGCGAGCGAATTCTGCGCGTTCGGCAATATAGGGCCAGTCTTCGGCGGTCTCGGGAAACGCTTCCTCGCGTCCTCCGCGGTGCAATTCTATGTGATCCATGTTTCGCATGGCATCAGTATAAAGCGCGATGGGCTTAGATTGCTCTTGCCTGTTCGGGGAACGCCTTGTCTAGGGATGCTTGGAGCTTCTCGAAGGATGCTCGTAAGTTGAGGCTCTGATCGGCTGAGCGCTTGGTTTTTGTGGTGGGGGAGTCGAGGAGGCCGTTTCTCTGTGTCGGGGGGAAGGAGAAAAGGTCTGCATGTTTTAGGGATGGCTGCTGTGCTGCGTCATTGGAAGAATGCATGCTTATGCGGCCTCCTCGATGTCCACCAAAAGATTGCGCGCGGGGTTTGCTGCTAGGTCCCGTGCGTTGGCAGTATTATGCCGCGGCCGTCGCAAAGAAGCGCTAAAGAAAGGCTTAATGAGGTTTGGCGTTACGATGAAACCGCAGGTCAGAGGTATCGAGTAACACTCTTGAAAGGTTTTGAGCTTAAGGGCTTTCTAAGGTTTGTGGCGCGGATGTGGCTCGCCTGTGTGGGGTGTGTGGACGGCTCGTCCCTAGCGCTGCGGCTCTGCGGCGCGCACCTGCTCGATGACCTTTTCCATCGTGGCGTCGATGCGGTCTTTTTTGAGCTCGCATTCCCAGATGGTTATGGGTGTCCAGCCCATTTGAGTGAGTGCTGCCACGGCAGCGCAGTCGCGCTCGACGTTGCGACGGAACTTTGCCTCCCAAAACTCAACGTTGCGCTTGGGCTGGCTGGGATTGCACTTGGGACAGCGATGCCAAAAACAGCCGTTGACAAAAATGGCGATCTTGCGCCCGGGGAAGGCGATGTCGGGCTTGCCAGGTACCTTCCATTCCAAACGATAGCCCGTGAGGCCTGCTGCCCGCAGGCGCTGGCGAACGAGCAACTCGGGCTTGGTGTTGGCGCGCTTGTTTCCTTTCATGGACTTTTTTATCGCGGCGCGACGGCGCACCAGTTCGCGCTCGTCGGCGGAAAGGTCCGAGGTGTCGATGCCGTCCAGCAGGCCGGGCTTGGGGCGCATTTTGCTGCGGCGCTTAGGTTTGCGCTTGGATTTGGCGGCAGGCTCGTCAGCCGTGGCGGTCTCGGCGTCGTTGGTGCTGCCGTTGGCCTCAAGCCGGTCTTCCTTTAGCTCAATCAGTGCATCGATAAGCCCCTTGTCGGCGGGCATCCACTCCACCGTGGCAAGCGAGGTGCGTGGAATCCAGCGGATATCGAGCTGACGGTCGTGCTTCTGGGGCTCGCCGGACTCTTTAGCCAGCGAGCAGTAATAGCACTCCATTGAGAGATGAAAATCGGGGTAGTCATACTCAACGGTGTAAAAATCACGCAGGTTGGTAACGTTTACCTGCAGCTCTTCCATAAGCTCGCGGCGCACGGCGTCTTCGGGTGTCTCGCCGCGCATGAGCTTGCCGCCTGGGAACTCCCATAGTCCCTGCATGTCGCCGTAGCCGCGCTGCACGGCAAGCAGCTCGTCAGATCCATCCTTGCGAATGATCCCAGCGGCAACATGAACAGTCTTCAACAGGAGTCCTCTCTCCACATCAACACATGGCAGGCTACCCTTACCTTACACAACGGTAAGGCAAGCGTAAGCCATATCGATGGTAGCCGACTCGGCTCCTTGCGACTATAGATGCCGTAGACTAATCGCAAGAAAGGACTCGGTATGCAAACCACGCACATGGCGACCCCGGTACTGGAGGTCGCGCATCTCGAAAAGGTATATGGAGCGCTGGGCAACGTGACCCGCGCGCTCAACGACGTCAGCTTTACCGTCAACCGCGGCGAATTTGTTGGCATCATGGGCGCCTCGGGCTCGGGTAAGTCGACGTTGCTCAACTGCGTCTCGACCATCGATAGCGCCACGAGTGGCACCATCCGCATCAACGGCCAGGATGTGACGCGCATGAAGCAGGCCAAGCTTTCGCAGTTCCGCCGCGAGGAGCTCGGCTTTATCTTCCAGGACTCCAACCTGCTCGATACGCTCACGGCACGCGAGAACATCGCCCTGCCGCTCACCATCGCCCGCACAAACTCGGCAGAGATCTCGACCCGCGTGCAGGATGTAGCCGCGCGTCTGTCTATCAGTCAGGTGCTCGACAAGTATCCCTACCAGATGTCCGGCGGTCAGCAACAGCGCGTTGCCGCGGCTCGCGCACTCGTCACCGACCCAACTATGATCATGGCCGACGAGCCCACCGGCGCCCTCGATTCCAAGAGCGCCCGCCTGCTGCTCGAGAGCCTGGAGGCGCTCAATCGCCGTCTGCGCGCCACCGTGCTCATGGTCACGCACGACAGCTTTGCCGCCAGCTACACGAGCCGTGTGCTGTTTATCCGCGACGGCAAGATTTTCACCGAGCTGCGCCGCGGCGACACCGACCGACGAGAGTTCTTCGACCGCATTATGGAGGTCGTTGCCATGATGGGCGGTGAGGGCTCCGATGCTCTGTAAACTCGCTTGGGGCAACGTCCGCCGCGCCGGCCGCGATTACCTTGTCTACTTGCTGACGCTCACCTTGGGCGTCACGGTCTTCTATGCCTTCAACACCGTCTCGATGCAGGTCGACATTGCCGGCATCAAGGAGGAGGGACTGTCCGAGCTCATGGGCAGCATGCTCGGCTACCTGACGTACTTTTTGGCCGGCGTCATGGCCTTTTTGATGGTGTATGCCAACAACTTCATCATGAAGCGCCGCAAAAAGGAGTTCGGCCTGTACCAGGTGCTCGGCATGCGCCGCGGGCGCGTCGCCACGATCATGGCGCTCGAGACCGTATTTGTTTCGGTCGGCGCTTTTGTCGCCGGCATTGTGCTGGGCGTGGGGCTCTCCCAGCTCATGACATTCTTTACGGCCTCGCTCTTTAAGACACAGATCGCTAATTTCCACTTCTTTTTCTCGGTGCATGCGTTCAACCTGACCCTTGCCTGCATGCTCGTGATGTTTGTGCTTACGCTACTGCTGAACCTTCGCGCCGTGCGCCGTACCAAGCTCATCGAGCTTATGGGCGCCGAGCGGCGCAACGAGAGCATCAAGACGCGCAACCCCTGGATTGCGATCGCCATCTTTGTCGTGGGCGTGGTGCTGGTGGGCGTGGCCTATTACCGCCTGTTGCGCAATGGGTTCCCGCTCACCGCGACGGAGGGTAAGCTGCAGGAGGCCATGAACCAGTTTGGTATCACCACGGCCATGGTTACGGTGGGTACCTTTGCCCTGTTCTGGGGCCTTTCGGGCATGCTTATCAAGCTGCTGCAGAGCCTACGCAGCGTGTATTGGCGCGGCCTCAACATGTTTACCGTGCGCCAGCTTGCGGCCAAGGTCAACACGGTGTGCTTTTCGATGGGCGTTATCGCGATGATCCTGTTTCTGGCCATTACCTCGGTGACCTGCGGTATGTCGATCGCCAACGTGATGAACGAGAATCTGGAGCGCTATAACCCTGTTGACGTGTCTCAGACGTATGTCTATTACACGCCCGAAACGCTCGACTACTACAAGGAGTATGTCAATCCGTCTGAGGCCGATCGCATGGTGCTGGCCGATGCAACGGTCGATTTGTACGCTGCATGGCATGGCGAGCGCAAGTCGGCGGACAACAACGATGAGACAGGCAAGAAGGTCAATATCGCCGATGTTGCCGGTGAGCATGTGCAGATCGATTCGTATCTGAGTTACCCGCTTGGCGGCTCGGGCCCCTCGGTGGTGGCGGGTGAGATGTGCAAGGCCATGGGAGAAAAGCTTCCCAAGGCGCTCGAGGGAAGCAACGCCGATGCGATGGGTCTGTATGTGACGCCGGCGAGCCAGTACAACAAACTGCGCCAGATGATGGGCGAGGAGCCGGTGAGCATTGGCCGCGACCAGTATCTGCTCACGTGTGATATGGGCGGTGAGCTGGGCGACCTGTACACCAAGTATATGGCTGGCGGCCATACCCTCACCTTGGACGGGCATGAGCTCAAGCCCGCAACCGATAAGTCGGACGAGGACACGGCGGCCATCGCCAACTCGGCGATGGGCAGCAATCCCGGTACCGTGGTCGTAGCCGATGAGCTGCTGTCCCAGCTTAATCTGCAGCCGTATTCCAGTAATCTGCTCGTTAATTACAAACAGGGTATGGATACGACCGAGGCAGACGAGAGCATTAAATACACCTTGCTCGATAATCTGCTCGTTGACGGCAAGGAGCCGGGGTCGTGGGGAGTCTTCATCACGCGTTCCGAGATGTACACGCAAGCAGCGCAGATGAACGGCATGATTAGCTATCTGGCCATCTACATTGGCTTTGTACTGGTCGTTGCGTGCGCGGCGATACTGTCGATCCAGCAGCTCTCCAATGTGGCCGACGGCAGCCGCAGCTATCGTGTGCTGGCACAGATTGGCTGTGACGACCGCCAGATTCGTCATTCGGTGATGGCGCAGCAAGCGGTATTCTTCCTGTTCCCGCTGGCAGTGGGCCTGGCGCACTCCTTTGTGGCGCTCAAGGTGATCATCGAGCTGGTGAGCATATTCGGAGATATGAGCATCGCCGGCACCGTGGGCCTCACCTGCGCGATTTTCCTGGCGGCCTATGGTGGCTACTTCCTGGTAACGTACCTCATGAGCGCCGGCATGGTACAAGCTGCCATCGCCACCCGCTACAGTGAGTAACAGACGGGCAAAACCGTCGCAAAATCAGAGCGAATAACCGCCGCGAAGGGAGTCCAGCTCCCTTCGCGGCGGTATTTTGCGTATCTAGAGCATCTCAGATGCAAGTGAGTAGGCTTTTTTGGATCTGCCGAGCACATCGCGGCAAGTGCTCAATAAAATCGCAGGTCAGGGCTGTGGCGTTTTGAGGTGTGCTCGGCATCCCGCCAAAAGCCTACTCACTTGGTTTTTACCGCTAGAAGACCGCCGCGAGGGAAAGCAGCTCCCTCGCGGCGGTTGGCGTTTGCCCAGATAAAACCTGCCAAAACAAACCTGTCCCTTTTTAGCAGGTTATCGCTTCCAAAAGTGGAGGATCAGCGTGGTGCCTTTTGGTGGAGGGGGGATATTGATTAATTCGGGTAACATTTTTTTAACGCCGGGAACGATGTTAAAATACCCAAAATGCTATCTAGGAGCTTTGATTTTATGGCAACCGAGGCAGCTACCCTGCAAAACGTGACGCGCTCGTTCCTCTGGCATTCAATTATGTTGTTTATAGGGGCGGCTGGTCTGTATTGTGTGGCGCCAAGTATTTATACGGGCCTTTCTGGCACCGTTCTTATCGGTCTGCATCTGTTTTCGGGCTTCTGTGTGGGCCTCATCTCTCGCCCTGTGAGACCGGGTATTTCCAAAAGGCTTTTTGGACTTATGCTCGTAGACATTGCACTTCTTGTGATGTACACGATATCTCTTAATGTCTTTCATCAATTTCATGTTGTGGTTTCGGCGCTCGCGTTCATTTTGTTGTTACTAGCCCCCTTGCTTGTCGCTTGCTGTTTTTGGGTGCTTGGCGGTGAATTCGCAAACATACGTGCGGGATTAAAGGGGAAACATGTGGCCGATGGCTCTGCTCTCCACGGGTATCCTGAGCTCGCACTTTACAGCCCCGTTGTGCTCTTGATTGCTTTGCTTGTTGGCCTTCAGTTTCTTCTCGTCCCGTTGATGGACTCCATCGGTTCTTTCCTTTCCGTTAACGCCGAGATGGGGGTTGCTGCCTCGCTCGTCGAACCTCTTGCGTTTGGTAATGCCGCCGTTATTCTCGATACGGATTGTTTGTTTTCGCGCAATATAAACATCGGGGCTGTGCTCCTGAGCTTTGGTGGGCATCAAGAGATCGTATTGCTTCTGGTTACCGTTTTGGGCAGTATCCTTGCCAGGGCCATAACGCGATTTTTCCCCGACTTAACGAGCGCTTTTTCTGCGGCCGCCAAATTAGGAGGAAAACACTCTGCAGTTGCCGATATCCTTACGGCTTCGGGTTTTTCTCAAAGGGAGTCCGCGGTTTTCTCTATGAGGATAGAGGGAAAAACGTACGAGGAGATTGCTTCTGCCTTGGACATTTCCCCGTCTACTGCCCGTACCTATTTGTCGCGGGCCTTGACTAAAACCGGATATAAAAACATTTCAGAGGCGACGGCTGGACTTCTCTTGTCAAAGGATGCGTGGCATCTTGACGCAACAAAAGGCCATGATCACCGTTCAGAATCGCTGGGGTCCTCATCGTTCAATCAGAACTGCAGGATAGTCTTCGTCTGCTTCCTGTTTATGTATGCGTCTGGAATGGGCATCGAGGAAATCCTCGTATGCTTCGGCTTTGAGCATGATGCGATAATCCTATCGATAGCTATAGTGCTTGTGGCCCTGTGTTGCCGTGCGGCTATACGGTGGATGTCTAAAATGCACTTGTGCCTTTCGCCTGAACTCACCCTTTCTTCGGTGTCTGTGGGTGCTGGAGCAGCGTTCTGGGTTCACGATGTGGTAAGCCGACTGTACATTTTCTTTGAGTCCGTTGGGAGCGGTGAGGCCGTTGGCGGCCTTATGCCTGCCTTACGCGTGACTGCGTTCCTTGTCGTACTTATCCTTATGGCTAATTCGCTGCTATTCTTGCGTTCGAAAGATACGGTTCGGGTGGGTGATCGACGCGATACCGTGCGTGAGGCCTTCTTGAGGCTTGGTTTCACGCCGCTTTATGCCGATATCATGACATGCGTTTTTGATGGCAATAGAACCACCGAGATTTGCGCACATCTTAACGTTGCTCGGGGAACCGTCAAAGAGGCCAAGAGCAAGAGCTATGCCTTGCTTGGAGTTCACTCGGAGCGTGAACTTAGAGATAGGGTTTTTAGTCTTATGGCAGATGTTATAGAAAATAGCAGGTAGAAGCCTGTAGACAAATAAGATTGTAAATCCATCCTACACGTCTACAGACAGTTCTGACGATGAAGGCGATACTTCCGGACAACGGGTCCGACGACTCGTGTGTTGCGAACCGGAGGTGCTTGCTGTGAAGACCTGTGATTGCCTCACATATGTACGGCTTAATTTAGAAGTTCTTGCGCGCAACCGGGGAATTATGTTGCTGACGGCGCTGCTCGCGCTCGTATTCTGCATCCCGGTATTTCTATCCGTTCCAACGGGAGCAGATTATCTATATGGTAGAGCTTCCATCGAAGACCAGAGAGCCCTTTTGGTCTCTCAAGTCTCTGACGGCGTTTATGACACTGCCCCACAGGAGCTCAACAGCATCATTGCCGACGAAAGGGCGTGCCTTGATCGGGCGCTTGAAAGCAAGGCGGACTCCAGAGAGTATTACGATGCGATTGCCGATTACGACAATCTATTGCTCAAGGAATACCGACTCGGTTATTTGAATGGTGTTGATTCGGAGTTATCGCTTGAAGCCCAAGAACGTCTTCCCCGAGCCATATCGATGCTGGCCCATCCGGAATCGTACGACTCAACAACAAAAATGCCCGGGATGATCCTTCTCGCATATTATTGCGGCGCTGTTCCTGCAATAGCGTGGCTTTTGGTCCCGGTCCTCGTCCTCTATATGTCGCTTGAGGGGGATGGAAAGCGGTTCTACGATCGAGCGTTGTTGTCAAAGTTAGAGATGAATGCATGCCGCGTTCTCGTCTCTGGTATTGCATCGATGCTGGTTTTGGTTCTGGCGTTGGCTCCCTGTTTTGTATTGGCAACGGTGTTTAACGGTGTAGGTCAGACAGAGTACCCAGTCGTATTCATTCAGTATGGTGACGTAGTCGAAAGAACTGTGTTAGTTCAGCTAGGGCTATTTGCCGTCTTTGAAGCTGTGCTGTCGATGATGTTTGCTTGCTTGGGCGTGTGCGTGTACGCCGGAAGCAGAAACAGGGCCATTTCGTCCATGGTGATCGCTCTTGTGGGGGGCATAAGCCAGCTTCCGTTTTATGCGAGCAAAGATGCTCCATGGCATGCGTTGCTGCCGTATATGGTGTCGAGCTATTCTGCCTCTTCGTTTGCGCTCGGCGGCGCATCTTACGCCAATGGAGCGGAGGTATCTCTCGTTCCTGAAGCCAGTGCATCGCACTGCCTCTTTGCCGTGATGGGCGCGTTTGCTGTTTGCGCGTTGGGGGTCATTTCGTTTTCGCGTCTAAAAAGCAAGAATCGCTGGGCCTGGAACCATATTCGCCCGGATAGTTTGGGCGAGAAAAGCTTGCTCTCTCTGTCGCTGGATGCGTTGACGGTTGGAAAAAACCAGCTGGTAAAGGGATTGCAGTTTGATATGCCCGCTGGCCAGATATGGGGTCTTGTCGCGCCAAATGGACATGGCAAGACTACGCTACTGAATACTCTTTGGGGAGATGCTGGGCCATCAGTGCGCGTGTCAGGTTCTCTCTGTTTTCATGCAAAAGTATGCGTCGACCGTGAGGAAATGAGAAAGGTATTCTTTTTGGTTCCGAATAGGCCGTCGCTATTGATTCCATACATGACCGTCGCTTTTCATCTCGACCGATGCAGGAGAATTTGGCATTCACCTCGCACTTTGGACCAAGTGCTTGATCGCTTTGACTTGACTGGGTTGAAGAATACGCCCGTATCTAGGCTGTCTGATGGAAATAGACAATTACTTAATGTCGCGATGGCGTATATGTCCTATTGCGAAGTCGTCCTTTTGGATGAGCCCATGAATGCACTTGATGTGAGACACGTTGCGATTGTTTCGAATGCTCTTAGAGATGAAGCGGGTAGAGGAGCACATGTCATTATCTCTTCTCATCTTATCGGAAACCTCGAATCGCTCTGCGATGCCTCCGTATTGCTCACAGGGGATGACTCGCGTGTCGTTACCAGAGAAATGGGAGGTGATTCGAAGTGGATCGGTAATGTATACGCGCAGCTTTTCAAGACGAACGACAGTAAAACTAGGAAAGGAAGATAACCATGAAACGCCATGTAACGAAGAACTTTGTGAAGGCAATGTTCGCATGTTTTATGCTTACCCTGTCGATGGTCACAATTCCCGTTTGTGCGACGGCGAAACCAGATGCAGGTTCTGTCGCGCCTTGTCGTCTTGTGACAGCGGACGTCTTGGACACTTACAAGTCGTTCTCCACTGCGAACCACCCGAGCGAGAATGTTGATTGTTTCGACCAGACATACAAGAGGCTGTCTTTCAAAACTTCGTATTCTCGTACGGGGCAAACGATTCTCTATACGGGTGCCGCGTTAAGCCCACGCGGCAACGGGATGCCCGGGTTTGAGACAAAATATCAGTGCACATATCGTACCTGGTAGACAACTCTAGGATCGGATCTCTCCGAATAACTTTGTGGCGGACTTGTTTAACGCTACCGCTCCTTCGTTTATCTCAATCTGTAACATCTGACTGGCAAAAACGCTTCTACCTGTTACAGATTGAGATTATTCGACGCGCGTTCTGTAACTCGTCTCGATCTGTAACAGTAAGACGGCGATTTGGTCTCCATATGTTACAGATTGAGACGAAAGAAAGCGTGAGCTAGAAAACCGCCGCGAGGGAAAGTAGCTCCCTCGCGGCGGTTTTGGCATTTGCCCAGATAAAACCTGCCAAAATAAACCTGTCCCTTTTTGGTAGGTTATCGTTTCCAAAAGTGGAGGATCAGGGTCGTACGGTTTTGCTGCTCGGTTTTGACCAGGATGTTGTGGATGTGGGTCTTGACGGTACCCACGGCAAGGAAGAGCTCGTCAGCGATCTCTTGGTTCGATTTGCCCAACACAACCAGACGCATGACTTCGGTTTCGCGGTTGGAGAGCTTGTAGGCGTTGCGATAGAAGGGCATCTGCTCTTCGATGTGTCGATCAAGATCGCTGACGTTCTTTTCCTCGGGCGCCTCCTGCATGCGAATCGAAAGCACGTGATAGGCATAGATGATCAGCAGAATCGCAAAGTAGCACGCAAAGATGTTCTCGCTAAAGTTGCGCTCGGACAGATATAGTTGCAGCCAAGAGGGCGCCAGACTCATGGGGACAATCAGAATGTTGTAGAAATCCTCGGCAACGATGCAACCGACCAGAATAGCGCCGATAATCAGGTGCTTTCGTTGGTTGTTAACGCGTGCCTTCAGCTCGACTTGTGTGCTCTTGCGTGCCGTCCAAAAGATATATAGTCCCACGAAAACAAGGAATACCTGACGCATCGTGTAGTAGAGCCATTGATGAATGGGGCCGTAGGGGACAGCGACGATAATCAGCAGCTCGCTCAGCAAGAACGTTGCGACGGGAATGACAAACTGCTTTTTTGAATGCTTGTCGAGCAAATCCATGGCAATGAGCCAAATAAAAGCCTGCGAAGCGGTCGCCACAAAGGTCCGCAAAACAGGCATGGTAATTGAGTAATAGTCGCTGGCCGGAAAACTCTGGTTTTGCAGCGTGTATTCAAAAAAGAAAATCTCGGTCATCTCGATGGCATAGCAGATAAATACGCCGCTGCCATAGATAAAGAAGCGTCGACGAGATGAGGCATAGGCGGCAAGCGAGAGCACCGCCGTCACAATACAGATCACGAGTATCGCTAGGGTATAGAAGAACATCAGGGTGTTCATCTGTCACCGTCCCATCTCATTTATTCTATGGCCGAGCCCTGTATACCTTGTGGGATATAGACGTCTCAACCCTTCGTTTCATTGCGGATTAGGCGCCGAGATACAGCATAGCCGTATACCGTTCGCGGTTCTAGATGGTAAACCCCCTGTAAACTCTTGACCTGCGGGTTTATATAGGTTTAGAGGGGGTGTAACTCCGTGAACGGTCTTTAATCCCGAATAAACTAGGTAAAAATTGCATACGGGTGAATGATGGTCTTGTCAACACGAGGCGTGATGTACGAGCGCCTCATAGTAATAGTCGGCAAGACCGGCGGAAAGGAAATCGACATGGCACTGCCTAAGGATTTCATCGACACCAACGACTTCACCAAAGAGCAGATCCTGGCTATCGAGGATCTTGGCCTGGCAATGAAGAAGGCCATCAAGGTTGACGGTTATTATCCGCACCTGCTCCGCAACAAGAGCCTTGGCATGATCTTCCAGCAGGTCTCCACCCGCACTCGTCTTTCCTTCGAGACCGCTATGACCGACCTCGGCGGCCATGCTCAGTTCTATGGCCCTGGCACCATCCAGCTCGGCGGTCACGAGTCCCTGGGCGACACCGCTCGCGTTATGGGCTCGCTGCTCGACATCATGATGGCTCGCGTTGACCGTCACAAGGACGTCGTCGGCCTCGCCGAGGGCTCCGCTGTGCCCGTCATCAACGGCATGTCCGAGTTCAACCATCCCACGCAGGAGATGGGCGACCTCATGACCATGCTCGAGAACCTCCCCGAGGGCAAGAAGATCGAGGACTGCACCCTGGCCTTCATCGGCGACGCCACCCAGGTCTGCGTCTCCCTCATGTTCATCGCCTCCAAGGTCGGCATGAAGTTTGTCCAGTTTGGACCTAAGGGCCACCAGATCCCCGACGGCGGCCTGCGCGTTGGCACCGTCGAGGAGCGCGCCGAGTTCGGCAAGCAGATGATGGCCATCGCCGAGGAGAACTGCAAGGTCTCCGGTGGCTCCATCGTCATCTCCGACGACATCGAGTGCATCAAGGGCGCCGACTTCATCTACACCGACGTGTGGTATGGCCTGTACGACGAGGAGGTCTCGGGCGAGAACTACATGGACGTGTTCTATCCCAAGTATCAGGTCACCATGGACATGATGAACTTTGCCGGCCCCAACTCCAAGTTCATGCACTGCCTGCCGGCCACCCGCAACGAGGAGGTCGTCGACGAAGTCATGGACGATCCCGAGCGCTCCCTGTGCTGGGTCGAGGCCGAGAACCGCAAGCACTCCATCCGTGCTCTCCTTGCCACCCTGGGCAAGCGCACCCCGCTCAACGACGAGGGTGTCGAGTACTCCGCCAAGGCTGAGCTCCACGCCGCTCTCGAGGCTCTCGAGCAGCTCTAAGCCTCAAGGCTTCTAAAAGCACGTTTGCGGGCGGCGGATGCTCGTCTCCTGTCGCCCGCTCACCGAGGCCCAAGCAATTGCCTTAATACCTTAGGGCCTCGGATCTGTCCAAGACTGAGCGAAGGAGCTCATCATGAGCGACGGAAAGAAAAAGCTTTCCTTCTTGACGGTCATTTCGACCATCATCTGCGTCGTCTTCGTTTGCGAGGCCGCCGCTCCTGCTGCTGCCATTGGCAACCAGCAGTTCTTCTGGTGGATCTTCCTGATCCTGACCTTCCTGCTTCCCTACGGCATGGTTGTTGCCGAGCTCGGTACCACCTATGATGGCGAGGGCGGCATTTACGACTGGGTACGCGATGGCCTGGGCGACAAATGGGGCGCCCGCATCTCGTACTACTACTGGGTCAACTACCCGCTGTGGATCGCCTCGCTGGCTACCATGTTCCCCGACATTTTGGGCATGGTCTTTGGCGTCGAGTTCAACTTGATCGCCAAGATGGGTATCGATCTTGCCTTTGTGTGGATCGTCTATCTCATGGGCCGCTCCAAGGCGGCCGACTCCGAGTGGGTCCTTAACGGTGGCGCCATCATCAAGGTCGCCGTCGCCGTTATCGTTGGCGCTTTGGGCATTTGGTATGCCATGGAGAACGGTTTTGCGAACGACATGTCCGCTGCCACCTTCCTGCCCGAGCTCACCAACACCAACGCTCTCGGTTACCTGTCGATCATCATCTTTAACTTCATGGGCTTCGAGGTCATCTGCACCATGACCGACGACATGGCCGATCCCGCTCGCGATATCCCCAAGGCCATCATCGTCGGTGGCCTGTCCATCGCCGTGATCTACCTGTTCGCTGGCTTTGGCATCGGCGCCGCCGTGCCGGCCGACTCCATCGATCCCGACTACGGCATGATCGTCGCAGTCCAGACCATGGTGGGCGACTCCATGATCTTTAAGGTCATCTGCATCGCCTTCCTGATCACCCTGTTCGCCAACATGGCCGCTTGGTCCTTCGGCGTTAACTCCGTTGCTCGCTACGCTGCCGAGCACGGCAACATGCCCAAGGTCTTCGCCTCGATGATCTCGGATGACGACATGCCCAACGGCGCCAACCTGGTCAACGCTGTCGTTGCCTCCCTGGTGCTGTGCCTGCAGCTCGTTCCCATCGACGCCATCTCCAACGGTGTCTTCTGGATGCTCTTTGGCACCTCTGTCGTCTTCCTGCTGTTGACCTACATCCCGATGTTCCCGGCGTTCCTCAACCTTCGTAAGAACGACCCCAACCGTGAGCGCATCTTCACGTTCCCGTTTAAGGGCGCCATGATGAAGGTCATGCTGGCCATCCCCTGCATCGAGCTGGTTCTTGCCATCGTTGCCACGCTGATCCCGTTCTCCGCTGCTGAAATTGGCGACAAGGTCCCGATGATCGTTATCTTCATCGTGCTCGTGCTCATCGGCGAGGTCGTCCGCGTCGTCAGCGCTAAGGGCCGCGAGACCGAGTACAAGGGTCTCACTCCCGAGCTGGCAGCTCAGCGTCTCGCTGAGGAGGCCGCCGAGGCCGAGGAGAACTAGAGCACCCGGTTCTGGGGCTCCAACCCTCCTCGTGTACCAACGCGCGCTTCGTCGGGCTTGTCGCTCCCGACTCCGGGCACTCTAGCCTCTTCGGAGGCGTGTCCAAGCGACAGGTTTGCTAACCATTCCCCCGGGGTGGGTGTGAGCGATAGCTCCGGTAACCACCGCCCACCCCAATCTCTCTTCCGTATCCTTCGTGCGTTTTGTCTCCGCGCACTTGGTTACGTCGTCGCTTGCCGGTGCGATTCCGTGAAAACCGGCACCGGGCGCCCCGACCTTTGCCGGGGAACGGGCGCCTACCATCTCTTGGTTTTAGGCTGCGGGTAACCCGCCCGCAGCAAGCGATCGTTCGATTTGGAGGAAATCTTATGCGTACGATCACCGAGTCCGAGTCCACCCCCAAGGCCGACGGCTTCTTCATGCCCGCCGAGTTCGCCCCGCAGGATCGCGTGTGGATGGGCTGGCCCCACCGCACCGACACCTGGGCCCACGGCGCCAAGCCGGCCCAGAAGCAGTATGCCGCCATCGCCCGCGCCATCTCCGAGTTCACCCCGGTCTATATGTGCGCCAACCAGGTCGACTACGCCAACTGCAAGGCCGTCTTCGAGAACGACGAGAACGTCACCGTCATCGAGATGACCACCGACGACGCCTGGTTCCGCGACACTGCCGCCACCTACGTCATCAACGGCAAGGGCGAGAAGCGCGCCAACCACTGGCACTTCAACGCCTACGGCGGCCTCGTCGACGGCCTGTACTTCCCGTGGGACAAGGACGAGCAGATCGCCCTCAAGATGGCTGAGCTCTCCGGCTGCCGCCGCTATCGTCCCGACGACATGATCCTCGAGGGCGGCTCCATCACCGTCGACGGCGAGGGCACCCTTGTCGTGACCGACCAGTGCCTGCTTTCCCCGGGCCGCACCTGCTCTGCGGTTCTGGAGGAGGAAGAGGATCCCGAGTCCATCTGGCCCAAGTACCGCAAGAAGTTTGAGCCCTGGAGCGAGGAGCTTCGCGCCTACATGGACGAGCACCTCAAGGATTACCTGGGTGTCGAGAAGGTCATCTGGGTCAAGGAGGGCATCGACCCCGAGGAGACCAACGGCCACATCGACGACGTCGCCACGTTCATCGCGCCGGGCGTCATGGCCTGCATTTGGACCGACGATCCCGAGTATCCGTTCTACGAGCAGTGCCACGCTGCCTACGAGACCCTCTCCAACGCCGTCGACGCCAAGGGCCGCAAGATGAAGGTCTACAAGCTCTGCATGCCCGTGAACCCGCTGTTCATGGACCAGGCTTCCTGCGACACCATCGACGCCGACGAGAACGCCGAGCCGCGCGTCCCCGACGAGCCGCTGATCGCCTCCTACATGAACTACCTCGTGACCAACCACGGCGTTATCGTCCCGCAGTACGGCGACGAGAACGACCAGCTGGCCGTCGACACGCTCCAGAAGATCTACGACGAGGTCTGGGGCGAGGGTGTCTACAAGTGCGTCGGCGTTCAGTCCGAGCAGGTCGTCTTCGGTGGCGGCAACATCCACTGCATTACCCAGCAGGAGCCCTCGGCGTAACTCAGGCACGCCACCTTGGCGTTCACTCGTCGCTTACGTAGCGTCAGTACGCTACGCTCCTCGTTCGCGCCAATCTGGCGCACCTGAGCACGCCGAGTAAACGTCTGACTTTCCGAGCCGTGATGCTTCGGGAACCCAGCCGATCAATCGGACGGTCGGTGAATCGGACCATCTCGGGGCATTGATGGTCGGTTTATTCGATGTCTTGGTCGGCTGGGTTTTTCTTTGGGCACTCCGTTGCCTCCACTTCGGAGTGCCCGCCTCTTTGATTGAGTACGCGTCTGATCTGGGATTTATTGCGGGTTAGGCCAATTGTTCGCTTGAATATCCCAGGTCAGACGCGTCTTCAATTGCCAAAAGATTCCGGTCGCAATCGCGGCCGTTTTGATCGGAGTATCTATGTACCAGCGTATCGTTATCTACACGCGCCTGTTCCGCGAGCGTTGGTCCAACAATTGCATCCTCTCTTCTCTTTGGGATGGCACCTGCACCGGTGACGCGGCCTGCAACCCTACCTTGGGCTGCGCCTTCGGTACAGATGCCATCCTTTTTGCTGTAGGGGGAGCGTGCCGTGGCAGGTAAAAAGTTCTCCCTGTTCGAGGTCATCCTCTCGGTTATCTGCGTTGTCTTTACCATCGAGGCGGCCGCTCCGGCATCTGCCATGGGTAACGTGCAGTTCTTCTGGTGGATCTTCCTCATCATTACGTTTTTGCTTCCCTATGGCCTGGTGGTGGCCGAGCTCGGTACGGCGTTCGATTCCGAGGGCGGTCTGTACGATTGGGTTCGCCTGGGCTTGGGCGACCGTTGGGGCGCTCGCTGCTCCTGGTGCTATTGGGTCAACTTTCCACTGTGGGTGGCAAGTATCGCCTGCATGTTCCCCAGTGTCATCAATGCGGTATGGGGCATCGAATTTTCGCTTGGGGTCCGAATTGCCATCGAGCTTGCCTTTGTGTGGGGCGTCACGGTCATGGCAATGCAGCCGGTGGCCGAGGCCGATTGGGTCATGGATGGCGGCGCCGTCATCAAGGTGCTCATTACCGCCGTGGTGGGAATCGTCGGTATCTGGTTTGCCTGCAATAACGGCTTTGCCAACGATATGTCGTTTAAGACCTTTGTCCCCGATCTGGGAGACACTAACTCACTGACGTATCTTTCAATCATCCTATTCAACTTTATGGGCTTTGAGGTGGTCGCGACCTTTGCCAGCACGATGAAGAACCCATCGCGCGATATCCCCAAGGCGGTTATCGCCGGTGGCGTTGCCATCGCGGCGATCTACATTATCTGTGGCGTCGGTATTGGAGCCGCGGTTCCCACCGAGCAGCTTTCACTCGATTCGGGCATTGTGGACGCGGTTGCCGCCATGGTGGGGCGCGCTCACCCGCTGACGATGGTCGTGGGCGTGGCCTTTTTGGTGACGCTGTTCGCCAACATGATCTGCTGGAGTTTTGGCGTCAACAACGTGGCGAGCTATGCCGCGCGCCACGGCAACATGCCGCGCCCCTTTGCGCTGGTGTCCAAGAAGACCGGCATGCCCAACGGCTCAGCACTCATTAACGGTTGTTTTGCCAGCTTGGTGCTGCTACTTCAGATTCCGCTGGGCGAAGGTTCCGACGTCTTTTGGGTTTTCTTCTCGATGAACGTCGTCTTTCTGCTCATGAGCTATATCCCGATGTTCCCGGCGTTTTGGCGTCTGCGTAAATACGACGGTCGCCCGCGTGTGTTCCGCGCGCCCTTCGAGGGCAAGGTGCTTGCGGTAGCGCTTGCGGTGCCGGTGGTAGAGCTCGTGCTTTCGATTGTTGCGACAATCGTGCCGCTTAACAGCTCGCCCGCCGAGATGTCAAAGTTGCCGATCCTCATGGGTGTGGTGATCGGCGTGTTGCTGGGCGAGGTTTCGCGCCTCATATCGCGCCGCGGCCGCAGCATCGACAATCCCGGCGTTGGCGCAAGGGGGACAGGTCGCTTTGCGCCAAAACAGTAGCGCCGCGAGTTGTGCGGTGCTAGTTGCATCTTGGATTACTGCTCACGCTGCTCGGGATCAGATGCGAGCTTGGGTGCAAAGTAGGGGACGTGGCCCAGGTAGGGGCAGCTGTCCTCGCGTGATTCGACGACGCAGGGGATATCTTCGTAGGTGAGTGAGTCGCTCAGGCGGGCGATGGTCTTGGCGGCAGGAGCGACGAGCATCTTGAGCGGTGCGATAGGCGCCATGGCATCTCCTTTCTTGCATGCGACCCGTGTTTTGGCGCGAATGTATACGCCGCCAGTCTAGCATTCCGCCGAGGAGAGCTCCAAACCACCACAAAGGGGATGGGCAGATGCAAGTGAGTAGACTTATTTGGATATGCCGAGCACACCGCGACAAATACTCAATAAAACCGCAGGTCAGAGCTGTGGCGTTTTGGGGCGTGCTTGGTCTCCTACAAAAAGCCTACTCACTTGGTTTTTCTGCTAGAAGACCGCCGCGAGGGAAGGCAGCTCCCTCGCGGCGGCTGACATTTGCCCAGATAAAACCTGCCAAAATAAACCTGTCTACTCTTTGAGCCAGAGCCGACACTAATTCAAATGGCGAAATCAAAGGGCGTTCTCCGCATGGAGGGCGCCCTTTTTTCATCGCAGGATGTTTTGCACGGCAGTCATAAGGCCCAGGCGGTTGCCGACGCCGAGCTTGCGATAGATGGCGTTGATGTGCTTCTTGACGGTTGACTCGCTTATGAATAGCTCGTTTGCCATCTGTTTGTTCGTTTTGCCGTCGAGCATGAGCCGCATGACTTCGGCTTCGCGCGGTTGGATATTGTGTTCTGTAATGAAGGCGTTCAGATGGTTTGTGTCTTCGGTCTGGGTGAGTTTAATGCCCCGAGGATAGAGGTTGGCGAGCGCGAGGCTCGCGTGCCGAGCGATTTCGAGCAGGATTGCGAGCTCGGTGTCAGTGAAGTCCCCGGCCGTGCGTTCGCGAAACAGGGTGATGCTTCCAAGTGGTAGGTTGTTGTGAGCAAGCGTGGCCGTACAGCCAAAGTAGACGCCCTGCGGTTCCATCCATTTGCGATAGATGGGCGTGGCATCGCGTCGCTTGACGTCGACGAGGTCGAGGTCGCGGTAGACGCCGACCTTATGTAAGTCAAAGCTCCATGTTGTATAGTCCATCGCGGCGTAGCGGTTGTAGTAGTCGCTCAGTGCGCGGTCGTCCATTCCGCTGCTTGCGGGGTGGACGTAGCGTGGGGCATCACTGCCCGCCGCCTCGATCAGGTCGAACATGGCGATCCGATGGGGCACGAGCCCTATCGTTCCCTCGAGGGTCTCCTTTTGCAGCTTATCGACACCGTGTGATGCGTGGATTGCAAGCGCGAGCTCGTTGAGAGCAGTCCAGGTCGTACTGTCCAACTCAATAGTCTGCTGTTTATTGCATGGGGGCATAGGGCGTCCTTTCCATTGCGGAACCCAGTATGTCATGTTCTCGGCCTGAATAGAACTTTAGGTCAGCGAATGGTGTGCCGTCGGTCGCTGAAAGGGGCTCGAGGGACCATTGAGAACATCTCGGTGCGGCCGCATCATGGTCTCGTCAAGCAAAAGCACCGAGATTTAGGAGCTTGAAATGAAGACCATCTACGAGAGTGAGTCCACACCTAAGAAGGACGGGTTCTATATGCCCGGCGAGTATGAGGAGCAGGAGCGCACCTGGATTTTGTGGCCGCATCGTTCGGATGTGTGGCGCTGCGGTGCCAAGCCGGCGCAAAAGGTCTTTACCGAGATTATTAAGACCGTTGCACGCTTCCAACCCATCACCGTTGGTGTCAATGCCGAGGATTTCCCTGCGGTGTGCGAGATTTTCGATGGCGTTGAGAACGTGCGCGTGATTCATATGGAGTACAACGACTTCTGGATCCGCGACCCCGGCCCGGCGTTTCTTGTCAACGACAAGGGCGACGTGGCACTCTCGCACTTCCACTTTAATGCTTACGGCGGTTTCATTGACGGCCTGTATTTCCCGTGGGACAAGGACGCTTCCATTGGCCTGCAGGTGGCACAGCTCGAGCAGGTTAACCGCTATCGTCCCGAGGATTATATCCTCGAGGGTGGCTCGTTTAACTGCGACGGCCAGGGCACCGTGGTGACCACCGAGATGTGCCTGCTCAATGAGGACCGCAACCCCCAGTACACCAAGGAGCAGATCGAGGAGAAGCTTGCCGAGTACCTGGGCATCGAGAAGGTCATTTGGATCAAGGATGGCATCGACCCGTTTGAGACCAACGGGCACGTGGACGACGTCGCATGCTTTAGTGCGCCCGGCGAGGTCTGCTGCATGTGGACCGATGATCCCAACCATAAGTTCTACAAGGAGTGCCAAGAGGCGTATAAGACGCTTTCCGAGACGACGGATGCCCGTGGCCGCAAGCTCAAGATCCACAAGGTGATTATGCCTGCGACCTCGGTATATATGACCGAAGAGGAGGCCAGCACGATTGACCCCGTCGAGGGCGTGCTGCCGCGTACCCCCGAGGATGCTTTCGAGCCGAGCTACCTCAACTTCCTGCCCATCAACGGCGCAGTGCTTGTACCGCGGTTCGGCGATCCCAATGACGCCCAGGCGCTCAAGGATATCCAGGCTGCTTATCCGGACCGTGAAGTCATCGGTATCATGACTCGCGAGGTTATCTACGGCGGCGGCAACATCCACTGCATCACCCAGCAGCAGCCCAAGGCGCGCTGTAAGTAGAGGCGGTTGCACGGCACACGGGGTAGTGTCGATATGACCTGGGGCCCGCTGGCGCACACGCTGGTGGGCCCTTTTGCGTGCGGCGGGCAGCATTGCACGCGGGCGCTCGGGTCTAAGCGAGGGTACCAGGGGGGCCTTGCTTATCGTCGATAGTTGGTCTAGAATCGTCGATAGTCGATGATAGGGGGTAACATGCAGCTTGTTGAAAGTGAGACCGTGGAGTTCAAGTGCACATTTACCCCTAAGCTGCTCAAAGCTGTGGTGGCGTTTGCCAATTCGAATGGCGGTACCTTGTATATCGGAATCGACGATTTTGGCAGCATCGTCGGCGTGGACGATATCGATGCCACCATGCTTCAATGCTCTAATGCAATAACCGATGGCGTGTATCCCGACGTTTCTGAAATCACGACGGTCTCCGCATTGGACATCGATGGCGCAGCGTTGGTGAAAATCGAGGTGGAAGCGGGTCCTTACAAGCCGTACTGCCTGTGCTCGAAGGGATTTGTTCCGGCCGGGGTATATCGGCGCCTGGGTCCTGCCAACGTGCCCATCGAGATGGCCCAGATCCGCTCGATGATCAAGCGCACCGACGGCGATTATTTTGAGACCGGGCGCTCTCATGAACAGAGCTTGACGTTTTTTGAAGCCGAGCGGGTCTTTAGGCGTGCGGAGATTACGTTTGACCAAACCTCTCAAAAGAATCTCGGCCTTATCGATGAGCTGGGCTTTTACACCAATTTGGCACTGCTGGTCTCTGACCAAAACCCCTTTGCAGTCCGCGCTGGCCTCTTCAACGACGATGCGTATACCGAGTTTATCGACCGTCAGGATGGCGAGGGCTCGATCTTCAGGCAGATAGAGGATATCGAACGGTTCCTCAATATATCGAACGCAACGCGTATGTACTTTGTGCCGGGAAGACTCGATCGCATAGATAAGGACGACTATCCCCGCGAGGCTGTTCGAGAGGGAATTCTGAACCTGTTTATCCATCGCGACTACGAATCTTCGGTGGCGTCTCTTATCAAGATGAGCCGTACGGCGCTTGAATTTACCAATGCGGGAGGGCCGCAGCACATCAGCGTCGAGGAGGCGCTTGCGGGCGGCTCGGACGCTCGGAATCCAAAGCTGCAACTGCTCTTTTTGCGCTTGGGGATGGTTGAGGCGTTTGGAACGGGCCTCAAGGGGATCCGTGCGCTCTATGAGGCGGAAGGGTTGGAACCCGAGGTCTGCGCCTACCCTGCAATGTTTAGGTTGTCGCTGCCCAACGTCAATGCCGTGCGCAATTCCTATCTGACGCCTCGTGGCAATAGCGGTCCCAACTTGCGTGGGGATTACAGCGATTATGCGCAGCTCGAGCGGGAAGGGGCGCTGCCGCCCGATGTTTCGCAAGCGTTTGCATCCGTGCGAGCGCAGCGAGAGGGGCACGTGTCGATGAATGGCGACTGCGGCCACGAGGTGCGTGCCAAGCTCGTGGAGGAGCTTGGCTTTGATGTTGCGTGCAAGGCGTCCGCGATGCTACAGGATGTCTCGGACGAGCGACGTGGTGGATACGCTCGCACCTTGATTCGCTTTGCCCTTGAGCGGCCCCGCGGCTTTACGCGCCAGGATGCCTCGGACGTTCTGGGAACTGGGCGCGACGTGACGCTGCGGGTTATCAACGGTTTGCTTGAGGAAGGCGCACTCGTTAAAGAGGGGCGCGCTCGGGCGACGAGATATCGCGCTATCGGGCAGGTTTAGGGACGGGCGGTCCGGCCCCCTGGGTTAATCTTGGGCAAAGGCCAAGTGCCGGGTTCCCGGCTCGCCTTGATTGAAGGGGTACTTAGAGCGTGCTTCCGTACATGTAGACGATAAATCCGTCGCCGGTGTCCTGGCTGTGATCCTCCAAGATGCGCTTCATGTTGAGGTGCTCGTAGAACTGCCAGTCGGAGTTGCAGTCGCTCATCAGGAAGAATTTGGTGCACCCGGCTTTGGCGAGTTCGGCGCGCGCAAGGTCGATGAGCGTACGGCCGAGCCCCTTGCCCTGCCATTCGGGCACGATGATGATCAGGTTGAGCTGGCCCTGGGCATATTCGTTGCCCGTGGCGGCAAAGCGGTCGGCTGTTGCCTTCTCGCGGCTATCGCCAAAGAGCGAGCCTTCGAGCTTGGCATCGGCGGTCTTTGCCATCTCGGTTGCCTGGACGAACATCTCGTTGTAGCAGGGCTCCCACGTGGGATTGGTGCGTGGTTTGCCGTCTTCGAAGATGCCGATGCAGCAAGCGGCGATGATGCGGCCTTCAGCTTCGGCAACGAGCGCGATGGGGGAGCGCTGCAGCTGCATGGCGATGTTAAAGCGCGCACAGAAATCGGCGGCTTCGACGTCGCCTCAGTTGCGCAGCGTGTTGCACCACAGCTGGTTGTAGATGGCGGCGATGCCGGCCAGGTCATCGAGCGTGGCGGCACGCAGAGTTACGGTGTCAAGGCTCATGGGGGCTCCTTCCAAGTTGGGTCAGGCCACCCCTGAGCGTGACATGGCGACATCGTTGCCGCATCAACCATTCGGCAGACGAGCGCCGATACCTCGGGGACGGAGAGGTGGCAATTGGGTAGTCATTGGGGACGTTCTTAAACGACTAGTCAAACAAGAGCGTCCCCAACGACTACTTTAAGGACTGTCCCCAACTGCCGGCAGAGACGATATGAGCAGGACATAAAACATTGAGAGCCCCTGCTGCATGAAAGACCGCGGATTAGGCCGACAATGGTGAGTGTCTAATTCAGCCGCGGCGGCCACGCCGCATTCATGGAAGGGGCTCCCATGCTCGATACTACCACCTTCGTCGGCCTCGACGTCCACGCCCGCTCGATAAAGGCCGTCTCCCTCGACGTCATGACCGGGGAGGTGCGCTGCGCGACCTTCGGCTACGACGCCGGCGCCGTCGCGGAGTGGGTCCGCTCCGTGGACCCCGGGGCCAGGTGCGTGTACGAGTCCGGGGTCACGGGCTTCGACCTGCAGAAGAGGCTCTCCGGCCTGGGGGTCGACTGCGTGGTCGGCGCCGTCTCGAAGATGATCAAGCCCAGCGCGGACAGGGGCAGGAAGAACGACCGCAACGACGCCGAGTTCCTCGCCCGCATGCTGTCGGTCGGCAACGTGGTCGAGGTGTGGGTCCCCGACGACGAGTGCGAGGCCGCCCGCGACCTGACCAGGGCGCTCGAGGACGCGAGGGACGACCTCTCGCGCTCGAAGCAGCGGCTCTCCAAGTTCCTGCTCAGGCACGGGCTCGTCTTCGACGAGAGGACGCCCACCGGCCGCGGGAAGGGTAACTGGACCCGGGCGCACTGGTCCTGGATCGAGTCGATTAGGTTCGCGGAGGGGGCCGACAACGACGTGCTCGCCTACTACGTCGACGCGGTCAGGCGGGCGGCGGAGGAGAAGGCGAGGCTCGAGGGGCTCGTCGAGGCCGAGGCCCGCAAGCCCAGGTGGCGGAAGAGGGTCGACTCCCTGCGCTGCCTCAAGGGCGTAGACACCGCTTCCGCCGCCGACCTCGTGTTCGAGGCCGGCGAGTTCTCCAGGTTCAGGAACGCCCGCTCGTTCGCCGCGTGGGTCGGCCTGACGCCCTCCGAGCACTCCAGCGGGGAGAGCGACCGCAGGGGCGCGATCACCAAGGCCGGCAACAAGCACCTGAGAAAGACGCTGGTCGAGGCCGCGTGGCACTACCTGACGTGCTCGGGGCGGCCGAAGGACCTCGCCAAGGGCCAGGCCCCGGACCCAGCCGCCCGGAGGCATGCCGCCAAGGGCGTGCGGAGGCTGGTCGAGAGGCGCGGGGCCCTGCTCGCGCGCGGGGTCCACAGCAACAAGGCGAACGTCGCCACGGCGCGCGAGCTCGCCTGCTGGGTGTGGGCGGTCGGCCTCATGGCCGAGGAGACGTAGGGGGCGGTCCCCCGCACATAAGCCAGTCATCCCGGAAGCGGTTCGATCCGAAGCCGTTGAGGCGAACCTCAGGTCCCTTTTCTGCGAGCGCCCAGGGCGCCACACGCGTGCACAGACTGTCGGTTCGACGTAGAAGCCTCAGCCGTAGCAACGGATTGCCCAGCGAGAGATCGCCACGGGCGGATATTAAACTGCAAAGACGAGCGTCGGTAAGACACGCCGAGGTCGCCGCGGACGGGTTGATATAGGGAGAGGGCCTGACCCCATATCGTTGGGGCCAGGCCCGATTTTGCCTCTTGACAATGTCCTGCTCATATTAAAAGGAACGTCCCTAACTGTCACGACTACCTCAAAAGGAGCGTTCCCAAGTGCCGGCTTTGGCAACGCCGATGTCTTGGCAACGACAGCGAAAATCCGCCAGAGCGAGCAAGGTGCCTTGAAGCGAGGCGGCATTGACCTTCTGGTCATGCCGTCGAAGCTGAAAGGCAGATTGCCGCTCTGACGGGTTTGCAGCGTCGGCCGGTTACGGCGTTTGGCAAAACGCCGTAACTCTAAATACGCTCTGCGATCTCGTGGATGAGGTAGTCGGTCTTTTCCCAGCCCAGGCACGGGTCGGTGATCGACTTGCCAAAGACACCGCCATCGACCGGCTGATTGCCATCCTCCAGGTAAGACTCGATCATAAAGCCCTTGACCAGCTTGGAGATGGACTCGTTGCGGCGGCAGCTGTCGAGCACCTCCTTGCAGATGCGGTACTGCTCCAGCGGGCGCTTGCCCGAGTTGTCGTGGTTGCAGTCGATGACCGCCGCCGGGTTGGCGTAGCCGGCATGCTCGGTATAGCGCTCGGCCAGGCGCTCCAGGTGCTCGTACTGGTAGTTGGGGTAGGTGCGACCGTCGAGACCGATGTAGCCACGCATGACGGCGTGTGCGAGCGGGTTGCCGTCGCACTCAACCTCCCAGTTGCGGAAGATGAAGCTTTGATGTGCCTGGGCGGCGTAGATGGAGTTAAGCATGACGGTGGTGGAACCGGCGGTGGGGTTTTTCATGCCGACGGGCACCGAAATGCCGCTCGACACCAGGCGATGCTCCTGGTTTTCGACCGAGCGCGCGCCCACGGCAACGTAGCTCAGCAGGTCGACGAGGTACTGGTAGTTGGACGGGTAGAGCATCTCGTCGGCGGTAAAGAAACCGGTCTCCTCGATGACGCGCAGGTGCATGTGGCGAATGGCTTTAACGCCTTCGAGCAGGTCATCGGGCGCCTCGGGGTCGGGGTTGTGCAGCAGACCCTTGTAGCCGGTGCCCTTGGTGCGCGGCTTGTTGGTGTAGACACGCGGAATGATGATGAGCTTGTCCTTGACCTCTTCGGCGACCTTGGCCAGTCGGTTCATGTATTCAAGCACCGAGTCCTCGCGGTCGGCAGAGCACGGGCCGATGATGAGCACTTTGCGTGCGTCCTCGCCGGTAAAGACCTTGGCGACCTCGGCGTCGAATGCCTGCTTTTTGGCGGTAAGCTCGGCGGAAAGCGGCATTTCCTCGCGGATCTCCATGGGGATCGGCAACCTGCGCTTGAATTCCATGGCCATATGGGGCCTCCTTTATCAATTAACGGCAACAATTGGCGAATTCTCGAATGCTCGGCATTATCCGCTGTCGCACGCTAAAGTGCAAGTGAAACCTGCCGAAAAGGGACAGGTTTATTTTGGTCGGTTTTATCTGGGGAAATGTCGGCGCTCGCCGGAAGGGGAGGGCCAACGTACGGCACGCTGGAGCAAGTTGGATCTTCTGCGGCATACCCTGTGGACAAAAAATGGCAAATATGAGTACTGTTGCTAGCGTAGTATCATATCGATCTTACAAGATAATAGACACAACAGTAAATATGTTCATTAACGTTGGCACACAGAAGCATGCTACCGGGCATTTTGATCAATTTGAAGGCATGTCTAGGCCGCAATGAGGTCGTTTGGGGCAGTTTTGGCTGTTACTAAAAAGGTGACAGTACTCATATTTGCCATTTTTTGTCCACGGGGCCTTGAGGGAGGGCGTCAATCAGGTCCCAGGGGAGGCGGTTCGAGGGCCGCAGAGCAAAAACGGGGGCGCAGGCTGTCCTGCGCCCCCGTTCTCGGGCGTTATTCGTTCCCTGCGGCAGAATTTACGCCGCTTCGTCGAACTGCGAGTTGTACAGGTCGGCGTAGAAGCCGCCTTGGGCGAGCAGCTCGTCGTGTGTGCCCTTCTCGACGATGTCGCCGTCGCGAATTACCAAGATCACGTCGGCGTTGCGGATCGTGGACAGGCGGTGCGCGATGACAAAGCTCGTGCGGCCCTGCATCAGCGCATCCATGGCGCGCTGGATGAGCTCCTCGGTGCGGGTATCGACGTTGGAAGTCGCCTCGTCCAAAATCAGCGCCGGACGGTCGGCCAAAATGGCGCGGGCGATGGTCACGAGTTGGCGCTGGCCCTGTGAGAGGTTGGTGCCCTCCTCGTTGATCATAAAGTCGTAGCCGCCGGCGAGCGTATGGATAAAGTGGTCGCAGCGTGCGGCGCGTGCAGCGGCCTCGACCTCGGCGTCAGTCGCATCGGGACGTCCGTAGCGGATGTTCTCGCGGATGGTGCCGTTAAACAGCCAGGTATCCTGCAGCACCATGGCAAACTCGCCGCGCAGCGCCGCGCGATCCCAGTCGCGCACGTCGACGCCCTCGACACGCAGCGAGCCGCCGTCCACGTCGTAGAAGCGCTGCAGCAGCTTAATGAGCGTGGTCTTGCCGGCGCCGGTGGGGCCGACGATGGCGATGGTCTGACCGGGCTGCGCCTCGCAGCTAAAGTCGTGGATGATGGTCTTGTCGGTCGTGTAGCCAAACTTGACGTGGTCGAACTCAACGTGGCCGGGGCGCTTCTCGGGAATCTGGGCGTCGGCCTTCTGCTCCTCCTCGGGCGCGGCCAAGAACTCAAAGACGCGTTCGGTTGCGGCGGCCATCGACTGCATCGTGTTACTCACGTTGCCCAGTTGCTGCACCGGCTGCGTAAAGTTGCGCACGTACTGGATAAAGCTCTGGATGTCGCCGGGCGTGGCATTGCCGGTCAGCGCGAGCTGTGCGCCCACCACGACAACGCCCACGTAGCCCATGTTGCCCACCAAGCTCATAAGCGGCATCATCAGGCCCGACAGGAACTGCGAGCGCCAACCGCTCACAAACAGTCGGTCGTTTTGACGGTCGAACTCCTCGATCGAGGCCTCGGCGCGGTCGAACACCTGAATGACGTTCTGACCGGCAAAGTCCTCCTCGATAATGCCGTTGACGGTGCCCAAAACCTGCTGCTGCTCGCGGAAGTACGGCTGCGAGAAGTGAATCATCACGGTCAGGATAATCGCGGCGGCCGGCAGTGTGAGCACGGTGACGCCGGTAAGCGGCAGACTGATCGAAAGCATCATGACGAGCACACCGATAATCTGCGTAACCGACGTGATGAGCTGCGTCACGCTCTGGTTGAGTGACTGGCCGAGCGTATCGACGTCGTTGGTGATGCGGCTGAGCACGTCGCCCTTGCTGCGTCCGTTAAAGTAGCTCATCGGCACGACGGCGATCTTGGCGGCGATCTCCTTGCGCATGCGATAGCAGATCTTTTGCGTGACGCCAGTCATGAGCCAGCCTTGGATCAGGCTACAGGCAGAGCTCGCCAGGTACAGGCAGAGCAAAAAGCCGAGCGTCTTGGCGATCCAGTTAAAGTCGACATCGCCGGTACCGTTGACCTTGGCAACCAGGCCCTCGAACAGCTTGGTCGTAACCTGGCCGAGCACCTTGGGTCCCACAATGTTAAAGATGACCGAGCACACGGCAAAGGCGACGGCGGCAAACACGGCAACCTTGTGTTGACCGATATAGCCGAGCAACTGCCTCATGGTACCCTTAAAGTCCTTGGCCTTTTCGCCGCGGCCCATGCCACCCATGCGGCCCATGGGACCGCGCTGACGGGTGGGCTTGGGAATCTGAGTCTTGGTCTTGTCTGCCATTAGCGCTCGCCTCCTTCCATGACGGCTTCAATTTCTTCTTGGGTGAGCCCCAGCTCCTCGGCGGAAAGCTGCGACTGTGCGATCTCCAGGTACGCTGGGCAGCTGTGCAGCAGCTCCTCGTGCGTACCGGTGCCCACCACGTGGCCGTCGTCGAGCACGATGATCTGGTCGGCGTGCATGATGGTCGCGATGCGCTGGGCCACGACCACGAGCGCGGCGTCGGTAACGTTTTTGGCAAGCTCCTCGCGCAGGCGCGCGTCTGTTTTGTAGTCGAGGGCGCTAAACGAGTCATCGAACACCACGACCTCGGGCTTTTTGGCCAGGGCGCGGGCGATGGCCAGACGCTGGCGCTGGCCGCCCGAGACATTGGAGCCGCCCTGGCTGATGGGGGAGTCGTAGCCGCCCTCGCGCTCGGCGATAAAGTCCTCGGCCTGTGCGATGCGTGCCGCCTGGCGCATGTCATCATCGCTCACCATGTCGCCGGCAAATTTGAGGTTGCTCTCGACAGTGCCCGAGAACAGGCGACCCTGCTGCGGGATGTAACCAATGCGGCGGCGCAGCTCGGAAAGGGTCATGTCGCGCACGTCGATGCCGTCGAGCGAAATGCTGCCGCCCGTGACGTCGTACAGGCGCGGGATGAGCTGCACGAGCGTGGACTTGCCCGAGCCCGTGGAGCCAATGATGCCGAGCATCTGACCGGCGTGCGTGGTGAAGTTTACGCCGCTGATGACGTCGGCGCGGGCATCGGGATACTGGAAGCTCACGTCGCGGAAGGTGAGCTCACCGCGCGGTGCGCTGGCCACGGGCAGTTTGGGCGAGGCAGGGTCGTTGATGTTCGTGGGGCAAGTGATGACTTCTTCCACGCGCTCGGCTGCGACCTCGGCGCGGGGCAGGATGACCGAAACCATGGTGAGGATCATAAACGCCATGACGATCTGCATGGTGTAGGAGATAAACGCCATCATGTTGCCGACCTGCATCACGCCGTCGGACACGCCCTGCGCACCAAACCAGACGATAAGCACGGTGATGCAGTTCATGACGAGCATCATGAGCGGCATCATAAAGCTCATGGCGCGGTTGGTGTAGAGCTGCGTGGTCATCAGGTCGAGGGACGCCTGGTCAAAGCGCTCGAGCTCATGCTCCTCGCGGTTAAACGAGCGGATGGGCATAAGGCCGTCGAGCAGCTCGCGGGCGGTAAGGTTCACGCGGTCCACAAAGCTCTGCATCTTTTTGAACTTGGGCATGGTGAGGCCCATAAGCACGCCGACGACGGCCGAGACCGCGATGATGGCCACGGCGATGGTCCACTCCAGGCCGGTGTGGTTGGCCAGGACGCGCATGACGGCGACGATGCCCATGACGGGCGCCATGAGGCACATGCGGATAAACAGGGTTGCGGCCATCTGAATCTGCTGAATGTCGTTGGTGCAGCGGGTGATGAGCGAGGCCTGGCTAAACTTGCCCACCTCGGCCGGCGAGAAGTGCATAACCTTGTTGAAGGTCTCGCGGCGCAGGTCGCGGGCGATGGAGCAGGCGGTGCGCGAAGCCACGGCACCGGTCAGGATGGTGGCGACCAGCGACACCAGACACAGACCAAACATCGTGGTCGCCATGCGGCCCAGGTAGGCGTTCTGCACGTCGGCGGGGTCGATACCCTGTGCCTTGTACTCGTCCTGCACATAGCTCACGGCGCGTTGGGTCACGATGGAGCCCGACATGGAGCCCATTTTGTCCGCCATACCGTTGGCGCCCTCGACGAGCTTGCCTTGGTCGATTAGGCCGCCTTCAACGCCTAGACGCAGGCTCTTCATGGTGATCTTGCCGCCGTCGGCATCAATCTGCTTTTGCATATTCTGCGCCGCTGCGGCCTTTTGCTGCATCTTGGCGAGCTGGTCGGGCGTCATCGCTGCCATTTGCTCGGGCGTGGGCATGGCTTGGGCGTCGCTGTTGCCTTTCTCGCTGGACGCGCCCATCATGTCGCCCATGGAGCTGGCGTCGATGCCTTGGTTGAGCGAAAGGACGACGGTCTCGGGCAGGCTCATGATATCGGCAATCTTGCCGCCGTCGGCGCGCTCATCCTCGGTTCCCCTGTACGTGCGAATGCCGTTTTTGTCTGCCCTGCCAAACGCAGCTTCTACTGTCTTGGCGTCTTTGGCGCTCATAAAGAGTTCGAGGTCGTCGAGCGATTCGGCACGAATGGTGTCGGGCACGGGCGAGGCGATGCCGCCTTGCTGCACGCCCACGTCGACGATGTCGCTCATATAGGTAGGCAGTGCCAGATCGGCGTTACAGCTGATTACGATAAGTACGATAGCTGCGAACAGTGATGGGACATGCTTTTTAAAGAGCTTGAGAATCCTCACTTGGCATTTCTCCTTTCTTGATTGCAGTCGATAATTTCGTTGAGACGCCTTAGAAGGCGCACCATCTCTTGGGTATCTGTTTCGCCGAGCTGCTCGAGGAAGGCCGCGGTGCGCTCCTCGAATTCCCGACGTTTGATTTCGAGATTCTGGAATCCCTTGTCGGTCATCGTGACGTGTACACGACGACGGTCGGTCTTTGAGTGCTCGCGCTCGACCCAGCCCTTGGCTTCGAGAGTGCGTAAGATATTGGCGATGCGGGCACTCGAGACCCAGGCGCGATTTGCGAGTTCGCTCGGCGTGAGCGAACCGCCAGCGAGCATGAGGGCGCGCATGACAGCCATCTCGCCGCCGAGAGCTTTGTCCGCAGAGCGTGAAATGCGATGATGCATGCTGCCAAACTCAGTTAAGAGCTGACGTCCAAGCTCATGGAAATCGGTATCTTCCACCGAAAACCCCTAACACTAGAAACTATTTTCGGTGAAAGATGATACCCGCATATTCGGGCCTCATGCAGTGGGCAATATAAAGAGCGCATAAAGAGTTAAAAAATTCAATTGCTGAAGCGTTTCAAAGAACTACTATGCCCGCGGTTAGGCGAGGGGTTGTCACCACCATGACGACTGGGACTCATTTATCGCCACGTGCGATGCTCCAACTTCCCGCAAGGAGACACCTGAATCAAGGGGGTTGGAGTCATGGCATTTGACTTCACGGGCAAAACCGCGATCGTTACCGGCGGCACTCAGGGCATTGGCCTCGAGATCGCCAAGGGCATCGTCGCGGGCGGCGGACACGTCGCGCTCATCGCAAGGAACGCTGCCAAGGGCGAGGCCGCTGTGGTCGAGCTTGGCGAGGGCAACAAGTTCTATCAGCTCGATGTCGCCGATGCACCCAAGGCACGCGAGACCGTCGAGCAGATTTTTACGGACCTGCCGCAAACCAACATCCTGATCAACTGTGCTGGCGTCATCAGCACCAAGAAGTTCGACGAGATCGATGACACCGAGTGGCGTCGTACCATCGACATCAACCTCAACGGTACCTTCACTATGATGAATGCTGTGTACCCGCACTTTAAGGCGGCCCATGCCGGCACTATCGTCAACGTGAGTTCCGTTGCGGGCAAGATCGGTGGCGGCCTGCTCGGCACCGCGGCTTACGCGAGCTCCAAGGCCGGTGTTAACGGTCTAACCAAGGCAGTCGCCAAGGAAGGCGGCAAGTTTGGCGTCCGCTGCAACGCCGTGTGCCCGTCGCTCACCCTTACCGATATGACCTCGATTCTCTCTGACGAGAACTCTCAGCGCATCATCAACGGTATTCCTCTGGGCCGTGCCGCCCAGGCAAGCGAGCCCGCGCAGATGGTGCTCTTCTTTGCCTCCGACCTTGCCAGCTTCGTGAACGGCGAGATCGGTGACTGCGACGGTGGCATCGTTCTGGACGGGTAATACCCCGCGACGTTAATTCGGCGACGGCTCCTGCGACTCGGGACCGTCGCCTTCTTTCTGGCACAGGAGCGTGTGACCGCGTGTCGCACGCATCAAAAGGAGATATAAATGAGTGAATCGACTGCGGTGGAGGCGCCGGCGGCAAAGGAGCCGTTCTTTAAGATGTCCTCCATCCCGGGTGCCAATATTTTGGTGCCGCTTTTGTTGGGCTGCCTGCTCAACACGCTGTTCCCCGACCTGTTCAAAACGCTCGGCAGCTTTACGCTCGGCATGACCCAGCAGGGCGCAGGCCCGCTTGTTGGCGCTTTTTTGCTCATCGTCGGTACGACGATTTCGTTTAAGAGCGCTCCTGCCGCCGCTGCCCGCGGCGCCATCATCATCGCCGTCAAGCAGATCGTGGTCGTTGCCGTGTCGCTGCTCATCCTTTATGTGTTCAACGACAACCTGTTTGGTATCTCGGCCATGGTGATGCTGGCCGCTTGCACGGGTGCGAACAACGCTATGTACGCTGGACTGATGGGCACCATGGGCAATGAGGCCGAACGTGGTGCCGTCGCAATCACCACGCTGGTTGTCGGCCCTCCGGTCACGATGATCGTGCTCGGCGCTGCCGGTCAGGCTCCGATCGGCTGGTCGCTCGTGGGCGCCATCCTGCCGATCGTCGTCGGCATTATCCTGGGTAACCTCTTCCCCAGCTTTAAGAAGATGATGGCACCGGCACTTTCCGCCATCATCGTGCTCGTCTTCTTTGCCATGGGATCGACCATGACCTTTGGCCAGCTTATCAACGGTGGTCTTCCCGGCATCCTGCTCGGCGTGATCTGCTCGGTGGTCTTTGCAATTCCCGTCATCGCGGTCGATAAGCTCACGGGCGGTACGGGTGTCGCAGGTGCGGCCATTTCGAGCTGCGCCGGAGCCAATGTGGCCACGCCTGCTGCCATGGCAAGCGTCAACGAGGCCATGTACGGCGGCGCGGTGCTCGCGACGGCTACGGCGCAGGTCGCAGCATGTGCTATCGTGACGGCCATTTTGACCCCGCTGGTCACCAGCTGGTGCTACAAGCATTTTGAGGGCCAGGGCCACAGCAAGGCAACGACCGACAAAGCCGCCGCAGCCGCCTAATGCCAAGCGGCAATCAAAGCTAAATAACTAGCCATGCCACAGGGCGGCCCCGGGGGAAATCCCGTGGCCGCCCTGTAGTTTCTGTGGGGTCTCTGGGGCACTTTACCCTGCTAAAGCTGGCATAACAGCTAGAGCGCAGGACGTATAAAGGCAAGGGGAAATATCAAGCGATTCGGTGAACGGTAGCTGATGGTGGGAGCGTTTCCTGCGGATTTGTTAAAAACGCCCTAATGGTATAAAAAAAGAAACATATAACAGCCCTGATGAAGGGGGTGGCTATGTTATCCTTCTCAAACGGGTGAAATCTTGGGTTTTGGGTTGCAGTTCCAAGGTGGACAAACGTTTTTCCCTGTACCAATGTGTGGTGAAGAACGGAAGAAGCCGGTAGTGCAAGCCGATAATTCAAGAATTCAATAAGCAGCGGTGTGAGAGAGCGCCGCATTACACGTAACTAGGAGCGTGGTTACACAATGCAGGAGGCATGGGAAGGCTTCAAGGAAGGCATCTGGACGGGAGAGGTTGACGTCCGAGACTTCATCCAGAAGAACTACACCCCCTACGAGGGCGACGAGTCGTTCCTCGCCGGCCCGACCGAGCGTACCAAGGAGCTGTGGGGCGAGGTTCTCGACCTGCTGCTCAAGGAGCGCGAGCAGGGCGGCGTCCTCGATATGGACACCAAGACCGTCACGGGTATCGTGAGCCACCCCGCTGGCTACATCGATAACGCCCATCGCGACAAGGAGACCATCGTCGGCCTCCAGACCGACAAGCCGCTCAAGCGCGCGCTGCACGTCAACGGCGGTATCCGCATCGCTTGCCAGGCTGCCAGCCAGCACGGCTACAAGATCGACGAGAACGTTGTCGAGCGCTACACCTTCGAGCGCAAGACTCACAACGCCGGCGTCTTCGATGTCTACACCCCCGAGATGCGCGCCTGCCGCTCGGCCCACATCATCACCGGTCTGCCCGATGGCTATGGCCGCGGCCGCATCATCGGCGACTACCGTCGTGTCGCCCTGTACGGTGTCGACTACCTGATCAAGGACAAGGAGGCCCAGAAGGCTTCCACCCCGACGGTCATGACCGCCGACAACATCCGCGATCGTGAGGAGCTGCAGGAGCAGATCCGCGCCCTCGGCGAGCTCAAGATGATGGCCGAGACCTATGGTTTCGACATTTCCAACCCTGCTACCAACACGCAGGAGGCCATCCAGTGGATGTACTTCGCCTACCTCGCTTCCGTCAAGGAGCAGAACGGCGCCGCTATGTCCATCGGCCGTACCTCCACGTTCATCGACATCTACGCTGAGCGCGACCTTGCCAACGGTACCTTCACCGAGGAGCAGATCCAGGAGTTCGTGGATCACTTCATCATGAAGCTCCGCATGGTCAAGTTTGCCCGTACCCCCGAGTACCAGGCCCTGTTTACCGGCGATCCGCAGTGGGTCACCGAGTCCATCGGCGGCATGGGTGTTGACGGCCGTACGCTCGTTACCAAGATGAGCTACCGCTACCTGCACACGCTCGAGAACATGGGCACCAGCCCCGAGCCCAACATGACCGTTCTGTGGTCGACCCGTCTGCCCGAGAACTTCAAGAAGTTCTGCGCCAAGACTTCTGTCGCCAGCTCCTCGATCCAGTACGAGAACGACGACCTCATGCGCGTTTACCACGGCGACGACTACGGCATCGCCTGCTGCGTGTCCTCCATGCGCATTGGCAAGGAGATGCAGTTCTTCGGCGCCCGTGCCAACCTGGCCAAGTGCCTGCTCTACGCACTCAACGGCGGTGTTGACGAGGTCTCCAAGAAGCAGGTCGGCCCCAAGTATCGCGCCGTCGAGGGCGATACGCTCGATTACGACGACGTTGTGGCCAAGTACAACGACATGATGAAGTGGCTTGCTGGCGTGTACGTCAACTCGCTGAACATCATTCACTACATGCACGACAAGTATTGCTACGAGCGCATCCAGATGGCTCTGCACGACAAGCACGTGCATCGTTGGTTCGCTACGGGCATCGCTGGCCTTTCCGTCGTGGCTGACTCCCTGTCCGCCATCAAATACGCCAAGGTCCACCCCGTCCGCGACGAGAACGGCATCATCGTCGACTTCGAGACCGAGGGCGAGTTCCCCAAGTACGGCAACGACGACGACCGCGTCGACCAGATTGCTCACGACGTTGTGCACCAGTTCATGGAGTACATCCGCATGAACGACACCTACCGCAACTCCGTGCCCACGACCTCTGTTCTGACCATTACCTCCAACGTCGTGTACGGTAAGAAGACCGGCTCCACGCCCGACGGCCGCAAGGCTGGCCAGCCGTTCGCCCCGGGTGCTAACCCCATGCACAAGCGCGATAGCCACGGCGCCATCGCTTCGCTGTCTTCGGTTTCCAAGCTCCCGTTCCGCGATGCTCAGGACGGCATCTCCAACACCTTCTCCATCATCCCGGGTGCGCTCGGCAAGGAGGACCAGGTGTTCTTTGGCGATATCGACCTTGATCAGCTGGGCGAGTAACTATTGTTAGTGCTATACTAACAATAACGATTACTGATTAGAGCGACGGTTTCGGCCGGCGCCTATCAATCGAAGGAGACACATTATGAAGGTTTCTGAAGTTTCTGAGACTCAGGCCGATAACCTGGTCCACATGCTCGACGCTTACGCCGAGAAGGGTGGCCACCACCTGAACATCAACGTCTTCAACCGTGAGACGCTGCTCGACGCTCAGGCCCACCCCGAGAAGTACCCGCAGCTGACCATCCGCGTTTCCGGCTATGCCGTGAACTTCCACACGCTCACTAAGGAGCAGCAGGACGAGGTCATTTCGCGTACCTTCCACAACAAGTTCTAAAGGGGTTTAACTCCCGCAGGATCGCCAGGGCCGTTTGGGCTACCTCCCAAAACGTCCTCGGACATGCAAGAAGCCCTCGCTGCGCACTTCGTGCGGCGAGGGCTTCTTGCGTCCTGCGGAAAGTTTTGGGAGGTAGCCCAAACGGCCCCGGCGGGGTCCTGTGTAGTCACCCTTTAGGCGGAACTCTCCTAATGGGTTGAGCGTTCTGGATTCTTGCTTGCTACCGTTTATCGCGTATAGCTACCGTTTGCGGAATAAGTAACACTCCTTAATAAACCGTGTAGAATCTCAGATAAGCACGGAGTTTTCCAGGGAGACGCTGTCCTTTGTTGTGTGCAAGGGGCGGCGTCTCTTTGGCGCTTGGAGCCGTTGTGCAACGGTGCGGCGGCGCGTGCCATGTATTGAAAAGTCAACGTCGAGATGGGTCGTGATGATAATGGGCAAGTACGTAATCGTGGTTGAGTCTGGGTCGGATGTGACGCCGGAGCTCTGCGAGCGCTATGGCATCGTGCGCGTGCCCATGCATGTCACGATTGGTGACGAGACCGTCGATGACGGTTCCATCGATCCGCTCGAGATTTATTCGCGCTGCAACGAGTTTGGCGTCATGCCCAAGACGAGCGGCTGCGCGCCGGCAGATTTTTCTCGCGTGTATGATCGCATTCATGCTGAGCAGCCCGACGCGACCATTTTGCACCTTGCGTATTCCGAGGTTACGACCTGCTCGCATCAGTCGTCGAAGATTGCGGCAAAGGGCCGCGATTACGTCTTCTCCATGGATACGCGCTTTGTCTCGGTGGGCCAGTCGCTTATTGCCGTCGAGACCGCCAAATATATCGAGGCTCACCCCGATGCCACCGTCGACGAGATATTCGCATTCACCAATTCCGTCATGGACCGCGTGCTGCTGGGCTTTGTTCCTACCGATCTTGCCTTCCTTAAGGCAGGCGGTCGCTTGTCCAACGTCGCATTCCTCGGTGCCCATCTGCTCAAGATTAAGCCCTGCATTGAGGTGACGGGCGGCAAGTTCGTGGCGACTAAGAAGTTCCGCGGCTCTATGCTCAAGTGCGCCCGTGCCTTTATTGATCACATGGTTTCCAAGGGCGATATTGATTACTCGCACATTGGCCTGGCGTATTCGGTAGGCCTTTCCGAGGAGCTGCGCGACGACATGGAAGTCTATGCGCACGACCTGGGCTTTAAGGACGTCACCTGGACTCAGGTCGGCGGCGTCATCTCGAGCCATTGCGGCCCGACTGCCTTTGGTGCGGTGCTTACGCTTAAGGCGTAAGGCCTGGCGTCTATCGATATCTATTGCCTCGGCGGCGGGCGGGTTGCGATAACCTTTCCGCCGCTCTTGCGTGGGGCCAAATAGGACAACCCAATTGGCCGCCAAACCGTTTCACCATCATGCGTATGGGCTAGAATGGCTCTGGCATTTTAATTGGCAATAACCAAAGAGAGGCAAGGTTGCGGGAATGGCTGAGATGACGCTTGAGGGTGTGGATGCTCGTCCCGAGGACTCTGCGTTTACCCTGGGCCGCGTACATTCGATTGAAACGATGGGAACGGTCGACGGACCCGGCATCCGCTTTGTGGTGTTTGTTCAGGGCTGCCCCATGCGTTGTGCGTATTGCCACAACCCCGATACCTGGTCGGTTAACGGCGGCACCATGGTGACCGTCGAGCACCTGATGGACGAGTTCCAGAGCAACCATGAGTTTTACCGCAGCGGCGGAATTACGGTTTCGGGTGGCGAGCCGCTCCTGCAGCCCGAGTTTTTGGCCGACCTGTTCCGTGCCATGCATAACAACCCCGATGGTCGCGTGCACACCTGCCTTGATAGCTGCGGATATGCGTTTGATCCCAAGCATCCGGAGAAGTTCGATGCTGTGCTCAACGAGACCGATATGGTGCTGCTCGACATTAAACACGCCGATCCCGTCGAGCATAAAAAGTTGACCGGTTGCGATCCCGCACGCATTCTGGCGTTTGGTGATGAGCTCGCGCGTCGCAAGATCAAGGTCGTTATCCGTCACGTGGTGGTGCCGGGCATTACCGACACGGTGGAGGAGTGCGAGGCACTCGGCCGCCTGATTGCCCCGTGGCATAACGTGGTCGGCCTGGAGATGCTGCCGTATCACACGATGGGTGTTGTCAAGTACGAGCAGCTGGGCATTCCCTATAAGCTTGAGGGCGTGCCCCAGATGGATACCGCGCGCATGCCCGAGCTGCGCAACGCAGTCATGACGGGCATGAAAAAGCGCCGTGCGGAACTCAAAAACGCCATCGGCTAGCGGCACTCATTGGGGACAGACTTAAATGAGTGCCCCCGGGCACCTAGTTGATTGCTAAGGAGCCCCGTCAAGTTGCGGTGGAATAGTTCTTGTTTTTCGGCTTATGCCGCCCAAACAGGAACTATTTCACCGCAACTGCGTTTTGGGCAAAGATGCGCAACGGAATCGGTGTTTTTGCATAGAAACGTCTGTTTATTGTTTAGAGACACCTCAAACGCGACTGAATATCTTTGGAAAGAAATGCCTGCTATCGACATCGATGGTCGTACCTATGTCATGAGCGTCATGACATCGATGCCGTGGGGCGACCGCTCGAGCGAGGTTACGGCCGTGATTGCAAAGGCTCTGTTTGATATGCGAGCTGCGCTGGCTTAGCGTGTTCGTTTGGCGAGGTCAAACAAAATGCTGGTACCATACCGTGGTTGAGAATTTCGTATAGGTTTGGGGAATGGTATGGCTACCATCGCGATTATCGGTGCGCTCGAAAAAGAGATCATGCAGATTAAGGAAGAGCTGAGCGACGTTTGCGAGGCACGGGAGGCAGGCTTGACCGTTGTGAGCGGCGAGCTCGACGGCCTGACAGTCGTCGCCACAACGGCGGGCATGGGCACGGTGAACGCCGCCGCTGCAACACAGCACCTCATTAGCAAGTATGCTCCGCAGACTGTTGTGTTTTCGGGCATTGCGGGCGGTTTGAACCCCAAGCTCCATATCGACGACGTGGTCATTGGCAAACGCCTACGCTATCTGGATACCGATACCGCGCTTATCGCCGAGTCCGCACCGGGGCTTGAGGAGTTTGGTTCGACGCCCGCGCTGGTCGATATTGCCGTCGACGTGCTTGCTGAGCGTGGGTTCGTTGACGCTTCGACAAATGCAGTCGCTTCGAACGAGGGCACCAAACAGTTCCTGGTCGGCACGATTGCCACGGGTAACCGCTTTGTGACGGGCGCCGCCATGCGTAACGACGCTATCGAAGCGACGCATGCCGATTGTGTCGGCATGGAGGGCGCGGCGATTGCCCATGTCGCAACCAAAAATGGTGTCGATTGCCTGGTGTTGCGCGCTATCAGCGATAATTGTGACGAGGCGTACGATGCAATTTGCGACCGAGAGTTCGATCTGTTCGAGTACGCGCGTGTCGCAAGTAACATCACGCTCGATATCGTCCGCCGCATTGCCGCTGCGCAATAGCGCGCTCTTTTGTAAGAACCTACGACCAAGGAGTGTCCATGGCCGATTCCATTAACTACCAGCTTGCCAAGTTCGTCGCCAGCTACGGCAAGGTTTCGCAGATTCCCGAGTCCACCTGCCCCGAAGTGAGCTTTGTCGGCCGCTCCAATGTGGGCAAGTCGTCGATTATGAACAAGCTCTTTGGCCGCAAGAACCTGGTCAAGGTTTCGAGCACACCGGGCAAGACAAGCAACATCAATTTCTTCGAGGCCGACGACGTGCACTTCGTCGACCTGCCGGGCTATGGTTTCGCCCGTCGTTCTAAGGCCGAGCGCGACCGCTGGGCCGAGCTTATCGGCGACTTTTTCGACTCCGAGCGCAGCTTTAACTTGGTCGTCTCGCTGGTGGACATTCGTCACGACCCCAGCAAGCTCGATCATGACATGATCGACTACCTGCAGGGCAACGAGTTCAACTTTATCGTCTGCCTCACCAAAGCCGACAAGCTCAGCCGCACCCAGCAGGCCCGCCAGGCGGCAGCCATCAAAAAGCAGCTCAACGTCCCGGCCGAAAACGTAATCATCACAAGCTCCCAGACCGGCACCGGCATCGATGAACTCAAGCGCCGCATCGCCGAGGCCTGCCTCTAATCGGGCTGCAACCCCTCAAAAGCTCTCATCTATATCACCCCAGTGATAGTTATTGGTAAACTATCACTGGGGTGATATTTTTTAGGAGGTCGATATGGAGCTTTGGCACGGGTCGGAGGTTGTTGTCGAGCATCCATCGTTGGATAAATGCAGGCAATTCAATGACTATGGGCGCGGGTTTTATTGCACGCCACATGAGGAAATGGCAATGGAATGGGCATGCCGGACCGAGTCTGATGGCATTGCCAATCGATATGAGCTTGATTTAGATGGCCTTGCGATTTTGGATTTGGAATCAGGTGAGTTCTCGATTCTCAACTAGCTTGCAATTCTGGCGAATAACAGAGAGTTCAATGTTTCAACGCCAGTAGCACGCGAGGGGCTTCGTTATCTGCTGGATAACTGCCTGATTGATATTTCTCCCTATGACGTTATTCGAGGCTATCGTGCAGACGATTCCTATTTCTCGTTTGCAAGACAGTTTGTCAACGGCATGATCTCGCTCAGGCAATTGCAGCGCATTATGTTTTTGGGGATTTGGGCATTCAATATGCGCTCATGAGTGAGCGTGCGTTCTCGGCGATTAAGTTCCGCGATTGGAAGCAGGCCTCGGGAGCTGAGTTTTATCCCAAACGATTTGAGCGAGAACAGAACGCTCGACGAAAGTACCTGGATACGGTAAACGGATTTGACTCTGATGGTGTCGACATTAGGGATTTGATGGCAGGGAGGGTTGATTTAAATGATCCAAGAGTTAACGGATCGTGGGCCGAGTAGGACATACCCCGTCTACTACCTTGAGGATGCAATGAACAACCTCGGCGACTGCTTTGACTATGCCGTTAACGATTATGGGGCAGAAGGATCGGAAGTTGCTGAACTCTTTTGCCTGAGCGGCGTAGCCCGCGAGTTCGAACGCGGCAACGCATGGGTCGTATCGGGAAAATCGGGCGTTGAGCTGTTTGCGCTCATTGCCGAAAGGTTCGGCTATCAATCAAGGCCGATGCCAAATCGAACCTACCGATTCGAAAAGACACCGGAATATTGGACAGGCTGGATATTGGCATACCTTCAGTGGCGCCTAGGAGAGTCTTTCGAAGATTTGCTGCATGTCGTTCCATTCGATGTGCTACGCAGTCTGTACTACCCCTGGCACGAAGCCTCAGAGGAACGTGTGGCGCGTCTTATTTGCGATATGGCGAAGAAAACACCTCGTCAAACTAAACTGGCGCAAGCAAGAAAGAGGCTCAAGAAAACCCAACAAGACCTGGCATACGAATCGGGCGTATCACTCCGCTCAATCCAAATGTACGAGCAGCGCCAGAGAAACATCAATGAAGCTTCGGTTACAAGCGTAAGAGCCATAGCAAAAGCCCTCCACTGCAACATCGAAGACCTCCTAGAACCAGTCTTCGAATACAAAGAAACCAGCGCCGCCTAAACCAAGCACACAGCCGATGCCCGCCTCTAGGAAGTGCTCCAGCCTAGCAAGAGCCCCTACCAATAAAAAGCAACTATCAGCCCGGCGACTTTCCAGAGCGTAGGTTCCTGTAGCCGCCGCCAGCGAAGTTAACGTAGGGGAGGCCAGGGGCTTTGCCCCCAAATCTTTCCGCAGGACGGCAGGACCCCCGCCGCACGAAGTGCGCAGCGGGGGTCCTGCCATGTCCGAGGACGATTTGGGGGCAAAGCCCCTGGCCTCCCCGGCGGGTATAAGGTACGGCGACTACAGGTATTCGATCTGGGCGCCTTCCGTGTCGCACGTCAGAATGTGCGTGTCGCATTTGGGGAACTGCTCGCGCAGCTTGACCTGCAGGAACTTGGCTACGATAGTGTCATCGGTTACAGCCATAAGGGTCGAGCCGGAGCCACTGATCCAGATGGTCTTGGCGCCGCCATTAAGGCAGGTGTCGCGCACAGCGTTGTAATCGGGAATCAGGCGGCGGCGATAGGGCTCCTGGATGCGGTCGTCGTTGGCGGCGGCAATCAGGTCAAGGTCGCCGGTCTCCAGGCCGCGCGTCATGCCGGCGATGCGGCCCATTTGCCATACGGCGGTGGAGAGTGGAATCTCCTGCGGCACAACCTTGCGCGCCTCGCTCGTATGCACCTCGTAGGGCGGAATCACGGTAATAAAACGCAAGCGATCGCTCACCTCGTAGCGCAGGCACTGGGGGAGCGAATCAGTCGGCGTAAAGGAGCAAACGGCACCGCCCAGGATGGCAGGGGCGACGTTATCGGGATGGCCCTCGACCTCGGTGGCAATGCGGACGAGCTCGGCACGGTCGACGGTGTGGCCCGTCAGCGCGGCGGCCGCCATGATGCCAGCGACGACGCAGGTGGAGCTGGAACCCAAGCCGCGAGCGACGGGCACGTCGGTCTGGATGTCGATGGCAACGGGGAAGGCCTGCTCGCCCCAGGCGGCCAGAGCATCGACAAAGCTCACATAGACCAGGTTGTTCTCGTTTTGGAACTCCTCGGGGCAGCCCGTGATGGTGAGCTTGTCGGTACGCTCGAAGGTGAAGTGCGAGTAGAGGCTGACGGCCATGCCGAGGGTGTCGTAGCCGATGCCTAGGTTGGCGCTGGTTGCTGGGACGGTGATTTTGATCATGTGGGTCCTCCTGGGCGGGTCTGGCCGTTTAGTTCGCTGCTCGGGCAGTCCTGGCTCGCTCGGAAAGCACATTAAGTGCTTTCCGGCTCGTGCGGAACTCGCGACGAACTAAACGGCCAGACCCGCTCGCATGCTCGTCATCATCCCGAAAGCTTAATAAAAAGAAGGTGCGCCGGCTTTCGCCGGCGCTTAATAAGGGGTTTAGTTGGTGCTCATTCGTTTTGCTGCAGACTCGACGTAGCTTGCCATCTCATCGACGTCGCAGACGTCTTCGAAGCGGACGGGCTTGGACTCGAGTTCGGCGAGCTGGGTCGGGGCGACCGTGTTGGTTGCCTGCTCGAGCACGCGCATAGCCTCAAAGTCGTCTTCGGGAACGTCGAGCCCCAGCGCGTCGCAGCAGGCGCGCGGGAACTTGTAGGGGCTGGCGGTCGAAAGCAGCACGCGGGCCTTGGCGCCCTCGGCGGGGGCGACCTTTTCAAAGACGTGATAGCCGCAAGCGGTGTGCGGGTCGATCACATAGCCGTTTGCATCCCAGCAGTTCTTGATGGCAGCGCGGACCTCGTCCTCGCTGGCCCAACCGCAGCCAAACACGCTCTGGATCTTTGCCAGCAGCTCGGCGGGCACCTCGTAGCGACCCGTCTGTGCCAGCTGCTCCATAAGGCCGGCTACGAGCTCGCAGTCGCCGTCGGATAAGAAGTAGAGCATGCGCTCCAGATTGGAGCTAATGAGAATGTCCATCGACGGCGAGATAGTCGTGAAGAACGGACGGTTGCGGTCGTAGACGCCGGTGGTCAGGAAGTCAGCGAGCACGTTGTTCTTGTCGCTCGCGACGATGAGCTTGGCGACGGGCAGACCCATGCGCTTGGCGTAGTAGCCGGCCAGGATATCGCCAAAGTTGCCAGTCGGCACGCAGAACTCAACGGCGTCGCCGGCCACAATGGCGCTGGCGCGCAGCAGCTGCGCATAGGCGGCAAAGTAGTAGACAACCTGCGGCACCAGGCGGCCGACGTTGATGGAGTTGGCGCTCGAAAGCACCGTGCCGGCGGCCTCCAAGCGCTCGGCAAGTTCCTTATCGGCAAAGATGCGCTTGACGGCACTCTGGGCGTCGTCGAAGTTACCGCGGATGCCGCAGACGGCGACGTTATCGCCCTCCTGTGTGGACATCTGCAGATTCTGCACGCGGCTGACTTTGCCTTCGGGATAAAAGACGGTGATGCCCGTCCCCGGAGCGTCGGCAAAACCGGCGAGTGCGGCCTTGCCGGTGTCGCCCGACGTGGCGGTGACGATCATGATGCGCTCGGCGCCGCCGTCCTTGGCGGAAGTGCGGGCCATGAGGCGGGGGAGCATCTGCAAGGCGACGTCCTTGAAGGCGCTTGTGGGGCCGCCAAAGAGCTCCATCACATAGGTCTGAGGGACGTCAGCGCCCGGTGCGGCGTCGAGTTTGACGAGCGGCGTGACCTCTTCGCTCGCGAACGTGCCGCGGTATGCCTCATTCACACAGGCCGAAATTTCTTCGGTCGTGTAATCATTCAGTAACATTCCCAACACATCTTGAGCGATTTCAAAGTACGATTTATCTGCAAGCGAGCTGATATCGACCTGCTGGGTGCCGAGCTCGTCCGAGACAAACAAACCCCCGTCGGGAGCGATGCCGGTACGGATTGCCACCTTACTTGAGCACGATAAAGTGCGTCCTCGTGTACTATGATAAGTTCCCATATAACACTGCTCCTCGGATGCCTTGGTCCCAATCGGTGAAACCATGGTATCAGAGCGCGCAAAATAGGTTCGCAGAGGCTTTTTAGAAAGGTAACCTCCAGCCCATGATTAAGATTGCCAAGTTTGGCGGCTCGTCGGTCGCCGACGCCGAACACTTTAAGAAGATCAAGGCCATCGTCGATGCCGATCCGGCCCGCCGTTTTGTGGTGGTTTCTGCCTGCGGTCGCCGTTTTAAGGGCGACACCAAGGTGACCGATCTGCTCTACTTGGTCAACGCGCACGTCAAGTACCACGTGTCGTGCGAGGAGCTGCTCGAGGACATCGGCCAGCGCTATTTTGATATCGCTGACGAGCTGGGGCTCACCTATCCCATCCGCGAAGAGTTTGCGGCCTTTGCCGAGCGTGCTCGCTCCGGTGGCTACTCTACTGAGGAGCTCGTAAGCCGCGGCGAGTACTTTACCGCTCGCCTGATGGCCGAGTACCTGGGCCTGCCGTTCCTGGATGCCGCGACGGTCGTGGCGTTCCATCATGACGGTACGCTCAGCATGAACCGCACCGCCGAGCTGGTGCAGGAGTACGGCCAGCAGGGCGGCTTTGTTATGCCCGGTTTCTACGGCGCGACGCGTGAGGGGCAGATCAAGCTGCTCGACCGTGGCGGCGGCGATATTTCCGGCTCGATTCTGGCCAAGTGCCTTGGTGCCGACCTGTACGAGAACTGGACCGACGTTTCGGGCTTCTATTCTGCCGATCCGCGTATTGTTCCCGAGGCTCAGCCCATTGCGCGCGTTACCTACGAGGAGCTGCGCGAGCTTTCGTACATGGGTGCAAGCGTCCTGCACGAGGAGGCCGTGTTCCCCGTGCGCGAGGCAGGCATTCCGCTGGTCATCAAGAACACCAATGCGCCGCAGGACCCCGGCACCATCATTAGCGAGACGGCTGACGAGGGTGAGGCGGAGCCTATCATTACCGGCGTGACCGGCAAGCGCGGCTTTGTCGCCATCAACGTTGCCCGCGACCGCACCAAGCCCCGTGTCGGCTTTATGCGTCGTGCACTTTCGGTGTTCGAACGCTATGACGTTTCCGTCGAGCATATGCCCACCGGCGTCGACCGCTTTGGCGCCGTGGTGCAGGAGCAGGATGTGCACGACTCGCTGTACTCGCTCGTGGGCGACATTCAGCAGGAGGTCGAGCCGCTCGAGATCGAGGTTGTCGAGGGTTTGGCGCTCATCGCGACCGTCGGCCGTAACCTTCGCGGCCGCGCAGGTATCTCGGGCCATCTGTTTGGCATGCTTGGTCAGGCCGGCGTGAGCGTACGTATGATTTCGCAGAGCTGCGACGAGATCAACATCATTATCGGCGTAGAGGAGAAGGACTTCGACCTGGCGATTCGGACCATTTACCGCGCCTTCTCCGACGAGAACGGCATTGTGAAGGTCTCCGACCTGGAGGCTCCCGTGCCGGTCGATCCCGCTCCGGCCGCGCTCCACAAGTAGCTGCTATCCCAGTAGATTTTTGGGACTTGCTTCAAAAACTACGGCGGGGCGTTTCGTTTCGGTTTCGTTTCGACGGGGCGGGTTTCGTGCCCGCCCTGTTCTTGTATACACTGGCAACAATAATCGGCCTGCTCGGCGTGCGGGCAAAAGCCACAGCCTTTAAAGGGGGAAGCATGAAACAGTACACGGTTGCTATTTTGGGCGCGACGGGAGCCGTGGGCACCCAGATGCTCGAGTGCCTCAACGAGCAGGAGTTTCCGGTCGGCAAGCTCAAGCTGCTAGCGAGCGCGCGCTCTGCGGGCAAGACCGTCGAGTTCCGCGGCGAGCAGGTTGTGATTGAGGAGGCTTGCCCCGAGGCCTTTGAGGGCTGCGACATCGTGCTCGGCGCCGCCGGCGACGATATTGCGAAGGAGCTACTGCCCGAGGCCGTCAAGCGCGGCGCCGTCGTGGTCGACAACAGTCACGCCTTCCGCATGGATCCCGAGGTGCCGCTGGTCGTGCCCGAGATCAATGCCGACGACATCAAGTGGCATCACGGCCTTATCGCCAATCCCAACTGCGCGACCATCATCGGCCTGGTTCCCACGTGGCCGCTGCACCAGCTTGCTGGCGTGAAGCGTATGATCGTGTCCACGTATCAGGCAGCTTCGGGCGCTGGCGCTCCCGGTATGGCCGAGCTCGAGGCTCAGCTTGCCGCCCTGGGCCGTGGCGAGGAGATTCCCGAGCCGCGCGCGTTTGCCGCCCAGCTGGCGAGCAACCTGATTCCGCAGATCGGCGGTGTCAAGGAGGAAGGCTTTACCTCCGAGGAGATGAAGCTGCAAAACGAGGGCCGCAAGATCATGCATCTGCCCGAGCTGCGCGTGAACTGCACCTGTGTGCGCGTGCCCGTGCTGCGCTCGCACTCCGAGAGCATTACGCTCGAGTTCGAGCGTGACATCACGGTTGAGGAGGCTCGTGCTGCGCTGGCTGCCGCTCCCGGCGTCAAGCTGGTTGACGACATGAGCGCCGAGGATGCGCACGATCGCTTCCCCATGCCGATGGACACCTCCGACCAGGACCTGATTTGGGTCGGTCGCGTACGCCGCGACATCTCGAACCCCGAGGCCGCACGTGGCATTACCTTCTGGTGCTGCGGCGACCAAATCCGTAAGGGCGCGGCAACCAACGCCGTCCAGATCGCTAAGCTGCTCTGCGAGTAGCGGTGGACCTGTCCGGCGGGGGCCGGGCTTGGTTTTCAGAACGTCCTCGACCATGTGTGGCGCCTTGTCCTGCTCCTTCGGAGCTGCGGACAAGGCGCCACACTGGTCTGCGGAATGTTCTGAAAACCAAGCCCGGCCCCCGCCTGCGGTGACTCGGCTGCGAGCGGCCTGCGATGGGGCCGTTGCTGGTTGGGGCCGCTGGGCTGATGTGGGGGCACGTGGTTGTTGCGGGCCCTAGTCCCGGCGGCGGCCTCGGCGCTTCGCGCCTGCTGCCTGGGGTGACTTTGGGCTTGGTGCGAATTGAGGTCTAATACTTTTCCCGTGAAGTGAACGACCTTATTTGGACCCCCGAAGCATTGGCATTTTTTGATTGCTATGTCCTGCGGTTTTGCAGCGCGAATCCTGCGGTTTTGCGGTCTAAAGGTGTGGATGCTCCGGGACTTCGTTTTTACTCGTTCACTTCTCGGGAAAGTATTAGAGCTCGGCTGACAGGGGTACCGCTCTGGTGTCGATGCCCTGCGTCTTTTTCGCTTGATTAGGGAAAACAGTCTCGCTTAAGTAATTGCGAGCCCGCCCAGACGTATCTGCGGGGTTGTCTGTACAATTCGCGGTATTATGTTGCGGAGTTTTGAAGGGAGCCGCTGGTGGTCACGACGACGTTTGCTTCGCCTTTGGGCGAAATCTTGCTTGCCGCTGATGGCCGCGGTCTGACGGGGCTTTGGTTTGAGGGGCAGGAGCACTTTGGTTCCACGCTTCTTAAAGAAAGCGCCGAATACGTTGAGGGCACCGATGCAGTTTCGGGTGCCGGGGGCATGCAGACGGTAAATCCGGCCAATGGCGCGGCTTCTTCGGTGCTAGAGCGTTCTTGGGCTTGGCTCAACGCCTATTTTGCGGGGCAGGAGCCTCGGTTTACGCCGCCGTTGCATTTGATTGGCACGGCGTTTCAGCGTGAGGTTTGGTTTGAGCTACTTTCAATTCCGCGTGGCGAGGTCGCTACGTATGGCGAGATCGCCCAGCGTGTTGCGGCTCGACATCGTGTGCCGGGAAATGAAGCGCCCGTTGTATCTCCTCGCGCGGTGGGGGCTGCGGTCGCTCGCAACCCTATTTCGATTATCGTGCCGTGCCATCGCGTGGTCGCGGCCGACGGATCGCTCAACGGATACGCCGGTGGACTGGATCGCAAGGAGTGGCTGCTGCGCCTCGAGGGTGCCTATCTATAAGCTGCAGGCGGCCGCAACGCCCATGCGGCAAGCGCGCTCGCTGTACGGGCGTTGTTTGCAGGGCGAGATGTGAAGCCGCCCGTTCCTTAAGTCCGACTAAGCTATAACCTTGCTTTTTTAAATATGCTCATCGACCTGCTAAGGCAGCACTAAGGCGAGTGCGGGTGCGCTATTATCGGCGCTCACGGAGCGCTTGGTGTTCTTGGCATGCATGGACGAGGGCTCGGCGGGCTTTACCATGGCGTCGATCGATCTTTCGGAGGCGGTGAACAAGGCGGCGGCGCCGTTTAAGTCGGTGGTGGTCTCAGGCGGTAAGCGCCTGTCGACGTCGATTGCGACCGGCGTGCGGACCCATGCCGATGCCGCGGCGGTGGCGCAGGTGGTTGAGTTGCTACTGGACAACGCCACGCGCTATGCGAGCGAGGGCAGCGTGATTGAGCTGAGCCTGTGCGCCGTTTCGCACGGCAAAGGCAAGGGCGCCGCCGAGCTTGTCGTATCGAACGCCGTGGACGAGCTGCCCGAGGGCGACCTGGACCGATTGTTCGATCGCTTCTATCGTGCGGATGCGTCGCGCAGCTCCAAGACGGGTGGCTCGGGCGTGGGCCTGTCCGTGGTGCGTGCCATCGCCGAGGCCCATGGAGGCGCCGCCACCGTATCCGGTCACGGCAACCAGATCACCTTCACCGTTTGCCTTTAAAACCTGCCAAAAAGGAACAGGTTTATTTTGGCAGGTTTTATCTGGGGAAACGTCCGCAGGAGAGGGCATGGGCGGTGTGAACATATGCATCTCTACCTGCTAAAATATAGGCATCGTTATTCGGCTCCTGAGTGGAAAGGAGACGGTCATGCAGTACGAGATCGGCGGAGGGGCTTTCCCGGTTGTTACATGCAACCTTAGCGATGGCGAATCCATGATCACCGAAAGCGGCGCCATGGCTTGGATGACCCCCAACATGGAAATGTCTACCTCGGGCGGTGGCATCGGCAAGATGTTCTCCAAGGCTTTTTCGGGTGAGGCATTGTTCCAAAACATTTGGACCGCGCGTGGCGATGGCATGATCGCGTTTGGCTCCTGCTTCCCCGGCCGCATCGTGCCAATCGAGATCGGTCCGGGCAAGAGCTGGATTTTGCAGAAGCGTTCGTTCCTTGCCGCGGAAAGTGGCGTCGAGTTGAGCATTCACTTTAACAAGAAGACAAAGGCCGGCGTCTTTGGCGGCGAGGGCTTTATCATGCAGAAGCTCACGGGCTCGGGTGTTGCTTTTGCCGAGATCGACGGCGACCTGGTTGAGTACGAGCTCGCTGCTGGCCAGCAGATGATTGTGGATACCGGCAACGTGGCCGGCTTTGAGGAGACCGTGAGCATCGACGCTCAAATGGTCAAGGGCGTCAAAAACATCATGTTTGGTGGCGAGGGCGTGTTCAACACCGTGCTCACCGGTCCCGGTCGCATCTGGTTGCAGACGATGCCCATTTCCAATCTTGCGGCAGCAGTGGCCTCGATGACCAACAACAATAACTAGTCCGCATAGGATAGCGCGCGGCGGGCTTACCCTGTCGCGCGCTTTTTTGCTGGCAAACGCCTCGCTTATAGAGTGTGGCTGCGCTGCTACAGCGAGCGTCGTCATCTCGTCACCCTGATAGCTTGCGGCAAGCGTGGCAATGAGGAGTGAGAATTTGAGTGCTCAGTCCCAAGGCATAATGGCGGCCATGCCAACAAGCAAAAACGAGTTGCCGGTGTCACGGAAAGGCAGGCGTCGGTCGATTCCACGTGAGACGGCTGTGCCGATCTGCACGGCCGCCCCTGCGCGTCCCGCGCTGCCCCCAAAGAGGTACGTTTCCCCATATAAAACCTGCCAAAATAAACCTGTCTCTTTTTGATAGGTGCGAAATGGGTAATACTAAAGAGTTATCCGACCAGATGGGAACCGATCGATGGCCTATATCGAATTTAAAGACGTCATCAAAGCATACGGCGAGGGCGATGCCCGCATTCACGCGCTCGACGGCGCGAGCTTTACCGTTGAGCGTGGCGAGCTTGCCATTATCTTGGGCGCTTCGGGCGCCGGTAAAACCACGGCGCTCAACATTCTGGGTGGCATGGATACGGCGACTTCCGGCACCGTGACGGTGGACGGGCGCGATGTGAGCTCCGCTAACGAGGCGCAGCTCGTGGAATACCGCCGCGCCGACGTCGGCTTTGTCTTCCAGTTCTACAATCTGGTCCCCAACCTGACGGCGCTCGAAAATGTTGAGCTTGCGGCGCAAATCTGCCCCGATTCGCTCGATGCCGAGCAAACGCTTTGCCAGGTTGGCCTGGGCGACCGCCTTGCTAACTTCCCCGCGCAGCTATCGGGCGGCGAGCAGCAGCGTGTGTCCATTGCCCGCGCGCTGGCCAAAAACCCCAAGCTGCTTCTATGCGACGAGCCCACGGGCGCCCTCGACTACAAAACCGGCAAGCAGATCTTGCAGCTGCTGCAGGACACCTGTCGCAAGCAGGGCATTACGGTCATTATCATCACCCACAACTCTGCGCTGGCGCCCATGGCCGATCGCCTGATCCGCTTTAAGAGCGGCCGCGTGGAGAGCGAGACGGTCCAGCAAAATCCCGTGTCTATCGAGACAATCGAGTGGTAGCGCCCATGGACCAGGACCGCCAAAACAGCCAAAACCACGATACGGAGCACGCGGGCCGCGACCGGGAGTTCGCGACCTACCGTACCGCCCAAAGCTCAAACGATATGGTGCCGACGGTATTTCGCCGTGGCATCTACCGCACAATCCGCGGCAGTCTTAAGCGCTTCCTATCTATCGTGGTCATCACCGCGCTCGGCGTGAGCGTGATGTGCGGCCTCAAGGCGGGTTGCGAGGATCTGTGCGATTCGGTCGACGCCTACTTCGACCAGCAAAATGTCTATGACATTAACGTGCAGTCGACCTATGGCCTGACTGACGATGATCTCGACGCCATCCAAGAGGTCGATGGCGTCGAAACGGCCGAGGGCATCTACGCCGAGACCGCCTACACCGCCGTGGGCACAACGCGCGAGCGCGTGGTCGTGCAAAGTCTCTCCAAGGAGAACATCGATCAGCCGGTGCTCGTGAACGGCGATTTGCCCGAGAGCGCCGATGAAGTCGCGGTGACTTCGAAGTTCCTGAAGGCTTCGGGCAAAAAGCTCGGCGATACGGTGAGTTTTGCCGCCAATGACGCGAGCTCGTCGAACCAAAGCGCCAAGGATCAGTTTGCCGCGGGCGATTACACCATTACGGCCGAGGTCCTCGATCCCACTGATGTGAGCTCCGACTCGACAGTCAACGCCTTTCGCGCTGCTTCGGCGGCGGACTATAAGTTCTATGTGAGCGAGGACGCCGCGACGTCGTCGTCCTATTCCGCAGTCCACGTAGTCGTCGAAGGAGCCAAGAGCCTCAACTCCTATTCGGATGCCTACGCGGCAAAGATCAACAAGGTCAAGGGCAATATAGAGAAGATCCGCGAGGAGCGTGAGAAGGCGCGCGCTCAGGAGCTGACAGTCGACACGCCGGCAAGCTTGGATGCGGCCGAGCGCCAGGCGAATATGCTCTTTGGGATTGAGCAGGACAACATCAATCGCATGGCCCAAGGCAGCGAGGAACGCGTCCAGGCTCAGGCCGACCTGGATCAGCGCCGCGCCGCCGCCGACCAGCAGTTTGCCGATGCCCGCGCCGAGCTTTCCGATTTGGGTGAATGCACGTGGTACATCCAGGACCGCGACAATATCGCAAGCTACTCAAGCGTGGAGAGCGATAGCTCGTCAATTGAGGCTATTGCGACGGTGTTCCCGTTCATCTTCTTTATCGTCGCCGTGCTCATCAGCCTCACCACCGCCACGCGTATGGTCGAGGAGGAGCGCACGCTCATTGGCCTGTACAAGGCGCTCGGCTACTCGCGCGAGCGCATCCTGTCCAAATACGTGGACTATGCGCTGTGGGCGTGCCTGATTGGCGGCGTGCTCGGCAATATCATCGGCTTTGTGGGCCTGCCGCTGTTCCTGTTTACGGTGTTCGACGACATGTACTCGCTGCCCCAGATGCTGCTTTCGTACGACATCGTGTCCTCGATCGTCTCGGTGGCGCTGTTTGCCGTGGGCGTGGTGGGCGCCACAATTATCGCCTGCCGCCACGAGATGGCCGAGACCCCGGCCTCGCTCATGCGCCCCAAGGCCCCGCGCGCCGGCTCGCGCATCCTACTTGAGCGCATCGGCTTTATCTGGCGCCGCATGGGCTTTTTGAACAAGGTGGCTGCGCGCAACCTGTTCCGTTACAAAAAGCGTGCCTTTATGACCATCTTTGGCATCGCGGGTTGCACCGCGCTTGTGATCTGCGGTATGGGTATTCGCGATACGTCGGTGGCGCTTTCGCCCAAACAGTACGGGCATATCACGCGTTATGACTTGCTGGCGGTCGCCAACCCCGATGACTTTACGCAGACGTGCGCGGCGTTGGATGAGCGCAGCGCGGCCAATGATTCCAACGTGACCGTGACTTCGACGCTGCCGATTATGACCGACAACGTCACCTTTACGTTTGGCGGCAAGAGCGAGACCGTGCAGCTGATCGTGGTGCCCGATGACCGCACGAACGACCTGGACGACTATGTGCGCCTCGAGGACGAGTCCAAAGAGCCGCTGTCTTTGCGTGACGGAGACGTGTATCTGAGTAAGAGTTCACAGCTGGTGCTGGGGATTCAGCCGGGCGATACGGCATACGTCCAGGATTCGTCGCTCAATGTTGCCAAGGTCAAAGTCAGTGACATTTCGCTTAACTATCTTGGCAACACGCTTTACATGACGCAGGGCACCTATGAGCGCGCGTTCGGTCGAAGCGCACGCCTCAACGGCGTCTTTGTGCTGCTTAAGGGCTCGTCGGCCGACCAGATTGCGTTTAGCAAGAAGCTTAAGAGCGACGGTTGGCTCACCATCTCGAGCACGGCCGAACATTGGCAGAACTACGAGGCGAACTTTGCGATCATCAATTCGGTCGTGGTGCTCGTGACTTTTATGGCGGCATGCCTGTCGTTTGTGGTGGTGTTTACGCTGTCCAACACGAATATCTCCGAGCGCGAACGCGAGCTGGCGACCATCAAGGTGCTGGGCTTCCGCCGTGGCGAGGTGCACCATTACGTCAACAAGGAGACGTTGATCCTCACGGCAATTGGCGCCGCGCTGGGCGTGCCACTGGGCGGCTTGCTGGCCGAGAGTTTTACGTATATTTTGCAGATGCCGTCGCTGTACTTTGACGTCGAAGTCGAGCCGCTAAGCTACGTGCTCGCCGTGGTGCTTTCCTTTGGCTTTACGTTTATCGTCAACCTAGCCACCAATCGTACCCTCAACAAGATCGACATGGTCGGCGCCCTCAAGAGCGCCGAGTGACCTGCCAAAAAGGGACAGGTTTATTTTGGCAGGTTTTATCTGCGCAAACGCCGGACAACCATTAGGTGGCCCGGCGTTTGCCCCGTTTTGCTGGGGATGTCTGTCGTTCAGTGCTCTTACTGGCCAATCCAGTGTTGCGCATAGCTCTTAATGTCCTCGGTAAAACCGTCAAGGTCGTCAAGGGTGATCACGCTGTCGATAAGCAAATTGGCTATCTCGCGGTGCATTGTGCTGCGGCGAATGTCGTTTGCAATTACGCCTGAGGACAGCTTGTCTCTATTGAGGCGCTCTTCTAGTGCCCAAAATCTACTGGACGCTTCACTGTCGCCGTTCAGTATCTCAACATACTGGCCGATGAGCTTTTCCATATAACGTTCTTGCCATTGAGGAAGCATTTTCTTAAACAGCTTCCAGTCGCTTTCGGCTACGTCGCGCATATGTCCTCCGCTCGTTAAACGGGCTTTTCCATTTGCCTTTCATTCTATTTGGTTTTCGCTCACAGGCGTGGATGAAGGGCTTTCTCCAGCCTTCGAGATTGGGCTTGAATAGGTCGTATGCCGCAAAACGGGCCTATCTACTACGTTTGCTACCACACCCTCGACCATGACAAAGATTATGAAATTAAAACCGCAGGTAGAGGGCTTGCAAATATTCGGAAAAGGCGGGTATGGTCGGCCCTCTCGAGTTAAACGTAGTAAATAGGCCCTTTTCTTGGCGCGTGGTCAGCTCAATGCTAATCTCCGTGCCGGAACTGACCCAGTTGTTTGTAGGTTGCGGTGATATACGGACTGTTTGGCGCTTTGGAGCTTCAAAACAGTCCCTATCTCACCGCAACTTAGGAGAAGGGCGGGGGTGGTTGGGTGCTGGTGGGTCGGAGCGTGTTAGGCCTGTTTGCGGTGCTTCCATTGTTTGCGGCACCAGCGCATGAGCGCCTTTATGACGGGAATCGTGATGAGGATGATCCATGCAGGATGGGGCTGTCCCAAACAGAGCCACATGTAGAGGAACCAAGCGATGGCGGCTGCCGGGTAGATGGCCTCGATCAGCTTAGACAGGTGGCGCCGATCGATGAAGTCACCAATCGCGTAGTAGACGGGAACCAGAAAGACGAGGAAAAGCCCCATGCCCCATGTGCCGTAGACAATGCCGAGCACCAGATAGGCGAGAGTGACAAGTGCGGGGAAGGGGAATTTGTTCCATGCACGTCCGACCTTGGTGTGGAAATGCTTGCCATGATGGTCGAGCTTGTCGTGTGCTTCCTTCCAGCTGGAAAACGTCTCGCCGTCGATGGTGACGGTGCCATCGTCATTGGTATGCACGCTATGTCCATCGTCCTCAAGCGTATCGATATACAATCCGTCTGGCCCCACATGGACCTCTTCACCCTTGCGCTCGTTAGCCACATGGATGCCATTCCAACCAACATGGACCTCTTCGCCTTTGTTGGGATCAATAACGTGGATGCCGCGCGCGAGGGAAATATCGACAAGTGGCTTATCGCTGCAATCAGCGTGCTCAGCAGAAGCCTCAGCCTCATCTGAAGCTTTGGTGCCGGCGTTGCTGTTCCGTGCCTCATCATCAGTCTGCGAGTCATCAGTGCTATCCACCGCCTCCCCATACAGCAGCTCATCCAGCGACACGCCATACAGCGCGGCGAGCGCAATAAGGTTATCGGTATCGGGCGAAGATTCGCTGCGCTCCCATTTACTGACAGCCTGACGACTCACGCCCAGCTGGGCGGCAAGCGCCTCCTGAGAAAGCCCGGCAGCCTTGCGGCGATCAACGAGCCGCTGTGCCATCGCAAGATCCATAGCAGTTCCTTTCATGTGGTGATCGTAATCGAATGAGCCGAGTATGCCGAGAACAACCGGTGGCGACCACCATTTCTAGTTAGAATCTGCCCCAACCCTACCGCAACTACCAGTAGCAACCCTCATGACCAGCAATTTCATGACAAATGTCAGCGCACCTAACGGCTAAGAGCCCCATCATTCCAAATCCTCCAGACCAGGCATCCGCAGCAAGAAGACGAATAGCCTCGGCGAGTATGTAAACGAAGGGCCCTCCGACCCCGCCCGACGATTTCGATTGGCGACCTTTGACGGAGTCAAGGGAGGAGCCAAATCGAAATACGTCGGGCGGGGTCGGAGGGCCCGATGGGGTGGTTCCAGCCGAGGCTATTCGTCGCCGAAGCTGATGCCCAACGCCTTGGCCTCGCGCACCAGGTCGCTCTGGGGGTCGACATACTTGAGCTTACCGGCGACCTCCTCGAGCGGCATGTGGCACATCTTGCCGTCACGCAGGGCGATCATGTGGCCAAACTCGCCGCGCAGGCAGCCAAGCGCGGCCTCGACGCCGCACTGGGTCGCAAAGATGCGATCCTGGGCATCGGGCTGGCCGCCGCGCTGCGTGTGGCCGGGGATGGCGACGCGGGTCTCGCGACCGGTCTTGGCCTCAATCTCCTTGGCGATGTCGTAGACGATCGACGGGCTCGTGCGCTCGGCAAGCTTCTTCTTGTATTCCTTCTTGGACAGCGCCGCGTCCTCCTTGGAGATAGCGCCCTCGGCGACGGCCACGATGGTAAAGCGGCTGCCGGTCTCCATGCGATGCTCGATGGTCTTGATGACGTTGTCCATGTCGTAGGGGATCTCGGGAATCAGGATGACGTCCGCGCCGCCCGCGACGCCGGCGTACAGCGGGATCCAGCCAACCTTGTGGCCCATGATCTCGATAACGAACACGCGGCCGTGACTCGAGGCGGTGGTGTGGATGTCGTCGATGCACTTGGTAGCGACGTCGATGGCGCTCGTAAAGCCAAACGTCAGCTCGGTGCCCCAGGTGTCGTTATCGATGGTCTTGGGCAGGGCGATAACGTTGAGGCCCTCTTCGCGCAGGCGGTTAGCGGTCTTGGTGGAGCCGTTGCCGCCCAGCATAAACAGGCAGTCGAGCTGCAGCTTATGATAGGTGTGGACCATAGCGGGCACCTTCTCGACGCCATCGGCCTCGGGAACATCCAGGCGCTTGAACGGCGTACGGCTCGTGCCCAGGATGGTGCCGCCGCGGGTGAGGATGCCGCTAAAATCGGCGGGCGACATGACGCGGAACCTGCTGTAGATAAGGCCCTGGTAGCCGTCCTCAAAACCATAGATCTCGATAGGCTCTTCGCTATTGGTCATGAGCGTTTTGACAATGCCGCGCATGGTGGCGTTGAGCGCCTGGCAGTCGCCGCCACTGGTAAGAAGACCGATCCTGAGCATGATGAATCCTTCCGGGCAAGTTATAACATGCGCATAAGTTTACCCCCGCACACTGTTGATACGGGGGTAAAACGTGTTAGCTCAAGCGTATAGAAATGTAAGCAACGTCAGGGAACGTAAGGCCGACGGGCCTGGCTCCTTACAGTGCGAAGGCATCGACGTTGCCCCAGTGGCGGCGCAGCGTGATGGCGGCAGCGGGCTCGGTGTTGTCGAAGACGACCGACCACTGCGTGTTGCTGGTGATGTCTTCCGGATTGGGCTCTTGCGTCGCAGCGCGCAGGGCCTTCCAAGCGACTGCCTCGTCTTGGGCACCGACATGGGCGTCGAGGACATCGGCGATTGCGATGACGCGTTCCTTGCCATGGCCCAGCTCGCCATTCTTTTGGTTGGGCAGCACTTCGTCGCCATAGCAGGCGTAGAAGTTCGTAACCTGGCGTACAGGAGTCGCTTTGAAAGCGCGGTCCGGATCGCGCGGATCCCACTCTACTACGCGCGCGTCACCGGCGGCGTCGTTGATAAAGAAGTGGTAATCGCGTCCGGCCATGGCGTGCATGTCGTAGGCAGAAAGCAGGTTGACGGCCTCTTGCGTGGTGGCGGCACGGTCGAGCACCAGACGGATGGCGAGCGAGGTATTGATGACGGGGCGTTGCGTGTCCTGGTCACAGGGTTTGGAATCCAGGGTGAGCACGGCAATGGACACGCCACATTCGTTAACACCGTCGAGCTGGGCAAACGGGCCCATCAACGCCGCAGCGCGTCCGCCGACGGAGTCAAGCGGAGTGTTATCGCCCAGGTTGTTAAGGGCCGCAACGCCGATGGAGGCATAGCCGCCGCGCGGGTGATTACGCACCAGCAGCGCCGAGGTGTCGTCCTTAAAGTCGTAATTACGACCGGTGCGCACGCGGCCTTCGGCATCTACGGCGACAAAAGCGCTGCAGGCAAACTGGGGCGCCTGGACATGTGCCGGCACACCGGGCAGCACCTGCGCCACCACGGCATCGATGTAGGCCTGGTCGTCGCGCACACCAGCGGCGATGATGCGATCAAGATCGTAGTCGTAGGCGATGTCGATTGCGTACAGGTCATAGCCATCCGCGTAGCCGGTCAAGCGTTTGAGTGACGCGGCGGACTTGATTTGTTTGTGATAAACGATGCCGGTGGCAGCGGCAAGGCCGACGGCGACTCCCGCGACACCGCAGGCGATGGCAATGTTACGTGGCTTCATGACGGCTCCTTTCGTCCTGTTAGCGTAATTGTCGCAAAAGGAGTGCGGACATGATGGCTTAACTTGGCGAGCGGCGCGGGATTAAACATGGAATGAAAGGCACGGCACTGGCGTGGCGGGGTATGCTGGAGGAGACCATCAACCCAGTGAAAGGGGAGAGCATGACGGATCAGGAAACGCCCGAGAGCGCGCACGTGACGGCCGACGATATCGAGGCCGCCAACGATCTCATCGACTTTATCGAGGCGTGCCCCAGCATGTTCCATACGGCGGCGACCATTATGGCCGAGCTCGACGAGGCGGGCTTTACCTACCTGCCCGAGAATGCGGCGTGGGATATCGAACCGGGCGGGCGTTATTACACGCAGCGCAACACCTCGAGCGTTGTTGCCTTTAAGGTGGGCGAGGACCTGGCTGCTACGTGGGGCGAGGACGGCGTTGCCGGCGACTACCATTTTCAGCTGACGGCGTCGCACAGCGACTCGCCGACGTTTAAGGTTAAGGCCGTGCCCGAGCTCGACGGCGCGGGCGAGACGCTGCGCCTGAACACCGAGGCCTACGGCGGCATGATCGACTACACCTGGTTCGACCGCCCGCTGGCGCTCGCGGGCCGCGTGTTGGTGCGCGAGGGCGACCGTATTGAGAGCCGCCTGCTCGCCACCGAGCGCGAGGTCGCTATCATTCCGAGCCTTGCTATCCATATGAACCGCGGCGTTAACGAGGGCTTTGCTCCCAATCGCGCCGTCGACCTGTGCCCGCTCATCAGCGCTGGCGAACTCAAGCAGGGAGATTTTGACGCCCTGATCGCCGACGAGTTGGACGTTGAGCCCGAGCAAATTTTGGGCCGCGACCTGTTCCTGGTCAATCGTCAGGATGCGCGCATTTGGGGCTGGGCCGACGAGTTTATCTCGACGCCCAAGCTCGACGACCTGGCCTGCGCCTACACCTCGCTGCAGGCATTTTTGGGTGCTGAGAACGCGCACGACGTTTCGGTCTTCTGCTGCTTTGATAACGAGGAAGTTGGCTCCGAGACCAAGCAGGGAGCGATGTCGACGTTCTTGGCCGATGCGCTGCGCCGCATTAACGGATCGCTGGGCTTTGACGACGAGTCGTACCACCGTGCGCTTGCCGCTTCGATGCTCGTGAGCTGCGACAACGCGCATGCCGTGCACCCCAACCACGCCGAGAAGTGCGACGCCCGCAACCAGGTTGTGCTCAACGGCGGCATCGTCATCAAGGAGGCCGCCAACCAGCACTACTGCACCGATGCCTTTAGTCGCGCGGTGTTCCAGGCCATCTGCGATGACGCTGACGTACCCACGCAGGCCTTCGCCAACAAGAGCGATATGGCCGGCGGCTCCACCCTGGGCAACCTGTCGAACATGCAGGCGAGCATGCACGCCGTGGATGTGGGCCTGCCGCAGCTTGCCATGCACTCGAGCTACGAGACCGGCGGCGTGCGCGACGTGATGTACGCCATCCGCGCCCTCACCGCCTTCTACGAGCGCGACCTAACCATCAACGGAGCCGAAAGCGTGGAGCTCTAAACCTGCCAAAAAGGGACAGGTTTATTTTGGCAGGTTTTATCTGGGCAGATGCTGCAACGCCAACAGCTGGACGGAGTTGTTAAGACACCGCTGGTCGGGCAAACGTCAGCGAGCGACGTCCAGAGCGAACAAGTTGGCATGAAAAAAGGCGAGGCATTGACCTTCTGGTCATGCCTCGCCTTTTGAATGACAAATTGTCGTTCTGGACGTTGCGCAGCGTCGGCCGGTCCGCCGTTCGTAAGAACGGCGGAACCCTAATGTTCGATCCAGCAACGCAGGGTCTCGCCGGCTTGCAGGTGACGCAGGTTCTCCGCGGCGATATCGACCACGTTGTTGAGCGTGGCTGTCAGGTGGAACCAACCGGAGACGTGAGGCGTGATGAGCATGTTGGGCGCATCCCACAGGGGGCTTGTCTCAGGCAGCGGCTCGGGGTCGGTGACGTCGACTGCGGCACCGGCAAGGTGTCCGGACTCAAGAGCGGCAACCAGATCGTCGGCAACAACAAGGTCACCGCGGCCGCCGTTGGCAAAGAAGGAGCCCGGCTTCATCGCGGCGAAGAACTCGGCGTTCGCCAGACCGCGGGTCTCGGGCGTGCTCGGCATAAAGGATGCGACGATGTCGGCCTCCGCCAGGCGCTCGGGCAGGGCGTCCATGCTGTCCATGTCCTCAAATACAATGGGGTAGACGAGCGGATGACGCTTGATGCCGCGGACGTGCGCACCCATGCTGCGGCAGAGCGTGGCAAAGTGGCCGCCGATATCGCCCGCGCCCAGCACCAGCACGTTGGCATTTTTGAGCGAGGTGACCGGGCCCAAGTCCTCCCAGCGATGTTCGCGCTGCAGGTCCTGGTAGCCGGGCAGGCGCTTCATCATTGACAGCACCATGGCAAACATGTGCTCGCTCACGGCCTGGCCGTAGGCGCCCACCGAGCAAGACAGCTTGGCGTCAGCCGGCACGGTGCCGGCAGCAAGGTAGTCGTCATAGCCCGCGGTCTGCAGCTGCAGTAGCTGGAGGTGCTCGCATGCGGTAAGCAGGGCAGGGTCTATGTTGCCCAAGATCACGTCGGCGTTGGCGACTTGTTCATGCGTGATGGCGTCGGCGCTCGTATAGATAAAGTTCTCGCCCGGAGCGCTCGACTCAAGAATTGCGCGATGGCGGTCGTTGACGGGCAACAAAACCAAGATGTTCACAAGCAGACCTCTCCGTTCAACCTGCCAAAAAGGGACAGGTTTATTTTGGCAGGTTTTATCAGGCAAAACGTTCAAACGAAACGCCGGATGCATGGACGGTCGCAAGTCCATGCATCCGGCGTCCGTGCGGCTACCAGCTCAGCAACTCGTAGCCGTCCTCGGTCACCACGAGCTGTACCTCGCACTGGGCCGAATCGCTACCGTCCTTGGTGCGCACACACCAACCGTCACCCTTGCTAATCTTGATGTCGGGCGCTCCGGCGTTGACCATGGGCTCGATGGTAAAGACCATGCCCGGGGCCATGATGGTGTCCACGTCGGGCGCCTCGGTGGTAAAGCCCACAAACGGGTCCTCGTGGAACTCCTTGCCAATGCCGTGTCCGCCGTACTCGCGCACCACGCTAAAGCCGGCGTCCTCTACCGTCTTTTGCACAGCCTCGGCCATAACAGAGAGCGGCAGCCACGGCTTGACGGCGGCCAGGCCCGCTTCCACGCTGGCGCGGGTCACGTCGACCAGGCGCTGGCGCTCGGCCGAGACCTCGCCGATGCAGAACATGCGGCTCGAATCACTAAAGTAACCGTCCAAGATCGTGGAGCAGTCTACGTTGATGATGTCGCCCTCGTGCAGCACATCCGCATCGCAGGGGATACCGTGGCAGACGACGTCGTTGATCGAGGTGCACACGCTCTTGGGATAGCCCTCGTAGTTAAGGTCGGCCGGCGTGCCACCGTGCTCGACGGTGTAGTCGTAGATCATCTGGTCGATCTGGTTGGTGGTCATGCCTGCGGCGATATGCTCGCCCACATAATCGAGCACGCCCACGTTGATGGCGGCCGAACGCTTAATGCCTTCGATATCGGCGGGCGTTTTGTAGAGTGTGCGGGGCAGAACCTCCCAGCCCTCTTCCCACAAGCGCTCGAGGCGCTCGTCGAAGGCGCTATGGCATTTCTTATATTTTTTGCCGCTGCCGCACCAGCAAGCGTCGTTGCGGCCGGGCACGGGTCCATTGTCAAACATGGCTAACTTCCTTTCATTCGCAGCTAGTATAGCCCACCCACGCGTCCATAAAAGTTGCGGTGATATAGTTCCGATTTAAGCGGTTTAACAGCACAAATAGGAACTATATCACCGCAACTGATGGGGCGGGATGGCGGGCACTAGCTGCTGCGTGGTTTTGCTAGTAGCTCACCTGGCAGGGAATGCCGAGGGCTTGGACGCGCGCGGCAATGGCGTCGAGCACCTCGGGCGCCGCTTTAGCAAGGCCGGCGACCGGTGTCTCGCGCGCCACCGTGTAGATGGTCGCTTCTTGCGGGCGAATGCGCTCAAGCGCCGCGAGCCAGGGGGCAACGTACTCCTCGCCGGTGTTGTCGATGAGCTTGCCCTGATACTCGCCGGTCAAAAAGATCGTCTGGATAATAACGTGACCGTCAAAGCTCGCGAACGTCTCGATCTGGTGCTCGACGTCGTAGGGGCCGACAGGCTGATCGAGCAGCTGGATAAACGCCGGGTCGACCGTATCGAGCTTAAGAATGTTGTCGTCGACCATCATGAGCGCATCGTGTACCTGGGGACGGTCGGCGCGCGTGCCGTTGGAGAGCACAGCAATCTTGGTGCTTGGGGCAAGTTCGTCGCGCAGTGCGACGGCACCGGCGATGGCCTGCGGAAACTCCGGCGCGGCGGTGGGCTCGCCGTTGCCTGCGAAGGTGATCACATCGGGGAGCTCGCCCTCGGCTGCCATCTCGCGCAGCTTTGCCTCGAGCGTGTCGAGCACCACGGCAGCCGTGTTATACGGCTCGTGGCAGGGGCGCTCGGCGTTGAGGCCGTTTTCGCAGTAAATGCAGTCGAACGTGCAGATTTTGCCGCTGGCCGGCATCATGTTGACGCCGAGCGAGAGACCAAGGCGGCGGCTGCGCACCGGTCCAAAGATGGGGCTGGCATTCAAAAACGTAGACATAGACATATGCTCCTCAAGACAATTGTGCCTAAGCATAGCATCGGCTCCGAAGCAAGGTGCGGGCTCTTGCTTTACAAGTATCGTTTTTGCACGTCGCTCATTATGCCGTGCCATGAAAAGCCTCAGGTCGGGTACAGTTAATCTGTTAACAAAGCGTAAAGCAATGCGGGTCTATCCAACCGTACTGACGGGCAACTGGATGGGCATTGACGATGGGAACACAGTATGGATTTTACGGTTGAGAATGCGGGCACCACGATCGCCTGTCGCGAGTATGCCGGCCCGGTTGTATCGTCCGATACGCCCGCCTTGGTGTGCGTGCACGGCGCCTGCGTCGATGGCACATTTTTTGACGGCATCGCCCGCGAGCTCGCCTGTGACTACCGCGTCATTGCCTACGACCGCCGCGGTTGCGGCGAGAGCGGCGACGCTGCAGACGGACGCTACGACCTCGCCGCGCAGGCTGCCGACCTGCAGGCCGTTATCGAGCATATTGGCGCTCCGGCAAACGTGCTCGCGCACAGTGCCGGTACGCTGGTGACGCTGGAGCTCCTCCGTGCAAACCCTGCCATAATCTCGCGTGCGATTCTGCATGAACCCTCCGTGACAAACGAGGGTGCCGGCCTGGGCGCGGCCCCGGTTTTGCTCGAGATGATCGCCGCGGGAAAGGTCTCGAGGGCATTACGGGCCTTCCTGGGCGCCATCGGCGATTCGGACCCTGAGGCTCCCAAGTTAACCGAGGCAGAAGCCAAGCATGCCCTGCGCAACGGCCGCAGTTTCATGGCAAACGAATACGAGACCACTATGACCTACGTTCCCGATTGGAATCGCGCCCGCGCATCGAAAACGGTGGCCGCCGTATTCCTGGGCGAGCTCTCGATTGGCACGCCCCGCGAGGCGGGCACGAGGACAGCAGCTGAGCTTTTGGACTGCCCGCTCGTAACGGTTCCCGGCGCGCACAACGGGCTGCGCGATCGCCCGACAGCGACCGCCCAGGCTGTCCGCGGCATCTTGGGGCTCTAGCGGCCGAATCATCAAACGGGCTTCTTTCGTAGACGTTTCGGCTGTGTTAACAAAGGTGCTCAAAACCCAACGTCTGCGGCTTCAACCCTACCGTCTGCCAACTCATGAAAAAGAAACGGTATTCACGTGTGTACCTGCATCGACAAGGTGCTACCCTTGTAACATTTGGCACCCACTGCTACCAAGCAAAACTACTGAAAGGGCCCCCTATGCTCAATAATCACGAGGCCAATCTAACCGACGAGGAGGCTGCCGCCGAGGTCGCCCGTGTCGCGAAGACCTACCCCGTGGTACGTTTGCTGTCTGTCGATCAGATTAAGGGCGATCCTAACTGCCTGCTCGCCGGCGATCGGTGCCCTTGTCTGCGTCAGTCGAGCCTTGAGGCCTTGACAGATTCCGATGAGGTGTCGGAGCAACTGCTCAACGATGGCGTTGAGTACCGCGCCCATCTGCGCCCCCTGAAGGTCGAGGGCGAGCCTCATGTCCTGCTGATGGTGCGTCCGATCGATGAGCAAGAGGCTGCAGAAGAGGACCTTGTCTACACCGATGTGCTGACGAGTGTGCACAATCGCCGGTATTACGAGGAAAAGCTTCGCGGCGCCCGTATGAATGCCGGCGTTGCGATGATCGACCTTGATGATTTTAGGGTCTTCAACGATACGTGTGGCCGTCATGCCGGCGACCTTGCGCTCGGTGCTGTGGCGACAGCCATACGCAGCGGAATTCGTTCGACTGACGAGCTTGTGCGCTATGGCTGCGACAAGTTTGTGGTTGTCATGCCCAATATTCCCTCCGATGACTTCGCCCGTCGCCTGCATCAGGTGTCCGATGCCGTTCGTGCCACGATTATTCCGGGCCATGAGTACATGAGCTTGACGGCATGTGTTGGTGGCGTTCGCATTCATGGCGAGACGGTCGATGAGGGCGTTGGCCGCGCTGTCCAGTTATTGAGCCGCGCTAAGGCAAAAGCCGGTACGGTCGTGACCGATGCCGATTCCATCGAGGCCTTCCAAAGCGAAAAGCCTTTGGTGCTTATTGTCGATGACTCCGAGATGAACCGAGTCATTCTCAACGAGATGCTCAGGGACGAGTGCTGCATCCTCGAGGCCGATAACGGTCGTACGGCGCTCGACATGGTCGACCGCTATGGCGATGAGTTGTCGCTCGTGCTGCTGGACATTGTCATGCCGGGCATAAGCGGCTTTGAGGTGCTGGCCGATCTGTCGCGCCGAACGGGTATCGACAATCTGCCTGTCATCATGATCTCGAGCGAAGATTCCGATGATATGGTGCTGCGCGCGTATGAGCTGGGCGCCTCGGACTATATCAACCGCCCGTTTGACTCCCGTGTCGTGCGCCGCCGTGTAAGCAACACCATCCGCCTATACGCCAAACAGCGCCGTCTGACGAGCCTGCTGTCCCAGCAGTACAACGAGCGTGTCAAGAACAGTCGCATGCTCATCGACATCATGGCCGGTGTCATGGAGCTTCGCAATGGCGAGAGCGGCAGGCACGTTACGAATATCGAGAAGCTGACCGAGCTGCTGCTTGGCTGCCTGGTCCAGCGTAGTGACAATATCTTCCTCGACAATGAGGAACGCTCCACGATTGCTCTGGCTTCGGCGCTGCACGATATCGGCAAGATGTCGATTGACGATGCGATTCTCAACAAGCCCGGGCGCCTCACGTCCGAGGAATTCGAGATTATGAAGACGCATACCACGATCGGCGCCGACATGCTGCTCGAACTGGGCCGCCATCACGCCGGCAATGCGCTTATGGAATATGCGTACCAGATTGCGCGCTGGCACCACGAGCGTTGGGATGGCAGGGGTTATCCCGACGGCCTTAAGGGCGACGATATCCCCATCGCCGCGCAGGTGGTTTCGGTGGCCGACGTGTACGATGCGCTGACGAGCGTGCGCGTGTACAAGGATGCTATCCCGCACGAGGAAGCGATCCAGATGATCCTGGACGGTAAGTGCGGTACCTTTAACCCGCTGCTGCTCGACTGCCTGCTCGAGGTGCAAGACCAAATTGCCGAGACGTTGGCACGCCCCGCTGACGTCGTCGCGTTTCCCACGATTTAGTTTGACAAAAGGAGTTTTAACCCATGATTTCCATGCGTGAGGCGTATGAGAAGATTGGCGCCAATTATGATGACGCGTGCGCTCGGCTGATGGGCGATGAGATGCTTGCCCGCTTTGCCCTCAAGTTTTTGGATGACGAGAGCATGGACAAACTGGAGGCCGCCATGGCGGCAGGAGACGCCGAGAGTGCGTTTATGGCAGCGCACACGCTCAAGGGCGTGAGCCAGAACCTGGGATTCAACAATCTCTACGAGCCGGCGGTCGTGGTGACCGAGGCGCTGCGCGGCGCCGATGCCGTTGACGGCGCTCGCGAGGGAATGCATGCGCTGCAGCAGCAATATGCAGCTACGATGTCGGCCCTGCGCGAGGCGGCTGAATAAGAGGCTGTGAGCCTTGATGACTATGAGAGTGGATAATCTCCCGTTTTAGGCCCGGTGGCGGCCTCAAAGTGGGAGATTATCCACTCTCGTTCGATACGTGTCCAAAAATCCACTCTCACCCCTTCTGATTAGTGAATGGGCTATGCGCACTGGCGGGGCTTTCCGCATGCAATCCATATCGTTGTTCGATAAACTATTCGGATAACGATAGATTCGATGAGGGTGAGTGTATGTCCAACAGCGTTCAGCGTATGGCCAAGGCGGGCGAGACTGTAAGGAAGCTTGGCTTTTGCATGGCGGTCGTTTTTGCGGGAATGCTCGTCGCTTTTGCCGCGTTGGTTGTTTACGTGATCTGGTATGCGGTTGCAAACGTTGTTTCTGTCGATTCTTTCGGTGTCGTGACGCTTCTCGATGGCGGGAGCATCGTTATCCCAAGCGGGCTGTGCCTGGCACTCGTCGTGGGTGTTTCGCTTTTCGTTTTGTGCGGAATCAGCCATAACATCTCTCGGGGCGTCTCGCCCTTTACCAAGACGCATGTGCGGCTTATCCGTGTTCTCGCGCTTGCCTTTGCTGTTAACGCCGCGGTTTCGCTTGTTGGTGCCTATGGATCGGTCAATCTCACCATTGGCGGACTGGAGCTTTACATCGTGCCTCATTCCTTCGTTATTGAGATTTGCCAAGGCGCTACCTTTGATGCGGGGTCGTTTATCGGCGCAGTTGTCTGTCTGTTTATCTCGGCGATCTGGAGTTATGCCTCGCTGCTCCAAGAGCAGTCTGACGAGCTTGTGTAGGAGGAAACATGAGCTATCTCATCATCGAGCTTGAGACGCAGCTGCTTAAGACCGGAAAGACCAGCGCTGATCTGATTCGGGCGACGGGGCATACTCCGGCGAATATTTCAAAGCTAAGAAACGGAAAAGTAAAAGCTATTCGCCTTAAGACGCTTCTCGAAATCTGTGATGAGCTTGATTGTCAACCGGGAGATATTATTCAGCGCGTGAGCGAGAAAGAGCTTGAGGAGCTTATTGTCGAGCGCGCAAAAAATGTTGTGAGACAGATGCGGGATGGCGGAGGCAACGAGGCGTCGCTTCCGACATCAGTCTTTGCTGTCGATTTGAGTGATGAGTAGCATATAGCGAGCAGCTAAAACGAGATATTGGTGTGATGGGGCCCGTGTCCAGCACGGGCCCCATCTCTATAAATTATCTTGACAAATATAAGTTATCGATAAACAATAACTACAAGAACGAACGATAAAAGAAAGGAGGAACGATATGAGCACATCAGCGATAAAGCTATCAAAGGTGTCAAAGCGCTATGGGAAGCGCCGCGTTTTGCATGACGTTTCCTTCGAGGTGCATCAGTCTGAGCTCTGTGCCCTTGTTGGTGCAAACGGGGCGGGCAAAAGCACGCTTATTAAAATCGTATTGGGCCTCTGTGAGCCATCGTCGGGGAGCGTGGAGCTCTTTGGAGGCAAGTCGAAAAAAGAGCTGAGCCTGATGCGGACGCGTGTCGGCTATGTGCCAGATTCCTGCGGAGCATACCAATCCCTCAGTGCGGCTGAGAATCTTCGGATCCGATGTGCGGAATGGGGGCTCGATGAGAAACGTGAGGTTCCTCGCGTCTTGGGCCTAGTCGGGCTGGACGTCGATGAGAAAAAGAGTGTGAGCAGTTTTTCTCTGGGAATGAAGCGACGACTGGATATAGCTACGGCTTTATTGGGCGACACCGACGTACTAATTTTCGATGAGCCGGCAAATGGATTGGATCCGTTGGGCATCGAGAGTATATGGACCCTTATCGGTCGATTGAATCGGGAGCAGGGCAAAACCATGCTCATCTCTAGCCACGACTTGGATGAGCTGGCATCGGTTGCAACAAGCTGCCTGTTTCTTCATGACGGCGAACTGCTGAAAAAGGAACAGATGGACGTCATAAGGGATGAGGCGTCGTCCCTAAAAGAGTATTACAGGCGCTTGATGAAGGCGGTCTCGCTATGAAGCGGGCGATCCATCCCATAAAGGCAGATATGATGCGTTTGCACAGGATGTTTCCGGCGAAGTTTGGTCTTGCGCTTATGCTGGTGTTCGGCCTTCTCTTCGGTGTCATTCTAAAAAACGGGTCAACGTTGCTAGCCTTTGGCAATAGTGTTTTTGGGGAGGATATTGGTTTCTTCTGGAATGTAATCGATCCTTCTGCACCCGATGAGTCCCTTGTGCGCAGTGCTTTTGCCGGCACCTCTCTGTTCGTTCCACTCATCGTTTGCCTGGTAATTCTACAGGAGCGTGGCTATGAAGAGGGCTGCCGAATTTCTTCGGCAAGAGGTCTTGCCCGCTTTAACGGGGCTCTGGCACATGCACTTTCGTCTGCTTTAATAATCGGCGCAGCGTATAGCGCGCTTTGCCTTCTTCTTTTTGCAATAGCCATAATACGTGGAGGGCATAACTACTCGCACAACATGCTAACTGCATTTTTGCCTGCAATGATAGTCAACGCCGTATTGGTGATATCGGTTGCGCTGGAGACGGTGACCATCTATCGGATTACAGGCAGCGCCGTATTGAGCGGGGCTGCAATAATAATTGGATTTGTCATGAGCCTGACGCTCTACGGAAGCTTCCTTCAGGTGCCTATACCATCCTTGAGATGGATTTTCCTCCTTCCGGGGCCCTACCTTGGAGTCGGATGTGCCCTTGGGTATAGCGATATGGGGCAGCTGACGCTTCTGGGATATGGCGTGGCAGCTGGCTGCCTATCGGTATTGATTTACGCTCTCGTGACCTGTCGTGTCGGAGGTGTGCTCAATGGCTCGTCAGATTAAAAGGTTCCTCCATTCAGAATTGAAGCACGTGAGCAAATGGACATACGCCTTAATCCTGGTAATTTATGCGTGCATGGTGGTATTGCAGCTTAATTCTTTCCCGATGTGGTTCTGTAGCCTCCGTGAGAACAGTTTCTTGGGCTTTTTCCCAGACCCGACGCTTCGGCTGTCAGCGGAGGATGTCCTTCTATTTGGTAATGCAGAGGTTTTTCGCGGTCTGCTGTTCAACGTAGCCCCGTTGGCTCATGCATTGTTCTTTCCGTTCATCGCGGCTTGTATTGTGCCGCGCTTTGTCAGTTCGGGCTTTGTCGAGGAACCGTGGGGACTGTCGGAGGCTCGGGGAGGGAAGCGGGCGTGCGTTACCGTTGCGCGAGCGGTGCTGTCTTCTTTCGCCCTATTGGGCGCGTTTATCCTGTCGAGCGTCGTTTTGTACTGTCTTAACTGCGTATTCGTTTCGGATGCTCAGCAGTATTTCAACCTGCATGTATTTTGCTATCGACTTGTTCTTGCTGCCGCTGCCTGCCTTGCATGCGTGGTTTCTTGCGTAATCGTTGTTTCCTATTTTGGGTCCGGCTTCGGTCCGATTGGCATGCTGTTGCTTGTCAACGTCGTAGCGATCTACATACAGGTCGGGGCCAATTCCATGCTTCCGCTTCCAGCCTCGATGCTCATGTGGATTTGCGGCGTGACCCCGTTGGGGAATGGTCAATGCATCTCGATTTTAATTGACTGCCTCATAAACGTAGCAAGCGTTTTTACCATTTGCTTTACTGTCGACCGATTGCGGTCGAGATTTCTCTGATTGTTTGTGAGGGATAATCATACCGAGCATATCAAATGCAGGGGGGCGGACACCGCGGCTGGTGCCCGCCCCCCCCTGGCATGAAAGGCTTTAGTCTGTGCGGTTCGCGAGCTAGCGGGCCTGCTTTACCTTGGCTGCTGCCTCGACAAACGACTTCCACAGGTTAAAGTCGGTCTCGAGCGTCTGCCAGGTGTACTCGGGATGCCATTGCACGCCCAGGCAGAAAGGCTGGCCTTCGACTTCGATGCACTCGGGAACGCCGTCGGTTGCCTTGGCGACCAAGCGCGTGCTTTTGCCCAGACGATCGACGCAGCAGTGATGTGCCGAGTTGGTCTGGATCAGCCTGTGCCCGCCAACCGCGCGCTCCAGCAGCGAGCCCGGCATGACCTCGACGGGATGCACGGGGTCGTTGAGCACGTGGGTATGGCGCCACTGCGTGCGGCCCTCGCGAGCGCCCAGGCTCGGCACGTCCATGCACAGGGTGCCGCCAGTGGCGACATTGAGTAACTGCGTGCCGCGGCAGGTGGTAAAGAGCGGCTTTTTGGCGCGAAGTACCTCGTTAACCAGCTTAAACTCAAAGCTATCGCGGATCTCGCAGCAGAGGGTGGGGTCGTAGGGTCGATCATCGCCCCAACGTTTGGGGTTGACATCGGGGCCGCCGGGAATGGCGATGCCGTCGGCGATATCGACGTAATGACGGATGACCTCAATGTCCTCGGTAATGGACATCTGCAGCGGCAGGCCGCCGGCGGCAAGGATGGCATCGACAAAGACACTTGCGATTTCCTCGTTGGGGGAGAGCGTTTCGCTTAAAAACGGCTTCGCCTCTTCCCAGCGCGGCGCGACGAGGATGAGCGGGCGGTCGGCGGGATCGACGTCGACGTGCGGGGTGTAGGACGATGAGGTGCGGGTTCCGATCATGGTTGCGGCTTTCGAATCCGGGTGGACATGGCACAGGGGTGGCGCGGGGCAAACGTTACTGATGAATTTGCCCGCGTGGCAATGGGGTTAGTGGCCCTTGATGGAGTTGAGGAAGTCTTGGGCGCGCTTGGTCTGGGGATGGTCGAAGAACTCGTCGGGCGTGCCGGTCTCTACGATCTGGCCGTCGGCCATAAAGACGACGCGATCAGCCACGCGGCGGGCAAAGTTCATCTCGTGCGTAATGACGATCATCGTCATGCCCTGCTGGGCCAGGCGAACCATGACCTCGAGCACCTCATTGATCATCTCGGGGTCCAGCGCACTCGTGGGCTCGTCAAAAAGCATAGCCTTGGGCTGCATGGCGAGCGAACGGGCGATGGCCACGCGCTGCTGTTGGCCGCCCGAAAGCTGTGCGGGCACCTTGTCGGCCTGCTCGGCCACGCCCACGCGGCTCAGCAGGTCCATGGCGCGCTCGCGGGCTTCATCCTTGGAGACGCCCAGCACGTCGACCGGTCCCAGCATGACGTTCTGCAGCACGGTCATATGTGCGAACAGGTTGAACTGTTGAAACACCATGCCCAGCTCGGCACGCATGCGGGCGAGGTCCTTGCCTTCCTGCGGCAGGGGCTCGCCCTCAATGAGGATCTCGCCCGAGTCGATGGTCTCCAGGCGGTTGATGGTGCGGCACATGGTCGACTTGCCCGAACCCGAGGGGCCGATCACGACGACGACCTCGCCGCGGTCGACCGAGAGATTGATGTCGTTGAGGACGTGCAGATCGCCATAGTGCTTATCGACGTGCCTGAGCTTGATCAACGGCTGGTTGCCGGTAGAAGAAGTGCTCTGTGCCATGGTGCTCGGCTCCTTATGACTCGAAATGGTAACTCGTTAGCGGATGATGGTCGCGCCGGTCTTGTGCGAGACGTAGACAGCGGCCTTGTTGATCGCGACATTGATGAGGATATAGATGACCGCGATCACCAGATAGACCGACACGAGCGCGTCGTAGTTGGTAATGAGCACGCGGGCATTTTGCATCAGGTCGGGGTAGCTCACCACGTAGGCGACGGTGGTGTCTTTGACTACGACCACGAGCTGCGAAATCAACGACGGAATGATAAATCGGATAGCCTGCGGCAACACGATTTTAAAGGTGATTTTAGCCTTGGAGAGACCGAGTGCCTGGGCGGCCTCGACCTGACCGCGCGGCACGGCGTTGACGCCGGCACGGAAGATCTCGGCCAGTACGCCGGCCGCAGCGAGCGCGACGGGAAGCGTGAGCATCCAAAACGACGGCAGTGCGATCTTGTACTGGGGCAGCACCAAAAAGAAGAAGTAGATGAACAGAAGGCTCGGCACGCCACGGAAGAAATCGGTGAGCACGCGGCAGACCAGCTGCAACGGCTTGATGCCGCTCGTGCGGCCGAGCATAAGGGCTAAGCCCAGTACCAGCGCAATGACGCCGGCGGTGAGTGCGACTTTAACGGTGCCCTCAAAACCGGCAAGCAGGAACTTCCAGGTGGTGAGGTGCGTAAAGAAGTACCAGTAATGGACCGAAAGCTGGCCGGTCACGTAAAAGCGCTGCAGTACCAGAGCGATGAGCGCGGCCACGGCAACAAGTGAGATGGCGGTGCCGACGCGAATCTTGGCACGCATCTTGGGGCCGGGAGCCTCGTAGAGCGCATCGCGCATGGTAAGTGCAGGGGAGGAATGTTTGCTCATCGGAGGATCCTCACCTTCTTATCGATATAGTTGCCAATGTGGCTCACCACAAAGGCCGTGCCCAGGTAGCCGAGTGCCGAGATAAAGAACGCGGCGACGCCGCCGAGCGAGCGCGTGTTGATGTAGCTCACCACGCCGGTGAGCTCCTGCGGCTTAAGCGGTACCTGACTGCCGAGCGCGGTGGTGAGCATGACGGCGATAAAGAGGTTGGTCATGGGCAGCACGCTCGAGCGCAGCGCCTGCGGAATCACGATCTTGGCGAGGATACGGCTGAAGCTCATGCCCAGCGAGCGGGCGGCTTCCACTTGGCCGACACCGACGGTGTTGATGCCGCTCATAAAGTTCTCGGAGCCAAAGGCAGAACCCAAGAGCACTGTGGCGACGATGACGCAGGTGCGGTAGGGCAGGACGACCTTGAGCGGCGGCAGCGCATAGACGACGATGATGAGTAGCGCGATGCCGGGGATGTTACGGAAGACCTGGACATACAGGTCGCCAAAGACGCGCAGCGGCTTGAGCGGCGACACGCGCATCACGGTGACAGCGACGGCCAGCACCATGGCGATGGCAAACGACTCAAGCGTCATGCCCCAGGTTGCTAGCAGCGCGTCAATGTAGTTCTGGCCATAGAGCGACCAGAGCTCGGAGAGACTCATGCGGACCTCCCGCCGATAAGGAAAGGGGCTCCCGTGTGTACGGAAGCCCCGACAACTCAGTAAGGAAACAGTTTAGCGCAATAAAGCGCACCGTGCGTTTCCGTATGGTTTCGTTGCGGCCGTTACTAGGCGCGTTGCCTAGGCGCCGATCTCGGGCAGCTCGGGAACATTGGTGTCACCCGTGCGGTCACCGATGCAGATCTGCCACAGCTCGGTCCAGGTGCCGTCGTCCTCAATCTTCTTAAGGAAGTCGTTGACAAAGGCGACGCCGTCGGAATCGAGCGGCAGGCCGATGCCATAGGGCTCCTTGCTGCCGAAGGGCTTGCCAGCAATCTTGTACTTACCGGGCTCGCGGACCAGGGCGCTCTGCTGCATGTTGTTGTCGATGACGTAGGCGTCAACGCGACCCTGCTGGAGTGCCTGGCGGGCCTCCTCGTCGGTCTTGAACTCCTGCTGGCTGGCCTTGGGAGCGAGCTCCTCCAGGATGGCGGGGCCGTTGGAGCCGGACTGGACGGCGACGTTCTTGTCGGCCAGGTCGTCGACGCTCTTGATGTCGTCGTTGTCGGCGAGCACCAGGATGGCCTGCTGGGTGTAGTAGTAGGGACCGGCAAAGGAGACGAGCTTTTTGCGCTCATCGGTGATGGTGTAGGTGGCAAAGACGGCGTCGACCTGGCCGTTCTGCAGGACGGACTCACGCGTGTCAGAGGTCACCTGGGTGATCTCGACCTTGTTCTCGCCCAGAATGTAGTTGGACAGGAGCTGTGCGATACCGGCGTCGAAGCCGCGGGTCTGACCGTCCTTCTCGTTGAGGAGGGAGAAGAGCGTGGAGGTCTGGACGCCACCGATCGTAAAGACGCCGGCATCCTTGACGGCCGTAGCCCAGGTGCTGGCGGCGATGGCGTCGTCATCGGCCTTGGGGCCGTCGTTGACGAGCTTGTCGAATGCCTTGGCGTCGAGCGTGGCGGAAACCTCGGTATCCTCGGAGCTCTTGGAGGAACCGGCGGAACCCTTGTCGGCCTCGGTACTGGTGTCGGAGCAGCCGGCAAGACCAAGGCCGGCGACGGTTGCGAAGGTGGCGGCGACGAAGCCGCGGCGGTCGAGAACGACCTGCTGGGAGAGGTTCTTGCTCATGGTAGAACACCTTTCTCAATAAAATCCCTAGCGGTTGAGTAGAGTTATACCCTATCGCGCTCAAATGGGTCAACACGAAATAACTCAGAAACATACTTACCTTATGGGTTATTGTACCTGCCAAAAAGGGACAGGCACCTTTGTGGTGGTTCTTGCAGATGTGGTGGCCTGTCTCGCTGCTTTGTCTCAATCTGTAACAGGTAGACGGCCAAAAGGTCTCTATCTGTTACAGATCGAGACAAAGGTTTGGGACTAAGACGTCTTATCTAGATCTGTAACAGTTAGACGGGAATTCGGGCCCTAGATGTTACAGATTGAGATAATCGCGCCGCGAAAATAAAAACCTCCGCAGGGGTGCTTCCCTTGCGGAGGTTTTTTACTCGTTAAGTAGCCTTACGGCTTCGGCGGCCATGTTCTCGGCCGTCATGCCGTTCTGAGCGAGCAGCTCGTTGGGGTCGTAGCGGTCGGGGAAGCCCTTGGCGATGCCGAAGGTGCGCGTGCGCAACGGCGTGCATGCCAGATAACATGCCACGCGCTCGCCCCAGCCGCCGTCCAAGATGCCGTCTTCGAGGGTGACGACAACGCGATGCTTGGCGGCAAGGCTGTCGAGGAACTCGCGGTCGAGCTCGGTTGCAAAGCGCGGGTTGACGAGTGTGGCCTCGATACCGTACTCGGCGGCCAAGCGGTTTGTCACGCGCTCGCCCAGCTCAAAGAAATCGCCAAGCGCGAGCACGGCCACGTCGCGTCCCTGGCGTACCACGTTGTAGCGAACGACGCTATAGTCGGTGTCTTCGGCGGGCGCAAGATCGGGGCGGCTTACCAAGCCAATGCCCGGCACGCGAATCGCCACGGGATGCTCGCGGTGGTCGAGCGACCAGCTCAGCATGGACAGGTATTCCTCCATGCAGGCAGGTGCAAGGTAGTGCATGTTGGGAAGTCCGCCCAGCATGGAAATATCAAAGAACGAGAGGTGCGTCTCGGACGTGGTGCCAAAGATCGACGCGCCAAACACCAAGATGGTTGCGGGGGCGTCGTTGAGGCACAGGTCGTGCCACAGTTCGTCGTAGGCGCGCTGCAAAAACGTGCCGTACACACCAAAGACTGGCTTGGCGCCCGAGCGCGCAAGCGCGGTGGCAAAGGTTACGGCATGCTCCTCGGCAATGCCCACATCGACGAACTGTTTGCCGGCGGCAGCGCGAAGCTCGGGTGTAAAGCCCATGATGTAGGGCGTGGCGGCCGTGATGCCAACGACCTGCGGATTGCGCTCGATGGCGGCGCTGAGCGCCTCGCCCGTAATGTCGGCATAGGTGCGCGGCGCAGGCTCGCTCGGATGGCCCGGGCAGAGCTTGCGTCCAGTTGCCATGTCAAACGGACCCACGTGATGCCAGCGCTCGGGGTCGTTCTGGGCTGGCTCAAAGCCCTTGCCCTTGGCGGTGGAGACGTGCAGCACGATGGGATGATCGATATCGCGCAGCTCCTGCAGCGTGTCGACCAGGGCCAACACATCGTTACCGGCGTCCAGATAGCGGTAGTCGAGCCCCATCGCGCGGAAAACGTTACGCTCACAGGTGCCGTTGCTGGCGCGCAGCTCGGCCAGATTGCGATAGAGGCCACCGTGGTTCTCGGCGATGGACTGATCGTTATCGTTGACGATGATGATCAGGTTGCTATCGAGCTCGGCGGCATTGTTAAAGCCCTCAAACGCCAGGCCGCCCGAAAGCGAGCCGTCGCCAATGATAGTGATGACGTTGTACGCATCGCCCGCCAGGTCGCGAGCGTGCGCCAGGCCGCAGCCCAGGCTCACCGACGTGGAGGTGTGACCCATGGCGAACAGGTCGTGCTCGGACTCGTCAGGATTGGCAAAGCCAGAAGCCTCACCATAACGCTCCGGATCGATATAGGTGTACGCGCGCCCGGTCAGCGCCTTGTGGGCATAGGTCTGGTGCGAAACATCAAAGACAATCTTGTCGATGGGGGAGTTAAACACGCGATGAAGCGCAACCGTGAGCTCAACGACGCCCAGATTGGGGGCAACGTGTCCGCCGACAGCGGCGGAGCTTTCGAGGATGGCGTGGCGGATCTCGCCGCAGAGCAGCGGAAGCTCGGCGCGATCGAGAGCCTTGACGTCCTCGGGCGTTGTCGTTTGCGTAAGCAGCATCGTTGTGGGTTACTCCATGCGAATCGTGCGCCGGCACTCCCTCGGCCGGCACAATTGCACAAGACAGTCTCGCACATTTTGGCGTTTGATATGTGACGGCGGCGCGGTAATTCGCCAACTGGCGGGGCAAAACGTTTTGTCCGATGCCATACTGATATGTTCCATGATGTTTTTATCGATTGTGCACAGGCCGTGGCTTGTCGCCGGGAGTTGCTGGAAGGAGACAGCATGTCTGATGCCGTTCGTGCCGAGAAAATCGCGCACGAGGTCGACTATGCCGCCCGTCAGCTGGCCCAGGCGGGCCGCTTGGACCTGACGCACGAGTTTATCCAGCATGGCGACGTGACGGTGTATGCGCATGTGATTTCGGTGGCGCGGGCGAGCCTGTCCTTTGCCGAGTGCTTGGGCCGTGCTGGCATTTCGGTCGACCGTGCCTCGCTGTTGCGCGGGGCCCTGCTGCACGATTACTTTCTCTATGATTGGCACGACCCCGATCCGAGCCATCGACTGCACGGATTTCGGCATCCATTTTTTGCCCTGGCGCGTGCCGAGGAAGATTTTGAGCTGACGCCGCGCGAGCGGAATATCATCGTGCGCCATATGTTTCCGCTGGTACCGGTTCCACCGACGTGTCGCGAGGCATGGATTGTGTGCCTGGCCGATAAATGGTGCGCTCTGTGCGAGACAGTCGCCGGCCGTCTGCCGCGCAAAGGCGGCGCGAACGATTTGAACGAGGGCACGAGTGACGGTTCGAGCAAAGATTCGAGCGAGAAGAGGAGAGGGTAGACGGTGGAAACCGCGATCGACATGGCATTTGACGGCGCGACGCTTGCCGCCTGTCCGCTCTCGGCGCTGATGCTCTCGTTTGCCTTCTACGGTTTTTGCGGCTGGGTGTGGGAGTCGACAGTCTGCGCCATGCTCAACCACGGACGCTTTGCCAACAGCGGTTTTTTGCTGGGGCCGTGTTGTCCTATCTATGGTGTGGGCGGCATAGCCTGCTGGCTTTTGCTGCGCGGGATTCCGGATGCCTCGAGCCAGTTTGTTGCCGCGGCGCTCGTATGCAGCGTGATTGAGTACGGCGTAGGCGTTTTGTTGGAAAAAACAACAGGTGCGCGCTTTTGGGATTACTCGCACCTGCCGTTTAACCTGCACGGACGCATCTGCCTGTACTGGGCCTGCGCGTTTGGCTTGGGCGCGTTGTGCATTTGCCGTTTAGTGGAGCCGGCATTGCTGGGGTTGCTTGGCCATCTGCCGGTGCTGATTGTGCGGTTGTCCGCCTTTATCGTCGCGGTCGCGATGATGGTTGACGCGGTGTGCTCGTTGGCGAGCTGGCGGCGTCTGTCCGATCAGCTGGAGCGCGTGCGCGCCGACCTTGCCGACCGCATCAACGAGTCGCTTGCCGATGCCTCGGAATCAATGCTCGAGCGCATTCCCGAATCGACGATTGACTCGGTGACACAGACGCACATCCGCAGCCGTGCCGTTAACGCGTGGCTGGCCGAGCTGGGTGACGCCGCGCTCGATGCCCTGCGCGAGAAGGCTTCGATGCCGACGTTTATCGCGGATGGTGCTCGCGGCCTGGCACTCGCTGCCCGCCGCGTGGCCGATGCCGCGCCGAGCATGCCGCGTCCGTCACTCAGTCGTCGCCTTGCCGGCAAGCGCATGAGCCGTCCGGTGCCGAGCGTGTCGCTCAGCCGCCGCGACCTACGCTTCTTTAACGCCTTCCCGCGTCTGCGCATCAATCGCTACGAGGGCGTCATCCGAGCTACCGACCTCCGCGACCGAGCCCGCGAGCTGTTCCGGCGCTAGCCGGGGCGGGCACGCTCGCGGCCCCCTTGCTCGCGTATTTCCCGTTCGTTTCGCGCCCGTTGCAGCGCCGTTTCCAAGATTGCGGCACCGTTTCCATTCGACAACGCAGCGTTTAACAGCGCCGTATCTGGTCTACACCAGTTGCCCCTCGGCCGCATGATGGGCGCCGACAACGTCCATGCGACCAAGGGGGAGCGAATGTACGATACGGGATCGACAACGTTTATGCTCATCTGCACCATGTTCGTGTTTTTAATGACACCGGGCCTGGCGTTTTTCTATGGCGGCCTGTCCAGGCGCAAAAATGTCATCAACACCATGCTTATGTGCTTTGGCGCCATTGGCCTGGTCGGCGTGCTGTGGATTGTTGCCGGCTGGTCGCTGGCCTATGGCGGCGACAGTTCCAGCCCGTTTATTGGAGGCCTTGACCAACTGCTGTGCCTGCCGGTGCTCAACCAAGTGCTGCAGGCGGCCGAGGGCAACGCCGCGGACGGTGCCGTCTACCCTCAAATTATCAACATCGCCTTCCAGATGGCGTTTGCCATGATCACGGCTGCTATCGTTACGGGCAGCCTGGCCGGCCGCGTTAAGTTTGGTGCCATGACGGCCTTCCTGGGCATTTGGCTGCTTGTGGTCTATGCGCCGCTCGCCCACATGGTTTGGGGCGGCGATGGCTCCTTTATCGGCGACATTATCGGCGCGCTCGACTTTGCCGGTGGCGACGTGGTGCACATTTCGTCCGGTCTTACCGGCCTGGTCCTCTGCTTAATGCTCGGCCGTCGTCGCGGTTTTGGCATGGTGAGCTATCGTCCGCATAACGTGCCGTTTGTGGCGTTGGGAGCCGGTCTGCTTTGGTTTGGCTGGTTTGGCTTTAACGGCGGCAGCGAGTTTAAGGCCGACGCCGTGGCGGCACTCGCCATCCTCAACACCGCGACGGCCAGCGCGGCGGGCATGGTCTCGTGGCTTGCCGTCGAGCGCGTGCACACCGGCCGCCCCACGCTGGTGGGTGCCAGCACCGGTCTGGTCGCGGGCCTTGTGGTGGTCACGCCGGGCGCGGGCTTTGTCGAGCCGTGGGCGGCGCTGGTTATGGGCCTGATCGTGTCTCCCGTCTGCTACTTGGCCATCAGCCATCTTAAGACCAAGTTCGGCTACGACGACGCGCTCGACGCGTTTGGCTGCCACGGCATTGGCGGCATCTTGGGTGGCGTGCTCACGGGTCTGTTTTGCGTGCCGGAGCTCTCGTGGACCGGTAAGGGTGGCCTGTTCTACACGGGCGACGTGTCGCTGCTCATCTCGCAGATCCTGGGTATTGTGGTGACGGTCGCCATTGTGTTGGTGCTCGACTTGGTGATCGCCGCGGTGGTCAAGGCGCTGTTCCACGGCAGCCTGCGCGTGGACGAGGCAGACGAGGCGCTGGGCTTGGATGCGAGTCAGCACGGCGAGAGCGCTTATCCTTCGTTCTCCGGACTCGATTAGCAGCTTCCCCAAGCACCGCACCTTGCCGTTCAATCGTCGCTCACGTACTTAAGTACGCTTCGCTCCTCTTTCACGGCAATCTGCGGCACTTGGGAAACCTGCTAAGACCAGTCAGTTGAACTTTTTGATTTCTGAGGTTGGTTTGCGGCACCTGGGAAACCCGCGTCTCATGTAAAGGGATACGTTGATTATTGAGAGGAATTCACTATGAAAAAAATCACGGCTATCGTGCGCCAGGAAAAGCTTGAGGTTCTTAAAGATGCGCTGTTTGCTGCTGATGTTCGCGGTATGACTATCAACCAGGTGCAGGGCTGCGGCGCGCAGCATGGCTGGAAGGAATACGTACGCGGCAACGAGTTGCTTGTCAACACGATCCCTAAGGTGCAGTTCACCCTTATCTGCGCCGACGAGCATGTCGACGGCATTGTCGAGATTATCTGCAACGCTGCTCGCACCGGTGCCGTTGGAGACGGCAAGATTTGGGTCGAGCCGGTCGAGGAGGTTATCCGCATTCGCACCGGCGAACACGGCCCCGCCGCGGTGTAGGATCGACCGCCTGCCATCCGCAACGTTAAAATGCTGCAATGAGGCACAAGACTTGCGTTGCGGATGGGCGGATTATGGGTCGCAATAAATATCCCGAGGAGACGGTCGCGAAGATTCTCGACGCGGCACTGGAGCTATTCTGCACACAGGGTTATGAGGGGACGAGCATTCAAGATATCGTCGACCGTCTCGATGGCATGACCAAGGGCGCTGTCTATCATCACTTCAAGAGCAAAGAAGAGATTTTCAACGCCGCGTTTGATCGGGCGATGACTCCGATTGTTGAGCAACGTCGCTCAACGCTTGGTATCGGCAATATGACCGGAGCCCAAAAGCTCAAGCGACTGTACGCGCCCGAGTCTGTCGTTCCACAAATTGAGCTATGGGCACGCATGCATCCTGCGGCAGATCCGGTAAAAAGCTCGCGTCTACTGGCGATGCAGTACCAGGGCTCGTTCGACGAGTCGGCCGATGGCTATCTCTTGCCAGTGATCGAGGAGGGCATCGACGATGGCTCCATTGCGTGCGAATGCCCGCGCGAAGCGGCTGAGGCCGTATCGTTGTTGGCGAATCTTTGGCTGCTGCCGCTGTTCCGTCCGCTCGAGACCAAGGATCGAATGCTCGCTCGCGCTCAATGTTTGGCGCAGATGGCTGCCGCGGTGGGACTCGATTTGGGCGAGGAAGTGCTTCAGACAACGGCGCAGATTTGGGACGTATGGGACCGCGCCGGGTGGTAATATAGATACCAACGGTATGTAATAGATTTGAACGGGCAGCTCCGGCTGCCCTTTTCAAGTCGATAAATACATACTATCGGTATGTATAGGGAGCGAACTTATGGCTGGGCTGAGAGACGTCAGCGTCTTGTTGGAACCAAAAATGGTGCGGTCAATCAGGCTCGCGGAACTTCTGGTTGCGCAGCTGTGCACGTATTCGATGCTGTCGGCGCTGTGCTTTGCGTATCCGCTTTACTTGTTCGATTGCAGTGGATCGTCAACGTTATATGGCGCCGTCGCGGCGATAGCGTTCATACCAGGTGTGCTCGTGACTCCGGTTGGCGGAATCTTGGCGGATCGGGGAAGACAGCGCGAGGTCCTCGTGGCCCTCGGTATTGCTCTGATGGCTGCATCGCTGCTGTCTATCCCCATGAGGCGCTCATTGCCTCTTGCGGTCGTCGTAGTAGCGATACTTTGTGTTCAATATGGCGTTCAATCGCTGCTAAAGCCAATGCTCCAAATTGAGACGGTGCGCATGGCGGGTGAAGAGAAGGTTGAGCGGGCCACTGCATTGGTTTCGCAGTCGACTATGGTGAGCAATATCTTGGGTCCTGTGGTCGGGACGGCAGTCTATGGGTGCTTTGGCATCGATATTCTTTGCGCGATCGCGGCGGTGGCGTTTGCGATGTCAACTCTGCTGTTTAGAGGCGCACTCAAGCAAAATGCCTCATCTGAAACGATGGGGGACAGCGCGACTCGTACGACATGCCGAAACGATTTTCGGGAGTCGATTCGGTATCTGTTGCAAAGTGTATCATTGGCCGCTGTGATTTTGCTTGCGGCAGTTTTGAACCTTGCGTTGGTTGGGCTAACGATTGGCGCTCCCATTATTATTACAAAGCATCTCGGCATGCAATCGTCCTGCGTTGGGGTAGTTGAGGTTGCGATGGGCTTGGGTGGTCTTGCCGGCAGTGGCTTGGTCGGCATTTGGCCGCATCGTTTTTCTTTCAATGGCATATGTCGATATGTTGCGATGATCTGTTTTGGAGTCGCACCGATCATTGTTACGCTGCTGTTCGGCGCAGATGCATGCGTGTTCACCGTGTTTGCGGTTGGCTCGGCATGGGTCATGGTGTGGGCAGCCATTGCGTCGGTTGAAATCATCGCGTTTGTTCAGCGGGCAGCGCCGACTGAGCTCTGCGGAAAAGTGCTTTCGGTCGTTTACACGGTCCTTTCCTGCGCAACGCCTATTGGCCAATTGGTTTACGGGCTCGCATACGATCGATGGACTCCGGCGATTGTATTCGCAGGCATGCTGGCGGTGCTGACGTTGACGACGGCGCTGTTTTATCGGCTGAAAAGTCGCTTGTGGCGATTGTCTTAACGCGCTGGGGCACCGTGAATTTGTGGAGGCGGTGGTACGCCGCGCCGGGACGGCATTGTTTGGGCACGCCTCTCCTTCGTCTACAATATCGTGCAGACGAAGGAGAGGCATGCCCATGATCAAGATGTTTGCGAGTGACTTAGACGGAACGCTGCTGAACGCCCTGCACGAGGCGGACGGAACCATTCGCCGTGCCATTCGCGAGCTGACCGAGGCCGGCCTGCATGTGGTTCCCGCGACCGGACGCTCGACGCTGCCGATCGGCGAGCATGGCTTTACGGGCCTGGCGCTTGACGCCTGCTGCTCCAATGGATCCATCGTGCGCGACAGCCATGGCGAGGTGCTCAAGACTTGGACCATCGATCCGCAGGTCACTGAGGAACTGCTCAAGGCGTTCCCGGACATTTGCTTTGATTGTTCCACGCCCGATGGCATGTACTCGAGCGGTTCGTTCGAGATGCATCAGGCGGGCTTTAAAAAGGACAGCCCCATCAAGCGTATTGTGATGCGCGGCATGCGTGCGCGCGGTGGGTATCACGAGGAGCAGTATTTCGACCAGTCGATCGGTGACATCCTGCGCCACGATGTATGCAAGATCAATTGTCGCGTGACCTCGCCCGAGCTGGAGCGTGACCTTAAGGCCTATCTTGCCGAACGCTCGGACCATGTGGTCAACGCGCCGTTCGATCCGGTGATGTTCGAGATCACGGACGTGGCGTGCAACAAGGGCGAGAGTGTGGCCTGGCTGGCGGGCTACTACGGTATTGCCGAGGACGAGGTCGCGGTCTACGGCGACGGCGGCAACGACATCGCCATGCTCAAGCGTTTCCGCCACAGCTATGCGACCAAAAACGCTAGCGATGCAGCTAAGGCTGCTGCGAGCGCAACTATCGGCAGCTGCATGGTCCACGCCGTCCCCAAACACATGCTCGCCACCATGCATAAGCAGAGCTCCCGCACCATCATTGAATAATGTGACAAAGGAACTGCCCCTTCGTCGCATCCCAAATATTGCCTTTACGTGTTGATGCACACGGTGTGCAATAATACTCGCACTGTGCAATAGCGCACAGGCTGAGTAACAAGGAGGACGCTTGTCCCAGCTCGAGAAATGTGATCGCCGGTCCCTTCGCTCGCAGCGTGCCCTTCGCCAGGCACTTGCTAGCGAGCTTGCCGAAAGCGGCGACCTTTCGCGCATTAATGTCGCGTCGCTCACCGAGCGCGCTGGCCTTACGCGTCGCACGTTCTATTCGCACTACCGCGATATTCCCGACTTTATCAATCAAATCGAGGACGGCTTGCTGGCCGAGATCCGTGAGCGCATTGAGCTCATCACCGCAGCTCAGCTGCCTGATCTCTATCACAACATCGATGAGCTCGAGCCGGCGCCCGGTTCGGTTGAGCTGCTGCGTTATCTTGCGGCCAACCGCGACTTAATTGGTGCGCTGCTGGGTCCGGGCGGCGACCAGGCCTTCATTAAAAGGATCATCGACACCGCGCGTGAGGCTGTGGTGCCGCGTGCGCAGACGGGCATTTTGGGCCTGGCGCTGGGCACGTTCTTTGACTACTACGTCACCTACGTCGTGAGTGCCGAGGTCGGCCTGATTCAGCGCTGGTTTGAGCGTGGGCTCACCGAATCACCCGAGGCCATGGCGCGCATTATGACGGTGCTCGCTTTTGTGCGCCCTGGTGACCTGTATGGCCAACCCATCGATATCAACGTGCCGGAATACGGCATGAAGCTATTGAACTTGCAGCTCGAGGACGCGGCCGACACCGCCGCAACCGTCGAGTCCAACAACTAAGAGGAGAGACAATGAGCAAGCTCGTCGAGGGCATTAAGGACCGCATGGTCGCTGCCGCACGCGAGGCCGCGCCCACCGTGATGGACGCCGCGCAGAAGGCCGCGACCGCGGCTGCCGAGAAAGTTGCCGAGGCAGTTGCCGATGCCAAGAACGCGGCAGGGGAGACGTCCGTCGCTGGCGAGCCCGCTACCGCCACTGAGCCCGTAGCCGCCGCCCACGCCCCCGAAGGCGCGATCTTCAACCCCGAGAACGCTCGTGGCAACCTGCACCTGGGCATCGACGTGGGCTCCACCACCGTCAAGCTCGCCGTGCTCAACGACGACAACCAGATCGTGTACGCCAAGTACCAGCGCCATCATACCGATGTCCGTGCCTGCGCCCGCGACCTGTTCGAGGGTGCTGCGACCGTGCTGCCGACGGCCCAAATGACCTGCGCCATTACCGGCTCGGGCGGTCTGCTGCTGTCCCAGTGGCTCGAGCTGGAGTTTGTCCAGGAGGTCATCGCCAGCAAACGCGCCGTCGAGACCCTCATCCCGGCCACCGACGTCGCCATCGAGCTGGGCGGCGAGGACGCCAAGATCATCTACTTCGATAACGGCATCGAGCAGCGCATGAACGGTACCTGCGCCGGCGGTACGGGCGCGTTCATCGACCAGATGGCAACCCTGCTGCACACCGACGCGAGCGGCCTCAACGAGCTCGCGGCCAACGCGACTACCATCTATCCCATCGCCAGTCGCTGCGGCGTATTTGCCAAGACCGACGTGCAACCGCTGCTCAACGAGGGTGCCCGTCCCGAGGATGTGGCCGCCTCCATCTTCCAGGCCGTCGTGACCCAGACCATCTCGGGTCTGGCGTGCGGTCGCCCCATCCGCGGCAACGTCGCCTTCCTGGGCGGCCCGCTGCAGTACCTCTCCGAGCTGCGCCACCGCTTCTACCTCACGCTCAACCTGGACGAGGAGCACCGCATTGTGCCCCAAAACGCCCACCTGTTTGTGGCAAGCGGCGCCGCCATGACGCACGAGTCCAACAAGCTCAGCACGTTCCCGCAGCTCATTGAGGCCATCGATGCCCTGGGTGACACACAGGGTGCCGAGGTCGAGCGCCTGGACCCGCTCTTTGCCACCGACGAGGACTTTGCCGAGTTCAAGGGTCGCCACGACCAGGAAGTCGTCCCCAAGGGCAAGCTCGACGGCTACACCGGCCGCGTGTTCATCGGTATCGACGCCGGCTCTACCACCATGAAAGCCGCGCTCGTGGGCGAGGATGGCCAGCTGCTGCACACCTGGTACGGCAACAACAACGGCGACATCCTGGGCACGGCCAAGGTCATCATGGCCGATTTCTACAATCACATCCCCGCCGGCTGCACCATCGGCCACGTGACCACCACGGGTTACGGCGAGGCGCTGCTCATCGAGGCCCTCAAGGCTGACTCCGGCGAGATCGAGACCGTCGCGCACCTGCGCGGCGCCAAGGCATTCCTGCCCGGCGTCGAGTTTATCCTGGACATCGGCGGCCAGGACATGAAGTGCTTGCGCGTCAAGGACGGCGTGATTGAACACATCATGCTCAACGAGGCTTGCTCGTCGGGCTGCGGCAGCTTTATCGAGAGTTTCGCCGTGTCTATGAACATGGACGTGCGCGCGTTTGCCGATGCCGCCATCCATGCCAAGGCCCCGGTCGATTTGGGCAGCCGCTGCACGGTCTTTATGAACTCGCGCGTCAAGCAGGCGCAAAAGGAAGGCGCCACGGTGGGTGACATCGCGGCCGGCCTGTCCTATTCCGTCATCAAGAATGCCCTGTTCAAGGTCATTAAGCTGCGCGACCCCAAGGAGATCGGCAGCCAGGTGATCGTTCAGGGTGGCACCTTTATGTCCGATGCCACGCTGCGCGCGTTTGAGCAGCTCACCGGCGTTCATGCCGTGCGTCCCGACATCGCCGGCTGCATGGGCGCCTATGGCGCTGCTTTGCTCGCCCGCGATCGCGCCGGCGCCGACGGCACTTCGACCATCCTTTCTGCCGAGGACATCGCGCACCTCACCGTGACGCAAAAACACGTCCGCTGCGGCCGTTGCTCCAACAACTGCCAGCTCACCGTCAACGACTTTGGTGGCGGTAGGCGCTTCATTACCGGTAACCGCTGCGAGAAGGGTGCCGGCCACAAAAAGCAAAAGACCGAGGCCCCCAACCTCTTCAAAAAGAAAAACGAGTTGCTGTTTAACCGCGAGGTTCTGAGCCCCGACGAGGCCCCGCGCGGCACCGTCGGCATCCCGCGCGCGCTCAACATGTACGAGAACTACCCCTTCTGGCACGCGTTCTTTACGCGCCTGGGCTTTAGCGTGCAGCTGTCCGACCAGTCGAGCAAGAAGACCTACCAGGCGGGTATCGAGTCCATGCCGTCCGAGAGCGTGTGCTATCCGGCCAAGATGAGCCACGGCCACGTAATGAACCTTATCGACCGCGACGTCGACTTCATCTGGATGCCGTGCGTGCGCTGGGAGCGCAAAGAGGACCCGACGGCCGGTAACTGCTATAACTGCCCCATCGTCATGAGCTACCCCACGGCGTTGGCACTCAACATCGACGAGATCCGCGAGCAGAACATCGAGTTCCTGTATCCGTTTGTGCCCTATCACGACAAGACCGAGCTCAAGCGCCGTCTGTATCAGGTACTCGCCGTCGACCGCGTGGCCGATGCCGAGGCTGGTCGCGGTCGCGTGCGTGGACCCAAGATCACGCGCTCCGAGGTCGACGCCGCTGTCAACGCTGCCTTTGAGGCCGATGCGCGCTTCCACGAGGACATCCAGACCATGGGTGAGGAGGCCCTTAAGTGGGTCGAGGACCACGGTGGCCATGGTATTGTGCTCGCCGGCCGTCCTTACCACAACGACCCCGAGATCAACCACGCCCTGCCCGAGCTTATCTCGAGCTTTGGCTTTGCGGTCTTTACCGAGGATTCGCTTGCGCACCTGGTGAAGCCCGAGCGCCCGATTCGCGTCGTCGACCAGTGGATGTACCACAGCCGCCTGTACGCCGTCGCCCGTTTTGTGACGATGCGCAACGACCTGGATCTGATCCAGCTCAATTCGTTCGGCTGCGGTCTGGATGCTCTGACCACCGACCAGGTGCAGGAAATCCTGGAGGCCAGCGGCAAGATCTACACCGTGCTCAAGATCGACGAGGTGTCCAACCTGGGCGCCGCGCGCATCCGCATCCGCTCGCTCATGGCGGCGCTCAAGGACCAGGAGGCCGAGCGCTTGGCCGAGGCCACGGCTGCGGGCGAGGTCTTTGAGCAGGGCGATGCCGCGCCGGTGGCGCCCTCCACGGATGCCCCCGCGTTCGCAAGCCGTAAGTACACTTTCGTGGCGCAGCGCGAGAGTGCTTCGACCGCGTGGCCCAAGGTGCCCTTTACCGAGCAGATGCGCGACGAGGGCTACACCATCCTGTGCCCGCAGATGGCGCCGATTCACTTTGACCTGGTCAAAGAGGTGTTCCGCGGTGCCGGCTACAACTTGGAGCTGCTGCCCTCGACCGATCACGACGCCGTCGAGGCCGGCCTGCGCTACGTGAACAACGACATCTGCTATCCGTCGATCCTGGTGACGGGCCAGATCATGGAGGCCATCGAGAGCGGTCGGTACGACCTGTCCAAGACGGCCGTGGTTATCAGCCAGACTGGCGGCGGCTGCCGTGCCACCAACTACATCGCGCTCATCCGCAAGGCCCTGCGCGAGAGCGGCCACCCCGAGATCCCGGTGATCTCGCTTTCGGCCGTGGCACTCGGCGAGGACAACCCCGGCTTTAAGATTACGCCGGCGCTGCTTAAGCAGGCCGTGTACGCGGTGCTCTTTGGTGACGTGATGATGCAGATGCTCTACCGCTGCCGCCCGTACGAGGCCACGCCCGGTGCCGCCAACGCGCTCTACGAGGAGTACATGGCGCGTGCCCGCAAGCTGGCGCCCAAGTTTAACCGTCACAACTACACCAAGTTGTGCCGCGAGGCCATCCGCGCGTTCGACACCATGCCGCTCGTGGGCGAGGGCACCAAGCCGCGCGTGGGCGTGGTCGGTGAGATCTTGGTCAAGTTCCATCCCACGGCCAACAACCATGTGGTCGACGTGATCGAGCGCGAGGGCTGCGAGGCCGTGGTACCGGGCCTGCTCGACTTCTTCCTGTACTCCATGAGCAACGCCGAGCTGCAGAAAGACGAGCTGGGAAGTTCTGCCACTACGCGCGCGGGCATGCAAGCGCTTATTAAGCTCGTGGACTGGATGCGTACGCCGGTGGAGGAGCTGCTCGAAAAGTCCGAGCGCTTTGAAGTACCCGAGCGCATCGGCACCATGGCGGACAAGGCCCGCACGGTGCTTTCGGTGTGCAACAACATGGGCGAGGGCTGGTTGCTCACGGCCGAGATGCTCGACCTGATTGATCACGGCGCGCCCAACATCATCTGCACGCAGCCCTTCGCGTGCCTGCCCAACCACGTGGTGGGCAAGGCCGTGATCAAGGAGCTGCGCCGCCAGCACCCCGAGAGCAACATCGTCGCGGTGGACTACGACCCCGGCGCGTCCGAGGTCAACCAGCTCAACCGCATTAAGCTCATGATCAGCGTGGCCAAGGAAAACATGCGCGCCGGCAAGGGCTTTAAGCTCGAGAAGGTGGCGCCGCTCGCGATGGACGAGGTTACCGGCCAGATGCGTGCCCACGATGGCTGCGTGAGCTGCGGGCCGGCCAGCGAGGAGGCCGTTGCATCGGTCGCCAAGCGTCTGGGACGTGGCATTAAGAAGTAACTGGCCTGCTTTGTGCTGGATATGAGACAAACGGGTGGCAGCCGTGCCGGCTGCCACCCGTTTTTGCTGGACATATGTTGCGTAAACGCCCCAACTATCACCCTTTGCGAACTTAGGTTTCGGAAGTATGCGGCAAAATCTGAATAGGCCGAGCACACTTGGCATGCCCAAGCTCTGTACCTGCGGTTTTATTTACGGAAAACGGGGGTGTGCTCGGGAGTTTCAAAATTTGCCGCATACTTCCGAAAACGACGTTTCGGTGGCACCAAAAATCACCCTCGGATCCTGAGATAATGAACATATGTAGCCGTTTGCCGCGAAATACCGTCCGTTTATAGAACCCACCCCCAGTGCGTGCCATCCTTACGGTTGAATAAATACACATCTATGGAATTACGTATGAGAGGACCGTTTCCATGAGCTACAAGACCGTTTGTGTCGCCGGTGGCGGCGTGTTGGGAAGCCAGATTGCCTTTCAGGCTGCCTACTGCGGCTTTGATGTAACGATTTGGCTGCGCAGCGAGGGCAGCATCGGCCGCACCCAGCCCAAGATCGATCATGTGCGCAAGGAGTACATCGCGGCTATCGAGGGCATGGCGGACGGTACGGGCGAGTGGTGCGCCGGTATCGCCGATAGCGACCAGCCTTTCGACAAGGAGGCGGCACTCGCAGCCGTTGAACGTGCCTACTCAACACTCAAGCTGGAGCTCGATCTTGCCAAGGCCGTGGCCGACGCCGACCTGGTCATCGAGTCTATGGCCGAGGACACCCAGGCAAAGATCGACTTCTACAAGAAGCTCGCCCCGGTGCTGCCGCAAAAGACCGTCATCGTTACCAACTCTTCCACGCTGCTGCCGAGCACCTTTGCCAAGTACACCGGCCGCCCCGAGAAGTACTTGTCGCTGCACTTTGCCAACTCCATCTGGAAGAACAACATGACCGAGGTCATGGCGCAGGACCAGACCGACAAACGCTACTTCGACGAGCTCGTCGACTTTGCCAACGACATCCGCATGCTGGCGCTGCCCGTCAACAAGGAAAAGAACGGCTACCTGCTCAATTCCATGCTGGTGCCGTGGCTGCTTTCGGGCCTTGACCTGTATGTCTCGGGCGTGAGCGATCCCAAGAGCATCGACCTCGCGTGGACGCGTGGCACCGGTGCCCCCAAGGGTCCGTTTCGCGTATTCGACACGGTGGGAATCCAGACGGCCTACAACATCGTCATGCAGTATCAGAAGGTGCCGGGCTTGGTGAGCCCGCTGCTCAAAAAGATGATGATGCCCTACAACTTTAAGGCCATGGCCTCCGTCCTCAAGAAAATGCTCGACGAAGGTAAGCTGGGCGAAAGCTCGGGCGAGGGTTTCTTTACGTACTAAAAATGATCTCTTGGGGGTGGAAGCGTTGGGGATCTACGGTAGTATGCGACAAGATCTGAATAGGTCGAGCAAGAGCTGTAGTGCGCGTTGACGTTTGGCCAATGGGGCGCAAAAACGCACCGTTCGCCGATACGCCTCTCGCGAGTGGTTGCCATATGGTTTGATGTTGGAAACATATAATTGCCGGCAGGCCGTAGGTGGCGTTTGCGCTGATATCGGAGGTTCCAAGTATGTTTCGTGCTCCGCTAAACAAGTACCGGGCTGGCTAACATGAGCCGCCGTTTTGTCTCGATAACCCTTGCGGTGGTTTGCCTGGCTGTGCTCCTGGGCGTTGCAGGGCAGTTTGCTATAAATCGAGAAACATCCTATATGCAGGAATGCGTTTCCGAAGGCTTTGCCATTGATGGTTACTATCGGGATGACAAAACAAGTCTGGAAACTCTGGCCTTTCTTGAGGAGGATAACCATCGGTGGCAACTGGTCGGCAAGGGCGGCAACTGCGTTGATGGACAGTTCGAGCGTATGGACGACCCCAACATTCTGGTGTTAAAGAATGAAAACGGCGAAAAATTCGGTACGGTACACGTGGCGTATATTTCGCGCCGACGCGATCAGGGTTGGCTCTACCTGTTTAGAGATACCAAGGTGACCCGTTTTAATCTGGCGAGCGCCGATCCGGCGTTTATAGTGGAGTCTGGCGATGTCGATGTGGAAAGTTGATTCACGGCAATAAATCAGCGAGCGGAGCGCGGCCACGGACCGCGTCCCGCTATTTGCTCGTGGCCCGCGTCACGTCTGCGCCATGTCGTGACTCGCGGCTGCGCGCATCCATCCCACGTCGCGTATTACTGCACATCAAACTCCACGCGATCGAGCTCGGGCACATTGAGGTCGATGAGCTTGCGGGCTACACGGCGGTCGTGTGCCCCAAGCGCCTCGCTTGTCGTCACATGGGCGACAACCTCGCGCTCGACAAGGCCCTCCTCCTCGCCTTCGGTGGCCGAGGTCTCGACGGCAACGGTGTAATCCTTAAAGCCCGGCAGCACCGCGGCAAGCTCGCGCGTGGTTTCGGTGACGCCATAGCCGTCCTGCACGCCGGCCTGCGCCGAGCCAATGGATCCCGCGGTCATAACGATGCAGGGGATGGCAAAGATCACCGTGCCCACGATGATGCGGCGGCGCACCTTGTGTGACAGCTCATCGACCTCGGCATTTTCCTCGGCGGTTACAATGCCGTCGCCGTTGAGGTCGCGCTTGAGTGGCACGCGCAAAAGAAGCAGCACGGCTTCGGCCGCCAGCGCGATAAAGACCACGTTGATGCCAAACTCGTAGAGCGCCGAGAGGAAGAGCGACCCGTTTGCGATGGCGATGCCGTAGCCCGCCGCGCACAGGGGAGGCATGAGCGCAGTCGCCACGGCCACGCCGGCGATGAGCGTGGCGGGTTCCTGGTCGCGCGAGTTGCCCAGTCCGCCCGCAAAGCCGCCCGCGAGCGCGACGGCAAGGTCCCACACAGTCGGTGTCGAGTTGTCGATGATGGCGGCCGTGGTGGTGCCAAGGGGCGAGAGCTTAAAGTACAGCGTGGACGTGATTAGACAAAAGACCATCTGCAGCGCGAGGCCGGCAATTGCCTCGACGGCAATCTCGCGGTCGAGCGTGGCAATGCCGTATGCCATGGCAAGGACCGAGCCCATGAGCGGGCAGATGAGCATGGCACCTACAATGGCGATATCCGAGTCGATATCGAGGCCGATGCTCGCGATCAACATGGCAATGATCAGGATGCATAAGTGCGAGCCAGTCAGGCGCGCCCCGTTTACAAAGCGCTTGCGAATCACGTGATAGGGCGCGCGTCCCTCGCGTATGTTGAACGCCTGCTTAAGGAAACGGGTGGCATTCTCCATGGCCTCGCTGTGTGCAGGGCGTATACCGTGACGACGATGATGACGCTCGCGCAGCCGCTTGATCTGTTGTTTGTCGAGTTCCATGCTTACCTCGTTTAGCTCCTGAGCCGCTTCTTGCGTCTGTCGTCTTTACTCTACACCGCGTTAGGCGAGGTGTCAGACAAGGTTTGTTGACCTGTAAGTCAGGCCAATCGACATGGCTAAAACGCCGTGAGGATCATAAGAGTCAAATAGACAAAAAAGCGCGGGGCCGGTTTGATTCCGACCCCGCGCTCTGCGCTGGTGCGTTGTTGTTCAGCCTACCCTAGCAGGCTCAGACCAACAGAGACAAACGCCAGGATAACGCCGACGATGGACTCGCCGCCGAGCAGGCCGCTGGCGACGACCAGGCCCTGCTCCTGGAAGGCGGCATCCTTGGAGGCCTTCTCCTCGTCCGAAAGACCGGCAGTAGCGTCGCGGTGTGCGGCCCACTTATCGTAGGCAAGCTTGACGCAGGAGCCCAAGAAGGCCGTGAGCGACATGTAGAACGGCAGGTAGACGCCCAGGCCGATCATCATGGCAGGAATGCCGAGCCAGTACATGACGATGCCGGCGATAAAGCCGCCTGCGAACCACGACACGCTCGGAATGCCCGAGACCATGGTGGCGACCACGCTTGCCTGTGCGGCCACAAAGCTCTTGTCGGGGCCGAAAGCATCCGGACCATAGGCGGTAACCAGCGCGACCATGACGGCCGCGGCGACCAGGGCGCCCACGATGCCGCCGATGGCCTGGCCGATCCACTGCGCACGCGGGTTGGTGCCCAGCACGGCGCCGGCCTTAAAGTCGTTCATGACGTCGCCCGCAAGGCCGCACGCCACGGCTACGATGCCGGCGATAAAGAACAGCTTGACCTGAGCGATCTGTGCGAAGGCAGCCACGATGAGCATGACGATGAGGCCAAAGATCTCCATGGGGTCGATGCCCGTCTGGCCGCAGCTCTGTGCGCTCATGATGGTGGTGACAAAGGTGAACAGCGTCACGAGGACGGCCGGAACGGGGCCAAGGTCGAGCGCGATGGCTACGATCACGGCGATGGCGGCAGCACCCAGGCCGATGATGCCGGCGTCGAGCTTAAGGGAGCCCGAGATGAGCGACTGCTCGTCGGTGTCGGTGGAGCTGTCGGCGGCAAGACCGCGGACGATACCGGCGACCTGCGGCAGGATGTCCTTGAGGACGACGGCGACGCCAAAGCCCATCATGAGGCCCATGCCGAGCGATTTGACGATGCCCTGCGCAGTCACAACGTCGAACAGACCGGCAGCGGTGCCACCCACGATGATGCCAAAGTTGCCCAGCAGGGCGCCGGCAAACCAGAAGGCGACCGGGGCGAAGCCCACGAGGAAGCCGACGGAGAGCAGCATGGGCGAGTTGTAGATGCCAAAGGTCACGCCGGGGATGTTGAGCGTGCAGAGCATGCTGGGCACCACGCCCAGGGCGTCGCGAAGCACGCTGTAGATGCCTGCGATGGCCATGGAGCCAAAGAGCTGCTTGCCGGTCTTGCCGCCGGCCTCGGTGGCGCGCAGTGTCTGAGCTGCGGCATTGCCGGTGGGAAACTCCAGCGCGGCGTCCACGATAAAGTGGCGGTGGATGAGCGCCGTTGCCAGCAGGCCCAAGATGGTGCCGGCGAGTGCCACGATAAACATGTCGAGCCAGCTGATCTGGTCGGCATAGCCCAGCATCCAGGCGCCCGGGATGGTAAACGCCAGGCCGCCGGCGACCATGGCGCCCGCGGACATGATGGTGTGGGTGACGTTGGCCTCGTTGAGGCTGGCGTTGCCCATGAGCTTCAGGAAGAACAGCGAGATGACGGCAGCGAAAATAATCGGCCAGGGGAGTGCACCCATCTTGAGGGCCGTGTAGGCCGAGCTTGCCGTGATGATCACGCAGCCAAGGACGCCGATGACGACGCCGCGCAGCGTGAGTTGCCCGCGCATCGAAGCGCGGTTCGAGGGATTGCTCATATAAAACTCCTTTGCGTATATCCGCTTCCCCCGGGAGCGCCGTTACGGATACGGCGCGGGAAGTCGGGTTACCAAGGGCCGCCGCGTGAGCTCGCAAACGACCGCGCACCAGTATAGCCGCAAGCTAGTCATTTTGGGATGACTGGTTTAGGTAGGCGATATACTGCTGGGCAGACGAAAGGAGCGCCGACGATGCTTGATGGGTGCGCATATATATTGACGGTCGACGTGGGCAACACGTTCATTCGCTTTGGCCTGTTTGCAGAGGATTCGGCCGCGGCGCAGGAATGTCCGCTTGCGACATGCGAGATCACGACGCCGTCGAGCATTACGGCCGACGAAGCGCGCATGCGACTTGTGCAGGTCATGGGCGCGCTCGCCGCCGATGCAGGTGTGCCCGGGGTGCTTGCACCCGCCGCGGCCGTGCTGAGCTGTGTAGTCCCGGCGCTCGAGCGCCCTTGGAAGACGGCGCTTTCCCGCACCTGCACGGGGCGCGTGCTCACCGTGGGGCCGGGACTTAAGACCGGCATGCCTGTGCACTACGATGACCCGGCCGAGATCGGTCCCGACCGCATCGCCGACGCCGTGGCGGCCCGTGCCGTCTACGGCTCTCCGTGCATCGTGATCGACCTGGGCACGACGACCAATATCGAGGTCATCGACGCGCACGGTACCTTTGTGGGCGGCGTTATCGCGCCAGGCCTGGCCCTCGGCGCCCGTTCGCTTTCGGCGGCAGCAGCGCGCCTACCCCAGGTTGAGCCCTCGGCGCCAACGCACGTCATCGGACGCAACACGCGTGAGGCCATGCGCTCGGGTGTGGTTTTGGGCGAGGTAGCCCGCATCGACGGAATGCTCGACATGGTGCTTGCCGAGATGCGCGCGACCAAGGCTGCGGGGGAGGGCGATGTGCCCATCGTCATTACCGGCGACGATGCCGAGGCACTTGCGGCGCTGGTCGGCCATAGCCTGACGGTAGACGACGCGCTGACGTTGCGGGGTCTCGCCGAGCTCTACCGCATCAACCAAAAGCCCCGCCGCGCGTAGGGCGAGGGGCTGGTGGGATAAGCGCCCCTACCTTTCACCTGCTACAATGGGCCAAACTATTGCGATTGCGGAGGTGTCTGCCATGTCGGACGATCTTCATCAAACCGCGTCGGGCAAGCGCCGCGACGTTATTAGCTGGGACGAGTTCTTTATGAGCGTGGCCATCGCCGCGCAGCGCCGCAGCAAGGACCCCAACACGCAGGTGGGAGCGTGCATCGCCAGCACCAACCACCGCATCCTTTCGGTGGGTTACAACGGCACGCCCTCGGCGCTCAACGACGACTTTTTCCCGTGGGGTACGAGCGATGACCCGCTGCAGGACAAGCACAACTACGTCGTCCATGCCGAGGCCAACGCGGTGCTCAACTACCGCGGCTCGCTCAAAGATCTTGAGGGTTCCACAGTCTACGTCACGCTGTTCCCATGCCATGACTGCGCCAAAATCCTGGCGCAGGTGGGCGTGGGCGAGGTCGTCTACCTTGACAATAAGTATGCCGACACCGATGACGGCCGTATCAGCCGCCGCATTCTCGACTCCTGCGGCATCAGCTACCGCCAGGTCATCGTCGATGTCCAGATTGGTACCGGGGGACAGGCTCGGCAGTAGCGCGTGCCAACGCCAGCTGGCGGCAAAACAGCCAAAAGAGCCCCGTCCCAAATTGACTGCTCGTGAAAGTCGTGTCCGCACGCATGGCTGGCGCCTAAGCGGGTACATGGCTGTAGTAACATAGCCCCTGTCCGCGGGCGTGCCCGCGTTATTGTGAGAAAGGAGCCCCTGTGGCTGTTAACGAAGAGCTGCTTAAGAAGGTTCTTGAAGAGATTCGCCCCAACCTGCAGGCCGATGGCGGCGATATGGAGTATGTGGGCGTCGACGACGAGGGTGTTGTCAAGCTGGAGCTGCAGGGCGCCTGCGCCGGCTGCCCCATGAGCTCGCTAACCCTTTCCATGGGTATCGAGCGCATCCTGAAGGAGCATGTGCCCGGCGTTACCCGCGTTGAGCAGGTCAATGCTTCCGGCGAGGCCGAGGACCTGTACGACGAGTACGCGCCGTTCTAAGACGCGAAAGCTGCGGACGGTACGCTCTGCATAGACGTTACGTCCAAATATGCGGCTGCGAGCGTAAGGCCCGCGGCCGCATTTGTATGTAGGGAGCAGGGGATCGATATGCTCAACGACCTCTACCATATGCTTGATCCCGTCGCGATCTCGGCGGGCCCCATCACTATCTACTGGTACGGCCTGGCCTACGTGGTCGGCGCCCTGCTCACGGCGGTCGTTATGTACCGCACGCAGCGTCGTTGGGGCTTCGACATTACGATCGATGACTTGACGAGCGTCGTGGTCGGCGCGGTCTTTGGCCTCATCATCGGCGCGCGCCTGTTTTACGTCGTCTTTTACGGCGATGGCTACTATTGGACCCACCCGCTCGAGATCTTTGCCACCAACGAGGGCGGCATGAGCTTCCACGGCGGCCTGGTGGGCGGCATCTTGGGCGGCATCATCGTGTGCCGCATGTATAAGCTCGACGCCTGGACCGTCGCCGACCTTGCCGTGATCGGCGCCCCGCTGGCCCTGTGCCTGGGACGCTGCGCCAACTTCGTAAACGGTGAGCTGTGGGGTAAGCCGACCGATCTGCCCTGGGGTGTGGTCTTTGGCGGCACCGCGGGCGATGTGCCACGCCATCCCTCCCAGCTCTACGAGGCGTTTCTTGAAGGCATCGTGCTCTTTTGCATCCTGCAGGTGCTCAGTCGCAAAAAACCGCTGATGCCCCAGGGTACGTTTATGGGCGTCTTTGTGATGGGCTACGGCATCGTTCGCTTTTTGATTGAGTTTGTGCGCGTGCCCGATGCGCAGCTGGGCTATCTGCTGGGCGGCGTCATCACCATGGGTCAGCTGCTGAGCCTGCCGCTCGTAATCGCGGGTCTGGCGCTCATCATCTTCGCCCGACACCGCAACCGTCCCCAGCGCGTCTACCTGGACGCCTAACCAAGACCACCACAAAGGGGACAGGCGCCTTTGTGGTGGTCTGCTGGGCAACGATGGCAGAACTGTAACGTTTTCCCAGATAAAACCTGCCAAAATAAACCTGTCCCTTTTTGGCGGGTTTCTAGAAAGGCTCTTTGGACTGTGAAGGATTCCGACCTCTCCACAACGGCTGCGCGCGACGCTGCCCGCATCGTCTGGTTTAAGCGCTACCCCGCCAAGCAGACGCTCATCGCATTTCTGCTCGCGCTGTTGGCGACCACGGCGTTTTCCATCGATCCCGCGCCGGTCTCGAGCAACGCAGTCTTGGCGATTGACCCCAAAGCCTCGGGCATGCTGTACGTGTGCTACGAGGTGCTCCTCTCGTTTGCCGGCCATACCGACGCGGTCATGCTGCTTGCGCTTGCCTGCCTGCTCACTCTGCCGTTTCGCTACGTATTCTTTGGCCGCGGCGATGCTTGGCGTCCTTCGGTGATCCTTCCGTCGCTGTTCTTTGCCGTCTGCATGGTGTTTGGCCGCAGCTACGACCTCACCGATTCTGCCGAGATCGTACTCGGCGACAAGGCTCGGATCATCTGCGCCTGGATAGGCGGTGCGGGCTGGATGCTCTTGGCGGTCGTTGCCTTCTACCTGGCTTTTGAGTGTCTAGATTGGCTGAGCTCTCGGCGCATTCCGTTTTCCGAAGCGCACTTTGGCCGCGTATGGCGTGTGGCTCACGCCGTGCTTTCGGTCCATCCCTTTGTCGGGCCCTTCCTGGTGCTTATGGTCGCCTGGGCGCCCACGCTCATCGCTTCGCTGCCCGGCCTTTTTATGGGAGATACGGGTGCGCAGATTCGCCAGTGGTTCAACTACCCCAACGGCACGAGTGACTACCTGCGTCTGCTCAATCCCAATGTGTTGCTCAACGGACATCACCCCGTGGTGCACACGGCTATCATCGGTTCGTGCGTCCAGCTGGGGCTTTCACTGTTCAACAGTGCCAACGCAGGTCTTGCCATCTACACCTGCGCTCAGTTCGTCATTACGGCCGCCTGCATGGCCTATTCCATCTCGTCGCTGCGCAAGCTGGGCGTGAGTCTGCCGGTCCGCGGCGTGATCTTGCTGTTCTTTGTGTTTATGCCCATGTTCTCCAACTACGCGGCCCTGCTTACCAAAGATGTGCTGTTTGCCGACGCGTTTTTGGTGCTGTTGGTGCAGGCCGTGAAGCTCGTGGCATGCGGCCTGCCCCGTCGCGATGCCAATGCCGAGCGTGCGGGCGAACAGAGGCCCGTGCTCTTTGCGCGCCATGACTGGCTGCTGCTCGCTCTGGGTGCCATGGGTTCCACGTTTCTGCGCAACGGCGGCCTGGTGTTTCCCCTGGCGGCATGCGTAATCGCGGCGGCGTTTTGCGCATGGGACGCGCATGTGGCTCGTCGCGCAGCCAAGCAGGCTGGTGCTGCGCCTTCGGGCTCCATCCCGCGTTTCCGCTGGATGGGAGTTCTTGCGGTGCTTGCACTCTGCCTTGCCTCTAATATGTACTTCACCAAGGTCTTTATGCCGGCGCACGACATTACGCCTGGTTCCAAGCGCGAAATCCTCTCGATTCCGTTCCAGCAGACGGCTCGTTTCGTCCAAAAGCACGACGGCCTCAACTCGGGTGTCAACCCTACGGTTAAGGAGGACGGCACTATCGTGGAGGCTCCTTGCGACGGCTTGGTGACCGACGATGAGCGTGCCATGATCGACCGTGTGCTCAAGTACGACAATCTGGGCCGCCGTTACAACCCCGACAAGTCCGACGCCGTCAAGAACTGCTTTAACGAGTACGCTTCGCAGGAGGACATCAAGGCCTATTTTGAGGTCTGGGCGCAGATGTTCAAAAAGGATCCCGAGTGCTACATCTCGGCGCTCATCAATAACTACTACGGCTACTTTTATCCGAGTGCCCGCGATGCGTGGGTCTACAGCACGGCGCGCAGTGCCGAGATTATGGCGAAGCCCGATAACCTCAAGTACTTTGACTTCCATCCGGTCGATAGCAAGGTTGTGCGCTGGTGCGACCACCTGATCAACCTGTATCGCGTGGCGGTGCAGCGCATTCCGTTTATCTCGCTCACCATGAGCTCGGCCACCTATGTGTGGATTATGATCGCCGTGGTGGTCTACCTGTTGCGCCGCCATTCGTGGCGCGGGCTGGCCATTTGGGTGCCGCTGCTGGGCGTGCTCGCCGTGTGTCTGATCGGTCCCTGCAACGGTTCGACCTATATGCGCTACCTGTATCCGGTTATCGCCTGCATGCCCTTTGCCATCGGTGCCACCATCACTCGCAGCGACCTTCTCTGGTCCTAATTTGGTGCAAAGGGGACAGGTTGCTTTGCACCAAAGGATGGCATCATCACGACGCCTTCATTTTGGGGTTTATCTCGCAGGCCAGTAGGTATATCATAACGACGTTTGTTTATATTGCCCGAGCATCTGCGCTGGGCTTTAGGTCAAAACCGATAGGAGACACGTATGTCCGGACACTCTAAGTGGGCCACAACCAAGCATCGTAAGGGCGCGCAGGACGCCAAGCGTTCCGCCCTCTTCTCCAAGCTGAGCCGCAACATCACCGTTGCTGCCCGTCTCGGCGGTGACCCGCTGCCCGAGAACAACGCCAGCCTCGCCGCTGCCGTTGCTAAGGCCAAGGCTCAGTCCATGCCCAAGGACAAGATCAAGTCCGCTATCGACAAGGCCTTTGGTTCGGGTGCCGATGCCGCCGTCTACGAGAACATCGTGTACGAGGGCTATGGTCCCGCCGGTGTTGCCGTCTATGTTGACTGCCTGACCGACAACCGCAACCGTACTGCCGCCGATGTCCGTTCCGCCTTCTCCCACGCTGGTGGCAACCTGGGCACCTCCGGCTCCGTCGCCTTCCAGTTTGAGCGCAAGGGCCAGATCGTCGTCGCCAAGGAGATCCTGGACGAGAACGCCAAGAAGGAGACCATGATCGCCAACGGTGCTGCCGGTGACGAGGATGAGTTCATGATGGCCATCGCCGAGGCCGGTGGCGAGGACTACGAGGACGCCGGCGAGGAGTGGATCGTCTGGACCGCTGCTAACGACGTCATGGCTGTCTCCAAGGCACTCGAGGAGCAGGGCGTCCAGGTCAAGGGTTCCGAGACCACCATGGTTCCGACCACCCCGACCGAGGTCTCCGGTACCGACGCCAAGAAGGTTCAGCGCCTCATCGACCGTCTCGAGGAGCTCGACGACGTCCAGGACGTCTACAGCACCATGGACATGACCGACGAGGTCATCGCTGCCCTCGAGGAGGAGTAGCGCCTGCACGGGTTAAGCCGTGCATATCTGGGCATAATGAAGCGAGCATGCAAGCCTCGTGGAATAGATGAGCCGGATCCGCGTGCGTATGGCACCGGACCCGGCTCTTTTATAATGATGCGAATCGTTTTGCATTCTGTGGACCGAAACCTGAAGGGAGCGCGCGTGCGCGTACTCAAACGAGCCCTAGCGATCGTGTATCTTGCCGCCGCCATCGTGGCGCTGGGTACGCTTGTCTGCCAGTTCTGGGGACCGTATACGTATCGCTTTATGCTGCTATTGCGTGACACCATGCCTCGCGTCGTCGTTACGGTGTGCGCCGCCATCGTGGCGCTTGGCGTGCTCATCGGTTTTTTCCGCTTGATGTTCGCGCGTCGCGAGCCGTCCTGCGTGCATCCGGCAGGGGAGCGCAATATCGAGGTCACGCTCGCGGCTCTCTCCTCGTGTGCCCGCGCTGCTGCCGAACGCGATGACCGCGTGATGGTCGAGCATATCGAGGCGCGTGTTCAGGGTTCCGACGAATCGCACGTTCGTTTTAAGGTCGAAGCCATCGCGCTCGATGATAAAGACGTTGCTTCCCTTGCCACTGCGATGCAGCAGCGTATCGAGCGGGCCTGCGACACCATGCTCGGTACGCCGGGCACGACTGCGCGCGTTCGCTTTTTGCCGTCCAAGACTACCGTCCAGACCGTGGAGGTTTCCGGTGAGTGATACCAACCAAGACAAGACCGCCCGCACGCCGCGCCTGACGATCGATCAGAACGCTATGCCGGCAGGCGAGTCCGCCGACACCAAGCCCGAGGCCGGCGAGCAGCACGACAGCGCCGCCAACGACTTTGACGAGGCCATGGGTCTCATCAAAGGTACGGGCGCCGCTATCTGGAGCTACGCCGTGCGCCACCCCAACACTACGCTCGGCGCCGTGGCAGGCTTTATCCTCGCCGTGCTGGTACTTACGTTGGGCCTGTGGGACACGCTTGTCATCGCATTCTTTGTGCTGATCGGCGCCGTGATCGGCCAGATTCGCGACGGCGAGAACGGTATCGTTAACTTCTTCGGCCGTCTGTTTAGCGGCCGCTAATATGTATTCGACTGTCGCATCCGTGGCAGGCATAAGGAGGAACCATGGCTTTTAACACGAAGGTCGATGTGGCCGATACCGAGCTCGAGACGAACGAGGCCGTCGCCGCCGAGGCGGAGGACGTAACGCTCGAGGACGAGACGCTCGTCGAGGCCGAGTCCAAAGACGAGGCGGACGAGGACGACGAGGAGGCGGACGAGTCCGAGGACTCGCTGACCTATTCCAACGGCGTGATCGAGAAGATCGTCGCCATGGCCACCCGCGAGGTGCCGCACGTTCTGGGCATGAAGGGTAACCTTATGCACTTTGTGCAGGAGCAGTTTGGTGCCGAGAACCTGACCAAGGGCGTGACGGTCGAGGTCACCGACGACAACCGCGTGGTCGTCAACATCTCGGTCATCATCGAGTATGGCGCCTATGCGCCTGCGATCTTTGACGACGTTAAGGCGCGCGTCACCGAGCGTCTGGCCGCGATGACCGGCCTTGAGGTGGCAGGCGTCAACCTGCGCATCGAGGATGTCATCACCCCCGAGGAGTACGAGCACCGCACCAGCCAGCACGAGTAACCTACCAAAAAGGGATGTTTATTTTGGCAGGTTTTATCTGCGTAAACGTCAAACGGCCGGTCGCGCATGCAAAAGCGCGGCCGGCCGTTTTTGTACGCTCCCGATGTAGTCATACCGCTCGTCTAACTAAGGGTTGCAATCGCCACGTTCCGCGTTACCCTAATGGGCGCATTGTTTCCAAATTGTTAACGAGGGGTTGCCGTAATGGCCGACGAACACGAGACCGAAAGCAAGGCATGGGCGATTGAGGCCGCTGCGGCAGAGGCGGCGTCGCGTGCTGCCGAGGAGGTGCATCGTCCTCCGGTGGTGCCGATGGAGCGCGTGGTCGATCGCGATGTTATTGAGCAAGGCGAGCGCGCCGGCCGCAGGCGCAGCCAGGAGCCAGGCTTTCCGCGCTTTTTTGCCGAGCTCAATCTGGGCCTGATCCTCACGGCGTTCGCCATCGTGGCCTTTAAAACCCCCAATCACTTTGCCTTCGGCGGTACCTCGGGTGTGTCGGTCATTCTTTCTACGCTGTTCCCGACTCTGCCCGTCGGCGTCTTTATGTGGATTATCAACGCGGTCCTGGTCGTTCTGGGCTTTATCTTTTTGGAGCGCAAGGCGATTCTGTGGAGCGTCTTCGCTTCGTTTGCGCTTTCGGCCTATGTCTCGCTGTTTGAGCTCTTCATTCCGACCGATGTCTCTCTGACGGGTGATATGTGGCTCGACCTGTGCTTTGCCGTGATTCTGCCGGCGCTCGGCAGCGCCATCGTCTTTGATATTGGTGCCTCGACGGGCGGCACGGACATCCTCGCCATGATTCTCAAACGCCGCACGACGCTTGAGATCGGCCGTGCGCTGCTGCTGGTCGATATCGGCATCGTGACCATCGCGGCCTTCTTGTACGGCCCGCGCGTCGGTCTGTATTGCGTGCTCGGCCTGTTTGCCAAGACGCTTGTGGTCGACAAAGCCATCGAGAGCATCCACCTGCGTAAAGTCTGCACGGTCATTTGCTCCGAGCCCCTTAAGGTCGAGGAGTTTATCGTCAAGCATCTCAACCGTACGGCGACTATCAGCCGCGGCTACGGTGCTTTCTCGGGCAAGTGCGTGACGGTGATCATGAGCGTGCTAAGCCGTCGCGAGGCCGTGCAACTGCGCCGCTATGCGCGCGAAGTCGATCCGGGTGCCTTTATCACGATTGTCGACAGCTCCGAGATCGTCGGCAAGGGTTTCCGCGGAACGAACTAACGCGGTCGAGCTCATCAAACAATCGAATAGCGCCCTGCGCATTGCAAATGCGTCATGTTGGAGTATTTGTCCCCACATTGGGTGATAATGATGCCAAAGACATCGTTTGCGATCCAGATGATTCGCTCAAGATACGAAGGGATGATCTCGATGTTCTGTTCGCAGTGTGGTGCCCCCATGGGCGACAACGATAAGTTCTGTGGTGCGTGTGGTGCCTCCAATGCCGGTGCCGCAGCCTCTGCCCCTCAGGGTCAGCCCCAGCAGTTTGTTCCGCAACCGCCCGTGGCGAATGCGTCCAAGGGCTGTGTGGCTCAGGCGTTTGAGGATATGACCAAGACTCCGGGCGTGCTGCAGCGCGTGTGCCAGATTGCCTTTTTACCGGCGCTGATTTGTGTTGTGTCGGTACTCGTGCTGTTTATTCCCGTTATTGGCGGCATTGCAGCTGCCATCGGCTTTTTGGCAGCTTGCATTGCGAGCGTGTGTGGTTCCGGCTTTGGTATTGAGTGGGGTCGCGATCTGTCGCTCAAGGTTGATGGCGGTATGGATCGTCCACTCATGCGTTCCACGTCGTTTGGCCTCGGAGTCTTTTCGAGCGTTATCTCGGTCGTGCTCGAGGTTATCGCTGCCATTCCCGTTATCGGTGTAGTGCTTTCGCTGGTGGAGAGCGTGGTAATTGGCGCCGCGGGCTCGTATTCGTATTACGGCTCCTATGCACTCGAGGCAGCGCTGTTTGGCTCGCTTGGCCTGCTTGTCCTGGCTATGATTGCCACGGCGGTCTTGGGGGTCTTCTTTAAGATGTTCGCCGACATTGCCGTGATGCACTTTGCGGTGACCGGTCGTGTCGAGAGCGCGTTTTCGCTCGACAAGGTCTGGGCGGCGTTTAAGCACAACAAGACCAAGCTGTTCTGCGCTTCGTTCCTTCCCGAGTTTTTGACGGGTCTGGTCGCCAACGTTGTCACATGGATCCTGACGCTCGTCTTCGGCGCCATTGCCTCTGTCGGTATGTATAACTACTACTACCGTCCTTCGGCTATTGAGGCGCTTGTTACCGGCGGTGGCATCACGCTCGTATTGTTCTTGGTGCTGACGGCGTTTGTCACGGTATTCCTTACGGTCTTTGGCAAGATGCTCAAGCATCGTGCCGTTGGCTATTGGGTAGCGCGTTATGCAGCTGAATGGGCTGATGAGGATAAGGATGACGTCCTGACCTTTGTGCTGCCGTTTGAGAAGAAGTCTGCTCCTTCGGGCTATAGCGCCCCGGATGCTGCGGCCGCGCCCGAGCCGGAGCCTGAGCCGACGCCCGAGCCCGAGCCTGAGCCTGAACCCGCACCTGAGCCTGAGCCCGAGTCTGCATCCGAGCCCATGCCGAAACCGGAACCCGGGTCCGAGCCAAGCTCCGACGAGGACTCTCAGGACGAGTAGTCCTGCCACCTGCCATTTGAGGACGGGGCGGAAATGGAAGAAATAGAGCCTGACAAATGAGCGGGGGCGGACGTGTCGAAACGTCCGCCCCCGCTTTGTTATCGCGATGTGGCTATGACTGCGAGACGGTCGCGAATCGGCTACTCGTCGTGCTTCTCCTCGCGGCGCGCGGCGGCGCGTGCATCGTGGATGCCCTTGATCGCGGCGTGGCGAGCCGTGCGGGCGTCGTGCATGGCGTCGCGTGCTTCGGCGGCTGTGGCCTTAGCAGAACGCAACTTGGCGGCGAGGTCGGGGTTGGTCTCGGCGACCGCGGCGATAGCGGGTCCGTCGAGCTCCTCTTGCGTGGGCTCGGCCAAAAAGTCGATGGCATACTGGGCGGCCACCATGGAGCCTTTTGCCAGCACAGTCTCGTCGATCTTGTAAAAGCAGGAATGCTGAGCGTACGTGGCGCCAATCTTGGGGTTGCGCGCACCTACAAAGGCGAGCACGCCCGGCACGCGGCGCAGGTACTCCGAAAAGTCCTCGCCCGAAAGCGTGCCGCGGTAATGTCCCTCGCCGGCGGGGCCCAGGCATTTGAGTACGGCCTGGCGGCAGCGCTCGCTCGATGCGGCTTCGTTTTCGACTTTGTAGTTGGCGATGGTGTAGTCGGTGAGCTTGGCTTCGGCGCCCAGGGCTGCCGCGGTATGCTCCACGATGCGGCGCATGAGCTCCGGCATTTCCTCGTGGGTCGAGTCGCCGTAGGTGCGCACCGTGCCGGCGAGGTAAGCCGTGCCGGCGATAACATTGCGCGCGGTGCCGCCATGCAGCTCACCGACGGTGATAACGGCCGGCTCGTAGGGGCTAATCTCGCGCGAGACGATAGTCTGCAGTGCGTTGACGATCTCAGCGGCAACCATAACGGCGTCGTGGCCGCGCTGGGGCATAGCGCCGTGGCACGAGGTGCCGCGGACGTCGATGCGGAACCAGTCGGTATTGGCCATGCGCGGACCGGGCTCGCAGCTTACGGTGCCGGCGTCAACCTCGCTCCAGATATGCGCGGCGTAGGCACCATCGACGCCGTCGAGCACGCCCGTGCCGATCATGAGCTTGGCGCCCTGGCCGTTTTCCTCGCTGGGCTGGAAGACGATGCGGACTTCGCCGTGGATGTCGTCGGTCATATGGCGCAGGATTTGCAGCGTGCCGAGCATCATGGCGATGTGGCAGTCGTGGCCGCAGGCGTGCATGCAGCCTTCGTTGACGCTGGCGAACTCCTCGCCGGTCTGCTCGGTGACGGGCAGGGCGTCGATGTCGGCGCGCAGCAGGATGCGGCGGCGTGGCGTGCCGTCCTCGCGATAGGCGTCGGGCGCGGTGCCGCGAAGGGTCGCCACAAGGCCCGTCTTAAGGGGACGCTCGTAGGGGATATTCATGGCGTCGAGCTGGTTGGCGATGTCAGAAGTCGTGCGCTCCTCGGCAAGGCTCAGCTCCGGGTGCTTATGGAAGTGGCGGCGCTGCTTGATGATATAGGGTTCAAACTCTGCGGCGATATCCTGAATGGCTGCGGTGACGTCGTCAGCCGCTCGTACCTCGGTTGCCGCCATAATCTGCTGTGCCTTGGTCTTCGTCATGGTCGATTTGCTCCTTGCTGTGCCATCGCGCAATTCGTACAAGCTCTCTCCAGTATGCCACCTGCCACTTGGCCTGGCAAAGATGCCGTTTGCCGCTTGGCGTTTTGTAACAGGGGCGGGGGAGTACACTCGGGAGTGTTGAAATTCCTGCCAGAGACGGGGATGCCCATGCAACATATCGATCGGATTATCCGCTCCAAGAACGTCTTTACCGCGCAAGACGGTATCGATACCGCCCGCGAGCTGGCGATTGCCATTGCAGGCGACCGTATCGTCGCGGTCGGTGCGCCCGATGACGTGATTGCCGCCGCTCCTGCCGCCACGTCGGTTATCGACTACGGCGAGCAGTTTGTCTGCCCCGGTTTCCATGACGCTCATCTGCACTTCTTCCATACCTCGGTCGGTTCCTCGCCGTACATGCTCATGGATATGGGCACGTCCGAGGCGGCGCTGGTACAACACGCGCTTGAGTTTTCCCAGGACCTGCCCGACGACGCTTGGGTTGTAACGCAGGGTTGGCGCGACTACCGCTGGGACCCGCCCGAGCATCCCACTAAGGCGTCGCTCGATGCGGCATTTCCCGATCGTCCCTGCGTTATGTACTCGGGCGACGGGCACACGCTGTGGCTCAACAGCCGCGCACTCGAGGCGCTCGGCGTTACGCGCGACAGCGAGCCTCCGGTGGGTGGCAGTTACGACAAAGATGCAAATGGCGAGCTTACGGGTATCGCCCACGAGGCGGCTGCTATGCAGCTGCTGCCGCGCTGCCTGGAGTGGCTGGGCGAGGACCGCATCGCGAGCGCTTACGCCGACCAGATGAAGCGTATGGCCGAGCAAGGCATCACCTCAATCTGCGATATGTCGCTCATGCCCATGCCGGGCTGCGACTTTATTCGCGACGATGTTTACGAGAAGCTACAGGCCTCCGGCAAGCTGGGCATCCGCGCCCATCTGTTTCCCACGCTGCTGGATGACCAGTCGCGCTTGGAAGAACTCCAGACCCGCTACGCGAACAACGCGCTGCTCTCGGCGCCAGGCTTTAAACAGTTCTTCGACGGCGTGTCGAGCGAGCATACCGCATACCTCACTGAGCCCTATACCAACCCGCGCTTCCCGGGCGACCAGGGCCGCCTGACGGTCCCTGTCGAGCGTATGCGCAAGTTGGTTTTGGCGGCAGCCGAGCGTGACCATACCGTGCGCATCCACGTTATCGGCGACGGTGCCATCCATGCCGCACTCGATATCTTTGAGGAGGCGGCAGAGCTCTACGGCTTGCCCCAGCACGGCCACAATACGCTTGAGCACCTGGAGAATCTGCTGCCTCAGGACATCGATCGTCTGCGCAAGCTCAACGTCATTGCCTCGAGCCAGCCTTGCCACATCACGCTCGACCCGGGTGGCCCGGAGCGCGACCTGGGCCTGGAACGCAGCCGCATCATGTGGCCGTTCGCAACTTATCAGCAGCGCGGTATCCGTCAAGCTTTCGGTACCGACAGCCCCATCACGGCCGTTACCAGCATGAACGTGCTCTACACGGCTATCACACGCCAAGATCCCCGCAGCCACTGGCCCGAGGGCGGCTGGCTGCCGAGCGAGCGTATCGACGCGGCAACGGCCCTGCGCAGCTACACGCTTGGCAGCGCGTACGCAGCGGGCGACGAGCAAAACCTCGGCAGCCTAGAGCCCGGCAAATACGCCGACCTGGTAGTCCTGGACCAAAACCCGCTCACCATCGACCCCCAAGAGCTGCAAGCCACCAAGGTTCAGGCCACCTACCTGGCGGGCAACTTAATCTACGAGCGCTAATATTCATGCCGTACCGTTAAACGCGGCTCGGGCAGCATATTTTGGGATGGCGCTCGAGCCGCGTTTGTTTGCCGATGGGGGTTCGTTAGGAGCGTCCCCTCTCTGCTGGATTTGGGCGCAGGGTGGAAGCGCTGCTGCTCCGCGCGCTCAATTGGGATATCAGCGATGCTTTCTCTTAGCGTTTTGCATACTTCCAGTTGCAGATTGCAAAAAAAGTTGAGATGTTCTTTCCGGTCCTGATGTACCCCCGCCTGGGCCGTGCAAAAAATGGAGTATTCAGCACCGTGAGCTTTGCCGGTGCCGCTGCAGTCGGGTGGCATTGCGGAGATCGACGTCATTTTGGGGTCCGGTGCGGCGCGAGGCACGCTTTTTTGTCCTGACGGGGTTTGCCCGTCGACCCAAATCGCCGGTCAAAGGCGTTCTTGGGACCAATATGGTGTGTCCGGCGCGTATGCAGCCGTCCTGGCCTGCTGAAAACTCCCAAAAATGCACGCTGCTCCCCAGGGGACCCGTGCGCGCAGCGAAAACCATGCACATGTCGCTGTCCGCATCGCCATTTTGCTGCACTGACTTTTCTGAATACCGGGCCCGAGATTGGTCAACCCTAGGCTCCCGGAGCTGCGTTGGGGTCGGTTTCGTTGGCGGCCGCCTGCTTATGGGTGGCAAAGACCGAGCCTTCGTGGTCGAAGAGCTTACGATATTGCATGCGGTCCAGGCGATCGCGCGCATTAGCGGTCTTGGCGGGAACGTACTTGGCCTCGGCTGTATACCAAACGCCGTGCGCATCCTGCGCCCCCACCACGTTTATCGCCGGCATGTGCGCTCGGTTTTGCAAGCGTGCGCGTTGGTAGGCGGTGAGCGGGGCACCGATGGCATTGAGTGCGAGTGCGCCGACGTTATTGATGCTTGTGTTGAGTTCCCCACTCGTTTGTGCGTTGCCGGCGACATCGTAGTTCGCCCAGACCACATAGCGTGTCTGCCAGATGCGCTCGGTATGGGTGGCATCGTCCTCATCGGTAAAGTAGAGGTCGTTGTAGCGGTCGGTGAAGAACGGCTGGTGGTCGCCGTACATCACCACGACGACGGGGCGGTCGAGATCACGCAGCTTTTCCAGAAAGGCGGCGAAGGCGGCATCGGACGCTTCCATGAGCGAGCAGTATTCATTGGTCCAGGTGATAACTTTGTCGGACACACCTTCGACGGCAAGGTGCAGTTGCTGGTCGGTGGGCACCAAGCCCGTGTCATAGGCGGAGTGGTTTTGCATCGTCACGTCGTGGATGAAGATCGGCTGGTCGCTCTGCTTTAGTACCTCGAGGCACTTGTCGTAGGTGGCGGCGTCGGTGACCTTGCGGCAGAGCTCGGGTGCGCCGGCGAAGTCCTCGATCGAGAGGAACTCGTCGAATCCCATGTCCGCGAAGACGTTCTCGCGATTCCAGTTGGTGGCGTGGTTGGGGTGCATGGCCACGGTGCGATAGCCGAGTCTCTTGAACTGACGGGCGAGGTTCTCGCTCGGGGCCAGGTTGTAGCTCATGAACGGGTAGACGCCAGCGCCCAGGAATGCCATGGAGTGTCCGGTTAAGAACTCGAACTCGCTGTTACAGGTGCCGGCACCGAAGGCGCTCGTGTAGCTCACTCCCTGCAGAAGCGCGTTATCGATGGCTTTGAAGCGCTCGGGCCCCTTATAGCCACAGCCCAGTTCGTTAAAGATTGAAAGGTCGGCGAAGGACTCGTTCATGATGCAGATGACTGAGGGCTTGAGCTGGTCAAACTGTTCGACGGCAGCGGCACGGGAGGGGTCGGCGATGCCGTTCGTGCCCGCGTTCCAGCGCGCGGCAAGGCGCTTGATGATCGCCGAGGCCTCACCGCTCTTGTAGTGCTTGGGTTTAGGCGGCACCATTTTTTGCGCGCTCGAAATAAAGGTGGGGAGAAACCCCTGACTGTAATAGCTTTCGAGGGGCTTCCAGGTATGAAGCTTGATGCCCAAGGTGTCGTAATAGCTGATGAAGGCCTGCGCCCCCAGTGCGGCTCCGGCAACAAGTGCGGTACGACGGTCGACGGAGAGGGGGAGTTTGGATTTGGTTGCGACTGGATGCTCCCTCGGCGCTGTCGATGTCCCCTCGGTTGCCGGAGACGCCTTTGAGTCCTTCGATTTCAAAGACGCAGACATCGCATGGTCGATGGACTCGGGGGACGTTTCCGATGCGCGGCGCGGCGGTCGCCCACATGCATCACGCGGAATGAGGACGATAAGCGCGATTCCCAAGGCCGCGGCAGCAAGCCCCATGAAGCAGAAAGTGCTGAGCTCATAGGTGTAGCTGCCGGCGACCGTCGCAGCGGTCGAGAGGGCGAACAGGTCTCCGGGTTGGATGGGCATCGATTTGAACGTGATTACGAAGTGCTCGGCGATACCGATGCTGGCGAGCGCAACGATGCCAACGATTGCGGGGGTCTTACGGCGGTGCGGCAGATAGAACAACAGGCACAAGAAGCAGAAGATGAGCAAAAGCTCCAAAAGTGCCGGTCCGGCCTGCATCTTCCATAGTTCATGGTTGGAGGGCAGCTCGAGGGCGAGCATCGAGCATATCGATGCGCCGCCGATCGTTGCCAGCGTACGGGGGTAGGGATGGTCGGTCATCCAGCTTTTCAGATCCTTCATGCTCATCTTCATCGTCTCTGTTCCTTACTCCTAGTTCAGCGTCTTCACGAGCTTCTCCAGGTTGTCGTTCATGATGGGTGGGTAATCCTCGCCGGCTTTAAGCTGTTTGTCAGTGAGCCCCTCGACGGGGTCGAGCTGGACGCATTGTCGTCAGAAGCGGCGAGAGCAAAGACCGCACTTAAAAGGGGCATATATGCCGCCGCCATGGGGCCACGGTGACGAATAGGACGCCGCTTGGGATGGCGACGGTAGATTCGGTTGTCCATAGATTGCTTCTGAATTGAAAACGGCTGCGTCGGGGTGCCGACGGCCGAAGGCGATGCCGCTGTGGCACGCGGTAGCTATTTGATTCAATTGGGAGCCGTTAATCGTCCAGACGGACCCTGAGGGATAATAGGGTGACCGGGGCATATGAAGATCGCTCGGTGCCGATGACGGCTAGGGCGGAGATCAGCAAGAGGGTGATGAACGATGTCGCGCCCACGGGGACGGTGTCACCGCCACGGGCGATCGACAGATTGCCGGCGAGCTCGGCGCAGATGGTGCAGCCCGCGCCGGTGCAGTCATGATGCAACTCATGGGCGGTTGCGATGGGGGAGAGGATGGTTACCGCGAGAAGGGCGAAGACGAGAGCCAGGGCGAGCAGGCGAGTGCGAACGGGCGGCATGGAGTCGCGTGCATCGCGATTCGGTGCTATATCTCGCCATGCCGAGGTGCTCAGCTCATCGGTCATCTGCCCTCCCTTCCTCTCATCTGGGCATATTTCATCTGGAGGATTGTAGTCTTGAGAAGCTGATTCACAAAGTTGCCGCGCTAAAACTTCATGCTTTCCGGTCCGCCTTGGGGCTGCGCATAAGTTATCCTCCGACATTCAGAAAATCTAAGTGCCAAAAAATAAGATTTTTTGACTCCGTGTTGTATAACCCGCCATTCGTGGGTACCATTCAACGCGTACGCAAACAAAAAGGGTTAATTCGCGTGGCATAACCACGCGGCCCAAAAAGGAGGAGACAAGCATGTCGTCTTTGAAGCCGCTTGCAGATCGTGTTCTGGTCAAGCCCGACGAGGCCGAGCAGAAGACCGCTTCTGGTCTGTATATCGCCAGCAACGCTCAGGAGAAGCCGCAGCGCGGCACCATCGTTGCCGTTGGCGCCGGCAAGGTCAACGACAAGGGTGAGCGCATCCCCATGGACGTCAAGGAAGGCGACGTTGTCATCTACGGTAAATTCGGTGGCAACGAGGTCAAGGTCGACGGCGAGAAGTATCTGCTGATGCGCGCCGACGACATCTACGCCGTCGTCGAGGCCTAAGCCTCAGCCGGAATCGCACGATTCGTCTTTGAACGCGCCCGCCGCAAATGACTCGGTGCGGCGACGCGAGTCACGTTTCTTTTGGAGGATTACCTACCATGGCAAAGAACATTACGTTCAACACCGATGCCCGCGCTAAGCTCGCCAAGGGTGTCAACACTCTGGCCGACGCCGTTACCGTCACCATGGGCCCCAAGGGTCGCTACGTTGCTCTGCAGCGCACGTTTGGTGCCCCGACCATCACCAACGACGGCGTTTCCGTCGCCAAGGAGATTGAGCTCGAGGACAACATCGAGAACATGGGTGCCCAGCTGGTGAAGGAGGTCGCCACCAAGACCAACGACACCGTGGGTGACGGCACCACCACCGCAACCCTGCTCGCTCAAGCCATCGTCAACGACGGTCTGCGCAACGTCGCCGCTGGCGCCAACCCGCTGGCCATCCGTCGCGGCATCGACAAGGCCGTCAACGCCGCCGTCGCCGAGATGAAGAAGCAGGCCAAGCCGGTCGAGACCAAGGAGCAGATTGCTTCCGTCGGTACCATCTCCGCCGGTGACCCCGAGGTCGGCGAGAAGATCGCCGAGGCCATGGAGGTCGTGGGCAAGGACGGCGTCATCACCGTCGAGGATTCCCAGACGTTCGACATCACCATCGACACCGTCGAGGGCATGCAGTTCGACAAGGGCTACGTCTCCGCTTACTTCGTCACGGATAACGACCGCATGGAGGCCGTGATGAAGGATCCGTACATCCTCATCACCGACCAGAAGATCTCCAGCGTCCAGGACATCATGCCTGTTCTCGAGGCTGTCCAGCGCGCTGGCCGTGGCCTGCTCATCATCGCTGAGGACATCGATGGCGAGGCTCTGCCGACCCTCGTCCTCAACAAGATTCGTGGCGCCCTCAACGTCTGCGCCGTCAAGGCCCCGGGCTACGGCGATCGCCGCAAGCGCATCCTGGAGGACATCGCCGTCCTCACCGGTGGCCAGGCTGCTCTGGACGAGCTGGGCGTGAAGGTCGCTGACATCACCGCCGATATGCTCGGTACCGCTAAGTCCGTCACTATCTCCAAGGACAACACCGTCGTCGTCGGCGGCGCTGGCTCCAAGGAGGCCATCGACGCTCGTATCGCTCAGATCAAGGGTGAGATGGAGAACACCACCTCTGACTTCGACCGTGAGAAGCTCCAGGAGCGCCTGGCCAAGCTCTCCGGTGGCGTTGCCGTCATCAAGGTCGGCGCTGCTACCGAGTCCGAGCTCAAGGAGATCAAGCACCGCGTCGAGGACGCCCTGCAGGCAACCCGCGCTGCTGTCGAGGAGGGCATTGTCGCCGGTGGCGGCGTCGCCTTCATGGACGCTGCTCCTGCGCTCGACGCCGTTGAGCTCGACGACCCCGAGGAGAAGATCGGTGTCGACATCGTCAAGAAGGCTCTGACTGCTCCGGTCGCTACCATCGCCAAGAACGCTGGTTTTGAGGGCGCTGTCGTGGTCGACAAGGTTGCCGAGCTGCCCGCCGGCCAGGGTCTCAACTCTGCCAACGGCGAGTGGGGCGACATGATCGAGATGGGCGTCCTCGACCCCGTCAAGGTCAGCCGCGTCACCCTGCAGAACGCTGCTTCTGTCGCCAGCCTGATTCTCATCACCGAGGCTACCGTCTCCGATGTGCCCAAGAACACTCAGCTTGAGGATGCTATCGCTGCTGCTACCGCTGGTCAGCAGGGCGGCGGTATGTACTAAGGCCGACAAGGTCTAGAACTCCCACCGGGGATCCGGGGGCGTGACGGGGGCTTCTCTCCGGAACGTCCTCGGACATGCAAAGAGGCTCCGCATCGCGCTTCGCGCTGCGGAGCCTCTTTGCGTCCTGCGGAATGTTCCGGAGAGAAGCCCCCGTCACGCCCCCGGATTCCCTGCGTTTACGGCCTTGAGGTCGGCGGGCGGAGGAGGACGTGGTTGTGGGGGATGCGTGTCCCGGTCGCTGTTTCGCGGCTCTGCCGCGAAAGGCGCGCTACTTTGGGGCGGATGGAGGACGTGATTGTTGCGCTAACTTGTCCCTACCGCATTTCTGGAGCGTTTCCCCACCACAAATTACCCTTGGCATACTTGCGCGAACGATTGCTCGTGCTACACTTGCAATTGCTGTTTCAGGGCGGGGTGAAATTCCCCACTGGCGGTAAATCGGGCGGTGTCAAAGGGGCGCCGTGGCGCAGGCGAGATGCCTGCGGCCGAGCCGAGGAGTCCGCGACCCGTGTGTGCGTTGGTTCGCATGCCGGCTGAACTGGTGAGATTCCAGTACCAACGGTTAGAGTCCGGATGAAAGAGGCAGGTGATCTTATGTCTGAACAGTCGCAGCATATCCATTTTGAGAACACGAATAGGTGGAGCACCAAACAGCTCGTTACCATGGCGTTGATGTGCGCCTTGGGTGCCCTGTTTATGTACGTGCAGCTGCCCATCCTTCCTTCGGCGCCGTTTTTGACCTATGACCCGTCGCTGGTGCCGGCGATGGTGTGTGGGTTTGCATATGGCCCCGGTGCCGGTACTGCTGTTGCCGCCATGGCGATCGTTATCCATGCGCTCACTACGGGCGACTGGGTCGGCGCGCTTATGAACCTGGTTGCCACGCTGGGCTACATTCTGCCCGCGGCTATCGTCTACCAGAAGATGCATACCTATAAGGGTGCCGTGATTGGCCTAGCGCTCGGCGTCATTGCCGCTACGGCGTTGTCTATGGTCGCAAACCTTACCATTGGTGTTTGGTTCTGGTATGGCTCGGTCGATGTGATCGCCCCGCTCATGATTCCTGCCGTGCTGCCGTTCAACCTCATCAAGACCGTGCTCAACTCGGTGTTGACGCTGGCGGTGTACAAGGCGGTCTCTAATCTCATTACGCCCAAGAAGGACCAGGTCAAAGGCCGCGCATGATTGAGTGTCGGGGCGTTTCCTTTAGCTATGACGGTGCCACACCGGCACTCGACGGCATCGATCTGAACATCGAGGATGGCGAGTTTTTCTGCATCCTCGGCGGAAACGGGTCGGGCAAGTCGACGTTCGCCAAGCATTTGAACGCGCTGCTGCAGCCCGATACGGGAACGGTGCGCGTCAACGGCATGGACGCGTCCGATCCCGAGCTGGTCTACGACATCCGCTCGACTGCGGGCATGGTGTTCCAGAACCCGGATGATCAGCTGGTGGCGACGCTTGTCGAGGACGATGTTGCGTTCGGTCCCGAAAACCTTGGCGTGCCATCGGCCCAGATCGCGCAGCGTGTGCGAGATGTGCTGAAGGCCGTGGGCCTGGTGGGCTTTGAGCGCCACGAGACCCATGCGCTCTCGGGTGGCCAAAAGCAGCGCGTGGCGCTTGCCGGCGTGCTTGCCATGGAACCGCGCGTGCTCATATTGGACGAGGCTTCCTCGATGCTCGATCCGCGTGGACGCAAGGGCCTCATGAAGGCTTGCCGCGCGTTGCACGCTCGCGGCATGACCATCGTGATGATTACGCACTTTATGGAAGAGGCCGCCGAGGCCGATCGAGTCGCGGTGTTTCAGGCGGGGCGCGTTGCCATGCTCGGTACGCCCGAGGAAATCTTGACGCGGGCGGACGAACTTGCGCAGCTCAACCTGGACATGCCGGAGTCGTGCCGTTTGGGCATGGCACTTCGTGCGAAGGGCGTACCCGTTTGCGCGCAGGTGCGCGAGGCGGATATGGTTGCCGAGGTTGCGCAGGCCTATACCGAGCGGAGCGGGGCAGGCACTGCGGGGCAGCCTTCCGCGTCCCAGTTGGAAATCGCTGACGGCACTGTTCCGGTAGACAACGAGGACAACGCGTCGGAGCCTGTCATCGAGCTATCCCATGTTTCGTACAGTTATTCGCTCAGTCTGCGCGAGCGTCGCCGCTGGCATAAGCGCTCGGCCGTTGCGGGCAAATCGAGCAAACAGGCTCTCTGGGGAAACGACCCCAGCAGCCCGTGGGCGCTGCGCGATGTATCGCTGACGGCGCGTCGCGGCGAGTTCCTGGGCTTAGCAGGCCATACCGGTTCGGGTAAGTCGACGCTGGTCCAGCATCTCAACGGTTTGATTCGCCCCCAGGAGGGTTCCGTTTACGCGTTGGGGCTCGACCTGGCAAACAAGAAAGATGCCGCCGCGGTTAAGGCCAAGGTCGGCGTGGTGTTTCAATATCCCGAGCGTCAGCTGTTTGCCGAAACCGTGACGCAGGACGTGGCGTTTGGCCCGCACAACCTTGGCTTGTCGCAGGCCGAGGTCGCGCGCCGCGTTGAGTCATCGCTCGCGCGCGTGGGCCTCGACTTGGCCACGGTGGGCGACAAGAGTCCCTTTGAGCTTTCGGGTGGCCAACAGCGGCGCGTGGCGTTTGCTGGCGTGCTTGCCATGGAGCCCGAGGTCCTGGTACTCGATGAGCCCATGGCGGGGCTCGATCCGGCGGCGCGCAGTGATTTCCTGGAGCTCATCGATCGACTTCACCATGGGGGCCTGACCGTCGTCATGGTCTCACACAGTATGGATGACCTTGCCAATTGCTGCGATCGTATTGTCGTGATGAACGAGGGCGCGGTGTTTGCTGAGGGCACGCCCGCTCAGGTTTTTGCGCATGCGGATGAGCTTAAATCAATCGGCTTGGGTGTTCCCGCTGCCCAGCGCATGGCGTTGGCGCTCGCGGAAGCGGGCGTGCCGCTGCATCGCGGCGGGCTCTATACGGTTGAGTCGTTGGCCGACGAGTTGGCAGATTTGCCGATCGGTCGCTCAGGCGGTTCTTCTAACGTCTCGGACAAGGCCAAATCCGAAACGGTCGCGCGAGAGGAGGGTTGCTGATGGAGGCGTTTTCGTTTGGCAGCTACTATCCGAGCGATAGCGCGATCCATCGCCTGGATCCGCGCACCAAGCTGCTCCTGGGCTTTGTGTTTTTGATCACGACGCTGACCGTCGGCGGCTTCCGCGGATTGGCCCCTGTCGCAATTTTCGTTGTGCTGATCTATGTCGTGTCCCGGGTGCCGGCTCGTCGCGTTCTGTCGTCGATGGCGCCGCTGCTGGCAGTCGTCGTCGTGGTCGCGGTGCTCAACTTGTTTACCGATCAGAGTGGGCGCATCCTGTGGCAGCTCGGCTTTCTGCAGATAAGCGAGGGCTCACTGCGTTCTGCCGCCTTTATGGCGTGTCGCCTGACCCTGATGATGGCCGGCATGAGCGCCATTACGCTCACCACACCGACGCTCGACCTCACCGCGGGCTTTGAGCGTCTGCTCGCACCGTTTGCGCGCGTGGGGCTTCCGGCGCATGAGCTCGGCATGATCATGGGCATCGCGTTGCGCTTTATGCCGCAGTTCGCCACCGAGATGAAGCAGACGGCGGACGCGCAGGCAAGCCGCGGTGCACGCGTAACGGGTGGCCCGCTCGGCGGCGTGCGTATGCTCGGCAGTGTGGCGATTCCACTGTTCACGGGCGTGTTCCGTCATGCCGAGACGTTGTCTGCCGCCATGGATGCACGCTGCTATCACGGCGAGCAGGGCCGCACGCGTCTGCATGCGCTTGCATTTCGCCGCGGGGATGCGCTGGCTGCGGTGGTGACGATGCTGCTGTTTGCGTGTGTCATCGTCGTCAACCTTCAACTTGTTTAGGCGCGATTCGAGCGCAAGAAAGGGGTCCCTATGACCGACAACGACCGCACAGCTCAGCTTGAGCGCGCCTGCTCGTATCTCAGGCGCATTCCGGCGTGGTATCTGGCCACGACCGATGTGGCCGACGGGCATCAGCCTCGCGTGAGGCCGTTTTCGTTTGCCATGGTCGATGAAGGTAAGCTGTGGTTTTGCACGTCGCGCGACAAGGATGTGTGGGCGGAGCTGAGTGCGAATCCCAAGTTTGAGCTCTCGGGCTGGAAGCCGGGGGAATGCTGGATCGTATTGACCGGCGAAGCCGCACTTGAGGACGACGCAGTTGCGAGCGACAAGGTGCGTCAAGCGGGTTTTAAGCACATGGTGGGCATCGGCGAGGAACACGAGAGTGCCAACGACGGCCGCCTTGCTTTCTTTTCGGTCCGCAACATTGCCGCGCGCTTCTGTGATATCGACGGCAGCGAGGAGCGCCTGGAGCTCTAGCGCGTCTCAAATTAACTACCCGTTCCGAATTAGCTAGCGCCAGGAGGACACATGGACGGATTGAATACGGTGTTGGAGTATCTGACGTCGGTGCCGGCATGGTATTTGGCGACGAGCGTTGACGGACAGCCTCATGTGCGTCCGTTTTCGTTTGCGCAGATCCAGGACGGCAAGCTGTGGTTTGTAACAGCGCGCACCAAAGATGTGTGGCAAGAGCTGCTGCAAAACCAGCGCTTTGAGGCCACGAGTTGGTGGCCGGGCCATGGCTGGCTCATCTTGCGCGGGCGTGCCGGCTTGGATGACCGGGCTTTAGGCGAAATGCGCGAAGCTGGGTGGAAGCATCTAGAGCGCCTGGGCGAGCACTATGAGGGGCCTAACGACCCCACGCTCGTCTTCTTTAGCGTCGAGGATCCCGAGGCTTTTATCTGCAATCACGACGAATGGGTGCCGGTCGAGCTCTAGCCAGCTGGCTCATCCTAACAACTTGGTTTTCGCATGGGCGGGCCCCGTCTTGCCCGGCGCCGTTAGGAGCGCCGGTCAATACGGGGCCCGCTCCATTTGTCAATTCCTTCAAGCGAATGTGTCGGGAATGTTTCAATGCATGAATATGCAAGCCATTTACGTATTAATGCATCTTTTGGTGCTAAAGTTTCAATCCACTTCATAACGACCGCTGCGAAATGCGCATCGGTGCATAAATCGCAGACAAGGAGTCTGATATGTCTTTAAAGGTTGGAATCGTCGGCGCGGCTGGATATGCCGGAGCCGAGCTCATTCGCCTCGTCCTCGGTCATCCCGAGTTTGAACTTGCTGCCATTACGTCCAACGCCGATGCCGGCCAGCCGTTGTCTGCGGTGCACCCGAGCTTCACCGGCGTAAGCGATCTTGTCTTTACGACGCATGATGCCCCTGAGCTCAAGAACTGCGACGCGGTCTTTTTGGCCGTGCCGCACACGGCTGCCATGGCACAGGTGCCCGCGCTGCTTGCATCGGGCGTCTCCTGCTTTGATCTTTCGGCCGACTACCGTCTGAACGACGCGTCCGTTTTTGAGGCTTGGTATGCCGCCGAGCATACGAGCCCCGAGCTGCTCAAGACCCGTGCCTTCGGTCTGCCCGAGCTGTTCTGCCAGGACTTGGAGACCGCTGCATCCGACCATGCCGACGGCAAACCCGTGCTGGTCGCCTGCGCCGGTTGCTATCCCACCGCAACGAGCCTTGCCGCCGCGCCCGCCGTGCGCGCGGGCTGGGTGGCCGAGAACGGCCCCGTGATTGTCGATGCCATTAGCGGCGTGACGGGCGCCGGTAAGTCCTGCAACGCCCGCACCCATTTTTGCAGCGCCGACGAGAACTTGGAGGCCTACGGCGTGGGCAAGCATCGCCACACGCCCGAGATTGAGCAAATCCTTGGCCTGACCGATCGCGTCGTCTTTACCCCGCACCTGGCACCGCTCAAGCGCGGTCTGCTCTCCACGGTGACGCTGCCGCTCGCGCCGCAGGCTCTCGATACCTTGACCCTTGAGGACGTTGTCGACCATTACAAGCAGTTCTACGCCGGTCGCACCTTTGTGCGCGTGCTCGATGCCGGCCAGCAGCCCAAGACGGCTTCGGTCGTCGGCACCAACGCCGCCCAGATCGGCCTCGCGCTCAACAAGCGCGCGGGCGTTCTGGTGGCTACGGGCGCCATCGACAATCTATGCAAGGGTGCAGCAGGCCAGGCGGTCCAGTGCGCCAACATCGTCTTTGGTTTTGACGAGCGACGAGGCTTGCCCACGGTGGCGTGCCCGGTGTAGCACATTCGATTATTAACGATTTGGTAGTCGGGCATCGAGTGAGGCGCCACTCTTAAGCTGGTCAAGCAATTGCGACCAGCGTGGCGCGCTAGCCGATGCCCGCTTTTTTATTTGATATGGGGAGTCATAGGGACGATGAATACCGAGCTGATTGATATCAAGATTCGCGCCGTCGAAGGCGGCGTTACGGCAGCGGCCGGCTTTAAGGCAGCGGGCATCCATGCCGGATTCCGCAAGAATCCCGAGCGTCTGGATTACGCGCTCGTCGTGCCCGATAAACCCTGTCCCGGGGCCGGCGTGTTTACGACTAATCGCTTTTGTGCGGCGCCCGTGCAGGTGAGCCGTGCCAACCTGGGCGGTGCGGACAAGGGCTACGGCGTCATTGCCGGCGTTTCGGTCAACTCTGGCAATGCCAACGCCGCCACGGGTGAGACCGGTCTTGCCTGCGCGCGCGAGACCTGCAATATCGCCTCGCAGGTCATCGGCTGCGAACCTCAGCAGATTCTTGTCGCCTCCACGGGCGTGATCGGACAGATTCTGCCGATCGACGCGTTTGAGACTGCCGTTCCTGCCGCCTACGAGGCGCTCTCCGCCCATGGCGGTGCCGATGCCGCCCGCGCTATCATGACGACCGACACGCACTCCAAGGAGTATGCCGTGTGTTATCGCAGCGAGGCCGCGGGGCACGCAGGCAATGCCTATACGGTGGGCGGTATGTGCAAGGGCTCGGGCATGATCATGCCCAACATGGCAACCATGATCGCGGTCATCACTACCGATGCCCCCGTCGAGCCGGCGGCGCTCCACGCCCTGTTGCTCTCCACTGTCAAGCAGACCTTCAACAAGGTAACGGTCGATTCCGACACCTCGACCAACGACACCTGCATCATGCTTGCCTCCGGCGCCGCTGCCGCAGATGCCGGGCCTATTGTTGAGGGCTCTGACGCCTTCGACGAGCTGGCCTTTGCCGTGCATGAGGTGTGCGAGAGCCTGGCGCGCAACATCGCCGCAGATGGCGAGGGCGCGTCCAAGCTCGTGACGGTCAACGTCACCGGCGCCGTGAACGACGAGGAGGCCGATATCGCCGCTCGTGCTGTCGCCAACTCGCCGCTCGTCAAGACCTGCATCGCCGGCCACGACTGCAACTGGGGCCGCGTTGCCATGGCGCTCGGCAAGTGCGGCGTGCAGTTTAACCAAGAAGATGTGTCCATCGACATGATGGGCATGCCTGTCTGTCGCGACGGTCTGACTGTTCCCTTTGACGAGGACGAGGCTCTACGACGTTTCGAGGCGCCCGAGATCGTGATCTCGGCCGACCTGGGCGCAGGCGACGCGGCAACGACCGTGTGGACCTGCGACCTCACGCATGAGTACATCTCCATCAACGGCGACTACCGTTCCTAGATTCCAGGCACGCTGCGCATCTTGCCGCGATTGCGGACAGCGGAGCACGGCGCGATAACGATACGAAAGACGAGGCAGATTATGAAATTCGCACGCGATTGTCGATCGAGCGAATCCAACGAAGCAACCGCGCAGCTGCTGTTCGAAGCGCTGCCGTGGATTAAGAACCTGACCGGCAAGACGGTTGTTATCAAATATGGCGGAGCCGCCATGGTCGACGAGCAGCTGCGCCGCGACGTGATGAGCGACATCGTCCTGCTCAAGATCATCGGTATGCGTCCCGTCATCGTGCATGGTGGCGGCAAGGCTATCAACGAGGCGCTGAGCCATTACGATATTCCCGTCGAGTTTAAGAACGGCCAGCGCGTGACCACGCCGGCGACCATGGATATCGTGCGCGAGGTACTGGGCGGCAAGGTCAACCAGGAGCTGGTTGCTGCCATCAACCACCACGGCAACCTGGCCGTGGGCGTGTCGGGCAGCGATGCCGGCACGCTCATCGCCGAGCCTCTCGACCCCGAGCTCGGTCGAGTGGGCAAAGTGACACACGTTAACACCGACTATATCGAGCGCTTACTCGATAGCGAGTACATCCCCGTCATCGCTACCGTCGCGGCGGGGGAGGACGGCGGTTTCTTCAACATCAACGCCGATACCGCCGCCGGTGCCGTTGCGGCGGCGCTCCATGCGCACAAAGCGATTTTCTTGACCGATGTCGACGGTCTGTACAAGGACTTTGGCGACAAGGATTCGCTTATCTCCAACCTGACGCTCGACGAGGTCAATGAGATGCTCTACGGCGGCGAGGTCGATAAGGGCATGATTCCCAAGCTGCGCGCGGCCGTCGATGCGCTTGCCGGCGGCGTATTTCGTGCCCACATCATCAACGGCACCACGCCGCATTCGCTGCTGCTGGAGCTGCTGACCGATGCCGGCGTCGGCACCGTGATCCATTCCACCGAGACGGCCTACGAGTTCGATACGCATCCGCATCCGCTTTCGACGTTTGCTGCGCGTCTGACCGAGAACCTCGACGAGGTCGAGAAGCTTCAGACGGTCTAGCTGACCCGCAGCCGCCCCATTCCTGCACCCATAGGCCTGCGCCGTTCGGCGCTCAACGAAAGGCATCCCATGTCACTTGCAGCTCAGCAATCGCTTGAATCCAATTACGTTATGCATACCTTTGGCCGCTCTCCGGTCGAGTTTGTCGAGGGTCACGGCATGAAGCTCACCGGCGACGATGGCCGTGAGTACCTCGACTTTCTTGCCGGCATCGGCGTGTGCAGCCTAGGTCATGGCGACCCGGCTGTGCTCTCGGCGCTCGAGGCACAGACCAAAAAGCTCATGCATGTCTCCAATTACTTCTACATTGAGCAGCGCGGACAGGTCGCGGCGCTGCTGTCCAAGCTTGCTAACGACGACGTAGATGGTGCGCGCGTGCTTGCCGATGCCATTGCCGCCGGCGATGAGATCACGGCAGCTGCTCTTGGTGCCCCGGCTGCGGACGAGCAGGTGTGGGAGACCTTCTTTGCCAACTCCGGCGCCGAGGCCAACGAGGGCTCGATGAAGCTCGCGCGCCTGTACGCCAAGCGTGCCGGTAACGGTGGCAACACCATCGTGTGCATGCGCGGCGGTTTCCATGGCAGAACGCTTGAGACCATTGCCGCCACCATGCAGGATTGGCTGCAGGATAGTTTCCGCCCGCTGCCGGGTGGCTTTGTGGCCTGCACGCCCAACGATATCGATGAACTGCGTGCGATCTTTAAGCATCTGGGGAGCGAAATTTGTGCCGTGATGCTCGAGCCGATCCAGGGCGAGAGCGGTGTGCACCCCATGACCGAGGAGTTTATGGCGGCAGCGCGCGACCTGGCACACGAAGTGGGCGCCGTGCTTATCGCCGACGAGGTCCAGTGCGGCATCTTCCGCTGCGGCAAGCCGTTTGCATTCCAAGCCTATGGCGTGGAACCCGACATCATGAGCCTTGCCAAGGGCATTGCTGATGGCGTGCCCATGGGTGCCGTCGTAGCAAAGAAGGAGATTGCCGACGTGTTTAAGCCGGGCGACCACGGCTCGACGTTTGGCGGTAGCTGCTTGGCCATCGCGGCGTGTGCCGCGACGCTCTCCGCACTCGTGCGCGGCGATTATGCCGACCACGCTGCCAAGGTAGGCGCCTATATGGAGGCAAAGCTCGCCAAGCTGCCGAACGTGACCGAGGTGCGTGGCCGCGGCTTGATGCTCGGCTGCGATCTGGACGATACTGCGGGTGATGCACACGACGTTGTGGCCCGTGCATTGGGGGCTGGTGCCGTGATTAACGCTACGGGTGCCCATACGCTGCGTTTCCTGCCGCCGCTCGTCTGCGAGGAATCCGACGTGGACAGTCTGATCGAGATCCTGGCGGGTGTCTTGGGCTAACGCGGCACAATAACTCAATTTGGACCGGGTTCCGGACTGCGGACGTGCCCTATGTGGCATGATTCAGCGGTCTGGAGCCCGTTTTGCCTTAGATTTGCTAAGGCGGGGAGACCTGCTGGTCAAAAAACATTAAATATGAGTACTGTTACCGATTTGGTCGCAGCAATTTTGGACTAATAAGACCAGATGGCAAGTCGAAATGGCGATGAATGCACGATTTTGATCTAATTGTTAGTCCTTATAATGGACATATGTTGCGTAACTTAAGCAAATACTATCTTTTGATATGTTGTAAGCAAGGTAGCAGTACTCATTTTTGCCATTTTCTGGCCACGGCCTTTGTGACAGACGTGCTGGCGGGTTCGAATCCCATGCGCTGGGCCTGAAAAAAAGAAAGGCCTCCATCGCTGGAGGCCTAACAATTCAGTGGTGGGCGATGAGGGATGTCGCGTGCGGCTGGCGCCGCCCGCTCTCGCTTCGGGCCTGCGGCCCTCGCGTGCTGCGCTGGAAAACGTTTCGCGTTTCCTCAGCTCCGCACCCTTGTGGGTTCGAATCCCATGAAATGGGCCCAAGCAAAAACGGCCCCCTTTCGAGGACCGTTTCCAAATCAGTGGTGGGCGATGAGGGATGTCGCGTGCGGCTGGCGCCGCCCGCTCTCGCTTCGGGCCTGCGGCCCTCGCGTGCTGCGCTGGAAAACGCTTCGCGTTTCCTCAGCTCCGCACCCTGTCGGGTTCGAATCCCATGAAATGGGCCCAAGCAAAAACGGTCCCCTTTCGAGGACCGTTTCCAAATCAGTGGTGGGCGATGAGGGATGTCGCGTGCGGCTGGCGCCGCCCGCTCTCGCTTCGGGCCTGCGGCCCTCGCGTGCTGCGCTGGAAAACGCTTCGCGTTTCCTCAGCTCCGCACCCTGTCGGGTTCGAATCCCATGAAATGGGCCCAAACAAAAACGGTCCTCTTGCGAGGACCGTTTCCAATTCAATGGTGGGCGATGAGGGATTCGAACCCCCAGCCTTGTGCGTGTAAAGCACCTGCGCTAACCGTTGCGCCAATCGCCCATGCGGAGAGAGTATAGCAAAACAATCGCCCCATTCACCTCATATCCATTAAAGGTAACCGGCGCGTGTCGGCGCGGAGCTGATTCAGTTGAGATTGCCTGAACATTCCGTCCCTCTTTACACCCTCGGGTATACTCAAAAGCTACTGATTCGATTTGATGCCCAGCAACAGCAGAGGGGATAGTATATGTGCGGTTTTGTCGGTTTTGTCGGTGGGACGGATAACCAATCCGAGGTGCTCACCAAGATGATGGACCGCATCGTCCATCGTGGTCCCGACATGGGCGGCCAGTTTATCGACGGCCGCGTTGCCCTCGGCTTCCGCCGCCTGTCGATCCTCGACCTGACCGAGGCTGGCGCCCAACCTATGGCCAACGAGGACGGTAGCGTCGTCATTGTCTTCAACGGCGAGATCTACAACTTCCAAGAACTCCGTTCCGAGCTCGAGGCCAAGGGCTACAAGTTCCACTGCGGCGCCGACACCGAGAGCCTTCTGCACGGCTACGAGGAGTGGGGCGAGGCAGTACTCGATCGCTTGCGCGGTATGTACGCCTTCGTCATCTGGGACAAGAAGAAGAACAAGCTTTTTGGCGCCCGTGATATCTTTGGCATCAAGCCGCTCTACTACTATCCCATGGCCGATGCGGGTGACGGCGCTCCGGGCGTGCTCTTTGGTTCCGAGATCAAGAGCTTCCTGGACTACCCGCACTTCCACAAGGCGGTCAACAAAAAGGCCCTGCGTCCGTACATGACGCTGCAGTATTCGGCAACCGAGGAGACCTTCTTCGAGGGTGTCTACAAGCTGCCGCCGGCGCATTACTTTACCGTAGACATCCCGACCGGCAAGATGAACATCGAGCGCTACTGGGATTGCGATTACTCTGCCGTCGAGAAGCCGTTCGAGGAGTACGTCGACGAGCTGGATGAGGTCGTGCACGAGAGCGTCGAGGCCCATCGCATCGCCGACGTCAAGGTCGCGTCGTTCCTCTCCGGTGGCGTCGACTCCAGCTACATCGCCGCTTGCCTCATGCCCGACAAGACCTTCTCGGTGGGCTTCGATTACAAGAATTTCAACGAGACTAACTACGCCAAGGAACTTTCTGACAAGCTCGGCGTCGAGAATGTCCGCAAGATGATTACCGCCGACGAGTTCTTCGGTGCGCTTGAGGACATCCAGTATCACATGGACGAGCCGCAGTCCAACCTGTCTTCCGTGCCGCTGTGGTTCTTGGCCGAGATGGCCCGCAAGGACGTCACCGTCGTGCTTTCGGGCGAAGGCGCCGACGAGCTCTTTGGCGGCTACGCCTACTACGAGGACACGGTCCCAGTCCGCAAGTACAAAAAGATGGTGCCGCTGCCCATCCGTCGCGCGCTCGGTAACCTGGCGTTGCATATGCCGTACTTCAAGGGACATAACTTCCTGGTAAAGGGTGCCGAGATCCCCGAGAAGTCGTTCCTGGGACAGGCTCTGGTATGGCCGGAGCGCGAGGTCGACGGCGTGCTCAAGCCCGAGTACAACACCGGCGATGGCGCCTTCGAGCTTGCCGCTCCCATCTATGCGCGCGTGAAGGGTCAGCCCGAGCTAGTCAAGAAGCAGTACCTGGACATGAACATGTGGCTCCCGGGCGACATTCTGCTCAAGGCCGACAAGATGTGCATGGCGCACTCGCTGGAGCTGCGCGTGCCCTTCCTGGACCGCAAAGTCATGGAGTTCGCCGAGCACATTCCCGACCGCTACCGCATCAACGAGAACGGCAACAAACAGGTACTCCGCCACGCTGCCAACAAGTCGCTGCCCGATGAGTGGGCCACCCGTCCCAAGGTGGGCTTCCCGGTGCCGATTGTCTACTGGCTGCGCGAGCAAAAGTGGTACGACTATGTCAAGGAGTACTTCACCGCGCCGTGGGCAAGCGAGTTCTTCGATACCGACGAGCTCATGCACCTGCTCGATCTGCACTTTGCGGGCAAGGGCGATTTCCAGCGCAAGATCTATACGCCGCTCGTGTTCCTGGTGTGGTACAAGCGCTTCTTTATCGACGAGGACCAGCCCGCTGTTCAGGCTGCCTAGCCTCGGCTAACGAACGCCTGCGCGTAACGGCTCCTCCGGGAGCCGTTTTTGCGTGGGTGCGTTTCAGTTACTATAAAAACCGTCCCTGCCAAGTGGCTGAGAAAGGTGAAAGATGCACCATTCGGATTCCGCGACCGTGACCACGGTCGATACGCTTGCCAAGCTTCTCGACGTGTGCGGCGAGCTGCGCGCATCAGAGCAGGTTGACGAGCGTGCCGTGACCGGCTGCTCGTTTGATTCGCGCGCGGTCTCGGCAGGTGACGTGTTCTTTTGCAAAGGTGCTGCCTTTAAGCCCGCGTTTTTGAGCATGGCGCTCGATGCGGGTGCCGTCGCATTTGTGTGCGAAGAGTCGCTGGTCGAGTCTCTGGAGCCGCTGGCGCAGGAGAGCGGTGCTGCGATGCTGGTTGTTGATAGCGTTCGCACGGTCATGGCCCTGTTGCCGCCGGAGGTCTACGACCGTCCCGACCACGACGTCAAGATCGTGGGCATCACCGGTACCAAGGGAAAGACCACGGCCGCTTTTATGCTTCAGTCCATCATCAAGGCAGCGGGCGAATCCTGCGGCATGATCGGCTCGGTGAGTACCGACGATGGCATCGAGTGCTACGAGAGCACCAATACTACGCCCGAGGCCCCCGAGGTCTGGCGCCATATCGCCAACTGCCGTGAGTCCGGTCGCCAGTCCATGGTCATGGAGGTCTCGAGCCAGGCGCTCAAGTACCAACGCGTCGAGAATCTGCCGTTTGACGTGGCGTGCTTCCTCAACATCGGGCGTGACCACATCTCGCCGATCGAACACCCCACGTTTGAGGATTATTTTGAGAGCAAACTCAGGATCTTTGACCAGGCAAAGACCGCCGTGGTGAATCTGGGCACCGAAGAGGTTGACCGTGTGCTGGAGGCAGCGTCGACGGCCGAGCGCTTGGTGACCGTTGGCGTCGAGCATCCCGAGGCAAGCCTGTGGGCAAGCGATGTCCGCGTGGTCGGCTTTAACATCGAGTTTAACCTGCATGGCCTGTGTGCCGACGAGTCCGAGGCGGGGGAGAAGGTCCTGCTGGGCATCGCGGGCGACTTTAACGTGGAGAACGCGCTGGTCGCTATCGCCGCTGCGCACGAGATCGGCATCGGTATCGATGCCATCAAGAAGGGCCTCTCCAAGCTTCGTGTGCCGGGCCGTATGGAGGTCGTGGAGTCGAAGGACGGCCGCGTGATCTGCGTCGTTGACTATGCGCACAACCAGCTTTCGTTCCGTTCGCTTTTCTCGTCGGTCAAGCGCGCGTTTCCCACTAGTCCAGTCATTGCAGTGTTTGGCGCTGCCGGCGGCAAGGCGCAGGAGCGCCGCGAGCAGCTTCCGCGCGAGGCCGCACCATATTCCGACCTGATGATCTTTGCCAACGAGGACCCGGCTCACGAGGACCCGATGAAGGTCTGTCGCGAGCTTGCCGAGCATGTTCCCGACGATACGCCGAACGAGATCATCCTCGACCGTGAAGCCGCTGTGCATGCGGCGTTCAAGGCGGCGCGCGAGGAGTACGTCAACCCCAATGCTCCCACCATTGTCTTGCTGCTGGCAAAGGGTGACGAGGAGCTCATGCACGTGGGCGACGAGTTCGTGCCCATCGAGAGCGACCTTTCGTTGGCCAATCGCCTGATCGATGTTACCCAGTTTGACTAATGAACCATGATGGCGAAGGCGCCCTGAGTGCGCTGTCGCCATAAACGTGTTCCCTCAATCAAAACATGCCGTCCAAGCCCAAACCCTTCTACGTAAACGGAGTAACCATGTCCCACAACACCCTGCCGACCGTCGCCGAGCTTTCGGGCGAGATGCGCGAGCGCTTGGCCAAGGTTAAGTACGTCTTTACCGACCTGGATGCTACGATGCTCGCACCCGGCTCGTGCGTGCTGCGCGACAACGACGGCAACCCCTCGACCAAGCTCGTCGAGGCTGTCGTGGCACTTGCCCGCGCCGGCATCCAAGTGGTTCCCACCTCGGGCCGCAACCGTACCATGATCCACGAGGACGCGCGCGTGCTCGGCCTCAACTCTTACATTGGTGAGATGGGTGGCCTGGTCATGTACGATCTCAAGGCCAACGATTGGGAGTATCTGACCGGCGATATGCCCTACGACCCATCTTGCGGTCTCACGCCGCACCAGGTGATCGAGCAGACTGGCGTGTGCGAGAAGATCCTCGCCCGCTGGCCGCACAAGATCGAGTATCACAACGACATGTCGACCGGCTACAAGTACCGCGAGGTTACCGTCGGCATGCGCGGCGACATCCCCGATGACGAGGCGCAGGCCATCCTCGACGAGGCCGGCTGCGGCCTGGTGTGGGCCTGTAACGGTCACCTGACGCATCTGTCCAAGCCGACGACGCTCGAGCTCGATCGCGTCGAGGACGGTCGCGCGTTTAACATCAATCCCGCCGGCCTCAACAAGGGCGTTGCCATCGCGCGCTTCTGCGAGCACCTGGGGATTGAGCGCGAGGAGACGCTCGCGCTCGGCGATTCCGAGTCCGACTTCTACATGGCCGATCACGTGGGCACGTTCTGCCTGGTCGAGAATGGCCTGACGAGCGCCGGCGCGCCCGAGTTCCTGGCTGCTTGCGAGAACGCTTTCGTTACGCGCGGCAAAATTGTCGACGGTTGGGCGGCGACGGCAGAGCTGCTGGTCGCGGCGCGTTCGTAGCGCGGCGTCGCCGCACTTGGACATGTCTTTTCGAGAGAGACTGGTGAGGTAATGTCCGATATCGAGAATCTGGCCGGGGACACGCGCCCCATTGGCGTATTCGACTCGGGTCTGGGCGGTCTGACGGTTGCGCGCGCGATTGCGACGGCGTTGCCGCACGAGTCCGTCTACTACTTTGGCGACACCAAGCGCTGCCCTTATGGCACTCGCACCGAGGACGAGGTGCGCTCGTTTGCGCTGCAGGCGGGCCGTTGGCTGTCGAAGCACGATGTCAAGATTATGGTCATCGCCTGCAATACGGCGACCGCTGCGGCCTTGCGTTTGGCCCAGCAGGTGCTCGACGTCCCCGTCATCGGTGTGATTGCGCCGGGCGCACGCGCGGCAATCAACAGCACCCGCACGCGCCGGGTGGGCGTGCTCGCCACCAACCTCACCATTCGCTCAGGCGCTTACACGCGTGCCATTCAGGACCTGGATGCCGGCGTCGACGTATACGGCTGCCCGGCTTCGAGTTTTGTCGAGGTTGTCGAGCACGAGCTCGCCTCGGGTGCGCATCTGCAGGAGCAGTGGCTCGAGAACGAGGACATCTTCGATACGCCGGCCGTGCGAGCGCTGGTCGGCGCCACGGTTGAGCCGCTGCGCGATCGCGGAATCGATACCGTGGTGCTCGGCTGCACGCACTTTCCGCTGTTGGTGGGACCTATCCGCCATGCGCTGGGGCCTGGGGTGCGCGTCGTGAGTTCTGCCGAGGAGACTACGCGCGAGCTGACCGATATCCTCACGCGCCGTGAGCAACTGGCGGGCGACGCTGCCGAGCCGCAGCATCGCTTTGCCACTACGTCTGACAACATTGCCGAGTTTGCGGTGGCGGGTAGCTTTATCTTTGGCCAGCCGCTCAAAAGCATCGAGCATGTCGATATCGACGAACTGAAATAGATGTAGGGTTACCGTCCAAAGACTTGCCCTCTTCTTCTGCCGAAAGGATATTTCTATGGAGTACATGCAGGTCAACCGTGCCAACGGCCGTGCCGCCAATGAGCTGCGCCCCGTCAAGCTCACCCGTGGTGTTATGAAACATGCCCACGGCTCGTGCCTGGCTGAGTTCGGCGACACGCGCGTGCTTTGTGCCGCCACCATCGAGGAGGGCGTGCCGGGCTGGCGCAAGGGTGCCAAGGCCGGTTGGGTAACCGCAGAGTATGCCATGCTGCCGGCATCGACCGGTAAGCGTTGCAAGCGCGAGTACGCCAAGCGTAAGGGCCGCTCCATGGAGATCGAGCGCCTCATCGGCCGCAGCCTGCGTACCGTCGTCAACATGAAGGCGCTCGGCGAGTACACCGTTACCGTCGACTGCGATGTGATCCAGGCGGATGGCGGCACGCGTACGGCGAGCATTACCGGTGCCTGGGTGGCGCTGCACGACGCCCTTGCTATGTGGGTCGAGGCCGGCAAGATCGAGCGCATCCCGCTCACGGGCCAGGTTGCTGCCATCTCTATGGGCGTTGTCGACGGCAATACGCTGCTTGACCTCGATTATTCCGAGGACAGCCACGCCGAGGTCGACATGAACCTCGTCGCCACCGACACCGGTGAGATGATCGAGCTCCAGGGCACCGGCGAGCAGGCGCCCTTCGACCGCAAACGCCTCAACGCCCTGCTCGACCTGGGCGACAAGGGTATCGCCGAGCTCATCGAGCTCCAGCGCCAGGCCCTCGCCTAACCTACCAAAAAGTGACAGGTTTATTTTGGCAGGTTTTATCTGGGAAAACGTCGAAGTATAAGACTGCCGTTGATTGAGAGGGGAGAGGCGGAGGCCCTCGTCGCCCTCGGCGCGGCATTGCTATAGAGACAAGGAGACCACTCATGGCACTTGAGAAGATCGACATCGACACCCTCGACCCGGCGGCGACCATTGTCGTGGCAACGGGCAACGCCCATAAGCTCACCGAGATCGAGGCCATTTTAGGCAAGGTCATGCCCGAGGTTCGCTTTGTGGCGCTCGGCCAGCTGGGCGATTTTGAGGACCCCGAGGAAAACGGCACGACGTTTTTGGAGAACGCCATCATCAAGGCGCAGGCTGCGGTCGAGGAGACGGGCCTTATGGCCATTGCCGACGATTCTGGCCTGGTCGTTGATGCCCTGGACGGCGAGCCTGGCGTGTATAGCGCGCGCTATGCGGGCGTGCACGGAGACGATGCCGCCAACAACGCCAAGCTTCTCGTGAATCTGGAGGGCGTGGCCGACGAGGACCGCACTGCGCGCTTTATGAGCGTCGTCGCGCTCATCGACACGGACGGTTTGGTCACCTATGGTGAGGGCGCCTGCGAGGGCACTATCGCACACGAGGGCCGCGGCGATCACGGCTTTGGCTACGACCCGCTGTTCCTGCCGGTCGACACGCCGGGCAAGACCATGGCCGAGCTGACGGCGGACGAGAAGAACGCCATCAGCCATCGATTCCATGCGCTCGAGCATCTGTCCGCCAAGCTGACGGGCGAGGAGTAGGCCGTGCGTGCGGTGGTGCAGCGCGTACTCAACGCCGGCGTGACGGTCGACGGCGAGTGCGTGGGCCGCATTGGACGCGGCTACCTGGTGTTGCTTGGCGTGGGCCACGGCGATACGCGCGCCGAGGCTGATAAGCTGTGGGGCAAGCTCCGCGGCTTGCGCATCAACGAGGACGAGAACGGCAAGACCAACCTGGCGCTTGCCGACGTCGACGGTGAGGTGCTCGTGGTGTCGCAGTTCACGCTGTTTGCCGATTGCCGTCATGGTCGCCGTCCGTCCTTTACGGATGCCGGCGCCCCCGATGTCGCCAACGAGCTCTACGAGTACTTCCTGACGCTTGTGCGCGAGGACGTCGAGCACGTAGCGCATGGCATCTTCGGCGCAGACATGAAGGTCGACCTCGTCAACGACGGCCCATTCACCATCGTCCTCGATACCGACAATCTGTAAGTAGCCAAATTAGCTACTTGCGCGTGTTTGTAACAGGGTGCTATAGTATTAGAGTTTTGTCTATCTTAGGGGTATTATCCCCTTTTTGAATTGCACCTTCTGGAGGCCCTGTTCATGGAAGAGATGGAAGTCAATCACGTCGACGACATCCACGAGAAGCTGACCGATATGGTGGGCGATCGCGTCAAGGTGAAGGCCAACATGGGCCGCACCCGCGTCGTCGAGCGCATGGGCACCATCAAGAGCGTCCACCCCGCCGTCTTTATCGTCGAGGTTGACGAACGTCGCGGCCGCAAGTCGCGTCAGTCCTACCAGTATATCGATGTCCTCACCGGGCAGGTCGAGCTGTTCGACCCCGAGAGCGGTGAGCACATTTTTACCCCGCTCGGCAATCAGCTCGAGGAGCACTAACGGTGACCGATCGGTCCCTGACTCTTTCCGCGCCGGCAAAGATTAACCTCTACCTGGGGGTTCATACCGAGCGCGATGACCGCGGCTACCACAGGGTCGATTCCCTGATGGCAGCCGTCGGTCTTTCCGATTCCGTGACGGTCGCGCCGGCGCAGGCGCTGACCGTCCAGACGGTTCCGGCATCAGATTTTCCCATGCAAAAGAATACGGCGTATCGGGCTGCGGTTGCTATGGCCGAGCATTATGGTCGCGAGGCAAACATCTGCGTGACGATTGAGAAGCGCATTCCATTGTGCGCCGGCTTGGGCGGCCCCTCGACGGATGCGGCCGCGGTCATTGTCGCCTTGGCGGAGCTCTGGGGAATTGATCGCACCGACCCCGCGCTCGACGACATTGCGCGGGGTATTGGTGCTGACGTCCCGTTCTTTTTGCACGCGAGCCTTGCGTTCTACGTAGGTGGGGGAGACGTGCTGGCAACTGAGTATCCCGCGCTGCCCGCAACGCCCGTCGTGTTGGTCAAGCCGCGCGAGGCAAGCGTTTCAACAATTGAAGCCTATCGACGTTTTGACGAGGCTCCGGTGCCTGCGGACAAGCCCGGCGCGATAGCTTCTGCCTTGCGTGCTGGTGATGCCGAGACGGCATATGCGCTCATCCATAACAACCTGGGTGCCATTTCCGCACAGATGGAGCCGCAGATTCAAATGGTTCTCGATTGGCTGCGTAAACAGGACGGCACCGTTGCTGTAGATGTGTGCGGATCGGGTGCCTGCTCATTTGCCATTTGCGACACCGCCGCCACGGCCGAAAGGCTTGCCGACGCTGCCCAGCAAAACGGCTGGTGGTCCTGCGCGACGGAGCTCATTCCCAACACGGTTCAAATCGACGCGCCAAAGAAATAAAATTTTCTCTAGCACGCGGCGAAAATCTTTGTTACTATAGTCGAGCTAACGGGTTGTGGCTCAGTTTGGTAGAGCACTGCGTTCGGGACGCAGGGGTCGCTGGTTCAAATCCAGTCAACCCGACCAGAGCATGAGGAGGGACCGCTTCTTGCGGTCCCTTTTTTTAGCTATTGTTGTGATACCGCGATACCCGCGGTATACTCATTCGAGCTTGTCTCGCTGTATTGTGGAGGTCTAAATGTTTGGACTGAGGGCTCCTGAGCTCATCATTATTCTCGTCGTTGTCCTGATTATCTTCGGGCCCAAGAACCTGCCGAAGCTCGGCAAGTCCCTCGGCTCTACCGTCAAGAATATCCGTGAGGGTATGGAGGGCGACGATAAGGCCGAGACCAAGCAGGCCGAGGAGGTCGTGGTCGAGCAGTCCGAGGAGGACAAGGAGATCGCTGAGCTCGAGGCCAAGCTCGCTGCTGCCAAGAAGAAGCAGGCAGAGGACAGCGACGCGGACGCAGAGTAGTCCCATCCCTTTGGGGTGAGCACCTGACCGGCTTGCCCGCAGGCTAGCCGGTCTTTTTCGTTTTGTTGACAGTTGATTGTTTGATCAGAGTTGGGGAGATATCCGTATGGACGCAAGCCAGATCGTACTGACCGCTGAGGGCCGCCAGAAGCTCGTCGAGGAGCTCGCTTGGCGTGAGGGCGATTACGCCAAGGAGATCGTCGAGGACATCAAGGAAGCCCGCGCGTTCGGCGACCTTTCGGAGAACTCCGAGTACGACGCCGCCAAGGACAAGCAGGCCCAGAACGCCGCTCGTATTGCCGAGATCCAGGCCATCCTCGCCAACGCTCAGGTTGCTGCCACCACAGGTGATCTGACCGTCTCCATCGGTTCCACCGTTTCGCTGATTGATCCCAACGGTGAGGTCATGGAAGTCACGCTCGTCGGTACCACCGAGACCAACTCGCTCGAGCACAAGATTTCCAACGAGTCTCCGGTCGGCCACGCCATCATCGGTCACGGCGAGGGCGACTCCGTCGAGGTCGTTACGCCTTCCGGCAAGACTCGCGTCTACACCATCGCCAAGATTGCACGCTAGACCACGGTCCCGCGTAAAGGTATGTTTTCGCTCCCTGGGACCGAATCCTGGGGAGCGTTTTAGTTTGAGGAGCTAACTTATGGCAGAGAACCAGAACGCCGCAGATCAGGCATCGACGCTCAACGACGAGCGCGCCACCCGCCTGGCCAAGCGCGCCGCCCTGTTCGAGGCGGGCCAGAACCCCTATCCCGAGCACTCTGAGCTTGAGGACTACGTTGCCGATATCGAGGCTAAGTATGCCGAGCTTGCCGATGGCGAGGACACCGAGGACGTCGTGAAGATCGCCGGCCGTGTGGTCGCCAAGCGCGGTCAGGGCAAGATCATGTTCATCGTCGTGCGCGATGCGACTGCCGAGATTCAGCTGTTCTGCCGCATCAACGACATGGACGAGGCTGCCTGGAATACGCTCAAGTCCCTCGACCTGGGCGACATCCTGGGCGTGACCGGCGTGGTTGTGCGCACCCAGCGCGGTCAGCTTTCCGTTGCCCCTAAGAGCGCGACCCTGCTTGCCAAGGCCGTTCGTCCGCTGCCCGAGAAGTTCCACGGTCTTTCCGACAAGGAGACCCGCTATCGCCAGCGCTATGTTGACCTGATCGCCAACGACGACGTTCGCGAGACGTTCCGTAAGCGTTCGCAGATTCTCTCCACCTTCCGTCGCTTTATGGAGTCCGACGGCTACATGGAGGTCGAGACCCCCATCCTGCAGACCATCCAGGGCGGCGCTACTGCCAAGCCGTTCATCACGCACTTCAACGCGCTCGATCAGGAGTGCTACCTGCGTATTGCCACCGAGCTGCACCTCAAGCGCTGCATCGTCGGTGGTTTTGAGCGCGTGTTCGAGATCGGCCGCATCTTCCGTAACGAGGGCATGGACCTTACCCACAACCCCGAGTTCACCACGATGGAGGCCTACCGTGCCTTCTCCGACCTCGAGGGCATGAAGGCGCTCGCCCAGGGTGTCATCAAGGCGGCTAGCAAGGCCATCGGCAACCCCGAGGTCATCGAGTACCAGGGCCAGACCATCGATCTTTCCGGTGAGTGGGCCAGCCGTCCCATGACCGACATCGTCTCCGACGTGCTCGGCAAGCAGGTCACCATCGACACGCCGGTCGAGGAGCTTGCTGCCGCCGCACGCGAGAAGGGCCTGGAGATTAAGCCCGAGTGGACCGCCGGCAAGATTATCGCCGAGATCTACGATGAGCTGGGCGAGGACACCATCGTCAACCCCACGTTCGTGTGCGATTACCCCATCGAGGTCAGCCCGCTTGCCAAGCGCTTTGAGGACGACCCGCGCCTGACGCACCGCTTTGAGCTGGTCATTGCCGGTCACGAGTACGCCAACGCATTCTCTGAGCTCAACGACCCGGTCGACCAGGCCGAGCGCTTTGCCGCCCAGATGGCCGAGAAGGCTGGCGGCGACGACGAGGCCATGGAGTACGACGAGGATTACGTGCGCGCCCTCGAGTACGGTATGCCTCCCGCGGGCGGCATCGGCATCGGTATCGACCGCGTGGTCATGCTGCTCACCAACCAGGCTTCCATCCGCGACGTGCTACTGTTCCCGCACATGAAGCCCGAGAAGGGTTTCCAGTCCGGTGCCGCTGCCGCCAAGGCTGCCGAGGCCGGCAACACCGCGAGCCCGTTCGTCAAGCCGCTCAAGCCCACGGTTGATTACTCCAAGATCGCCGTCGAGCCGCTGTTTGAGGAGTTCGTCGACTTTGATACCTTCTCCAAGAGCGATTTCCGCGCTGTGAAGGTCAAGGCGTGCGAGGCCGTCAAGAAGTCCAAGAAGCTGCTGAACTTTACGCTCGACGACGGCACTGGCACCGACCGCACCATCCTCTCCGGCATTCACGGTTATTATGAGCCCGAGGACCTGGTCGGCAAGACTCTGCTCGCCATCACCAACCTGCCTCCGCGCAAGATGATGGGCATTCCCAGCTGCGGCATGCTCATCAGCGCTATCCACGAGGAGGATGGTGAGGAGCGTTTCAACCTGATCCAGCTCGACGCCTCCATCCCCGCCGGCGCAAAGATGTACTAACTAGTTACGCGGTTCTACGAACCGCGTAACGGCTCGACGCTGCGCGGGCCGCATTTGGACAATCTGACGTTCAACTTCAAGGGCGCGACCAGAAGGTCAGCGCCCTTTCGTTTCGCGTCACCTTGTCTCAAATGCGGCCCGCTCGCTGACTTATGCTCAACCTATGGTGTCATCTCGCCCCAAAAGGACCTTGCTCGCTCTGGCGGGCTTTCGCTGTCCGTCCTCTACCTGCGGCGTTGCCCTGGTTGGCACTTAGGGACGTTCCTCTTGTGCCGGCACTTGGGGACGGTCCTAGCCGCCTGGGGTCTACCGGTGCATTGGGGGTTTACGCCTTCCATGCATGACAGTCGTCTCTTTTATGTTTCCTTTAGCCGTCGCTGCCTAGGATGGGGGTTAGTCGGTAGGAAGGGAGCGTCTGTATGGACGACGCGAGCGATCGTGCAATCGAAGAGGATATGCTCAATCAGTTCAACTATTTTGATGATGAGGACGAGGAATTGATCGATCGTCGCGAGCCGGCGGCGCTCGATGCTTTCGGCCTTGTTGATGAAGGGCCCGACGAGGACGAGGTCGAATCGACGGAACCCCCACAGCCTTCGAGCCATGATTCGCTGCTCTCAAGAGTCCCTCTGCACCACGGTGTGCGTGCCGGCGCCCTCCATATGAAAACCGACTGGTGCCAGATCGTGACGGCAGGCGATGAGCTTGCCGTCGATGCGCCGCTCACCGATAAATCATCCATCATTTGCCGCACCGGTATGCTTATGCTCGCGAGCGGAACGGGTGCCTGGCGTGTACGCGATACCATGAATCGCGTCGCCGCCGTGCTCGGTGTCACCATCCACGTTGACTTAAGTCTCCTGTCGTTTGAGTGTACTTGTATTGAAGATGGTCACTGCTTTAACGAAGTCGTCAGCTTGCCCACAACGGGCGTCAATACCCATCGCATTTGGATGATGGAGAGCTTCCTAAAGGAAATCGAGACATATGGCCGTCGTTTTACGGTGCATGAGTATCACGAGATGCTCAAGACCGTTGAGAGTTCAAAACCTGATTACACTCCCTGGCAACAGGGCCTTGCGGCAGCCTGTGCTTGCGGCGCCTTTGTCTTTTTGCTCGGCGGCGGCCCTATCGAGATGGCCTGTGCATTTGTGGGCGCTGGTGTCGGCAACTTTGCTCGCTCTCATATTCTTAAGCAGGGCCTTGGCCAGTTTAGCGCGCTGACGATCGGCGTTGCAGTCGCTTGCGTCTCGTATCTGCTGGCATTGCTCGGTCTTGGCCAGGTCATACCGGGGGCAATGTCGCACCAAGAAGGCTATATCGGCGCCATGCTCTTTGTGATTCCCGGCTTTCCTCTCATTACGGCAGGTCTCGACATCGCTAAGCTCGACATGCGAAGCGGCATTGAGCGTCTTTCGTATGCTGTGTCGATTATTGTGATGGCGACGCTCGTAGGTTGGATGGTTGCCGAGTGTGTTGGCCTGGCGCCGGACGACTTTGCGCCGCTCGGCCTTTCGCCGCTTGCCCTTACGCTCTTGCGCGTGGTAATGAGCTTCGTTGGCGTATTCGGCTTCTCAGTGATGTTCAACAGCCCGGTAAAGATGGCCACGGCAGCTGGGCTGATCGGCGCCGTGTCCAATACCCTTCGTCTGACCCTTGTCGATGGGCCGACGATGCTTCCCTTCCTGGGCCTCAGCGCGGGAATGCCTCCCGAGGCGGCTGCATTTATCGGGGCGCTCGTATCGGGTTTGCTGGCAAGCCTGGCAGAAATCAGGCTCACCTACCCACGTATCGCCCTCACGGTGCCATCGATTGTCATTATGGTGCCGGGCTTGTATCTGTATCGCTCGATGTATTACATGTGCACCTTCGACACGGTCAATATGCTCGGCTGGTTTGTGCGTGCAGTGCTCATCGTGGCGTTTCTGCCCGTTGGCCTGGGCGTGGCGCGTACACTCACCGACCCTCGCTGGCGCCACACCAGCTAATTGGCGCAAGTGAAACTGATCCGCATAACATGAACGTGGATAATCTCCCGTTTTTGGCCTGTTTACGGGCTCAAAACGGGAGATTATCCACGTTCATGGAATGGGTGTCCGAAAATCCACGCTCGTTGGGCCGATGCAGAAGCACCTGGCGATTCCTTTTTTGTAGACGTTGTCGCGCGGCTACGGGCAGGAAAGGTCCCAACGGTTAACATATACTCCATATGGGTAAAGAGACCAAAGCGCTGCCGCGGGGCGGCGCTTTGCGTTTGAAAAAACTAGCTCGTCTAAGAGGAACTAGCATGTTAGACCGTTTTACCGATCGCGCGCGCAAGGTCATGTCCATGGCCAAGCAAGAGGCGCTCGATCTTCATTCAAATAAGGTGGGTACCGAGCACCTGCTGCTCGCGCTTGCCAAGGAGGACGAGGGCATTGCCGCCGAGGCACTGCGTTCGCTCGACATCTCCTACGATGACATCATGGATACTCTCAAAGAGGTCCAGACCACGGTTCCCGAGCCCAGTGAGGAGACCGAGGCCGCTAAGCTCGCCTTTACGCCGCTCGTCATTAGCGTGATGGAGCGTTCATTCCGCGTGGCGCGTGAGAACAACCAGACCTACGTGTCGACCGAGCACTTGCTGATCGGCATCGTCGAAGAGGGCAACGGCATGGCCATGGACATTCTCATGCGCTTGGGTGTGTCGTCCGCCTCCATCAAAAAGGCTATCGAGAAACTCACCGCCAAGGACCAGGACAAGAAGCGTCCGCTCGCCGGCGCCGGTGCTGGTCGTCCCGGTGCGGGCCTGCCGTTCTTTAGCGGCTCGGATGCCTCTCAGCAAAAGGGGAGTGGCACCGATACGCTTAAGCAGTTCGCGACCAACCTCACGCAGAAGGCGCGCGACGGCGAGCTCGACCCTGTAATTGGTCGCGAAAAGGAAGTCCAGCGTATGATGGAAATTCTTTCGCGCCGCACCAAGAACAACCCGCTTATCCTGGGCGACCCCGGCGTGGGCAAGACGGCCATCGTCGAGGGCCTGGCACAGCAGATCGCTGCCGGCAATGTGCCCGAGAACCTTATGAACCAGAACATCTGGACGCTTGACCTGCCGGGTCTTGTCGCGGGCGCCAAGTATCGCGGTGAGTTTGAGGAGCGCCTCAAGAACGTGATCCAGGAGGCGACCGAGGCCGACGACGTCATTCTGTTTATCGACGAGATGCACACCATCATCGGTGCCGGTTCTGCCGAGGGATCCATCGATGCAAGCTCCATGCTCAAGCCCGTGCTCGCGCGTGGTGCCTTCCAGATTATCGGCGCCACCACGGCCGAGGAATTCCGCAAGTACCTCACCAAGGACCCAGCCTTCGAGCGTCGCTTCCAGACCATCGATGTCGAGGAGCCGAGCGTCGAGGACACGGTCAAGATCCTGACTGCGCTCAAGCCGCGCTACGAGGAGCACCACCACGTGCGTTACACGCAGGGTGCCATCGAGGCCGCTGCGAACCTCTCCAACCGCTACATTCAGGATCGCTTCCTGCCCGATAAGGCCATCGACCTCATTGACGAGGCCGGTGCCCGCGCTCGCATCGCCGCGAATCGCGCACCCGAGCCGGTGCGCGAGGCCGAGCATCGCATCGAGGAACTCAAGGCTGCCGCACAGGAGGCTACCGAGAGCGACGACATGAACAAGGCCGCCGAGATCACCGAGCAGCAGAAGGCCGCCGAGATTGAACTCGCCGAAGCCAAGGCCGCCTGGACCGCCGAGCTCGACGCCAGCCCGCTCACCATCGACGTGAGTCAGATTGCCGACATCGTGTCCGTGACCTCTGGCGTGCCGGTTTCCTCGCTCACCGAGAGCGAGAGCCGTCGCCTGCTGCAGACCGAAAGCGTGCTCAAGACCCGCATTATCGGCCAGGACGAGGCCGTCGAGGCCGTCGCCAAGGCCGTGCGCCGCAGCCGTTCGCCGCTCAAGGACCCGCGTCGCCCCGGCGGCAGCTTTATCTTCCTTGGTCCCACCGGCACGGGCAAGACCGAGCTCGCCAAGACGCTCGCCGAGTACCTCTTTGGCAGCAAGGACGCGCTCATCAGCTTCGACATGTCGGAGTTCGGCAGCGAGTTCGAGGTCTCCAAGCTTATCGGTAGCCCTCCGGGTTACGTGGGTCACGACGAGGGCGGTCAGCTTACCAAGGCCGTTCGTCGTCACCCGTATTCGGTCGTGCTGTTCGACGAGATCGAGAAGGCGCACCCCGACATCTTCAACATCTTGCTGCAGGTGCTGGAGGAGGGCCGCCTGACCGATAGCCAGGGCAAGACGGTCGACTTCCGCAACACCGTGATCATCATGACGTCCAATGTGGGCGCCCGCGAGATTGCGCAGGATGCGAGCGTGGGCTTTGGCACCACCGGCGAGCAGGGCCTCACGTCGAGTGAAATCAAGGGCCGCGCGATGGGCGAGCTCAAGCGCCTGTTCCGCCCCGAGCTGCTCAACCGTATCGACGACATTGTGGTGTTCCAGAAGCTCTCGGGCGAGAACCTGACCAAGATCGCGCACCTGCTGGTGGACGATCTGCGCCAGCGCCTGATCGCAAACGGCATGAACATCAAGCTCACCGATGCGGCCTACGACAAGATTGTGGCCGAGGGTACCGATCTTACCAATGGCGCACGTCCGCTGCGTCGTGCTATTCAAAAGCTCATCGAGGACCCGCTGTCCGAGGAGCTTCTGGCCGGCGAGTGGGGTGAGGGCGATACCGTCCTGTGCGACGTGGCCGATGGCAAGTTTGTCTTTAGCCATGGCACGGGCGAGATCCCGGCACCGCGTCCGGCGGGCACGCTCGGTGGCGATACCGCTCCGGCGGCGCCGCACACCGGCAACGCCGCGCCTGTGAGCAGTGGCGTGAGCTCGGGCCCCGGCGGTATGATGCAAGCTGGTTCCGGCGCGCTGTAGGGATTGACTATAACCTTGCATGACGGGGCGTTCCCGATGAGGGAGCGCCCCTTTTCTTGTAGAGAAGAGTTTCCGGTAACGATAAAATAATTGGATAAGATCTGCTGGATGGCAAAAGGAGTTACTATGGCGAATAGCGCTCAAAGAATTGAGATGTCGTTCGATAACATGAGAAAAATCGGAATGGTTCTTTGTGCCATGCTGGTACTTATAGCCATCGCTACTATCGCCGTCTTTGGTTCGGCATTTATTGTTGCATGCCATAGCATTTTGAATGGCGCAGTGGTAATCGAGGGGGTCGTTGAGCTTGGTGAGGGCGGCAGCATCGCGCTTCCAAACTTGGCGCTATGGGCGGTTTTGCTCCTTGCAGGGGAGTTTACATTGTTAAGCATCAGCTTCGATGTCGCCCGTCGTCAATCGCCTTTTACTATTCGACATGCACGGATGATTGCCGTTATTGCTTGCCTATTTGCAATTAATGCTGTGATGGGCTCCCTGCAGATTGGCAGCGATTTAAAAATAATGATGGGCAATTGTATGTTGAGCTGTCGTATGAATTCCGCTCTCCTTCAGATTGGTGACTCAGGCATCACGTTGGATGTGGGATCCATCATTGCAATGATGGTTGCTTTCGCTTTGTCGATCTTCTGGCGCTATGGGGCGCTTTTGCAGTCCCAGTCCGATGATTTGGTCTAGGTGATTGACCATGGATTATCTCATTATTGAGGTTGAGACACTTTTGCTCAAGACCGGGAAAACAAATGCCGATCTAATAAGAGCGACTGGGCATACGCCAGCTAACATTTCTAAAATCCGTAATGCAAAAATTAAGGCTATACGTTTGAAGACATTGCTCGATATCTGTGTTGAGTTGGATTGTCAGCCGGGAGATTTGATCCGTCGCGTGAGTGAAATAGAACTTGAGGAACTTACCATCGCGCGTGCGCGGAATAAGATTTTGCAAAGACGCAATCCCGACCCCTCCGAGATATTGCCCACAGAGGTTTACGTAGTAGATCTCTCTAAGGAATAACAAAACAGAATAAGAAGACAAGAAGACAAACACGTATGCATGCAAGGCCCCTACCGCAAACGATCGGTAGGAGCCTTAATTTATTTGAAAATAGTTCTTGAAATCATAAGGTTATCGTTATACGATAACGAAGTATTAAAACAGACGATAAATCGAAAGGAGGTAATTATGAACTGGGTAATCGATCCGTGTAGCAACGTGCAGGGTGGCGGTGGTGGCTGCCGCAATTACCACCCGTGTTCGCGCTGTAGCTGTTTTGGCGTATATGTTCATTTCTAGCAACGCGAACGTTAATGCTGGTTAAGACAGCAGAGGGTAAGCAGCGTGGTCGATAACTGCCATCCGTCGGCCGCGCTGCCTTTTTAATGAGGTTCATGAGACATGGGTAATGCGATTTCAATCAAGGATCTATCAAAGCGCTACGGCAAAAACTGGGCGTTGTCTGATGTTTCATTTGATATAGATGAGGGCGAAGTGTGCGCTCTCGTTGGGGAGAACGGCGCGGGGAAGAGTACGTTGATTGATATTCTTCTTGGCTTGCTTAAAGCAACGAAAGGTTCAATCAGTTTTTTCGGCGAGTCTGGGAGAGCAGGTCTGGCAAGAGCACGCAGAAATATCGGATTCGTCCCCGACGGCTGTGGGGCATTCTTGAACTTAACCGGTCGAGAAAACTTGATCTCACGCTGTATCGAGTGGGGGCTGCCGAAAAGTGAAGTTAATCGAGTGCTCGCTGCCGTTGGACTAGAAAATGCGGCGGATGCATCGGTAAAACAATACTCGCTCGGCATGAAGCGTCGTCTGGATATTGGAACGGCTCTTCTAGGCGACCCGCAACTACTCATCATGGATGAACCCATAAACGGGCTCGATCCAGTGGGTGTGATTGAGGTGCGCGATCTCCTGCTGTCGTTGAAGGACAAACGGGATAAAACGGTGCTCATTTCAAGCCATAACCTAGATGAATTGGAGAAAGTTGCGACATCTTTTGCGTTTCTCCATCAAGGCAGACTTCTCGTTAAGGAAGAAAACTCCTACAAAGACAGAAGTCTGGAAAAGCGGTTTTTGGATTTGATCGGGGAGGCAGATAATGCAACTTCTGCGACTGATTAGATGTGAAGCCCGTCGGTTGCTCAGAAATCCAGCCTTTTTCGTGTTGTTGATCTGGGGAATTTGGATTGTTAAAGATGTCTGTAATCCAAATATGTATGGGACTTATGGAACATCTGATTTAGGGGGAGTCGGCAAACAGATTGGTTTCTTTGCAAACATCCTCGACAAGACTGACCCAGCTGGTTCGGCGGTTCGGACGGCACTATTCATGACCTACGAGTGGTTTTTCGTTCTAGCCGGATGCATTGTTATTTCCTGCGCCATGGATTATCAAAGCAGGTCTTCTGAAGTGACGTATGCAAAAGGAACGGGTGTAGCAAAGGCCGTTGTCGCAAAGTGGCTTGTTCTGACGATTGCAACTTCAACAGCGTTCAACCTGTTTTCGGGATTCACTCTCTTCAAATCTCCGCTTTGCTGCTATGTGGATGGGCGGGTGTTTCTTGATAGATACCTGCCCGTGTTGCTTTTGATTGATGCTATTTTGGCTGCATTAGTAGCTCAGTCGATGGCAGTTTTCTATTTACTTAGAAATGCACCGCTTAGCATTATGTTGGTGTTGGTCGGGACGCTGCTCGCCTCCGATGAATATACGCTGGTGGTCTTTTCCAATCACGCATCGACGCAAATTCCCTGGTGGCTCTCAGTCGGACCATACTTACGCCATCTTGGAAATCTGTGCTTTCAAGGCCTAGCCATTAATCAGATCATTCTTTTCTCTGTTATTTGCACCGTTGTTTCGTTGCAGCTCGGGGTCATGGGAATCAAAGCGAGGAGGGGGTAGAAATGCGCTGCGAAGATATGATTAAGGCTGAAGCCTATCGAGTTATGAAGAGCAAAGCGCCTCTTCTGCTGATTGCGGCAGGTTTCGTGCTCGCATTGCTTTATTCTGTGTCTTATGAACCATGGAGAGCCTACGGAACGAGCGATTGGCTTGGCGACGGTGTTATGGGCTTCTTTCCAAACCCACAATATGGTTTTGTGGGAATTCCGGGAGACCTCGTTAAAGGCGGAGCTCGCTACCTTTCCGCTGTGGCACCGCTTGCCCATTCTCTGTTCTTTCCTATTGTTGCTGTTCTCGTCATCGGCTATGCGTTTCGAACTCCGATAACGGGATCTCAATGGCTTGTTTCCTATGCAAGGGGAATGAAAACAGTACAGCTGTTGGTTGCAAGGACTCTTGTCTCGATTGTCACGCTTGTCGGTGGTTTTGTTCTCTTTTCGATACTCGTTGGTGTGGTCCAAAGCGCGAGTGGTATAGGAATGACGATGGATATGATCGGAGAGTTTCTTCTTCGACTGTCTCTTGCTGCCTTGATTTGCACAACGTTATGCCTGCTGCTCGTCCTGGCCATCTCGCTCTTTGGAAATGGCGCGTTTGTTCTATCGTTCATCATCCTGCTGCTTTATTTGGGGTACGGGAATCCAAATATGCCACTGCACTTGACATGGCTGGCGACCCTTGCGTCTCCGCGACCAATTCAATTCATCGTGCCGGGGACGTTGCTGTTTGTAGCGCTGGCAACAGTCGTTCCCATTGTCATCCTCGGACTTTGTTGGGCTATCAAGGGTGCTATCAGAAAACGGAGCATATAAATGAAAGAGTCTGAATTTAACGTTATTGAAGAGAATGATGTGAACGGTATCACTATCTACAATACCCAATCTGGTGGCGTTCTCGACCTTGACGCTGCGCACACGAATGAGCTGAATTTATATCGCAAGGGTGCCGCCGCCTTGGATGGTGATTTCGAAGAGGCCCTTAAGATGGGTGGCATGTTGGTAGATGACGATGTTGACGAGCGGCGAATGTTGATGCTTGAGAGCTTGTCGGCAAGGTTTGCAAATGACTATTTAGGACTGACGATTGCTCCAACGCTGGCATGCAATTTTAGGTGTCCCTACTGCTATGAAAAAGGCTGCTCGCACCCCACTATGTCAGAAGAGACAATGACGGATATCGCAGAATTCGTGCGTTCCGGCTATCCCGGGATCAACGATCTTCACGTTGACTGGTATGGAGGCGAACCCCTACTCTGTGTGGACATGATCGAGCGACTGACAAAAGAACTGAGAGGGGCGATTAGGCCAGGCGCTACTTATTCTGCCGGAATGGTAACGAACGGATATCTCCTGACGCGAGAAATTGCTCAGAAGCTTGCTGATTGTCAGATCGGTTCGGTTCAAATCACTATTGATGGCTCAAAGAGGGATCATGATTCGCGGAGGGTCCCGGCCGACGGTCGTCCGACATATGATGCCATTATCGACAATATAATCTCATGTGCCGATGTTCTTCAGATTACCATTCGCGTGAATGTCGATGAGTCCAATAGCAAAGAGGTCGATGCGTTGATTGACGAGCTTGACGCTAAAGGGCTTCGCGGTAAAGTCGCGATTTATCTTGCTGCGGTCGACAATGTTAACGATACTTGCTCAAATGACATTCATTGTTTTTCTCAGCGTGGATTCTCTCAAGTTGAAACGTTCTTTATGGATAAAGCTAGCGAGCGCGGATTCAACGTTATTCCGTTTACGCCGTATGAACCAGGCGTCTGCTGTGCGGTTTCCCTTAATTCGTTTGTCATCGATCCGCTTGGTAGACTTTTTAAATGTTGGGATGAGGTTGGCAAGGGCGAGTGCGCCGTTGGAAATGTTCGAGAAGGTGTGAAAGCTAATTCGAACTATTTGAAATGGATGGAGTATTTACCAAACGACCCAGTATGTGGCGAGTGTGTAATGTTTCCGGCTTGTATGGGCGGATGTCCCCACGCCGCGATGGAGGGCCAGAGAAAATGCGCGAGCGTTAAATTCAATGCCAGGCAGAGAATGCGGTTGGCTTGTAATTATCAATATTCGCATGAGGCAAATCACGATGTTTAGATTTTGGAAGATATATCTCCTCCATAGGCCAAGGCTTTATGTCTATCTGCTTCTCGATGTCTTGTCTCAGCTGTGCAGCCTTGCTGAACCATATCTGTTGGGACTGACTGTAAATGTGCTGGCGGCAAAAAATGTCCTCGGTATTAGTTTGCGGACGCTAGTCTTATGTATTTTCGCGATTGGCGTGGTCGCCATTGTGGGGTCGGTGTTGGCCTATTGGACTTCCCTAATCTATGTCGACCTTCAAGCGCATGCGGGATATCAACTTAACGCTGACACACTTGAACATGTCAAGCGTTTGCCCCGGAAGTTTTTCATCGGATTTGATGCGGGCTATTATAATCAGCAAATCAATCACGATTCAAACGACCTCATAATATTCGGAATAACATCGGCGTCAAATATCATTGGCGGTGTTGCAACGATTATCTGTTCCTTGATTATGTTGATGAATATAAACATTGCGATGGCGATTGCCTGTCTAGCCTGCATCGTTACGGGGGCAGTAGTTTATCGATTGTTTAGCGGGCTGCTGTTCAATCGAGGCTTTGAGTTTCAAGAAAAGACCGCTGCTTTCTATGGGACTCTCCAGAGCCAGCTGGAGAGCGTCTCCTTTCTTCGTCGCCATTCATTATTTGATTTCTATTCCCTGAGGCTGCAGAAGGCTTTCGATGGTCTTTATCCAGCTATATTGGCTAACCAAAAAGCCGGATCACGGTTCGAACTTGCGAATCAGTTGATTTTTTCCTTTGCGCAGTTCTGTTTGCTCGCGATTGGAGGCTGTGAGATTGTCGCAGGTAAAATGCCGGTTGGTTTTCTGCTGACGGCATTGAGCTATTATTCGAGCGCCAATTCTGCTTTGGTGAACTTGCTTTCTTGGGGCAAAAGCTACCAGGCGAGCAAGGTGAGCGCCCAACGCCTTAAGCGCCTTTGGGCAATGGATGAAGAGGCGAACGGTTCTGTCCGCATTGGTTCTCCTGTTTCACTTGTGTGCAAGGGCCTGTCGATTTGTCGCCCTGATACCGATCGTATCATAGATTATCCAGAGCTCATCTCGCTTAATCGAGGAGTCTTATACGGCGTGTCGGGCGCAAACGGAAGCGGGAAAAGCACGCTTCTCGATAGCATAGCTGGTCTATATCCCGATGATTGCGTTGGGACTATTGCTTATGACGAGGTTGATTTGAGCCAGATTGATTCTATAAATCTACGCTCGTATGTCGTTGGTATTGCCGAGCAAGAACCTGATATCGTTAACGGAACACTCAGAGAGAATCTGACGCTACTCGCGGGCGATAATTGTCCAATTCTTGAAGTCGGGCGACTTGTAGACCAGTTTGGTCTGACCAAACTGGTCTCAACACTTCCCAATGGTCTTGATGGGGTGCTGGACGAGCAAAACCATAATATATCGGGTGGTGAGAAGCAGAAGATTGCGATTATTCGTGTATTGCTTAAGGACTCACCCGTCATGTTATTCGATGAACCGACGTCGGCGCTTGACGGAGCGAGTAGGTCAGCGTTCATTGATATTCTGCAACAGAAGAAAGAAGATCATATAGTGGTTGTTGTCTCGCATGATCCCGAGTTGCTTGAGGCTTGCGACGAAGTGATTGAACTGTAAAAGCTTGTGCATGGCGCTTCGTTGCGGGACTCATTGCCTGTGGATAGCGAATTGCAGCTGATGTGGGCAGTTATCTCAAACATGTATCAGCTTCTTTTATTGACTAATCCCACAACGGCAAACCCGGTCAAACGAACGCTTCAGTACTGAGGCGTCTGTCTGTCTGACAAATTGCTATACTTAATTAAGGAAAGCGTATAGCAAAAGGAGCCAACATGTCTATGTCGATACTAGACTCACGGCCGGTTCAGATGAACGTGCGTATAGATCGCCAGCTCAAAGAGGCGGGAGACGCCGTCCTGACTCATATTGGCATGACGCCGTCACAAGCCGTTCGGACACTTTGGGAGTATCTGGTCGTTAACGGACGCATGCCCTCGAAGGGAGACGCGGCGGCTCCGGTTTCTGACGGAGTGGAGCCCCGGCGCATGGAGTCAAGGGCCGCGCAAGGCAGCCATATCGTTCGCGATTCGTGCCTCAAATACGGCATCCCCATCCCTGAGTTCTCGGGAGACTATGACGACCTCTATGAGGAGGCCATGGCGGAGCGCTATCCCGAGTGGGTGGAACTATGAGCACAGAAGGCGTCCTCAAGCTGTTAATCGATACCAACGTATGGATGGATTATTTTTCTGGCAGGTCCGACCGTACGGCAAATGTCGTCCATCTGATCGAGATTGCCGACGCCTCGGAGCGGATTGCCCTGTTTGCCTCGTCGCTTTCGGTCAAAGACGTTTCATATCTTGTCTCGGCGGCAATCAAGCAGGAGTGCCGAAGAAAGACTGGCTCACTGAGCGATAACGCCATTGCGGCGGCAGACGAAACGGCTTGGGCATGCGTTCGACAGATGCGCGAGCTAGCCCTCATCGCCCCGGTCGGTGCAGACGAGGTCTTCGACTCCTTTGTGTTCAAGTACCGCCACAATGACTTTGAGGACGACCTGATGCTGGGCGTCGCCAATCGCATTGATGCCGATTACGTTGTGACGGAGGACAAGAATCTTATTAAACATACCAATGGTGTATGCATTAATGTTCAACAGGCGTTGAGGTTGGTTGAAGGGTCCAACGCCCCTTCGGCACGGCCCGTCTAGCCTGCTTTATCTTAATAAAGTGGCGTTTCCCCGCCGTTAGCCGATGATGCAAGGGCGCTCGGCGTTTTCGACTGGTTTATGCACGCAAAGTCTGGGAATATACAAGACGCATGTCTTACTGTCTAACCAGTTGCGCCAAGGAGGCACCATGGATTACAAGATCACCGGCTACGAGCCCGCCCAGCTGTTCCATTTCTTTGAGGAGGTCAGCGCGATCCCCCGTGGGTCTGGCAACGAGAAGGGCATCAGCGATTTCCTGGTTGCGTTTGCCAAGGAGCGCGGCCTCGACGTGTATCAGGACGAGGTCTACAACGTCATCATTCGCAAGCCCGCATCTGCCGGTGCCGAGAATGCCCCGACCGTGATGCTGCAGGGCCACATCGATATGGTGTGCGACAAGTTGGGCTCCGTTGAGCACGACTTTACGACCGACGGTATCGACCTGGTCGTCAAGGACGGCGTCCTCACCGCTAACGGCACCACCCTGGGCGCCGACAACGGTATCGCCGTCGCGCTTATGCTTACCGTGCTCAACGATGATTCGATTGTCCATCCGGCCCTCGAGTGTGTGTTCACCACCGACGAGGAGACTGGCCTGGTCGGCGCCGAGACACTCGACAAGTCCCAGATTAGCGCCCGCACCATGATTAACCTTGACTCCGAGGAAGAGGGCGTTGCTACCGTCAGCTGCGCCGGCGGCGTCGTCGTTACCTACACCTGCCCGATCGCGCGCGAGCACAAGACCGGTAGCACCCTCACGCTCGACATCTCCGGCCTGCTGGGCGGTCACTCCGGCAGCGATATCAACCTGGAGCGCGGCAACGGCAACCTCATCATGGCCCGCATCATCGACCGCCTGATGGTCGCCGGCGAGCCCGCCATCGTCAGCTTTAACGGCGGCACTAAGGACAACGCTATCAACCGTGAGTGCAAGGCCGAGCTGGTTTACGCCGACCACGCTGCCGCCGAGGCCGCGGCCCAGATCGCAAAGGACATCATCGCCGACGTCACTGCCGAGCTCGAGGTCTTCGACCCCGGCTTTACCTGCACCGTCGAGATTGCCGACGGCGCCGAGGTCGAGGCCATGGATCAGAAGTCCGCGCTTGCCCTCATCCGCGCCCTGCGTCTTGCCCCTAATGGCGTGATTCGCCGCAACGTCGCCACCGACGGCTCCGTCGAGGTTTCCTCCAACATCGGCGTGGTCGCCACTTCCGACGACCAGGTCAAGATCATGCTGTCCCCGCGCTCCTCGATCACCTCGCTGCAGAACGAGTTCAAGGACCGCCTGCAGACGCTGGCCGATGTCTTGGGCTTCGACGCCAAGTTCGAGTTCGAGTATCCCGGCTGGAGCTATGCCGAGCATTCGCCGGTCCGCGACGTTTTTGTCGAGAGCTATCGCGAGCTCTTTGGCTCCGAGCTGCGCATCGAGTCCATTCACGCTGGCCTTGAGTGCGGCCTGTTTGCTGAGGCCCTGCACGGCCTGGACGCCATCGCCGTGGGCCCGACGCTCTCCGATGTCCACACCCCGGACGAGAGCATGGAGCTCGCTTCTGCCGAGCGTTTCTACGAGCTGCTCATCGACGTCCTCAAGCGCCTTGCCGCGTAAGGGTCGCGCTAGCAGCAGTTCGAGCCACGTGCTAGCGGATTGCAAATGACATTACGAGAGGGGGCACCCGAGCTTTTGCGACGGGTGCCCCCTCTCTTTTGTTTGATAATTGCGAAATTACGGCCACCTAGTCCATTTCTGCCCTGATGAGGTCGAGGGTGCGCTGGCAGTTTTCGCGGACAGGGCCGAGCATATGCTCGCGCAGGTCCGTCATGCCGGGCAGGTCGGCGTATTCGTCCATGACCTTTTCCATGCAAATGGGCACCTCGTAGGCGAGGTCCATCATGGTTGCAAAGCAAAACTTCTCGGATAGCCCGGCATCGGTGAGCGCCGCCTCCAGCGCGGGGTCGCCCATACCGTGGTATCGGCGGATAGCGCCTGGACCGATGCGCCCCACACGATTTTCGCCGCCAACGCTCATGGCAAGGCGCGCCCGGCGGCGCATGCGCTCGTATGCCAAGCCCGATGCGACATCGTACATGGGTGCGAGCGCTGCGTTTGTGCCTTTGCCTAGGATGAGCGAGTAGTTTTTAGCGTGTGCGTCAGGCGCTCCGATAATGGCGTTATAGAACAACATATAGGTAAAAAGCACAAGATTCATGTGGTGGGGGACTGTGTTAATCAGTCGTTCTTGGATGTCTCGTGTGGTTGGTCCTCCGTCGGCGGTGTATTTCTGGCTTGGCAATACACCGAGCGCCTGGTAAAAGTCCTCCTGATGCAGCCTTTCGATATTTCCGCTGCTATTGACCATTCTGTCGTACCGTTCAACGACGAGCGCGGCTTCGTCTTCAAATGTGCAATAGGAGACGTTGGCAGTTGGAATGCCAACACGCCGAGCCGTTTTCATGCAGACGAATTCGTTTAAGGCCTGATGTTTGAACCCAACGACACCATTTTTGAAGATATGGGTAGTGGGGGATGACCCTAGACATTCGCACCATTGGCCATCATGCCAAGCTAGTGCAAATTTGCCTTGGTTGCCGCCCAGGGACCAGCTTTCGTTGGGGCCCATCCATGTCTCTCTTTCGTCATCGCGAATTGCTTTGAGCTTGTGAGCGATTTGAGAATTGGTAAGCGGGCGGTATGCCGAGACCCTGCCGCGGGCGGCGCCTAATTGATCGGTTCGACAAAACTGAACGGCCCCTGCGCAGTCAAGACCGATATGGCACAAGAGGGCGACGGGGTTGTTGGATGCAACGTCATACTCGGCGGCAATAGCGCGACGCTGCTCTTGACTGTCGGGCAAAAGGCCAAATAGGAACGGGCGGACGATGTTATGGCCATACGTGCGATTGGAAAGCGGCATTGTTAGCGATAGCGGTGCCCCGCGATAGGTTGGGGCGTATACAAAGCTGCAGAGTCCATGCTCGTCTTGCCGGAGAGTGCCTGCGATTTCGCCACAAATGAGGGTCGCAAGCTCCATCTCTGCCATTTATTTCACAACCTTACAGCCAAAGGAGAGGTCTGAAGTGTCGGAAAGGCCTTGCTCGGCTGCGATTTGGGCCAGCAAGGCACCATAGGAAGATGGCGTTCCTTGTCGGGCGGGTCGTCTGCCTACACTTGGCTTGGGCAGGGCATTCGAGTTCGCGATAGGGAGGTCCGCTATCGTCGTCGGATGTTTAAAGGGTGATGCGATTGGGTCGTTATCGCTTTGCACAAAGAGACTTATGCCGAGTGCGTTAAAGACGGTCAGCAGCTTGTCGAGTCGAATGCCAGTGGCGTCTCCTAGCTCGAGCGATGCGAGCAGGCGCTCCGAAACACCGGCCTTTTTGGCGAGGGCGGCACGGGTGAGATCCTGAGTCTCGCGTGCCTGGCGCACGTAGATGCCAGCTTGGCGCGGTGTGGTGATGGGAAGGGTATCCACGGCGATCTCCTAACGTGCAGACTTTTGCATATCAGTATGACATGCAAAAGTCTGCACGAATAGGCATTATGCAAAACTCTGCATGAGACCCCTACATTGACGTTGGCTTATGAGAGGCGTTTTTTATATCGCGAGGATCCCCAGATGCTCAAGTAAGATCTTAAGCCCGATGAGGATGAGCACGACGCCACCCACGATGGTGGCGGGTTTTTCGTAGCGCGCGCCAAAGGTGTGGCCGATCGCCACGCCGGCGATGGAGAAGATAAAGGTCGTGATGCCGATGAGCGACACGGCGGGCACGATGTCGACCGAGAGCGCGGCAAATGAGATGCCCACGGCTAGGGCGTCGATTGAGGTGGCGATGGCGAGGATCAGGTACTCGCCTAGGTCAATCTTTTCGGCATCCTTGCCGTCGCCTTCATCCTCGTCCTCGGTAAAGGCCTCCCACAACATTTTGCCGCCGATAAAGGCCAATAGGATAAAGGCGATCCAATGGTCGATGGGTCCGATGATGCCCATGAATTGACTGCCGAGCGCCCATCCGATTACGGGCATGCCGGCCTGAAAGCCGCCAAAGAACAGACCGAGCACCACGGCGACTTTAAGGTTGATTTTCTTCATGCCAAGGCCCTTGCAGATGGAAACGGCAAAGGCGTCCATCGAAAGGCCAACGGCGAGCAACACGAGCTCTGCGAGTCCCATAGTCTGGCTCCCTCTCTGCGGGCGAACCCGATTACACGACTACTCCCTCATTTATATGAGACCCGATGCTACCACATGGGTGGTCAAAAGATCCCGTCCCAAATGAGCTACCTAAGCTGTGTTCGCTCATTCTGTAAGCATCGGATTTTGCGGGCGTCACAGGGGCAAACCGTGAGAAACTTATTGACGTTTATGGAGCGTATACGATGGGAGCGATGCCTTGGATAAGAACGAGCTGCAAAAGCGTATGGAACAGGCCATTCGCCTGACGGCACCTGGTCAGCCGATCCGCACCGCCCTCGACATGATCATTGCCGGTCACCTGGGTGCCCTTATCTGCGTCGGCGACACTGAAAACGTGCTCGCTGCCGGTAACGACGGCTTCCCGCTCAACATTTCGTTTACCTCGAACCGCCTGTTCGAGCTTTCCAAGATGGACGGCGCCATCGTTATCGATGGCGACCTCACCCAGATCCTGCGCGCCAACTTCCACCTCAATCCCGATCCCTCGCTCGCCACGAGTGAGACGGGCATGCGTCACCGTACTGCCGCTCGCATGTCGGTGCTCACCGATGCCATCGTGATCTCGGTCTCGGCCCGTCGTGCCGTCGTCAACGTGTACGTCCACGGCAAGAGCTACGAGATCCAGCCCGTCACCACCATCATGAGCTCGGTCAACCAGCTCGTCGCCACGCTCCAGACTACCCGTCAGTCGCTCGACCGCTCCTTGCTGCGCCTGACGGCCCTTGAGCTCGACGACTACGTCACGCTCGCCGACATCACCGGCATCTTTTCGAGTTTCGAGATCATGCAACAGGCAAAGACCGAACTTAAGGATTGCATCGTCAAGCTGGGCAATCAGGGCAAGCTCGTGCAGATGCAGCTCGAGCAGCTCGCGGGCTCCAGCATGGATACCGAATACGACTTGATGATCCGCGACTACGCAAGTGATTCCTCTGAGGCCAACGCCGAGAAGATCCGCGCCGAGCTGAGCCGCATGACGCCTAAGGACCTGTCCGACCCGCAGCACGTGGCGGCAGTTCTGGGTTACGACGACCTGGACGAGGACTCCGTCATGACGCCGCTGGGCCTGCGCACGCTTTCGCGCGTGTCTGTTGTGCGCGACGGCGTGGCCGAGAAGATCGTCGACGAGTACGGCTCGCTGCAGGAGCTCATGGATGACATCAGCGAGGATCCGGAGCGCCTGGGCGACTTTGGCGTCAACAACCCTGCCATTCTTGCGGACTCCCTGTACCGCATGAAGGGTACCAAACAGGGGAACGCATAATGGCGCCCGTATGCGCCGTGGTCGTTGCCGGCGGCAGCGGCCAGCGCTTTGGAAATCCCGGCGGCAAGCAGCTCGTTAACGTGGCGGGCCGTCCGCTCATGAGCTGGTCCATCCGCGCGTTCGATCGTAGCAACAAGGTCGGCCACATCGTGGTGGTGTGCCCTGCCGAGCGCCGTGCCGAGATGCGCCGCCTGGCCATCGACCCGTTTGACTATGACACGCCCATCAGTTTTGCCGATGCCGGCGACACCCGCCAGGACTCCACCCGTGCCGGCGTGCATGCGGTACCGGCGGGTTTCGAATATGTCGCCATCCACGACGGCGCCCGTCCGCTCATCACGACCGAGGCCATCGATCATGCGGTCGACGTGCTCGTGAGCGACCGTGCTCTCGACGGTATCGTGTGCGGTCAGCCCGCGATCGACACGCTCAAGATCGTCGATGGCGACAACATCGTCGGGACGCCGCCGCGTGAGCTCTATTGGGCCGCGCAGACGCCGCAGATCTTTAGCGTCGACGCCATGAAGCGCGCTCACGCCGCTGCTATCGCCGAGGGCTTTATCGGTACCGACGATTCATCGCTGGTCGAGCGCATGGGCGGGCGCGTCCGCTGTGTCCAGAGCCCGCGCGATAACCTTAAGGTGACGGTACCCGAGGACCTGCGTCCCGTAACCGCGATTCTGCTTGGCCGCATGGCCGAGGGAGAGGACCTTCCCCATGTTCAGTAACCTGCGCATTGGCCACGGCTACGACGTCCACCGTTTGGTGGAGGGGCGTCGATGTATCATCGGCGGGGTTGACATTCCCTACGAGCGCGGCCTGCTGGGCCACTCGGATGCCGATGTGCTCGCGCATGCCTTGGCCGACGCCATTCTGGGCGCCTGCCGCGGGGGAGACATCGGCAAGCTATTCCCCGACACCGATCCCGCCTACGAGGGTGCCGATTCGATGGTGCTGCTCGCTCGCGTGATGGACTATGCGCGCGAGCTGGGCTTTGAGTTTGTCGATGCCGATTGCACCATTGCCTGCCAGCAACCCAAGATCACCCCGCACCGCGATGCCATGCGCGCCAACCTTGCCCATGCCCTGGGCGTCGACGTCGAAAACGTGGGCGTCGCCGCCACTACGACCGAAAAGCTCGGTTGGGAAGGCCAGGGCGAGGGAATCGGCGCCTGGGCCGTCTGCCTGCTACAGAAAACCGTTAAGGAGTAACGAATGCGTATCTACAACAGCGCTACCCATAAAAAGGAAGAGTTCCAGCCCATCGAGTCCGGCAAGGTCCGCATGTACGTGTGCGGCCCCACGGTCTACGACAACATCCACATCGGCAATGCCCGCACGTTCATCAGCTTTGACGTGATTCGCCGCTGGCTCATCGCGAGCGGCTACGAGGTCACGTTCGCCCAGAACCTCACCGACGTCGACGACAAGATCATCAAGCGCGCCAACGAGCAGGGCCGCACGGCCGCCGAGGTCGCGACGGAGTTCTCCGACAAGTTCATCGGCGTCATGCGTGCCGCCAACGTGCTCGATCCCGATGTGCGCCCCCGCGCCACCAAAGAGATCGGCCCCATGATCGCCATGATCAAGACGCTCATCGAGCAGGGCCACGCCTACGCCGCCGATAACGGCGACGTGTACTTTGCCGTGCGCAGCGATTCCAACTATGGTCAGGTCTCGGGCCGCAACATCGACGACCTTATGGTTGGCGCGCGCATCGAGGAGAACGAGGACAAGAACGACCCGCTCGACTTTGCGCTGTGGAAGGCTGCCAAGCCCGGCGAGCCCAGCTGGCCGAGCCCCTGGGGCGAGGGCCGTCCCGGTTGGCACACCGAGTGCGCCGCCATGGTGCATCGCTACCTGGGCACCCCGATCGACATCCACGGCGGCGGCTCCGACCTTGCCTTCCCGCATCACGAGAACGAGTGCGCCCAGGCCACCTGCGCCTGGCACCAGGGCTTCTCCAACACCTGGATGCACACGGGCATGCTGCTGGTAGACGGCGAGAAAATGTCCAAGTCGCTCGGCAACTTCTTTACGCTGGCCGAGGTCCTCGAGCAGCATTCCGCTGCCGCCCTGCGCCTGCTGATGCTGCAGACGAGCTATCGCTCGCCGCTCGACTTTTCTTGGGAGCGCTTGGAGGGTGCCGAGAACTCGCTCACGCGTATCGCCGGTACGGTCGAGAACCTGCGCTGGGCCGCGAACCATGCGACGGCCGATGCCGATGAGGCAGCATCCGAGGCGTTTGCCGCCAAGGCCGCCGAGACCCGTGCCACCTTTAAGGAGTGCATGGACGACGACTTTAACACCGCCGGTGCCATGGGTGCCGTCTTTGGCTTTGTGACCGAGTGCAACCAGTACCTGGAGCAGGCGGGCGACGCTGCCGACAAGGCCGCCGCGCTTGCCGCCGCCGATACGCTGGTCGAGCTGCTCGATACGTTTGGCGTTGAGCTCCCCGAGCCCAAGGTCGAGCTGCCGCTGGGTCTGCTGGGTGTTGCCGCCGGCCTGGTCGCCTACACGGGCGACGACGTGGACGAGGCCGCTGCCAAGATTCTCGAGGCCCGCGCCGAGGCCCGCGCCGCTAAGAACTGGGATCTGGCCGACGCCATCCGCGACCAGCTCAAGGACCTGGGCCTCACCATTGAGGATACCGCCGCCGGCACCCGTATCAAATCTCTCTAATCCCCGCGGGTTTCCCAAGCACCCGACCTTGCCGTTCAAACCGTCGCTCGCGTACTCAAGTACGCGTCGCTCCTCTTTCACGGCAATCTCGGGCACTTGGAAAACCCGTACCGACCGCTTGAGCTATTCGTCTTAAGCGGTCGCTTCTTTTGTCCTGTTTGAAAATTTTTTAAAGGAGGCCGTTTTATGGCCGACAATCGCAAGCGTGCGCCTCGTGGCGGCAAGCAGACTGCTTCTGGCTCGCGTCCGATTCGCCGCAACGACCGCGCTGCCGCTCCCAAGGGCCAGCGCGATCGCGCCCAGGCCGCACGTCCGCAACGCGATCGTAACCGCGACGCTATCCAGGTTCCCAAGGGCGAGTTTATCGAAGGTCGTCGTGCTGCCGCCGAGGCGCTGCGCACCGGTTTTCCCGTCAAGTGCGCGCTCATTGCCGAGGGCGGGGAGCGCGATGCCGCCTTGTCGCGTCTGGTCGACGACCTCAACGCCGCGGGCGTCCGCATTAAGTATGTGCCGCGCGCGCAGCTTGATACGCTGTCGAGCCATGGCGCTCACCAGGGCATTGCGCTCGAGGTGGGCAACTTCCCTTACGCCGATGTCGCCGACATCCTCGACCGCGCAGGCGAGGGCCCGGCGCTTGTCGTGGTGCTCGACCATGTGACCGACGACGGTAACTTTGGCGCCATCGTGCGCTCTGCCGAGGTTGTGGGCGCAGCGGGCGTCATCATCGCCAACAAGCGTGCCGCCGGCGTGACCGTGGGCAGCTACAAGACCTCCGCCGGCGCCGTCATGCATCTGCCTATCGCGCAGGTGCCCAATATCGCCCGTGCGCTCGATGACCTCAAGGCCGCCGGCTTTTGGGTGGGTGGCGCTTCCGAGCATGCCGAGGGCAGCTGCTGGGATGCTCCCTTCGAGGGTCGCGTGGCGCTCGTCATGGGCTCCGAGGGCGACGGCATCTCGCGTCTGGTGCTCGAGAAATGTGACTTTTTGACCAAGCTCCCCCAGCGCGGCATGACCGAGAGTCTCAACGTGGCCCAGGCGACCACCGCGCTGTGCTTTGAGTGGCTGCGCCGCAATGCCGGCGAGCTCATGGGGGAGGAGTAGCGCATGTCCAAGAAGAACCGCGCCAAGTCCAAGGCCAAGCGCTTTGGCGAAGGCTCGGCCAAGCCGATTGTTTCGGCCGCGACTTATGGCGTGGGCGGCAATGCGTTTGCGCAGGCCATCGCCGACCCGGTCTCGACGGTGCACTCCAATAAGCCCGAGCTGCTGGTGGTCGACGGCTACAACGTGATCCACTGCACGCCGCGCTACGAAAAGCTCGTCTACGACCATTCCGATGATCCGTATTCCAGCGACGTTCACGATATGGCGCGCACGGCACTCATCAACGATGTTGCCGCGTTTGCCCAGGGCCGCTACGAGGCTGTAATCGTGTTCGACGGCGCGGGCAATATCTCCAACGAGCGCCCCAACCTGCCGGCCCGCGGCGTGCGCATCGAGTTTTCGCCGACGGGCGTATCGGCCGATACCGTGGTGCAGAAGCTCTGCATCGAGGCACGCGAGGAAGGCCGCGCGTGCTCCGTGGTGTCGAGCGACGGCACGATCCAGGCCGTCGTCATGGGCAAGGGTGTTACGCGCATCTCGAGCCGCATGCTGGTGGACGAGATCAAACAGATCGACAACGACGTGCACGAGGCCGAGGAAGCCCCGCAGATTAAGATGACTCTGGGCAGCCGCCTGAGCCCCGATGCCCTGGCCAAGCTCAAGGCCCTGCGCGGACGGTAGGTAGACCTTCTATGGGGGCTGCTTTCTCGATTGACCAACAACCGGTTTGTAATCAATGGGTTGCGGGTCGGCATCGCCAAAACGAATAGTTTTTGGTTCTGGCGAACAGATAAAACTATTCGTTCTGACGAATAGTTTTGAGATGTGGTAGGTCGAAGGGTCTGTTGCGCCCCGTCCGTAATTCCTTTATTCTTAACAGGCTTCGCGCGAAAGCGCCAAGTGTGCCAGTGTGGCGCAACGGTAGCGCAACTGATTTGTAATCAGTGGGTTGCGGGTTCGATTCCTGTCACTGGCTCCATGAGAGTTTCGGGCTCTGTCTCTATATGGGACAGAGCCCGTTTCTATTTAGGTGGTGCGCCATCGGGTTAGCGCCCATCCCGTTTTTGGTTTGTCTCGTCCTCCAGTTTGTCTAAATCTGTAACACCAAGACCGATATTCGGCATCTAACTGTTACAGATTGAGATGAAACTTAGGGTGTTTTAGGAATATCTTGATCTGTAACATGTAGAAGCGGAATAGGCCTCTTGCTGTTACAGATCGAGACAAGGGCGGGCGCGGATCTGGATGTCCTGCTCGAGCGTGGATTTCTGGATACGCGAGCGAAGAAAATCTCCCGACCGGAGAACGAGCGTGGATAATTAACTTGGATAGGGAGCTAAGGTAAACACCGATTGTCTATCGACGGCTTTAGAAACAACGACCCCAATTTCATTGTGGAATCGGGGTCGTTTGTGCCTCAGGAATCCGAATGGATTAATCGAGCTCCTAAGGAACTTCTTGGGTTCTTGCTAATGGTCTGCCGAGGATGTCCCCAATGCAAACAGCGGGCATCTACTCAATATAGCTGGGGTTCTTCTTGATGATCACGCGTGCAGCGATGAAGGAGACGACGATGGCGATGATGGCGACAACGCATGCCAGCACGAAGTTACCCATGGACCCATCGGGAGCGATAAAGATGAGTGCCGAAAGAAGGCCGGGGCATGCTCCCGCAACATACTCTTTCAGAACAAAGATGCCTGCAGGGAGTCCAGCGCAGAGCGCGCCGATTGCCGTGCCGACAAGCAGGCGGGGACGCTCGATGAGGCAACCGTAGAACGCGGGCTCGGTTACGCCACAGAGTGCGGTGACGGCAACCGTGGTGACCATACCCCTCTTCTCTTTGTTTCCCTTCATGGCAGTTGCCAGGGCGAGGCTCGTGCCGCCAATGCAGAGGTTCGAGATGAATCCAAAGATAATGGGTGCCCAACCGAGCTGCGCCAGGCTCGTAACTTCGATTGCGATGTAAGCCTTATCGAGACCGAGCATGACGAAATAGGGGTTAAGGGCTGCCAGGATCGGAGTAGCGATAAATGCCACGTTGTCCATAAGCCACGTGACGGCATCGCTCAGCGCGTAGCCCATCATGCTGCCGGCGGGGCCAAGGATAATAAGCTCGACGGGCACGACGATGATCATGGTGAGCAGCGGCTTCAAGAACAGTTTGGTAACGTCGGGAATGATCTTCTGAAGGCCGCGGTCGACAAAGTACATGAATACAACGCCCAGTACGATGGGCACTACCGTACTCGAATAGTCGTTCGTCGGGATGGGAATACCAAGAAAGTCGAGACCCTCGGCACCGCTAATGGACGAGCTGATCATGATCGCGCCCAGCAATGCGCCCATGATGGGCTGCATCTTCATGACGGCCGCGAGCTGATAACCAAGATAAACGGGTAAGAAGCTAAACGAAGCGCTAAAGATCGCCAACAGGACCTGGGCGGTTCCGCTATCGGTGCTCAATCCGCAATAATTGACCAGGAGATTCTTGATCGAAAGAATGAGTCCGCCAACGATGAGCGCCGGGACGATGGGCATGAATACCTGTGCAGAGACGTTCCCGAATTTCTCAATCAAGCCCATGGCGGTGTTACCGCTTTTAATGCCTTCTGCAAGGTCTTTGGCGGTTTGGGCATCGTCGGCAACCGTGCCACCGCCGACTTCGATTCCCGCGAAGTCGAGGAAGTCGTTGTAAGCCTCGGTGACGTTGGGGCCGATGATCACCTGAAGCTGGCCACCGCTGACTACTGCCCCGAGCGCCTGATCGGCCGATTTGGCGAGCTGGAGATCGATGATCGAGGTGTCTCGTGCGTCGATGCGAAGGCGCGTCGCACAATGAGTTACCGATGTAATGTTCTCTTTGCCGCCAACAGCCTTTAGGACTGTTTCGGACATTGCCTGATATTTCATCTCTTTCTCCTAACCTTCCTGCTCCTGATACTTCGAGATAAGGTCTCGGTACCAATACCAGCTCTTTTTGGGGGTGCGCTCCAGATTGTTCTCGAAGTCGATATGGACAAGTCCGTATCGTTTTTCGTAGCCGTTGATCCAGCTATACAGATCCATCGTCGACCAGAGGTAGTAGCCCTCAACGCGCGCGCCGTCGCGCTTAGCCCTCATCATGTGCTCGATGAACTGGCCCAGAAGCTCGATGCGGTCATCATCGTGGATCATTCCGTCTGCGTCTGGTTGCTCATAGGCGCCATGTCCGTTTTCCGTAATAAAGATGCGGGGCGCGTCATAGCGCTCGTGGACATCCATGATGGTTGAATACATGCAACCTGGGAGTATTTCGCGGCCCCATTTATTGCGGGGAACATTGCTGTCGCGGGCGCTTTCAAACAAGGGCGCAATGCATTTTCCTTCGACCTTTTTGCTCGAACCGCCCTTATTGTTCGCCGAAACGGCAAGCTCTCCACCGTGCCAGTCGGTTACATACTCTCGGCAATACACGTTGAGTCCAATAAAATCGACTTTACCGTCTCTGAATTCTTCTACGTCATTTGGGGATCGATAGAGCGAGACGCCAAGTTTTTCAAGGATTTCGTCCATTTCTGGCGGCAGTTGACCCTGAAGCGCTGGTGCCAGAATCATGCGATTGGCGAAAAAGTCTGCGTATCGAAATACGTCATCAGGGTGCTCGGTTGCCGGGTCGAGTTCGACAACGCCGCCATCGTGGACGGCGCCGATGATGCCGTCGTAGCCCATTTGACGATATGTTCGGACTGCGAGTGCGCTCGCGCGCATCAGGTTGTACTGAAACTGCATGTACGACTGAACGTCGAGCGATCGATTGGGGGGATAGTTGCCCAACATGTTTACGCAGTAGCTGTAGAAATGCGGCTCGTTAACGGTAGCCCAGATTTTGACGCGGTCTCCAAAGCGCTCAAAGCAAATCTTGGCGTATTTGCAGAACCACTCTGCCATGTCGTTGTTCAGCCATCCGCCTTTGCAAGCAAGCGTGAATGGTAGATCGTAATGGAACAGCGTAACGTTGGGCTCTATGCCATTTTCGAGGCAACAATCAATGACCCGATTATAAAAATCGATACCCTCTTCATTCACTTCGCCGATACCCGTGGGGATGATTCGACTCCATGAAAGAGAGAAGCGATAAGTGTTTTGTCCGCCTTCTTTCATCATGCGGATATCTTCTTCATAGCGATGGTAGAAGTCGCAAGATACATCACCGTCAACATGGTTGATGTTCTTATTGCTTGTGTGGCTAAAGAAATCCCACTCGCCAAGGCCTTTGCCGTCTTCGTTCCAGGCACCCTCGCACTGATAAGACGCCGTGGCGGAACCCCAGAGAAACGGCATGTTGTTCACGTTGTCCATGAATCCCCTTTCCATCATTCAACACGGTGGATACGTGTGGCGGAATTACGATTAAGATGACGTCAACTGATTTGAATCATAGGAGAACGACCAAAGCTGTTTGATTCAATAAATGAACCATGATTTCGAGGAGAGCGGAAAGAGGGATCACGTGAATATCAATGACTTCGATGTGCTCAATCGCATTAGCTCAATCATCAACAGCGAGTTTGGGTCAAACGATGCCGCCATCGCTCGATATCTCATCGCTCACATTAGGCGTTCGAGCGAAATCAATGTTGCCGCAATAACCCGCGATGCATTCGTGACCCGTTCCGCTGTTCGTCGTTTCTGCAATCGATTGGGCTACCAGTCTCTTAGCGATTTGAAAGAATCATTTACTCAATCAGTCTTTCCAAGCGACTTAAGCCATCGAGAGGAGGAATTTGGCTACGAGGAGTACAGGGCAGAGCTCGACGTTCGCATGATCGAGATGTTCGCTGAGGTTGAAAGCGGCGTGTCCGATATCGCTATTAAGCACCTTGCCGACGAAATTGATGGCCATAAAAACGTTGAAATCTGGTGCACCAATAATGTGAGCGCCAATCTCGTACGATTTCAGCAGGAAATGTTTTATGCGGGCAAGATAGTTCGCATAGTTGCTGGGGCTAACGTCGCGGAATTGAAAAACATGGGAGACGTTTCGCAGTCATTGATAATTCTCGTATCGGTCTCCGGGCTATTTGCGTCACAGGCACGTGAGTATCTTGATTGCCGTTCGGGCAGGAAGATTCTAATTACTGCGTTTAGCAACGATGACAAATCGAGGTCTTTTGACCGTGTATATCGTCTTGGTAATGCGGGAAACGGAATTGACCGACTAGGCGTTTATTCGAAATATGCCATGACTTATTTCTTCGACTTGCTATCGTCGTGTTACTTGAGTCGCTACCCCTGCACCAAGGGGGAGCCGCTCTATGGGTCTACTTTGGCCTGGCCCGAGTAGTTCGGCTCTATAGTTCTCCCGCCTAGAGAATGAGCGTGGATAATCTGCCACTTTGGCCTCAGAAACGCGCCAAAAGTGGGAGATTATCCACGCTCGATGTCAAACGGGAGAAAATCCACGCTCGATTGTGCCGGTGAAGGCCGATCACGACCTATGTAATAAGCGCAAGGGATCCGTTATCGAGGGTCGAGACTGCAGCCATACTCCATCACGCGAAAGTGTGCCCTTGGGAAATGACGCCGGCATTGCCAAATTCATCACTCCACATAATCAAACTCAATAAAACCGCAGGTCACGGCTATATAGATACGCCCGGCACCGTGTATCTAGAGGTTTTCGTTGACAGCCCCCAAGGTTGCATCGTATTATCTTTTTCGTTCGCGGGGGCGGCGGTCCAAAAGACCAAAGAACCTGCGGATACTTGAACGATTGGGAGTTTGCCCGAGTGGTTAATGGGGACGGGCTGTAAACCCGTTGGCTCTGCCTACATAGGTTCGAATCCTATAGCTCCCACCCGTCAAGTGCCTGTATAGCTCAGTCGGTAGAGCACTTCGTTGGTAACGAAGAGGTCACCAGTTCAAGTCTGGTTGCAGGCTCCATCCGGCGGTGTAGCTCAGTTGGTTAGAGCACACGGTTCATACCCGTGGCGTCACTGGTTCGAATCCAGTCACCGCTACCATAGGTAACACGGTGGCTTCTCAATAGTATGTTGAGAGGCCACTATGGTATAAAGGCAAAGTCCCGTCCGGGGACGACCTGTTTAGAGGAGGGCTTTATGGCCAAAGAGAAGTTTGAGCGCACTAAGCCGCATGTTAACATCGGCACCATTGGTCACGTCGACCACGGCAAGACCACGCTGACCGCCGCCATCACCAAGGTTCTCTCCGAGACCGAGGGCTGCAAGGCTGACTTCACTGCGTTCGAGAACATCGACAAGGCTCCCGAGGAGCGCGAGCGCGGCATTACGATCTCCGTCTCCCACGTCGAGTACGAGACTGCTGCCCGTCACTACGCTCACGTTGACTGCCCGGGCCACGCTGACTACGTCAAGAACATGATCTCCGGTGCTGCTCAGATGGACGGCGCTATCTTGGTCATCGCCGCTACCGACGGCCCCATGGCTCAGACCCGCGAGCACATCCTGCTCGCCCGTCAGGTTGGCGTTCCTTACATCGTCGTCTTCCTGAACAAGTGCGACATGGTTGACGATGACGAGCTCATCGACCTCGTCGAGATGGAGACCCGTGAGCTCCTCTCCGAGTACGATTTCCCCGGCGACGACATCCCCGTCATCCGTGGTTCCGCTCTGGGCGCTCTCGAGGGCGACGCCAAGTGGATGGACGCTATCCGCGAGCTCATGAACGCCGTCGACGAGTACATCCCGACGCCTGCTCGTAACAACGACCTCCCGTTCCTGATGGCCGTTGAGGACGTTATGACCATCTCCGGCCGTGGTACTGTTGCTACCGGCCGTGTCGAGCGCGGTGAGCTCAAGCTCAACGAGCCCGTCGAGATCGTCGGCATCAAGGATACCCAGAACACCGTCGTTACCGGTATCGAGATGTTCCGTAAGTCCATGGACTTCTGCGAGGCTGGCGACAACGTCGGTCTGCTGCTCCGCGGCATCAAGCGCGAGGACATCGAGCGCGGCCAGGTTCTCTGCAAGCCCGGTTCGGTTACCCCGCACACCAAGTTCACCGGCGAGATCTACGTTCTGACCAAGGAGGAGGGCGGCCGTCACACCCCGTTCTTCGATGGTTATCGTCCTCAGTTCTACTTCCGTACCACCGACGTTACCGGTACGGTCAAGCTCCCCGAGGGCACCGAGATGGCTATGCCTGGTGACCACATCACCATCGAGGGCGACCTCATCCACCCGATCGCCATGGAGGAGGGCCTGCGCTTCGCTATCCGCGAGGGTGGCCACACCGTCGGTTCGGGCATCGTCTCCACGATCATTGAGTAAATTAGCTCTTTGATATAGCTGACTTAGAGAACCCGGCACTTATATGGGTGCCGGGTTCTTTTCTGCAATGGATATTGAGCCGTTGCTGGTGTCGAGAGGATCGACAATGGTCCTGGCGCACCGTCGATTAGCTCTCGTTGGCTTCATTGATGTGTTCCAAATATGAATGGATCCACCGAGAACCAATTGATTCGAGGTTTTCATTGACAGCACTTACATAGAGCTGATAAAGTACCAACTCGTGCCCGTACGGGGCGGAAATGAAAGGTTCAGGATACATGCGTACTCTAGTTACTCTTGCGTGCACTGAGTGCAAGCGCCGCAACTATACGACCACCAAGAACAAGTCGACCATGCCTGATCGTATGGAGATCAAGAAGTATTGCCCCTGGTGCCGTCACCACACGCTGCACAAAGAGACTCGCTAGTCTCTAGTCACATACGCCAGTAGTTCAATTGGTAGAGCATCGGTCTCCAAAACCGAGTGTTGAGGGTTCGAGTCCTTCCTGGCGTGCCAGTCATTATTCCGTAAGCTTCCAATTGGGGGCTTACGGTTTACTCATGTATAAGCGCATTGCGCGGAGGTAACCCAAATGGCCAACAAGAAGAACAAGAAGAAGGCTCAGCAGCCGGCACCTGCCAACAACGCTGCCGCCAACTCCAAGGTTGAGGCCAAAAAGGCCGTTGCCAAGAAGAACGAGAAGGCTGCGAAGTCCAAGAAGAACGAGAAGCCTGGTTTCTTCGCCCGCACCAAGAAGTATTTCGCCTCGGTCAAGTCCGAGATGAAGCGTGTCACGTGGCCCGATAAGAAGGAGCTCGTGAACTACTCGGTCGTCGTTTGCGCTTCTCTGATCGTCGTCGGCGTCGTCATCGCTCTGCTCGATGCTGGCTTTGGCGAGGCTCTTGCTCTGTTCTCTGGATTGAGGGGCTAAACCATGTCTAAGCGTTGGTACGTCGTTCACACTTACTCTGGATACGAGAACCGCGTTAAGTCCGATCTCGAGCATCGCATCGAGACTATGGGCATGCAGGACCGTATCTTTGATATCGAGATTCCTATGGAGCGCGTCACCGAGATTAAAGAGGGTGGCAAGCGCGAGACCAAGGATTCCAAGATCTTCCCGGGTTATGTCCTGGTCCGCATGGAGATGGATGACGATGCTTGGACGTGCGTTCGTAACACGCCTGGCGTCACCGGTTTCTTGGGCGGCAACGGCAAGCCCGCTCCGCTTTCCCGCGACGAGTACAACAAGATGACTCGTCGTCCTGGTAAGGGCGATTCGCCCAAGCGCACCTCGGTTGATATTCAGGTCGGCACGTCCGTCCGCGTCACCGATGGTCCGCTTACCGACTTTGATGGCAAGGTCTCCGAGGTTAACACCGAGGCTGGCAAGCTCAAGGTCACGCTGATGATCTTTGGCCGCGAGACGCCGGTTGAGCTCGACTTTAACCAGGTCGCTGTCATCGCTTAAGTTTTCGTCCGTTCGCGCGAGCGTGCTTCTTCTGTGACTGCTCATCTCAGAAGTGCTTCTAACACGTGCGTGCTTACGATATAGCAAGTACTTCACACTCGTGATTCGAAAGGAATGACCATGGCTGAGAAGAAGGTTGCCAACGTCATTAAGCTCCAGATTCCTGCTGGTGCAGCTAACCCCGCTCCTCCCGTCGGCCCCGCCCTGGGCGCTGCTGGCGTGAACATCATGCAGTTCTGCCAGGCCTTTAACGCCGAGACGCAGGACAAGAAGGGTGACATCATCCCCGTTGAGATCTCTGTCTACGAGGATAAGTCCTTCTCCTTCATCACCAAGACCCCGCCGGCGGCTCACCTCATCAAGAAGGAGCTGAACCTCAAGTCTGGTTCTGCTAAGCCCCAGGCCGACAAGGTTGGTCAGCTCTCCCAGGAGCAGCTTACCAAGATCGCCGAGATCAAGATGCCGGACCTCAATGCCAACGACATTGACGCCGCCAAGAAGATCATCGCCGGTACCGCCCGTTCCATGGGCGTCACCATCGCTGAGTAGCGATTTCTTTAGGTAATGACGGGTGCCCCGACCGGGGCGCCCGTTATATGTGTGCAATAGGGCACACGATACGATGTGGGAGGGCATAAGCCCGTTTAACCACAGGAGGTAATGCACATGGCTAAGCATGGTAAGAGCTATAACGCCGCTGCCGAGAAGATCGACCGCGCCACGCTCTACACCCCCCTTCAGGCTGCCAAGCTCATCAAGGAGCTCGACACCGCCAAGTTCGACGAGACCGTCGAGGCCCACTTCCGTCTGGGCATCGATACTCGTAAGGCTGACCAGAACATCCGTGGTTCCATCTCCCTGCCCCACGGCACCGGCAAGACCGTTCGTGTTGCCGTCTTCGCCGAGGGCGAGAAGGCCCGCGAGGCCGAGGCTGCCGGCGCCGACATCATCGGTTCCGACGAGCTCGTCGCCCAGATCCAGAAGGGCGAGATCAACTTCGACGCTGCTATCGCTACGCCGAACATGATGGCCAAGGTTGGCCGCATCGGTAAGATCCTTGGTCCCCGTGGCCTCATGCCGAACCCCAAGCTCGGCACCGTGACCATGGACGTCGCCAAGATGGTCTCCGAGCTCAAGGCCGGCCGCGTTGAGTATCGCGCCGATCGTTACGGCATCTGCCACGTGCCCCTGGGCAAGAAGTCCTTCTCCGAGCAGCAGCTCGTCGAGAACTACGCTGCCCTGTACACCGAGATCCTGCGCGTCAAGCCCTCTTCTGCTAAGGGCAAGTACGTCAAGTCCATCTCCGTGTCTTCCACCATGGGCCCTGGCGTCAAGGTCGATCCCGCTGTCCAGCGTGACTTCCTGGCTGAGTAACTTTTAGTTACTGCCTGAGCAAAGCAAGCATTGCTAAAGAGACCCGGTTCTGTCTCGTGCAGGACCGGGTCTCTTGCTTTTGAGTCAACGAAACCACCACGAAGGGGACAGGCACCCTTGTGGTGGTTTTACTTGTGTTGTACTTTAGCGCGATGTAGTACTACCCGAGGCCGAAGGGAGCCCAACATGTTTAAGAACACGCAACAGCTCCTAGGCCTAGCGCTACTAGATTGGATAGCGCGCTAGGGTTGTAATCTCGCTATAACGATTTGTTGTACCCGGGTGCGCTATCGTCTGCCGCTTTCAGGCGTGATGAGCGACACGGGTATTTTTCTATCTCTAGGCCTTCTCTCTCTCCTGAAAGCCATCTGTCATAAAACGGTCAATCAGGAGGAACATATAAGCCGCAAAATCACAATCTTTGACGCCACCCTGTGCGACGGTGAGCAGTCGCCGGGCGCCAGCATGAATACCGAGGAAAAGCTCTTCATCGCCCGCCAGCTGGTGCGCATGAACGTGGACGTTATCGAGGCGGGCTTTCCCATCTCGAGTCCTGGTGACTTCCGCTCCGTACAGGAGATTGGCAAGATTGCGGGCGACCGATGCACGGTATGCGGCCTGACGCGCGCTGTCGACAGGGATATCGAAGTGGCTGCAGAGGCGCTCAAAACGGCCCAGAGGCCCCGTATCCATACAGGGCTGGGTGTGAGCACCAGTCACCTGCGCGACAAGCTCCATATGACTGAGGAAAGGGCAATTGAGTGAGCGATCCATGCCGTCAAACATGCTCGCAAGTTCGTTGACGATGTTGAGTTTTATGCCGAGGATGCCGGCCGCTCCGATCAGGAGTTTCTGGTGCGCATTATCGAGGCGGCCGTAAAGGCCGGTGCCACGGTCGTGAACATCCCCGATACGATGGGCTACAACATGCCGTGGGACTTTGGCGCCCGCATCCGTGACCTGCGCGGGCGCTGCGGGTGCGGCCGGTCAGCGTGCGGTCGACGTGATGGAGTATCGCGAGTACGAGATTGAGCGCATTGCGCGCCAGGCATTTGAGGCGGCGCGCAAACGTCGCGGCAAGGTGACGAGCGTTGATAAGCGCAACGTGCTGGAGACGAGCCGCATGTGGCGCGAGATCGTGCATCGCGTGCAAGACGAGGAGTACTCCGACGTGGAGCTTGAGGACCTGCTCGTCGACAACGCCGCCATGCAGCTCATCAGTCGACCGGCAGACTTTGACGTCGTGGTGACGGAGAACATGTTCGGCGACATCCTGTCCGATGAGGCGGCTCAGATTACCGGATCGCTCGGTATGCTTGCCTCTGCCTCGCTGGATGATGGCGTATCGCTGTTTGGGCCGAGCGCTGGCAGCGCTCCTGACATCGCGGGGCTCGGCGTGGCCAATCCGCTGGCTCAAATCTTGTCGGTGGCGATGCTGCTGACCTACGCGCTCGACATGGGCGAGCAAGCCGCGTGGATCGAGAGCGCCGTGGCGCGCGTGCTCGACGAGGGCTGGCGCACCCGTGACATCGCCGATGTCAACACCCCGGCAGATAAGATCCTCGGCACCACGACGATGGGCGACAAGGTCGTCGCCGCGCTGTAGGCGATGCCGATTCAAGCTGTCAAATATCTCAATCTGTAACATCTAAGGGGCAAAATCGTTCCTACCTGTTACAGATTGAGATTTTCGGCTGAGCATCCGTGGTCTGTCTCGATCTGTAACAGCTAACCGATTATTTGGGCCCTACCTGTTACAGATTGAGACAAACCGTTGGGACAGGTCGGACGAGTCAGCAAAACCACCACAAAGGTGCCGGTCCCCTTCGTGGTGGTTTTTAGCGCAACGAGGTGTTCCCAGCCGACCATACGGGCGGCCTTGCGCTCACGCTGCTCGATGACAGCGCATCTTTAGACGCGAAGTGCGGAACCGGGTGCATATACGAGCCGCGTAGCGTTACGAATTCATGGGAATGACCGTATCGCCAATTTGTACGCTTGCAATCTTGTCTGTGTCACAAACTTGCGAGAACGGCCAGGTCTTGTGGACATCAGTGGTGCCGTTATCCAGTTTATTTGCGAAATAGCCGCTGTGGCTGGTTGCGTCCTCAACATGACCGTCTTTGAACGTCACGATGAGGGGTATGTTGCCAACGGCATCCATAGACTCCTCCATGTTTTGAGACATCTTGCCGCTGTTGTTGTCGTGTTCGATGGAACGATCTATGTTGTAGCGGACTGAAACGCCAACGCAGGATACGGTGGCCTCTTGAATCGTCGCCTTGGTGCCGTTAAAGTTGACCGATTTGGGCGCGGGAATCGTAACGGATGTATCTTCGTAATTCAGCTGGAACTTAAGATCCCATGGGCCCGTAAGTATTTTCTTATACTCGGGAAGCTCTTTGCCAGCACGTGGCACAACGAGAGAGTTGATATGCGTGCGGACGGTCCTGCCCATAAGGCCGGGTGATTCAACGCTGAACTGTGCAAAGTATTGAATGCTGGAGTCATTGGGGTTCTTGTCAATGAGCCATGATTGGCCTTGGCCGCCATGCTCGCCATCAACGTATACGTTTCCATCGACACTTCCGGCGATAGTTCCGTTCTCGCCCGGCTCGGAAAGCTTTTTCAGGGCAGCGGGATCGTCGAACGTAAGCGTATAGGCGATGGTAACCATATCCTTGTCGCCCATGATGGCGTCGGCGGTCACGGTGACTCCGTTGTTGGAGCAGCTAGCACCGACGGGCCGGCCAATACGGTCGATGATCTCGGTTTGAGAAGCAGGTCCGTCAAAGATGTCGGAAAGCATGTCAGAAGGAAGCGGCAGGACGCCTGTTGCCATAGCCGTGCCAGCGCCTCCAATGACGATAGCGAGGACTGCCGTTACAGCGGCAATGCGAGCGACTGTTCTTACGGGATGGCGGGCGATGCGCGGCTTGCGTCGCGTGCCATTAAAGTTGCTTTGAGCGGTCGCCGCATCGCTCGAGGCGACGGACTGAGCAATCGAGTTTGCCATGTGCTGCTTCGCATTATCGGTAAACGAAATGTGCTCCAGGGCGTGGCGATAGTCATTCGAATTCGTAGTCATTGTGGTCTCCTTTCAAGGAAAGCCGAAGTGACGCACGTCCGCGGCTAAGGTGCTGGGCGGTTGCAGCTGGCGTCGCGTGAACGGCGTCTGCGATTTCCCTGATGCTCATGCCTGCGTAGTAGTGCAAAAAGATGGCGATGCGCTGTGCTTGAGGCAGGGCCGTGACAGCGGAAAGAATGGCGCAGTCGCGTTGCGCGAAATCTTGCTCGGTATGTGTTACGGGTGCGCAGAAATCGGGGAGCGAATCGAGGTCGACAACCGGGTGATTCGCGTGCGTACGGCCGATATCGCGACATGCGTTCAGTGCGACTCGGATCACCCAAGCACGTTCGTGTTCGAGCGAGTCGAACGGTTGAGTGCGTTGGAGAATCTTGATCAGCGTGTCCTGGCAGATGTCTTGAGCGTCGTCAGCGGATCCAAGGGCCGAATAGCACAATCGAAGGATGAGGTCGGAATACGTGTCGACCAAGCGCTTTGCTTCCCGCTCGATCTGATCGGCATCGCATCGGAGCGTGCTATTGCGGTTACGGCGTGCAGGCATAGTGTCACCTCCAATTGGTCGTGGTGGATATAGGGAAGGCGTCTCGCGAGGTCCCTCTACATACAACACGGTCGAGACTGCATAAGTTGACAAAAAAAGACGGCACGTGAGCGCCGTCCTTACAAAACAATGAGTGTTCTCGTTAATTACACAAGCACCGTGATGGACAGGTCGGACGAGTCAGCAAAACCACCATAAAGGTGCCTATCCCCTTCGTGGTGGTTGTTGGCAGTTACCAGGGGGTTCTGGCGGTTGAAGACTCGATTGCTTCGTGGCGTTTGAGCTCGCGGCGCATGGTTTGCGAGTTGAGCCAAGCGGCCTTCCAACCGCGCGTGGGGTAGCGCGCCTCGTCAATTTCGATCTTGGTATAGCCGCAGGCGTTGACAATCTTCGTTCCGCATGGGTGTTGGCGCTCGCGTTGAAAGTTGGGGCCGTAGCTTTGGTGCACATGCCCGTGAATCATATAGTCGGGACCCCAAGACTCAAGAGCCGCATTAAAGCACTCGAATCCTCGATGCGGCAGGTCGTCCAGGTCGCCCATGCCTGCGACGGGTGCATGGGTAAGTAGAATATCGCATCCGTCTACCAGTGCGATTTTTCGCGATAGCTTGCGCATGCGTTTTGCCATCTCGCGCTCGGTATACATGTTCGCGCCGTCGCGGTAGCGCATGGAACCGCCCAGACCCGCAATGCGAATACCTCGGTACACATATACGCTGTCCTCAACACAAATGCACCCGCCCGGTGCATGGCGCGCGTAGCGGTCGTCGTGGTTGCCACGAACGTACACAAGCGGTTTGTTGATGACAGTGACCAAAAACTCAAGATAGTCCGGATCCAGGTCGCCTGCGGATAGAATCAGGTCAACGTCCTCAAAGCGCTCCTTGCGAAAGCACTCCCACAGGCATCGCTCTTCGGTATCGGCTATGGCAAGGATTTTCATAGGGCGCGGACCTTCGGCTCATCGTCGAGTTGCGGAATGGTGCCCACCACGTTGTCGGCCAGCCAGTCCATCTCGACGATTTGCGTGCTCGGCAGTGGGGGAAAGCCCTCGATCTGCACCACGCCGTCTTGGCTATGGAGCTCGCCGCCAAATGGATTGATGGAGCCCTCGACGATGCCATTGCGCAGTAGCTGAACAAGCTTGCGCGTCTGATAGGGCAGGCCCGGAGCGTAGCGAATGTCGATAACGCCCGAGCTCATACCATACCAGTAGTTGACGGCGCGAACCTGGCTGTTGTCACTGGTCTCATCCCAGGTGCCATGCAGCAGGCTTCGCACGATAAGCTCGTAGTAACGGCCCCAGTTCCATACCGGCATGGCGATGCCGACGACCTTGCCATCGACCAGGCGGTGGAGTCCGTAGGCCGTGGGGTCCTCCAGCGACTTGGACATGTCGACACCGGTCATAACACTCACGCCTTCGCGGCACATGGCCTCGGCAAGACCGCCGGCGGGTACATCGCCCCAGGTGAGGATTACCTGCGCGCGAGGGTCGAGCAGCGAGGCGCCGATGGCAAAGGCGTTGATCTCGCTAAGCGCGCCCGACGCAAAGACCGACGCGTGGTAGCCAATGCGATGGTTGTCCGCCATGCTAGCCGCAAGGGCGCCCAGGAGGAACTTGGCCTCGTACATCTTGCCAAAGTACGAACGGACGCTTTGGTGGGGAAGGCCGATAGAACAGTTAAGGAACCGAACCTGGGGATACTCAACGGCTGCCCTGAGCGTGTATTCCATCAGGCGGTGCGAGGTCGAGAAGATGACGTTGTCTCCATGTTTGACAGCCGTTTCCACGGCGGCGTAGAACACGTCCGGATCGTGGCAGTCCTCGAACGCCTCGGTGCGCACGATACCGCCAAAGTGCTCGTCGAGATACTGACGCCCTTGGTCGTGTAGGCTGTCCCAGCTCGACGTTGCACAAGGGAATTCATGGATAAAGGCGATGCGCAGGGGATTGGCCGCCGAATAGACGGTCTTGCCCATAAAGAAGTTGAGCACACCGGAGGTGGACTTGGCGGGCGACTCTTCCTCATCGACACTCGGCGCTTCGACAAGATCGACCTTGTCCTCGTCATTTTTGCCGGCAATGACCAGCTCGCGCCAAATTTTGCACAGGCGGTTTACGACGATATCCGTCGGCGTATCCAGCAGGCGGTCCTGGTTGTACACATTGAGGTAGACGAGCATGGCGTCGGCGGGCGTAATGTCCAGGTGGTCGCCGCCCGCGCGCAGGTAGGCGCGCTTAAAGAGTAGGAAGGTGTGGCGCAGGTAGTCGACCTTTTTCTGCGGCCATTTTTCGATAAGGTTCTGACCGAGCATCTTGGCGAGTGTCTCGTAGCTGCCCTCACGCGAGAACTCGATCTCGTATAGGGGGCAGACGCGCCAAAACGCGCAGAACTCACCGTATAGGCGGCTTTCGACGGAATCCCATGTGCCGGGGTAGAGACGGGTAATCTTGGCCGAAACCGTCGGGGCGTCCAGGAATTTGAGGACGCTGACGCGCTTGTTGCCCTCTTGGACGTAAAACCGATGCATGAACTCGGTGACGATGATGGGGTCGCGATAGCCCTCGGTCACCTGGATGTCGTAGAGGTTGGACCACTTGCGGGCGAACTCGGTGCTAAATGGCAACAGGGGCATAAAGTTGCACGAAAAGGCAGACTGACGGCCCTTGGTAACCGTGCCGACGACCATTTCGAGCGGAATATCCCGCAGGCCGACGCTCTCTCGCTGACCTAAGGGGAGCTGGGCAACCAAGCTGTCGAGGTCCGTAAGGTACGGGTGCTCGCTTTGGCTGATGGCGCGACGGCGTCCCTGCTCGCCGCGCTTGCGTGCTTGACGATAGGCCTCTTCCATGGTGTCTACTCCCTTAGTCGTTTAAACAACGATATGAACCATGGTACCACGATGCGAAACTACCACAAAGGTGCCTGTCCCCTTTGTGGTAGTTTAGGCGATGATGGGGGCGATGGCACGAATGCAGGCGTCGGTTGCCGTGAAGGTGGTGCTATCGTCGCTGACGATAAAGATGATTTTGCCCTTGACGCCAAAGTCGCCGATCTCGCTAAAGAGCACGTACGGCTCCTTGTCAAAGCCAGAGATGGGAAGCACCGCGGCCTTGGTGGCGTCGGTAAGCTCATCTGCCAGCGCGTCCAGCGAGGCCCACTTAGACGTGTCCTTTACGGCAACGGGCACGGCCACGCGCCCAAAGGGCATCAGATGCACGAGCGTGTTCTTGGAGATGTTGGAGTTGGGCACAATGATGGTCTGCCCGCAGGCATCCTCGATGGTCGTGTGGCGCCAGGTGATGTCTTGGACCACGCCCGACACGCCGCCGACCTCGATATTGTCGCCGGGCTTGATGATGCCCATGAAGGTCACCTGCATACCGCCGATAAGGTTCGACAGCGTGTCCTGAAAGCCGAGCGAGATGGCGATGCCGCCGACGCCAAGAGCGGCGACGAGGGCGTTTGCATTAATGCCAAAACAGTTGTCGAGGATAAAGCTGCCGCCGATCATCCAGATGACGGCGCGTGTGATGTTGATGAAGATGCTCGATGCTGGGAGCGGGTTATCATCGCGGTTAAGCAGGTGGTGCAGGGTCTTGGACGCGATTTTGGCGGCAACGGCGGTGCCGATGGCCAAGATACCGGTCCAGATGATGTTGTGGACCCATCGTTGTGCAAAGAAATGAAGAATTGGCTCAAACAATTCCATGTAGGGAAACCTCCTCATGATCATCCAACCATGATACCCACCAAGAAGCCCGTCCGATCAAATTCGGACGGGCTTCTGTGCTCGATATAAGGTTTATGCGGCGGGGCTGCAAGGCCCGGCGGTGTAGCTTAGCGTCGACGCTTCCAGATAATGCCGAGAATGATGATGACGATGCCGCCGATGAGGCATGCGCCAATCACGGCTAGCGTGCGGTCTCCCGTTGCGGCGAGCTTGCCGGTCGTCTTCTTGGTGATGACCTTCGTGGTCGTCGTGTCCGTCTTAGGCGAGGGCTTAGGCGTCGGGGCCGGTGTGGGCGTGGGGTCCACGGCTGCGGAGCCGAAGCTGATGGTGCCGGCGAGTCCGGCCATCTTGCTCTCCCAGCCGTTTTGCCCAATCAGCGCCCTCAGCGCCGCCTCACACGTGCCCCACTCGGTGCGCTTGGTGGCGTGTGCGAAGGTGGGGAAGTCGGTCGTGTTGGTAATGATGTAGTTGTTGGTGGCGACGGTATAGGTCTTGGTGGGATCGAGCGTGCTGCCGTCCTTGGCGAGTGTGGCACTCACAATGCGCTTGCCTTCGGGCTGCGTCCAATCAATCGTCACGTTGATGCCGCCAAAGGAGAGAACGCTGCCAGAGTCATCGCGCCACTTGTACTTGTCTTGCGCTTCCTGCTCGGTATGGCCGGCTGCAACGTAGGCTTGCTGAAGCTCATAACTGTGATTGCACTCGTCGCTGATCTGCAGCGAATGCTCGAGCGCTGCGAGGAAGTCCGCACCGGTCATGGTCCAGGTCTCCACGGTGTTGCCGTAGGGCGAGATGGCGATGACGTTGCCTGCGGTCACATCGCCTGCAGCGATGCCGCCGCGGATGCCACCCGCGTTCTCGATGGCAAGGTCTGCGCCCGTCAGGTCAAGATAGGAGCCGCAGATCACATGGCCGATGGTCTGGGCCTTGGTGGTGTCGCCCTCCTTGCTGGGGCGGAAATCGGTGGTGCGCACCATTTCCCAACCATGCGTGCCTGCGGCGTCCTCGCCGTAGAAATAGTTGGTGGTGGATGTGCCGAGCACCTTGTTCGATTCGTTTTCAAAGGCCTCGTCGAGCGGCTTGATCTTGTTGCGGACGGCTTCAAGGCGGCTTTGGTAGTCGGAGCCCTTGTCGGGGTCTGCCAAAAGGTCGTTGACGTTCTTGGCGGTGTAGAGCTTCTCGTCACTGCCGTCTGCAGGGACCGTGACCGTGTCATCGTCGGTCGTCTCGGTGCCATTCGTGTCGTACTTGTACGGAATGGAAAGCAGCCCCACCTCGGCAAAGGCGCTGCCCGCCTCGACGACGCGGACCGACTTGCCGTCAGCCCCCGTCACGTTTTCGTCTAAGTTGATGTGCTCGTGGCCCGCGACCAGTGCATCGACCCCAACGAGCTTTGCAGCAAAGGTCTTGGCGTTGAGCGTGTGCGCGATACAGACGACAACGTTGCAGCCCTCCGTCTCGCGCAGTCGCTTGGCCTCGGCATTGATGGCGTTCGCGGCACTCGAGAACGACGTACCCGCGACCAGGTCCGCGCGCAGCGAGGATTCCAGCGACTCATCCATGGCACCCACGACGCCGACCTTGATTTTGTAGTCGAATGTGGAGTGATCTTCGCTATCCTCCCAGGTGCGATCGAGCGTCTTGGTGATACTCGAGCTCCATACGCCGCTCGTAGACTTCGCGTTCGCGCAGAGCATGGCGAAGGGCGTGCCGGTGGGGCTGTAGCCGGTCATGGTGCGGAGCTTGTCCGCGCCGTAGCTCCAGTCGTGGTTGCCCGGCGTGGTCGCGTCGTAGCCGTCTGCATAGAAGGTGTCCATGAGCTCGGCGATGCTCTTGCCCTCGCTCATGGTGGCAAAGGACTGCCCGTGGAAGGTATCGCCCGCATCGAGCAAAAGATCGGGGGCGCTGCTTTGGGCGCTATAGAGAACCGCCAGTCCGTCAAAGCCCACAGTGCCGGTGCCCTTGCTTGCGTTGTAGCTGTACTTGTAGCTGCCGTGGATATCGTTGGTGTGCATGACGGCCACGGAGCCGTCAATAGCGGCGGGCAGGTTCCCCGCGAAAGCGAGGCTTGGGATGCCTGCGAGCGAGCCGGCAAACAACGCGGCGGCTAACGCAAGGCGGGGGAGTCTTTTCATGGCAGTTTCCTTAGTCCTTAGCCAGAAAGTCTGGTTGAATATCGGATTATCGACATAATATGCGAAAACCGCCGCAAGGGCGTCTGTCCCTTTGCGGCGGTTTTGACGTTTGCGCAGATAAAACCTGCCAAAATAAACCTGTCCCTTTTTGGTAGGTTTAGCTCAGCAGCATGCGGTCGTTGGCGAGCTCGCCGCCCGAGACCTCCTCGAACTTCTGTAGCAGGTCGGCTACGGTGAGCGACTTCTTCTCGTCGCCGGCCACGTCGTAGATCACATGGCCCTCGTGCATCATGATCAGACGGTTGCCCAGACGGATAGCGTCATTCATGTTGTGCGTAACCATGAGCGTGGTCAGATGGTTTTCGTCGACAATCTCCTCGGTCAGATTGAGCACCTTAGAGGCCGTCTTGGGGTCGAGGGCCGCGGTGTGCTCGTCGAGCAGCAGCAGGCGCGGCTTGGTGAGCGTGGCCATGAGCAGGGTGAGTGCCTGGCGCTGCCCGCCCGAGAGCAGGCCGACCTTGGCGTTGAGGCGCGTGTCCAGACCAAGGTCCAGGCGCTTGAGCGACTCAACGTACTCGTCCTTCTCGGCCTTGGTGACGCCCCACGAAAGACCGCGACGTTGGCCACGGCGCTTGGCGAGGGCCAGGTTCTCGGCGATCTGCATGTCGGCTGCGGTGCCGCGCATGGGGTCCTGGAACACGCGGCCCAGGTACTTTGCGCGCTGCGACTCGCTCAGGCGCGAGATGTCGGTGCCGTCGAGCTCAATGACACCCGAATCGAGCGGATACACGCCGGCGATCATATTGAGCAGCGTGGACTTGCCGGCGCCGTTGCCGCCGATCACGGTTACAAAGTCGCCATCATTGAGGGTAAGGTCGACGCCGGTAAGCGCGCGCTTCTCGGTGACGGTGCCCTTGTTAAAGGTCTTCTTGACGTGCGAGAGCTTAAGCATCTGCCTCATCCCCCTTCGTGTAGGAGCTGCGGAGCTTATAACGCTCCCAAACCACGGGCACGCACAGGGCCACGGCGACGATCACTGCGGAGAGCAGCTTCATGTCGTTGGCGTCCATGCCCAACTGCAGCACGATGGCGCGGATGAGGAAGTACACCACGGAGCCAAAGACGGCGGAGGCAAGACGGACGCTAAACTGCGTGAGACCGCCGGGCAGCAGGCGGCCGAGCACCTCGCCGATAACAATAGCGGCAAGACCGATAACGATGGCGCCGGTACCCATGCCAATGTCGGCATACTTTTGGCTCTGGCAGATAAGCGCGCCAGAGAGGCCGATGAGGGCGTTGGAGAGCACGAGGGCGATCATCTTGGTGGAGTTGGTGTTGACGCCCAGGGCGCGGATCATGTACTCGTTGTTGCCGGTAGCGCGCAGTGCCGAGCCGATCTCGGTGCCAAAGAACCAATACAGGATGGCAACGATAGCCACGGCGAGCAAGATGCCCAAGATAATGGCAACGGTGGACTGCGGCAGGCCGGTCATGTTGCTGACGGACGAGAAGATGGTGCCCTTGGCGAGGATGGGCGTGTTGGACTTGCCCATGATGCGCAGGTTGATGGACCACAGACTGATCTGCGTAAGGATTCCGGCGAGGATTGCGGGAATCTCAAAGACGGTGGTCAAGATGCCCGTGACGGCGCCCGCGATGGCGCCGGCGCACATGCCGGCCAGCACGGCGAGTAAGGGGTCGACGTTATTGTTGACGATGAGCACGGCGCAGACACAGCCGCCGAGGGCAAAGCTGCCGTCGCAGGTCATATCGGGGATGTCGAGCAGGCGGAACGTGATAAACACGCCAAGCACCATAATGCCCCAGAGGACGCCCTGCGAAACGGCGCCCTGCAATGCAATGAGCATGCTTCATACCTCCTAGGATAGGGTGGACACGTGATTTTCCATAATAGCGGTACCAATGCATAAAAGAGCGGCGGACAGACGTTTTGTTTTACCTGAAACAAGCAGGGCGAACGCCGGCCTTTAGCGTTCGCCCCAATGGCTCAGATATTGAATAACGCAGCTATGGCGCAAGCACGGGCCCTAACCGCGTTGCCGCACATGGGCGCTACTCGTCCAGAGCGGAAAGGTCGATGCCCAGTGCCTCGGCCATCTCGTCATTCTTGACGACGACCAGGTCCTTGCTCGAGAGGTGCTTGATCGGCATATCCTCGGCCTTGGCCTCGCCCTTCAGGATCTTGACGGCCATCTCGCCCGCGGCGTAGCCCAGATCCTCGTAGTTGATGGAGAGGGTGAACAGGCCACCGGCCATGCACATGCCCTCCTCGCCAGTCACGTAGGGAAGCTTGTTTTCCTTGCAGATCTGGCCCACCTGCGAAGCGCCCGCGGCGATGGTGTTGTCGGTGGGGGAGTAGAGCGCGTCGACCTTGCCCACGGCGGACTCGACGACGGACTGGATCTCGTTGGAGCTCGAGACGGTGAAGTCGGTGTACTCCAGGCCCAGCTTGCCGAGTTCCTTCTTGGCGGCCTTGATTTGGACGTCGGAGTTGGACTCGGCGGTGCAGTAGAGCAGACCGACCTTCTTTACGTCGGGCAGGACCTTCTGCATCATCTCGAGCTGCTCGGCGACCGGGGTGAGGTCGGAGGCACCGGTGACGTTGGTGCCGGGCTTGTCGTTGTCCTGGACCAGGCCGGAGGCGGCGTAGTCGGTGATGGCGCAGCCCACGATGGGGATATCGGCCGTGGCGCCGGCGGCGGCCTGCGCGGCAGGCGTGGCGATGGCGTAGATCAGGTCGACGTTGTCGCCCACAAACTTGTCGGCGATGGACTTACACGTGGACTGGTCGTTCTGGGCGTTCTTCTGATCGATCTTGACCTTAAGGCCGCTCTTCTTGATGGCCTTGACAAAGCCGTCATTGGCGGCGTCGAGTGCGGAGTGCTCGGTGAGCTGTAGAACGCCGATGGTGTAGTCGGAACCGGCGGCTGCGGAGCCGGAACCAGAGTTGCCGCCGCATCCGGCAAGCGGGGCCAGTGCGAGCAGACCGGCGGAGACCAGAAGGCTCCTGCGGCTGATGGTGATGTCCTTCATATCGTTACCCCCAGTATAGAAATGGCTGGAAACACTGCACTCAAACAAAGTACAAGTGGAACTATAGTAGCGCGGATGTCCATTTTTACAATAACCTGGCGGGTTTTTTAATACAGAATCGGATGGGCGGTACGGGTAGTCGAATGGGCGGCGAAGGGTCCTATGCGGCTGACGAGGTGTCGTCCTCGTCCAGGGCGGCGAAGAGCTTCTTGCCGTCGAGGAGACGCGTGGTGACGTTTCTCATGCGGCCAATCTCTACGGTACGCAGCGTGTCATCGGCGCCTCGGGTGTCATAGACCGTTCCCAGCAAATACGAGATGCCGTCTCGTTGCTTGATGGCAAAGGGCCGGAGTGTCATCCGTGCCACTTCGACCTCTCCGCGTGCCGTGACGCTCGAAATATCAAAACTCACCGTGGTTCCGTGGTCGATGGCCTGCTCGATGAGCTCGCAGGTGTCGATGCGCTTGACGGGCGTGCGCGGGGCCTTGGTGGATTTGCTGCCCGCGCTTGGAGCGGGCTCGGGTGCATCGAGGTAGCCGCGAACGTCGGCACTCGCCATGGCGACTAAGTGCTGCGCCATGCTTTTTCGGATGGCGATGGGCGTAGAACGGTTGCGCATGACCATGCCGTGGAGCCGGATGATCTCTTCGTCGGTGAGCGGACGGGTCAAGAGCCGATACCCCACGCCGCGTTTGTATTCAATTTCATATCCGGCATGGCGAAGTGCGGAGATGGCGGTGTAGATGCTGCGCCGCGCCGCCGAGATGGGCATGCAGGCGGGGTCGTCGGGATGGGCGAGGCGCCGGATCAACTCATCGGAAAGCATGGCCTTGTCCTCGCCAGTGTTTTCGCTTAATAGTTGCAAGATACGAACGGCGCGATAGGCTGCCATCGAGGCGGCGCCCCTCGTCGTGGTCTCGTAGGTTTCAACAGCGGCTTCGGTCATGGTGCCCACGTCCTTTCCGTTTTGGGTGGCGACGGTATGGAGCCTAGGACGCGGGGTTTTCCCAGGGGCGCAGGGCGCTCTGGGCGGTCGGTAGTCGTCGGCAAACGGCGGGTCGAGTTTTCAACAACCCTGCCTAACTGACCAAAACCTTGCCAAAAGCTTGACGGATACCGTTGAAAAAAGCGTCTCTCGACCGATGTCGAGAGACGCTTGTGCGATGAGCGTTGGCGTGTGGCGACGCGAGCTAGCGTCCGACGATTAGAAGTCGGCGTTGCCCACGGTGCGCGGGTGCGGCAGGACGTCGCGGATGTTGCCCACGCCGGTCAGGTACATGACCAGGCGCTCGAAGCCCAAGCCGTAGCCGGCGTGCTTGCAGGAACCATAGCGGCGCAGGTCCAGATAGTACTTGTACTGCTCGGGATTCATGCCCAGGTCCTTGATGCGGGCCTCGAGCAGGTCCAGGCGCTCCTCGCGCTGGGAGCCACCGATGATCTCGCCGATGCCCGGCACCAAGCAGTCGGCGGCGGCGACGGTCTTGCCGTCGTCGTTCATGCGCATATAGAAGGCCTTGATCTCGGCCGGGTAGTCGGTTACGAAGGTCGGGCGCTTAAAGTGCTCCTCGGTCAGGAAGCGCTCATGCTCGGTCTGCAGGTCGATGCCCCAGCTCACGGGATAGTCAAACTTGTGACCGGCGGCGACGGCCTGCTCCAGGATCTCGACGGCCTCGGTGTAGGTAACGCGGGCAAAGTCTGAGTTTGCCACGTGGTCCAGGCGCTCGAGCAGGCCCTTGTCCACAAACTTGTTGAGCATGTTGAGCTCGTCGGGGCAGGTGGCCATAACGTCCTTGAGGACGTACTTGAGCATGGCCTCGGCGTTATCCATGTAGTCGTTCAGATCGGCAAAGGCCATCTCGGGCTCGATCATCCAAAACTCGGCGGCGTGGCGCGTGGTGTTGGAGTTTTCGGCGCGGAAGGTGGGGCCAAAGGTATACACGTCGCCAAAGGCCATGGCAAAGTTCTCGGCATTGAGCTGGCCGGACACGGTGAGGCTCGCATGCTTGCCAAAGAAGTCCTGGCTCCAGTCGACCTCGCCGGACTCGGTGAGGGGCGGGTTTTTGGGGTCGAGCGTGGTCACGCGGAACATCTCGCCGGCGCCCTCGCAGTCACTCGTGGTGATGATGGGGGTGTTGACGTAGACAAAGCCCTGCTCCTGGAAGAAGCGGTGGATGGCTGCAGCCGCGACAGAGCGGATGCGGAACACGGCGCGGAACAGGTTGGTGCGCGGGCGCAGGTGCTGCTGGGTGCGCAGGAACTCGACGGTCGCGCGCTTCTTCTGCAGCGGGTAATCCGGGGCGCTGACGCCCTCGACCTCGATGGAAGTGGCAGAAAGCTCGAAAGGCTGGGGCGCATCGGGCGTCAGCTTGACGGTGCCGGTGCAAATGAGTGCGGCCGAGACGTTCTGATGGGCGATCTCGTCGTAGTTGTCGAGCGCCTCGCGGTTCATGACGACCTGCAGGTCGCGGAAGCAACTGCCGTCGTTGAGCGTAACAAAGCCAAAGTTTTTCATGTCGCGGACGGACTTGACCCAGCCGGCGACGGTGACGGTCTGGCCACCGAGCGACTCGGCGTGCGTATAGAGCTGCGCGATTTTGGTGCGGTTCACGTATCCTCCCATAACGGTTGAATGATAGTTATCCATACAGTTCGATATTCTAGCAGCTCGGCTCATTTGGGCTATACAGACAAGGCATTGACGGGATGGTTTTCAAACGAAAAGCGCCCACGGCCAAATGGTCGCGGGCGCTTTTCGTGGTGTCTTTTGGCTGTGTAGCGCGGGACCTGGCTACTTGGTCTTGGCCACCAGCAGCGGGTCGCCCAGCTTGACAAGCGGGTTGCCGCCGATAAGCGTTCCGGACTCGCCGACATGGTCGATGCTCTTAAGGCGATCGAGCTCGGAGACGATGACGGTCACGATATCCTCGTGACCAGCGGCCTTAATGGCGTCGCGGTCGAAGCTGATGAGCGGCTGGCCCGCCTTGACCACATCGCCCATCTCGACAAAGCGGGCAAAACCCTTGCCATTCATTTCCACGGTGCCCAGGCCGACATGGATGAACACGCGAAGACCGTCCTCGGTGATCATGCCGATGGAGTGGTTGGTGACGGTGGTGGCGCCGATGCGGCCGTTGGCGGGCGCATAGATGGTGCCGGTAATGGGCTCGATGCCATAGCCCTGGCCAAGCATGCCCGAGGCGATTGTCTCGTCGGGAACTTCGTCCAGGTTGACGAGCACGCCGTTGACGGGGGCGTAGATGACGCCTTCGCGGGTGGCGAAGCTTGCTGCGGGCGGAATGGACGCCTCGCCGGTCGAGGTGAAGGTGGACTTAAGCGAATCGAGCAGACCCATAGTTGCCTCCAACTTAAATAGGCGCATATCGCGCGTTTGGTTTGCCGGAAACGTTTCATATGTGTTTCGCGGCTTGGTCAACGCCCCTATTCTACGCTGCTCAACGATGGTCCTGAGCTGGGATTATGTGATATATCAGTTGATGGGAATCTTATTGCGGGAGCGTTTCTGCACCGTGGGTCCAACTGGGGTACGCTTGAAGGCGAAAATGAGTGCGCACGAATCGCGCGAAGGGAGCACATATGATTGTCGAGAACCATGCGCTGTGGGGCGAGGAGCCGACCGAGGAATATCCGGCGACGTTTACGTATTTGGGTGCCGAGCCGCTGCCCGATAAACCGAATGGCCGCCGTCCTGCCGTGATTATCTGCGGCGGAGGTGCGTTTACGCATATCGCTCCGCATGAGCGGGATCCCGTGGCGTTTGCGTTTTTGGATCACGGCTACCAGGCCTTTGTGCTCAACTATGTCACGAGTTCTACGGGTGACGTGAGCTTTCCGCACCCCCAGGCAGATCTTGCCAAGATGGTCGCCACGGTGCGTGCGAATGCCGACGAGTGGCATGTCGATCCCAAGCGCGTGTGCGTCGTGGGCTTTTCTGCGGGCGGCATGATCTGTGCCTCGCTGGCAACGCAGTGGAAGACCGGCCCCTTCGCGGCACTTGCCGGGGCGCGTCCGGACGACATCCGTCCCGATGCCGTGGTGCTGGGCTATCCGCTGCTCGACTTTGCCTATGTGCGCGACATGCAGACGCGCGATCCGCGCATTGACTTGCGTGTGCCCAAGACGGGCGGTAAGACGGGGCGCGATTTGCTCAACGACTATCTGTCGATGGTGACGGGCGGCGAGGCGACCGACGAGCACTTGGCCGATATCTGCCCTACCACGCATGTTTCGCGTCAGATGCCGCCGACCTTTGTGTGGGGCGTGTCCGACGACAAGACGGCGCCGATCGCGCAGGTCTATCCCTTTGCGCAGCGCATGGCCGAGGAGGGCGTCGCTTGCGAGATGCACGTCTTTGACCAGGGCGGTCACGGCCTTTCACTCGGCAACGCCAACACCGCGGTCGACAACGAGGACAAGCAGGTTTCCGTCCGTCCCTGGATCCGCCTGGCCTTCCGCTTCCTGGAGCGTCATATGTAAAAGTAGACTATTTACCCATTTCAAAAAGCCTGCTCAGAGGAGGAACCATGCTTGAGGGTACGTATGCGGTTTCGGCCCAGACGCCGGTGGGGAGTAAACGCGGCGAGGTGACGTTTTCACACGGGGCGAACGGCGCGCTCAGGGCAGTACTAAACGTCAGGGGTCTCAATATCGCTCTCTCGAGCGCCCGCGCTGAGGGCGATTTTTTTGAGCTCTCGGGTACTATCTCCCACGTCTTGATGGGCAAAGTGCCCTTTACATGCACGGGGTCGGTCGAGGGTGATCGACTCATCGCTACCGCGCGGTCGGGTTCCGTTTCGATCTCGCTGAGCGGTATGCGCAAAGAGCTTTCGGGGCGCACGGCATAAAGTTTGCGCAGGTAAACATCGGTATTTGACTTTATAAAATAGTTCAGAGCGCTATCATTTGTCGTTACGAGTTGGTTAGCCCCGGTAAACGGTTAGCCGCGTCTAACGAAAGGATGAGCGCGTGAAGCTCGATACGCTCGAGATTGGAAAGGACGCCGTTGTCGCATCGGTGACATCTGACGATCAGGCACTCCGACAGCATATTTTGGACATGGGCCTAACGCCGGGCACCGAAGTCACCATGATGAAGTACGCCCCCATGGGCGACCCGCTCGAGATTCGCCTGCGTGGCTACGAGTTGACGCTGCGCAAGGACGATGCCGCTCGCATCGAGCTCGTGGGTGTTCACGACACCGATACGGGTCCGCGCGCTAACGCCGCAATCGGCACGACGGAGCACCCGGCACTTGGCGAGGGGACGTATTCGCCCCGTGCGGCAAAAACGGCCGTGCCCGAGGGTGCGCCGCTGCATTTCGCCCTTGCCGGCAACCAAAACTGCGGCAAGACTACGTTGTTCAACCAGCTGACGGGCTCCAACCAGCACGTCGGTAACTTTCCCGGCGTGACGGTCGACCGCAAGGACGGTACTATCCGTAACCATCCCGAGGCGGGCGTTACCGACCTGCCCGGCATCTATTCGCTGTCGCCGTACACGGGCGAAGAGATCGTCAGCCGCCAATTCATCTTGGATGAAAACCCCGACGCCATCATCGATATCATCGACGCCACCAACATCGAGCGTAACCTGTACCTGACGCTGCAGCTTATGGAGCTCGACCGCCCCATGGTCATCGCGCTCAACATGATGGACGAGGTGACGGCCAACGGCGGCGCCGTGGACGTCAACCTGCTCGAGAGCCTGTTGGGCGTGCCTGTTGTCCCCATTAGCGCTGCCCGCAACGAGGGCATCGGCGAGTTGGTGGATCATGCCTTGCACGTGGCGCGGTTCCGCGAGTGCCCCGGTCGCCTGGACTTCTGCGCGCCCGATGGTCCAGACGGCGGCGCGCTGCATCGCTGCATTCACGGCATCGCCAACCTTATCGAGGACCATGCCGCGACGGCGCACATTCCCGTGCGTTTTGCGGCGACCAAGCTGGTTGAGGGCGACGAGCTGGTGACCGAGGCACTTCATCTGGATCGCAACGAGCTTGACGCCATCGAGCACATCATTACCCAGATGGAGGGCGAGGCCGGCACCGACCGTCTATCTGCGCTGGCCGACATGCGCTTCGGCTTTATCGGCGACGTGTGCGGGCGCTGCGTCGTAAAGCCGCACGAGAGCCGCGAGCACGTGCGCTCCGTCAAGATTGACCGCATCCTGACAGGTCGTTACACAGCCATTCCGGCGTTCCTGGTGATCATGGGCCTCGTCTTTTGGCTGACGTTTGGCGTGATCGGCGCGGCGTTGCAGGGACTTATGGAGGACGGCATCGCTGCCATCATCGCCTCGGCCGATGCGGGTCTCAAGGCGTTCGGCACCAACGACGTGGTGCGCTCGCTGGCCGTCGACGGTGTTCTCACGGGCGTGGGCAGCGTGCTGACCTTCCTGCCGATCATCGTCGTGCTCTTCTTGTTCCTCTCCATTCTGGAAGACTCGGGCTACATGGCGCGCGTGGCCTTTGTCATGGATAAGGTATTGCGTCGCTTTGGCCTGTCGGGCCGCAGCTTTGTGCCCATGCTCGTCGGTTTTGGCTGCACCGTGCCGGCTATCATGTCGACCCGTACGCTCCCATCCGAGCACGACCGCAAGATGACGGTCATGCTCACGCCGTTCATGAGCTGTTCGGCCAAGTTGCCGGTCTACGGTCTGCTGTGCGGGGCGTTTTTCCCGCAGGCGACAGTTCCCGCCATGGTCTCGCTCTATCTGATTGGCATTGCGGTCGGATGCATAGCGGCTTTGGTGCTCAACCGCACGGCATTTAAGGGCGACCCGGTGCCGTTTATCATGGAGCTCCCCAATTACCGCCTGCCGAGCGTTAAGACGACGGTGATGCTGGCATGGGATAAGGCCAAGGACTTCATCACCAAGGCCTTCACCATTATCTTTGCCGCTACGGTGGTCATTTGGTTCCTTCAGACGTTCGACATCCGCTTTAATGTGGTCGCCGATCAGTCGCAAAGCCTGCTTGCGGGTCTCGGCAGCATCATCGCGCCGGCGCTGGCGCCGCTTGGGTTTGGCGATTGGCGAGCATCCACGGCGCTCGTCACCGGCCTTATCGCCAAGGAGAGTGTCATCTCGACCCTCACGGTGCTTTTGGGCGCGACCTCGCCCGCGGCACTGTCAGCCATGTTTTCGCCGTTTACCGCTTACGTGTTCCTGGTCTTTACGCTGCTGTACCCGCCCTGCGTGGCGGCCATCGGTGCCGTCAAGAGCGAGCTGGGTGCGCGCTATGCCGTTGCCGTGTTGGCGTTTCAGGTGACGGTCGCCTGGATCGTGGCGTTTGTCGTGCATTCGGCGGGCATATTGTTGGGGTTGGCTTAGCTATTTATTGACGGCGCAACCCCTGTGTATTGAGTTGATTACGGCCCCGCATCTGTTGCTGACGGATGCGGGGCCGTTGCTATATAATCGCCCATCGCTCAAGACAATCGGAGAGGGTTCCTACATGACTCAGGCAAGACAAGATGGCATCTCGCTCAAGCAGTGGCTCCCGCTTATCGGGCTCGCCTGCTGTGCGTTCGTGTTCAACACGTCGGAGTTCATGCCCATCGGCCTTCTGACTGATATCGCCGCGTCGTTCTCGCTCACCGAGGCCCAGGCAGGCATCATGATCTCGGTCTATGCTTGGGGCGTCATGCTGCTGTCGCTGCCACTCATGGTGTTTGCCTCGCGCTTTGAGTTCAAGCGTATGCTGCTCGGCGTGCTCGCCGTGTTTTCTCTGGGTCAGTTCCTGTCCGCTGTGGCACCGACATATCCCATCCTGGTCTGTGCGCGCCTGGTGGTCGCTTGCGCACATGCCGTGTTCTGGTCGGTCGCCTCGATTATGGCCTCGCGCCTGGTCGACAGTCGCCACGGGGCGCTCGCCATTAGCATGATCGCCACGGGCTCGTCCATCGCGCAGATCTTTGGCCTGCCGATCGGCCGCGCCATCGGACTGGCCGTGGGCTGGCGCATGACATTCGCCGTGGTCGGGGCCCTCTCGGCTGTCGCGGTTGTCTACCAGGCCGCGGTGTTCCCGGCCATGCCGGCGGGCGAGCGCTTTACCGTCAAACAGCTGCCCGAGCTGCTCAAGAACCCGTTCCTGATTGCGCTCTACGCGGTCACGGTCTTTATGGCGACCGGCTATTATGCGGGTTACAGCTATATCGAGCCGTTCCTGGCGCAGGTCGCGCACGTCGACGCAAGCGCTATTACCATGACGCTGACGGCGTTTGGCTGCTCTGGTCTGCTCGGAAGCTGGCTGTTTGGCCGCCTGTTCGATGGGCATCGCTTCCCGTTCTTGGCTATCACGCTCTCCGGCGTGCCGGTGGCTCTGCTGCTCGTGGGTCCGGTCGCATCGTCGCTCGTAGCAGTGCTTGCCGTCTGCGCGCTATGGGGCTGCTGCTCCACGGCCTTTAACGTTGCGTTCCAGGCCGAGCTCATCAAGTACACGCCGGCGGATTCGTCGGCCGTCGCCATGTCGATCTTCTCGGGCCTGTTTAACCTCGGTATCGGCACGGGCACCGCAATCGGCGGCGCCGTGGTTTCGGGTCCCGGTATCGCTTGGATTGGCTTTGCGGGCGGGGCGATTACCGTCGTGGGCGTCATCCTTGCCATCACCGTACTGTTCCCAGCCATACGCCGCGCAAAGCCCGTCGCCTAATCACGTCCCCTCATCAGCTGCGGTGGAATAGCTCCTGTTTAAGGCCTCTGAAGGCCCAAGCAGGAATTATTTCACCGCAACTTATTTTGGGGGAGAGGATACAAGCCGGGCATACAATGGATATCGTTGTGTTGAGCTTACCGGGAGGTTGCTATGTGGGCATACGAGACGACGTTCTATCAGATCTATCCGCTGGGCTTTTGCGGAGCTCCGCGCGAAAACGCCGCTCCCGTTGCCGAGGATGAACTCGCCCAGGCTGCCAACGCTGCGCCCGACCCCGATGCACCCATCATGAAGATCGCCCAATGGGCTGACTACCTGCAAGAACTCGGCGTTGGCGCTGTGCTCATCAACCCGCCGCTCGAATCCGACAGCCACGGCTATGATACGCGCAGCCTGCGCCATGTCGACCGCCGCCTGGGCGGGGATGCCGATTTTGCCGCCGTATGCGAGACGCTGCACGCCCATGGCATCCGTGTGGTGCTCGATGCGGTCTTCAACCACGTCGGCCGCGGCTTCTGGGCCTTCCGTGATGTGCAGGAGCGTAAGTGGGACTCGCCGTACAAGGACTGGTTCCACATTAGCTTTGACGGCGACTCCTGCTATGGCGACGGCTTTTGGTACGAGGGTTGGGAAGGCCATTTTGAACTTGTGAAGCTCAACCTGCAAAATCCCGCTGTGGTCGATTACCTGCTCGAGTCCGTGCGCCGTTGGGCTGACGTGTTTGGCGTCGACGGCCTGCGCCTGGACGTTGCCTATATGCTCGACCGCGACTTCATGCGTCGTCTGCATACCTTTACCCGCGAGCTCAAGCCCGATTTTGTGCTGATCGGCGAGACGCTCCACGGCGACTACAACCAGATCGTCAACGACGAGATGCTTGACTCCTGCACCAACTACGAGTGCTACAAGGGCCTGTACTCCAGCTTTAACTCGGTCAACATGTTCGAGATTGCCCATTCGCTGCATCGCCAGTTTGGCGGCGATCCGTGGTGCATCTACCGCGGCAAACACCTGCTGTCGTTTGTCGACAACCACGACGTGCCGCGCCTGGCGAGCATCCTCACCGACAAGTCGTGCCTGCGTCCCGCCTATGGCATGCTCTTTGGCATGCCGGGCATTCCGTGTGTCTACTATGGCAGCGAGTGGGGAATTGCCGGCGAAAAGGGCGGCCCCGATGGCGACTGGGCGCTGCGACCTGCGCTCGATGAGCCTGCGCCCAACGAGCTGACGGCGTTCATCACGCAGCTTGCGCACCTTCGCTCGGCCGACGACGCGGCGGCCCGTGCTCTCAACTACGGTGCCTATCGCAACGTGGTGATCCAGAACAAGCAGCTGCTGTTCGAGCGCGCCTGTGACGGCGCGACGGTGCTCGTGGCGGTGAACGCCGTGGGCGAGCCTTACACCTTTGGCGCCGGCGAGCTCAACGGGTCCTTTGTCGACCTGCTTGCCGATGGCGTGCCCACGGTCGAGCTGGCTGGCTCCCTTGAGCTTGCGCCCTACGAGGTGCGCTATCTGTTGAGGGCCTAGGCCATGGCTGCGTCCGACGAGGGCTATCAACATATTGAGCATGGGTTTGAACCCGTGTTTGACGAGCGCTCGCGCGTTTTGATGCTGGGGTCGTTTCCCTCGGTGCTCTCGCGTGCCAATGCCTTCTACTATGGCAATCCGCAGAACCGCTTTTGGCGGGTCACGGCGGCGTGTCTCGGTGTGCCTGTGCCGCCCAACGAGGGTGATCCTTTGGCAAGCGGTGAGCCCGCGACGCTCGATGCCTCCATTGCCGCCAAGCGGGCCATGCTGCTGAACGGCGGCGTGGCCCTGTGGGATGCAATCGAGGGCTGCGACATTAAGGGCTCGAGCGACGCGAGCATTCGCAACGTTGTGCCGGCACATATCGAGCGCATTACCGATGCAGCTCCCATTGAGCAGGTGATATGCAACGGTGGTACGGCTGGCCGGCTCTACAAGCGCTATCTACAAGAACGCACCGGGCTGCCCGCCATCGTCCTGCCCTCGACAAGTCCTGCCAATGCGGCTTGGCGTCTTGAGCGCCTTGTCGAGCGCTGGCGCGAGGCAGTTGACTGGGCTGCTCTCTAATTTAGATATTTGATTGAGCATGGGCGCCGAGGCGTTTGATGATGGCGTGCCAGATCGGCGCGGGCAGCGCGGGCTCGACACGCACCATGCCGTCGGCGTTGACGCTACCGGCATCGCCGCCGCCGAGCAGCTGGGCGTGCTCAACTGAGCAGCCCATGCGCACGGCACCCACAAGCTTATCCATCGCTTCCGAAAACGGTCGCCGCAAGAGTCCCATGCGCGGGGAGCGACGAAGCGCCGCAATGCCGCTGCCGGCGCAGATGGCAACGCCGCCACACCACAATTGGTCATGGCGCTCACATGCCTTGTGCAGGCGAACGGCGGCCCCACGCGCCTGCTCAGTGCCCTCTTGTGCGGCTCGAATCGCGGCATAGACGCGCGTTCCCGTACCGCCAAAGCGCTCAAGCGTCTGCTCGATAGCTGTCAACGTCTCATCGTCAGCCACATCTTCAATGGCCAGCACGATGCCATCGGCAACGCTGCCGGCGTCATTTGCCTTCAAGTCGACCGGGCGGGGGAGTGCGGTGCCGGAAAGTTGAGCATAGGCGGCGATGGCATCCTGCAGGTCCCAGAGCAAAAAATCAAGATCGGCGCTCTTGGGAATACTGATATACGCAATGGTGTGCAGTGTTTTTGGTACATCGCCGCGCGCGGTCGTCTCCATGCCATCTCCTTTCCGGCTCGTTTCCGTTTAGGTTACACCGTCTGGTGGCGCTGGGCGCGCTATCCTAGTGCAACCCTTACGAAAGGAACGCCATGCGTCTGCCCATGAATACCTCGCTTGCCACGCTCAAGCCCTCCGGCATCCGTCGGATTAACGCACTCGCCGCTCAGCACCCGGGATGCATCGCGCTTGCGCTTGGCGAGCCCGATTTTCCCACGCCCGATGTGATTAGTGCCGAGGTGACCGCCGCACTGGACCGCGGTGACACGCACTATCCGCCCAATAACGGTCGCCCCGCCCTGCGCGAGGCGTTATCTGCCTACATGGGGGACGCGGGCCTTATGTTTTCGGCCGACGAGGTCATCCTGACCGACGGCGCGACCGAGGCCCTGTCGGCAACATTCATGGCTATGCTCAACCCCGGCGACGAGGTCATTATTCCCGCGCCGGCCTTTGGCCTGTACGAGAGCATCGTCGTAGCCAATCACGCCAAAGCGGTCTTTTTGGATACGGAGCCTGCGCAATTTCAGATTGACGAGGATGCGCTTCGCGCCTGTGTGACCCCGGCGACCAAGGCCATCGTTATCTGCTCGCCCAACAATCCTACGGGCTGCATCCTCAACACGGCGTCGCTCGACGCCGTGGCGCGCGTGGCAGAGCAGGCGGGCATCTACGTAGTCTGCGACGACGTATACAACCGTCTGGTCTATGTGGATGGCTACGAGCGCTTTGCCCAGCGCCATCCGGAGCTGCGCGACCAGACGGTGGTCATCGAGAGCTTCTCCAAGCCCTGGGCCATGACCGGCTGGCGCTTGGGTTGGCTCGCAGCCGCAGCCCCCGTCATCGCCGAGATCGCAAAGGCTCACCAATACTTAGTATCGAGTGCTGTCTCCTTCGAAATGGACGCCGCAGCCCGAGCCCTGACCGTCGACCCAACCCCCATGCTCAAAGTCTACCGAGCCCGCCGCGAACGCGTACTCGCAGCCTTAAACGCCATGGGCCTCGACGTAGTAGAGCCCGCAGGAGCCTTCTACACTTTCCCGAGCATCAAAAAGTTCGGCCTAACCAGCGAAGACTTCTGCATCAAAGCCATCGAAGAGGCAAACGTAGCCCTAGTCCCGGGCGACTGCTTCGGCACCGAAGGCCACGTCCGCCTCAGCTATTGCGTTTCCGATAAGGACCTGGACGAAGGCCTCCGCCGCCTGTCCACCTTCCTTTCAACCTTGTAGCCATCAGGGACGCAACATATCAGCCCACCGACTTAAGGCTTATGAGTGGGGGCGCCGGCCAACGGGAAACCGGGCTGCCCCAAAGTCACCGCAGGCCGCGCCGCCGAAGGCCAGGCGCAAGGTTTTCGTAGATTCCGCACGAGCCGAAGAGCACTTAATGTGCTCTTCGTGCGAGCCCAGGACCTGACCGAGCGAAAACCTTGCGCCTGGCCTTCGGCGGCGCGGCCGGATGGTGGAATTGTGTGCAGCCCGGTTTCCCGTTGACCGACGCCGGGGTCCCCGCCATAATACTTTCGGTTCACGCACGAATCCGCTGCCAGAGACAGCCGGTGCAAACGGGCATCGCCCGCGAGCTTAATGGGATATCCCGCCAGCCGAGGTGGTCGAGTAGATATGTCTTCTCGCCCCCGTCGCTCATGCAGCGCGGGGGCTTTCTTTTTGGACATGCCCCCGTCACGTCCTTGTGGCGGACCGTGCCCGGAAAGAATTTGAGGAGGTGTAATTCATGCCCCAGCAGTACAAAATCGACAAGGTTGCAGAGATCGAGTCCCGTATCGCCGAGAACGCCGGTCTGTTCGTCGTCAACTACAACGGTCTGACGGTTAAGCAGGCTCAGGAGCTGCGTCATCAGCTTCGCGAGTGCGGCGCCGAGATGAAGGTCTACAAGAACAACCTGGTCAAGATCGCTCTCAAGAACCAGGAGCAGCCCGAGATCGACGAGATCCTCGCCGGCCCCGTCGCTTATGTGTTCTACGAGACCGAGCCGGTCGAGGCCGCTAAGGCCCTTAAGGACTTCTCCGCTAAGTCCAAGGGCGTCCTTGAGATCAAGGGCGGTATCTCCGACGGCAAGGCCGTTTCCGCCGATGATGTTAAGGCTATCGCCGAGCTGCCCACCAAGGATCAGCTTCTCGGCCAGATCGCCGGTCTCATCTCCGGTTTCGCTCGCGACATCGCTGTCTGCGTCAACGGCGTTTCCTCTGGTCTCGCTCGTTCGATCCAGCAGGTCTCCGAGCAGAAGGCAGCCTAGTTGCTGTTTTCACCCGCGGCGGCAACGCCGCACCCCTGGCGCATTCGCGCCGTGTTTTAACTGATCTCCGTGCATCCGCACGGAAACCGAAAGGACTTAGAAATGGCTAAGCTTACCACCGATGAGATCATCGATGCTCTTAAGGAAATGACCCTTCTCGAGGCTTCCGAGCTCGTCAAGGCTATCGAGGACACCTTCGGCGTTTCCGCCGCTGCTCCTGCTGCTGTTGTCGCCGCTCCCGCTGCTGGCGCTGCTGAGGCCGAGGAGAAGACCGAGTTTGACGTCGTGCTCGAGGGCTTCGGCGACAACAAGATCCAGGTCATCAAGGCCGTCCGTGAGCTCACCAACCTTGGCCTGAAGGAGGCCAAGGAGGTCGTCGAGGGCGCTCCCAAGGCTGTTCTCGAGGGTGCCAAGAAGGAGGACGCCGAGGCTGCCAAGGAGAAGCTCGAGGCTGCTGGCGCTGCTGTCACCCTCAAGTAATCAGGCTTTCTCGCCAGATTCCTTTGCAGACGGGGTTCGCATTGCGAGCCCCGTCTTTTTTGTTTTTCGGTCCCTCGGCATCGGTTGCTCAAACTGCCATGTTCTGTGATTTGCGTCGTATCGGGTGCCCTGCCGTTGGGCAATAAAATTGCACCATTCGAGCAATAATTTGCGTTGACCTGCTGTAGAATTGTCTCTGCCTTGTAGCGACATATAGTTCCAGCGGTAAGATGCTTGGGTATCGCAATTTGGTCTGCGGCTGTGTGCCGCACGCACGGGGCGCTTTTGCGCCTGCGAAAGGATCTTTGAATAACATGAAGGCAATCATCCCCGCCGCCGGTCTTGGCACGCGTTTTCTGCCTGGCACCAAGTGCACGCCCAAAGAGATGCTGCCGGTGCTCGACAAGCCCGTCATTCAGTACGTCGTCGAGGAGGCGCTCGAGCCCGAGGAGGTCGACGATGCCATCATCGTTACTTCTCCCGGTAAGCCCGAGCTACTGAACTACTTCCAGCCTGATCGCTCGCTCGAGAACCTGCTGCGCGAGCGCGGCAAGAACGCCTATGCCGATGCTGTCGCCCACGCTGGCGGTATGCCGGTCGACTTCCGTTATCAGTACGAGCCCAAGGGCCTCGGCCATGCTATTCGCTCTGCTGCCGACGCCGTGGCAGGGGAGAACTTCCTGGTTCTTCTGGGCGACTACGTTGTGCCTAACCGCGATATCTGCGACAAGATGCTCGCCGTTTCCAAGGAGCACGGTGGCGCTTCGGTTATCGCCGTCGCCGCTTGCTCGCCCGAGGAAGTCAGCCGCTACGGCGTTATCGCCGGCGAGCGCGTCGGTTCGCTCGAGGGCGCCGAGAACGTTGCCGATGCCGAGCCGGGCGCTGTCTGGCGCATCGGCGGTCTGGTCGAGAAGCCCGCTCCCGAGGCGGCTCCGTCCAACCTGTACATCGTCGGTCGCTACCTGCTGAGCCCGCTGGTCATGGACTTGCTGGCAGATCAGCAGGCCGGCAAGGGCGGCGAGATCCAGCTCACCGACGCCATGGCCCGTTCGCTCGACCGCGAGGCCATGTACGCCGTCGTCATCGACCCGCTGTCGGGCTACGACACCGGCACTCCCTCTGGTTGGATGGCCACTAACGCCCTCATGGCTGCAAACGACCCCCGCTTTGCCGATGCCTTCTGGGACGCCATCGACGAGCGCGGCGGATTGATGCGCAAGTAAGCCATCGGGCACCGACATTTACGGGCGTGGACCTCGGTTCGCGCCCGTTTTTTATAAGAGCTGCGATTGCTGGCTCTCTGTTCACAGAAAATATATGAACAGATGTTCGATACACATACATCTACCTGCGTGTTTTCTGTCGAAAAACTTTGCTACTCCAAAAACTCAATCGCGTCAAGGCTTTTCTTGCCCAACGGTCGGTACCTGATAAACTATTAGGTTGCGATAACTGGCGAAGCTATGCCTCGCCAACCCACCGAGCATTTCCGTGAAGGAGGAAAAACCTGGTGACCTACGCATACACTGCCACTGAGCGCAAGCGCGTCAGCTTCGGGAAAATCCCGGAGGCCATGGAGCTCCCCAACCTTATCTCTGTTCAAAGGGAATCCTTTGAGCGTTTTAAGGACGAGGGCCTTCGTGAGGCGTTCAAGGAATCCAGCCCCATCCAGAGCCAGAACCATGTTCTCGAGGTTACCTTCGGCGAGCATCAGTTCGGCGACCCCGCGCACACCGTCGAGGAGTGCCGCGAGAAGGATATGACCTATCAGGCTCCGCTTCTGACCGACGTCCGTCTCACCAACAAGGAGACCGGCGAGATCAAGGAGCAGCTCGTCTTTATGGGCGACTTCCCCATGATGACCGATCAGGGCACCTTCATCATCAACGGTACCGAGCGTATCGTCGTCTCGCAGCTCGTCCGCTCCCCGGGCGTGTACTACAGCTCCGAGATGGATTCGGGCAAGCAGATCTACAAGGCCCAGATCATCCCGTCCCGCGGTGCCTGGCTTGAGTTTGAGGTCGACAAGCGCGACCAGCTCATGGTCTCCATCGACCGTAAGCGCAAGCAGAGCGCCACGATGTTCCTGCGCGCCCTTGGCATCGCCGTCACCAACGACGACATCATCGAGCTGCTCGGCAACTCCGATGTGATCAAGCGCACCCTGGAGCGCGACACCGCCCTCACCCGCGAGGACGCCCTCATCGAGATCTACCGTCGCCTGCGCCCAGGCGAGCCTCCCACCGTGGACGCTTCCCGCAGCCTGCTCGAGGGCCTGCTCTTTAACCCGCAGCGCTACGATCTGGCCCGCGTCGGTCGTTACAAGGTCAACAAGAAGCTCAACCTCACCACCGAGGAAGAGGTCACGGTGCTCACCGACGAGGATATCGTCGCGACGCTGCGCTACCTGCTGTCCCTCGCTGCCGGCGAGCAGGGCTTCAAGGTCGACGACATCGACCACTTTGGCAACCGCCGTATCCGCACCGTTGGCGAGCTCGTCGCCAACCAATTCCGTATCGGCATGAGCCGTATGGAGCGCGTCGTCCGTGAGCGCATGAGCTCCCAGGACATCGACGAGATAACCCCACAGTCGCTCATCAACATCCGCCCGATCGTGGCCTCCATCAAGGAGTTCTTCGGTTCCTCGCAGCTCTCGCAGTTCATGGACCAGGCGAACCCCCTGACCGGTCTGACCCACAAGCGCCGTCTGTCCGCACTCGGCCCTGGTGGTCTTGCCGGTCACAAGTCCGGCTCCAGCCGCCGCACCAACGTGCCGACGGCCGTCCGCGACGTTCACAACTCGCACTACAGCCGCATGTGCCCGATCGAGACCCCCGAAGGCCCCAACATCGGCCTGATCGGCTCGCTCGCCCTCTACGCCCGCGTCAACGAGTATGGCTTCATCGAGGCCCCGTTCCGTCGCGTCGAGAACGGCGTTGCCACCGACCAGATCGACTGGATGACCGCTGACGAGGAAGAGAAGCACGTTATCGCGCCGGCCAACACGCCGCTCGATCCCAAGACCAACGAGTTCATCACGACCGATGCCGAGGGCAAGCTTGTCCGCCCGCACACCGTGATCGCCCGTACCCGCGACTTCGACGGTTCCTTCGGCGCTCCCGCCGACGTGCCCGTCGAGGACGTCGACTACATGGACGTCTCGCCGCGTCAGATGCTCTCCGTCGCAGCCACGCTGATCCCGTTCCTTGAGCACGACGACGCCAAGCGTACGCTGATGGGCGCTAACATGCAGCGTCAGGCCGTGCCGCTGGTTCACCCCGCCGCTCCCTATGTCGGTACCGGCATGGAGCGTCGCGCCGCTCTGGACTCCGGCGAGGTCACCCTGGCCAAGAACGCCGGCGAGGTTATCTTTGCCGACGCCGCCAAGATTATCGTCAAGCATGCCGGCGGCATGGACGAGTATCATCTGGCCAAGTACCAGCGCTCCAACCAGTCCACCTGCATCAACCACCGTCCGCTCGTGCGCGTCGGTGACACCGTTGAACAGGGCGAGCCTCTGGCCGACGGTCCTTCGACCGATCACGGCGAGCTCGCACTGGGCCAGAACCTCACCGTGGCCTACATGCCGTGGGAAGGCTTTAACTACGAGGACGGTATCGTCGTGTCCGAGCGCCTGGTGGCCGAGGACCTGCTGACGACCATCAACATCACCCGTCACGAGATCGACGCCCGCGACACCAAGCTCGGCCCCGAGGAGATCACCCGCGAGATCCCGAACCTCTCCGAGGACATGCTTGCCAACCTCGACGAGGACGGCATCATCCGCATCGGCGCCGAGGTCGGCCCTGGCGACATCCTGGTCGGCAAGGTCACGCCTAAGGGCGAGAGCGCTCTGACCGCCGAGGAGCGCCTGCTGCGCGCCATCTTCGGTGCCAAGGCCCACGATGTCCGCGACACCTCCCTTAAGATGCCTCACGGCGCTTACGGCCGCGTCATCGACGTCGTCCGCTTTAGCCGCGAGAACGGCGACGACCTGGCCCCCGGCGTCAACGAGCAGGTGCGCGTCTACGTCGCCCAGCGTCGTAAGATCCAGCAGGGCGATAAGATCGCCGGCCGCCACGGCAACAAGGGTGTTATCTGTAACGTTCTGCCGGTCGAGGACATGCCCTACATGGCTGACGGTACCCCGATCGACGTTATCCTTAACCCGCTGGGCGTTCCTTCGCGTATGAACGTCGGCCAGCTGCTCGAGTGCCACCTTGGCTGGGCTGCTGCGTGTGGTTGGGATACCGAGCAGGCCGACTCCGACAAGTACGTCCCCGGTCCGTTCTTCACCGCCACGCCCGTCTTCGACGGCGCCAAGGAGGACGAGATCGCCGAGGTCATCCGTCGTGCCAACAAGAACATGCTCAACAAGGCCACCGCTGCCTTTGGCGATCACATGCGCCCCGAGTTTGTCACCCAGCTTGACGAGCGCGGCAAGACCCGTCTGTTCGACGGCCGCACCGGCGAGGAGTTCCGCGAGCCCATTACCGTGGGTACGTCCTACATCCTCAAGCTCGGCCACATGGTCGACGACAAGATCCACGCCCGTTCGACCGGCCCTTACAGCCTGGTTACCCAGCAGCCTCTGGGCGGCAAGGCCCAGTTCGGCGGCCAGCGCTTCGGCGAGATGGAAGTTTGGGCACTGTACGCATACGGTGCTTCCAACGTCCTGCAGGAGATCCTGACCGTCAAGTCCGACGATACCGTGGGCCGCGTCAAGACCTACGAGTCCATCGTCAAGGGCGAGAATGTTCCGGTCCCGGGAATCCCCGAGTCCTTCAAGGTTCTCGTCAAGGAGATCCGCTCCCTCGCACTGGACATCGAGCCCATGCACGATGCCGACGAGGACGCCTCCGCCCCTGTGACCGCCGAGGAGACCTCTGCTCTCGACGACCTGGCTGCGCTCGCCGGCGTTGACGCCGACGTCGAGGCCGAGGATGCCGAGACCGCCGAGGCGCCCGAGGCTGTCGCCGCCACGACCACTGATAAGGAGTAGTTGACTGTGGCAGATTTCGAAGCTACTGATTTTGACTCGGTAAAGATCTCCCTTGCCTCCGCCGACCAGATCCGTTCCTGGTCGCACGGCGAGGTCAAGAAGCCGGAGACCATCAATTACCGTACCCTCAAGCCCGAGAAGGACGGCCTGTTCTGCGAGAAGATCTTCGGTCCCGCCAAGGACTGGGAGTGCTCCTGCGGCAAGTACAAGGGCATCCGCTTTAAGGGCATCGTCTGCGAGCGCTGCGGCGTCGAGGTCACCTCGGCCAAGGTGCGTCGCGACCGCATGGGCCACATCGAGCTCGCCGCTCCCGTGTCCCACATCTGGTACTTCAAGAGCCCCACGAGCTTCCCGATGAGCCGTATGCTCGACATCAAGTCCAAGGACCTCGAGAAGGTTCTGTACTTTGCCAGCTACATTATCACCGAGGTCGACTACGAGGCTCGCGAGGCCGACGCCGACGACCTGCGCGAGGAGCTCGCCGCCGATCTGGAAGAGATCGATGCCGAGTGCGCCCGCCAGATCGAGTCCCTCAAGGAGCAGGGCGACCCCGAGAACTTTGACGAGTTCTCCGACGAGGAGCCGCTGACCCCCGAGGAGATCGCCTCTGGCATCGTCGACATTGAGGAAGAGTGCAAGGACGAGAAGCAGCTCCGCACGGACGCCTTCAACGCCTTCATGAAGCTCACCGAGCGCGACCTCATCTCCGATGAGCCGCTGTTCCGCGAGATGACCCGTTACTACTCCATGTACTTCAAGGGTGGCATGGGTGCCGAGGCCGTCCGCGACCTGCTCGCTGCCATCGACCTCCCCTCCGAGGCCGAGAAGCTCAAGGCCATCATCGCCGACGAGGACTCCCAGAAGCAGAAGCGCGAGAAGGCCGTCAAGCGCCTCGAGGTCGTTGACGCCTTCCTGAAGGGCGGCAACAGCCCCGCGAACATGATCCTGGACGTCATCCCGGTCATTCCGCCCGATCTGCGCCCGATGGTCCAGCTCGACGGCGGCCGCTTCGCCGCGTCCGACCTCAACGACCTGTATCGTCGCGTGATCAACCGTAACAACCGACTCAAGCGCCTGCTCGACCTGGACGCCCCTGCGATCATCGTGAACAACGAGAAGCGCATGCTCCAGGAGTCCGTGGACGCCCTGTTCGACAACGGCCGTCGTGGTCGCCCGGTCTCTGGCCGTGGCGGTCGCCCGCTCAAGTCGCTCGCCGAGGCCCTCAAGGGCAAGCAGGGTCGTTTCCGTCAGAACCTGCTGGGCAAGCGTGTCGACTACTCCGGCCGTTCGGTAATCGTTACCGACCCCAAGCTGCTGCTGCACCAGTGCGGTCTGCCCAAGACCATGGCGCTGGAGCTCTTCAAGCCCTTCGTCATGAAGCGCCTGGTCGAGCTTGGCAAGGTCGAGAACATCAAGGGCGCCAAGCGCGCTATCGACCGTGGTGCCACCTTTGTGTGGGACATTCTCGAAGAGGTCATCGACGGCCGCGTCGTGCTGCTCAACCGTGCACCGACCCTGCACCGTCTGTCCATCCAGGCCTTTGAGCCGGTGCTGGTCGAGGGCAAGGCTATCCACCTGCACCCGCTGGTCTGCTCGCCCTTCAACGCCGACTTCGACGGCGACCAGATGTCTGTCCACGTGCCGCTGTCCAGCCAGGCTCAGGCCGAGGCTCGCGTGCTCATGCTCTCTGCGAACAACCTGCGCTCGCCGGCATCCGGCAAGCCGGTCAACATCCCTTCGCAGGACATGATCATCGGCGTGTACTACCTGACCCAGGTCCGCGACGGTCTGCCGGGCGAGAACCACGTGTTCTCGAGCTTCGACGACGCGCTGCACGCCTATGACTGCCGCTCCGAGGTCGACATGCAGGCCAAGATCCAGGTCCGCGTGTCCGCCGAGAACGCCAACGTCATCAACGAGGACGGCACCCGTATCTTCCGCGTCAAGAACGGCAAGAACGAGTTCGTCGACTACGACGTCACCGGCAACAAGACCGCGCGCTTCGAGACCTCTATCGGCCGCATCATCTTCAACCGCCAGTGCCTGCCCGAAGACTATGAGTTCATGAACTACAAGATGGTCAAGGGCGACGTGGCTAAGCTGGTTGCGGACTGCTGCGATCGTTACCCCGAGGCCAAGGTCGGCCCGATCCTCGACGCCATCAAGTACTCCGGCTTCCACTACGCTACCCGCGCCGGCCTCACCATCTCGGTGTGGGACGCTCTCATCCCTGCCGAGAAGCAGGGGCTGCTCGACCGCGCCCAGGCCAACGTCGACCAGATCAACGAGTACTTCGAGGAGGGCTTCATCAACGAGACGGAGCGCCACATCGAAGTCGTTAACGAGTGGACCGCTTGTACCGATAAGGTCGCTGCGCTCATGCTTGACATGTTCGACGAGGAGAACCCGCTGTACATGATGGCCGACTCCGGCGCCCGTGGTTCTAAGACCCAGCTGCGTCAGCTCGGCGGCATGCGTGGCCTGATGGCAGACATGTCCGGCGAGACGATCGACCTTCCCATTAAGGCGAACTTCCGCGAGGGCCTGCTGCCGCTCGAGTACTTCATTTCGACCTACGGCGCCCGTAAGGGCCTGGTCGATACCGCATCCCACACCTCGGACTCTGGTTACCTGACCCGTCGTCTGGTCGACGTGGCCCAGGACGTCATCGTCCGCGAGGAGGACTGCGGTACGCACGAGGGCGTCACCTACAACCTCATCATCCCCGGCACCACCGACCTCAACACCGACCTCGTCGGCCGTTGCTTCATTGAGGACGTCGTGGCTCCCGATGGCACCGTGCTCTTTGAGCAGGACGGTTACATCGAGAAGGTCGCCGACATCCAGAAGATGGTCGATGCGGGCCTCAAGAAGGTCAAGCTCCGCGCGCTGCTCACCTGCCGCTCCAAGTACGGCGTGTGCCAGAAGTGCTACGGCTGGGATCTTTCCACCCGTCGTCCGGTCGCCATCGGTACCGCGGTCGGCATTATTGCCGCCCAGTCCATCGGCGAGCCCGGTACGCAGCTTACGATGCGTACCATTCACTCCGGCGGCGTCGCTGGCGTCGACGATATTACGCAGGGTCTGCCTACGGTCAGCCGTATGTTCGATATCGTCGGCAACGTCAACGAGAAGATTCTGGGTCGCGAGGCCGAGCTGGCTCCGTACTCCGGTCACCTCTCGATTAAGCCCGAGAAGTCCGAGTACGTGCTGACGCTCACCGATTCCGAGGATCACACCCGTGTCCTCGACGAGCGTCGCGTCCCCGCATCGGTGCGCTTCATGCCCGAGATCGAGGACGGCTGCGAGGTTCGCGCCGGCGACCAGATCACCAAGGGCTTCGTCAACTTCCGCAACCTGCGCAAGCTGACCGACATCGAGTCGACGATGCACACCTTCGTCGAGAGCGTTAAGGACGTCTACACCAGCCAGGGCGTCGACCTGAATGACAAGCACATCGAGGTGCTCGCACGTCAGATGCTGCGTCGCGTTCAGATCACCAACCCCGGCGACTCCAAGTACCTGCTTGGTCAGTACGTCGACCGCTATGAGTTCGCCGACGAGGTTGAGCGCGTTGCCCGTCTGGGCGGTCAGGCTCCCGTGGCCGAGCCCGTCATCCTGGGTACGCTCAAGGTCGCGTCCAACATCGACTCCTGGCTGTCGAGCGCTTCGTTCATCCGTACCGCCGGCGTCCTTACCGAGGCTGCCATCGAGGGCAAGGTCGACCACCTGCTCGACCTCAAGTCCAACGTCATCGTCGGTAAGAAGATTCCGGCTGGTACCGGCCTCAAGCCGTACGCCAACGCCAAGCTGACGTATCGTACGGCCGACGGCTACGTGGACATCGACGGCCCGGCTTCGCCCAACGCCAAGTCGCTGCCCGAGTGGGCTCCGGTTGAGCTCAAGGACCTGGACGAGCAGCTCCCGCAGCAGCTCGACTGGGCCGGCTACGACGAGTTCGGTGGTGCTGACGGTTCGTTCACCCGCAACGGCCACACCATCTCCGCCGAGAAGGCTCGCCTGTACCTGTTCGACGACCTGGGCGTGTCGCAGCGCTGGACCAACAAGTTCAGCGAGGTCGGCATCGAGACGGTCGGCGACCTGGTTGGCAAGTCCGAGGAGGATCTGCTGCGCATCGATGGTATCGGTGCCAAGGCGATCGAGGAGCTCCGTGACGGTCTGGAGGCCCACGACCTGCTCTACATCCTCGAGAACAACGACGACGTTGCCGACGAGGAAGACCTCTCGCAGCTGCTGCAGATGGTCTTTAGCCCCGACGGTCCGGACGACATCCTGCTGGGCACCTCCGCCACGCCGACGCATCACGCCGACGCCGACGAGGAGCTCCTGGGCGCCCCGATTGACGACAAGAAGGCTCCCGCCAACGGTGCCATCAACGAGGACATGGCTTCCCTCGACGAGCTACTCAACCAGCTCGTAGACACCGACGACGCCGAAGAGGCCAAGGACAACGACGAGGAATAATTTCCTAGTACGTTAACCGCCCTTCCAAAGACCCGCTTCCCAACAGGGGAGCGGGTCTTTTTTGATGAGGAACGTTGCCCCGACGAGTACGTCGGATTCCCGGAACGGGCCGCCCGCTGTTTAAGTTTGTCGCGAGTTCCGCACGCAAAGGAAAGCACTTAATGTGCTTTCCGTCTTGCGCAGGACTGTAGAGCAGCAAACTTAAACAGCGGGCGGCCCGTTCCGGGAATCTGCCCCCGCGCACAGAAGGGGATTCCTTTTGCCAAAAAGGGACAGGTTTATTTTGGTAGGTTTTTCCTGCTTGGATTTGAAACATTTCGTTCGGCCAAAGCGTATCTATGGTGAGGACCTCATCAAGAACCATCAGCGTCACCGGGAGGTGATTATGGAAGAACAAGCATTTAGACAGGCGGTCGAAGACCACCGGGATGTCGTGTTTCGGATCGCGTTGACGTACCTGCGTGATCGCGCCGACGCCGACGATGTCGCTCAAGACGTCTTTCTGAAGTTACTCAAAAGCGATGCGCAATTTGAAAGCTGGGAACATCTTCGTCGATGGCTTATCCGGGTCACGATCAATGAATGCAAATCGCTCTTTCGAAAGCCATGGAGGCGCGTGGAGGATATTGAGAACCTGGCCGATTCGCTTTCGACGGCGCAGGAGGAGACCAAGGCGGTCCTGTCAGACGTTATGCGACTTCCGGAGCGATTCCGTATTCCTATCGTGCTCTATTACTATCTGGGCTTCTCGACTTCAGAAATTGCCGAGTTACTGCATGTGCCAGCCGCGACCGTTCGAACGCGTTTAGCTCGCGGCAGATCGAAGCTCAAGTTCATCCTAGAGGAGGGCGACCGTGAAATCCAACCAGATCAAGCAGGCCTTCGAGTCCGTCCAAGCCGATAGCGATCTTGCTGACCGTGTTCTTTATGCCGCTGCTGGCGAGCCGCTTCGCCGAAAGGGTCACGCGAAGCCTCTGTATGTTGCCGTAATCGGATGCCTTGCCGGAGTGCTGGCGACCGGAGGGGTCGCCTACGCTGTTGTCAATTCCAGTTATTTTGCCTCTGCCTGGGGAAACCATGGCAACGGAGAGTCCGTTACCTGGACAAATGGCGGCTCGTCGGGGACGAAATATACCTACACCAGAGAGTTTGGTGATGGTATCGCGCCCCAAAGCCTGGAGGGTGCAGTCCAGAAGGTCAATCTGTCCGTCGAGGGCAACGGCTATACGCTCGACATTCATGAGATGGCAATCGACGAGAACGGTTGCGGTGCTGTGACGTTTACATTGTCCAATCCGAATGGCGTTAACTACTACAAGCCGGCGGCAGAGCTTGGCGAACTTGTTCTCTATGGTGAAGAAGAAGGGGGCGTCAGTACACCCAGCATGAACTTCGGCGAGGAATGGGCTGATACACGCTGCACCATTGATAAAGACACATCAAGCGACACGGTCATTAACGGCACGATGTACTTTGCATCTTGGAATCGCGATCGAGATTTACGACATGCGGTCACCTGGAATATCAGTTGGACGGAGGGCAAAGGTGGGGATGCGAAGGTGATCGAGGTATCGACGCAAGAGTTTAACGTCGGAGCGCACGTCGATACAAAAGAACTCCGCTCCGATGACTCGCCTCTCGAGATCAGTCCGTTTTCCATCCAGACGCACATCGATGATCTGGGCTATGAAGCAGTTGATCATAAACTGACCGTCACCTACAAGGATGGGTCAGAGCAGATTATCGAAGATGACGACGCAGGGGCGTACAATTTCTATGTTTCGATGGGACGCAATAGCGGAGAGAACATTTGGGTGCCAACGAAGTTGATTGATGTCGACCAAGTGGTTTCAGTAACGCTCGAAGGCACACGCTGCACTTCAACAGGGGGCGCCGAAACGTCGGAACCCTTTACCATCGTCTATTCGTAAGATTTGGGGCCGCTTTCTACTAGGGGAAGCGGCCTTCTTTGCGGTAAATGGGCGGTTAGACCGCACGATATTCGCCTGCATTCCTGAAGTATGCGGCAAAATCTTGATGGGTCGACCACACCGTATATGCTCAAGCGCTCTACCTGCGGGTTTATTATCGCAAAACCCCGGTGCGCTCGGCGGGTCCAGAATTTGCCGCATACTTCCGAAAGCGCCGCCGATTTCCATGCGACAGGTGAGAGCGGATCACCGTTGGAGCGCGACGTTTCCTCAGATAAAACCGACCAAAATAAACCTGTCCCTTTTTGGCAGGTAACGTTGCCCCGACGAGCACGTCGGATCCCCGGCCCGGGCGGCACAGGGGTTAAGTTTGTCGCGAGTTCCGCACGAGCCGGAGGCCACTTAATGTGGCCTCCGTGCGAGCCAGGACTGTAGAGCAGCAAACTTAACCCCTGTGCCGCCCGGGCCGGGGATCCGCCCCCGCGCACAGGAGGGGATTCCTTTTGTGTAGGCTTTGCGGAAATATAGCTATTTTGGGATACGCCCGGCGGCGTGGTCTGTTGACGACACAGCTAACGGCACGTATCCTATCGAACTGCGTGTTTCGTAGGGGGATGCTGACCCCTCGATTCAAGCCGTTGCACTTTACAGAAAGCTGGAATCATTCGAGAAGGAGTACGCTTTGCCTACTATTAACCAGCTGGTTCGCCAGGGCCGTCGTTCCGTGCCCAAGAAGTCCAAGAACGCTGCTCTGCAGCACAACTCCCAGAAGCGCGGCGTGTGCACCCGCGTCTTCACCACGAGCCCCAAGAAGCCGAACTCGGCTCTTCGTAAGGTTGCCCGTGTTCGCCTTGTCAACGGCATCGAAGTTACTGCTTACATCCCGGGTGAGGGCCACAACCTGCAGGAGCACTCCATCGTGCTCGTCCGCGGCGGTCGTGTCCGTGACCTCCCTGGTGTCCGTTATCACGTCATCCGTGGCGCCTACGACGCTGCTCCGGTCCAGAACCGTATGCAGGCCCGTTCCAAGTACGGTGCTAAGCGCCCCAAGGCTAAATAAGCCAGATAACGTTTTGATACTTTCGCCGTGTGCCGCCTAAGCGCCGCACGGTAGACACTTAAGGAGATTTCACATGCCGCGTCGTGCAGCAGCTAATCGTCGTGAGGTTCAGCCTGACGCCGTTTACAACAACCGCCTGGTGACTCAGCTCATCAACAAGGTCCTTCTTGACGGCAAGAAGGCCACCGCTGAGCGCATCGTTTACACCGCTTTCGAGATCGTTGCCGAGAAGTCCGAGGGCGGCGACGCTCTCGCTACCTTCAAGAAGGCTATGGACAACGTCAAGCCCACGCTCGAGGTTAAGCCCAAGCGTGTCGGTGGCGCTACCTATCAGGTCCCGATGGAGGTCAACTCCCGTCGTTCCACCGCTCTGGGCATCCGCTGGATCGTCAACTTCTCCCGCGCTCGCAAGGAGAAGACCATGGCCGAGCGTCTCGCCAACGAGATCCTCGACGCCTCCAACGGCCTGGGCGCTTCCGTCAAGAAGCGTGAGGACGTCTTCAAGATGGCCGAGGCCAACCGCGCGTTCTCTCACTATCGTTGGTAAGTTAAGGTAAGGAACTAACATGGCTAAGCCTAAGTACAAGCTTTCCGATACCCGTAACATCGGCATCATGGCTCACATCGATGCCGGTAAGACCACCACGACCGAGCGTATTCTTTACTACACCGGTAAGACCCACAAGATCGGTGAGGTCCATGAGGGCGCTGCCACCATGGACTGGATGGTTCAGGAGCAGGAGCGCGGCGTAACCATTACCTCCGCTGCTACCACGTGCTTCTGGAACAAGGACGGTAAGGACTACCGCATCCAGATCATCGACACCCCGGGCCACGTTGACTTCACCGCCGAGGTCGAGCGCTGCCTGCGCGTCCTCGATGGCGCTGTCGCCGTCTTCGACGCCGTTGCCGGCGTTCAGCCCCAGTCTGAGACCGTTTGGCGTCAGGCTTCTACCTTCAACGTTCCCCGCATCGCCTTCATCAACAAGTATGACCGCGTGGGCGCTGACTTCTTCAACGCTATCGAGACCATGAAGGATCGTCTCGACGCTAACGCCGTGGCCGCTCAGGTCCCGATGGGCGCCGAGGACAACTTCTGGGGCGTCATCGACCTGGTCACCATGACTGCATGGGACTTCAAGGCCGACGAGAAGGGCATGACCTACCCCGAGCCGATGGACGAGATCCCGGCTGAGTTCGCCGACATCGCTGCCACCAAGCGCGAGGAGCTCCTCGACGCTGCTGCCAGCTTTGACGACGAGCTCATGGAGAAGATCCTCATGGAGGAGGACTTCACCGTCGAGGAGCTCAAGGCTGCTCTGCGTAAGGGCGTTCTGGCCAACGAGCTCAACCTCGTCTTCGTGGGCTCCGCCTACAAGAACAAGGGCGTCCAGGAGCTGCTCGACGCTGTCGTCGACTACCTGCCCAGCCCGCTCGACGTTGAGGCCGTCACCGGTACCGATCCGGACACCGGCGAGGAGATCCAGCGTCATCCTTCCTTCGACGAGCCCTTCTCCGGCCTGGTCTTCAAGATCATGACCGACCCGTTCGTCGGTAAGCTCACCTACGTCCGCGTTTACTCCGGCCGCGCCGAGTCCGGCTCCTACGTTGTCAACGCTTCCAACGGTCAGCGCGAGCGCCTCGGCCGCATCCTCGAGATGAACGCCGCCGAGCGTATCGACCGTGACGACGCTGCCGCCGGCGACATCGTCGCTTGCGTCGGATTCAAGAACTCCACCACCGGTGACACCCTGTGCGCCGAGGGCAAGGAGATCGTCCTCGAGAAGATCGAGTTCGCTAAGCCCGTTATCGACGTTGCCATCGAGCCCAAGACCAAGGCCGAGCAGGACAAGATGTCCCTGGCTCTGACCAAGCTCGCCGAGGAGGACCCGACCTTCCAGGTGTCCACCAACCACGAGACCGGCCAGACCATCATCGCCGGCATGGGCGAGCTGCACCTCGAGATTATCGTCGACCGTCTGCTCCGCGAGTTCAAGGTTGACGCTAACGTTGGTAAGCCCCAGGTTGCCTACCGCGAGACCGCTGGTCACGACGTCGAGAAGGCTGAGGGCAAGTTCGTCCGTCAGTCCGGTGGTCGCGGTCAGTACGGCCACGCCGTCATCAAGCTCGAGAAGATGGAGGAGGGCTTCGGCTACGAGTTCGTCAACGCTATCGTCGGCGGCGTCGTGCCCAAGGAGTACATCCCGTCCATCGACAAGGGCATCCAGGAGGCCCTGAACACCGGTGTTATCGCCGGCTTCCCGGTCCTCGACGTTAAGGTCACCCTGTTCGACGGTTCTTACCACGAGGTCGACTCCTCCGAGGCCGCCTTTAAGATCGCCGGTTCCATGGCTATCAAGGACGCCCTCAAGAAGTCCGACCCGCAGCTGCTCGAGCCGATCATGGCTGTCGAGGTCGAGACCCCCGAGCAGTACATGGGCGACGTTATGGGCAACCTCTCCGGTCGCCGCGGCAAGATCGAGGGCATGGAGGATCGCAAGAACAGCAAGCTCATCCGTGCCAAGGTGCCGCTGGGCGAGATGTTCGGTTACGCTACCGACCTTCGCTCCCAGACCCAGGGCCGTGCATCCTACACGATGCAGTTCGACTCTTATGAGCCCGCGCCCAAGTCCATCGTGGACGAGGTCATGAGCAAGAACGCCTAAGTTCGAGCTCCCTGTTACGTAATCCGCGAGAGCATCTCTCGCACTCTTTGGAGGTTTAAGTTGGCTACCCAGAAGATCCGCATTCGCCTCAAGGGCTATGATCACGAGGTCGTCGATCAGTCCGCGAAGCTCATCGTCGAGACCGCTCAGAAGACCGGCGCTCGCGTTTCCGGTCCTGTCCCCCTGCCCACCGAGCGCAACCTGTACACGGTTATCCGCTCGCCGCACGTGAACAAGGACTCCCGTGAGCAGTTCGAGATGCGCACCCACAAGCGCCTCATCGACATCCTCGACCCCACCTCGGGCACCGTTGATTCGCTTATGCGTCTCGACCTCCCCGCTGGCGTCGACATCGACATCAAGCTCTAAGCGATATCGCTCATAGCTTAAAGGGCCCCGCTGCCGTTACGGTAGCGGGGCCCTTTTGTTTTGCATGATGGGTTTGGATCGCCGGGTAAGGCTGCCGAGCGGCTGGCTGTGGCGACCTACTCACTCAAGGGGCGCAATGACGCTTCCTCAAAATGGAAGGATCGCAAGCCGTCTTCTGTTTCGATGCACGCACGACCAAAGCCATCGACCGTTTTAAAGATGCCTCGCGCCAGCTCGTCACCGGCAGGGGAGCGGGCGATAACGTGCTTTCCAATCCAATTGAGGTGAGCGACATATTCGCCGTGGACGGGCGCGAGCGGTCCGGTGTTTTCTTCCATGGCGTTGAGGCGTTCTGCCCAGGCATCTATAGCGTCTATAACTGCGTGATAGACCTCATCGAGGAGCATGTCGACAGCTGGAACGTTCTCGTTAAGGTCCGAGAGACCGATTGCCGGCAGGCCGCCATCGGGCACCTCTTGGGGCGCATAGTTCACATTGACACCAATGCCACAGACGGCGAAAGGTTTGCCTTCGTTATCGCGTGCGGCCTCGACCAGAATGCCGCCGAGTTTGCGTCCACGCGCGACCAGGTCGTTGGGCCATTTGAGGCCAATCTCGTTTGCAAGACCCTGTTTTTCGAGCGCCTCGAGCACCGCTAGGCCGCTGACGGCAGCAAGACCAGAGTACTTCGCAGGATTAACGCATGGACGCAGGACAATCGAAAGCAATAGGTTGCCGGCGGTTGAATCCCACTTGTGGCCGCGCCGGCCGCGTCCTGCTGTCTGAGCCCGGGCGGCAAGTCCTGTGCCGTGCGGCGCTCCCTGTTTTCCTGCTTCGAGCAGGTCATCGTTGGTCGATCCGGTTACGTCGACTATCGTTAATTTGGCATCCATAACGGCTGCTACCTCCTTAATGAATAAGTGAATAACGCAATGGTGTCGAGAGAGACACAATGTGAAGCCTTTGTCGCATTTGGACAATTTAATGTTAACACGTTAACAACGACCGAAATGCGCTATCCTCTCTTGGTCGATGTAAACACGTCAACAACTCAAAGGAGGTTAGTGATGGGTTTCACGATTCTTGGAACAGGCTCGGCGCTTCCTAAGCGCAGTGTTTCCAATGACGAGCTGTCCGAGTTCCTCGATACCTCGGATGAGTGGATTTTTACCCGCACAGGTATTAAGAGTCGCCACGTCTGCACCACCGAGTCACTTGACGACCTTGCCGTAGCGGCGAGCGAGCGGGCACTTCAGGTGTCCGGAATCGACGCGAGCCAGTTGGATCTGATCGTCTGCTCGACGACGACGGGTGACCACCTTGTTCCCGCCGAGGCGTGTGCCGTTGCTGAGCGACTGGGCGCGACGTGCCCTGCCTTCGATGTCTCGGCTGCCTGCGCCGGCTTCGTATTTGCGCTCGATGTTGCCGAGGGCTATATCGCCCGAGGACGAGCCAAGCATGTGCTTGTCGTTGCCGCCGAGCAGATGACGCGCGCGCTCGACTGGACCGACCGCGCCACCTGTGTGCTCTTTGGCGATGGGGCAGGCGCCGCGGTGATTGAGGCTGGGGGAGACAGCCCCCTTGCCGTTGAGCTTTCGACGGCGCCCGACGTCGAGACGTTGTGCGTTCCCGGTCTGGTCGGCACCTCGCCGTTTAAGGCCTCCGCAGATAGCGAGAGCGTGCTGTCCATGAATGGCCGCCGCGTGTTCAAGTTCGGCGTCAACGCGATTTGCGACACGGTCCATAAGCTTGCGAGCGATGCGGGCATTTCGGTCGAGGACATCGACCATTTTGTATTCCATCAGGCTAACGAACGAATCCTGAGTCAGGCGGTCAAGCGCCTCGGTGTGCCAGACAAGCGCGTGGTTCGAACGCTGCGCGAGACCGGCAACATTTCGAGCGCATGCATTCCGCTTGCTCTCGATCGACTGGCAAATACCGGCGCGCTGCACACGGGCGACACCATCGCCCTCGTTGGATTTGGCGCCGGTCTGGATATAGGTGGCTATCTACTTCGTTGGAAGTAGTCGCACATAGGAAATAAAAACGCCCCTAGGGCACAAACAAAGGAGAACTACCATGGCAGATCAGAAGACCTTCGAGCGCGTTTGCGACGTGATCCGCGAGACCGCTGGTCTTGACGACGTCGAGATGAAGCCCGAGTCCACGCTCGAGGAGATTGGTCTCGACAGTCTGGGCACCGTCGAGATCCTCGTCGCCGTTGAGGACGAGTTTGGCATCCAGCTCGATACCGAGGAGAACCCCAAGACGGTCGGCGAGTTCGCCGATACGGTCGAGGCGGCATTGGAGAAGTAGAGATGCTCAAGACTCCTCTCTGCGATCTGCTCGGCATCGAAAAGCCCGTGTTCCAGGGCGGTATGGCCTGGATCGCCGACGCCTCGCTGGCGTCCGCAGTGTCCGAGGCGGGCGGCTTAGGGATTATCGCGGCCATGAACGCCGACGCCAACTGGCTGCGCGACCAGATTCATGAGCTGCGCGCCAGGACGGATAAGCCCTTTGGCGTCAACGTCATGCTCATGAGCCCGTTTGCCGACGAGGTCGCGCGGGTCGTGATTGACGAGCGGGTGCCGGTCGTCGTGACGGGTGCCGGCAATCCCACCAAGTACATGAAGGCGTGGAACGAGGCGGGCATCAAGGTCATCCCGGTCGTTGCCTCGGTGGCGCTGGCGCGCCTCGTGGCGCGTCGTGGAGCCACTGCCGTGGTTGCCGAGGGTACCGAATCAGGCGGCCATATTGGCGAGACCTCGACGATGGCACTGGTGCCGCAGGTTGTAGATGCGGTCGATATTCCCGTGGTTGCGGCTGGCGGTATCGCCGATGGCCGCGGCGTGGCGGCCGCCTTTATGCTGGGCGCCGCCGGCGTGCAGGTGGGTACGCGCTTTCTGATCGCAGATGAGTGCACCGTATCGGAGCAGTACAAGGAGATGGTCCTGAAGGCCAACGACACCTCGACGCGTGCGACCGGCCGCTCGACGGGACACCCGGTGCGTGCCCTCAAGAGCCCCTTCACCAACGCCTACGCCAAGAGCGAGGCGGCGGGCGTAAGCGTCGAGGAGCTCGGGGCCATGGGCACGGGCGCCCTTCGCAAGGCCGCCAAGGACGGCAATTACGAAGAGGGCTCGTTTTTGTGTGGACAGATTGCCGGCATGGTCAACGAGCGCCAAAGTGCACGTGAAATCGTTGACGACCTGGTCGATGGCGCCGAGCACGTCCTGAAGGGTGCGTGCGCATGGGTGGCGTAGCGTTTCTGTTTGCCGGGCAGGGCGCCCAGCACCCCGCGATGGGCGTCGACCTGATCGAGGCATCGCCGGCGGCCGCCGAGGTGTTCGCCATTGCCGACGAGGTGCGCCCGGGGACCAGTGAGCAGTGCCGAAGCGCCTCCAAGGAGGAACTCTCGCAGACCGAGAACACGCAGCCGTGCGTGTTCGTTCACGATCTGGCAGCGGCTGCCGCCCTGCGTGAGCGCGGCGTGGTACCTGCCGCCTGTGCGGGTTTTTCGCTTGGCGAGGTCGCCGCGCTCACCTTTGCGGGGGCGTTCGATACGCGAGCGGGCTTTGAGCTCGTGTGCGAGCGCGCGGCGCTGATGGCCGCGGCTGCCGAGCGCCATCCGGGCGGCATGCGCGCCGTCATCAAGCTCGATGCGGCGCAAGTCGAGAACCTGGCAAAACAGGCCGGCGAGGACTGCTGGCCGGTCAACTACAACAGTCCGCAGCAGACGGTTGTTGCCGGAGCGCCCGATGCGCTGCAGGAGCTCGACGTCCTAGTAAAAGAGGCTGGCGGCCGCGCTATGAAAGTCGCGGTGTCGGGCGCATTTCATAGCCCCTATATGGCCGAGGCGACTGAGGGGCTGGCGACGTATATCCAAGCCGGCCACGCGCCGTCACCGCTGCTGATTCCGGTCATGGCAAACATGACGGCGGCGCCCTATCCGGCGGACCCGCGAGCGGCATCGGATGTCTTGGCCAATCAGGTGAGTCATGCCGTTCGTTGGGTCGACACGCTGCATGCTCTGCAGAATCAGGGCATCGACACGTTTATTGAGGTCGGCCCTGGCAAAACGCTGTCCGGCTTGGTCAAGCGTACGTTGAGCGACGTTCGCGTGTATTCGTGCGAAACGGCAGAACAGGTCGCAGCTATTGCCAACGAGCTCGCATAGCCCATAGGGCTGTAACCCGAAAGGAATGACATGGGCAACTTGAACAACGGCGCGCTCGAGCGCATCGACTCGCGTCGCGTGGCGCTGGTCACGGGCGCCTCGCGCGGTATCGGTCGCGCTTGTGCCGTGGGCCTGGCGGAGGACGGCTTTGATATCGCCGTCATCTATGCCGGAAGCGTCGATGCGGCGCGTGAGACGTGCGAAGCCTGCGAGGCGGCTGGCGCCACGGCGCGCGCATATCAATGTGACGTGGCCGAGCCCGATGCCGTCAACGCGTGCGTGGAGACGGTCCTCAACGACTTTGGCTCCATTTGGGCGCTTGTCAACAACGCCGGCATCACCCGCGATGGCCTGCTCATGCGTATGGGCGACGATGCCTTCGACCGCGTGCTCGATGTCAATCTCAAGGGCACGTTCAACACGACGCGCGCGCTCACCAAGACCTTTATGCGTCAGCGCGGCGGTTGCGTCATCAACATGAGCTCGGTCGTGGGCCTAATGGGCAATGCCGGGCAAGCCAACTACGCTGCCTCCAAGGCGGGCGTGATAGGGCTTACCAAGGCGGTGGCACGCGAGCTTGCGCCCCGCGGCGTGAGGGTTAATGCGGTCGCTCCCGGGTTTGTCGAGACAGATATGACGGCAAAGCTCTCGGAGAAGGTGCGTGCGGCAACCGAGGAACAGATTCCCCTTAAGCGCATGGCACGCCCCGAGGAAGTGGCCGGCGTGGTGCGCTTTTTGGCGAGTGATGCGGCTGCCTACATTACGGGTGAGGTCGTGCGCGTCGACGGCGGAATGGCGATGTAGAAACCAGGGCCGAAGAACGGCTTGAATGAGGAGAGCATGATGGAACAGAGAGTTGCAATCACCGGCATCGGTGCCGTGTCGCCGCTTGGCAACACCGCGCTTGCCACCTGGGCGGCCATGTGTGCCGGGACCTGTGGCATCGGCCCGATTACGCACTTCGATACGGATGCGTTTGCCGTCAAGGTGGCGGCCGAGGTCAAGGGCTTTGACGGCAACGACTACTTTGGCAAGCACGATGCCAAGCACTTAGACCCCTGCGTTCAGTTTGCACTGGCGGCGTCGGACGAGGCCATGCACGATGCGGGCTTTGATGTCGAAGGCGCCATCGATCGCGAGCGCCTGGGCGTCTACGTGGGTTCAGGCGTGGGCGGCATGCAGACGCTTGTCGACAACGTCCATACGATTGCCGACCGTGGGCCCCGCCGCGCATCGCCTTACATGATTGCGATGATGATTCCCAATATGGCTTCGGGCAATATCGCGATCCGCCACAAGGCAAAAGGCCCGACCCTGCCCGTGGTGACCGCGTGCGCGACCTCGGCTCATGCCGTGGGCGAGGCGTTCCGCGCCATCAAGCATGGCTATGCCGATGCGATTCTCGCCGGCGGTGCCGAGGCGGCCATCATCCCCGATGCCGTTGCGGGCTTTACGTCCTGCCGTGCACTCACTACCAATCCCGATCCTGCGACGGCTTGTCGTCCGTTCGATGCGAATCGCGACGGCTTTGTGATGGGCGAGGGCGCCTGCGTGCTCGTGCTCGAGAGCATGGAACATGCGCAGGCGCGCGGTGCGCACATTTATGCCGAGGTCGTGGGCTACGGCAACACCGATGATGCCTATCACATCACGAGCCCCGATCCCGAGGCTGCCGGCATTGCCCGTGCGATATCGCTGGCGGTGGCCGAGGGCGACGTTAAGCCTTCCGAGGGCCTCTACATCAACGCTCACGGCACCTCGACTAAACTCAACGATTCGTCCGAGACGGCGGGCATTAAGCGTGCGCTCGGCGAGGACGCGGCGCGCGCGGCGCACGTCTCGTCGACCAAGTCGATGACCGGCCACATGATCGGTGCTACGGGTGCCATCGAGGTCATGGCCTGTGCCATGGCGCTCGAGCAGGGCGTGGTGCCCCCGACCATTAACTACCACACGCCCGATCCCGCCTGCGATCTTGACTACACGCCTAATCGAGCGGTTCGCGCCGACCTTACCTGGGCGCTTTCGACCAACCTGGGCTTTGGCGGGCACAACGCCGCCATTGCGCTGCGTAGATATACGAGGAGCTAGAGCATGGATTCCAAAAGACTTGCCGAGATAGCCGATGTTATGGAGGACCGCGGCCTCACGCGCGTACGTGTTGAGGAGCCCGATGGCACCGCGGTCGAGCTCGAGCGCGCGAGCGCCGCGCAGCCGGTTGCCGTGCCCATGCCCATGCCGAGCGCCATGGCCGCTCAAGTTGCAGCTCCCACAGTCGCGCCTGCCGCACCGGAACCTGCCGCGCAGGCACCTGCCGCCGCGTCGGAGCCTAAGGGCACCGAGGTGACTGCTCCCATGGTCGGCGTTTTCTATGCTGCCCCGGCGCCGGGCGACGAGCCGTTTGTGCACGTGGGCTCCAAGGTCAAAGCCGGCGAGACCCTCTGCATCATCGAGGCCATGAAGGTCCTCAACGAGGTGACGGCGGAGGCGGATGGCGAGGTGCTCGAGATCTGCGTGGCCGACGGCGACCTCGTGGAGTTTGGCAGCTGCCTCATGAGGATCGGATAGGTGATATCCATGAACAAAGAGGAGCTCAAGAAGCTGTTGCCGCATCGCGAGCCGATGCTTTTGCTCGACGAAGCCGAGCTGGTGGGCGACGAGGCCCACGGCAAGATCACGATTACGGGCGACGAGTACTTTTTGCAGGGGCATTTTCCGGGAAACCCGGTCGTTCCCGGCGTGATTCAGTGCGAGATGCTCGCCCAGAACTGCTGCGTACTGCTGATGGGCGATGAGGAGGCGCGCGGCGCGACGCCGTTCTACACGAGTCTGGACAAGGTGCGCTTTAAGCGTCCGGTGCGCCCGGGCGACACGGTGGATCTGGTGTGCTCCATCACGCGTGCGCGCGGGCCGTTCCGCTTTGCGACGGGTACTGCGAGCGTCAACGGTGAGGTGTGCTGCCGCGCCGATATGTCTTTTGCACTCATGCACGAAAGTTAAGGAAGGCTTCATGTTCGACAAAGTGCTCATCGCCAACCGCGGCGAAGTCGCGGTCCGTGTTATCCGCGCGTGCCGCGATATGGGCATCAAGACCGTCGCCGTATATTCCACGGCCGATGCGGACGCGCTACACGTGCAGCTTGCCGACGAGGCGTATTGCATCGGCGGCCCGCGTCTTGCCGAGAGCTACCTCAACGACGATGCTGTGCTCACCTGTGCCGTGAAGTCGGGGGCAAAGGCGATCCATCCTGGCTACGGTTTCTTTTCCGAGAAGGCGAGCTTCGTGCGCGACTGCGACAAGTACGGTCTGGCGTTTGTTGGTCCCTCGGCCGAGGTCATCGACAGCATGGGCGACAAGGATGCCGCACGTAGAACGGCTGCCGCGGCGGGCGTGCCCATCGTGCCGGGCTGCGATTTGCTCAAAAGCCCCGAGGAGGCGACGGCCGAGGCCGAGCGCATTGGCTGCCCCGTGCTTATTAAGGCGCGTGCAGGTGGTGGCGGTCGCGGCATTCGCAAGGTCGAGCGCGTGGAAGATGCGGCAAAGGCGTTCATCGAGGCGCGTGCCGAGGGCGAGGCCGTTTTTGGCGACGGCGAGTGCTACATGGAGAAGTTCGTCGCGCCGGCGCACCACGTTGAGGTGCAGATTATGGCCGATAAGCAGGGCCATGTGTTTTCGCTCGGCGAGCGCGAGTGCTCGGTGCAGCGCCGCAACCAAAAGCTGATCGAGGAGAGCCCCGCGCCGTGCCTCGACGGACGCGATGATATTCGCGCGCGCATGCACAAGGCCGCGCGCGACCTGGCTCGTGCCGTTGGCTATGAGGGCGCTGGCACCATCGAGTTTCTGTACTCGGACGACGGCAATTTCTACTTTATGGAAATGAACACGCGTTTGCAGGTTGAGCATCCGGTTACGGAGTTTGTGACCGATACCGACCTGGTTAAGTGGCAGCTGCGCGTGGCTGCCGGCCAGCCTCTGCCCTTTGAGCAGGAGGACATACCAGTCCGCAATCATGCCATGGAGTGCCGCATCAATGCCGAAACACCGGACTTCCTGCCGTCATGCGGAACGGTCACTGCGTTGCGTGTACCGGGTGGTCCGCGTGTGCGCTGGGATTCGGCCATGTTTACCGGTGCAAAAGTTCCGCCGTACTACGACTCCATGCTCGGCAAGCTCATCGTGTGTGCGCCCACGCGCGACGGCGCCATTCGCAAGATGCGCTCGGCCCTGGGCGAGCTCGTGATTGAGGGCGTAAGCGAAAACAGCGAGCTTCAGCTCGACGTGCTGGCAAACGACGAGTTCTTGTCGGGCATGTATCACACCGATCTGATGGGGCATCTCTATGCTGATGAATAGAAAAGCGAAGACGGTCAATGTCCTTGAGGGGCCGATAACCGAGTCGTGCGCCGAGTTTCCCGCGCGCCACGTGTTTATCAAGTGCCCGGAGTGCCGCCGCGTGATCGATGAGGCGCGCCTGCACGACAACCTCGAGGTCTGCCCTCGCTGCGGTAAACACTTTCGCGTGAGCGGTCGCGCGCGCATGCGCATGACGGTCGACGAGGGCACGTTTGAGGAGTGGGATGCCGAACTGGCGTCAGAGGACTTCCTCTCGTTTCCCGGTTATGCCGACAAGCTTAAGAGCGCTTGCGAACGTTCGGGCGAGCGCGATGCCGTTGTGTGCGGCAGGGGCAAAATCTGCGGCTGCGATACCGCGCTCTTCTTTATGGATGCCAACTTTATGATGGGCTCGATGGGTTCCGTGGTGGGCGAAAAGATCTGTCGCGTCTTTGAACGCGCGATCGAGCTGGGATTGCCGGTCGTCGGCTTTACCGTTTCGGGCGGTGCGCGCATGCAAGAGGGCGTGACATCGCTTATGCAGATGGCCAAGATTTCTGCGGCGGTTAGGCGCCACAGCGAGGCGGGCGGCCTGTATATCACGGTGCTCACCGATCCCACGACCGGAGGCGTAACCGCGAGCTTTGCCATGGAAGGCGACATTATCCTGGCCGAGCCCGATGCCCTGACGGCATTTGCCGGCCCGCGCGTGATCGAGCAGAACATGCACAAGCGTCTGCCCAAGGGATTCCAGCGCTCCGAGTTTTTGCTGGAGCACGGCTTTTGCGATGCCGTTGTTCCGCGTGGCGAGATTGCGCTCACGGTAGGCGAGCTGCTGGCGCTGCACGAAGGGCACGCGCCTGGCCTGGGGGCACCGCATGAAATCGTGCATGCGGGTCGCCGCGGCAAAAAGTTGGGACACTTGTTTAAGCGCTCGGCGGCACCAAAAACCGCGCTCGAGATTGTCAAGCAGACCCGCTCGGCAGATCGCGCCACGGCGGGTGAGATGGTCTCGCTGGGCCTGGATGGATTTGTGGAGCTGCACGGCGACCGTTACTTTGGCGACGACGCCGCTGTGGTGGCTGGCATTGGCTGGAAAGACGGACGCCCCGTAACGGTCATCGCCATCGAGCGCGGCACCACGACCAAAGAGCGCATGCGCCGCAACTTTGGCATGGCGCATCCCGAGGGCTACCGCAAAGCGCGTCGCCTGATGCGCCAGGCCGAAAAGTTTGGTCGACCGGTTCTGTGCCTGGTCGATACTTCGGGCGCGTTTTGCGGCATCGGTGCCGAGGAGCGCGGCCAGGGCGAGGCGATTGCCCAGAATCTCATGGAGATGAGCGGCCTTAAGACGCCGATTGTCTCGGTGGTGACAGGCGAGGGCGGCTCTGGTGGCGCGCTGGCGCTGTCCGTGGCCGACCGCATCCTGATGCTCTCGAGCTCGGCCTATTCGGTCGTGAGCCCCGAGGCCTGTGCGTCGATCCTGTGGAAGGATACCGAGCGCGCGAATGAGGCCGCCGAGGCGCTGAAGCTCACAGCCCCCGATCTGTTGGCACTCGGCATCATCGACGGCATTGTTGACGATAGGGGCCTGTCGCATGAGGAGATCGCCGGTGCCGTCATGTCCTCGGCATTTGATGCCTTCGATACGCTTGAGCAGCTCGACGACGCGACCCTCACGAACCTCCGCTACGAAAAGTACCGCGCAATCGGTCAGTACCGCACGATGTGACAAAGGGACAGTCCGCATGTCACATTGGGAAAGGCGTTCCATGCCACAAGTTTCTAACACCTCGTTTACAACGACGGTTTCATCAAACGCCATGGCCGTGGTGGACTATCTGTCCAAAAGCATGATGTCGGCTCTGCCGTTTATTGTCTGCGCGGCATTGTTCCGCACCGTCGCCGTCATTATGGGCGAAGGTATGCTGGGCCTGTGGTCTGCCGATTCCGAAATCTATCGCCTGTTCTACAGTTGGCTCTACAACGCCGGCTACTACTTTTTGCCCATTTATCTTGGTTGGGCGGCCGCCCGCCAGCTCGGTTGCTCGGAGCAGCTGGGTATGATGCTGGGCGGCGTATTGATTGCACCCGATCTGCTTAAGCTTGTCGATGCCGCATCGACGGCGGGGGCATCGATGACTTATGTGTATGGTCTGGTTCCCGCGCCGGTCAACGATTACACGACGACTGTTATTCCGGTTCTCATCTCGGTGCCCGTGCTGTGGCGAGTGGAGTGTTTCTTTCAGCGCATTATCCCCAAGGCCATGGCGTTTTCGTTCGTTCCGTTTGCGACCATGCTTGTCATGGTTCCGGTTTCGCTGTGTATCACGGCGCCGGCGGGCAGCTATCTGGGCATGCTGCTGGGCCAGCTTATGTTTATGCTTGGCAATTCCGGTGGCGTCGTGTCGCTGCTCACGCTCATGGGGCTTGCCGCGGGTTGGGAGTTCCTAAAGATCGCGGGCGTCAGCAACGTTGTCCTATCGCTCGCCTATGCGCAGTTTATGAGTGCGGGAACGGATTCGTGCATCCTGATCGCCGCGACGATGGCAACGTTTGCCGTTTGGGGCATGCCCTTTGGCGCGTCGCTCCGCGTTGCGGATAAGGACGAGAAGGCGCTCATGCTGGGCTATTCAATCTCGGGTGTTCTTGGCGGTGTAAGCGAGCCGGCGCTGTACGGTTGCGGCTTTAAATATGGCAGGTGCCTGACGTGCATGGCCATTGGCGGCGCCGTCGGAGGCCTTGTTGCAGCCGTGGGCCACGTTACGGCCTATACCATCGGCATGACGAATGTCCTCATGGTCATTGGCTTTGCCACGGGCGGCATCTCGAACCTGCTGTGGTGCTGCGCTGCCGGCGGTGTGGCATTTGCGGTGTCTGCGGCGCTGAGCTACTGCTTTGGCGTGGTGCCGGCGAAGGGGCAGGCGGCAGAAGACGGAGCCGATTCACCCGAAACCTCGAAGAGCGTGGCCGAAGCAAGCGCGTAAACCTGTGCGACACAAGGACGATTCCTTTGCCACATTCCAAGGCCGTGGTCCGTGTGGGCTGCGGCCTTTTTGTATCTGGAGGACAAAGTGGCTACACTACAATCCGTTTGAGCAATAGATATATAGGTAGTACCGTGGGGGCGGATATAGATGGTCGAGTGGATTGTTAAGCGTGCGCAGGGCGACCGTGCGCGCGTGGGCACGTTGACGGGCGTGGTGTGTATTCTCGCCAATGTGGCGCTATGTGCTGCGAAGGGTGCAATTGGCGTGCTGTCGGGATCGGTTTCGATCGTGGCGGACGCTATGAACAACTTATCCGACGCAAGCTCAAACATCGTGAGCGTGCTGGGCTTTAAGCTGGCGAGTAAGCCCGCCGACCCCGAGCATCCTTACGGCCACGGTCGCTACGAGTACCTCTCTGGTCTAGTCGTGGCGGCGCTCGTGCTGCTCATTGGCCTCGAACTGGTAAAGTCCTCGGTGGAGCGCATCATCCACCCCGAACCTGTCGAGTTCTCGCTTGCCCTGGTGGCAGTCCTTGCGCTTTCGATGGTCGTTAAGCTGTGGATGGCGGCCCTCAACCAAAAGCTCGGCGATCGTATTGAGTCCGAGACGCTGCATGCGACCGCTCAGGATTCCAAGAACGATGTCCTTGCCACAGGCACCGTGTTAGCGTGCGCAATTGTTTCGCAGGTGACGCACATCAATCTTGACGCATGGGTCGGCCTTGCCGTTGGCGCCTATATTGGCTGGAGCGGCTTTGAACTTATTCAAGATACGGTGAGCCCGCTTTTGGGCCAGGCGCCCGACCCCAAGTTGGTCAAGCACATTCGAGACAAGATCATGAGCTACCCCGGCGTCTTGGGCGTCCACGACCTGATGGTCCACGATTACGGCCCGGGCAGGAAGTTTGCGAGCGCTCACGCCGAGATGGCAGCCGAGACCAGCCCGCTGGAAAGTCACGACACGCTCGATAACATCGAGCAGTCGTTTAGGAACGAAGACGGTATGATCGTCACGCTCCATTACGACCCCATCGTGACCGACGATCCAAAGGTGGCGAGCATGCGTCTGCGCATCAACGCTATGGCTCAAGAGGTCGATAGCCGCCTCTCGATCCACGACCTACGCTGTGTTCCGGGCCCCACGCATACCAACGTGATCTTTGACTGCGCGCGGCCCTCGGATTTGACGATGAACGCCGAGGACCTAAAGAGCGCGTTGGCGAAACATGTCGAATCCGAATATCCCAAGTCGATTGCCAAGATCACGATCGACGAAGACTATGTCGGCCATACCCACGAGTAGGGCCGAGCCGATAAAGCAACTGATGCAGAAGGGGAGAGCATGAAGCGCCTATACCTACTCCGCCACGGTCAGACGGAGTTCAACGTCAAAAAGCTGGTCCAGGGCCGCTGCGATTCACCGTTGACCGACCTGGGCCGCAAACAAGCGGGAATGGCAGCCGCATGGCTCAAGGCCCACAACGTCGTTCCCGACAAAGTGGTCTCTTCGCCCTTAGGCCGAGCCATGGACACGGCAAGTCTCGTCGCAACCGAACTCCTCGGCCCGGATGCAGCAGTCGAGCCCTGCGAAGGCATCATCGAGCGCAGCTACGGCACCTTCGAAGAAGGCCCCCACGACGCCCTGCCCACCGACGTCTGGGACCCGGGCGAGGACCTGGTCCCCTTCGGAGGAGAAGGAAGCCGCGCACTGCAAGAACGCATGGTAGGTACCCTCACCAATCTCATGGGCGCCGAGGGCATCGAAACCCTCCTAGCAGTAAGCCACGGCAGCGCCAGCCGCCAATTCATCAAGGCTGCAGCCCCAGAGGGTTTCGAGCTCCCAGCAAAACTCCCCAATTGCGCCATCATGATTTTCGATTTTGATGATGCGCGAGAAGAGGACGATGCGCCCCAATGCAAGTTCACCTTGCAGCAAATTGTGGACCCCCAACAAAGTCATTAGCCTGAACGAGCAGAGTTAAGCAGACATCAACGTGGCGTTCCCAGTGTGCGGCGGAGGGGGCGGGCCTGAGACATATTAAGGTTGTCGCGAGTTCCGCACGAACAGGAGAGCACTTAATGTGCTCTCCGTCGTGAGCAGGACTGTAGAGCAGCAACCTTAATATGTCTCAGGCCCGCCCCCTCCGCCGCACACTGGGAACGTGCCACGCACTTTACCTGCGTAAACAATGTGAGTGAAATATGAATCTCGATGGATACGCCCGCAGCCGTGTATACTAAACAGCTGTGTGTAACCAGGGGAGTATTCTGGCTGGACAAAATGCCTGCTTAATAGGGTTGTCAGGTAGTCCGGGCGAAATACAAGGCTGGGGAGCACGTCGTGTAAGTAGTGGTCCTCTAGGGGCGTACGCTCGGTGGTGTACGCATTGTCCCAAGACCACGCGAGAGTTGGGATCATATCTTGATCAGCATGATTCTCGGCCGCAAGATTGGCATGACCCAGGTTTGGGACGAGAACGATAACGTCGTTCCCGTCACGGTCATCCAGGCTGGCCCCTGCGCTGTCTCGCAGGTTAAAACTCAGGCAACCGACGGCTATGACGCCGTCCAGATCGGTTTCGGCGACATCAAGGCCAAGAACGTGAACAAGCCCATGGCTGGTCACTTCGCCAAGGCTGGCGTCGAGCCTGTCCGCTTCCTTCGTGAGGTCCGCGTCGAGAACGGCGAGGAGCACAAGGTCGGCGAGGTCGTCACCGTCGCTGATTTCGCTGATGTCGAGAAGGTCGACGTCATCGGTACCTCCAAGGGTAAGGGCTTCCAGGGTCGCATCAAGCGCTGGGGTCAGCGCCGCGGTCCTATGACGCATGGTTCTCACTTCCAGCGTCACCCCGGTTCTATCGGTCAGTGCGCCTATCCTGCGCGCGTCCTCAAGGGCGTCAAGATGGCCGGTCACATGGGTAACGAGCGCGTTACCGTCAAGAACCTTTCCGTTGTCCGCATCGATGCCGAGCAGAACCTCATCTTGGTCAAGGGCGCTGTCCCGGGTGCCAAGAATGGTCTCGTCGCCATCCGTATGGCCTAAGGGCCCAGCCCATTTAGCCCAGCGTCATACCAAGGAGAACACTTAAATGGCAAAGTTTGAAGTAAAGAACAGCGAGGGCAAGAAGGTCGCCGAGGCCGAGCTCGCCGCTGAGGTGTACGGCATCGAGCCGAACATCCACGTTATGCACCACATCGTCAAGTGCCAGATGGCCTCTTGGCGTCAGGGCACCCAGTCTGCTAAGGGCCGCTCTGAGGTTTCCGGTGGCGGCAAGAAGCCTTGGCGTCAGAAGGGCACCGGTCGTGCCCGCCAGGGTTCCATCCGTGCTGCCCAGTGGCGTCACGGTGGCGTTGTCTTCGCCCCCAAGCCCCGTTCCTACGCTAAGCGTATGAACAACAAGGAGGTCAAGCTGGCTATGCGCTCCGCGCTGTCCGCCAAGCTGGCCGATGGCGAGCTCGTGCTCGTCGACGACTACGGCTTCGAGAAGCCTTCCACCAAGGCTGCCGTCGCCATGCTCAAGGCTCTCGGCCTTGAGGGCAAGCGTCTGACCATCATCGTTCGCGATGAGGACGTCAACGCCTACCTGTCGTTCCGCAACATTCCCAAGACGTTCATCATCACTGCCGACGAGGCCAACACCTACGATCTCGTCAACAACAACGCTGTGCTGATGCCCGCCGACATCGCCGCTCACTTCGGGGAGGTGCTTGCATAAATGACCGCCCACGAGATCATCATCCGTCCGATCGTGTCCGAGCGTTCCTTCTCCGGCATGGAGCTGAACAAGTACACGTTCGAGGTCGCCAAGGATGCTAACAAGTATCAGATCAAGGACGCTGTCGAGGAGATCTTCGGCGTCAAGGTCGTTCGCGTGAACACCCTGACGGTCAAGCCCAAGACCAAGCGCGTGCGCTATGTCGCTGGCAAGACCCGTTCTTGGAAGAAGGCCATCGTCACGCTGGCCGAGGGCGACACCATCGAGGTCTTTGGCAACCAGGCCTAAGACTCGCTGCTGTTGAGTGAGCTCATGCCTCCCAAATAGGGGAGGCGAGAGCTCAAGGTTTCGGGCGTATAAAATGGACACGCCCGGAACCGTGTATACGTCCGGTGTCATCGCACCCGAGGCAGAACCTCGAATCCCTGTCTGCGATGGCTAACGGATTCCTATTGAAAGGGATTGTAATGGCTGTAAAGCACCTTAAGCCGACCTCCGCTGGTAGGCGTTGGCAGACGATCTCCGATTTCTCTGAGATCACCTGCACCAAGCCCGAGAAGTCTCTTCTCGAGCCCCTGCCCAAGAAGGCCGGTCGTAACAACAACGGCCGCATCACCACCCGCCACCAGGGCGGCGGCGTGAAGCGTCGTTACCGCGTGATCGACTTCAAGCGCAACAAGGACGGCGTGCCCGCCAAGGTTGCCACGATCGAGTACGATCCGAACCGTTCCGCTCGCATCGCTCTGCTGCACTACGCTGACGGTGAGAAGCGCTACATCCTGGCCCCCAAGGGCCTCGAGGTCGGTCAGACCGTCATGTCCGGTTCTGACGCCGACATCAAGCCGGGCAACGCTCTGCCCCTCGCCGACATCCCCGTCGGTACGCTCATCCACGCCGTCGAGTTCCAGCCGGGCAAGGGCGCCGCTATCGCCCGTTCCGCCGGTAACTCCTGCCAGCTGATGGGTAAGGAGGGCAAGTACGCTATCGTCCGTATGCCTTCCTCCGAGATGCGCCGCATCCTCGTTACCTGCCGCGCCACCGTCGGTGAGGTCGGCAACGCCGATCACGCCAACATCGTCATCGGCAAGGCCGGCCGTAAACGTCACATGAATGTGCGCCCGACCGTCCGCGGTACCGTCATGAACCCTGTCGACCACCCGCACGGCGGTGGCGAGGGCAAGAACCACACCTCTGGTCGTCCCTCTGTTACCCCCTGGGGTAAGCCGACGAAGGGCCTTCGTACGCGCAAGAAGAAGAAGGTCTCGAACCAGCACATCATTCGTCGCCGTAAGAAGTAATTTCGGATACCGAGTTTTAGGAGAAAGCACTTATGAGCAGAAGTCTCAAAAAGGGCCCGTTCGTGGAGACTCGCCTTCTCTCGCGTATCACCGCGATGAACGAGGCTGGCAAGAAGGACGTCGTGAAGACCTGGTCCCGCGCGTCCACCATCTTCCCCGAGATGGTTGGTCACACCATCGCCGTCCACGACGGCCGCAAGCATGTGCCCGTGTATGTTACCGAGTCCATGGTTGGTCACAAGCTCGGCGAGTTTGCGCCGACTCGTACGTTCCGTGGCCACAAGGCCAAATAGGGGGTTAACCGTAAATGGCAACTAAGTCTATTGAAACTGAGGCCACCGAGGTTCGCGCCGTCGCTAAGTACGTGCGTGTTTCCCCCAGCAAGGCCCGCCTGGTGGTCGATCTGATCCGCCGCAAGCCTGTCGCTCAGGCCTTCGACATCCTCCACTTCTGCGACCGCGCCGTCGCCGTGGATGTCGAGAAGGTTCTCCGTTCCGCCGTTGCGAACGCCGAGAACAACAACGGTCTGCGTGCCGACAACCTGGTTGTCGCCGCTGCCTATGTTGACGAGGGTCCGACGCTTAAGCGCATCCGTCCCCGCGCCAAGGGTTCCGCTTCTCGCATTCTGAAGCGTACTTCCCACATCACCGTCGTCGTTGCTCCTCGAAAGGAGGCGTAAAGCTGTATGGGTCAGAAAGTCTACCCCACCGGCTTCCGTCTTGGCATCACCGAGAACTGGCGCTCCCGCTGGTTCGCAGAGAAGGATTACGCTAAGACCCTCGGTAACGATCTCGAGATCCGCAAGTACCTCGAGAAGCGTCTTTCCCGCGCAGCTGTCTCCCGCGTCGAGATCGAGCGCGCTGGCGACAAGGTGAAGGTCATCATCCTCACCGCTCGCCCCGGCGTTGTCATCGGTAAGAAGGGTGCCGAGATCGATACCCTCCGCACCGAGCTCGAGAAGGTCGCTGGCGTCTCCAAGGGCCAGCTCTCCGTCGACGTTGTCGAGATCAAGCGCCCCGAGCTCGACGCCAACCTCGTTGCTCAGTCCATCGCTGAGCAGCTCGAGGGCCGCGTTGCCTTCCGTCGCGCCATGCGCAAGGCTGTCCAGTCCGCCCGCAAGGCCGGCGCTAAGGGCATCCGTATCCAGTGCTCCGGTCGTCTCGGCGGCGCCGAGATGGGCCGTCGTGAGTGGTACCGTGAGGGTCGCGTGCCTCTGCACACCCTCCGTGCCAAGATCGACTACGGCACGGCTGTCGCCAGCACCACCATGGGCGCTTGCGGCGTGAAGGTCTGGATCTACCTGGGCGAGAAGCTCCCGGGCCAGCCTGTTCCCAACCCTGCACTCGAGGGCTCTTCCCGTCCTCGTCGTCGTAACTCCGAGAGGAGGGGTCAGTAGTGCTTGCCCCTAAGCGTATTCTTCACCGCAAGGTGCAGCGTGGCTCCATGAAGGGCCAGGCCAAGGGTAATACCGAGCTGCATTTCGGCGAGTTTGGTATCCAGGCTCTCGAGGCCCATTGGATCACCAACCGTCAGATCGAGGCCGCTCGTATTGCCATGACCCGCTACATGAAGCGTGGCGGTCGTGTCTACATCACGATCTTCCCCGATAAGCCCATCACCAAGAAGCCTGCCGAGACTCGCATGGGTTCTGGTAAGGGTAACCCCGAGGAGTGGGTGGCCGTCGTCAAGCCCGGCCGCATCATGTTCGAGGTCAAGGGCGTGCCCGAGGAGGTCGCTCGCGAGGCTCTGCGTCTTGCTCAGCACAAGCTCCCCATCAAGACCAAGATTGTGGTTGCCAAGAACGCTGAGCAGCGCATCGAGAAGGAAATGGCTGAGGAGGCCGCTCTCGAGGCCAAGTGGGCTGCTGAGGACGCCGCCGCCGCCAAGGAGGAGAACTAATGAAGCCCGCAGAGATTCGTGAGCTCTCGGACGCTCAGCTCGTTGAGAAGCTGAAGGAAATGCGCGCCGAGCTCTTTAACCTTCGTTTCCAGATGGCCACTAGCCAGCTGGACAACACCGCTCGCGTCAACACCGTGAAGAAGGACATCGCTCGCGTCCTCACGGAGCAGCGCGCCCGCGAGATCGCAGCGGAGAAGTCCGCTGTCGCCGAGTAGGACCTAAGGAGAGAACATGACTGATTCGCGTAACACGCGTAAGGTCCGTACGGGTGTCGTTACCTCCGTCTCCGGTGCCAAGACCATCGTTGTCACCGTCACCGAGCGCAAGCGTCACGCCAAGTACGGCAAGATGATGACCAGCTCCAAGAAGCTGCACGCTCACGACGAGGAGTGCACGGCTGGCGTGGGCGATACCGTCCGCGTTATGGAGACCCGTCCTATGTCCAAGATGAAGCGTTGGCGCCTCATCGAGGTCGTCGAGCGCGCTAAATAAGCAGTCGCTCTTACGACTTGTACGTTTCCGAAGATGTGCGTATGCCTGGCTTGCATACCACAGGCCGTATAAAGGCTGCGCACCTCTCTTCGGTTCTTAGTTCGGAGGAACATCTACCATGATTCAGATGCAAACCATGCTGAACGTCGCCGACAACTCCGGCGCTCGCAAGATTCGCTGCATCAAGGTGCTTGGCGGTTCCAAGCGTCGTTATGCAGGCATCGGCGATGTGTTCATCGGTGCTGTCCAGGAGGCTACCCCTGGCGCCAACGTCAAGAAGAAGGACGTTGTCCGTTGCGTCGTCGTTCGCACCGTTAAGGAGATCCGCCGCAAGGATGGCTCCTACATTCGCTTTGATGAGAACGCCTGCGTTGTCATCAACAACGATGGTTCGCCCGTCGGCACCCGTATCTTCGGGCCCGTCGCTCGCGAGCTTCGTGACAAGAAGTACATGAAGATCGTCTCGCTCGCTCCCGAGACCCTGTAGTTAGGGGAGATATATGTATATCAAGAAGGGCGATAAGGTCCAGGTTCTCTCTGGTAAGGATCGCGGCAAGCAGGGCGTCATCCTGCGTGCTTTCCCCGCCGAGAACAAGGTCGTTGTCGAGGGCGTTTCGGTCGTCAAGAAGGCCGTCAAGCCCAACGCTGCCAACCAGCAGGGCGGCATCGTTTCGCAGGAGGCTCCCATCGATGCCTCCAACGTCAATCTCGTCTGCCCCGAGTGCGGTAAGGTTACCCGCGTCGGTCACGAGAAGGACGGCAAGAACAAGCTGCGCGTCTGCAAGAAGTGCGGCCACAAGTTCTAAGCTGCCCGCAACATCAAGTTGCTAGCAAAGGCCCGGATGCCCCACGGCACCCGGGCCTTTTTCTATCCCCACTCGATGGATTCGGTTCTGCCGTCCCGTCATTCCGGTTGCCCCACTTTTCGGTGCCGTCTCGAATCGAGTGCCGCCAGGTGACACCCTGTCGTGTTTCGTCGGCTTCGGGGACAAAAGTCGGGACAACTCCAAAAACTATTTTCGAATTCAGGGCTTTGAGTTTTTGTTTTTGTCCCAAAGGGCGCGGCGGGATGCCTTTGGAGGCTCGATAGCGCCGAAAACGCCCGTTTTGAAACTCAAATGCCTTTTCGCGCGCAAGCCGCCAGCTGCAATAGGAAGTGAATCAACGCAGGCGGCTTTCAAGCAGTTTGCAAAACTGCAGGTCGCAGGTCTTCATTGCCAGTAGGAGAAATGAGTAGTCTCAGGTGGCTTGCCCATGAGTTGACGAACGGGATTTGAGATTACGCTGACGTCCGGAAACGCTTCGAGCACGGCGTTACGTTTTTGGGGTTTGGGCGTAGCCCCTGCACCCGCGAGCGCGGGCCTTAAGCCCGCCGAGAGGGTGACGCGTCGAAAACGAAAGGGAAAGAGAGAAGGGGCCGTCCCTATCATTCAGGTTGCGACCGAAGAAGACAAGGAGATCCCCTGAGCCTGAATGATGCCCCACAGACCGCGTCCGACCGAGCTCAAGCCGAGCTTTTCCTGACGTCCGCCTTCGCGGAGATGATGGCTGGATTGGCTATGGATTGGCAACACTTATTTGGACGATTCCGGGAGGGACGGCCCCGCCTCCCTGAACTCGACCGGCGACATGTAGCCCAGCGTCGAGTGGGTCCTGAAGTTGTTGTACCAGTGCACGTAATCCAAGAGCTTGGCTCGGAGCTCGCGCGTCCCTCCTCAGTCCTTCGGAGTGGCCGACGATCTCCCCGTTGCAGAGGTCGACGAGCAGGCAGACGTAGTTCCATGACGCCCCGACGCGCACGCAGGCCAAGTCGCTGCTTATATGGGTGCACGGCGCCCTGCCGCCGAAGCCGCGCGCGACGACGTTGGGCACGTCGGCCTCGTTGACCGTCCCGGGGTGCACCTTGAACCTCTTCCTGCCGTATGCGCCGGCCAGGCCGTTCTCCCTCATGATGCGGCAGACGCGGCGCCGGCTGACGGTAACGCCCGACCTCCCGGGCGACGCCTTGATCTTGCGCGATCCGTTCCGGCCCTTGCTGGCGGCGTGCGCCGCCGCGGCCGCCGTCGCCCCCGACATTAAGGTCCTCAAGGGCCGTGTCGTCTCCGGCGACCAGTTCGTCTCGCCCGCGGGACAGAAGGAGCGCATCCTCGCGACCTTCGGCGACCTGTGCTGCGAGATGGAGGGCTGCACCATCGCGCAGGCCGCCTATCTCAACGGCGTGCCCCTCGTCGTCGTGCGCGCTATCAGCGACAAGCCCTGCGCCGAGGGCCAGGTTGTCGACTACAACACCTTCGAGAAGAAGGCCGCCTGCGACTGCGCCCGCATCGCCGCACGCATGGTTAAGCTTTAGGCCCTGCGCACCGGGGCCCTTCTTTATGTTGGGACCCCGGCGCGCAGGGCCCTTTCCAAAGCGAAGTGTCGAGCCGAAGTGTTGAGCGTCGGCCCTGAATGTTCAATGGCCGTTGTTTTCTGCCCCTCAAGTGGTGGACTTTTCCTCGGAGCTGTTGATTCCCCCACGCGCCCCCTTCCGTTCTCTGTTCTCCCCTTATACTCCTTGTACGAGGAGGTAAGAAGTCATGGACAAGACCACACAGGACAGCTTGGCAAAGAAACCCGTCGACATGAGGGACAGGATTCTCGAGCATCTCGAGGCCCTCACCTCTGCCGTCTCACTCGACGACCTTGCCCGTCTGTCCACCTCCGACATCGCCGAGACGCTCATCATCTCCAGGAGCCTGGCGAGCCAGTACCTCAACGACCTTGTTCGCGCCGGCCTTGTGGTTAAGGTGGCGGGCAGGCCTGTCCGTTATTTTCATCGCCGCGCGTTCCAGAAGCGTTTTCAGGTAAAGCTCTCTGCAAGTGAGTACGCCTCGCTCGCCGACCTCATCCAGGCGACGGGAATCGCCGATCACCGCGACTTCGCGCGTGCCGTGGGCTTCGACCTGAGCCTCAGCTCCGTTGTCGAGCAGTGCAAGGCTGCGGTTCAGTACCCTCCGTTTGGCCTGCCCATCCTCTTGAGCGGCGGCGTGGGTGTCGGTAAGTCTTTCCTTTCTCGCCTTGTGTACGAGTACGGCAAGAACCAGGGCTTGCTGTCCCGCGACTCCTCCTATGTGCGCATCGACTGTGCCGGGGTCCCGGACGCCGCCTCGTTCAACGGGCTTCTTGACGAGTCGATCGCGAAATCGCACGGGGGTGTGGTCTTTGTCAACGGCATCGAGACACTCTCTCCCTCTGCGATGGAGCACTGCCTTGCGACGGCCCTCGGGCTCGATGCCTCCCAGGATGCGCCGCGCGCTCGCCTCGTTCTTTCGACGACGCTTTCCGCCGATGACCTGAAGGTTTCCTCGGCCTACAGCAAAATGCCCATCTGTGCCCGCGTCCCCTCACTCAAGGAGCGGACCCCCGAGGAGCGCGAGGATCTCATCTTGAGCTTCCTGCGCAGCGAGGGGTGCCGAATCGGTTCTGATGTGAAGATCAGCCGCGGCGCATACCGTTGCCTTGTGAACGCGGACTTTTCCGATAACATCGCCGGCTTGCGCGCCTGCGTGACGAACTGCTGCGCCAAAGCGTTCCTCAATCGCGAGGGCGACTACGTCGTCGTTCGCCCGTATCTTCTTCCCAGTGGGCTCCTCTCCTCCGCGCAGATCGATCAACAGCCCGACGATGGCGTTCTGATCGACGCGTCTCTGGATGCCGCCGAGAGCACAGGGCCGGTCGAGCAGGCGCTCGATGCCCTGTGCTCCCTCGATGAGCGATTCTGCGCCGGGGAGCTTTCTGTCTCCGAGCTCGTCTCGCAAGCTGTCTCCGCTGTGCGCGGCGTTGAGGATCACTTGATCTTCGGCCGCGGCGTTACCTCCTCGAGGTCGCGCGCCTTCGAGCGCGTCGTGGGCGCGGTCCTTGCCGACGCAGGCTCTTCTTATGGCATCGAGCTTTCGAGGAAGGTCGCTTTTCTACTGGCCCAGGAGATTTGCCTGCAGTTGTGGCCGGGCATCGGCCTGGCTAAGCGAAAGTCTGCCTGTGCGGAGCAAATCTCCCATCTCCTCGGTGCCGTGACCTCCGAATTGCCGTTTGCCTCGAGTGTCTCCGATCAGGTCGCCGCAGACGTGGAAGGGGCGCTTGGAATCTCGCTCGATCACTTCACGAAGACGCTTCTGACGCTGTGCGTCGCATCGGAGTCTCGCGATGCGAAGGCCCTTCGGACGCTCTGCGTCATCTTGTCCCACGGCTACTCAACGGCGACGAGCATCGCCGACGCGGCGAACCGTATGCTCGGCATGCATGTGTACGAGGCGGTCGACATGCCCTACGACCAGCAGCTGAAGGACATCGTCGGTCCGCTCCAGCGCCTCGTCGACCGCCATTCCTACTGCACCGGGGTCGTGTTCCTCGTCGACATGGGCTCCTTGGAGGAGGCCTATAAGGCCCTCGAAAACGTTACCGACTCCACTATCGGCGTGGTGAACAACGTCTCTACCGGTCTTGCGCTCGAGATCGGGGTCGGGCTGCTCGGCGGCAAGTCCGTCGCCGAGGTTCTTGGCGACGCGACCGCCGCGTGCGTGACGCACTGCAAGGTGATCGAGCGCGTCAACCGTGAGGACGCCATCGTCTTCTGCTCCGAGTCCGGGGTCGACGCCGCGGAAAGGATACGCCAGCTCGTCTCGCAGAGCCTCCCGCGCACCATAGGCGCGCGCCTGCTCACGAGGCCCTTCAAGCAGCTCGTCGCGAACGGGTCGAACGACGCCGTTTTCTCCGAGCACCGCGTCTGCGCCGTCATCGGCACGGGAGACCCCGGGGTCGCCTCCGTTCCCTTCGTCGCCCTCGAGGACATCATGTCGACGGCGTCCGCCTCTAAGGTTGATGCCGTGTTCGGCAGGTGGCTTGACGCTTCCGAGCTCTCTTCTTTCCACGAGAAGTTGCTCTCGAACATGACGCTGCAGAACGTCATCCGCTCCATCACCATCCTCGACCCGGAGCGGCTATTCCACGAGATCGAGAGCGCCGTGCACGAGCTTCAGCGCAGGACAGGCGAGAAGATCGGCAGCAACGCCATCATTGGGCTCTACGTCCACCTCTGCTGTCTCGTCGAGCGCCTTGTTACCAGAAACCCCATTGAGACCTACGTTGGCCAGGACCGCTTCGAGGAGGAACGCGCCGATTTCATCGAGTCCTTCAGGCAGAGCTTCTCGAGCATCTCGACGCGCTATCGCGTAGAGGTTCCCGTAAGCGAGATCGCATATGTCTTCGACTACATAAGCGTGAGCGCCGCCCCGGCGCGAGAAGAGCGCCTCGGCTCCTCGGACCTCCTGCTCGACGAGTGACCTTCCCCGCGCCGCCGCGAGCTGACCGCGCGTCCTCAATAATTCGATAACCCCTTGCCCCGCGCGAATCCGGATAGCGCCGAGGCAGTACCGAACGTAAAACTTCATTTGATAGGAGCAAACATGAGTGTTGTTATGGCACGAATCGACAATCGCCTGCTTCACGGCATCATCGTGACGCAGTGGGCCCCGGTGTCGGGCGCGACCCGAGTCATGGTCATCGACGACAAGGTCGCCGGCGACGAGGTCCTGAAGTCCACCATGAGGATGGCGCGCCCCGCGGGCATGGCCGTCTCGATCATCTCCGAGGAGACCGCGCTCAAGAACTTCGCGGCGGGCAAGTACGACCGCGAGAAGGTCTTTGTCATCGCCAAGGAGCCCGAGACGATCCTTCACCTGGTCGAGTCGGGCATCGAGCTCCCGTCGCTGATCGTCGGCGGCTCTCTTGTCAAGGAGGGCGGCGTCCAGCTCACCCAGCGCGCCTATGCCTCCGCCGAGAACGTCCAGAGCTACAAGGCGCTCATCGCCCGCGGCGTCAAGGTGACGGCACAGTTCGTGCCCGCCGACAAGCCCGTCTCCGTCGCCGACCTCATCTAAGGAGGGATCATGGTCAACTTCACTATCCTGCAGGTCGTCCTTTTGACCCTGCTGGCCTTCATCAAGCACGTGGACTACTACGGCATCCCGATGATCTTCGTCAACTATGCCGTCTTCTGGGGCCTTATCACCGGTGTCGTCATGGGCGACTGGCAGACCGGCCTCGTCATCGGCGGCACCATCCAGCTCATGCAGCTCGGCGTCGCGGGCTTCGGCGGCTCGTCGATTCCCGACTACGGCACGATGGCCATCATCGCCACAGCCTACGGCGTGACCCTGGGCGCGGACACGGGCCTCGCCATCGGCCTGCCGGTCGGCATGCTCGGCATCCAGCTCGACGTCATCGTCAAGATCCTCAACGGCTTCGTCGTCGAGAAGTCCCAGAAGTTCTGCGACGAGGGCAAGTTCAAGCAGATGAACGCCATCCTGTGGGTCTGCCCCGTGCTCTTCGGCCTGTGCGCCGCCCTGCCCGTCTTTGTCTCCGTGACCCTCGGCCAGCCCGCCGTCAACTGGCTCCTCGAGGTTATGCCCCAGTGGTTCCTTTCCGGCCTCACCCTCGCCGGCAAGATGCTCCCGGCCGTCGGAATCGCGATGCTGCTGCGTTACATGCCCACCGGCAAGTACTTCCAGTACCTGCTCGCCGGCTTCTTCCTCTCGGCCTTCCTGAACGTGCCCATCATCGGCGCCGCCATCGTCGGCTTTGCCCTCGCGATCGCGTTCTACCAGCGCGCCGAGAGGGACACCGAGCTCGCCGCCCACGCTTCCGCAGACGCCTTCATCGGAGAGGATGAGTAACCATGGAAAACGAGAACATCACCGCCGTCGCCAAGGGCAAGCCCTCCGGCTACAAGGTCACCAAGAAGGACCTGCGCAACGCGAACTGGCGCTGGCTCATGAGCGTGTGCACCTTCAACTACCAGACCCAGCAGGGCGCCTCAGTCGCCTACGCCCTCTCGCCGGTCCTGAGGAAGATCTACACGAACGACGAGGACTATAAGCAAGCGCTCAACAACCACTTCCGCTACTACAACACCCAGCCTTGGCTCGCCGCCATCATCCTTGGCGCCTGCGTGGCCATGGAGGAGCGCGACGGCCTAGCGGCGGCGGACGCCGTCCAAGACCTGAAGATCGGCACCATGGGACCGCTCGCCGGCGTCGGCGACTCCCTGCTCATGACCATGATCCCGACCATCATGGGCTCCATCGCCGCCTACATGGCCATCGAGGGCAACCCCGTGGGAGCCGGCATCTGGTTCGCGCTCATCCTGGCCATCTTCTGGGTCCGCATGCACGCCCTCGAGTTCGGCTACAAGCAGGGCGTGAAGCTCGTCACCGACTTCAGCGAGAAGCTTCCCAACCTCACTGCCGCCGCCTCCGTGCTCGGCCTCACCGTGGTCGGCTGCCTCATCGCCTCGGTCATCGGCGTCACCTGCCCGATTAGCTTCAGCTTCGGCGACGTCGCGATGGAGATTCAGCCGCTGCTCGACAAGATCCTGCCTGCCATGATCCCCGCCGCCATCACGGGAAGCGCGTATTACCTTCTTACCAAGAAGAACGCGAGCATGACGGCCCTCATCCTCGTGGTGATTGTCCTCGCGATGGTCGCCTCCGCCGCCGGCATCCTCGCTTAGCTTCGACCCAAGAGATTGGTGAATCAATGAGAAAGATAGTTGTGGCGAGCCATTCCCTTCTCGCCCAGGGCTTCAAGGACACCCTCGAGTTCCTTACGGGTAAGGGCGACGCCGTCAACGCCGTGTGCGCCTATGTGAACGACAACGGCGAGGGGCTCGACGCGGCGGTCGAGGCGGCTCTTTCGGGCACTGACGAGGTCGTCGTCCTTACCGACGCGTTCGGCGGTAGCGTGAACCAGCGCTTCTCCCGCTTCGCCTCCGACCGGATCCACGTGATCGCGGGTGTCAACCTCCCGCTCGCCATGACGGTCGCGCTCGCGCGCCCCGACGAGAAACTCGACTTCGATGCCCTCGTCAACGAGGCGCGCCAGCAGATCATCTACGTGAACGGTGTCAGTTCTGCCGAGTGCGACGACGACGAATAGAGGAGGTCAACGATGAGAGAGTTCCTTAAGGACGTGTGGATGCACGGCGGTGAGGAAAGCCGCGCCATCACCCCCGAGAACATCACGGGCGAGAAGGGCCGCGCCGCCATGTCGGCCAGCCACCTCGGCGTCGGCCGCAAGGGCTCGTGCTGCGTGCCCCTTGAGTCCGGCGAGACCATCACGCTCGCGGACATCGAGGGCCCCGGCATCATCCGCCACATCTGGATGACCGTCCCCGACAAGACCGCCGCCGGCAGCTTCGTCATGCGCGACCTCGTGCTGCGCTTCTACTGGGACGACGAGGAGACCCCCTCGGTCGAGTGCCCTGTCGGCGACTTCTTCTGCAACGGCTTCGGTGAGCGCGCCATCGTCAACTCAATGCCCATCTGCGTGAACCCGACGGGCGGCATGAACTGCTACTTCGAGATGCCCTTCAGGAAGCACGCCAAGGTCACGCTTACGAGCGAGCACCCCGGGTTCATTAAGTACATCTTCTACACGTTCAACTACGCGCTCACCGACGTGCCGGACGACGCCATGTACTTCCACGCCCGCTTTAACCGCGAGCGCAGCACCCGCAGGGGCGTCGACTACACCGTGCTCGACGGCGTGCGCGGCAAGGGCTACTACGTCGGCACCTACATGGCCCTGTGCGCCCTGGAGCGCTATTGGTGGGGCGAGGGCGAGATGAAGTTCTTCCTCGACGGCGACGAGGAGTTCCCCACGGTCACCTCGACGGGAGCCGAGGACTACTTCGGCGGTGCCTGGGCCTTCCTCGACAGGCCGCCCCACGCGCTGCCCGAGGCGCAGTGCTTCAACACGCTGTTCGCCGGCTACCCGTACCGCTCGACGCGCGACGCCACGCGCGATCGCTTCAGCGCGGGCAAGCCGAACCCGAATCCGATGCTCGCGACTAACGACGACGCGCTGCCCAGGCACGGCCTCTACAGGTGGCACCTTCCCGACCCGATCTCGTTCAAGGAGGACCTGCGCGTGACGTTCCAGGACCTCGGCAACGATGACATCAAGCTCTACGAGCGCGAGGACGACATCTCCACCGTCGCCTACTGGTACCAAAGCGAGCCGCACGCCGTGCTCGCCCCGTTTGCCGCAAGGCAGGACCGCGTGCCCAGGTAGGGTCGCCTCGAAACAAGCCAACGTTATGGGCGCCCGCGGTTGACCATGACTGCGGGCGTCCCTTTGTAAGGAGGATCACATGAGCGAAAAGCAAATGAGGCTCGGCGCCCTCGAAGCCGGCGGGACCAAGATGGTCTGTGCCGTGGTGTCCGGCGACGGCGAGGTCCTCGACCGTATGGAGACCCCGACGCTTACGCCCGCCAAGACCGTCCCGCAGATGATCGAGTGGTTCACCGCCCGCGATGTGGACGCGTTGGGCATCGGCGCCTTCGGCCCGACCTGCGTCGACCCCAACGACGAGCGCTACGGCTCCATCCTCCAGACGCCCAAGCTCGCGTGGCGAGGCCATGGTCTTCGCGCCGCGTTCGCCGACGCCCTCGGGATTCCGGTGGCCTACGACACGGACGTGAACGTTGCCTGCCTCGGCGAAGTGGTCTTCGGCTGCTGCAAGGGGCTCGAGGACGCCGTCTACGTGACCATCGGCACCGGCGTGGGCGCGGGCGTCATGTGCGCGGGCAGACTCCTTCACGGCATGCTGCACCCCGAGGCCGGTCACATGCTGGTAAGGACCCGTCCCACCGAGGAGGGACGCTGCGTCTGCCCGAGCCACGCGAGCTGTCTCGAGGGGCTCGCCTCCGGCCCCGCCATCGCCGCGCGCTGGGGAAAGCCCGCGGCCGAGCTCGCGGACAACGATGAGGTGTGGGCGCTCGAGGGGGATTATCTGGGGCAGATGTGCGCGAACCTCGTGCTCATGTACTCGCCTCGCCGCATCGTCCTCGGCGGCGGCGTGATGCACCAGGAGCAGCTCTACGGCATCGTCCGCAAGAAGACCCTCGAATATCTGGGTGGCTACATCCAGACCGCCGAGCTTAAGGACATGGAGAGCTACATCTGCGCCCCGGGCTGCGGCGGCGACCAAGGAATCCTCGGCGCGGCCGAGCTGGCAAGAAGGGCGCTCGCGTAACTTGCGCTCTCTCCGCCATACAACGCGTTAAGAAAAGACGAGCGCTTCTTGCCAATTGAGCGGCAAGAAGTGCTCGTCTTTTGCATTTGTTTTTGGGCAGGACGCCCCGCCTCCACTAGAGTCCCTGGACCGCCACACCCACGAGGTTTGGACCGGTGTGGACAAGAAGCGCGGGGCTGATGTCGGAGCGGACGACCTCCACCGCGTTGGCCACGCGCTCGCACAGGGCCTGCTCCATGCGGTCGTAGAGGTCGGCGTGGGCCGAGGTGCGGCTCGCGGCAAAGCGCACCTCGGGGTGCTTCTCGACGATGGCGGCGATGAGCTTGACCTCGGTGCGATGCGGTACTTGCACAGCCATTTCGTGTGCGCGAGGCTGTTGGCTTTCTGGGCCACAGCAATCACCTTCCCCCTAGTATGATGACCTGAACAATCCTCATGCTAGGGGGAAGGTTTTTGTCGCGTAGCGGAAATTGGCCTCCACCCGCTGAGCGGGTGGCTTTCTATGCCGCGCGTGCCGCGCGGCACGGACTAAAGTCCATGAATAAAAACGAGGAAGGCCACGTCCGGCCTCCCTCGCAAAGGGTCTCTGATTACTCCCACTCATTGGGGACAGACTTAAATGAGTGCTCTTGAAATGCCGGCGCCTGGGGACGTTCTTTTTCTGTCTGCAGTTTGGAACGTTCCTTTTCTGTCGGCAGTTTGGGACGGTCCTTAGAGCTGCAGCGCGCCATGAGCGACGAGGCGAAGCGGATCATCCTGTCTTTTGAGTTCTAAGCATAAGCCCCTGTCTCTGAGCAATGACCGGTTCGCATTTGTGCGTATTTGCGTGCGTGGGATTGCGTGAATATGCGTATAGATGCGCCGTTTACGGGATAAAAATGACCGTTTAGCGGTTAGATACGCAAAAACGCGCACAGAAGCGCGTGTTTGTGCGAATATAGAGCTGTCAGAAAGCAAGGCGTTCTATGACACAGGAGGCACATAATGGCAGATTCCAAGCAGGCTCCGCTCGACGCCGCGGCAGCCGCCAAAGCAGCGTTCGCTTCGGTCCAGGACAAGCCGTTCCCCGACGATATTTTTACGGCTCCCGAGCTCCATTGGGCCGTCATCGGTTGCGGCGTTATCGCCAACCAGATGGCTCAGTCCCTTGCTCTTGCCGGTCGCAAGCTTGCGGGCGTCGCCAACCGTACGCTGTCCAAGGCTCAGGCTTTTGCCGAGCAGTATGGCATCGAGAAGGTCTACGACACGGTTGAGGACCTCTACGCCGATCCTGGCATCGACGCCGTCTACATCACTACCCCGCACAACACTCATATCACCTATCTGCGCGCTGCCCTGGCAGCCGGCAAGCACGTGCTCTGCGAGAAGGCCATTACCCTCAATTCCGCTGAACTCGATGAGGCCCGTGCCATTGCCGCCGAGCACAACGTGGTCCTTATGGACGCTACCACGGTGCTCCACATGCCCTTGTATCAAGAGCTGCGTCGCCGCATGGATGCCGGCGAGTTCGGCCGCATGAACCTCGCTCAGCTCAACTTTGGTAGCTACAAGGAGTACGGCGACCTGACCAACCGTTTCTACAATCGCAACCTTGCCGGCGGTGCCATGCTCGATATTGGTGTGTATGCCCTGTCCGTCATGCGCCTGTTTATGGCGAGCCAGCCCGCCGAGGTCGTGTCTCTAGGCAACACCTGCGAGACTGGCGTCGATGTTGCGGGCGGCATCGTCTGCCGCAATGCCGAGCAGCAGCTGGGCGTCGTGAGCCTTACGCTTCACTCCAAGCAGCCCAAGCGCTCGGTCATTAGCTTCGACAAGTGCTATATCGAGGTCAACGATTATCCGCGTGCCGATCACGCGACCATCGTGTGGACTGCAGACGGTCACCGTGAGGAGGTCCACGCTGGCACCGAGGCATACGCTCTGTGCTACGAGATGGCCGACCTGGAGAGGGCCGTTGCCGGCGATGATTCGAAGCGTGAGCTGCTGGATTATGCTTCTGATGTTATGGAGCTGATGACCAAGCTACGCGCCGACTGGGGAGTCGTGTACCCCGAGGAGGAGTAAGCGATGCTAGCGGAAGATAGGCTCAACGCGATCGTGTCGATGGTTCAGCAGACCGGCTCGGTTACCGTGTCGGAGCTTGCCGAAGCCCTGGGCGTGACGGCGTCTACCATTCGGCGCGACCTGCAGACGCTCGACCGAGCACACCGTATCGCCAAGGTGCACGGAGGCGCGACAAGTCTGGAGCGCGCGCACGTGACGCGCGACCTAACGCTTAATGAGCGCAGCGACCTCCATAACGATGACAAGGAGCGTATCTGCGCCCGTGCGGCGGCGCTTGTGGAGCCTGAGAGCTTTGTATACATCGACTCGGGCTCGACGACGCTCAGGCTCATCGAGCATCTTCCCCACCTTGAAGATGTCACCTACGTGACCGATTCCGTGCTCCATGCTCAGCGCCTTGCTTTGCGGGGTATGCGTACCGTGGTGCTGGGCGGCGAGCTCAAACCCGAGACCGAGGCGCTCGTTGGCCCCGATGCCTTGGCAACCTTAGATCGCTACAACTTCAACTGTGGCTTTTGGGGCTCTAATGGCATCGCCGCCGAGCAGGGCTTCACGGCGCCCGATATCGAGGAGGCCCAAGTAAAGCGCATCTCGATGCGTCATACGGCCAAACGCTTCGTAATCTCGGACGCCAGCAAATTTGGCATGGTGGCGCCCGTCAAGTTTGCGGACTTCCGCGACGCAACGATTATTACCGCAGGCGAGGTCCCCGCCAAGTACCGGACAATGGACAACGTCGTCACGGTCTAGCGACGGGAAGGCCAAAACCACCACAAAGGGGACAGGCACCTTTGTGGTGGGTCAATGGAAAAGCGGCAACGACCATCCCGGGCGCTGCCACTTTTGTTGTCTACCGGTTTATCTAAATCTGTAACAACCAGACCGTTAAAAGCAGGCTAGATGTTACAGATCGAGATACTTACGAACCGCGCCGTCCCTTTGTCTCAATCTGTAACATCTGGGACTGATTTTGCCGAGTTACTGTTACAGATTGAGATTATTCCCTTGAGGGGATTCGAATGTCTCGATCTGTAACAGATGGACCGCAAAATGGGCTTTAGCTGTTACAGATCGAGATGTTTGGGAATCCGGCAGAGCCATCGCGGCAAAACCACCACAAAGGTGCCTGTCCCCATTGTGGTGGTTTAGGGCTCCCAGGGGCACGGGGCTTCGATGTGGATGTGCTCGCCGGTTACGGGATGCGTGAAGGACACGCTGTGGGCGTGGAGCATCAGGCCGCAGGGATGTGGCGTGCCGTAAAGGTCGTCGCCTACCAGGGGATGACGCTCGCTCGCCAGATGCACGCGAATCTGATGCTTGCGGCCGGTGAGTAACTCGACATCGATATACGAGCGCGTGGGCAGACCACGACGGCTCTTAAGACGCTTGAGCACCTTCACGCGCGTTTGAGACGGCTTGCCGCTGGCGCCGACGCGCATCTTTCGGCTGTCGTGCCGGTCGCGGGCGATGGGCTTGTCGATGAGCTTCTCGTTCCAGTCGATCTTGCCCTCGGCCAGCGCCAGATAGTGCTTTTCGAAGGCGTGGTCGATGATCATCTGGTCAAAGGCGGGCTGCGTCTGCTTGTCGAGCGAGAACAGCACCACGCCGGTGGTGTCGCGGTCCAGGCGGTTGAGCGGCTGCATGTCGGTCGCGGCAAAGCCGTCGCCCATCGCCAGCAGCAGGTCGCTGGCGTAGTCGGTGAGCGTGCGCTCGCCGGTGCCGTCACCGTGGACGATCATGCCGGCGGGCTTGTCGATGGCCATGAGCCAGGCGTCGCAGTAGAGGACTTGAGGTTCTTCGTTCACGTGTAAGCCTTTCGGTTAGCTAATTCCCACAAACATGCAGCCCGAGGTCGCCCCGCGTAGGCGGGCGGCGGGCTTGCGACTGGCATACGCTGCTTCGACGGCACGACGGACGCGGGCGACGGCACGGCCCACCTCATCCGTCTCGAGCAGCGTTCCGTCCACCATGAGACGACGCACGCCGGCATCGAGCAGCTGAGGGACCTGCGGCGTGAGGTCGATGGGGTAGGCGTCGTACAAGCGAGAGCGGCCGTGGATGTCGGTGCGCACCGGCATGACCTTTCCGTCGATATTCTTGAGCGAGAGCTTGCGGGCACGCAGGCGGCAATTGGCGCAATCGTGGATGCAGCCGTTGGCAACCTGCAGAATGCAATGCTCGCTTGTCATGACGCGCGGGCGGCCAAAGACGGTGATGCCCAGAGCCGCGGGCGCGGTGGCGCCGAGCGAGACAATCTCGTCGAGCGTGATCTCGGGCGAGAGCCAAAACGCACCGGCTCCGCGCTCGGCAAGCGCCTCCATGCAGGGCGTGTTGTGCACGGGCAGACAAGAGCGGACCTCCGCCGTGGCGCCGGCCTGCGAAGCTACGGCGAGCTCGGAGATATTGCCGACGGCGACGGTGGCTCCGGCATTGATCCAGGGATCGACGCGCTCGTGGTCAACGGCACGGCAGATCTCATCGAGCACGGGTACGATGCCCTGCTCAAACGTATCGGCGGGGGAGAGCTTGGCCGCATCGAGCGCGTCGGTGGTCATGTAGATGCGCGTTGCACCCTCCGCCCGCGCTGCCTCGGCGGCCTCGAGCGAGGTGACGGTGGCGCAGATCTGCGGCTCGTCGCGGTAGTGCTCGGGCGCGGGGCGGGAATCACTGGTGACAATCGCCGGCAGCTCGAGCGTTTTTGCGCGCTCCGCGTACGGCGCCAGAATGGCCTCTTCCAGCGCCTTGCAAGCGGCGGCGCGCACCTTATGTACGGCGGAGAAACCCATGCCACAGCCCTCATCGAGCGCCACCTCAAAGCTCGCAGCCTCAAAGGGAGAGGAACCCATGCGGCCGACGTGCTCAACCAGATCGGACGCCTCGACCGCACGGGTCTTGGCGGCTTCGACGGTGAAGCCCGTGGCGGTGGCGGTGAGCGCGGGGTCGTCACAGCAGGTGAGTGTGACAGTAAACGGCTTGCCCAGGCGCGCCACGACGGACACATCAACAGCGCGGCGGCGCAGCACATCGCGCTTGAGCGCGGCGCCGGCGGCGTCGATGGCACGCTGGCTGCGAATCACGCGGACGCGGCAGCCCTCGGGCATGCTACGGGGCACGCGACACTCGATAACATCGCCGGCAGCGGCATCATCGGCGGCAATGGTGGTCAGGAACTGGTCAAACTCGTTATCGTGGCGAAGCTCCAGCAGGTCGCCCTTGCCCACGGGCTCAAACAGCTCAATGCGGGCGATGGCGGCGCGGCGACGGCGGTCGTCGGGCTTGAGGCCGCGCACATCGCGGTTGGCCGGGCGGCTGCCCAGCACCGTGCCCACGATCTGTCCGCGGTTGTTGGAACGCTCATAGCTCATCATCTCGTCGCCCGAGGTGCCGTCCTGATAGGCGTGCGTAAAGTCGCGGTTAAAGCAGCGCTTGAGCTGGCGCTGGCGGGCGGCATCCTCATCCTTAGAGGTCGAAACATCGGCCAGCATATCGTCAATCTGATGACGATACACGTCGACGATGGAATACACGTAATCGGGAGCCTTCATGCGGCCCTCGAGCTTGAGCGATGCGGCGCCGGCGTCATACAGACGGCGAACAAGCTGCGAAGTGTTGGTGTCGCGCGGGCACAGCGCGCGCTCGCGACCGGCAGGGGAGAGCGCGCGGCCGTTCTCGTCGATCAGCTCGTAGGGCAGGCGGCAGGGCTGGGCGCACATGCCGCGGTTGGCCGAGCGGCCCGCCATGGCAAAGCTCGAAAGCAGGCACAGGCCCGAGTAGCAAAAGCAGATGGCACCGTGGCTAAAGACCTCGAGGTCGACATCGGGCGCGGCGTCGTGGATGGTGGCGATCTCGTCAATGGAGAGCTCGCGCGAGAGGGTCACGCGGTCGGCACCCTGCTCGCGGCACCAGATGGTTCCGCGGTCGTCATGGATGTTCGCCTGGGTCGAGATGTGTGTCTCGATGCCGGACATCGTGCGCTTGACCTCAAAGAACAGGCCCCAGTCTTGGATGATAAAGGCGTCGGCGCCCAGCGTGGAGCAGCGATGGATGAGTTGCAGCGCATCGCTCATCTCAGACTGCTTGATGACGATGTTGACCGTGACGTAGACGCGCGACCCGGCTAGATGCGCGGCGCGGCAGGCTTGCTCAAAGGCCTCGTCGGTAAAGTTGGTGGCCTTGCGGCGGGCGTTGAAGCTGCCCATGCCGCAGTAGATGGCGTCTGCCCCGGCAGCGAGTGCGGCGGCGAAGGGCTCGGGCCCTCCGGCGGGCGCCAAAAGCTCGGGTCTGCGGTTGGTGGTTCGACTGGCGGTTGCGGTCATATCCTGCCTTTCAAAATGCTCAGATACTTAAAAGTATAGTGGTGCCGTCGCGGCAGGCGATGCCCGTGCTCTAAGCGGGATAAAGTCTTCAGCAGCTTGGACTGGCTGCTTCACATGAGAACCGTTCAGCGGTCTGGGGAAACCGTTGGGCGATAAAATATTCTCGAAAGCTGATAATTATCTTGCATCGGGCAAACTCATCCCCTACTATCCCAATCAAGCGCGGTGTTCAGACCGAACTGTGCCTCCCGGTGTGAACGCCGCGCTCCCGTTCCCTTTTACTTGTAAGGAGAAAAACATGAGCAAGACCGTCGTGTCTTCCGATAACGCACCCGCGGCCATCGGCCCGTATTCCCCTGGTATCCAGACCGGCAACATGGTGTTCCTGTCCGGCCAGCTGGGCATCGATCCCGCAACTGGCAAGATGCCCGAGGGCGTCGCGGCCCAGGCCAAGCAGTCCCTTGCTAACGTCGAGGCCCTGCTGACCGCTGCCGGCGCCACCTTTGCCGATGTCGTCAAGACCACAGTCTACCTGGCTGACATTGCCGACTTCGCTGCCGTAAACGAGATCTACGCCTCCAAGTTCGAGGCCCCGTTCCCCGCGCGCAGCGCCTTCCAGGTTGCTGCCCTTCCGGCTGGCGGTCTGGTCGAGATCGAGGTCGTCGCCGCCCTCTAAGGCGTTGGCAACAACTAAACATGACATGCAAAAAGACCCTGCAGCGCGTGCGAGCTGCAGGGTCTTTTGTCAAGTGACGGATCGCTTATGGAGCCGCGCTCCATTTTGCTTGTTAGCCTTCCTTGCGAACTTTTTGTAGGTAGCGGTAGACGCTGGGCTCCGAGATGCCGAGTGCGGTCGCGGCGCAGGCAACAGCGCCCTTGAGCATAAAAACGCCGTTGCCGTTAAGGTGGCGAATAACGTCCACACGATCGGCCTGCCCGAGCGAGGCGACATCCTGCCCGCGGCTTTCGAGCAGCTCGGAAATACTGCGGTCGATGAGCTCCTGTGTAGACTCCGAAAGACTTTCAACCTCGATAGACGCGGGCTCCGCCTGCCTTGGCACAGCGTCGAAGCATGCCATGAGCTGCTGCGCCATGGCGTTGATGGAGCGCACGGTCGAGAGGTCGGTGTTGACGCAGAGCATACCGACGATCTCGTTATCCTCGCGGATAAAGTACGTCGCGGACTCCAGTGTCTTGCCACCGGCACCGCGCCCCTCGTAGCCCGTAATAAACGGCAGGTCGCGATACTTGGGGTCGTGCATGATCTTGAGCGCCAGATCGGTGGCGGGACCGCCGACCTTACGGCCGCTTACGATGCCGTTGCGAATATCGACGATGGCATGGTCGGGATCCGAGAAATCGTGCAGCACGATTTCGCTGTTTTTGCCGAGTGTCTGCTCAAGGAAATCGACCATCGGCAAAAAGCGACGTACGGTCTCGTTCACGGGCAACTCCTTGGGATGAAATCGGAAATGTTCATAACAATTTTTTCTCATGGTAACACGGTGTCTATTGACTCGCATATTCGCAGGTACATTGCGTAATACGGACGAGCGGTAGGAATTTGGCGGTAAACGGTCGACCAAAAGAAAAGTTAGATGTTATTTTGACAAGACACTTTCCTGACCTGCGGAAATGCATAATCCCAGCTCAAGAACAGTCTGATAACAAAAAATTATTATTGAGAATGAGAAAAATCTTTAATACGATATGCAACGAAGGCACAACCTCACCCCCGCACTGCGTCACAATAGAGCGTTAGATGCGAAAACAACTACTTCGAGGATTGGTGGTCAAATGGCCCAGGAGACGGTTACGAACGGCACTGAAGCCCTGTTCACTCGCGAAGGCATGCCGCCCGTTAAGGAAATGATCCCGTGTGCCCTTCAGCACGTACTGGCATCGTTTGCCGGCATCATTACCCCGGCGGTCATCATGGCCGGCGTCTACGGCTTTAATAGCCAGCAGAGCACCGACATCATTCAGGTTGCGCTCATTCTTTCGGCGATCGACACGGCCCTTCAGGCCTTCGCTCCCTTCCGCCGCATCGGCGGCGGCCTGCCCATCGTCATGGGCGTCTCGTTCGCGTTCCTGCCGGCCCTGCAGGCCATGGGTGCCTCGGGCTTTAGCTTTGGTGCGCTGCTGGGCGGCGAGATTGTCGGCGGTGCCGTCGCGGTCCTCTTTGGTCTGGCCTACAGCAAGATTAAGTGGCTGTTCCCGCCCGTCGTGACCGGTACGGTCATCTTCTCCATTGGCGTCTCTCTCTATCCCACGGCCGTCAAGTACATGGCCGGCGGTATGGGTACGCCGCTGTGGGGCACTCCGCAGGCCTGGTGCGTCGCTCTTATCACCTTCGCCGTGGTCTTTGCGCTCGCCAACTTTGGCAAGGGCACGCTCAAGCTGGGATCCGTGTTCTTTGGCATGATCGTTGGCATGATCGTTTCGATCCCCTTTGGCATGATCGACTTCTCCAGCGTCGCCACCGCTCAGGTCTTCGCCCTTCCCAAGCTCATGCCCTACGCGCTCGAGTTTGACCCCGAGGTCTGCATCACCCTCGCCGTCGTGTTCCCCATGGTTGCCATCCAGGTTATCGGCGACGTCTCCGCCGCCTGCCTGGGCTCCATCGACCGTATGCCCACCGAGCGCGAGCTCTCCGGCGCTATCGTGTCCCAGGGCCTCACCTCTATGGTCGGCGGCCTGCTGGGCGGTCTTCCCACCAGCGCCCTTGGCCAGAACGTGGGCATCATCTGCTCCAACAAGGTCGTCAACAAGTGGGTCTTTGTGATCATTGCGGCCGTCTTTGCCATCGCCGGTCTGTTCCCGCAGCTCTCTGCCGTCCTTTCCGCTATCCCGCAGCCCGTCATCGGCGGTGCTACCGTGGGCGTGTTTGGCACCATCACCATGAACGGCGTGCGCATGTTCACCCGCGAGGGCCTCACGCAGCGCACTACCACCATCGTCGGTACCTCCGTCGTCTTTGGCCTGGGTATCTGGATGGCCAGCGGTTGCCTTGCCGGTGAGGGTATGCCCGCCTGGGTGTCCACCGTCATCGGCTCCAATGCCGTAACCCCCACCGCCATCATGGCCATCGTCCTTAACCTGATTCTTCCGCAGACGCCGGTCGTGGCTCAGCACATCGATGCTGCCAAGGACGCTGCCGTGGATCTGGTCTTGCCCGAGAGCAAGAAGTAGCCAATTCGGTGCTATTCGTCGGCGGGCGCATCGCCTCGTCCGCCGACGTCATGCGGCGCCAAGCCGCACTTCAAAGGGTTTGTCCCTTTGGTGAAGCGTTGACGGGAGAGGGCCCGTTTCCGGTGTAGGCCGGCGCTTCGCACTCCGCCATGTCAGAGGTGTCAAACCCCGCCCCTGATGTTGAAGGGAGCATTCATGCTTCTGGTCGCTAACGGTTCCGTCTTTACTCGCAACGCTCAGACCCCGTTCATTCCCAACGGTGCGGTCGCCATTGACGGAGATACGATCGTCGAAGTGGGCCCCGAGTGCGAGCTCAAGGCCAAGTACCCGGATGCCGAGTACGTCGACGCCCAGGGCAACCTCATCATGCCCGGACTCATCAATTGCCACACCCACATCTACTCGGGTCTGGCCCGCGGCCTTGCCATTAAGGGCTGCAACCCCACCAACTTCCTGGAGAATCTTGAGCAGCAGTGGTGGAAGATCGACGACAACCTGACGCTCGACGGCACCAAGGCCAGCGCCTATGCCACGATTCTTGACTCCATCCGCGATGGCGTCACCACGATCTTCGATCACCATGCGAGCTTCTGCGAGATCCCGGGAAGCCTCTTTACCATTAAGGATGCAGCTCAGGAGCTGGGCATGCGTTCGTGCCTGTGCTACGAGGTCTCCGATCGCCGCGGCCAGGAAAAATGCGACCAGGCCATTGCCGAGAACGCCGAATTTGCCCAGTGGGCCGCCAAGGAGCGTCGCGATAACGACAACCACATGATCGCCGCCATGTTTGGCGGACATGCCACCTTTACGCTTTCGGACGAGACCATGGACAAGATGGCCGAGGCCAACAACGGTCTGACCGGCTTCCACATCCACGTGTGCGAGGGCATGAACGACGTGTGGGATTCCCGCCTCAACCGCGGCGGCATCAGCCCCGTCGAGCGCCTGCTGCAGCACAACCTGCTGGGTCCCGACACCATGCTGGGCCACTGCATCCACGTGACGCCTGCCGAGATGGATATCGTCAAGGAGTCCGGCACCTGGCTCGTCAACAACCCCGAATCCAATATGGGCAACGCCGTGGGCTGCGCCCCCGTGCTCGAGTTCTTCCGCCGCGGCATCCCCGTGTGCATGGGCACCGACGCCTACACCCACGATATGCTCGAGAGTCTCAAGGTCTTCCTGATCATTCAGCGCCACAACGCCGCTATGCCCAACGTGGGCTGGTGCGAGGCCATGACCATGCTGTTCGAGAACAACGCCAAGATGGCCAGCAAGTACTTCGATCGCAAGCTCGGTGTACTCGAGGCCGGCGCTGCCGCCGACGTCATCGTCATGGACTACAAGCCCTTTACGCCGCTGAGCGAGGAGAACATCGACGGCCACATGCTCTTTGGCATGATGGGCAAAAACTGCCGCACCACCATCATCAACGGCCGCGTCCTGTACAAGGATCGCGAGTTCGTTGGCATTGATGAGGACAAGATCAACGCGTGGACCATGGCTGAGTCCAAGAAGCTCTGGAGCACGCTCAACGATCGCGCCTACTAATTACAAGTAGATTCGCGCGCGTCGGATGTTTCGCCGCATCCGACGCGCGTATAGGCGACCTCCGCGGGGTCGCCGGCGCTGTGCTAGCGCTACACCGTATTTGCGCCCGCCGCGCGGTCTCGCCGGGCGTTACAGAGAGGAGCTCACTATGAGCGACATCATGAGGCCGATCCCGTTTTCGCAGCTGATGAACTGGATCATCGAGGAGCACAAGACCCAGGACGCCATCTTTGGCGTGCGCAAGATGGTCACGACCAACCAGGAGGGCGCGCTTCCCATTTTTGACGAGCGCATCGAGACCCCGTTTGGCCCGGCCGCCGGTCCCAACACGCAGCTTGCCCAGAACATCGTGGCATCCTACGTGGCAGGCTCCCGCTTCTTTGAGCTCAAGACCGTTCAGGTTATGGACGGCGAGGAGCTCTCCAAGTGTGTCAACAAGCCCTGCATCGTGGCACAGGACGAGTGCTACAACTGCGAGTGGTCGACCGAGCTCGAGGTTCCGCAGGCCTTTGCCGAGTACGTGAAGGCATGGTTCGCCTGCCACCTGATCGCTCGCGAGTACGGTCTGGGTAGCCCGGACGGCTTTGTCTTTAACATGTCCGTGGGCTATGACCTCGAGGGCATTAAGAGCCCCAAGGTCGATGCCTACATCGAGGGCATGAAGGACGCCAGCGGCTCCGACGTTTGGAACGAGTGCCGCACATGGGCGCTCGCCAACCTGGACAAGTTTGAGCATGTCGATGCCGCATTTGTCGAGTCCATCCCGGCGCGCGTCTCCAACTCCATCACCGAGTCCACGCTGCATGGCTGCCCGCCGGCGGAGATTGAGCGCATCGCGGCTTACCTCATCACCGAGAAGGGCCTCAACACCTACATCAAGTGCAACCCCACGCTGCTGGGCTATGAGTTTGCACGTCAGCGCCTCAACGAGCTGGGCTTTGACTACATCGTCTTCGACGATACGCACTTCCGCGAGGATCTGCAGTGGGTCGACGCCGTGCCCATGTTCGAGCGCCTGATCGCCCTGTGCGCCGAGCGCGGTCTTGAGTTTGGTGTCAAGCTGACCAACACCTTCCCCGTCGACGTGACGAGAAACGAGCTGCCCTCCACCGAGATGTACATGTCGGGCCGTTCGCTGTTCTCGCTGACCATCGAGGCTGCCCGCCGCATTACCGAGCAGTTCGATGGCAAGCTGCGCATCAGCTACTCCGGTGGTGCCACGGTCTACAACATCCGTGCCCTGTATGACGCCGGCATTTGGCCCGTCACCCTGGCGACCGACGTACTCAAGCCCGGTGGCTACGAGCGCTTTAGCCAGATGGCCGGCGAGTTTGCCAACCTGGATGGCAAGCCGTTCACGGGCGTCTCTCTCGAGGCCGTGACCGCGATCCAGACCGACTCGCTCACCAACCCGCTCTACAAGAAGCCGCTGCGCCCGCTGCCCGACCGCAAGGTCGCCGGCAAGAGCCCGCTTTCCGACTGCTTTACCACGCCTTGCCGTACGAGCTGCCCCATCCAGCAGGATATTCCCGCCTACCTGGCGGCTGTTGACGAGGGACGCTACGAGGACGCACTCAACATCATCATCGAGCGCAACGCCCTGCCGTTCATTACTGGCACCATCTGCCCACATCCCTGCGGCCGTGCCTGCGAGCGTGCATTCTACGAGCCCGAGGGCGCTCAGATTCGCGCTAGCAAGCTCAAGGCCGCCCGCGAGGCAATGACCGCCGTGCTGCCCAAGCTGCGCGCCCAGGCCATCGCCAACGACGGCGAGCACAATGTTGCCGTTATCGGCGGCGGCCCTGCCGGTCTGGCGACGGCGTTCTTCCTGACGCGCGCCGGCGTGCCCGTCACCATCTTCGAGGCCCGCGACTCGCTCGGCGGCGTGGTCCGTCACGTGATCCCCGAGTTCCGTATCGCCAGCGACGATATCTCCCACGATGCCGAGCTCTGCCTGGCCTTTGGCGCCAAGGTTCAGCTCAACGCCCGCGTGGAGTCCATTGACGAGCTCAAGGCCCAGGGCTTTACCGACGTGGTCGTGGCCACCGGTGCCTGGATGCCCGGCTCTGCGGGCCTGGGCGAGGGCGCCGAGCTCGATGTGCTGGAGTTCCTCGAGGCAGCCAAGAAGGGCGAGAAGCTCGAGCTGGGCGAGGACGTCGTGGTCATTGGCGCCGGCAACACCGCCATGGACGCCGCCCGCGTGGCCAAGCGCCTGGCCGGCGTGAAGAGCGTGCGCCTGGTGTATCGCCGCACCAAGAAGCAGATGCCCGCCGACGAGGAAGAGCTCGATCTTGCCCTTGCCGACGGCGTTGAGTTCTGCGAGCTGCTGGCGCCCAAGGCACTTAACGGCGCCGTGCTGACCTGCGACGTTATGGAGCTTGGCGAGCCGGATGCAAGCGGCCGTCGCAGCCCCGTCGCCACGGGCGAGACTGTTGAGCTTCCCGCCACCACGGTGATCTGCGCCGTGGGCGAGGGCATCGATGCCAGCCTGTACGATGCCGCGGGCGTCGAACACGACCGTCGCGGCCGTCTTGCCGCCACCTCCACCGGTGTTGAGGGCGTCTGGGCTGCGGGCGACTGTCGCCGCGGTCCCGCCACCGTGGTCGAGGCTATCGCCGACGCCGCCGAGGTCGCCCATGCCATTGCCGGCGTGGACTTTAACAAGTACGTCGACTGCAACGAGCAGGCCGGCCGCGAGGACACCTGCTACGAGCGCAAGGGGTCGCTATGCCGTGACAAGCGCAACTGCACCAAGACCCGCTGCCTGGGCTGCGGCTCGGTGTGCGAGGTCTGCTGCGATGTGTGCCCCAACCGCGCCAACGTGGCAATTAAGGTGCCGGGCCTGGCCAAGCATCAGGTCGTCCACATCGACGGCATGTGCAACGAGTGCGGCAACTGCGCCGTGTTCTGCCCCTACCAGGAGGGTCGTCCCTACAAGGACAAGCTCACCCTGTTCTGGAGCGATCAGGACATGGAGAACTCCGAGAACGAGGGCTTCCTGGCCGTGGACGAGGACCACTTTAAGGTCCGCGTCGCCGGCACGGTCCGCACCGTCTCGGTCGATGCCGTCAACACCGGTCTGCCCGAGGCCGTCCGCCTGACCATCAGGGCTGTGCGCGACAACTATCCGTACCTCCTTAAGAAATAGGCGAGTCTCTTATGGCCAAATCCATTCAACATAACGTGGCCTACGTTGCCTGCGGAAGCGGTTGCGCCTCCGCAGGCGGCGACGCCCGCTGCAGCGAAGGCTGCATTGGCTGTGGCGCCTGCGTCACGGCCTGCCCCTACGGTGCCATTGCGCTGGTCGATGGCATCGCCCGCGTGGACCGCTCAAAGTGCACGGGCTGTGGCCTGTGCGGCATGGCGTGCCCGCAGCGCGTGATTGCCTTTGTTCCCGGCTACCAGAACATTCTGGTGCGCTGCAACAACACCGACAAGGGCGCCATCGCCCGCAAGATCTGCGACACGAGCTGCATCGGTTGCGGCATGTGCGCCAAAAAATGCCCTGCCGGCGCTATCCGCATCGAGGACAACTGTGCCCACATCGACGGTGCGGACTGCCTGTCGTGCGGCATGTGCGCCGTCGTTTGCCCGCATGGCGCCATCCACGACCGCACCGGCATCGCCGCCGGCGTGTAGAAGGGAATCACCATGGCACAGGAATTCACTTTTACCGTTAACGGCGTCGAGCACACGACGACCCAAAACAAACCGCTGCTGCGCTACCTGCGCGACGACCTGCACATCCATTCCGCCAAGGACGGCTGCTCCGAGGGTGCTTGCGGCACCTGCACCATTCATGTGGACGGTGCGGCCGTCAAGGCCTGCGTGCTGACCACCGCCCTTGCCGCCGGCCGCAACATCGTGACTGTCGAGGGCCTGCCCGAGGACGTGCGCGAGGCCTTTGTGTACGCCTTTGGCGCCGTGGGCGCCGTGCAGTGCGGTTTTTGCATCCCCGGTATGGTCATGGCAGGCGCGGCGCTGATCGCCGAGGACCCCGAGCCCACCGAGGAGCAGATCAAGTACGCCATCCGCGGCAACGTCTGCCGCTGCACCGGCTACAAGAAGATTATTGAGGGCATTTCGCTGGCCGCTGCGGTGCTCCGCGGCGAAAAGCAGATCGACGAGGACCTGGAGCGCGGCGACGACTACGGCGTGGGCAAGCGCGCCTTCCGTATCGACGTGCGCAAGAAGGTGCTCGGCGAGGGCAAGTACCCCGATGACATCGACGAGCTCGATCAGCCGGGCCTGACCTATGCCAGCGCCGTGCGCTCCAAGTATCCGCGCGCCCGTGTGCTTTCCATCGACACCTCCAAGGCCGAGGCCCTGCCCGGTGTGGTGGGCATCCTGCGCGCCGAGGATGTGCCGGTCAACCAGGTCGGCCACCTTATCCAGGATTGGGACGTCATGATCGCCCAGGGCGATATCACCCGCTGCGTGGGCGATGCCATTGTGCTGGTGGTTGCCGAGGACGAGGCGACGCTCGAGAAGGCCAAGAAGCTCGTAAAGATCGATTACGAGCCGCTGGAGCCCGTGCGTAACATTGTCGAGGCCAGGGCTGCCGACGCCCCGCGCCTGCACGACAGTTTCTTTGCCTTTGGCAACACGGTGGAGCTCAAGGACAACGTGTGCCAGAGCCGTCACGTGACGCGCGGCGACGCCGCCAAGGCGCTGGCAGAGAGCGCGTTCACCGTGACGCAGCGCTTTACCACGCCCTTTACCGAGCATGCCTTCTTGGAGCCCGAGTGCGCCGTCGCCTTCCCGTACAAGAACGGCGTCAAGGTGCAGTCGACCGACCAGGGTGCCTACGATACGCGCAAAGAGTGCGCCCACATGTTTGGCTGGGATAGCGAACCCGAGCGTGTGGTCGTCGAGACCATGCTCGTGGGTGGCGGCTTTGGCGGTAAGGAGGACGTTTCGGTCCAGCACCTGGCCGCGCTCGCCGCATATAAGTTCCAGCGTCCTGTGAAGTGCAAGCTCACGCGTGCCGAGTCGCTCGCTTTCCATCCCAAGCGCCATGCCATGGACGGTACCTTTACGCTGGGTTGCGACGCCGAGGGCAACTTTACCGGCCTGGATTGCGAGATCAACTTTGACACCGGCGCCTACGCGTCGCTGTGCGGCCCGGTGCTCGAGCGCGCCTGTACGCATGCCGTCGGCCCCTACAAGTACCAGAACACCGACATTCGCGGCTTTGGCTACTACACCAACAACCCGCCCGCCGGCGCGTACCGAGGCTTTGGCGTTTGCCAGTCCGAGTTTGCGCTCGAGAGCCTGATCGACCTGCTGGCAGAGAAGGTTGGCCTGGATCCGTGGGAGATTCGCTACCGAAACGCCATCGAGCCGGGCGAGGTTCTGCCCAACGGTCAGATTGCCGACTGCTCCACGGCGCTTAAGGAGACGCTGCTCGAGGTCAAGGATGCCTACTACGCGCATCCCGGCCACGCCGGCATTGCCTGCGCCATGAAGAACGCCGGCGTGGGCGTGGGTCTACCCGATGCCGGCCGCTGCAAGATTCGCGTCGAGGATGGCCGCGCCGTGGTCTACGCCGCCACGTCCGACATCGGCCAGGGCTGCAACACGGTCTTTTTGCAGGACGTTGCCGAGGCCTGCGGTCTGCCGCTGAGCTGCATCGCCAACGGCGAGTGCTCCACCGAGAACGCTCCCGACTCCGGCACCACGTCTGGCTCGCGTCAAACGGTCGTGACCGGCGAGGCCGTGCGCGGCGCCGCCTTCCTGCTGCGCGATGCTATGGTTGGCATCGAGGCCGGCAAGCCTGCACCCGATGCTCCCGTGAGTGCGCACGGCGACGGCGTCAAGATCGAGTATGACGACGGTCGCGCCTACCAGCTGCGCACACAGGAACTCGTCGCCGGCCAGGGTATGCATCCTCAGGACCCTGCGGCCACCATCAAGGCGCTCGAGGGATGCGAGTTTGGCTACGTGTATCTGGAGCCGACCGACAAGCTGGGCGCCGATGTTCCCAACCCCAAGAGCCACATCTGCTACGGTTTTGCCACACATGTGGTCATTCTGGATGATGACGGTCGCGTGAGCGAGGTCTATGCCGCACACGATTCCGGCAAGGTGGTCAACCCCATCTCCATCCAGGGTCAGATCGAAGGCGGCGTGCTCATGGGTATGGGCTATGCGCTGACCGAGGACTGGCCGCTCAAGGACTGCGTACCCCAGGCAAGGTACGGCACGCTCGGACTGTTCCGTGCGCCCGAGATTCCGGATATCCACGCCATCTACGTGGAGAAGGACGAGCTGCTGCCCGTGGCATATGGCGGCAAGGGCATCGGCGAGATCGCAACGATCCCCACGGCGCCCGCCGTACAGAACGCCTATCGCGCATTTGACGGCAAGCTGCGTCCAAATCTGCCCATGGTGGATACGCCCTACAGCCGCGTCCGCAACCGCGGGTAGGGTAGGGCGCGGACGGTCATTGCTGACGGGCCGTTCGCGCTCAACATCAACTGCATAAGCTGTGCCTTTGGCTCCGGCTCCATCGCGAGCCGGAGCCTTTTGTTTGGAGCGGAAACTGCGACCCGGAATTGGCGCTCAGAATGGGATGCAGTTTCTGGATCGGCTCTCAGGCGGAAACTGCGACCCGGAATCGATGCTCAGAATGGGATGCGCTTTCCGGTAGAGCCTCTGGCGGAAAGCGTGTCCCGGAATTCGGCTCCAGAGTGGGACGCGCTTTCCGGTTGGAGCTTCAAACGGAAAGTGCGTCCCGGAATCCGCGCCTGGAATGGGACACACTTTCCGGAACAGCCCTCAACCGGAAACTGCGTCCCAGAATTTTGCTTCAGAGTGGGATGCCGTTTCCGGCTGAACCCTCTGGCGGAAAGTTCATCCCAGAATTGACGCTCGGAGTGGGACACGGTTTCCGGATCGGCCCTCAGCGGAAAATGTATCCCAGTTTGAGCGTCTATTCCGGGATGTAATTTCCGCTGGGCGTTCAACCGGAAAGCGTGTCCCGTTCTAGGCCTTGATTCCGGGATACGCTTTCCGCTAGGCATGCCATCTGGAAAGCGCGTCCCGTTTTGAGCACTCAGTCTGGGACATGGTTTCCGCGGGTGCTGCCAACCGGAAAGCGTGTCCCGGTTTGGTAGGCAGGCGGGCATAAGCTCGGTAGCCCCTACAGCTCAATATCGTTGAGCCATGTCGGCAGCGCGGTCTGCCGGATGCCTGCCGTCTGCAGCTTTTTCGCGAACATGCCTGCCGAACGGACTTCGTTCATGGTAAAGCGCAGCAAGGGATGACCGTAAAGCGATAGATGCGCCTCACGCTGTCGTTCGGCAACGAGCGCCTCGGCGGTGGTGCGTCCGGCCAGCATGGTCTGGTCGGTATATTTGATGAGCCCATCGAGTTCGCCCAGCGTGAGCTCCCTGGCTTGACGCTCCCAGGCAAAATCCGTTCGCATGCTTTCGGTCGAATCGAAGGGATCCGTCAGCTCGTATTGAAGTTGGTCGGGTGCAAAGCCGGTCTCGATCATGACGGCTCGGGCGACCGATTCCCCGCCGCTCTCGGCGCGGGCGTCGGCATATCGAAGCGTTGTGAGGGCGGTGCGAATCGCGCGACCATTGCGGGCAGTCGCTCGTTGCTCAACGGCCTCCATCAGCTGTTCCGGCGCAAGGCCGAGCTTTGAGATCGCCGAATCGGCAATGGGCATGCCGTCGGCAAAACCGGTCTGCAACAGACAATCCGTCACCGTTTGAATGGGCGGCGTTACCGATATGCCGGACAGGCGGATTGCTCCGACCGGCTCGATCTGATGCCGCTGAATATGCGCGCCCGGGCGAGCCGACGGCTTGGTGGCGCTGCAGACATGCACGACATTCAGGTGTCGCCACGAGACCTCGAGCCCCAGCAGACAGGCGGCCGAAAACGAGCAGAACGTCCAATCGGGGTGGATGATCGCAAGGGCGCGGAGGATTTCGCAATGGCGTTGCGCTCGGTTGAGTTCATTCCAGCGCGTTTTTCGCGCAAACAACCCCGGCATGGGCGAGACAACCGTGCCGCCGGTGCGCCGAAGGAGCGCTTTTCGGATCGCCGAGCTCGGGGGAATCAGACAGCGCCCCTCTTGTTCGGCTTGAGTGAGCAGTTGGTCGATGAGCTGGTCATTGCAATGGGTCATGAGCTACCGCCTCCTTTTGGGTAGCAAAAACGTATCAGCTGGAACTTGCCGCTCAGCTGACCAAAAGCTGACCAAAATCTAACCATGCAGGTAGATGACCTGCTTTTGGCGACATATTTCTTGTTTGAATCGGTGGGCGGTAATCGGCGACCGTGAACGGTAGCTAGATATGAAACCTTGGTAAGTTTAGGGACGTGTACTTTTTTAAAAAAGAGCATTCTATCTGCTGTTTTGTGTTTCTGGATCGCATGTTTGAAGGCATGTGATAAGGGCGGCGGACTGTCGCCTTGTATCTGCGGAAACTGTGACCAGGAATTGCCACTCGGAATGGGACGTGCTTTTCGGATCGCCCTTCAAGCGGAAACTACATCCCAGATTTCGGCTCCAAACCGGGATGTGCTTTCCCGGCGGCGTCTCTGGCGGAAATTGCACCCCGGAATGAGCGCTCAGAGTAGAACATGCTTTCCTAACGAAGCCGCATGCGGAAACTACGTCCCGGATTCGATGCTCAGGACGGGATGCCGTTTCCGATAGAGGCATGGGGTGGAAAGTCTCCCATTTCTAATGTTCAAGAAATGGGAGGCAGCTCATCGCGAGCTGGGCCTTTTGTTTGGAGCGGAGGCAGCATCCCGGAATTCGGACAATCCGGTGGTCAGGGGTTGAGCGAGCGTCGCGCTAAGGATGCCAAGCGTAAAACCTTCAATGAACATAGCGTAAAAACTACATCCGCAACGGCGTAAAAACTACATTGGAAGTAGCGTAAAATCCGCATTGAGAATGGCGTAATTTCGTATATCGCATGATCGCCCGAGCTTGCACACGGCCTTTTGCGAGCTCTTGCCATGAACGAGAGCCAGGCTGTCACGTACAAGACGCTCATAAAGGACGCCTCGTACGGTGAGGCGGGCCCCGATGAGAGGACCATCGCTTCGTACTTGGACCTCTTCAACAGGCTCAAGCTGACCGAGGACCTGTGCGGATGGGAGCCGCCCATGCGCTCGAAGGCCCGCGTTCGCGTGCGCCCCAAGCGCTACTTCTGTGACCCGTCACTTGCGGCGGCGTTGCTGGGGGCTACCCCTGAGCGGCTGCTTGGCGATATGCAAACGCTAGGGATGCTCTTTGAGAACCTCGTTCTGCGCGACGTGCGCGTGTTCCTTTCCACCTACGGCGGTGTCGACAACAGTGTCCATTATTTCCGAGATGAGAAGGGCCTTGAGGTCGATCTGATCGTTGAGCACGACGGGCGCTGGGGAGCCATCGAGGTCAAGCTGAGTGATGCGAAAGCAGACGATGGAGCGAGAAATCTCAAGGCGCTGGAGAGGAAAGTGCTCTCCAATCCTGCCGCCCAGAATGCCGCGCCGGCGTTTTTGGCGGTCGTGGTTGGAAAGGGGAGCATTGCCTACACACGCGACGACGGCGTGGCGGTGATCCCCATGGCGGCACTTGGGGCGTAGTGGTCTTGCGGGGCGTGCCGTGCTTCCTTTACCGAAAATCCATTTGGTAAACCAGATACTCGCGGATAGAATAAAGTCGACGGCAGCCCAAGGGTGATAGCTGGGCAGCGCCGTTACTTAGTTCAAGGGGTCAATGCCTTAACGGCGTCGACCCCTCTTGTTTTGCTTCGAATGCTGCTTGAGTGCCTCGGAAAGTTCGATAAGCGCCGTGAAGAGCGAGACCAAAGCAACCAAGAGCTCTACGAGCTCTGATGGGCCCGGGATGACCTCTGATTCAAGTCACCGGGCCTAAATCTTCTTCATGCATTTGAATAGAGCGGGCGACTCTCTTGGGGTCGTTTGCATGGCGTGTGCTTGGCGCATGGTATTGCGCCCCGCTTTCATGTCCGCACGGGCGCCTATCCTTACGGCAATGTAGCCGCCTATGTAGCAAGCGGCAGGCAACGGAGAAAGGCCCTAACCGTGTCAGCTGAAAAGACGCCGGGTATCTCGGCTATCGATACGACGAACTTTGCGCGCCAGATTGTGCTGGACTTTGAGTTTGCGCTGGTGCCAAAGCAACGCCAGCGCCGTGGGCTGCGCAATGAGATTATCGAGGTCGGCGCCGTCAAGCTCGATTACCACGGCAACGTTATGGGCGAGTTCTCGCAGTTTGTGCAGACGGAATTTACCGAAGGCGTTGCGTTTCCCGTCCGCGAGCTTACGGGGATATCGGCTGTGGACACCGCGATGGCCGATCCGCTCTATGTGGTGATCAAAAGGCTCAGCGATTGGATCGGCCGCTACTCCGCCCAGGTGGTCTGCTGGAGCGGGGCGGACCGTCGACAGCTTTTGACCGAGTGCCAGGCAAAGCACATCGATCTTTCCGCATTTCCTACGGACTGGGCCGACCTGCAGGCGTTTTACACCTCGATCATGGACGTGGGCAGCCACGGGTGCGTCTCTTTGAGTGACGCGGCGACGTGGTTTGGCATCGAGTTTGACGAGTCGACGGGCCACGCCCACAGCGTCCTAGCCGATGCGCGCGTGACTGCCAAGCTGCTCAAGCAAGTGATGGACGGGGACTACCGCGTGAGCCCGCGCGCTCAGGAGATCCGTCAACGGTGGGGGATGGGCGAGCAAGCCCAGACGTGCCTCTCCAGCAAGTGCCCCGAGCTGGGAGACCTGCTGCTGAAGCTGAAGGCAGAGGGGAGGTAGGCAGGGCTCCGGAATGAACTCTGACTCAAGTCATCGGGCCCAAATTCTTTTTGCACGCCATTTTCATGGGCTGAATAGTGCCGAGATTCAATCGCCGAAGGCGCTGTTAGTGGGCTTGCGGGGCCAGTTATCTTATTTGCCTGCCATTTCCATGCTGCCCTACCTGTAGGCTTAATTAGCTTTGGTCCCTCTCCGACATCAAGATGGACTTAACCCTGGTGTCAGGTATGGATACCGCTCTCGTTTGTTTGACCTTCGCCGCGCGCTCTGCCGCCACGAGAGCCGATGCGTTCTCCCGCCTTCTGACCTCGACGGCGGTGGGATAATAACCGCAACTACATCCGTCCCATTAGGAGCTGCCTCATGTCTTTCCTAGACCGCCTCTTCGGTACCGAAGAGGCCGATGAATCCGCCAATGACGTTGCCGCCATCGCGCTCGCACAGGAGCAAGCTCTCTCGAGGATATCCGAAAATGAGTTGGTGGCTCTCAAGGGTTCTGCAGTGAGGACCGCTAGGCTTCCTGTAGGAAGCAAGGCTGCTATCGCGGCAGATGCTCTCATACCGTTTGGCGCCAACGTCGCACAGGGCGTTAACGAGATCGGCATGGCGATGGTCAGGTTCCCAGAGGGCGTGGGCTGGGCGGACCTCTGCTCACGCAAGGCACCCGAATGGGATGGTTATAAGCTCCTTTCCAGTTTTGGCAGTGACGGTAAGTTCAACGAGATGGCTGGTATCAAGCAGGCTGGTCTTCAACCCGCTGCGGTGGCAAACCTTGCGCTTCAGGGTGCCGCGGTGGCGGTGGGCATGGCGTATATGAACCAGATAAACGAGAAACTTGACGGTCTTCAGTCCGGCATCGAGGCGATTCAGCGAGATATGCAGCGCGAGCGCGATGCCGAGCTCAAAGCGGCATATGACGCCCTTGATCGCCTTACTCTCAAGTGCCAGGAGTACGGCGCCAGCGCCGAGAAGCGTCAAGTCGCGCTGCAGATTATTGAGGACGCACAGCGTGAGGCAAACAAGGCGTGGAACTATGAACTCGAGTGCATGAAGGACTTTTCAGCCGAGGTGCGGGCAAGGAAGCGCCTCTCGGCGGAAAAGATAGCCGAGGAGGCGGAGAAGCTCTCCGCGATGGAAACGCGAGCCGCCGTGGCATTCCAGCTTTTCGTTATGGCTCAGCAGATAGGCATGCGTTTCGAGGGCGACTACACGAGGCAGAGAATTGAAACCGACGGGCAGATAACAAGACGGATGGCGGACGGGTTTTCTTCCGTTCGAGGGGAAGCGAGGCTCGCTCTTTCGGAGAAAATCTCCAAAGTGGGAGGAAAACCGCTCGCTATCGCTGAGCGCTCGGAAGACGACCGTGAGGTCGAGAATGTTGTCCTGGGGCTGCTCCGCAAAGCGGGAAAAAACGTGAACCGCCTCAACCCGATGCGCATGCGCGCTAAGGCGAAGGCGGACATCTCTGAGAAGCGCGCAAAGCTGCAGGATGTGGTCTCAAACGAAAACGTTGTCCGAGAAATTGCCGAACGAAATGAAGGGGAGCTCGAAACGATAAACTTCGCCTTCAATGAGGCTGACACGATTGTCATCGGACCCGACAACGCCACAATTTTCAAGGTGGTAGAGGAGAATGCCGAGACGGGCGATGATTCTGAGGAAGTGATTGTGTAGATATCTTCGAGATGGGGCGCATGTAGGGCTTAGCGCCAGACCTCCAACGCCTTGTCCGCAAGCCATTCTGCGCGTTCGGCGATGTCGTCCTCGTCCCAAGACTCTTTCTCCAAGGCGCCGGCCATTGTCGCAAGGCCGGCGGCGCAAAGGACAAGGCCGTCCTTGTTTCCCTTTCCTTGCTTCTTGGTGGTCCAATCGGCGTCACGGATGGAGGCGTTGAGCGAATTCGTGATGATGGCGAGGTTGCCGAGCGTGAGGAGTTTCTTGTCCCTTCGCGCCGCGGCCTCCTCGTCTAGGGCTCCCCATTTGTTGCGCCACTTCTTGGGCATCATGTGCTCGAGGGTGTACTGGTTGAACCCGAGTAGGGCCGTGCTGCTCATGCCCGGGCGTATGGCGCTTTCCAACAGATAGAGGACGCCCTTGGACTGGATGTTGTACAGGTGCGATTTCTCGAACGCCGTCCGAACCTCGTCATCGCTGGGCATGCACGTCGTCGCCTCGTCATTGGCTCCGAGAGCTTTCCTTAGTGCCTCCGCGTCCTTCACCTCGTTCAGGATCAACGAGGTGAACAGCTTGTTGTAGTTCTTCGTGGTCGCCTGAACCAGCATTCGGCGGACGATGTAGCTCTCAAGCAGGGCATAGACCTCAGACTCCTTGTTCGGAGACTCCGCGTTCTTGCGAACATAGAGCACGTATGGGATGAGCGTTGAGTTCTTGAGGCCGAATATCAGCACGTTCAGGCGCTTGACGCCGGGGGCGGAGGGGATGTCCGCGTCGCAGCAGCTTGGGTCAAAGGTGGACTCGAACACCTTGGCATACGCCTTCATGCTGTCGAGTATCTCGTCCTTGTCGCCGTTGCAGTACTTGCCGATGAAGTCCTTGTAGGACTGGAAGAGGTTAGACGTACGCGAATAGAAGAGCTTGTCCTCGGTCGTGACGCCGCGATTCTTGTCTTGAACCAGGATCTGGAGGAATGCGTCGAAGAACAGGTCGATGAGCGTGCGCTTGATGCGTCCGGTCACGACTTCCTGCTCCCAATACTCCCTCTTCTCCGCTGTGGGTTCGAAGACGTCTTCCCAGCACTCCTTGAACGCCTGCTCGTTCTCGCAGTTGAAGAAGTAGTTCTTGAGGAGCTCTGCCGTCGTCAGGCGCATCCCGAGCGAGTTGATGGTGTCGAATATCTGCTGCTCGTCCTCGCCTTCGGTGAGGTCGATGCAAACGAACTGGACATTCGACTTGATCGTGTTCCTGTCGATTTTCTTTGGGTCGATGTTCTTGAGGAAGTAATTGTAGGCAAGGATGATGGCCGAGGAGCCCTCGAGGGGCTTGCAGCTTGCGGCGCTGACGACCTTCTCGAAATCCTCCCGGTCGTACTTGCCATGTCTCAAGGCGACTTTGCCGGTTTCCAGGACGAAATCTCGCTCAAACAGCCTGTCGGCGTCGATTTTCGCGCAGAGTGCCTTGAAGAAGATGACCATGGTCGTGAGGCGCTGCTGGCCGTCGATGACGGTGCGAACCTCGGAGACCTCGGACCAGGTATTGCCGGAGGAGGCTTGCTTCAGAATGATGGAGCCAAGAAAATAGGGTCGCTTCGAGGCGGTGACGAACTCCATGTCGCCGAGGAAACGCTCCCATTGCTCTTCCCCCCAGACGTACGCCCTTTGGTAAAAGGGTATTTCGAGCAGGCGCGATCCGTTGAACACGCCACTTATCGTAGATTTTCCTGCATCCATCCTTAAAAACCTATCTATCCTTTGCGGTTATTGTTGGCGGGTCAATTTCGTCAATACACCGCTTTGCCTCTTAATGCTCCAGACCCTTAGCATCGGTAACGTTGAACGCAACCAACTCGGCTGCCGATGCCGACAACGCAAGTATCTTTGGAATGGGGAGAGCTTAACGTTTCATTCTTAGTGTTTCGAACCAAAGGCGGTTTCATCAACGCGCTTGAAAAAAACAGCTTTCTGTCATGTCTTCAGGCATGATGGAGTCAGGTTCTTTTAGTCAGGCATAGACTCTTCACTCGAAAGCTTGGTGACAGTTTCATCGGATGAATCGCTAATCTTATTAATGCCTTGAACTATATCTTCAATTAGTCCGCAAAAACCATCGAAGGCGCCAGGAGCAAGCTCACCAGAAGCACCACACTCAACCTTGTATTGGCAGCCTCGATGGAAATCGAGCGCCTTAAACAACTCCGTTGCCTTTATGTCATCCGCCAGCGGAAACACAGTGGGAGCGTTGCTTTCGACCTGCATCGAAATGCCGCCGCCAATGCCCTCAAGTTTAATCAATCGCTTCATATGCTCTCATCCTTTTGCGTATGGCCTCTTTGCCGCCGTCCATAATGTCGGCAACTTCTTCAAGAATCACCCCTGTGTCGTTCGACTCGAGACAACCAAAAGAAACATCTAAAGGTTTATCTGTCCCTTGCTTTAGAACGATTACATTATCAGCGTCCTGGTTGACTACGAGAAGAGGGCTGTGTGTGACAATGACGACCTGGGATCTAGAACGGAGGTCGTTAAAATAATCTGTTAGGTAGGAACTGACTCTATTGTTTGAGATGTTATCCTCCGGCTGATCGGCCATGAAGACAGATAGCGATGCCTGGGCGCTTGTAGCGTATCTGTAGTACGTTAACGACATCTCGCCAAGAGTATTTCCCATCTTTGCGCTTTCGACGTCCATAATTGTGTCGGTTACGCATTCCTGGGCTTTTATGAACTTATCGACCATGGCATCGAATGACGTTTCCCAAGGCTTTGCACAGCTTGGTATCGCGCTAGTTATATCTTCCACAGACTGGATTGAAAGCAGTTTGTCTATATTTTGGTACGCCTTGTTGAAGCATTGGAGGAAATCGCCCAAGAGGTCCGAAGAGTCGGAATACTTCGCACGCCGAACGAACTTAAATCCTTGACTCGGCTTTTGGGAAACTCCTGCGCCATTGTCTAGCACCGGAAAGACGGGCGGATTCTTTTCGACACTGCTTTGTTGGGCAAGCCAAACAACGTCGTCAACAAAAGAGCGCTTCGCCTTTTTATAAGCAGCCTTTTCGTTATCTTCTTCGCTGCTACGTTGTTCGGTTCGTTGATCGTAGGCCTTGATGGAGTTTGATATAATAATTTAATAGATTTCTAATTATCTCTTTAGATGTTCTTATATGCCGGTATAGCCCGTTACTTCGGGCTTTTCCGGCACTTTTCATATCGGAAGAACCTCACAAATCTTTTTATTACCCCTCATGTTTTCACTCTCAAAAGTAGTAAAAGTAGTAGTAAATTCTGCGTACTACTTATGCCGCCTTGGTTTCCTCGGCGTTTTCCGCCGCAGTTTCCGGCTTGGCCTCTGTGGTGGTTTTTGCCTTGGCTTGCAGCCGTTCCATTTCCTCCTGTGCGGAATGGAAAGTAGCGTGGGCGTAATAGTTCAGCGTCATTACAATGTTGGCGTGTCCCATGATGTACTGCAATGCTTTGGGGTTCATGCCCGCGTTTGCCATTCTGGTACAGAATGTATGCCGCATGGTGTGCGGCGTCATCACATCGGGCAGCGGCTCCTTGTGGCACTTGTTGTACTTCTTGGCAAGGCACTTGAACATGGCGTCATAGTTGACGGCGGTTTTGGGCAGGCCATCCCGGTTCAGGAACAGGAAGTCCTTATAACCATCAACCTTAATGCACCTGCCGTCCCTGCGCTTCTTCAACACGCGCTCAAACGCTTCATAGGCGGCTGCGCTCATCGGCACTTGACGGAATCCGCTTTCTGTTTTTGGCGCTTCGATATAGTAGCCGTCCTCGGTGCTTCTCAAAAGCTGGTGGTCTACATTCACAAAGCGCTTCTCAAAATTCAGGTCGGCTGGCGTCAGGCCGCAGAGTTCGGAAATACGAAGCCCGGTTTCCAGCAGGATCACCACCTCGTCATAATACTTGGCATAGACAGGATCGTTCTGCATGAAGTCCAAAAGCTCGTTTTCCTGTGTAGGGGTAAGCGGCACCTTTGGTACGGTATCGTCGTTGATAACCTCATTGATCTGGAAGTCAAAAGGATTCTTGCGGAGGCAATCGTCCTGTACGGCCATATAAAAGATGGCTTTTAAGGAACGCTTGCTGTTGCAGATGGTGTTGTAGGCAACGCCCTTTTCCTGCATACGCAAGGCCCATTCTTTTGCGTCGGACAGCTTCACGCTGTCAATGCTGGCCGCGCCCAGCTTATCTTCGGACAGAAGTTTCATTAACTGCTGGCGGCTCTTTTGGGTTCCTTTCCGCACATTCCCGCGCTGCCGGGTGTACTTTTCATAAAGCTGGCACACGGTCATTTTCTTGCCGATGGTGTCTATCCCGTCGTCAAGGTCTTTCTGTATCTGCTTGATCTTCTCGCGCAGGGAAAGACAGGGCCGTTTCCCGGCAGGTACTTTGTCGGTAGGTACTAACTTCCATGAGTAAACAAACTGGGTTTCTCCAAAGGTGTCAATGTATTTGTAAGCGTATCTTCCATCTGATCGCTGGCTCTCTCCAGACTTCAAAAGGCGGCCTTTGTTGTCCCGTCTTTTTTCATCTCGTTCTTTTCTTGGCATTTCGTCATGCTCCTTTCCATGACGGAAAGAGCCTTGACACGCTTATAACCTATTATAACACGAGCAAGGCCCTTTTTCACTATATTGTGTCAAGGGAATCAATAATTTTTTCAAACTGCTTCCGTTTGATCTGGATGCGGTTGCCGTTCAGGATCACCCAGCCAGCGGTGGGGTTTTCCTCGGCAAGCCGACGCAGTTTGTTTTCCCCGATCCGAAAATATTTAGACGCTTCCTCAATGGTGAGCGTGTATTTTTCCCAAATAGGCACATCGTTATTACTCATAACATGGCCCCCTTTCTTTTCAAAACAAAGGTTATTGTTGTGAAAGTGGGCAGAAAGTAACGGACGGCTGCTGGCACAGCTCCACGGGAATCTCACCCCTGCGTGGTTCTCACGCGGCCCTGCTCGTTGCCTGCGACGCTTCAAACGCTCGGACTACGACGGCAAGGGAGTATCATTGTCCTGTCTGCGCGTCGTCGCCCGCAGGCTGCCACACCTGCTTTACGGCCCGGTAAAATCGCTCCGCTTATCCCAATGAGGGAAAACCTCTTGGCGCACCTGCCGCCCGGCTCGGCGCAGACAGAATGTATCCGTCTGCCCTATGACGCGCCGCCATTGTCCTGCGGGCGTATTTGTCAAGGAGCAAAGGGGCCGCCGGGAAAACAGGCAGGCGGGGAAAGGGAAAGCCGCCTGTCTATGGCCGGGGCCTTAACCGTCAGTCGCCAATGGGACTAACGATGGAATGGATCAGCTTGATTTGCAATCGGCGCTTCATATACTCGTCAATGCAGATATGAGGCTGACCGCTGCCGTCATAGAGCGTCCGGGTACACAGCTTATTGATATAGCCGTCATAATGCTGCAAGACACGCTCCACGGCTTCGGCGTTACCGGCGCAGGCCGCGTCGATCACAAAATCAGGCAGAGGGCTTTTGCCCTTGTAACTGGATTGCTTCATCCGCGTTTAACCTCCCTCCGGCATGAACGCCATCAATTTTACACGCAGGTCTTTTAAGGTGCTTGTCCTGTGGCGCTGTACTGCGCTGCGGGACATTCCCATCAGGCGGCCAATTTCTTCGTCAGTCAAATCCAGAACAAAGCGGAGAATCAAAATACTCTGCTCGTCTTTTGGCAGGCTGGCAAACGCTTCGGCCACAAGCTCGTTGTCGATATGTAGGTCATAGCCATGCGAACTGAATGTAAAGCTGTCGCAGGAATACCGATCTACGGTCGAGAGCTTGTCCCAATCAGCCGGGGAAAGAGCGTCCAGCGACACTTCACGGTCGCGGCGGCACTTCATTTCCCGCAGATAATCTATCGCCTCATGGTACAGAACCAGCTTGCAGTAGCGGTCAAACTGGCCCCATTCACCGTATTTGCGGGGGATCGCTTCCATCTTCTCACCCCCTTTCTATGGGGGATGTGGTGGTTCTCTCCCTTTCCGCCAATAGAGCGAATGGAATCTCTCTGGCTGCCCGCTAAACGCCTCCTTTTTTCACTTTTTTGAAATTTCTTTTTGCGCCGGATAGCAGACCGCAGGAAATAACAAAATTCGCCCGGCAGATCAAAGACCCGCTGGGCGAAACAAAAAGCAATATGTTCTTTTCCTACATAGTATAGTACATACGCACAGCCGCTTGTCCCCGCTGCCGGGGGACGGCTTTTTTTGACAGGCTAACCCCTGTCGGAATTTGTCGAAGTAGTTTTCGTTGCATGGCGGCTCCCTCCTAAAGCCGCCATGCCAGAACACGGTGCAGGGGTCGTCGAAGCAAAAAGAAACGGCGGCCTTGATCTACTCAAAACCGCCGTATCCGTCAGTGATACAGGAAAGCGCACGAAATCCTCTGCCCGTCAGCGGTTTTTTTCTTTTCCCCGCTGTGGAGGCAGATGTTTGAATATGCAGGTATGTTTCATGCCGCAAAGGCCACAAAACATACCATGTTAGTCATTCAATTTGAATTAGAGTTCAATTCTTGCTTTCGATGGCTTATCTTCACAATAGATAACTTTAATCGTTGTTCCCTTGTCAGGGACTTTGTTTCCTGCGCCAATCCATTTTCGGCAGATGTAATCTTTGCCGTCTATCGTATATTTGACCTTGATAGTATGCGGAAAGGCTGCGCCATCCATCGCATGAACGCGGGCAGGTTTACGATTCACTTTTAACCACCATTGTTTTATAACTGAAATTACAGTTCCCATTGTTTCTTTTTCCATAAGTTATACCTCCAATGATATTTTTGATTGATGATACCTATTTTCTATTCAGCCTTTTCTTTGTTTGTAGTAAAAGCGGAACGCTGCTGCGCCGGTGGCCGCCAACTGTACCAGAATCAGCACAGCAAACAGACCGAAGCTCTCATAGTAGAACAGTTCATCCCAAAAATATAGTCTGTTCAAATGATGCCATTTATTGTATTCTAAATTTGTAGGTAAGCTGAACGGGTAACTTACCAAGGGATAGCGGCAACAGATGTCTATCTAACCATACTACCATTGAGATCGAAAAGTATGAATTGAAGAGTACAATAATAGGGTTGATTGAGGATCAACTTTTATTTTTTGTACCTTCATGTTAGAAGCCGTTGTGGACTATTACCTAAAAATAATAGATATAACACAAAGAGAATTATTCAATCTGTCCAAGCATAACAGGAAGGAAAAGATTGAAATTCCATAGGTAGTGGCTTCGTTGACGCGACTAAGTTCAATACGGAAAAATCGGTCTGCAGGTGTGTCAAACAGAAGACACTATTTTTTTATATCTGAGACCGATTGTTTCCGATACAATTTATGGAACATTCAGCACATCATGGACAAACCAAGTCTGAGCCGTGACCATAATGGCAAATGTGCAAATAGCAAAGAGAAGTACTTCAGCCACAGCATTGACACGGCTGGATTGAAGTTGCTTTTTCAGATTGGCAGGCAAGATTCTTGACAGCAGACAATAAACTAAAAATCCAATACAGGCTCCAGCGGTATTTGTCATCAAGTCATTGATGTCGGAAGAACCCCAGCCAAACATCTGGACAATTTCAACAGCCAAAGAAAACAGAAAGCCAGTCAATGCAACCGTCTTCATGTGATGATATTTCTTGTACAGCAGCGGCAGGAAAAATCCCAACGGGACAAACAGAATAATATTCAGAATGGTATCAATTGGCCCAGTTATCATACCGATAAATGGAGTCCAAGAAATGTTCGGGCGAAAGGTCATTGTGCTTGTAAAGCCGATGCCTGTGACGGTCAAAAGTCCGAATAAATAATAACCAAAAACAAACACTGCAGCGGTATGGAGAAAACTTTGTGTTCTCCCCAATTTTTTGAGCCACAAGAAATACAGTACGAAGACTGGAACCATAAACACATACCCACTAATTGAGCGGATGAGAATATCAGAAATTGGTATCATTATTATCTCCTTGTCAAATTCAAATTTATTGCCCATTCCAGCATTGAGCATTTTCTCATAAAGCAAACAGAATACTGTCATTAGTAACGACGGTATTCCCATAATGCTAATCGTAAGTCTAATTGTTCAATGTCGATTAGACATTCACTTTTACATTTTGGACAAAAGAGAGGAAAATTTTTAAGTACGGTATCTTCCCGAATTTTGTCGCGTGTTTTATTCCCGCAGACTGGGCAGCGGATGAACTCTGTTTTCTCCATATTGTTCACTCCGAATTGCGATCATTCTTTTTCTTATCCCGATATTTCCGTATGAGTTTATTACGGATAGGAACGCCAACACCAATCAAAAGCACAACTGCCAAAATTGTGAAATCCATACAATCACCTCACATTTCCTTATTCTTCATAACCCGAATGGACAAGAAGATTGAAACCGCATACATCACGACAATAGCAAAAACCGCAAGGAAAACGAGAAGTATCGGAGAAGATTCAACGACTGAAATAATTGAGTTCCCGATAGCTGGCATTTTAGAGAGAAGAAGTAAAGTCACCAAAAAACCGGCCACTGGAATATACATAAATACCCGTCCTTTGATTGAGCCGTACTTGTAATATCCCGGAATCTGGAACACGGTATAGAGTGCAAATAAGAATACTCCTGCAATAGCGGCAGTTACAATATCAAATACGCCAACTGTTTCACCCAGCACTTTCAAGACAAGCGGCTGTGCAATCAAAGAAATAATCAAGGAAAGAAGCCCCATTGCAAGGACAAAAACATAGCGTCCGATCACAAGCTCGCTTTTACGAACAGGTAAAATACCAAACAGACGATCCATGCTGTTTTTTTCTGTGATGGAAAAGGTATATCCCGTCGTCATGGCAATAAAGCACATAGCAAATGATACCCCTGTCAGCAAAGAACGATTGATTGCGGCAAACACAATCGGCAGGAGCAGGGTAAAGCAAATCGTCTTAAAATATGGTTTTACCAATGCAATATCTAATTTTGTGGATTTCAAAATATTACTCATAATCGTCACCTTTCTTGCTTGTAAACACTACAATTTCATCAATGGTGGCAGGATCAACGGTCAGGTTAGGGAAACCGCTAATATCTTCGGTTTTCATCAGAGCCTCAAATCCCGTAGGGAATGTACGAATACCAGCCGCCTTATTTTTCAGATCATCGGACAGTTCCTCAATTCCACCTTTTACAATGCGGAACATATCTACAAAATCATCTTTGCTGCCAGTAAAGTACAGCTCGCCATAACTGATGTAGGTAATATAATCGGCTGCACGCTCCAAATCGCCTGTGATATGGGTGGAGAACAAAACACTATGCTCGCCATCTTCAATATACTCTGAAAGAATTTTCAAAAGTTCATCTCTGGAAACCGGATCAAGTCCACTGGTCGGCTCGTCGAGGATCAGCAGCTTGGCGTCGTATGAAAACGCACAGGCAAGCATTAACTTCATCTGCATACCTTTGGAAAGTTCTTTTACCTTTTTGGTTGGTGCAATGTGAAATTTCCGTAACATATCCGCAAATTTCTGGCTGTCCCAATTTGGATAAAATACCGAAATGGATTTTTCAACCTGCGACACTTTCCAATCATCACTGAAATAATTTGTATCGAAAACAACGCCCAGCTCTGATTTTACTTTTTGTTCTTCTGCGATATTATCCAGCCCCATCACTTTGACTGTGCCACCGGTGCGCTTGAGCATATTCAAAATCAGTTTGATTGTCGTTGTTTTGCCAGAACCATTCGGGCCAATCAAGCCCATAATATATCCCTTTGGCAAAGTAAAGCTGATATTGTGAAGCTGAAAAGAATCAAAAGATTTTGAAAGATTCGTTACCTCTAAATAATTAGTCATCTGTTTTTACCTCCGTTAAAATGTCCAAAAGGCGATGTAATTCCTCTGTGGATAGATTTGCCATTCTTGCAGCTTTTATTGCTTCGGTGAGATTGTTTTCTACTTTGCAAATAAGCTGCTCCTTAATCAGTTCTGAACCAGACCCCATTACGAAACATCCACGCCCCTGCACATTTTTAACAAAGCCCTCTTGCTCTAATTCTGTGTATGCCTTTGTCACTGTTAAGACGCTGATCTTTAAGTCTTTGGCAAGTGTTCTAAGGGAGGGCAAAGTTTCTTCGGCTTGAAGCTCGCCAGATAAAATAGCCGCCTTGATCTGCTGTTTAATCTGCTCGTATATGGGGATGCCAGATACATTTGAAATAATCAGTTTCATTGCTACATCCTCCGTGTGTTTTAACTGTTATGCTGTTTATAATAACACCTTTAACCAACGCTTCCGAATTGACTTCCTCGAAGGAATCCTTGACTCTCGAGGATACGATTTCAAGCTGGCGCTTTGCCTCTTGCAGGTGTTTTATCTCTTCATCGGTGTAGTAGTTGGATCCCCTTCCAATTTCGGTGTCGATCTTGGTTGTGATGGTGGACAACGATTGGTTGGGTGCAGTCCATTTGTTTGTCACATTGGTGAAGTCTTCTGGGCAGGAAACGACGAATGAGTAAGTTGTACCTTCCAGGCTTGGCTGCAATGTAAGCGCAGATTCTCCGACAGCAGACATCTTCGTTGCAGCATTGATGTTTGCCGCAATTCTTGATTTCAGACTAGAAGAAAAATTGCGAACCGCATCTTCGAACGAGCTGTTAGAGACCTCCTCAAATAGACTGTCGTCGAACACCTTGCCGTTTTTGTTGTAATCACCTTGAAGCTGACCTTGCGAAACGAATTTAAGGTTTGCCTTATCCGGATGTCTGTTGCAGGAAAACTCAGTTCTGCTCTTGAGCGTTTTCACCCATTTTTGCTTCGGAGATTGCTCGGCCAGAAGTGTCAGCAGAGACGATTTACCTATTCCGTTTTCACCTATTATTACGTTAATCCCAGGACTCATTGGGATGGTAGCCCCACATAGCTTGATCTCAGAAATGTAATCGGGGCGCATGTCGTAGGCACCTGCCCGCAAGCGCGTATGCGGAGACGTAAGCGCCATCAGCAAGCCTTTGAAGGTTGGCAGCGCTCGCATTTTAGTGCAAAAGGCTTCCTTGGCTTCTGCCGCTTCATCATGCTTTGGATAGCAAGACCATTGATGGCAGTCGCTGCCAATCACCATCCGTGCCGGAAGCTCTAAATTGGAAAGCTCGCTTCGAAGGATCCCCTGGACAACGGGTTTGTTGTATTCAAGCGCGTCAATGTATCCGAACTTATAGGCGTTTAAACCATTGGTCGCTCTGCCGAGCGATCTCTTTTTCTGGCTGCCATTGAAGCCTGAATGCTGATGAGCAATCAGGATCGTATTCAGTTTTATCTGCTTAAGAAGCGCCTCGAATGATGGGATGTCGTAATAGCCGCCCTTATCTTTAATCAAGTTCTTTTCTATGGCCCTTTTGATACGAAGCCGATCATCAGCCGACTTCGCATCAAAAATCGTTATAACATGCGCGATGTCGCGATCTGGTTCGAACTTAACATCAAATTCAACGCCAGCAAGCAGGGACAGCCCGAGGTGGTCTGATTCGATTTTCGAATACAAAGCCTCATACAGCTGATCGTCGAAACGATTATGGTCGGTTATGGAGAACAACGTAATGTCGTTTTCCCTGAGCGCGGATAAAAGCACATGACTGTGCTCGCTATCGCATTCGCTAACCAAACCTTTCGGCTCTTTATATGCACTCGCTTTTGAGTGTATATGCAAGTCAACGTTAATGAGCTGATTAAGCATCTCTAAGCCTTCACCGCCTCGTACTGGTACGTTGTGCGCACGTTGTAGTGGAAGTCGTTTCCAAGATCAAGCGCCTCGAAATGCTTCTTGGCGCAGCCGATCTTGATCTTCTCCGCGTCGCGCAAGGCAGGCTCGCCGTTCTTGCCGCCCTTGGTCTCGGTCACGAAGTAAACACGGCGCTCGCCGTCGGACTCCTCGACATACGCCCAGTCGGGGTTGTAGCTGCCGAGCGGCGTGTCGATCTTGAACGCCGAAGGGAGCTTCGCGAACACGAGCACCTCCTCCTGCTTGTCGAGCGCCTCGGCAAAGGAACGCTCGACCCCTGCCGAGTCGTAGACCACGTAGTTGTACAGGCTCTTGCCAGCCATATCCGGCTTCCATGCGTTCTGCCCGAGATAGGCCGTGTAGTCGTCGAGCTCGAGGTCGCGCATGGTGTACCACTCGTCCTCGGGAAGGCGCACGTACTTGATGCCCTGGGCGATGAGGTCGTTCTTCACGCGGTTGATCTTGTCGCCGACCTGCGCGAGGAAGGTCGCGGGGTCGACCTCGAACTCGTCGAGGCGGCTGCAGCCCTCGAGAATCGCCTTGATGGTGCCGCGGGTGAGCCCGACGGCGTCCTGAAGTTCCGCGATCGGGTCGGGAAGATCGTATTTCACTTTGCCGGCAACGGAGACCACGGAGGTGCCCGTGCCCTCGGCGCTCACGCCCGCGTCGTCGATGCCCAGCGAGGCGCGCTCGCTCGTCACCTGGGGCGGGCGCACGGCGAGCATGCCGTCGACCGCCTCGATGGAGCGCTCGATGAGCTTGTCGGAGTCGACCTCCACCTGGAAGCGCGTGCGCTGGCGGATGCGGTCCCACAGGGCCTGGAACGCAGGGTCGAGTGTGACGTCCTTCTGCAGCTCGACCGAGACCTCCTTGGCCTTGTCGCGGATCTGGACCCTCTGGGACTTGTGGATGATGATCGCCTCGACCTGTTCCTTCGCCGGCTCGAGCTCGGCGGGAAGCTCGACCTTGCCCTCCTCGGCCGCGGCCTTCAGCTCGGGCGTCACCGCGCCCTTGCCGTCGACCATGCCGGTCGCGACGAGGTGGTCGAAGACCCGCTTCGACTTCTCGTAGCCCAGGCGCTCCTCGACGCCCTCTGGGCTCTTGACCGTGACCTTCGTGAAGCTCTCCGGCGTGATGACGCCGAACCTGAAGTCATCGGCCTCGAGCTCCTTCTGCAGGCCGTTGGCGAACTCGTCGTAGCTCTCGTTTGCAATGACGGTGAGCACGTTCGCCTCGGGGTCGTACAGGCGCTCGCCGTCCTGGTTCACGCACAGGCGCAGGCCGCGGCCGATCTTCTGGCGCTTGGTAAGGTTGTCCTTGGTCTCGACGAGCGTGCAGATCTGGAACACGTTGGGGTTGTCCCAGCCCTCCTTGAGCGCGGAGTGGCTGAAGACGAACGAGACGTCCTTGTCCGCGTCCTTGCCGTCCGGGAAGGAGATGAGCGTCTCCTTCTTCTGCATGATGAGCTCGAAGGCCCCGGCGTCGTCGGCGGTGCCGACGGCTCCCTTGGAGTCCTTGAACTTGCCCTTCTTGTCCTTGGCGAAGTATCCCTGGTGCACGGCGTGGGGGTCGCGCACCAGCGGGGCGCCGACGGCTTCGTAGCACTCGAGCCACGTGCCCTTGCCGATCCCCGCCGCCTTTGCGATGCGACGAGGCGCCTTCGAGTTCAGGGCACCTGCGTACTCCTCCTCAAACATCAGGGCGTACAGGCCGCCGTGGACTTCGGGCTCGTAGACGCGGTATCGGTCGACGCGGTCGATGGAGAAGAGCGAGAGCACCTTCACGCCGCGCGGCCACAGCTCGAACTGGCGGGCCAGGTGGTCCTCGATGGTGCGGCGGATCTGCGCGCGCTTGACGACCTCCTCGTTGACGTCGCCCAGCGCCTCGCCGAGCTCGAGCACCTCGCCGTTCTGGAACTCTATGAACTCGTCGCCCACTGCGGCGCCGATGTTGTTGACCACCCAGCCGCTCTCGTAGTCGCTGTTCTCGCCGCTCTTCTGGTAGAGGTCGTTGCCGGTCTTCACCGTGACGGCCTTGCGCTTCTGCGTGCCGTCGGCCTGGCGCACGTCGATGGACACCTTGGCGGAGAACGGGTCGGACTTGACGGACTCGAGCCTCACGTACGCGCCGTTGAGGTTCGCCTCGGCCTTGATCGAGTCCACGCAGATGCCCTTCACCAGGTGGCGCTCGAAGGCGTCGACCGGCGTGAGGCGGTAGATCATGTTGTAGGCCTGCTTGTGCGTGGCCGAGTAGCGCAGCACGAACAGCGGGTTCAGGCTCTTGATGGCGGCCTTGGCCTGCTTGGTGTTGTCGACGCTCTGGGGCTCGTCGATGATGACGACGGGCTTGCAGGCGCTCACGAGCTCGCGAGGGCTGAAGCCGCCGGTGAGCTTCTCGCTGGGACGGTGGAAGAGGTTGCCCTCCTTCGCGGTGCCATCCTTCTCGAGGCCCTTGTTGAACGCGTCGATGTTGATGACCATGACCTGGATGGAGCTCGACGTGGCGAAGTTACCCACCGGCCCCATGTCCTTCGAGTCGTACACGAAGTAGTCGAGCGGCGTGCGGTCGTAGAGCGTCTCGAAGTGCCTGCGGGTGGTCTGGAGGCTCTTGAGGACGCCCTCGCGGATGGCCACGCTCGGCACGACGATAACGAACTTGGTGATGCCGTAGCGGCGGTTTAGCTCGTAGATGGAGCGGATGTAGACGTAGGTCTTGCCGGTGCCGGTCTCCATCTCGACGGTGAAGTCTCGCAGGCGCCCATCGGTGAGGACGTCGGTTGCCGGGAGGCAGCCCTCCTCCTGCACGGCGTGCAGGTTGTCGAGGAGCTGGCCCGGCGCCACGCGAAGCTCGTTGCCGTGGCCGACCATGAGCTCGCCGATTGCCGTCTGGCCTTTGCGGCCGGAATCGGCGGAGAATACGCTGCCAATAAATTGTTGTCCGCGGAACAGGTCGCAGGTTGCTTCGATGGCCTCCAGCTGGTGCTGCTGGTCGGATGAGAACTTGAACTCGAGCGCCGCCATGCTAGACCGTCCTCAATTCGATCTCACAGCCCATGCGCTCGCCGGCGTGCTTGAAGATCTGCACGGCGTTGAGCTTGAGGGTGTCGTCGAGGACGGAATCGAGGATGAGAACGCGCCTGGGCTCCATGTCGGCGATGGCCTCGAGCGCCTCAATGGTGAGGCCTCGGGACATGCAGCAGACGAGCTCGTCGCAAGCGACGGACCAGATGGGATAGCCCGCGGCTTCAGACTTCTCGACGGGCAGCGTGAGCTCGAGGCCCCATTTGAGCATCATCTCGAAGACGATATCCATATCGGAGCGATCGGGCTTGACCACGTCGAAGAGGAGCTGACCGGGCTCGGGCTTCTCAATGCCGGACTCATCGAGCTCGAACACACGGAAGCCGATGTCGGGAAGCTGCTTGGGTCCCTCGCCAAGCTTGAGTTGACGGTTGGATTCCTCGAGCTCGGTTTTGATTTTGTCGCCTGCGCGGCGAATGCGTCCTTCGCCTATGTCGCAGAGAGTCTCATACCCGTCCTTGTAGGCGTCGCGTTTCGGGTCACAAGGCTCTGGAAGCTGGACAAGGATAAACTGATAGCGTTCATCTTTTCCGAGCTCCTGCAGGAACATGGCATGGGCGGTCGATGCTGAGCCTGAGAAAAAATCAAGCACAATATCACCCGTGCTTAAATGCTCATGTACGGTAAAGAAGCAAGCAACCGAAAACAATAGATAGACCGCCAGCACTACACTATTCCGAACCAAAGACCAAAAGATAAGCATTTTGAGAAAATCTAAACTTTTGGATTTTCCTACAATGCCGACTACGGCGGAATCCCTCCCACTCCTTATATATTTCTTTCTGTATACATTGAATTTGTATTTAGTAAAATGCAGACAACACCACGGATCGGCTTTTGGCTGGACAATTCCAACCAAACACCGCAGCAGACAGTAGAAACCATTCTGAACGTTAGGAAGCCGGTATGATTGTTACATATAAGGGGAAGAAAAATTTCTTTTAGATACTTGTTTTCCTAAAACTGATGTGATATAATAATTCAAGTCCAGAAAAGGAGTAAAAAATATGCGGCAAGGTATTCTTAAATAAAACTATAATCAAATAGTGGGAACAAAGGATTATGATAGTCCTTTTTGTAGGGGCTTAGTTTTTTGTACCCAATTTAAGAATACTTTTGCCTTATCAATTTTGACATATCCCCAAAAACAGCACTCACAAACAGGTGTATGCTGCATATGTGTATGTCCGCAAATTATCATCCCCAGTGGTAAAAGTATTTTACTGCTGGGGATTTTTATGCCCTTCGGGGCAGTAAAGGGAGGACAATCACATGAAAATAATCAATATTGGAATTCTTGCCCATGTAGACGCTGGAAAGACGACCTTGACGGAGAGCCTGCTATATGCCAGCGGAGCCATTTCAGAACCGGGGAGCGTCGAAAAAGCGTTGTGTTAGACCGCTTTGGATACTGGGACTTTTCCTATAATCTTTCTTGATTAAATAGCAGGCGAAAGCGAAGGAGCTCCTATGTTCACCAAGGATGATGCGTGTTGGATAATCGGCCTTTCCGCAGGTGCGGGCATTGGCGTATATCTTGATGGCGGCTGGGGCGTCGATGCGCTTGTCGGGCGTGAGACCAGGGCTCATAACGACATCGACCTGTTCGTTCAGCGCGGGGATTGCCAAAGGTTCGTGGATCTAATTGCTGATGAGGGGTTTTCCGAGGTGGCTGCATCTTTCACCACCGAAGATCACACGGTGTGGCAAGACGAGGCGGGGCGCATCGTCGACCTGCATTGCTTCGATTTCGCCGAGAATGGCGATATTCTGTTTCAGGGAGATCGTTTTCCCGGGGAGGTCTTTTCGGGGAGGGGGCGCATCGGCGAGGTGGAGGTGTCGTGCATCGACCCCGAAAGCCAGCTGTTGTTTCACTTGGGCTATCAGCATGACGAGCACGACGTCCACGATGTCATGCTCCTATGCCGTGAGTACGGTTTCGACGTTCCCGAAGAATATCGCTAGCTGTTGCTTTTTGCATCGGGGCACGACTTCAGCGCTTGCCGCAGATGCGCTGCGCCAGACCGCCCTGGACATCACGCCACGCCGTATATGGCCCTCCGCGCACGCGAGTCCCATTTCGCCTGCTTGATCCAGTACTCGTAGAACGGATAGGGGGTCACCTTGTACTGGCGCCAGGTCTTCTCGTACGTGCCGCGGGCCGCCTGCCTCACTATGAGCTCGGCGAGCTCGTCCGCGCTCCTGCGGACCTTGAAGCACCACGTCCACTTGAACCAGGCGAGGTAGTTCTCGAGGCGTCTCGTGGAGACGCCCCGGAACCTGCCGATGAAGCGCCTCATCTGGGAGTGGAGGCTGTTCACCCTGTTGATGGCGTGCTCCTCCCTCTTGCTGGCGATGTGCTCGCCGACGCCGAGGGCGGGCAGGACGCGGCGGTACACGTGCGCACGGTCCGTCGAGATTATCGCGCCGACCGCGAGCTTGTCGGCGAGCAGCTCCCTGGCTGCCGCCTCGTCGAGGCCGCCCCTCCCCGCGATCTCGTAGAAGATGTCGCCGGCGTCGTTGATGCCGGTGAGCACGCATATCCTCTCGTGCCCGTCGGTTCCCTGCGACCTCGCGCGGGGTCCTCTGGGCACGCCGGACTCCGACCTGGAGCGGTTCCCCTTGAAGCTCTCCCTGAAGAAGCACTCGTCGAGCTCGGCCCCGCCGCCGGCCTCCACGCGGAAGGCGGGCATGCGCTTGGCCATGGCCTCGAGCAGCCTGTGGCGCATGAAGAACGCCGTCTTGAGGCACACGCCGCACTTTTCCGCCGACTCGCGCAGCGGGAGCATGTCCACGTGGCACTCCGCGAACCTCATCCAGGCCGACCTGTCGAGCTTGGTGGTGGAGAAGATGCGCATGGTGGCGTCGGTGAAGGTCCTGGCGCACCCTCGGCAGAGGAACCGCTGACGGCCGCGCCCGTCTCGCCCCCTCTTCACGTAATGCGGGGAGCCGCACCAGGGGCAGGCTCTGTCGGGATCGTCTTCCGCCCCCTCGCTTGCCGCGAGGTCGAAAAGCTCCGCGTCTATCAGAGCCTTGAGCGATCTCAGGGCCCTGCTCTTCTCGGCAGCCGTCATCTGCGGGAGGAACTGCCTCGTCAGCTGGGTGAGCACGTCTTCCATTGCAACCTCCATCTCTCCTGATGATGGAATTGTCGCAACCGGGGCCCCGTCGCGTGTACTGCGTGCAGGACACTTATCCAAAGTGGTCTAACACAACGCGAAAAAGGGACAACGAGGACGGACACTATGTTTTTGGAGCGGCAGCGTGGGATTACCATTCAAGCGGCAGTCACTTCCTTCCAGTGGCACAGATGTAAAGTCAACATTGTGGATACGCCCGGCCACATGGATTTTTTGGCGGAGGTGTACCGCTCTTTGGCTGTTTTAGATGGGGCCATCTTGGTGATCTCCGCTAAAGATGGCGTGCAGGCCCAGACCCGTATTCTGTTCCATGCCCTGCGGAAAATGAACATTCCCACCGTTATCTTTATCAACAAGATCGACCAGGCTGGCGTTGATTTGCAGAGCGTGGTTCAGTCTGTTCGGGATAAGCTCTCCGCCGATATTATCATCAAGCAGACGGTGTCGCTGTCCCCGGAAATAGTCCTGGAGGAAAATACCGACATAGAAGCATGGGATGCGGTCATCGAAAATAACGATAAATTATTGGAAAAGTATATCGCAGGAGAACCAATCAGCCGGGAAAAACTTGTGCGGGAGGAACAGCGGCGGGTTCAAGACGCCTCCCTGTTCCCGGTCTATTATGGCAGCGCCAAAAAGGGCCTTGGCATTCAACCGTTGATGGATGCGGTGACAGGGCTGTTCCAACCGATTGGGGAACAGGGGAGCGCCGCCCTATGCGGCAGCGTTTTCAAGGTGGAGTATACAGATTGCGGCCAGCGGCGTGTCTATCTACGGCTATACAGCGGAACGCTGCGCCTGCGGGATACGGTGGCCCTGGCCGGGAGAGAAAAGCTGAAAATCACAGAGATGCGTATTCCATCCAAAGGGGAAATTGTTCGGACAGACACCGCTTATCCGGGTGAAATTGTTATCCTTCCCAGCGACAGCGTGAGGTTAAACGATGTATTAGGGGACCCAACCCGGCTCCCTCGTAAAAGGTGGCGTGAGGACCCCCTCCCCATGCTGCGGACGTCGATTGCGCCGAAAACGGCAGCGCAAAGAGAACGGCTGCTGGACGCTCTTACGCAACTTGCGGATACTGACCCGCTTTTGCGCTGCGAGGTGGATTCCATCACCCATGAGATCATTCTTTCTTTTTTGGGCCGGGTGCAGTTGGAGGTTGTTTCCGCTTTGCTGTCGGAAAAATACAAGCTTGAAACAGTGGTAAAGGAACCCACCGTCATTTATATGGAGCGGCCGCTCAAAGCAGCCAGCCACACCATCCATATCGAGGTGCCGCCCAACCCGTTTTGGGCATCCATCGGACTGTCTGTTACACCACTCCCGCTTGGCTCCGGTGTACAATACGAGAGCCGGGTTTCGCTGGGATACTTGAACCAGAGTTTTCAAAACGCTGTCAGGGATGGTATCCGTTACGGGCTGGAGCAGGGCTTGTTCGGCTGGAACGTAACGGACTGTAAGATTTGCTTTGAATACGGGCTTTATTACAGTCCGGTCAGCACGCCGGCGGACTTCCGCTCATTGGCCCCGATTGTATTGGAACAGGCATTGAAGGAATCAGGGACGCAACTGCTGGAACCTTATCTCTCCTTCACCCTCTATGCGCCCCGGGAATATCTTTCCAGGGCTTATCATGATGCACCGAAATACTGTGCCACCATCGAAACGGTCCAGGTAAAAAAGGATGAAGTTGTCTTTACTGGCGAGATTCCCGCCCGCTGTATACAGGCATACCGTACTGATCTGGCCTTTTACACCAACGGGCAGAGCGTATGCCTTACAGAACTGAAAGGGTATCAGGCCGCTGTCGGCAAGCCAGTCATCCAGCCCCGCCGTCCAAACAGCCGCCTGGACAAGGTGCGCTATATGTTTCAGAAGATAATGTAACGTCTTGCGCAATGCAAGCGTTCATTGCTGGCTATTGCGAAATATCATTGATAAAATCAGTATCAGAGAGGAGAAACTATTTTGAACCAGGAACAGACGAATAGAACCGCAAGCAGGACTGTTATATCTGCGGCAGCTACAAGAAGCGTACCCGTGACTGTACGGCACACTTTATCCGCACCGACCTTTTGACGGCGGGCGTGCTTTCCAATCTCCGGCAAGTGACGGAATACGCCGCCAGGCATGAGAGCCGCTTTGTAAAGCTGCTCATCCAGCAGAACGAAATCGGCGGCAAGAGAAAGACCGCCGCAGCCACGAAGCAGCTTGAACAGGCCCAGACACGCATTGCCGAAGTGAACCGCATTATCAAGCGGCTGTATGAGGACAATGTAAGCGGCAAAATCAGCGACGAGCGTTTCATGGAGCTGTCGGCGGACTATGAGCAGGAGCAGCGGGAACTGAAAGACCGGGCTGCCGCTTTGCAGGAGGAACTTTCCAAGTCGCAGGCCGCCACCGTCAACGCCGAGAAATTCATGGGGATTGTGAGAAAGCACCTTGCTTTTGAAGAATTGACCCCCACCCTCTTGCGGGAAATGATTGAGAAAATCGTCGTGCATGAGTGCAGCTATGACGAGAACGGCACCCGCAGGCAGGACATTGAGATTTATTACAGCTTTGTCGGCAAGATAGACTTGCCGGAAGCCTAACGCCTGACCTATCCGACACAGCCCTAAGTGCCGGATAGGAACGGCAAAATTTTTTACACTTCTATTACTTCTTTATCGCACATTAGCAGATTCGCAAGGGTTATCAGGCGCTGAAGTAGTTTCGTCGGTTTCGGTCCATCGAAATAGCCCTTTCCGTCAAATAGAGATACGAGCTCCTTGGCGCCTTCCTGGCTGTGACCCACTTCTTTGTAAAACATGATTGAAGTTGGAGCCATTCCATCATATTTGAGCTCTGTTAGGAAACGCTTGATGCAAGGGACGCTGTCGCCGTTTGGGCCAAACCAAATGCGGTTATCCTGGAGTCTCTCGCGAAACGCGTTTCGCGAGAGCCTCCAGCAGCGTCCTGCTGGAGGCTCTACAACACGCCCCGAGGGCGTTGTGATTGGATAGTCGGAATCTGGGCTGTAAGTCTTTACACTGAGGTCGCTTGGCTTCCAAACGCCTCGAGGGTCGTTGTCTGGATTCTTGTAGCGGGCGTTTGCCTCGTCTGTTCTCGGCAGGCGTCCAATCACAAAGCGCTCAATGGATTTGGCGTATACGAGAACATAATCATGGCTATTTGAAACGTATTTGGCGTCATTCTTGGGCGAGTAAGCTCGTTCCCAGATTAGCTGAGAAACGAAATTTGCCTCTCCGAACACCTCGTCACAGAGGATGCGCAAATTGCGGTCTTCGTTATCGTCAATCGAAATGAAAATGACGCCATCGTCGGTTAGGAGCTCTCGAGCCAGTCTCAACCTAGGGTACATCATCGAGCACCAGTCGCTATGGTAGCGGCCACTTGTGTCGGCGTTGGACTGGCCGGCGAGTCCCGCCTGCTCCTTATAGTTATCGACAGAGTTGCCGAAATTGTCCTTGTAGACAAAGTCGTGACCCGTGTTGTAGGGTGGGTCGATGTAGATCATCTTGACCTTGCCGTGGTAGCCGCGCTGTAGGAGCTTCAGCACCTCGAGATTGTCGCCTTCGATATAAATGTTGTCCGAGTCGAAGGACCCATCCTCTCCATCGCGGCTGCGGCTTTTCTCGATACGGGGACGCAAAGTAGCAGTGCTGGACATCTGCGACTGGCGGATGGCATCGGCCTTGCCGGGCCACGTGAACGCATAGCGCTCCAGGCCCTCGTCTACCTCGTCGCCAAGCTCCAGCCGCAGTTTGTCGAAGTCGATTCCGCTCTCGGAGAACACTTCGGGCATCAGCTCCTTGAGCTTATTCAGGCGGTCGTCAATAAGACTCTCCGATTCAAGAGTCATCTTTTCTATCTCGCCCATGAGGTCTCCTCCTAGGAAAGTTGAGATTTGATTAGTTGAACTATGTAGGGCATGGCGGCAATAAAAACGTCGGTGCCCTTGCCGGCAAGCCAGCTCAGGAGTTTGTCAAGCTTGCTGCCCCGTTTGCTTTTATCTTTTGTGTTGAGATCGCCCATCATCCCTTTGAGCAGCGTCTTCTCGTCATCGGAAAGCGTTGTCTCTGGCAATTTGTCAATCTGTTCAAAGGTTGCCTCTAACGTGACCTGTACGTTGCTCGTGGCGGATGCCGTGAGGCTGACGCTAGCGCCCTGCGCTTCGGCGATTTTCAGCTTACGGAGCTCCTCATCACGGAAATGCTTCAGTTTGTCGATACGTAGTTGCGTCTGTTCATCGTTGAAATCATTGCGATTGGAAGACCCATAGGAATAGGAGGCTAGTCCGTCCGTGTAGGAGTCGTAGCCCCTCGCGTTTGCGTAGACGTAGTCGATTGAGTCGTATACGGCTTTGAGCTCGTCGTCTTTCACGCCCTCTTCAAGAGCTTGCTCCAGTCTCCTGATATGCTGCGTTATAGTTGCGCAGAATGCGGCACCGAACGCTTTGTCGTCTGAGTCTTCCCGCTTTAGGCGCAGCTTCTGGAGAATCATCCCTAGGTCGCTTTTCGAGTAGCGAAATGAGCTTGAGGAATTGATATATTTTAAAGCCTCGGGGTTAGTGTAGTCGAGGTCGAAGACCTGCATGATTTCACGGCAGAGCGCATCAACATCCTCATCTGCAGCATCACTCAAAAGGCGCGCCGCTCGCAAAATATACTCATCTAGAACGGCCATTGCAGATCTCCTTTATCTCATCGGCGACCGCCCTCAGGCGTCGCTCCTCTTCCTTCATTTCCATCCTCAGCTTCGCGGACTCGTTGAGCGTTATGTCCTTCGACCGCCGCTGCTCCTTCAGCCGCTTGACGGAGGCTCCCATCTCATCGTAGCGCGACGTGAGGGCGATCAGCTTTTCCCGGTCTCGAGCGGGGCATACGGGGTAGAACCCCAGGCCGCCAATCGCGCGGGACAGCGCTACGGTGCGCGACAGGTCGACCAGGTACTCCCAGAGGTCGCCCTGCGAGAGCCGCCCGAATGCCAGCGCGCCTAGGAAGTCCGCGTATTCTGAACGGCCAGGATCGAACGCGCCCGTCGACTCGACTCGGTCGACGACCGTCGCGCCCTGCTCGGCCTGGCTCCTCCGCGTGAGGGCGACCGATATGCACGCGCAGCCGCCCGCCTCGACCAGGAGCACCGTCGGGTTCGGGAAGCACTTGTGCACGAGCTCCGCCACCTCGGCCACCGCCATGGTCCCGGCTGTCATCTCGCAACGGAGGAAGACGACGCTCTGCACGTTGCGCTCGTCGTCCTCGTACGGCGGGATGCGCGTCGTGGACTTCTGGACCGTGGCGAAGTGCTCGAGGCGCGCGACCTTGTCGAGCCTCTTCTGCTCGGTCTTGGTGAGCATGGCCTGCTTGACGAGCACCGTCTTGGGAATGCGGCGGCATCCCGCGAGCGCCGCTTCGGGCAGGCGCAGGATTCCGTTCCAGTCGATGCCGCTCATCGCAGCACCGCGAAACATACCAACGAGTAGTCGTTGAAGCCCATGACGGTGCCGCTGCCGACCTCTCCCAGGCTGAACAGGCTCTCGATGCCTTTGTCCTGCTGCGTTCCGGTGATGGCCGCAACGACATCGTCAAGCAGGTCGGTGTAGGCGTCCATCCTCGTCCCGTCGCGGGTCTCGCGGTTGAACTCGCGGCACAGCTTAGCGATGGGCTCGGGATGCCCAGAGCAGACGGCGCGCATGATGTCGAGCGCCGGCTTGGGCTGGGTGTGCTTCGTCATGACCTCGCCGTCGGCCGACACGTACACCACGTAGTACGGGAAGACAGGGTTCGTGTCCCTGGGATCGTTGCCCTCGTCGTTCTGCTTGAGGCAGAAGACCACGCCTGGCTTCACGTCGCTGCGAAGCTCGTCGGGGATGGGGGCCACGGCGTGCAGTCCCGCCGGCGAGTTCTCCAACGCGCCGGGATGCTCCTTGGCGTAGCGCTGGAGCTCCACGCGGAAGTCGTCGAAGGCGAAATCCGTGATCGAGATGCCGCCCGAGATGTCCTCGAGGTCGAGCACCTCGCTCTTGAGCTGCTGGAGCTGCCGGCGACGGTACTTGAGGTCGTTCATCTCTCCATTGCCCTTGGCCTCCAGCACGTTCTCCTCGCCGGTTGCCGACGCGTCGAGCAGCGCCATGCGCCCCTTCACGCGGCCCTCGAGCTGGATGTACTCGTCGAGCGCGATGTCCGGCCAGAAGTTGACCAGCTGGATCTGGGAGTTCTTCGATCCCAGGCGGTCGATGCGGCCGAAGCGCTGGATGATACGCACGGGGTTCCAGTGGATGTCGTAGTTCACCAGGCAGTCGCAGTCCTGCAGGTTCTGGCCCTCGGAGATGCAGTCCGTCGCGAAGACGACGTCGATCTCGCCGAGCTCCCGCTGGCTCTCCGGCAGCTCCTTTGAGACGGGAGAGAACCTCGCGAGGATGTTCTCGAAGGTGGTCCTGGGAAGCTTCAGCGAGTAGGTCCGGTTGGAGCTGCCCGCCACCTCGGCGCACTCGATTCCGAGCTCGCGCTTCAGCCAGGGCGCCAGCTGCTCGAAAAGGTACGCCGTCGTGTCGGCGAACGCGCTGAACACCAGCACCTTGCGGTTGCCGGGGTTGTACGGCTCGCTGACCTTGCCCGCGATGAAGTCGCGCAGCTTCACGAGCTTGGCGTCGCGCTCGGGCGTCACCGCGTCGGCATAGGTTAGCAGGGCCCGGAGCACCTGGATGTCGAAGTCGAGGTCCTGGCCCAGGCGCAGGGCGTCGACGTCTCGCAGGTCGACTCGCACCTTGCCGCCGGCCTCGAACTCCTCGGCATCGTCGTCGTCGAACCCGTCCTCGAGGCCCTCGGTGCCGTAGGCGACCCCCGACGCGTCGGCGTCGAGCCTCGCGCGCAGGTCGACGCAGCCGTCGAGGATTCGTCGCAGCGTGATGCGGAAGCTGTTCACGGAGGACTCCATGCGCTTGAGGACGTTGACGCGCATGAGGTTGGCCACCGCCGTCGTGCGGTGGACCTGGCTCTCGAAGTCCTTGCCCCACGTGTCCCCGTAGCGGTCCTCGTACTTGCGGCGCTGGTCGGCGCGCACGTAGGAGAGCACCTGGTACTGGGCGAACGTGAGCTGGGCGATCATGTCGTTGAGCACGGCAATCGGCGGCAGCTCGCCTTCTAGGTCAATGGGCGTCTGAAACGACAGGGGCGGCCGGCGCGCCGGGAAGGTACCGCTCGCGGCGCCGTAGTACTTCGTGATGTGCTTGCGGCTGCGCGCGATGGTCAGCACGTCGAGCAGCTTGAAGTAGTCGGCGTTCACCGCGTTCACGAAGCTCTCGGTCGTGCGCTCGGAGTCGGAGAGCTTGCTCCACTCGTTGAACCTCTGCTGGGCGACGCGCGTCACGTGGGTGATCGACGGGATGCCATCGGTATCGGCGAGGTACGCGTCGTCTCCCTCGGTGATGAGCTCGATCTGGTTTCGCAGGTCGAGCAGGCGGTTGTTCACCGGGGTGGCAGAGAGCATGAGCACCTTCGTGCGCTGGCCCGACTTGATGACGTCCTCGATGAGGCGCGTGTAGCGGTCGGTCTTGTCCGCGTCGGTGCTCTTGTTCCTGAAGTTGTGGCTCTCGTCGATGACGAGGAGGTCGAAGTGGCCCCAGCGCAGGTGCTCGAGGTCCACCTCGCCGCTCATGCCGTGGTAGCGCGACAGGTCGGTGTGGTTGAGCACCGTGTAGCTGAAGCGGTCGTCGGCCAGCGGGTTGCGGTCGTCGTTGTCCTGCGTCCACAGGGTCCAGTTGTCCCGCAGGCGCTTCGGGCACAGCACGAGGATGCGGTCGTTGCGCTCCTGGTAGTACTTCATGACGGCGAGCGCCTCGTAGGTCTTGCCCAGGCCCACCGAGTCGGCGATGATGCAGCCCTTGTACTTCTCCAGCTTGCGGATGGCGCCCACGACGGCGTCCTTCTGGAAGTCGTAGAGCTTGCTCCAGACCACGGACTCCTCGAACTTGAGGCCGGGGCGGATGCCGTTGTCCTCGTCGTCCTCCATGAAGTCGCGGAACAGGTGGTACAGGGTCAGGAAATAGATGAACTCGGGCGGGTTCTCGCGGTAGAGCGTCTCGACCTGGGCGGCCACCTGCGCGGTGACCTCCTCGACCATGGCAGGGTTGTCCCAGACCGACTCGAACATCATCTTGAGGCCAATAGCCTCTGTAGCGTTTTCGAAATGGCTCACGCAGGTCACGGTTCCCGGGCGGCGCTCGTAGCCGAGGCCCTCCTGGGTGAAGTTCGCGGCGGCGCCCATGAAGGCGTGGTCGTCGCCGGAAGGGTTCTCCACAACGTACGTGCCGCCCGGCTGGATGGCGCCGGACATCTTGGCGGACTTGAAGACGCCCTTCTCGCGGATCCACTCGGCGCATTCTCGGGCGAGCGCGCGCTGGTTGAGGTTGTTGCGCAGCGTGAGCTCGAGCCCCGAGCCGCCGACGCCGACCTCGCGCGCGCGGCGGGCTACCTCGAACTCGCGCGGCTCCTTCGAGTCGGCCATTCGCTTGATGAAGGTGGGCTCGCTGAACAGGAAACGCACCTCGTCGACCTTGGAGAGCTCCTCTTTGAGCTCCCCGTAGGCGAACACGGTGAAATAAGAGCTGATTATCGACAGCTTCGCGCCGTCGTCGATGGATTCGCCGAGGGCGTCTCCCAGGCGCTCGGCGCCGACGTTGTTTAGCGACTTCACGCCTCTATGCCCCCTTCTTCGCGAGCTCTTCGATCATGCAGGTGCGCACGAAGGCGGAGAAACTCATGCCCCGCAGGGCCGCCTCCTCCTTCGCCGCGTCACGCAGGGTGTCGGGGATGCGCAGGGTCACGGAGACTTGGTCGCCGTTCACCAGGAAGCTCCTGATCTCGGTCTCGTCGGGGCTGCTCTTGATGAGCTCCTTGTAGCTGTCGGGCATCTGCGCTCCCATCGCTCGAAATGCAATACAAATGCGTTTGCAGCATTATAGCGTTGCATTGCTGGCGACTGTTGAGGCGAATGGGTGAACGGCAATATGGTCAGGCGTGGAATCAAAGAGTCAGGCAGGGACAATCCTGCCAACAACCCTGTCGCGGTTTCGCGTGGCGGGTGCGTTCGTCTACGCACCCACGATCCCACGTGCCACGCTCAGCAGCTCGTACTCCCTTTGGCTCCACTGGTACAGCTCAGCAGTGTTGATGGCGTCGCGGCACAAGTCCAGGAATACCCCGGCGCCCTCGCAGAAGCACTCGCGGGCAAAGGCGCCGGATCCGTCTGCAGCGCACACGCCGTCGGCAAACAGCTTCCAGCTGGACGGCTCGCGCGAGTCATCTCCGAGCAGCTTGATCTGCAACACATGTGGATTGCCGGCAGCGCAGAGCTCTTCCTCGAGCTTCTCCACCGTAAAGCGCATCTGGTGGGAGAGACGGCTCTTGACCATGGCCGAGGCGTAGCCATTTGGCTTATCCAGAAGATGCATGTGATTCGGTTTGACAACCAGGTTGTGGAAGTTGCGCTCGCTGCGCACGGAGAAATTGTCCATACGGACTCCTTTCATCGATGTTGGCAGGGCCACCGTGCCTCTTGGCCGGTTGGCGTCGGGATCGTGGAGCCAACTCTCTACCCCGACTCTGGATAAAACGCGCCCGCTCCTTGCGGGCACGATGGAGTCTATCAGCGTGCGCGGACAGAAATCAAGCGCGCTTGCGAAATGACGCGCGGGCGGCGCTTGATTTCGCCGGCTGCTGCTAGGCTTAAATCCGAAAAAGTGTCGAAATCTCACGTGTAAAAGTACGGAAAAGTGTCGTAATACATACTTTAATACCTCGAAAAAGTGTCGAAATTAGCACCTAACAACCACGGAAAAGTGTATCCTAGTGCTAAAACAGCACGTAATAAGGGGTACGCTTATGCTGCAGAGAAAAGCGAAAGCACGGTTTGAATCTTGGCTTGCCTCGTCGCCTAACAAAGCTCTTTTGGTCAAGGGTGCCCGACAGGTGGGAAAGTCATATTTGGTCAACGTCTTTGCAAGCGGATCGTTCGAAAATGTCGTGACGTTCGACCTTATCGCCGACGCGTCCGTGCGCGATTCGTTTTTGGCGGCAAAAAGCGCGGATGACCTGCTTATGCGCATGTCCATCGCTGCGACGCAGCCGATGGTCGCCAACAAGACCGTTGTGGTTATCGACGAGGTGCAGCGATGCCCCAACGTGGTGACGTTTATCAAATACCTGGTCCAGCGCGGCGACTTTCGATACATCCTTACCGGATCGCTCCTTGGCGTTGAGCTCGAGGGCATCGATTCCCTGCCAGTGGGGTATGTCGAGCAGGTCCAGATGTACCCGCTCGACTTTGAGGAGTTTTGTTGGGCAAATGGCGTTGGTGCCAGCGTGTTTGACATGCTCAGGGGCTGTCTGAAGGATGAAGGGGAGCTCCCCGGCTACCTGTATGACCGCTTGCTCGATCTGTTCCATCAGTATGTGGTGGTGGGAGGCATGCCCGACGCGGTCAATTCCTTCTTGGCGACGCGCAATGTCGACGAGGTTCGAAACATCCACCGCGATCTTCACGCCCTGTATCGCGATGACATCGCAAAGTACGCTCCGCCCGAGTTACGCTTGGTTATTCGCGATATCTATGATTTGATTCCCAGCGAGGCCGGCTCCAAAAACAAGCGATTCAAGCTGTCATCGATTAACGGTGTCAAACGTTTTTCGCAGGTGACAGACCATTTTCTCTGGTTATCGGAGGCGGGTGTCGCGCTTCCCGTGTATAACGTAACGGCGCCCGTGGCACCCCTTTTATTGGGAGAGCAACGAAATCTGTTCAAGCTGTTTTACTTGGACACCGGAATGCTCATGTCGTCGTATTCCAAAAGGGTCGCCCAAGGCGTTTTTGATGGGGAGGCGGAAGACGCCTTTGGCATGAACATGGGGGCGGCGTTTGAGGGCTTCGTTGCCCAAGAGCTCAAAGCTCATGGATTCAGATTGCGCTACTTTACATCGAAAAAGGTTGGCGAGCTCGATTTTGTTGAGGAGACGCTCGATGGGGAAGTGTTTGCTATCGAGGTCAAATCGGGCAAGAGCTTTAAGTCCCATGCCGCGCTCGATAACGCACTGGCAACGAAGGGCTACGGAATCGATCGCGCCCTGGTACTTGCGGAATGCAATCTTCACCGCGATGGTGACGTGCTGTATCTGCCCATCTTTATGGCAGGGCTTTTGGAGCTGTAACGTGCCGCCGGCTCTTCCGGCCCTCCCTTAACCCTCGCTACTCGTCTCCGTCGTTGGGGTCGCCCTTGAGGGTGTTGATGTCCAGGTGCTGGTTGTCGTCCTCTTTTTGCTGGGTCTCCGACTCCGCTTGGGTGGGGCCGCGGAACAGCTGGAATCCCTCAAACGCAATGACGCCGAGCAGGGCAATGACAATGGCGATAAAGGCAACCTTGACTGCCTGCGGAAACTCCGAGAAACGCAGCGCCTTTTCCGCGGCGTGATAATCGGCGAAGCGCTCTTCGCCCGTGCTTTTGGTATACGCCGGCGCGGACGCGGCCTCCGGGTCATATTCCGGTGCAGGCGTGGCGGCGTACGGATCGTTGAGATAATCGCTCGATACGGTGCCATAATTCTCGGTCTCGATGCGACCGGTGTCAGCATGGCCATCGGAATAATCGGAATATGCTGCACTGCTCTCATAGTCCGCGGCGCTCGTGTTGGCGGCAAAAAGCGGGTTGACTGGAACGTCGAGCGCCGGCATGCCGGTAGAGGTCTCATCCAGATCGGCTGCAGCCCAGGAATCGTAGGCAACCTGATGGGCAACGGGCTCATCGAGCCTTGTGACCGGAGGCTTGCGTACCGCAGGAACAGGCAACTGCTGGGCGCTGTACATAACGGTGCTGTCGGCCGATTTGCCCTGCGTCGCTGCAGCGAGAAATGCCGCCGTCTCGGACGGGTCGCTTGCGGGGCGGGGGGCGGGCGTGGGCGCCGAAGCGGGTGCGGGCGTAGGCGCGGGCGTCGAAACAGGCGACTGCGCGGGAGTCGGCGCAGATCCGGGCTTAGGCGCAAGCGCGGGCTTTGCACTTGTCGGGCGAGTTCCGCCGCCCATGAGTTCCTCGGCGGTCCAGGGGCGGTCGCTCATCACGTCGTCCAGGCTCAACGCAAACAGATCGTCTTCGCCCTCGTCAAATGCGCGTTTCGCATGCCTGACGGCAGAAGCGGTGACTCCGCGGCCGTTGCGTGATGCGTTGCTCGACCCCATCTTGTCCCATCCTTTCGAAATACTCACATTCATCGATTATATGGAACTTGCCTTGCGGCCGACTCTCGGATTCGTGCATTCCAGAACTCGCGCTCAAAAGGGGAGAGGTGCAGGCGCGCTGACTATTTGTCGCCGGCGGCAGCCTTTGCCTCGTTGAGGTAGCTATAGAAGCTGTACTTAGAGATGCCAAAGAACTCGCAGGCGCGTTCGCTCGACTTGGAGATGAGAAAGGCGCCGCGACGGTCGAGGTAGCCAACGGCGCGAATGCGCTCGTCTTTGGTCATGAGCGCTGCGGGCTTGCCCACAAACTGTTCACACTCGCGTAGCAAGTCTTCGAGCAGGTCGCCGATGTTCTTGGTAATGGGCTCAGGCTCGGTGTAGTCCGTGCCGCCGGTGCCGGTAAAGGCATCGAGCGAGCGCTCAAAAGCCTTCATGAGCGTAATGTCAAAGTTAATGCCCAAAATGCCGACGGGCTTGCCTTCGTCGTTGCGGATAAAGATGGTCGAGGACTTGAGCAGCTTGCCATCGGCGGTTTTGGTGAGGTATGGTTCGCGGTCGTGCACGTCGGTGATGCCCTCGTGCATGGACTCAAACACAATATGGCTGGGGCCGTCACCCAGTTTGCGCCCACTGACGTGGCCATTTTCGATCACTACGATGGAGTGGTCCACGTCCTCGGTCTCCAGGTCGTGGACGACGACTTCGCAGTTGGGACCAAATTGGAGCGCTAAGCCGTGTGCAAGGCGCTTGTAAAACTCAATCTGTGCGGGGGTCATGGGTGCCTTCCTAAAAATTAGTTTGGGCACACTTTGCCATAAACCACACCTGTTCGCAAATATCGAAAGCGTCGCTGCGTTATGTGACCGTTCGGCGGCGAAAAGGTACCGATTACGGCAACAAACAATTTGTTTTGTTTTCCAATCAAAAAGTGTGATAGAACAGTGCTAACAAACTTTTTGTTTGGCATCCACATAAAAGTTCAGCCGCATGAACGGGAATGGGCTGGAACGCGTATGCGGGGGCCGGCAAGAGAGGACTTAAGGAGTTCACCGTATGGCCGATAAGATTCAGTGGGCGGGCAACACGATGCCCAAGAGCGATGATGAGCACTTGGGAATCATGAGCCTCGACCACGTGAAGAAGGCCCGCGCCTTCCACCAGTCGTTCCCCCAGTACACCGTCACTCCGCTTGCCCGCCTGGACGGCCAGGCCGCACGCCTTGGCCTGTCCAACCTGTGCGTTAAGGACGAGAGCTATCGCTTTGGCCTCAACGCCTTTAAGGTTCTGGGCGGCTCGTTTGCCATGGCCAACTACATTGCCGACGAGACCGGCAAGGACGTTGCCGAGTGCACCTTCGATTACCTGACCTCCGATCAGCTTGCCAAGGACTTTGGCCAGGCCACCTTCTTTACCGCCACCGACGGCAACCATGGCCGCGGCGTGGCATGGGCTGCCAACAAGCTGGGCCAGAAGGCCGTCGTGCACATGCCCAAGGGTTCCACCAAGCCTCGCTTCGATAACATCGCCGCCGAGGGCGCCACGGTGACCATCGAAGAGGTCAACTACGACGAGTGCGTGCGCATGGCCGCCGCCGAGGCCGACGCCTGCGAGCGCGGCGTTATCGTTCAGGACACCGCCTGGGAGGGCTACGAGAAGATCCCGTCTTGGATCATGGAGGGCTACGGCACCATGGCTTCTGAGGCAGCCGAGCAGCTGCGCGAGATGGCCATCAACCGCCCGACGCACGTCTTTGTCCAAGCCGGCGTGGGCTCGCTGGCCGGCGCCGTGGTGGGCTACTTCACCAATCTGTATCCCGATAACCCGCCCACCTTTGTCGTGGTCGAGTGCGCACCTGCCGCCTGCCTGTACAAGGGCGCTGCCGCCGGCGACGGCGACATGCGCATCGTGGACGGCGACATGCCCTCCATCATGGCCGGCCTGTGCTGCGGCGAGCCCAACATTCTGGGCTGGGATATCCTGCGCAACCACACCACCGCCTTCGTGTCCTGCCCCGACTGGGTCACCGCTCGTGGCATGCGCACCCTGGGCGCTCCCGAGAAGGGCGACCCGCGCGTCATCTCCGGCGAGTCCGGCGCGGTGACCACCGGCCTGGTCGAGACCCTCATGCTCGATCCCGAGTACGCCGAGCTCAAGGAGCTCATCGGCCTGGACAAGACAAGCTCCGTGCTCTGCTTCTCCACGGAAGGTGACACGGACCCGGATCAGTACCGTCGCATCGTCTGGGAGGGCGAGTACCCCACCTGCTAATTGTTGGGCGGCGCAACGCGCCGCGCCAAATTCCTATTAGACCCCCTATGTCCTGCAGATGTATGAACCCGGGAGGCGGAGCGATGCCTATTTGCTCCGTCGCGAGTTCCGCACGCAAAGGAAAGCACTTAATGTGCTTTCCGTCTTGCGCAGGACTGTCCGAGCAGCGGAGTAAATAGGCATCGCTCCGCCACCTCACAGGTAGATCCCTTCAAATGAAAGGTTAACTGTTATGACTAAGGAACTCGATTTCGACGCCATCAAGGCTGCTGCTGAGTCCCACCGTGCTGATATGACTCGCTTCCTGCGCGCCATGATTTCTCATCCCTCTGAGTCTTGCGAGGAGGGTGAGGTTGTCGCTTGCATCAAGGCCGAGATGGAGAGCCTTGGCTATGACGAGGTCAAGGTCGATGGCCTGGGCAACGTCATGGGCTTTATGGGCGAGGGCGACAAGATCATCGCCATCGACTCTCACATCGACACCGTCGGCATCGGCAACATCGAGAACTGGGATGCCGATCCCTATGAGGGCTACGAGACCGACGAGATCATCTATGGCCGCGGCGGCTCCGACCAGGAGGGTGGCATGGCTTCTGCTACCTACGCTGCCAAGATGATGAAGGACATGGGCCTCATCCCCGAGGGCTACAAGATCATGGTCGTCGGCACCGTCCAGGAAGAGGACTGCGACGGCATGTGCTGGCAGTACATCTACAACAAGGACGGCATTAAGCCCGAGTTCGTCATTTCCACCGAGCCCACCGACGGCGGCATCTATCGCGGTCACCGCGGCCGCATGGAGATCCGCGTCGACGTTCACGGCACCTCCTGCCACGGCTCCGCTCCCGACCGCGGCGACAACGCTATCTACAAGATGGCCGACATCATCGCCGACGTCCGCGCCCTCAACAACAACGGCTGCGACGAGTCGACCGACATCAAGGGCCTCGTCAAGATGCTCGACCCCAAGTACAACCCCGAGCACTTCGAGGACGCCCGCTTCCTGGGCCGCGGTACCTGCACCGTCAGCCAGATCTTCTACACCAGCCCCAGCCGCTGCGCCGTCGCCGACTCCTGCGCCATCTCCATCGACCGTCGCATGACCGCCGGCGAGACCTGGGAGTCCTGCCTGGACGAGATCCGCAACCTGCCGGCCGCCAAGAAGTACGGCGACGACGTGAAGGTCTCCATGTACATGTACGACCGTCCGTCCTGGACCGGCGAGGTCTACGAGACCGAGGCTTACTTCCCCACGTGGATCAACAAGGAGACCGCTCCGCACGTCAAGGCCCTCGTCGACGCTCACAAGGCCATGTTCGGTGACGAGCGCATCGGCTGCGAGCCCAGCATGGACAAGCGCACCGGTCGTCCGCTGTGCGACAAGTGGACCTTCTCCACGAACTGCGTTTCCATCCAGGGCCGCTACGGCATCCCCTGCGTCGGCTTTGGCCCGGGTGCCGAGTCTCAGGCTCACGCTCCCAACGAGGTCACCTACAAGGACGACCTGGTCACCGCTGCCGCCATGTATGTGGCTGCCCTGAACCTCTACGATCCGAGCCAGGCCGATGGCGACGCTACCGTGTTCCGCGCTGGTCTGACCAACAACAAGATCGACTAGTCCCATTCCTTGATCTTGTTGAGCCGGGGACAGCCTGTGTCCCCGGCACCCCCTGTTGACTTGGGGCCCGCGGTCGTTATCTCCCATGCTTCCTCAACGGTAGCGGGTCCTCGTCATAGCGCTCTGCATGTTCTAGCCACACGCGCATGCCGGAGCACATCTACTCATTGCGATCGTTTCATCTATGGAAAGGATATTTACATGGACGCCAAGTTTACCGAGCTCGTCGAGCAGCTGAACGGCCTCGATTTTAAGGGCATGTACGGCAGCGACTTCCTGCACACCTGGGATAAGACCACCGATGAGCTCAAGGCGCTCTACATCGTCGCCGATGCCCTGCGCGAGCTGCGTGAGAACAACGTTTCGTCCAAGATCTTCGACTCGGGCCTGGCCGTCTCCCTGTTCCGCGACAACTCCACCCGTACGCGCTTCTCCTTCTCTAAGGCCGCCAACCTGCTCGGCCTCGAGCTGCAGGACCTGGACGAGAAGAAGTCCCAGATCGCTCACGGCGAGACCGTCCGCGAGACCGCTACCATGATCTCCTTCATGGCCGACGTCATCGGCATCCGCGACGACATGTACATCGGCAAGGGCGACGCCTACATGGCCGAGGTCTCCGAGTCTGTCCAGCAGGCCTACGAGGACGGCGTTCTGGATCACCGTCCCACGCTCATCTCCCTGCAGTCCGACTCCGATCACCCCACGCAGTCCTCTGCCGACATGCTCTACCTCATCAACGAGTTTGGCGGTCTTGAGAACCTCAAGGGCAAGAAGGTTGCTGTCACCTGGGCCTATTCGCCCTCTTACGGCAAGCCGCTGTCCTGCCCGCAGTCGCTGATCAGCCTGCTGCCCCGCTTTGGCATGGACGTCACCCTGGCTCACCCCGAGGGCTACGACCTCATGCCCGAGGTCGTCGAGCGCGCCAAGGGCTATGCCGCCGAGTCCGGCACCACCTTTAAGCAGGTCAACACCATGGCCGAGGCCTTCGAGGGCGCCGACATCGTGATCCCCAAGAGCTGGGCTCCGTTTGCCGCCATGGAGAAGCGCACCAACCTGTACGCCGAGGGCGACGATGCCGGCATCGCCGCGCTCGAGAAGGAGCTGCTCGCCCAGAACGCTACGCATCAGGACTGGTGCTCCACGACCGAGCTCATGGAGAAGACTGCCAACGGCCAGGACACCATCTTTATGCATCCGCTGCCCGCCGACATCTCCGGTGTCTCCTGCGAGCACGGCGAGGTCAACGCCGACGTCTTCGACATGCACCGCGTGGGCATGTACAAGGAGGCCAGCTACAAGCCGTACGCCATCGCAGCCATGATGTTCCTGCAGAAGGTTGCCGATCCCGCCGCTACCCTCAAGGCCCTCGACGAGCGCAACACCGCCCGTTGGTTCCAGGCCTAAAGCTGGGTTGAGGTAAGCCATGTAAAGGGGGCGCTCTGCCAACCGGCGGGGTGCCCCTTTTTGCATCGTGGGCGTGCGGGATAAGCGCTTTCGATGTAGATGCCCCGCGACGCGAGTTATGGGTACGATGGTTTCAGGGGAGGTATCGCCATGAAACTTGGTTGCGTCATTATGGCTTCGGGCGAGGGCAAGCGGTTTGGCTCTAACAAGATGCTTGCCGATATCTATGGCAAGCCGCTGATTGCCTGGACTATCGATTCGGTTCCCCGGGGCTTTGACGTCGTGGTTTCCACGCGTTGGCCCGAGGTCGCTCAGATTTGCGAGGACAAGCATTGCCCGTGCGTGCTGCACGATGGCGAGCTGCGTAGCGAAAGCGTCCGTGCGGGCCTTTCGTGGGGGGTGAGTCGCGGCTGGAAGGGTTGCCTCTTTTTGCCGGGCGACCAGCCACTCGTGAGTTCGGATTCATTTGAGGCCATGGTTCGCGCGTTTGATGAGCGTGGCCGCAAGCATCCGGTGCGTCTTGCGTGCAACGGTGAGCCTTCGAGCCCGGTGCTCTTTCCGGCGGAACTGTTCGATGCACTTATGTGCCTTGAGGGCAAGGACGGCGGCGGTTCGATCCTCAAAGGTCGCGTCGACGTTGCGCTGGTCGAGGCGCGTGCGTACGAGTTGTGGGATGTCGACACCGCCAAGGGCCAGCGCCGTGTCTCGGAGCATATCGCGGCCTGCTCGTATTTTGATCGCGTGGCCAACTGCATCAATCAATAAGGAGCAATAATGATCATCATCAAAAACGGCGCGCTCGTGACGCCACAGGGGCTTCGTCGCGCCGACCTTGCCATGGAGGGCGACAAGATTGTGCGGATTGCCGCGGCAATCGAGCCGGGCGAGGGCGATACTGTCCAGGACGCCACCGACTGTTGGGTGTTCCCCGGCTTTATCGACGGCCACACGCACATGCAGTGCTGGACTGGCATGGATTGGACGGCCGATAGCTTTGAGACCGGTACGCGTGCGGCTGCCTGCGGCGGTACGACGACCATCGTGGACTACGCGACGGCCGATCGCGGCGTGACCATGCCCGATGCCCTTGCCGAGTGGCACCGGCGTGCCGATGGAACCTGCACGGCTAACTATGCTTTTCATATGGCACTCGCCGAGTGGAACGAGCGCAATCGCGCCGACCTTTCGGCCATGCGCGAGGCGGGCGTATCGTCGTTCAAGACCTACTTTGCCTACGATCATCTACGCCTGGACGATGCCGAGACGCTCGAGGTGCTGGAGGAGCTCAAGCGTATTGGCGGCATACTGTGCGTGCATTGCGAGAACGGCACGCTGGTGAATGAGCTGCAGAAGCGCGTGTACGAGCAGGGGATTCATGGACCCGAGGGCCATGCACTCAGCCGTCCGGATGTGTGCGAGGCCGAGGCCGTGAGCCGTCTGCTATATCTGGCGCACCTGGCCGGCGACGCACCGGTCAACGTGGTGCACCTTTCGACCAAGCTGGGGCTTGAGGCTATCCGTGCCGCCAAGGCGCGCGGGCAGAAGAACATCTATGTCGAGACCTGCCCTCAGTATCTGATGCTCGACGACACCTGCTATCTGGAGCAGGGAGAGGACGGCTTTGCGGGTGCCAAGTATGTGATGAGTCCGCCGCTGCGCCATGCTGGCGACCGTGCGGCTCTGCGCGAGGCGCTTGTGTCCGGCGAGATCGATACGATTGCGACCGACCACTGCAGCTTTAACCTGCACGGGCAAAAGGACCGCGGACGCGACGACTTCCGCGCGATTCCCAACGGCGGGCCCGGTGTGGAGCATCGCCCCGTTGCGATCGCTACGAGCTTTGAGGGACAGCTGGGTCCTGAGGATCTGTGCCGCTTGATGAGCGAGAACCCGGCGCGCGTCTTTGACATGTATCCGCGCAAGGGCTGTCTTGCCGAGGGCTCCGATGCCGACGTGTGCGTGTGGGATCCCAAGGCGCGTTGGACAATTAGTGCCGCGACACAGCATCAGGCTGTGGACTACACGCCGCTCGAGGGTTTTGAGGCACATGGCCGCGCCAAGGCTGTGTTTGTGAACGGCGTGCCGGCTGCACGCGACGGCGAGCCCACCGGAGCCCAACCCGGCCGCTACGTGCCCCGCTAACGGGAAGACCGCCGGGGTAGCTAATTTGGGAGATGATTTTTTGGGACGGGGTAGCAAAAAGAGCCCCGTCCCAAATTTGCTACCCCTGGAGGCTGGTGGCGATGAGGGGGCGGCCGAGGGCTGCCTCGAAGCAATCTGCCATCGTTGGATCGGCAAGCGTGTCGACTTGGTTGAGCATGATGCGGGCATTGTCGAGGTTCAGCATCTGCAGCTCGGCATTGAGCACCATGGCGACGCGCTCTGGGGTGGCAGCGTCGGTGGGCTCGCAGCCGCAGCGCTCGCAGAAGAGCTCGGGGCGGTGGACAACCTTGGCGACGGGCTTGCCCAGCCCTGAGGCGCCGACGACCCAGACAACGTTTGCCGTGGCGGCGGGAATTACCGGCTCCCAGGCGGCATGCGCCTTGAGCGGGAGTCGCTTGCTGCCATCTGCCTCGGCCAACACATAGTCAAAGCGCTGCGCCAGCTGGTCGAGCGGCTCGGCGGGGGCGGAGAGCTTGCCCGTCTGGGGGTTCAAGACGCCTGCCTGGCAGATGCTTCCGCGCACAAGGCCCGCGCAGGCCTCGCAGGTGCAGCCGGGGGCGTGTAAGGCACCTGGCTTCCAAGGTGCGGCGTCCAGGCGACGATTCGACCCGTCCCATGGCACGCCGGCAACGGGAAGCATATGCGTGGTGGTACAGAGGAGCACGCGGCCGCCAGCGCGCATGAGCTCAAGACCCAGCGTCTTGAGCAAGGTCGACTTGCCGCCGCTGCCGATAATCGCGGTAATGCCCGGCTCGATCCTGAGCGCCGAGGCAAGATTGCCGCTAACCGTTTCCATCTGTTCACCGCCGTATAATACTGTGATAATAAATAATCATCAGAGTAGCGGTCGAACCGCTTTTGCTCTGCTCAAACCGTAGCACAGGGAGGTGCCCCGGGAATGCTCGTTTATGTTCGCGGCGCCGGCGATATCGCCACGGGTGTCGCTGCCCGTTTGGTGCGCGCCGGCGTGTCGGTTGTCATGGCCGATATCGCGGTTCCCACGTGCATCCGCCGCACAATCAGTTTTTGCGAGGCCATTCGCCTGGGCGAGGTCCAGGTCGAGGGCATTCGCGCTCGCTTGGCACAGACGCCGGCTGAGGCGCTTGCGATTGCCGAGGCTGGAGACGTCGCCGTTGTGGTAGACCCCCAGGCCAAGATGATCGGCGAGCTGAAACCCGCGGCTGTGGTCGACGCGATTTTGGCTAAGCGCAACTTGGGCACCACGCGCGACATGGCGCCCGCCGTCATCGCCGTGGGGCCGGGCTTTACCGCGCCGGTTGACTGCGACGCCGTGGTCGAGACCATGCGCGGGCATTTTCTCGGCCGTGTCATTACCCAAGGTTCGCCCCAGCCTAACACGGGCGTGCCGGGCATTATCGCCGGCTATGGCAAGGAACGTGTTATCCACAGCCCCGCCGCCGGCGTGTTTCGGTCCGACCGCGCAATCGGCGACATCGTGAGCGCCGGAGACGTGATTGGCTACGCGGGCGATACGCCCATGTGCACGCAGATCGATGGCTGTCTGCGCGGGCTTTTGGCGAACGGCGTGCAGGTGACTGAGGGCTTTAAATGCGCCGATGTCGATCCGCGCGGCGACGCCAGCTACATCAACTATATTTCGGACAAGGCGACATCGGTCGGCGGCGGCGTGCTCGAGGCACTCGCTATGCTCACCGATGTCTTTAGAGGATAGAAGGCGGCAATGGAAAAGCTCGATGTTGTGAATGCGGCGCTTGCCGCCCTGCGTGCTGGCGAGACGTGCGAGCTCGTGGTCGTGGCCGGTACGGCGGGGTCATCACCACGCGGCGTGGGCGCCTGGATGGCCGTCTTTGCCGATGGCAGCCAAGTGGGCACCATCGGCGGCGGCAAGATTGAGCTTTTTGCGCTGGACGAGGCGCGCGAGCTGCTGGCCGCAGGGCAATCGCGTCTGGTCCGCTACACCATGGGCGGCGAGAACTCCGATACCGGCATGATCTGCGGCGGGGCCATCTGCCTGTGCTACCTGCATCTGGACTCGACCCAGGCACCGTTGTTCCAGTCGGTTGCCGACGTCTTGGCCTATCGGCGCATCGGCGACTTCGTCATCGACTTTGAGCCGTTTATCGCGAGCGCGCTCGAGGGCGATGTGGTTGAGTACCATGGCGAGACATCGCGCCATACCATTGCCGGCTGCCCCGAGCTTTCGCTGGTGGAGGAGGGGAGTAAGGTCACCTACACCAACGCCGCCTCCGAGATTCCCCCGGCGCACATCGAGACGCTCTGCCCCGAGGGCCTGACCTATATCTTTGGCTGCGGCCACGTGGGCGCTGCGACGGCGCGGGTGCTCACGGCGGCGGGCTTTGCCGTCGTGGCTTGCGACGACCGCCCCGGCACGCTGACCCCCGAATGGGTGCCCGGCGTCTACGACCGTCGTCTGGTCGATTATAAGAACCTGAGCGAGCTGTGCCCCATCGGCCCGCGCGACTTGGTGGTCGTCGCCACGGCGGGTCACAAGTCCGATATCGACGTGGTGATTCAGGCCATGCGCGCTAAACCCGCCTATCTGGGCTGCCTGGGCTCGCGCCGCAAGACCGCCTTTGTGCGCGCCCGCCTGGAGCAGGAGGGCTTCACGCAGGGCCAGATTGACGAGCTGCACCTGCCGATCGGTGTCGCCATCGAGGCCGAGGACCCCGAGGAGATCGCCATCTCCATCGCCGCCGAGATGATCCACCTGCGTCGCACCAAACTCGTCCCCCGCAAGCGCTAATCGCATCCCCATATATGAGTTGCGGTGAAATACGGACTGTTAAAGCCTGTTAAGCCGTCAAACGGTCCCTATTTCACCGCAACTGCCATTTTCCTCCGTCCCCTAGGGATCAATATGTGCGGGGGAGTTGTGGAGTTGTGCAGGCAGACGAGGTTTTTCTGGAAATACGCACCCAATGCGCGTATAGTACCGATTGTTTTGTCGGCTCCTGCTGCGTCGAGTCCAAACCGCGAAATGCCATGAGCGGCGCGGATGCAGCCAGGAGGCACGAGGACAACCCATCGTGGCCACGCCCCGTGCTTAAAACCCCAAGAAGGAGTGAACAATGGCAGAAGAGAAGTATGTGCCGCGTCTGAAGACCAAGTACAACAACGAGGTCAAGCAGCAGCTTCAGGACAAGTTCCAGTACGAGAACGTCATGATGATCCCCAAGTTTGAGAAGATCGTCGTGAACATGGGTGTCGGCGAGGCCGCTACCGATTCCAAGGCCATCGACGGTGCCGTGCGCGACCTGCGCGCCATCACCGGCCAGCAGCCGATGATCACCCGTGCCCGCAAGTCCATCGCTACCTTCCGCCTGCGCGCTGGTATGCCGATCGGCTGCAAGGTTACCCTGCGTGGCGACCGTATGTGGGAGTTCTTCGATCGTCTGACCTCCGTCGCGATTCCCCGTATCCGCGACTTCCGCGGCATCTCCGCCAAGAGCTTCGACGGCCGTGGTAACTTCTCCATGGGCGTCACCGAGCAGCTCATCTTCCCCGAGATCGACTTCGACTCCGTCGATCACCAGCGTGGTATGGACATCACTTTCGTGACCACCGCCAATACCGATGAGGAGGCCAAGGCCCTTCTGGACGCCTTCGGTTTCCCGTTCAAGAAATAGGTTCACCTGCCCTATGAGCGCCGTTCCCAGAAGGGGGCGGCGCTTGGGGCGAACAATACTCTATGTGAGGAGGATATAAGTGGCTAAGACATCGATGATCGTCAAGTGCAATCGCAAGCAGAAGTTCTCTACTCGTGAGTACACGCGCTGCCAGCGCTGCGGCCGTCCGCACTCTGTGTACCGCAAGTTCGGCCTGTGCCGTGTCTGCTTCCGCGAGCTTGCACTCAAGGGCGAGCTTCCCGGCGTTAAGAAGGCCAGCTGGTAAGTCACTACCAGCGTTTCAAGCATCCGTTTGGAACAGGGAAAACGCGCTAGTTAGGCTTTGCCGTTAAGGGCGGCGAAGAACCAAGAGCACGTGTTCATCAAGAACGAAGGAGAATCTGTATGAACCTTACAGACCCGATCGCAGATATGCTTACGCGCATCCGTAACGCTAACTCTGTGAACAAGGCCACGGTCTCCATGCCGAGCAGCAAGAAGCTCGTCGAGATCGCTCGTGTTCTGCACGAGGAGGGCTACATCGAGGGCTACGATGTCGAGGACACCGTTCCCCAGAAGACTCTGCACATCACGCTTAAGTATGGTCCCAAGAAGGCTAAGGTCATCAACGGCATCCGCCGCATTTCCAAGCCGGGCCTGCGTAAGTACACCGGCGTTGCCGACATGCCCCGCGTCCGCGGTGGCCTTGGTACCGCCATTATTTCCACCAGCCATGGCGTTATGACCGACCGCGATGCTCGCAAGCACAACGTCGGCGGCGAGATCATCGCTTACGTCTGGTAATTTGCTCGGTAGGTAGAAGGAAAGGAGATCACCGTGTCTCGTATCGGTAATAAGCCTGTCCAGATTCCCGCCGGAGTCGAAGTGGCAGTCAACGGCAACAACGTTGTCGTCAAGGGCCCCAAGGGCCAGCTCGAGCTCGATGTCTTTGAGAAGCTCGCTATCAACATCGAGGACAACGTCCTCACCGTTTCCCGTCCCGACGACGAGCGTGAGACCCGTGCCCGCCACGGCCTCACCCGTGCCCTCATCCACAACATGGTTGTTGGCGTTTCCGAGGGCTTCGAGAAGAAGCTCGAGCTCGCCGGCGTCGGTTACCGCGTGCAGCAGAAGGGCAAGAACCTCGAGTTCTCCCTGGGCTTCTCGCACCCCGTGATCGTCGAGGCTCCCGAGGGCATCACCTTCGAGGTTCCCGACAACACCCACGTGAACGTCAAGGGTATCAACAAGCAGCAGGTCGGTCAGATCGCCGCTGAGATCCGCGGCCATCGTCCTCCCGAGCCTTACAAGGGCAAGGGTATCCACTACGTTGGCGAGCACATCCGCCGCAAGCTGGGTAAGGCCGCCAAGTAGTCGTAACCGACTCACTCGCATAAGACCAGCACCCCGTCAGGTGCTGGCAAGATCAACCTTTTTAGGAGTTTACGTATGAACAAGCATAAGGCGAAGCTGGAAGGCCTCAAGCGTCGTCAGCGTCGTGTTCGCGGCAAGGTCTCGGGTACCTCCGAGCGTCCGCGTCTTCGCGTGACCCGTACTAACGCCAACATCTATGCCCAGATCATCGACGACAGCAAGGGCTCCAGCCTGACGCTCGTCTCTGCCTCGACCCTCGAGGCCGAGTTCAAGGGCACCCACACCTCGAACAAGGAGGCTGCGGAGAAGGTCGGTCAGCTCGTTGGCAAGCGTGCCATCGAGGCCGGCATCACCAAGGTCGCCTTCGATCGCGGTGGCCGTATCTACCATGGCCGCGTCAAGGCCCTCGCCGACGGTGCTCGTGCCGCCGGTCTCGAGTTCTAGGAGGTATGTAGCACATGGCTCGTAATCAGAAGCAGCAGCGCGAGGCCTCCGAGTTCGAGGAGCGCGTCGTTTACATCAACCGCGTGTCGAAGACCGTCAAGGGTGGTCGTCGCATGAGCCTCGTCGCTCTCGTCGTCGTTGGCGACGGCAAGGGCAACGTCGGCGTTGGCATGGGCAAGTCCGCTGAGGTGCCCCTGGCCATCTCCAAGGCGTCTCTCGATGCCAAGAAGAACATGTTCCACGTGCCGGTGACCGAGCAGGGCACCATCCCGCACGAGGTTCTCGGCCACTTTGGTGCCGGCCGCATCATCATCAAGCCCGCTGTCGAGGGTACCGGCGTTATCGCCGGCGGCGCTGTGCGTCCCCTCTTCGAGCTTGCTGGCATCAAGAACGTCCTGTCCAAGTCCCTCGGTACCGACAACGGCCTCAACATCATCAAGGCTGCCGTCGAGGGCCTCAAGGAGCTCTCCAGCCCTGAGGACGTCGCGGCTCGCCGTGGCCTGACGGTCTCCGAGATGTTCGTCGGTAAGGAGAACTAAGCATGGCTGACACCATCAAGATCAAGCAGGTCCGCAGCACCAACGGTTGCAAGCAGGACCAGGTCCGTACTGTCCGTGCCCTCGGTCTCCACAGGATCCGCGAGGTTCGCGAGATTGCTGACAACGAGTCCGTCCGCGGCATGATCTTCAAGGTCAAGCACCTTGTCGAGATTGTAGAGGAGTAGCAAATGCAGCTTCACGATCTTACTCCCGCGCCCGGTTCCACTAAGAACCGCAAGCGCGTCGGCCGTGGCAATTCTTCGGGTCACGGCACCACTTCTGGCCGCGGCCAGAAGGGCCAGGGTTCCCGCTCTGGCGGCACCAAGGGTGCCGGCTTCGAGGGTGGCCAGACTCCGCTGGCTATGCGCCTGCCCAAGCTTCCGGGCTTCCGCAACCCCCGTCGTATCGAGTACACCGCTGTTAACGTTGAGCGTCTCGAGCGTAAGTTCGAGGATGGCGCTGTGATCGACGGTGCCGCTCTTAAGGCCGCTCGCATCACCAAGAGCGAGTTCGAGCCCGTCAAGGTGCTCGGCAATGGTGAGCTCACCAAGAAGTTCACGGTCAAGGTCGACAAGGTCAGCGCTTCTGCGCAGGCCAAGATCGAGGCCGCCGGCGGAAAGGTCGAGCTGCCGTGCTAAATGGTCTTAAGAATGCTTTCCGCATCAAAGAATTGCGCGAAAAGATTCTTTTTACCATAGCTATGCTCGTCGTGTACCGCATTGGTGCGCACGTTCCTGTGCCCGGCATTCCCTTCCAGGGGATGCTGGGCCTTTTCTCGACCGATAACAATTCGGTCGCCGCAGGTGCTATGGCCCTCCTGAATCTTTTCTCTGGCGGCGCGTTGAGCTATGTGTCGGTGTTTTCGCTGGGCATCATGCCTTACATCACCAGCTCGATCATCCTCCAGATGCTCCAGGCCGTCGTGCCTTCCCTGCATGAGCTTGCCCGCGAGGGCGAGGTCGGTCAGACCAAGATTACGCAGTATTCGCGTTACCTCACCTTGGCTCTGGCAATCCTCAACTCCGTGGGTTACCTCTTCCTCTTTAAGAGCTTCGGCATCAGCTTTAATGGCGCCGGCGCTCCCGAGATTATCTTCGACCTCATGGTCGTCGGCACGCTCACTGCGGGCGCCATGCTGATCATGTGGATTGGTGAGCTCATCACCCAGCGCGGTATCGGCAATGGCATGTCGCTGATCATCTTTGCGAACATCATGGCCGGTCTGCCGCAGGCTATCTTCTCCAGCACCGAGGGCAATGCCGGTGGCATCATCACCATGGTGATCATCTGCGCCATCATCCTGCTGGTTATCCCGCTGATCGTTTTCCTTGAGCGCGGCCAGCGCCGCATTCCGGTCTCCTACGCCAAGCGCGTCGTGGGCCGTCGCATGATGGGTGGACAGACCACCTACCTGCCCATCAAGGTCAACACCGCGGGCGTCGTGCCGATCATCTTCGCTTCGGCGCTGCTGTACTTCCCGGCTCAGATTGCCGTGTTCTTCCCCGGCATCGGCTGGATTCAGGCAGTTGCCTCTGCGCTTTCGACCGGTTGGCTCAACTGGGTGCTTAACGTTGTCCTCATCGTGTTCTTCGCGTACTTCTACACCTCCATGGTGTTCAACCCCGATGACACGGCCGATAACCTTAAGAAGCAGGGCGGCTTTATTCCGGGCGTGCGTCCGGGTAGGGCTACCGCGGCCTACATCAAGAACGCGCTCAACAAGATTACGCTTCCCAGCGCTGTCTTTTTGGCGCTCATCGCCATCGTGCCTTCGATCATCTTCTCCTTCACGGGTAACCATCTGATCCAGGCATTTGGCGGCACGTCCATCCTCATCATGGTCGGCGTCGTGCTCGACACGGTCGATAAGCTCGAAGGCCAGATCAAGATGTATGATTACGATGGATTCTTTAAATAGGCTAGAGGAGGATTGCTCATGAACCTCGTATTGCTCGGAGCTCCGGGTGCCGGTAAGGGCACCGTCGCACAGGAGCTCGTCGCCGAGTTTGGCGTCGCTCACATTTCCACGGGCGACCTGCTGCGTGCTGCCGTCAAGGGTGGCACCGAGCTTGGTATTCAGGCTAAGAAGTACATGGACGCTGGCGAGCTCGTTCCCGACCAGCTCGTGATCGACCTTGTCAAGGAGCGCCTTGCCGCCGATGACGCCCAGCAGGGCTTCATCCTCGATGGCTTCCCGCGCAACACCGCCCAGGCTGTGACGCTCGATTCCGAGCTCTCCGCCATGGGTCGCGAGATCGACTGCGCCCTTCTGGTCGACGTGGCCCCCGAGGTCATCATCGATCGTCTGTCTTCGCGTCGCACCTGCCGCGCCTGCGGTTACACCGGCACCGCTGCCGATGCTACCTGCCCCAAGTGTGCCGGCGAGATGTATCAGCGCGACGACGACAAGCCCGAGACCATCAAGAACCGTCTCGACGTCTACGAGAAGTCCACGAGCCCGCTCGTCGACTACTATCGTGGCCAGGGTCTGCTCAAGTCGGTCAACGGTGACCAGGCTCGCGAGACCGTGTACGGGGATGTCAAAGAGGCTCTCGGTCTATGATCAAGATTAAGTCTGCAACGCAAATCGAGCAGATGAAGAAGGCAGGAGCGCTATCTAAGATGGCGCTCCGCCACGTTGGAGCCATGGTGCGCCCCGGCGTTTCGACTTTTGAGCTCGATCAGCTCGCGGAGCAGATTATCCGCATGCATGGCGGCACCCCGGCCTTTAAGGGTTACGGCGGGTTCCCGGGAACCATTTGCGCATCGATCAACGATGCCGTGGTCCACGGTATTCCCAACCCCGACATGATCCTGCGCGATGGCGATATCATTTCCATCGATACGGGAGCTGTTGTCGACGGTTGGGTCGGCGATAACGCTTGGACGTTTTTCGTTGGCACCCCAACGCCCGAGGCCAAGGCCCTGTGCGAGGTTACGCGCGATTGCCTTAAGGCTGCCATCGAGCAGGCTGTCCCCGGTAACCATATCGGGGATGTTGGTTATGCCGTTCAGTCTCTCGCCGAGTCTCACGGCTATGGCGTTCTTCGTGACTATGTTGGCCATGGCATTGGCCGCGTGATGCACGAGGACCCCAACGTTCCTAACTATGGAAAGAAGGGGAGGGGCGTTCGCCTCCAGGCCGGCATGGTCATTGCCATCGAGCCGATGGTTACGATGGGTTCCAACCATGTGAGCACGGGCTCCGACGGTTGGATTGTTACGACCAACGACCACCTGCCCGCCGCGCACTACGAGAACACCGTCGCCATTACCAATGACGGTCCGGTGATTCTCACCACGGATGCCCAAGGTGCTTGGTGTTCGCTCCAAGGCGGAGAAATGTAACAAGTCCCGCTTAGTTGTGGAGCCATTACGAAGATATTACGATACGTGCATGAGTATTGTAAAATTCTCAATCGCTGTCGTTTTCTAGAGAAAGATGATTGCTTGTGAAGAAGGAAGACGCAATTGAGCTCGAGGGTACGGTAAAGGAACCGCTGCCCAACGCCATGTTTAAGGTCGAGCTCGAGAACGGTCATTCGGTTCTGTGCAACATTTCTGGCAAGATCCGAATGAATTACATCCGTATTCTCCCCGGTGACAGGGTTGTCGTGGAGCTTTCCCCGTACGACCTGACCCGCGGCCGCATCACCTATCGCTACAAATAGCGGCACGCATACACGCACTCCATTTCCGGCTGCAGGCTTAGCTCAACCTACGGTCGGATTGTGTGTGAAGACCAGCCATAGTTTTAAACGCCTGCGGCTGGGCGAGTAGATAGTAGGGAAGTAGTTTGAGCGCTACCGAAAGGAAGAACGATGAAGGTACGTCCTTCGGTCAAGAAGATGTGCGATAAGTGCAAAATCATTAGGCGCCATGGCAAGGTCCTCGTCATTTGCGAGAACCCCCGTCATAAGCAGCGTCAGGGTTAAGAGAGGAGACTACGTTGGCCCGTATTAATGGTGTCGACCTCCCGCGTGAGAAGCGCGTTGAGATCGGTCTGACCTACATTTACGGCATCGGCCGCACCACTGCGACGAAGATCTGCGTCGAGTGCAACGTTAACGTGGATACGCGTGTTAAGGACCTCACCGAGGATGAGGTTAACGCCATCCGTGATTATATCGACAAGAACCAGATCATGGTTGAGGGCGACCTCCGCCGTGAGCGCAACCAGAACGTCAAGCGCCTTATGGACATCGGCTGCAACCGCGGCCTTCGTCACCGCAAGGGCCTCCCGGTCCGCGGCCAGCGCACCCACACTAACGCTCGTACCCGCAAGGGCCCGAAGCGTCAGATCGGTGCTAAGAAGAAGAAATAAGGAGCGCTAGATAGATGGCTACTGCTAAGAAGAACGTTCGCGCTGCCCGTCTGAAGCGCGCGGACCGTAAGAACATTTCCGTGGGCCAGGCTCACATTCGTTCTACGTTCAACAACACGATCGTTTCGATCACCGATCCCCAGGGCAACGTCATTTCCTGGAAGTCGGCTGGCCAGGTGGGCTTCAAGGGCTCCCGTAAGTCCACGCCGTTCGCTGCCCAGATGGCTGCCGAGGCTGCTGCCAAGCAGGCCATGGAGCACGGTATGAAGAAGGTTTCCGTCTTCGTCAAGGGCCCCGGCTCCGGTCGTGAGACCGCCATCCGCTCCCTCCAGGCTGCTGGCCTCGAGGTCTCGAGCATCCAGGACAAGACCCCCATTCCGCACAACGGCTGCCGCCCCAAGAAGCGTCGCCGCGTGTAACTGAAAGGATCGTATCAATATGGCAATCGACAGGACTCCTGTTCTTAAGCGCTGCCGTCAGCTCGGGATCGATCCCGCTGAGCTCGGTTACAGCAGCAAGAAGGAATCTATCCGTCAGCCCAAGCGCCGTCGCAAGGAATCTGAGTACGGCATGCAGCTGCGCGAGAAGCAGAAGGTCAAGTTCATCTATGGCGTTCTGGAGAAGCAGTTCCACGGCTACTTCAACAAGGCCCGTAAGATGAACGGCGTCACCGGTGAGAACCTCATGATCATCCTTGAGTCTCGCCTTGACAACGTCGTCTTCCGTCTTGGCTTCGCCCGCACCCGCAAAGAGGCTCGTCAGTCCGTCCGTCACGGTCACTTCACCGTGAACGGCAAGCGCGTGGATATTCCGTCCTACCGCGTCAAGGCCGGCGACGTCGTCGCTGTCGGCGAGAAGTTCCGTGACCTCCTCCCCATCAAGGAGGCTCTGATTTCCTCCGAGCGCTTTGAGGTCCCTGGCTGGCTCGAGGTCGATATCGAGAAGCTGTCTGGTAACGTGCTCGCTCTGCCGACGCGTGAGCAGATCAGCGGTGATATCAACGAGCAGCTCATCGTCGAGCTCTACTCTAAGTAGTCCATCCGGGCTGCTGAGGCTGGAGGTAATACATGTCAGAATTCATTAGGCCTCAGGTTCAGGTCGAAGAGATCAACGAGACGTCTGCTCGTGTCTCCGTCGAGCCGCTCGAGCGTGGTTACGGCGATACGCTGGGTAACTCCCTTCGTCGCGTTCTTCTGTCCTCGCTCGAGGGTGCCGCCGTCGAGGCTATTCAGATCGATGGTGCGCAGCACGAGTTCATGACCATCCCTAACATGGTCGAGGATGTCACCGACATCGTCCTGAATGTCAAGGGTCTTGTCTTCAGGGCTCTCGGCACGACCGACGAGGCGACCGCCACCATTTCTGTTGACGGCCCCTGCGAGGTCACCGGTGCGGACTTCTTTATTCCGTCCGAGTTTGAGCTGGTCAACCCCGAGCAGCACATCGCTACGCTTACCGAGGGTGGCCATCTCACCATGAGCATGCGCATCGGCTATGGCCGCGGCTATGTCTCTGGCGAGGCTAACAAGCGCGACAACGATCCCATCGGTGTGATCCACGTCGACTCGCTGTACTCGCCGGTTTCCCGTTGCGCCAAGCTCGTTGAGGCTTGTCGTGTCGGTCAGCACACCGACTACGACCGCCTTGTCCTCGAGATCGAGACCAACGGCTCCATCGCCCCGCGCGATGCCGTGGTCCAGGCTGCCAATATCATCAACCAGCATATGGCCGCCTTTATGAACCTTGCCGAGACCCCCGAGGTCGAGGAGGAGGCTTCGATCTTCGCTCCCGAGGTCACCAACGAGAACGCCGAGCTGGACAAGCAGATCGAGGATCTGGACCTTTCCGTCCGTTCCTACAACTGCCTTAAGCGCGCCAGCATTCACTCGGTCCGTCAACTCGTTGAGTTCTCGGAGAACGATCTGCTCAACATCCGTAACTTCGGTGTTAAGTCGATCGAGGAAGTGAAGGACAAGCTTGAGTCCATGGGCCTGAGCCTGAAGGCTTAATGCTTCGCATATTTGAGGAGAAACTAGACCATGCGTCACAACGTTAAGAAGGGCCTGAAGCTCGGCACCGATGCGAGCCACACCAAGGCCATGAAGAAGAGCCTTGCTAAGGCCCTCTTCGAGAACGACCGCATCAAGACCACCGAGACCCGCGCTAAGGCGCTGCGTTCGGTCGTCGATCCGATCATCACCTGGGCCAAGAAGGGCGACCTGCACTCTCGTCGTCTGGCTATCGCCAAGCTCGGCGATAAGCAGCTCGTTGCCGAGATCTTCGACAAGGCTGCTCAGGGCATGTGGCAGGACCGCAACGGCGGTTACACCCGCATCATGAAGCTCGGTAACCGTAAGGGCGACAACGCTCCCATCGTTATCATGGAGCTCGTCACCGAGCCTTGCACGCCTAAGGCCAAGAAGGCTGCTCCGGCCCCCAAGAAGGCCGCTGCTCCCAAGAAGGTCGAGGCCGTCGAGGAGGCTCCTGCTGAGGAGACCGCTGAGTAGACATTCCGTCTGCATAGGCTATATTCGAGGGGTACGTTCGCGTACCCCTCTTTTTTTGTCGCGATACCGTTGCTTGTTTGTTGGGAGCGCCCATGACCGCGCCGTTTGATTTCAATTCGATTTCCGAGCTTGACGCTACACTCGTATTTCGCGTGGCCTATGATGGCTCGTCGTATAGCGGATTTGCCGAGCAGCCGGGACAGACGACGGTTGCGGGTGAGCTACGTCGAGCCATCGAGACGCTGCTTCGCCGTCCGGTCAATCTGACGTGCGCTGGGCGTACCGATGCCGGCGTGCATGCCGTGGCCCAGTACATCAGCGTGCCCGTAACGGACGCTGAGCTCGCTTGTACGCGCCGTAGGTGGCTGCGGGCTATGGATGCCCTGCTGCCCAAAGATATCGCCATTAACGAGGTCTACAAGGCCCGTAAAGGCTTTTCTGCGCGTTTTGACGCGCGTTCCCGTACGTATACATACCGCATTGCTGATCGAGATGCGCGCCCTGTGCTGTCCCGCGGTGCCGTGTGGTGGCATCGCTATCCCTTGGATGTTGAGGCTATGTCTGCTGCCTGCCCCGCACTGCTGGGCGAGCAGGACTTTAAAAGCTTTTGCAAGGTCGCTTCGGCCGTTGGCAAGCCCACGCATCGCTGCGTGATGCGTGCCGAATTTGGCCATGAGGTTGCGTTTGGCGAGGACATCCTGACGTTCACCATCGAGGGCAATGCGTTTCTGCATTCGATGGTCCGTACGATCGTGGGCACGCTTGTCGAGATTGGCATGCATCGCCGTGAACCCGAGTGGATGCGCGAGGTTATCGATGCTTGCGACCGCACCGCTGCGGGCCCCACGGCTCCTGCCTGCGGCCTTACGTTTATGGGCGTGGATTACGATCCCGCCGAGCTTGTCGTGCTCGACTAGGGTAGGGCTCGACGTGTCGTGCGTCGACACCTGTCATCTGTGGGCTGCGCGTGTGCAACATCTGTTCTTGGCGTGCAATGCAACCGGTGTCTCATTGCTTTTATTGCCGGGGTGTACCATGAACCACGGTTTGATTCATTGCTGTCGAGAGGACGGATAATTTGGTTCGACGTGGCTCGCATCCGCGACTTTCGGTGATTCTTGTGGTAGAAGGTTCGCCCAGCTATGCGATGCGTGCGCTCGAGAGTATCCAGAACCAAGACCTCTACGATTTGCAGATTGTCGTTGTCTGTCGCGATGCTGCGCCCGGTGTGCGCCATTCGCTTCAAGTTGCTGCTGACAGGGACATCCATATTGATTTGATTGACGTCGAGGACGCGACGCGCGGCGCGTGTCTTCGTGCCGGTTTTGCTGCCTTGCGCGGCTCTCAAATCATCGCCATGAACGCCGATGAGTGGTTTGCTCCGCAATCCCTTTCCAAGATGGTCGATATCGCGTGCGATACTGCGGCAGACATAGTGTTCCCCACGGTGTCGCTCGACCGCTATGATGCACATCGAGAGCGCCATTCGCGCGTCTTGGATGCTACTCATATTTCCATTGATAGCAAATCTTCGATGGTGGCCGGGCTGCCCCAGTTGATTTTAGGCGGCTTGGTTGCTCAAGTCTCTGGCGTGATGTATAGCCGTCCGCTGTTTGAGGCATGCCTTTTGTGCGACAAGGCGTTTCGCACAGTTGGGTTTATGGCATGCGCGCTCTCGCAGGCGCAGCGCGTCTCCGGATGCGGCGACGCTTGTTTCCACGCGGTAGCGCCTAAGCTTACAGATGCCTTTGATCCCACCATGTATGCCAGGGTATCCGATGACACCCGAGCGCTCGACGAGCTTGCGGACTCACTCTCGGAAGCAGATAGCGGTGGTCGGCTCAAGCTGGCAAGCCAAAAGTTCTACTTTGTCGGACTGGTCGCCTGCATCGAGAATTTGTGTCTGAGCCCGCATGGGGTGTCGTCAATCGAGCGTTCCGCCCGCATGCGTGATATGCTCGAGGCGCCTCGAACCCGTCAGATGGTCGCCGCGCTCAAGGACAACCATCGGGGACTGGGTCTGTTGTTTGGGCCGATCGCTAGCGCCAAGCCCGCGCGCTGCGTGATGTGTACGCATCTGGTAGCTTTTCTTAACCGGACGGGCGCAAAAACCGCCTAAACGGCTCATTACGAAACAAACTTGCATAGAATTGTTTCGAAATGCGTTCTTATACACAAAAGCCTTCAAATAGCGTTAAACTATTCAATCACTGATTGATTGTCTCCGCCATCTTTTGGAGAGAGGGTTTGTATGGCTAAAAAACGCAATGGGCGCCAGGATGCCATTAGAGATATTGTGCGCAATAAGGATGTCCGCACGCAGCGCGTGCTGGTTGATGAGCTCCGTGCTATGGGCTTTGATTGCACGCAGGCGACTGTCTCTCGCGATATTGCCGACATGGGGCTGCGTAAGCTCCCTGAGGGCATCTATGTTCTGGCAGAGGACTTGCACCTGCAGCGTATGGTTTCCGAGCTCGTAACGGGCGTTCTGCGTACCGATAATCTGGTTATGATCAAGGCTCAGCCTGGCACGGCTTCCGGCATCGCCGCCGCCGTTGATGCGGCAGAGTTGCCCGATGTGCTTGGCTCGCTTGCCGGCAACGATACGATTTTGGTTATTGCCCAGACGGCCGAGGACGGCGAGCGTCTCGAGGCGCTGATCAATAAGCTGAGCAATTCTCGCAAGTAGGCGTGCGGGTCGTGCGCTCGGCATTGTGTGCGCTGACATAGTGGCTTGTAAGGGGTATCGACGTTGGTCGGTACCCCTTTTTGTTTGCCGGTATAAAGACCGCCCACCAGGTCGCTTCAAACTAAAAGGCCCCGAGCAGTTCAATAAGCTGCTCGGGGCCTTGTTGGCTTTAGTCGCGTACTTCTTAGCCGACCGTATCGTCAGGCGTGGGCGAGGGGTCGGGAGTGGGCGTAGGCGTAGGCGTGCCGCCATCGTCGCCGGTCGAACCACCAGTGGAGCCGCCCGTCGAGCCACCGGTCGTACCGGTGCCGCCGGTGGTGTCGCCGCCCGTGGTCTCGGTGGTCGTGGTCGTCGTGGTAGTCGTTGTGGTAGTTTCCTCTTCCTCTTCGTCCTTGTCCTTGTCGTCGTTCTCCGACTTCTTGGTGTTATTGGTGCCGTAGAACTTCCAGACGCTGTTGTTCTTGTAGGTGGGCGCCGTTCCGGTCGCAAACTCCTCGCGCTCGGTACCGGTCAGAACGGTGTTCATAAACCGCTTAAAGACAGGCAGGTTGGTGCTGTCGCCCAGCAGGTCCGTGCCGTACTTTTGGATGGGGATCTCGCCCGCGGAATAGCCGGTCCACAGGGCGCACGCCAGCTGCGGGGTATAGCCGCAGAACCACAGGTTGGTGGTGTTGTCGGTGGTGCCCGTCTTGCCGGCATAGGGCTGGTTGACACTCAGGGCGCCGGCAGCACCCGTACCGCTGCCCTTCATGACGCCGGACAGAACATCGGTGACCGCGGCGGCCTCGCCCTCGGTAAGCACCTGTGAGGGATTGTCGGTGTGCTGGTACAGCACCGAACCGGTACGAGAATCAATCTCGGTGATGGCGATCGGCTGGCGATAGTAGCCGCCGTTGGCAAACGTCGCGTAGGCGGCGGCCATCTCGAGTGGCGAGATCGAGCCGGTGCCGAGCGTCATGACGGGAACGTCCTCGATGTTGTCCTTGGCGGGGTCGATGCCGAGCTTTTTGACGAGCGAGATGATCTTGCTGTTGCCGACGGCTTCCGCCACCTGGATGTAGCCGGTGTTGGAGGAGTATGCCGTCGCCTGCTTAAGCGTGATGCTGCCGTAGCTCTGGTTGGCGTAATTTTGGACCTCGGTCGTGGTGCCCTTGGCCTTGAGCGGCGAGTTGCAGTTGAGGGTGACGTTGGGGTTCATGCCGTTTTGGATGGCAGTTGCCAGCGTAAAGGCCTTAAAGGTGGAGCCGACGGGACGCTTGGCCGTGGCATGGTTTACGTGGTTCTCGTCGGCGTTGTAGTCGTAGCCGCCCACCATGCACTTGATGTAGCCGGTCTTGGGGTCGACGACGACCATGCCCATGTCCAGGCCGTCAAGCGAGAGCGTGTCGAGCTGCTCGCGGACGGCATTCTCTGCCACCTGCTGCATCGTGGGGTCGATGGTGGTCTTGACGGTCAGGCCGCCCTTAAAGAGCACGTCGGTCGAGAACTCCTGCTCCAGCAGCTGCTTGACGTAGGAGACAAAGTAGGGCTGCGAGTATACGTCGACGCCGCTGCCCGAGATTTCGGTCACATTGAGGGTGATGGGCTCGGCCTGTGCGGCATCGTGCTCCTCCTGGGTGATGTGGCCCAGGCGCAGCATGTTGTCGAGAACCTTGTTGCGGCGAGACAGTGCCAGATCGGGATTGACCGTGGGGTCGTACTGCGAAGGCGAGTTGGGAAGGCCGATGAGTAGCGCGGCCTCGCTCAGGGTGAGGTCGGCGGCGCTCTTGGACAGATAGGTCTCGGCTGCGGCCTCGATGCCGTAGGCGCCGTGGCCGTAATAGATGGTGTTGAGGTACATCATGAGGATCTCGTCTTTGGAGTACATGTCCTCCATCTTGATGGCGATGTAGGCCTCGCGCACCTTACGCTCAATGGTCGAGTCGAATTGCTCCTCCTGCAGGATGGTGTTGCGCACAAGCTGCTGGGTGATCGTCGAGGCGCCTTCGTGCCCGCCGCCGAGGGTTGCCACCGCAGCACGCGCGATACCCCACAGGTCGATACCGCCGTGCTCGTAGAAGCGCTCGTCCTCGACGTCAACGGTGCCCTGCAGCACGTAGGGGGAGACCTCGTCCTTGGTGATAGACTTGCGGTTTTGCGTGTAGAAGCTCGCGATCTTGTTGCCGTTGCAGTCGACGATCTCGGTGGGCTCGCTCACCAGATACGCGTTGGCGTCGGTGTAGTCGGGCAGATCGGACAGCCAGCGGTTGACGTTGCCGACCATGCCGATGCCAAATGCCACGCCCGCAATCAGCAGAAAGCCCAAAAACGAGAGCAGGATTATGGGCAGAGCATGCGTCTTTGAACGGCTGCGTCCCTGTCGTTGGCGAGGACCCATATATTGACCTCCAGGTATGTCGTGCCGGACGGTGGATGTGCCGTCGGGGCAGGATGGACATAAGTTATTACACGATAAACCAAACGGGGCGCGCGAGGCCTCGTGTATGCTGGAAGACGGCATTTTTCAGAGTGAATGCATACCTTGGTAAGGAGTTTGCCGATGGCGATTCGGGCGATGGGGCCGAGCGGACAATACGAGACTGGATTGGATGCTGCCGGTGCGGCGCTGCCCGAGTTGCTGGCGCCGGCGGGCGGACTCGACCAGATGCTTGCGGCCATCGCCGCGGGCGCCGATGCCATCTATGCGGGGTTGGGCGGCTTTAACGCCCGTGTGGGCGCCCATGGCTTTACGGATGACGAGTTTGCGCGCGGCTGCGCCGTGGCGCATGCCCATGGCGTGCGTGTGTACGTGACGCTCAACGTGTTCGTGTTTGACGATGAGTTGTCCGACGCGGTGGCGTTGGGAGCTCATGCACTGGAGCTGGGCGCCGGTGCTCTGATTGTCGCCGATGCCGGGTTGGCCTGCGCGCTGCGCGCGGCGATTCCCGGGGTCGAGATTCACCTGTCCACGCAGGCGGGCGCTCATAGCGAGGGTGCCGTGCGGCTTGCCGCCGATGAGCTGGGGGTCGAGCGCGTGACGACGGCACGCGAGCTGACGGTCGACGAGATTGCGGCGCTATGTGCCACGGGCGTGCCCATCGAGGTATTCTGCCACGGTGCGATTTGCATCGGCTATTCGGGGGCGTGCGAGTTCTCGGCCTTGCGGCGTGGGCGCTCGGCGATGCGCGGCGACTGCACGCAGCCGTGCCGTCTGGCGTACGACCTAGTGGACGAGGCGGGGCAGAGTGTTGTTGCCGTCGAGGGGGACCGCCTGCTTTGTCCGCGTGACTATCTGGGTATCGCGCACCTGCCCGAGCTTGTTGCCGCCGGCGTGGCATCGCTCAAGATCGAGGGGCGCATGAAGAATCCCGATTACGTATTCAACGTGGTGAGGGTGTGGCGTCGGGCACTCGATATGCTGTGCGACGGCGCGTGGGACTCCGGTGCCGTGGAAGAGCTTGAACGCGAGCTGGGAAGGTCGTTTAACCGTGGGTTTACCGATGCTTACCTGCGGGGTCGTTCGGGTGCCGAGCTCATGAGCTTTGAGCGCGCGATCAACCAGGGCGTGCGCGTGGGCCACTTGGTGGCGGTGGGTCACGAAGAGGTGACGGTTGAGCTTGATGCCGCCGTGGCGGCGGGCGATACGCTCGAAATCCGATTTTACCCGGGTGCCGACGCGCGTCCCGATGTGCCCAAGCGCTGGCCACAGGTGCCTTGCCCCGTGGATGCCGCTGCGGGGGAGCGCATCGTCGTGCATTGCAAACGTAAGGTGGACGCGGGCTGCGAGGTCTATCTGATTCGCAGCGCCGGCGTGTTGGATCAGACGGCGGCGGTGTTGGAGCGCATGCGGGCCGAGGCGGATGCGATTGCGCCCGTTGCGCGTGCCGTTGAGGTGCTGCCCTTTGAGGGCGCTGCGGTGGATGGCGGTGCGTCGACGGAGTTGGTGGGGTCGGCGGGGCCGGCAAAGCGCGAGGATTTTGCTCGTATGGTCTTTGCCTGGGAGCTGATGGATGTGGGTCCGCGCGATGAGCGAGATCTGTCCGATACAACGGTGGTGCTCGACGAAGTGTGCCGCGCGGGCGACGCCGAGCGGACTCGGGCGCTTATGCAGCGTGCCGGGCGCGTCGTCTGCCGCAATCTGGGACAAGTGGCGATGGCCCGCGAGCTGGGCACAACGTTTGACGTGGCGGCGCCGGTGTTCTGTGCCAATCGGGCCACGCTTACCTGGCTGCGCGGACTCGGTGCGGGGCGGGTGTGCTTGTCGGCCGAGTTGCTCGGCAATGATGCGGAGCGTGTTGCCGAACTTGCCGCTTGCCCCGGTGTCTTGGGGCCTGTCGATGCCGACCGTCCCGAGCTCATGGTGTGCGAGCACTGCTTGCTGACTGCCGAGGGCGCCTGCGCCACGGATGCAACGGGGCAGGTCCGTTGCCGTGACTGCTCGCGCCGTCAGCAGGCGCGCTTTTTGGTCGAACGTGACGGCACGCGTTTGCCGGTCGTTATCGACGCGTGCGGCAGGACGAGGATTTTCCTGTCGTAGGTGCCGCGTCGCGCTGTTTTGGTTATTATTAGTGGGTTTATGAACTTCCAGCACCGCCGTATCCGGTGAGGGTGCTATAGCAAAAGGAGGATACCCAATGCTGTCTGTTGACGAGCAAATGCGTATCATCACCTCGGGTGCAGCGCAGATCGTCCCCGAGGCCGACCTTCGCAAGAAGCTTGAGAAGGGCGAGCCCCTCAACATCAAGCTCGGCGTCGATCCCACCAGCCCCGACCTGCACCTGGGCCATGCCGTGCCCCTGCGCAAGATGCGTCAGTTCCAGGACCTGGGCCACAACGTCACCCTTATCATCGGCAACGGCACTGCGCTGATCGGCGACCCCTCGGGCAAGAACTCCACCCGCCCGCAGCTTTCGCAGGAGCAGATCGAGGCCAACGCCGAGACCTACGTGAGCCAGGCCATGAAGATCCTGGACCCCGAGAAGACCACCATCGTGCACAACGGCGACTGGATCCTTTCGATGGACCTGGCCGGCCTGCTGCAGGTGTGCTCCAAGTTCACCGTCGCCCGCATCCTCGAGCGCGACGACTTTACCAAGCGCTACCAGTCCCAGACGCCGATTGCCCTGCACGAGTTCCTGTACCCTGTGATGCAGGCCTTCGACTCCGTGCAGATCAAGGCCGACGTCGAGATGGGCGGCACCGACCAGCTCTTTAACCTGCTCGCCGGCCGCGAGCTCATGGAGAAGATGGGCATGGAACCGCAGATCGCGCTCACCATGCCGCTGCTCGAGGGCACCGACGGCGTCCGTAAGATGTCCAAGTCCTACGGTAACTACATCGGCCTGACCGATGCTCCCAAGGATATGTTCGGCAAGACCATGTCCATCCCCGACGAGATGATTGGCAAGTACTATCGTCTGGCCAGTTCGCTCACCCCGGCCGAGGTCGACAAGATCGATGCCGCCCTGGCCGATGGCTCCGCCGACCCCTACGAGCTCAAGCGCGCTCTAGGCCGCGACCTGTGCGACACCTACCACGGTGCTGGCGCCGGCGACGAGGCTCAGGCCGAGTTCGACCGTGTGTTCAAGGAGGGCCAGCTTGCCGACTTCCCCGAGAAGCACGTTGAGCTGACCGTCAACGACGAGGGCCAGATTTACCTCGCTGGCCTGCTCAAGGACCTGGGCCTTTCGGCCAGCGCCGGTCAGGCCCGCCGCGACATCGACGGCGGCGGCGTCAAGATCAACGGCAAGGCTGTGGCTCCCAAGAGCTACAACATCGATCCGAGCGCCCTCAAGCTGGGCGACACCCTCTCCGTGGGCAAGCGCAAGGGCTTTAAGTTGGTCTAACGAGCGAGTTGACCTCACAAGTGCAATAAGGCCGCAGCCGGGAATCCCGACTGCGGCCTTTTTGGTTGCGACGATCCCTTGGGGACGGAGGGATCATTTGGCGGTGCCGTTAAGCGGAAGGGGTGTTAGCGGGACTTTCTTTTTGGCATACAATGGCTATTGGCTTGCTGCGGTGAAGGTCTGTCCGCTCCGCAGCTTTTTTCTACGGTTAAAGGAGTATGTATGTCCGTTGAGGTCATGAGGTCTGTGATCGATGCTGCCGAGGGGCGCGTGCCCGTCGACACGCTGTTTACCAATGCGCAGATCGTCGACGTGTATGGCCAGCGTGTGGCGCCCGGTAGCGTTGCCGTCAAGGACGGTGTGATCGTCGGCGTGCTCTACGATGGTCGCGACGATGCTGCTGGCACCTACGAGGCAACTGAGGTCATCGACTGCCAGGGTCGCTATCTCGCTCCCGGTTTTATTGACGGGCATTTGCATATCGAGTCCTCGAACATCCGTCCCGCCGAGTATGCTCGCATGGCCGCGACGCGCGGTACTACCACCGCCATTGCCGACAGCCACGAGATTGCCAATGTTGCCGGTCTCGACGGCTTGCGCTTTATGATCGAGGACGGCCGCCGCGCACCCATCTCCATCAAGTACATGATGCCTTCGTGCGTGCCCGCGCTGCCCGACGAGCAGGCCGGTGCCGTTATTTCGGCTGCCGATATGCAGGCGTTTTTTGCCGAGCATCCGGGCGATGTCTTTGGCCTGGGCGAAATGATGAACCTTCCGGGCGTTTTTATGGCCGATCCCGAGACCTGTGCTCGCATCGATGCCGCTAACCAGACGCCGTCCAAGCAAGTCGACGGTCATGCGCCGCTCGTTGCCGGCAAGGACCTCAATGCCTATGCCGCGGCGGGTATTATCGCCGACCACGAGTCGACGATTCCCGAGGAGGCGCTCGATAAACTGTCCCGCGGCATGTATGTGATGCTGCGCGAAGGTACGTGTAGCCACGACTTGGCCAACCTGTCGCCGATGCTGCTAGAGAATCCCGCGCGCGCCCGCCGCTGCTGCTTCGCGACCGACGACCGCGCCCCTTCCGATGCGCTTGCGACCGGCATGATCGACAATGCCTGCCGCGCGGCTATCGAGGCCGGCATCGACCCCGTGGTCGCTATCTCTATGGCGTCCCTCTCCACGGCCGAGGCGTTTGGCCTGGACCACGGTTGCCGCGACCCACACGAGCTGCGTGGTGCGATTGCCCCGGGCAAGCGTGCCGACCTGCTGGTGCTCAATGACCTGACGTTTGCCACGGCTCCGCATCGCGTGTATGCCGCCGGCGCGCTCGTGGCACAGGACGGCACTTTTGTGGGCGAGATTGCACCCGAGATGGCCGAGGTCGCGGCCCTTGCCGATGAGCTACGCGCCTCCGTTAAGCTGCCGAAGCTTTCGCTCGACGTATTCGACTATGCCTTTAAGCCGGGCGAGGCCGTGATTGACGTGGTGCCGGGCAAGGCCATCACGGGCATGGTTCGCCCCAAGAACACCGAGGGCCTGCGCCGCATTATGCTGATTGAGCGCCATGGCCGCGGCGTGTCGCTGCAGGCCGAGGGCGCCGACGGCGACGGCCCCGCTGGCCTGGGCCTGGTCGGCAAGCATATCGGTCGCGGCTGGGTGCGCGGCTTTACCATCACCGGTGGCGCCATTGCCTCCACGATCGGCCACGACTCGCACAACGTGTGCGTGGTGGGCGACAATGCGGCGGATATGATGGCTGCCGTTGAGGCCGTGGGCCAGGGCGGCCACGTGCTGGTGCGCAACGGCGAGGTCGTGGCGCGCATTCCGCTGGCGCTCGGCGGCCTGATGAGCGAGGGCGCTGCCGAAGACGTTGCGGCGCAGCACGACGACTTTATGGTCAAGGCGCGCGCCATGGGCATCGAGCCGCCGCTCGACCCCATCATGGGCATCATCTTCCTGCCCCTGCCGGTGATCCCGACGCTCCGCATCCGTCCCGAGGGCATGTTCGACGTCACAACCTTCACCTACGCCGACTAGTCATCAGGGACGTTCTTAAACGACTAGCCGTTGGGGACACTCTTTGGCGGGCTGCCTGACGTCGCGACCGTGGGGCCTCTGGCGCGCGTGAGCTATTTGCTAGGTCCATGTAACGTTTATAACTACGGGGTCTTATTCGAGCTCCCTTTGGGTACGGTGTTTTCAGATATACATCTGTTTTCACTACTAAGCCCGAAGGGAGCTTTTCTATGTTTAAACTGATTGCATCCGATATGGACGGCACACTGCTTGACGAAAACGGCCAGGTGCCTCCCGAGACCTACGAACTGATTCTGGCGCTACACGAGCATGGCGTGCATTTCGCCGCATCGTCAGGTCGTCGCTACGATCGCCTGTGCGAGTTCTTTGCGCCCGTTCGCGACAAGATGGACTTTGTCGCCGCTAACGGCGCCCAAGTCTACGCCGACGGTAAGATGGTAGACCGTGAGGTGTATTCCCACCTGGCGATTCGAAGGCTCGCCCAGGCCGTCGCGACGTTTCCCAATTTGCATCTTGCGCTCTTTGACCGAACCAAGTCCTTTTTGCTCGATGACGAGAGCAAGTTCGTGCGCGAGGTCGATAAGGACCTTCCCAATGCCGAACGCATTTGGGAGCTGCCCGATCCCAGCGTAAATATCATCAAGGCGAGTATCTTTTGCGATGACGGTGCCGTTATGGACAGCGCCTACGTACTACAGCGCGAACTTGGTCAGCTCTTTACTTTTGCGCCTTCGGGCAACGCGTGGATCGATGCCATGCAGCCTGGTGTGTCGAAGGCCTCGGGTATCGCGCAGCTCGCGGAGCATTACGGCATTGGTCGCGACGAGGTCATGGCGTTTGGCGACTCGATGAACGACTACGAGATCATTCGCTTTGTCGGCACGGGCTGCGCGATGGAAAACGCGCGCCCCGCGCTTAAGGCGGTGGCCGATTGCGTGGTGGGTTGTAACCGCGACCACGCCGTCCAGCAGGAGCTCCGTCGCGTGCTGGAGAGTCTCTCCTAATCCGGCAGATGGGGACGTTCCTTTTCTGCCGACAGTGGGGGACGGTCCTTGCAGCTTTTTGCGAAGAGTGTCCCCAGTGACTAGTCGTTTAAGAACGTCCAATGACTGACCAATGACTAGGCGAGGGCGGCCATGATGGTGCGGGCGACGCCGTCGTGGTCGTTGTCGTATTCGGTGATGGCGTCGGCGGCCTCGCGATCTTCGGGCTCGGCGTTGATCATGGCCATGCCATGGCCCGCTGCCTGCAGCATGGGGATGTCGTTGATGTTGTCGCCGAACGCCCAGGCGTCGGCGAGACGCTCGCCCAGATGCTCACACAGCCACGTGAGGGCCGTTCCCTTGGTGGCGCCTTCGCCCATAACCTCGATATTCATGGCGTACGAACGCGTGACCTCAATGCCTCCGAGCGTGTCGAGCGCCGCCGCGATGGCGTCGCGATCGGCGGGGTCGTGCCAGTACATAGCGATGCGTTCGAGCGTCTCGACCTCGTCGATCTTGCTGTCGATATTCATGTCGATCGGCGTTCGTGTGCGCTTGAGCGAAGCCGCGATGTGGGGGTCGCCGCCACAGAACTCATCCAGGCGCGTGTAGAGCGAGCGGGGGAGGAAGCACTGCCCATCCGCGAAGATATCGAAGGTCACATCGTGGCCGGCGGCGATGCGATGGACGCGATGGGCAATGCCGCGATCGAGCGGACGGCTCAAAATGCGCGTGGCGCGCGAGGCATCGTTGGGCACATCGTCGTCGAGCTGCCAGACGCTGGCGCCATTGGCGCAGACCGCGTAGTGCACGGCAGGATGGGCGAGGATGGGCTCAAAGACGCCCGACAGCGGACGCCCCGTGCACGGTACAAACTCAATGCTGCGACGTGCGAGCTCGTCGAGCATCGCCCAGGTGGCGTCGCCCATCTGCTTGTCGCTCGTCAACAGTGTTCCATCCATATCGGAAAAAACAATCATTCGATGCAGCCCTTTCTACTGGCATAAAAAGCGTGGCCGAGGGCGGTGATGCCCTGGCCACGCTCGAGTTCTATAACGGTCCGCGTCCTAGCGGTCGGCGATCGGCTTGTACTCCAGCGGCTCGATCACCGGACGATAGGCCGGGCGAATAATACGGTGCGCGCAGAAGAGCTCTTCCATGCGGTGTGCCGACCAGCCGGCCATGCGGGCGACGGCGAATAACGGCGTAAAAAGCGTTTCGGGCACGCCGAGCATCTTGTAGATAAAGCCTGTGTACAGGTCGATGTTGGCGCAGATGGGCTTGGTCATGCCGTGGTCGCGCATGACCTGGGGTGCCAGGCGCTCGATGCGCTCGATGAGTGCGAACTCTTCGCCCAAGTCCTTCTTGGCTGCCAGCGAGCGCGCGTAACGACGGCAGACCTCGGCGCGCGGGTCGCTGAGCGTATAGACGGCGTGGCCCATGCCGTAGATGAGGCCCGTGCCGTCGAAGGCCTGCTTGTCGAGGATCTTGCCCAGGTAGGCCGCGACTTCGTCCTCGTCCTCCCAGTTGGAGACATGCGCGCGGATGTCCTCGTGCATAGACACGACCTTGGCATTGGCACCACCGTGGCGCGGGCCCTTGAGCGAGCCGATAGCCGCGGCGTAGGCGGAATACGGGTCGGTGGCCGAAGACGACAGCACGCGGCAAGCGAAGGTGGAGTTGTTGCCGCCGCCGTGCTCGGCATGCAGCATGAGCATAACGTCGAGCAGCATCGCCTCATCGCGGGTGAACGCCATGCCGCCGCGCAGGACCTGTAGGATGGTCTCGGCGGTGGAGAGACCGGGCGTAGGGTGCGGCACGTGAACCTCGGAGCCGCGAAGCTTGGCGACCGAGGCCATGTGTGCGAAGGCGGCGATGCGCGGGAGACGTGCGAGCATGGAAATGGCGACGTCGATTTCGTGCTCGGGCGTGATCACGTCTGGTTCGGCATCGAAGGCGTAGAGCAGCAGTACGGCGCGCTGGAGCACGTTCATGATGCTCGACGATACCGTGGTCATAGGGAACTCTTTAACGTACTCGTCGCTCAGATGTCTAAAGGCGCCCAGGCGCTCGCAAAAGCCGTCGAGCTCTTCCTTGTTGGGCAGCGAACCCGTGATAAGCAGATAGGCGACTTCCTCGTAGCCATAGCGATTCTCGGCCTGGGCATTGTTGACCAGATCCTCGATGCTGTAGCCGCGAAGCGTGAGCTTGCCCTGATCGGGCACGACCTTTCCGTCGACCTTGTTGTAGCCGTGCACATCCGAGATACGAGTGAGACCCGCGACCACGCCCGAGCCGTCGGCATTGCGTAGGCCGCGCTTGACATTGTGCTCGACAAACAGGCCCTCGTCATAAGGGTCGGTCGGCAGGCCGTGGTAGAGGCTTTCGCTCTCAGACGAAATCTGGCGGCTTGCTTCGTAATCCAGAACCAGTCGGCTCAAGTGGTCATCGAAGCGGTAATAGATTTTCTTGGCGTCGTAGGCCATGCGCGCTCCTCTCCGGGCCGCATCGGGGTGGCCTGCATGGGCATGCGCGTGTCAGGCTATCCCCAGCGGCTTGTTCGCTACAGGCGGTACATAAAGTTAAAGACGTCCTCGCGCTGGATGGACACGTTGACGCCCGAAAGCTCGCCGGCCTCGGCCAGGGCCTTCTGCAGCTCGGCGAAATCGAGCTTGGACTCAGCGGTGTCGGCCAGCATGGTCATGGTGAAGATGTCCTCGATAATGGACTGCGTAATGTCGCGGATGTCGACGTTGGCCTCGCCCAGGACACGGGTGACGCCGGCGACGATGCCGGGGCGGTTCTTGCCAAGGACGGTGATGACGATACGGGAGGACGAGATCTCGGCCATGGGAAACCCTTTCGCGTGGTCGCGGCGCGCGCGGGGCGCTCCGCTACGGTACAGTGTTCATCATTGTACCTGTCTGGCGCAAAAAAGGCGCGCTCGCTGCGGCGTTACATGCCTGCAACATGAGCGTAAGGGGGAAGGCCGCACGGGGAAGAGCCGTCTGGCGCGTGTCCGGCTCGTGTTGGGTTGATTTCCGATCTCAGCCGAACACATTGAGCGGACAGGCCGTTCCCGCAGTCAGCCGAACGCCTCCGACGGCTGATTCCGAACTGGAAGCGGAGGGCATCCCCGCCCTTCGGTAGGGGATACCGCTCCGCGGCGCATGCCGCGGGCGGCGCCCCTATCGGACCACCGTGACCTCAGTTGGGATGGGCCCAGCACTGCCGCGTACTCGGTGAGCTAGAGCCAACTGTTCGTCTTCACGTCGCGTATGGCGATATTTCGGTCGTCCGGCTCGGTGATGCCGTAGCCGAACGCCTGGAGCGTCTCGATGGACTCCTGGATCCTCTGTTGGAACATGGGACCCGGATCGACCCTCGGCCCGAGGTGCCCGCGCCAAAGGCACGGCGTGGCGCGCAGCATGTTATGGATTTTGGAGATGGGCTCGATGTCGGCGTAGACGTTGAGCGTCGCCATGGCGTCCTTGTGGCCGAGGATCGATTGGAGCGCCTTGATATCGCCGCCTTGGCGGATCCACTGCGTTGCGAACGTGTGGCGAAGGCCGTGGAACGTGATCAGCTCGTCGTTGGTGCCCATGAGGCCGTTGGTCTCCGAGAACGTCTTGAACGCCCTGCGGATATAGCTTGTCGTCGCGAAGGTCGCGCCCGGCTCCGACAGGATGTAGCAGTCCCCGATCTCGACCGCCCCGGTAAGGCCGCGCAAGCGCAGCTTTCCGCAGTCGATCTCGTGGGTCTCCTTCAGGATGGGGAGTAGGCCGACCGGGTCGATGGGGATACCCCTGGCGTCATGGGTCTTGGTGTCCTTGATGAACGAACCCATTCCCTTCGCGTACGCCACCGAGTGTCTGATCGAGATCAGGCCCGTCTCGAAATCCACATCGCACCACCGAAGGCCGCAGACCTCGCCGATTCGCATCCCCGTGTGCAGGGCGAGTACGACCGCCCTCTAATCCTCGGCGGACCAATCGAGTCCGAACTCCTTTCGGGCATCCTCTTCGCTCATGACTTCGAGAAGGTCTCCGGGTTGGCAACGAAGGGCGAGGCATAGCTGCTCGAGTGTGTTGAAGCGAATGCCGCGAATATGCCCTTTTTTAATACGGGACAGGTTCACGGGCGTGGTTCCAATCCTTTCGGCAAGTTCGTTCGAGGAAATCTTTCGCTCGGCCATGATCTTGTCGAGGCGAACAATTACGGGCATGGCGTTTCCTTACGCAATCTCGTCGGAGTCGAGGTACAGCTCTCGGGCGTACAAGAAGAGCTGGGAAAGCATGAACAGGACGATGCCGAGAACCAGAGAGGTCCAATCGAATGATGAAGCGATCTCTTGGGCGCCGACGGCCCCCTCGCCGCCAAACATCGAAACGGAGGTTTTGAGTGAGCCGGCGTAGAGGCTGGTGGCAGCTTGAACAACGAAGAGAATGCCGAGCACCTTCAAGCATGTCGCAGACCCTTTCTTGAAGGGGTCTCCGCTCTTGATCGTCCACACGAGAACGGCGCTGAGGATGGTCGTAGCGATACCGATGACGGCAGGGACCAATGTCGAGATCGCAAGGGCTGGATACGCGGGGGAGTCTGCAATTACAGGGTTGTCGAGCACTTCGATTGCTGGCTTTAAGGAGAACGCCACTTGTGCGATGGCGGTGGCGCAAAGGGTCGCAGAGGCTATCGCACATGCGATGCGGAAGGAATGAAGCCGGGGAGTGCGATTGTCGGAACTCATAATAACCTCCGAAGAATTTAAAAAACTCAGGTTACTTTTTAACAGTTTATGTTAAATTGACTTTGCCGGCAAGTAATCACAGCATACTGCAACCGAAACCCCTCTAGATTGGAGAGGATTATGTTCAGTACTGTTAAGTCGTGTAAGCTCTTGGTTTTCCTCGGCCTCGCTCTTTGTCTGTTGCTGCCGGGAGCCCCCGCTTTTGCGGATACCCCGATGCCTCCTTCCCAGGAGAGCAGCCAGTGTGCCCTCGTTGAGCCCCTCGGGTATACGGACGACGTCGTCGATACCTACTGGAGCTACAGCTGTCCTCGCGGCGTAAGCGGGCACAGCATCTCGATGTTCAACATCTCTTACAAGACGATCTCCTACCGAAATGGCTATCGCCGATCCGCGCATCATAGGGATCCCGCCTCGCTGCAATGTGCTCCTGTGGTGTTCTTGGCACAACTGATAAATGGCAATTTGTCTATAGCACCTACTAGATGCGAGGAAGGGCCGAGCATTTTGTTCGGCCCCTCTGTTCCGACTGGATGAGGTTAAGGTTGGCGATGAATATGCTCAAAATCTCGAAGGCGATCTTTAGGTCGCTTCTCTCCTCCAGGTCGCTCTGTGTTGTCGTTGTTGCGTTGATGGTTCTTTGTGCTCTGCCCGTCTTCAGGAGCGCGGCTGGCATCGACGGACGGGTCGAATACCTCGAGTCGGGAATAACCCGTGTTGAGCAGGAATTGTCAGCATCCTATGCGGATGCGCTTGTGAATGCGGGGGAGGACGGTGTCTACACCTCTTCATCAAGCATGCCCGCGCTTCTGTACCCTCTTGCCGCGGGACGTCTTATCTTGGCACCGCTCTCTCCCCTACTTCCGTTTCTGCAGATATCGGATGGAGAGTACACCTATTATGACGGATCGAAGGAGTACTTGCTATGGGTCGCAACGGCCGTTGCCGTCTCGTTCCTTGCCGCGCGTCTTAACAAACGTGAAAAGCTCATCATCCAGGCACCGATGGGCGAGCTGGGTAGACTTGTTGCATCGAGCGTATGGGCGAGTGTTTTTGCAATGCTTGCCGTCCTCGCCATCAATCTTCCAGGGATAATCGCCGCGCTTGTGAAGAATGGCCCGGGCTCGCCGTTCTATCCGATAGGCTACATTCAATATGCGACTCCGGTTATCAAACCGGCTTGGCTGGTGTTCGCGCAGACGGCCATCTTGCAATTCTTGGTGGCAGCGTTCATCTCGCTTGTCGTTCACCTTGCCGTGAAGATTGCCAATAACCCTACGCTTGGAATCGTGTTCGTATGTGCCCTGATGGGGGTGACGATGGTTCCCGGGTATTACGGAAGATCCATCGCTTTACGTGAGTTCGCCCTGTTGAATCCCCTTACGTATGCGAACACTGAGTTGACCGTCGGCGCCTATAGCCCGTACCCGACAACGCAGATAGTGAATCTGCCTGGACTTTGCTTCGAGCGTGGCGCGATTGCCCTCGTATGCGCAATCGGGATCGAGGTGTTGGCAATTAGCCTGCTTTGCGTTGCTGGAAAGAGCGGCTGCGCGTGCCCGATATCCCCGATTTGTCTTGAGAGAGGTTCCTTCACTGCATCGAGAACGGCAACTCGTTCGAGCGCTTGTGCCTCCGCCGTTGCATACGTAAGAACGATGGGGAAACTGCTCCTGCGTTCTCCTACCCTCGCCGTATGCGCGATTGCAATGTCGACGACGATGCTGGCCCCGGCTCTGGTCGAGATGTTTCCTGACGCTGATAACGTTTCCGCTGTTCGGTATAGGGATGGGGAGCTCCGTTCAATAGATCGGTATCTAGAGCAGAACGCTGCGAATATGGACGTCGAGGGCAAAGCGGCCCTGGAAGACATGCGGGATGCTCTTTCGGGTTTCGTGTACGCGCCTATGCCTGCGGAGGGGTTTCGAAGCCTTGCGACGTACGAGCGCGCTCGAGGTGAGCTGGGCGCGGCAGATGCGACTCTCCTGCAATCGATCGGAATCGAGCCGGAGACTCCTTCTCGTGCGGAGGCGCGCGCCCTTCTGCTTGAGTCGATCGCGAGCTTGCCGGACCCCAAGGTTTACGAGTTAAGTACGAAGATGCCCCCATTAATCCTCCTTTCGTATCTCCAGGCAGCGCTTCCCTCCTTATTTTTGCTGTTGCCCGTGGTTGTCACATCGCTCGCGTGCGCCCACCTGCAGTGTCGTTCCCTTCTGGTTCTCCAGATCCCCGCAACAGCGCATGTGCGTTTTCTGACGGCTGTTGCGCTGGCTCTCCTGCTTGGCTTGGTGCTGCTTTTGGTGTCGATGGTTCCCGCTGTCGTTGTGTCCGTGATTAAGAACGGTGCGGGTGGATCGGAGTATCCCGTCGCTCTCATTCGGGCGGGAGCTTCGACAACGTCCATGGTGGGGGAGGCGGTGTTGTGCAGTATTCCGTTGCTGGTCATGGCATACGGCGTGATTTCCGTCGTCGCTGCGTTGACAGCAGCGATTAGCCGCAACCCCGTTGTCACCGGAATGGTTTGCGCGGTTCTCTTGGTGTTGGGTTCGTTGAGCGCTCATGTTGAAAGCGTGGGCATGGGCGTCGCGCTGCTGGCTCCATTCGCCTCGTTTGATCCCGCTTCCCAGGTGGGGACGATTGGGTTCCTTGGGCGAGGGACGAACGCGATGCCTTTTGGAGAGGTCGTCGGCGCATCGGGCGCTCTGCTGGTGGTCTTGGGCGCCGTATCTCCGTTGATGGTGCGCCTGAGTGTTCCAAAGATCGAAAGGGGATGATCTCGATGATTGACCTTCAAACGCTGACGATCTCTTATGGAAAGAAGGTGCTCGTAGATTCGGTGAACGCTGAGTTTGCCCCGGGTACGGTCTACGGTCTCGTCGCTCCGAACGGGCATGGAAAGACGACGTTGCTGCGTGCGATGGCAGGTTTGCCGGGTCCTCGCGTGGACGGGAGCATCGTTCTGGATGAGGTGCAGGGTACGGGTGCGAGAGAGGTCCGTTCTATGATCTTCTATGCACCTGGTGAGGGGACGCTGCTGTATCCCGGATTGCGTGCGGAAGATCACCTCAAGATGGTTTGCGATATGTGGCCGCATGCTCGCGATATCGAAGAGATAGTGGAACAAACGCAGATGGGCGAGTTCGCGAAGATGAGGATCCGCACTCTGAGCCAGGGCATGAAGCAGCAGCTTACCCTGGCGATTGCGTATGCGACGGGCGCGCGGTACCTTCTATTAGATGAGCCCATGAACGCGCTCGACCCCAGCAGGGTGGACTTGCATTCCGAGATTCTCAGGAAGCTGGCCGATTCTGGTACGTGCATCATCATGTCATCCCACATCTTGGATTCGGTCGATAGGCTGTGCGATGAGATTCTGTTTTTGAAGGATGGGAGGCTCATTAGAAGCATTCCGCAAGATGATGCTGCGCCGAAGTCTCCTGGATCCCATTTCGCAAAGCCTGCCGGACGCGCCGAGGGTGCGCTAAGCACGTATCGGCGACTCTACGAAAAGGGCGGGTAGAAATGCAAGTTAAAAATCTATGTGGCCAATGTGATACCGTTGAACCCGCGTATCGATACCGCTCAGCCATTCGCCTCGCCCCCATCGCACGCATCTTCATTCGGTCTGTCATTATTAATCTAACAATTCTTTGAGGAACGTAGGTGCTTCTAAATGTACTGTCGACTTCTTCTCAAACTAATCCTAAGAGACAAGGCCGTATGGATTTGTACGCTCGTGCTTGCTGCAGCCTTTTCCGTCCCCATTGCGTTCAATTCACCCATCTACGGGCCCTTCTTTATGAAGCAGGGCATGCAGGGCTTTGTCGACGCATTCAATACGCGCGCACCCCAGGCCAGCGGCACAGACCTATCGCCAGAGCAGCAAGCTGACGCGGAGCTTGCAAGATACGCGAACGCCGCCCTTGCCGCTCAAACCGACGCCGCCTTTCTCGATTCTGCCGAGAGCTACTACGCGCTCATGGACGAAGGCTTCCAATCCGGGTCCATCGTGGGAGACCGAGAGACCAATGACGCAGCGCTCGCATATTGCCGTGCCCTGAGCAGCTCCGGCATCACGGATATCCCGGCCTCCGCAAACGACCTGCCATTCCTTTCCTTCCTGCCTTACGCCGTTGCCACGGCGCCGTCTTTCCTTCCCTTCATCCCCTTCCTTCTCTCGTCGATACTCGTGCTCGGCGCCACAAGGCCCGGGACCCTGGCGGCGAAGGCGCCCGTGCCCAAATTCCGGCTCCTTATCCAGATCGTGTTTTCGATAATCGCCGCGGGGACCGCGATGCTCCTCGCCGGCCTCGCACCCGGGGGCATTTACGCCTTGGCCCTAAACGGCTTCGGGCAAATTGGGTACCCGATCGCCTTCTTCCATGACGGCGCGCTTGCCACCACGACCGCGGGAAACGTCTTCACGACCCTGCTTCTCGCGCTTCTTGCGGGCGGAACCTTGATATCCGTTTGCTCCGCCGTCCTATCGACCGCAACGAGGCGCGTCCTCGCGGGCCCCCTCACCTCCGCGCTGCTTGTCGCGGCCCCGGCATTCCCGTTACTGTCCGATTCGGCACTGGGGCATAACGCCGCGCTCAATCTCCTGCCGCTGGCCGTATTCTCGCCTATCGAGGCAACGGGTTACGTAGGATGCTTCCCGACAGAATTCATTGGCTCCGGTTCAGGCAGCGCATCGATGCTTGCCGTGGCCCTGGCATACGTCGCGGTCTTTTTTGCGGTCGGCGCCGTTGCGACACGTTCGCCCAAACAGCCTGGACCCGCGAAAAAGCGCCATGGGCTCGAGCTTCTGGACGCGAGCGTGGGATACGGAAGCACGACGATACTTTCAATCGGGTCGCTTTTCCTGAGCCCGGGAACGGCGGCGGGCCTCGTTGCTCCCAACGGCTCGGGGAAAACCACCCTTCTTGAAGCGCTGTCGGGCCAATTTCCCACCCGCATCCGCTCGGGAAGCCTGGCGGCAGACGGAATCAGCCAACGTCAATCAGCCGAATTTGCAGAACTCGTCTACCTGAGCTCTTCGGGCGGCACGGATCTCTATCCCACGCTATCAGCCCTCGAGCACCTTGCTTTCGTTAGGGAGGCGTGGAAATCGGCCGCCGACATCGACTCGCTCTGCAGCTCCCTCGGAATCTCCCCATATCTCGACAAGCCGACCCGTAAACTCTCGACAGGAATGAAGCAGCAGGTAAAGCTTGCCATGGCGATATCGACCGATTGCCCGTACCTTATCCTCGATGAACCGCTGAACGGCCTCGATCCGGGAAAGCGGAAAACCTCCTGCGACGCGATGCGCAGCGAGGTGGCGCGGGGACGAAGCGTGCTCATTTCAAGCCATCTGCTCGACGACCTGGCAGACCTTACCGACTCGTTCTACTTCATCGAGGCCGGCACGCTCGTGGAAAAGATCAAGTCGTCCTCGCAGACGCTCAAGCAGGAATACCTCGATACATACGAGAGATGAATGTGGGGGAGTGTTCGGATGAAGTTGATATTCAAGGGCCAGCTCATGTTGTGCTTAAAAGACCGTGAACCTTTTGTGGGACACGCGGCGCCGTGGTACCATAGCCGAGTTTGTTGTCTTGGTCGGAAACCAAGACGCCTTATGCGCTGATCGGTAACCAGCGCCTGACCAATAAGGAGTCCTACCATGAAGCAGGGTATCCATCCCCAGTATGTCGAGTGCACGGTGACGTGCTCCTGCGGCAACACCTTCAAGACGCACGCTACCGTGTCCGAGATGAAGGTCGAGCTTTGCAACGAGTGCCACCCGTTCTACACCGGCCAGCAGAAGTTCGTCGACACCGGTGGACGCGTCCAGCGCTTCGCCGACAAGTTCGGTGGCGCCGCTGCCGCCCAGCTCAAGAAGGCTGAGGAGGCCAAGGCTGCCAAGGCCGCCAAGGCTGCTGAGGCCGAGGCTGCTCGCAAGGCCGCCGCTGAGGCTAAGGCTGCCGAGAAGGCTAAGCGTGCCGCTAAGTTTGCCGAGGAGGCTGCCAAGCAGGCCGCCGAGGCTCCTGCAGAGGCTCCCGTCGAGGAGGCCGCTGCCGAGGCCGAGACCACCGAGGCTGCTGAGTAAATAGCTCGCCGAGAGAATCGCTCGCATTCATGGCATGAGGGCCGTGCATCCATTTGGGTGCGCGGCCCTTTTCTTTTTATTGGTGCAAGCTGACCTGTCCCCGTGGCACCAAATGGCAGAGAGACGGCGTTTGCTCAGATAAAACTTGCCAAAATAAACCTGTCCCATTGTGGCAGGTTGGTCATAGTTATTACGTGGCGGTCGAGGTCGACCGTATAGGCCGCGCCTTGTTTGGCTAAAGTACAATCATCTGTGTTTAACTCGCCCGCAGCTGCACGGCGTGGGCGATGGCCAAAAAGGAAAACCACATGGGATTCATGTCAAAGCTGCTGTCCTTTGGATCAGATAAGGACCTTAAGCGCTACTACAAGATCGTCGACCAGATCAACGGTCTTGAGCCCCAGTTTGAGAAGATGACCGAGGAGGAACTCCGCGGCCAGACCGATAAGTTCCGCGAGCGTTACGCCAACGGCGAGTCGCTTGACGACATGCTCCCCGAGGCCTTTGCCACCGTGCGTGAGGCTTCCAAGCGCACCATGGGTATGCGCCACTTTGACGTGCAGCTCATTGGCGCCATGGCACTGCACGAGGGCCACATCGCCGAGATGAAGACCGGCGAAGGTAAGACCCTCGTCTCCACGTTGGCTGGCTATCTCAACGCTATTGCCGGCAAGGGCGTGCACGTCGTTACTGTCAATGATTACCTTGCCAAGCGCGACTCCGAGTGGATGGGCCGCATCTATAAGTACCTGGGCATGACCGTCGGTCTGCTCCAGAACAACATGCCGCTCGAGCTCAAGCGCCCGGCCTACCAGGCCGACGTCACCTACGGCACCAACTCCGAGTTCGGCTTTGATTACCTGCGCGACAACATGGTTACCCGTCCCGAGCAGCGCGTGCAGCGCGGCCACAACTACGCCATCGTCGACGAGGTTGACTCCATCCTGATCGATGAGGCTCGCACCCCGCTGATCATCTCGGGCGCTGGCACCAAGTCCGCCAGTACCTACAAGGACTTCGCGCGTGCCGTGCGTGGCCTTGAGCGCGGCGAGGACGTGTCGCACGACATGCTTACCGCCACCGAGGACGTTGAACCCACGGGCGACTACGTCATGGACGAGGCCAAGCACACCATCGCTGCCACCGAGCGCGGTCTTAAGAAGATCGAGCGCCGCCTGGGTATCGATGACATCTATGCCGATCTCTCCGGCCAGCTGGTCAACCACCTGCAGCAGGCGCTGAAGGCCCAGTACATGTTCCACCGCGACAAGCAGTATGTGGTCACCAACGGCGAGGTCAAGATCGTCGACGAGTTCACCGGCCGCATTATGGAAGGCCGCCGTTACTCCGAGGGCCTGCACCAGGCCATCGAGGCCAAAGAGGGCGTGCTCGTGCGCGAGGAGAACCAGACGCTGGCGACCATCACCCTGCAGAACTACTTCCGCCTGTATGACAAGCTCTCCGGTATGACCGGTACGGCACTCACCGAGGACGCCGAGTTCCGCGAGATCTACAAGCTGCCCGTCGAGGTAATCCCCTCCAACAAGCCCGTGCAGCGCGTGGACCACGAGGACCTGGTCTACCGCACCATTCAGGCTAAGTACAACGCCGTTGCCGACGACGTTGAGCGTCGTCACGCTAAGGGCCAGCCGGTCCTGGTGGGTACCGTCTCCATCGAGAGCTCCGAGAAGCTGTCCGCCGCCCTCACGAAGCGCGGTATCGCGCACGAGGTCCTCAACGCCAAGCACCACGAGCGCGAGGCCCATATCGTTGCCCAGGCTGGTCGCTATGGCGCCGTGACCATCGCTACCAACATGGCCGGCCGCGGTACCGACATCTTGCTGGGCGGTAACCCCGACGAGCTGGTGCGCGAGCGCCTGGAGTACGAGGGCCTGACCATGGAGGACGTAACGCCCGAGCAGCTTGAGCAGTTTAACGCCGAGGCCAAGGAGACTTGCAAGGCCGAGCGCGAGCGCGTTCTTGCCGCCGGCGGCCTGACCGTTATCGGCACCGAGCGCCATGAGTCCCGCCGTATCGACAACCAGCTGCGCGGCCGTTCCGGCCGTCAGGGCGATCCGGGCGAGACCCAGTTCTACCTGTCGCTCGAGGACGATCTGATGCGTCTGTTTGGCGGCGACAAGATGGACCGCGTCTCCAAGATGATGGTCACGGCTGACATGGGCGACGATATGCCCATCCAGCACAAGATCATCTCCAAGGCTGTCGAGAGCGCCCAGCACAAGGTCGAGAGCATCAACTTCTCCATGCGTAAGAGCGTTCTTGAGTACGACGACGTCATGAACAAGCAGCGCCAGGTCATCTACGCCGAGCGCAATAAGATTCTGGACGGCAAGGATCTGACCGACCACATCACCGAGGTCATGCACGATACCGTGTACCGCTGCGTGCAGGAGTTCTGCACCAAGGACAGTCACGATGGCGAGCGCGACCTGGAGGGCCTGCGCAAGTGGGTTGTGGAGCTCACCGGCCACATCGATACGCCGAAGTTCCCCGACGAGGATTATGAGGCCCTAGCTGCCGATGTCCTGGCTTACGTAGAGAAGTGCTACAACATGAAAGCCGAGCGCTTGGGCGAGGACCTGATGCGCGAGCTCAACACCCAGGTCATGCTGCGCGTCATCGATACCCGCTGGATGAACTACCTGCAGGAGATGGACTACCTCAAGACCGGCATCGGCCTGCGCGGCTTTGGCCAGCGCGACCCGCTGGTCGAGTACAAGACCGAGGCCTACGGCGCGTTCCAGATACTCGTCGACACCATGTACGAGGATTACCTGCGCACGGTTCTGCGCATCGAGATCAAGGCTGCCCCGCGTGTCGTGGAGCACAAGGAGGAGCCCGCGCTCGAGGGTGCGCACTTCTCCGGTCCTGCCGAGGTCGATGGTGACAACGGCGACTCGGTGCTGCGCAAGCAGGCGCAGGTGCAGGCCCGCACGGCTGTCCAAGGCGGACCGGCTGCCGTCAACAACGGTGGCAAGGTGACGACCTACCGCAAGTCCGAGAGCGACGATCCGTACGTCAACGTGGGCCGCAACGACCCGTGCCCCTGCGGTAGCGGCAAGAAGTTTAAGTACTGCCACGGCAGGAATCGTTAATGGCTGAGGCTTTAGAGGTAACGCCCGCCGAGCTGGACGCGTTTGCGGACCGGCTCGGCGAGGTCGAGTCGTATCTCCACTTGGACGAAAAGCGCACGCGCGTGACCGAGCTCGAGGCCAAAAGCGTGGCCCCCGGCTTTTGGGACGACGCCGATGCCGCTCGCGCCACGATGGAGGAGATCGCGCGCACCAAGGAAGATATCGCTGCCGTGGACACCGCGCGCGGCGAGCTTTCCGATGCCCGCGCTGCGCTGGAGCTTGCCGAGGAGATGGGGGATGACCCCGACGCCGTCGCATTGCGCGAGGAGGCTGCCGCTACGGCAGAACGCCTGGCCCGCGCCATCGACGAGCTTGAGCTTGCGAGCTGGTTTACCGGGGAGTTCGACCATGGCGACGCGATTGTGACCATCAAGCCCGGGCAGGGTGGTTTGGAGGCCCAGGATTGGACCTTCATGCTCTTTAAGATGTACATGAAGTACTGCCAGCGCCGCGGTTGGAAGGTCACCATCAACGATTGCCCCGCGGCCGAGGTCATTGGCATTGATCGCGCGACCTTTACCGTCGAAGGCAAGGATGCTTTTGGCATGCTTCGCGCCGAGGCCGGTGTCCACCGCCTGGTGCGCATTAGCCCCACCGACGACAAGAAGCGCCGCCAGACCACGTTTGCCGGCGTCGAGGTCATTCCGGTGCTGCCCGACGATATCGATATCGAGATCAACCCCGACGACATCCGCGTCGACGTGTACCACGCAAGTGGCCCGGGTGGCCAGGGCGTAAACACCACCGACTCCGCCGTGCGCGTGACGCATTTCCCCAGCGGCATTGTGGTTACCTGCCAAAACGAGCGCAGCCAGATCCAGAACAAGGCCGCGTGCATGCAGATCCTCAAGGCTCGCCTGTACGAGATTGAGCTCGAGAAGCGTTCCGAGGCCCTGGACGAGATTCGCGGACCCAAGACCACGATTGGTTTTGGCAACCAGATCCGCAGCTACGTGCTCTACCCGTACCAGATGGTTAAGGACCTGCGTACGGGCGTGGAGACCAGCAACGTCGAGGCAGTTCTTGACGATGGCGACCTGGACCCGTTTGTTATTGGCTACCATCGCTGGGCCACTGGCAACGCTGACGCGGAGATCCCATCTGCATAAACCGCCCGGTTTATGTGGAAATGGATAAAACCCTCCGAGCAGGGTGGTTTTGTATCCAAAGCAAACCCTGCGCAGGGGTGGTTTTTGTTCGGCGAATCGGTAGAATCGAATACAGCAAGAAGTTCGAAGCGCATCCGTTTGGGTGCGCTTTTTTGAGGGAGGTAGCATGGCATATCGTCTGGACATCAAGCGCATTCTATCGATGAACTTCTTTCACGACCTGCCCCAGATTATGTTGGGGTGCGCTCTGGCCGCTATTGCGACCGACCTGTTTTTGATTCCCAACGGCCTTGCTGCCGGCGGTGTTACGGGCCTTGCCACCATTATCCAGGCGGTCGGCGCATCGCGCGGCATATCGCTTCCCGTTGGTATTCAGACGATCGTGATGAACGCCTTGCTGTTGCTGGTCGTTATGCGCGAGGGCGGCATGTTCTACGTGGTGCAGACCGCGACGGGCTTTGTGCTGCTGGGCTTCTTTACCGATCTGTTCGCCCCGTTTGTAGCACCTCTGGCGGATGCGGACCTGATGCTCCCTGCCATGTGGGGCGGCATTATTACAGGCATCGGTTACGGCATGGTGCTGCGCGCCGGCGCCAACACCGGCGGCTCGGACACGATTGGCCAAATCATCTCGCGTAATACCTCGCTGCCCGTGGGCTCGACCGTCATGGCGATCGATGTTGCCGTATGCGCGCTGTCGGCTCCGGTCTTTTCAGTCGAAAATGCACTATATGCAGGCCTTTCGATGGTCATTAGCGGCTACGTGATCGATGCCGTGGTCGATGGTGGCAACAAACGCCGTATGGTACTCATCATCTCGGACAAGTTCCCTGATATCGCTGCCGATATCATGTATGGCCTGGGTCGTGGTTGTACCAAGTTTAAGGCGACTGGCATGTATTCGGGTGCCGAGAAGCCGGTGATCATGGTCATCGTGAGCCGTCGAGAGCTCAATACCCTCAAGACGATCGTGCGCGAGCGCGATCCTCACGCCATTGTGACGGTCGCCGACGTTACGGAAGCTTTCGGCGAGGGATTCAAGGACATTAGCGCGTAGGGCCGACCGCGTCCCATCCAAAAGACGTTCACATTGATAAACCGTTTCATCAGCGGTTCTGCCTGCTCAATTGCTCAAATAATGATAAAAAGTCTGGTAAAGCCATCAGTTTCCAGCATAATGAAGGACGTACGTGCATCGCGGCTGGGTTGGGATTACCTTCGGTGCCGTGCGCATCTTGTCTAAAGAGGATGAAAGGAAGGCACAATGAGCGACGAAGAGCTCAAAAAGGTTGCCAACGAGGTAAGGAAGGGCATCGTCACCGGCGTGCACGCTGCCAAGTCCGGCCATCCGGGCGGTTCGCTCGGCGCTGCCGACATCATGACCTATCTGTACTTTGAGGAAATGAACGTCGACCCGGCCGATCCCCGCAAGGCCGACCGCGATCGCTTCGTGCTTTCCAAGGGTCACTGCGCGCCTGGTCTGTACGCCGTGCTCGCCGAGCGTGGGTTCTTCCCCAAGGAGGATCTTGAGACGCTGCGCCACATCGGCAGCCACCTGCAGGGCCATCCCAACATGAACGACACTCCGGGCGTCGACATGTCCACCGGCTCGCTCGGCCAGGGCATCTCCGCCGCCGTCGGGATGGCGCTCGCCGCCAAGCACTGGAGCGATACTTATCGCACGTACGCCCTGCTGGGCGATGGCGAGAGCGAGGAGGGCCAGGTCTGGGAGGCCGCCATGTTTGCCGGCAACCAGCAGCTCGACAACCTCTGTGTGATCGTCGACCACAACGGCCTGCAGATCGACGGTCCCGTCGAGGAGGTCAACGACCCCATGCCGCTCGCCGACAAGTTCCGCGCCTTTAAGTTCCACGTGGTGGAGCTTGCCGACGGCAACGATTTCGATCAGATCCGCGCCGCCTTTGCCGAGGCTCGCGCTACCAAGGGCCAGCCGACCGCCATTATCGCCGAGACCCTGAAGGGCAAGGGCGTGTCCTTTATGGAGAACCAGGTTGGTTGGCACGGCAAGGCCCCCAACGATGAACAGTTTGAGCAGGCCATGGCAGAGCTCACGGCCGCCGGAGAGGAGCTCTAGGATGGCAGACGTCAAGAAAATCGCCACGCGCGTAAGCTACGGCGAGGCCCTCGTCGAGCTCGCCAACGAGCACGATGACTTTGTGGTCCTCGACGCCGACCTGGCCGCCGCCACGCAGACCGGTAAGTTCAAGGCGGCCTGCCCCGACCGCTTCTTCGATGTGGGCATTGCCGAGAGCAACCTGATGGGCGTCGCCGCCGGTATCGCGACCACCGGTCGTGTTGCCTTCGCGAGTACCTTTGCCATGTTCGCTGCCGGTCGCGCCTTTGAGCAGGTTCGTAACTCCATCGGCTACCCGCACCTCAACGTTAAGATCGGTGCCACGCACGCCGGTATTTCGGTCGGCGAGGACGGCGCCACGCATCAGTGCTGCGAGGATATCGCCCTCATGCGCGTCATCCCCGGCATGACCGTGATCGTTCCCGCCGACGACGTCGAGGCCCGCGCCGTGACGCGCGCCGCCTACGAGTGCGACGGCCCGGTGTACATGCGCTTCGCCCGTTTGGCCTCGCCGATTATCAACGACCCCGAGACCTACAAGTTCGAGTTGGGTAAGGGCATTGTCATGCGCGAGGGCGCCGATGTGACCATCATCGCTTGCGGTCTGATGGTCGGCGAGGCCCTCGAGGCCGCCGAGCAGCTCGCTGCCGAGGGCATCGACGCCGAGGTCATCAACATGCACACCATCAAGCCCATCGACGCCGACCTGGTCGTCAAGAGCGCTACCAAGACCGGCCACGTCGTGACCGTCGAGGAGCACTCCGTGATCGGTGGTCTGGGCAGTGCCGTCGCCGACGTCCTGTGCGAGCAGTGCCCGACGCCGCTCAAGAAGATTGGCGTCAACGACACCTTCGGCGAGTCCGGCCCGGGTGCCGAGCTCCTGCACAAGTACGGCCTGGACGCCGCCGACATCGTGGCGACCACCAAGGAGTTCTTGGCAGAGAGCAACCACCGCTCAAATCGGCCACAAGCCAATAGCAAATAGACGTAGACAGGGACGCCCTCAAAAAGAGGACGCCCCTGTTTTTATATTTCAGCAAAATCAGTGCCGCATCAAGCAAGGCCTTCTTCGGGAAAAGGGCCCAGTACGGCAACGTGCAATTCAGCCCTCCCAACTTTGTATGTGCAGCACCCCAAGATCACGCGGCGACCCCATAGTAGCCACAGGCCGTGCACAGGGTTACCTCCCAAATCTTTCCGCAGGACGGAGGAGCCACCGCAGCGCGAAGCGCGCAGCGGGGGCTCCGACATGTCCGAGGACGATTTGGGAGGTAACCCTGTGCGCGGCCGGACAGATCCCAAAGCCCGCCATGCTTCTTATGTGCAGCAAAGGCAATCCTGCTAAAATACAAAGCGCTCATGTAGTTTAAACGCACGACGATAAGGAGCACCAGTGGGTAACCACTTCCGTACCTCCGGTGCGGGCGATGAAGCCCCCAAGACGCAGCCGAGCGTCGCGGGCAGTCGTTTCGCCACTCCGGATTCAGAGGATCAGCTGTTTAGCCCGATCCCCGCACAGCCGGCAGATCAGGCACAGCCGGCGGCAGATCCCTTTGCCTACAACCCCAACAACGATGTTGCGCTTTCCGGCACGGCTGGCTTTGAGCCCGTTCAGACGGTGACCGCCCGCGTGGCTCAGCCTCAGATGAGCGCCGCCACGCCGCAGCCTACCATGGCCGGCATCCCCGATCCTATGGCCCCTGCGGCTCCCGCGCCGCAGCCCGCGCAGTCCGGTCTTTTTGCCGGCATTCCCGACCCCACGCAGCCTGCGGCTCCCGTGGTCGAGCGCGATCAGGCGGCCGAGGTCGCAAGCCTCGACAACGCGCTCAACAACCCCGACTTCACGTCGGTGTTTGCGCCCGTCGACCCGCAGGCCAGCCGCAAAAAGATGGCCAAGCAGGCCGGTGTCGAGCCCGTCATCCTTATGGAGCACGTCACCAAGATCTATCCGGCGCAGCCCAACAAGCCCGCACTCGACGACATCAACATCGAAATCTATCCGGGCGAGTTCGTCTTTTTGGTCGGTCACTCCGGCTCGGGTAAGACCACGCTGCTGTCGACGCTCAACCGCGACGTCAAGCCCACAAGCGGTCGCATTTTGGTCGCCGGCCAGGATCTCATGAAGATCAAGAACCGCAAGGTTCCGTTCCTGCGTCGTCAGATTGGCGCCGTGTTCCAGGACTTTAAGCTCCTGCCGCAAAAGACCGCCTACGAAAACGTGGCGTTTGCCCTGCAGTGCATCGGCAAGCCCAAGGGCGTCATTCGCAGCCAGGTGCCCGAGGTGCTGCGTCTGGTCGGTCTGGCCGATCAGATGGACTCGCTGCCCGATCAGCTTTCCGGTGGCGAGCAGCAGCGCGTGGCTGTTGCCCGCGCTATGGTCAACCGCCCGCCGCTGCTTATCTGCGACGAGCCCACGGGCAACCTCGACCCGGCGATTTCGCTGGGCATCATGAAGCTGCTCGAGCGCATTAACCGCACCGGTACCACCGTGATCGTCGCTACGCACGACCGCGAGATGGTCGATAGCATGCACCGTCGCGTGATCGCCCTCGAGGGCGGCCACGTAATCCGCGACCAGGAGAGGGGAGGTTACGGCAACTATGGCACCAACTAACGTGGGCTACTCGCTCAAAGAGGCAATCAGCCACTTCTTCCGTAACTGGACCACCTCGCTCGGCGCCGTCATCACGATTTTCCTTTCGCTGTTTATCATCGGCCTGTTCATTATGGGTTCCGCGATGCTGAACTCCGTGATCGGCACCGTCGAGGATCAGGTCGTCATCAACGCCTTTATTAGCGATGACGCCGATCAGGCAGATGTTCAGGCCTTTGAGGCCGAGCTCAAGACGTGGAGCAACGTCAAGTCCGTGACGTACAAGGACAAGGACGACGCGCTGGCCGAGTACACGAGCAAGATGTCGGGTAACGCCGACGCTACCATGAGCGCGCTCGACGGTCAGAACCCGCTGCCGGCTTCGTATGCCATCGAGATGGACGATCCGTCCATGGTCGAGAGCACGGCCCAGAAGCTCAAGAAGAACGCCGATTTTCAGAAGATCGCGGACGACGGCGACGTTAACGCGAGCGTTCTGTACGGCCAGGAGGAAGTGAGCCGTCTGTTCCAGGTGACGAACTACATCCGTATCGCCGCTGTGGTGCTCGTCGGCCTGCTGACCTTTATCGCGTTCATCTTTATCAACAACACGATTCGCCTGTCCATTACGGCGCGTCGTCGTGAGATTGCGATCATGCGTCTGGTGGGCGCAAGCAACGGCTTCATTCGCGGGCCGTTCATTACCGAGGGCGTGCTGCAGGCCATCTTGGGCTCGCTGCTTTCCATCGGTGTGCTGGAGCTGCTGCGTAACCTGATGGTTCCGCGTCTGCAGGAGAGCATCGGCTGGATGTCGTTTGCGCTGCCGATGCAGTACTACCTGGTGACCTACGCCGCGCTGATTTTGGTCGGCGTCATTATCGGTCTCTTTGGTTCCGCCATCGCCATGCGCCGCTATCTGCGCGTGTAGGCGCTGCGGATATGCCGTCTGCAACGGGTCGTTCCTTTCCAGGGGCGGCCCGTTTTTTGTCCCCTAGGGATCATTTGGGTAGACTCTTGGGGTGTAAGCGGCCATCGATAGTAAGGAGGCGCCATGGGGCGCAATAACAAGCATAAGCGTGGAGCTCGCAATAAGCGCGGGCCGGTGCGCAGCGAGCGTCGCCCGAGTCTGACCGGACGCGTGCAGCTCCATGAGCATAGCGCCTATGTTGTAACCGAAAACGGCGACTACAAGGTCATGGGCCGCGGCAAGCGCGAGATTATGGACGGCGATACCGTTGCCGTAAGCATTAAGAACAGCCCGCATGGCGAGCGGCGCGCCGTAATTGAGGGCGTCGTTGAGCGTGCGGCCATTAGTGTGGTGGGCACGTACCAGACCGCCGGCCCGCTCGGGGTGATCGAGCCGCTTGATTCTCGCCTTAAGGCCGATTTCTTTATTCTGCCGGAGGACACCTCGGCGGAGCGCTTGGGTGTTCATCCGGGCGATGCGGTCGTCGCGCGCATTCTGACATATCCGACGCGTCTGGAATCGGGCACCGTGACGATTGAGCGCCGTATTGGCGGCGACGATGCGCCCGATTTGGGCGTTCAGTATGTGATGGCGCGCTATGGCTATACCGATACTTATCCCGAGGCCGCGCTAGCCGAGGCCGAGGCACTTTCGCTCGATGTGGCCTCGGCGCTTAAGGACCCGCTCCGCCGAGACCTGCGCGACCGCTTTGTCATTACGATTGACCCGGTCGACGCGCGCGACTTTGACGACGCCATCTCGCTGGAGCGCACGCCCGAGGGCGGCTACAAGCTGGGTGTCCATATTGCCGACGTTTCGCACTATGTTGCCTGGGACGGACATATCGACCTGGAAGCCCGCCATCGCACGACGTCGGTGTATCTTGCCGATCGCGTGTTGCCCATGTTGCCCGAGCGCCTGTCGAACGATTTGTGCTCGCTGCGTCCCGACGAGGACCGCTTGGCGTTTACCGTCGACATTGAGCTCGACGCGCAGGGTCGCGTGCGCCATTACGATCCCTATCCCAGTGTGATCCGCTCGCGCGTGCGCATGGACTACGACGGCGCCGAGGCGCTGCTGGTACGTGCCGGTGCGGTGGAGTATTCGGTGCTGGAGGGTGCCGCCGAGGATGTTGCCGCGGTTGAAGCCTCGCGCGAGGAAGCGCTCGAGCGCGGGCTTGCGTGCGAGGAAACCGCTCGCGGCTATAACGTCGACTTGGGGGATTTCCTCGTAGCTGCCAACGAGCTCGCCGAGCTTCGCCGTCGTATTCGTCGCGCACGCGGTTCGGTCGACTTTGATACGGCCGAGATCCGTGCGCTGTTGGATGAGGACGGTGTGCCCGTGCAGATCGTGGCCCGTGAGCGCTCGTGCGCCACGTCGCTGATTGAGGAAGCCATGCTGCTGGCCAACGAGTGCGTGGCGGAGTGGCTGGCCGACCGCGATATCGAGGCCTGCTATCGCGTACACGACGATCCCAGCCCCGACAGTCTGCACGGTGCCGCCGTGGCGCTGGCACAGCTGGGTATCATCGATGACCGTCGCTCGGCAGGCATTGCTCTGGGAAGCCCCGACGAGCTGCAGGCGGCGGTTGATGCCGCAGCCGGTACGGCCAACGCGCCGCTCGTCAACACGTTGCTACTGCGCAGTATGCAGCGCGCACTGTACAAGCCGCGCAACGAGGGTCACTTTGCACTTGCCGCGCCGTGCTATTGCCACTTTACGAGTCCCATTCGCCGCTATCCCGACCTGGTGGTGCATCGCGTACTCAAGCTGCAGCTGGCCTACGAGCAGCTGGGCGGCAAGGACGCCTTGGTGCGTACGCCGCGGCTGATCGGTAAGGGTCGCGAGTCCCTGCCGCGCATCTTGCCGCAAATCTGTCGCGCGTGCAGCGATGCCGAGCGTGCGGCCGACGCCGCCAGCCATGCGACGCAAAAGATCAAGATCGCCCAGTACTACGAGGACCGCCTGGGCGAGCGCTACGCCGGAACGATCTCGTGGGTCAGCAGCATGGGCCTCTTTGTGCGCCTTGATCTGACACAGGTTGAGGGTTTGGTTTCGATCAAGAGTCTGGGCAACGAGTGGTTCGAGTTTGATGAGGACGCGCTCACGCTCACGGGCGCCGACACGGGGACTCGCTACGAGTTGGGGCAACGCGTGATCATCGAGGTCTCGCGCGTCAACACCACGCGCGGGCACTTGGATTTTAGGCTTATTCATTAGCCGGAATTTGGTGATTCATAGAAAACGGGGCGGTCTTTTGGGGCCGCCTTTTTTGTGGCGCATCAATCGTCTTGCCGCTCGCGCGCTTGCGCCTTCCGCCTGCTATAGGGGAGATAAAACCTACCAAAATAAACCTGTCCCTTTTTGGGAGGTTTACGAGAGAGCGGGGATGAGATGGCAACGGTGTACGGGTATGCGCGGGTGAGCTCGCGTGATCAAAATCTGAATCGGCAGCTGGATGCGCTGGGCGCCTATGGCGTGGAACCGGCGAATATCTTTGCCGACCATGCGAGCGGCAAAGACTTCGATCGACCGCGGTATCGCGAGCTGCTGTGCGCGTTGGATTCCGGTGATGTGCTGGTGGTACTTTCCATTGATCGGCTGGGCCGTAACTACAGCGAGATCCTCGAGGAATGGCGGTGCATAACCAAAGAGCTCGGTGCCGCCATCGTGGTGCTGGACATGCCATTGCTCGACACGCGCTCCAGAGACTGTGGTGGGTCGGACGTGACGAGTGCGTTGATTGCCGATATTGTTTTGCAACTGCTGAGCTATGTGGCGCAGGTGGAGCGCGAGAACATTCACCGGCGCCAAGCCGAGGGCATTGCGGCGGCGCGAGCGCGCGGCGTGCGCTTTGGCCGGCCCCGCAAGCCCTGTCCCCCGCAATTCGAGCTGGTGCGCGATACCTACGAGGCGGGTGATATCACGCGGAGTCAGGCGGCAAAGCGGCTAGGCGTGTGCGTGGGGACGTTTGATCGCTGGATGCGCGAGATGGAGTAGGGGCGCCACGGTCCTTTGGCGCCCCGATTCGAACATTTTGGATTTCGCTACGGCGGCAACTGCATTTGGGGGTACACTCGCTGCTGCTCAAAAAATGACGGAGGTTAGCCCTTGGCGCGTGTGAAGCACATAGTCGGATGGATTTCGGTTGTCCTGCTGGCCGTGACGCTGGCAAGTATTTGGATGCTGACGGAGCAGAACGTGGAGCAGACGTCGTCGCTCAGCGAGTCCACTGCGCGCGCGGTGGAAGGACGGGCCGCGGACGTGCGGTCCGATGCCGCGCAGGAGTCCCAGGCGGGGGATGCCGCCGAGGGCGCGGATTCAACGATTGCCACCGTTCATCCCGACCCGCTTGCGCCCGTTCGGCTGTGGATGGGTGCCAACATTCGTCGCGTCGCACATACCGTTGAGTTCTTCTTTGTAGGACTGTTTGCCTCGTTGGCGGCGGTGTGCTTGGATAAGCGTGTGTCGCCCACTCGATTGCGGTGCGTGCCCCTCCTGGCCTTTTGCGCCGTCTGCTCTGTCGGTGACCAAGTGCACAAGATCTTTGTTCCTGGCCGTCATTTCGACATGATCGACCTGGGCTTCGATGCCGCGGGTTACGTTGTCGCCATGCTGTTGGTGCTGTTGGTCTCCGCATGGGTGCACCACGTGACACGCCCCATTGGCGCCCATGCGAGGCGCTAGCCGGTAACAAACCCGTTTCTGATAATGCGACCTTGTTGAATTATTTTGTGTCGCGCGTATTTCCGAGCGGTCGGATTTGAGGGGCGAGCGGTAGAACGCTCGCCCTTTGTGCGCCACGATGCGGCACAATGTACCGCAAAAGCTGTTTGTATCCGGTACGAATCGTTCGTTGGTCTTTAATTCTTCTCAACGGAGGTGTTTGAGATGGCAAACGGATTGCTTTTGCGGCTTCGCGAGCGTGAACTCAGCGCGAGCCCGGCGGAACGCAATGTCATCGCATATGTAAGCGCTCATCCGCATGAGGTGGTCGGGCTGTCCGTCCGCAGTCTTGCCGATGCCACGTTCTCCTCGCCCTCGAGCATTTTGCGTTTTTGCAAGCGTTTGGGTTTTGCGGGCTACAAGGAGTTCCAGCGCGAACTGATTGCTGAATTGGCGCTCTTGGGTGACAAGAAAGACGTTGCCCTCGAGGACATCTCCATGGATGACAGCGTCGAACGTATCGTGGGGAAGGTGATGAAAAGCAACGTGCGTACGATCGAAGCGACGGCGCGAACGCTCGATTACACCGTTTTGGAGCGATGCGCGGCCCATCTTAAGCGGGCACGCGCGGTCAATCTGTTCGGTATCGGTGCCTCTCGTTTGGTCGCGCACGATCTGGCGCAAAAGCTCATGCGTGTCGACAAAGAGTGCCATCTGTACGACGACTGGCATGATCAGCTCCTGTGTGCCAAGAACATGCATGAGGGCGATATGGCAATCGCCTTTAGCTACTCGGGCTTGACGCAAGAGGTGCTGGACTGCACTGCTGAGGCTCAACGTCACAACTGTCTCGTTGTGGCCGTTACCAAAGTAGATGGATCGTCCAAGCTTGCCACCATGGCCGATGCCGTGCTCGGCGTTGCTGCAAGCGAGCCCTTGGTCCGCAGCGGTGCCATGGCCTCGCGTATGGCCCAGCTTATGGTTGTCGATGCCCTGTACGCTGCTTACGTTGCCAGCGACTACGAGCGGGCGACGCATGTCATTAAGCAAAACTACATCGAGAAACAGGAAAGATGAGGTGAATGAAATGCTCGATTTAACAAAATTCACGACCGAACAGCGTAATCAAAGGTCAATGGACCTCGATACGATGACATCGCTGCAAATCGTCACGACGATGAATGATGAGGATCTTCGTGCCGTCCAGTCGGTCACGAAAGTGTTGCCCCAGGTTGCCACAGCAATCGACTGGGCTGCTGAGGCACTCGAGCGCGGCGGGCGCGTCTTTTACATGGGCGCAGGCACCAGCGGTCGTCTGGGCGTACTCGACGCTTCGGAGTGTCCGCCCACGTTTGGCGTGTCACCCGATCTGATCGTCGGGCTCATTGCCGGAGGCGAGACGACGTTTATCAAGGCCGTCGAAGGCGCCGAAGACAGCGAGGAGCTTGGCGTGAGCGACCTGCGGGAGCGTGGACTCTCGGATAAGGATCTTGTCGTTGGCCTGGCGGCAAGCGGTCGTACTCCCTATGTGGTGGGCGGCCTTGTGTACGCCAAAGCAACTGGGTGCAAGACCATCGCAATTGCCTGTAACCAAGGGTCGAAGATCGGGGAGAGCGCGGATCTTGCCATTGAGCCCGTGCCCGGTCCCGAGGTGCTGACCGGCTCAACGAGGCTCAAAGCGGGAACGGTCCAAAAGCTCATTCTCAATATGATTTCGACCGGTGCCATGGTCAAGATTGGCAAGGTGTACCAAAACCTGATGGTCGATGTACAGCAGACGAACGAGAAGTTGGTGGTGCGCGGCCAGAACATCGTGATGGAGGCGACCGGCTGCACGCGCGAGCGCGCTGTTCAGGCGCTTGCAGATGCCGGCGGCCACGTAAAAACCGCTATTGTCTCGGTGCTGCTGGACTGCGATGCCGAGCAGGCTGCGGTAGCTCTTGAGCGGGCGCGCGGCCATGTCCGTGCTGCGGTGAGGGGCCATGAGAAGAGCAATGCCGATGCCCAATAGGTGTGCGGCGTGAGCTGATATGACATCCAGACGAGATACCCAATACAAGGAGGAGTTATGACGAACAAAGAGCTGGCTCAAAAGCTGCTGGACCTTTTGGGCGGTAAAGACAACGTGCTCGCAAACGCGGCGTGCATGACGCGCCTGCGCGTGACCGTCAAAGACACGGGCAACGTCGACACGGAGGGCATTAAGGCACTCGACGGCGTGATGGGCCTGGTCGAGGACGACACGATGCAGATCGTGCTGGGTCCGGGCAAGGTGAATAAGGTGCTCGAGGAGTGCTCCAAGCTCACCGGCCTTGCGAAAGGCGTTGCCGACGAGAGCGTGGTTGACGCTGCGGCCACAAACAAGGCCGCGCAGAAGGCCAAATACGAGTCTAAGCCGGTTCAGGCCTTCCTCAAGAAGATTTCCAATGTCTTCGTCGCCCTGCTTCCCGGCATCATTGCGGCTGGTCTCATCAACGGTATCTGCAACGTCATTAACGTCTCGACGGCAGGCGCGCTTGCAGGCGAGTGGTGGTACCAGGGCATTCGTTCCATGGGCTGGGCCTTGTTTGCCTATCTGCCCATCTTGGTGGGCTATAACGCGGCACGTGAGTTTGGTGGCTCCGCTGCGCTGGGCGGCATCGCCGGCATGATGTGTATCGCCAACAGTGCTATGCCCCTGCTTGCGCCTGGTGCGGCTGATCCTGCCACTGCCATTCTGCTGCCGCTCACCAATGCGCAGTACAACCCCGCAGCGGGCGGCATGATCGCGGCTCTTATCGCTGGCGCATTTTTTGCCTGGATGGAGCGTCAGATTCGCAAGGTTATGCCCAACGTACTCGACACGTTCTTGTCCCCGCTGCTGGTGCTCATCATCGGCGCCTTTGCTCTGATGCTCGTCATCCAGCCGGTTGGCGCATGGCTGACGACTGCCATCTTTAGCGTTTTGACCTTTATCTTCGAGAAGCTGGGCGTCCTGGGCGGTTATATCCTGTCGGCAGGCTTCTTGCCGCTGGTTTCCGTCGGCCTGCATCAGGCGCTCACGCCGATCCACGCTATGCTCAACGATCCCGACGGCGCTACCAAGGGCATCAATTACCTGCTTCCCATCCTTATGATGGCTGGCGGCGGTCAGGTCGGTGCCGGTCTGGCGCTGTACTTTAAGACCAAGAACGTCAAGCTCAAGAAGTACGTCGCAGAGTCCATTCCCGTTGGAATCCTGGGTGTGGGCGAGCCTCTGATGTATGCTGTTACGCTGCCGCTCGTTCGTCCGTTTGTGACGGCCTGCCTGGGTGCCGGATTTGGCGGCGCGCTCGCGGCGCTGCTTCACATCGGCACGGTTTCTCAGGGCGTTTCCGGTCTGTTTGGCTTGCTGATCGTCGTTCCTGGCCAGCAGCTCGGCTACGTTGCCGCTATGCTGCTTGCCTATGCCGCCGGCTTTGTCCTGACGTGGTTCTTTGGCGTCGACGAGCAGAAGATCAACGAGTTCTTTGGCGAGTAGTTTGATATCGCGAGCCGTGTTGCTCAGGGCTCGCGGCGCGCGGCAGATTTCTTGATGCTATGGTTGTGCCGGCGGGGCTAACTGCTCCGCCGGCCTTTTTTAAAGGAGCGTTGTAGCGTGAAAACGGGTATTTCGATTTATCTTTCCAGCCCTCTGCAGGATATTGAGCGGACAATTGAGCGTGGTGCCGCGGCGGGTGCGCGCTATGCGTTCACCTCGCTGCATATTCCCGAGGATGGGGGAGCGGCATATGCCGATAAGGTCCGTCATGTGCTGTCGCTGCTTTCCGCCCGCGGCATTGCGCTCATTGCCGATGTGGGGCCTCGCACGTGCGATTTGCTCGGGCTTGAGCGCATCGAGGACCTGCGCGATCTGGGGTTGGAATACCTTCGTTTGGACTATGGCTTTAGCGCCCAGCGGGTCGCGGAGCTGTCCGGTGTATTTCGCATTGTGGTCAATGCATCGACGGTGAGTTCTGATGAAATCGCATCGTGGCGTGAGGCCGGTGCCGATGTGACTCGTTTTGCCGCCTGCCACAATTTTTACCCCAAGCCTTATACCGGTTTAGCTCTGGAGGACATTGCTCGGATGAATCTTCGTCTTGCGGCGCTTGGATTCGAAATCATGGCTTTTGTGCCGGGTGATGCTAACGTTCGCGGGCCGGTATTCGAGGGACTGCCGACGGTCGAGGCGCAGCGCGGTCGCGCGTCAAAGGTTGCCCTCAACATGCTTGAGCTTGCACATGGCGCCGATTGCGACATTGTGTTGGTCGGCGACCCCGATCTTTCCGATGCGGGCTGGGCGCAGTTTGCTCAAGTTTCCGCCGGATACGTGGACTTGCAATGCGAGCTTGAGCCCGGTTATGCCTATGTACGTGGGCAGATTCATCACGACCGGCCCGATTCGAGCACCCTCATCTTTAGGTCTCAGGAGTCGCGTACGACGCTTAAGCCGGATTCCGTGCCGACGGATGCCGGTGCCGGCCTGTTTCGAAAGGCGGGGTCGATCGCTGTGAGCAATAGCGGCTATGGGCGCTACGAAGGCGAGCTTGAGATTGCGCGGGTCGATCTTCCCGGTGACGAGCGCATGAACGTTGCGGGTCATATCACGCCCGAGGCAATGGAGCTGCTGCCGTTCATCAAACGCGGATTCGGGGTACGGTTCGTTTAGTGTGTGACCCGTGGGCTACAATTGGCCCATCATGCGAAGGCGCCTCGTGTGGCGTGTGCCTGCGTTGGCCGATCTATATTCGGAGGATTCCCATGACCGTACTGTTTGTTGAATATCCCAAGTGCTCGACCTGCAAGAAGGCCAAGGCATGGCTGGACGAACACGGGGTAGAGTATATCGACCGCGATATCGTTTTGGACAATCCCACGGACGATGAGCTTGCGACCTGGATTGCTCGTTCGGGGCTGCCGGTGCGGCGCTTCTTTAATTCGTCGGGCATGAAATATCGAGAGCTGGGCCTGAAGGCGCGTCTAGATGTGGGCATGACGGATCGGGAGTGCTACGAGCTGCTGGCGACCGACGGCATGCTGGTCAAGCGTCCGCTGTTGGTGGGCGACGACTTTGCGATTCCCGGCTTTAGGGAAGCAGCTTGGACCGAGGCGCTGCTGTAGCGGCTGCGGAAAGTGCGACCCGTTTTGAGCGCTCGGGGTGGGACGTGTTTTCCATCGGAGGGCTCGCTCGGCTCAATCCTTGAGCTGTGCCCATTCGTGCGGACCGTAGACCTTTACGTGCTTGTTGGGCTTGCCGCTCCAGTACTCCTCGTCCATAAAGGGCAGATATGCCTGAACACCGGGGCAGATAAAGGGAATCCGCTGCTGTTGCAGTCGCTCGCGTTGGCGCTGCTCCAGGTGCGCCTCGGATATGACAGTCGGCATACCGGACAGCTCGACGAGGCTTGCCTGGATTCGCTTAAGGTCGGGGAGTCCCGCGTGCCATGACATCCGCATGATCAAAAAGGATGCACGGCGGTATTTTGCCTGCATCACCGTGATGGCGGGGCGCAGGGTGGGATGGATTTTGTCCCGTTCGGGCCAAAGGTCAGCAGTGATCTCGAGGCCCAGGGTCTCCCATAGGTAATCAAGCTCTTCGTCCATGGCGCCTCGATATCTACGCGATCATTGATACTTCGATTGTGTTGTCTGGTGCTATCGTTTTCGCGGTAGAATCTGCCAACGGTTGACGGTTACCGCTCGCGGCGTTTTGTCCTTCGTGTACAGCGGTCGGCTTCACAGGTCCTTCACGGGTTGGACGAAATTAGGCCAATTTGACTGAATTTCAAAAAAGTCAAAATTGGGGCTTGCGTCATGGCGGGACTTCCCGTATATTTCTTTCTTGCGCAAAGGCACAGCCGAGCGCAGCGATGCAGTCATTGGGATGTCGTCTAATGGCAGGACAGCGGATTCTGGTTCCGTCAATGGGGGTTCGACTCCCTCCATCCCAGCCATTGCATTTGCTACATATGGCCCGTTCGTCTAGCGGTTTAGGACGCCGCCCTCTCAAGGCGGAGATCACCAGTTCGAATCTGGTACGGGCTACCAAAATTGAACGCCCGGGCCTCGTAAGAGACCCGGGTTTTGTGTATTGACTGATATTTAAGGCGCGCGTTGAGTCTGCCGCCCGGACCGAGGAGTTGTCATGGACCTGCCTATCAGCTTGGAAGACATCACGTATGCCGAGAACTATCTGGCGCAGGGCGACCTGGCTACGGCGACGCCGCTGCTGGAGCGTCTGGTGGAGCTCGCCGAGGAGTATATCGACGCTGAGTGCAAGACGGAAGAGAACCGTCAGTACTTTAGCTTCGATAGCAAGTTTGAGCGTCTGGCCTACCGTCGCGTGGAAAAGGATCCGCGCGAGCTGGTGCAGGTCGAGGTGCCCTTTGACCGCCTGTACTCCGACATGGCGTTTGCCTACATTCGCCAGCAGGATTATGTGAGTGCTCGGAATGCCCTGATGCAGGCCGTGCGTTGGGATCCCATGAACTGCAACTATCGCTTGGACTTGGCCGAGCTGTTCCGCGCGCTCGAGGACAAGCAGGAGTGGGCATCGCTCTCGTTCTCGGTGCTGGAGCGCGCGAGCGACGGTAAGTGCGCCGCACGCGCCTACACCAACTTGGGTCAGTACTTCTTGGAGCCCGAGACCGAGAACATTTCGGCTGCCGTGGGCTGCGCGCGTCTGGCGCTGCGCCTGGCGCCCAATGATGCGCATACGACGCGCCTGCTCAATAAGATCCATACCACCTATCCGGATGCCGCCGATGAGAGCGACGACCACGTGATGGGTGAGCTCGCCCTGCAGGGCGTGCCGACCTCACCTTCGGCCGAGATCGCCATCTGCCTGATCATGTGCGCGACCGATGCTGCAAGCGACGGCGACAAGCAGGAGGCTACGCGTCTGACGGTCCGTGCCCGCGACCTGGTGGGCGAGGAGGCATGCGCGGCGATCATTAAGCTGGTGCGCGAGAGCGACGCCGAGCTCAACGCCGAGCGCAAGGCTAAGCGCGAAGCTACGGGCAAGGGTTCCGATGGCGCCAAGGAGGCCGGCGATGCCCAGTAAGCGTGAACGCAAGCTCATTTCCAAGAATCGCTCGGCACATCACGAGTACTTTATCGATGAGACTTTTGAGTGCGGCATTGAACTGAGCGGCACCGAGGTCAAGTCGATTCGCGAGCGCGCCTGCCAGATCACCGATACCTTCGCGCTGATCCGCGGCGGTGAGTGCTGGCTCGTCGGCCTGCATATCCACCCTTATAGCCATGGTGGCGTGTGGAATCGCGATCCCGACCGTCGGCGTCGTCTGCTGCTGCATCGCAAGGAGATCGACTTTCTCGACGGCAAACTTCGCAACCGTGGTTATGCGCTGGTTCCGTTGGAGCTCTACTTTAATACCGACGGCCGCGTAAAGTTGCTGCTGGGCCTGGGCCGAGGCAAGAAGCTCTACGACAAGCGCGAGGACATGGCCAAGCGTGATGTCCAACGCGAAATCGATCGCGCGCTCAAGGAGCGTAATCGCTAGGAGCGAATTCTCCGGGAGGTGCTCTGCTGCGCCCGTCCCGTCTTCCTAACTGTTTTGACACATATGCCCCAAAGGCGGCGTCCGTTATGGGCGCCGCCTTTTTTGTGGGTACATACAACCATGAGGTTCGATTCCGGGTTAGGGGAGTGATCGTTATGGACAAAACTGCGTTCTTTACGATGCCGAGCGGGCTCTATGTGGTGAGTGCTGCGGCCGACGGGCTGCGTGCCGGCTGCGTCATCAACACCGCGGTGCAGGTGACGTCCATGCCGCCGCGCATCTCGGTTGCCGTGAACAAGGAAAATGTCACGTCTGGTGTTATCGCGTCTGCCAAGGCCTTTGCGCTGACCGTGATCGATCAGACGGCCGATATGCTCTACATTGGCAACTTTGGATTCCGTACCAGCAGCGACTATGACAAATTTGCCAAGTACGAGACGCGCGAGACCGCACTGGGCATGCCCTATGTTCCCGAGCATGCGGCGGCCTTGTTTAGCTGCCGTTTGATTGACACTGTTGACGTGGGCACACACCTGCTCTTTATTGGCGAGGTCGAGGATGCCGAGCGTCTGAGCGGCGAGACTCCGTTGACCTATGACTACTACCACAAGGTGCTGAAGGGCAAGACGCCGCCCAAGGCGTCTTCGTATCAAGGATAGAAATGGTGTAAAACTACTTGCATTATATTATTGAGAATATATACTAATAAGCAAGTACACCAGCAGTCACGTTCGAGAGGAGAACATCATGGCTGAGGAGAAGAAGACGTACAAGTTCGTGTGCACCGTTTGCGGTTACGAGGTTGAGGTCGACACGCCCGAGCTGCCCGAGGACTACGTGTGTCCGGTCTGCGGCGTCGGCCCCGATGAGTTTGAGCTCGTCGAGGAGTAACTCGTCGACATACGGCGAAAGCCGAACATAGCTCTGTCCAAGGGTCCCGATCGGATATTCCGGCCGGGGCCCTTTTCCTCCGTCTCCAAGGGATCACGGCTGCTGTTAGCCGATTCTGCCTGTCGTGAGTCCGGCCGACCGTTTGTCTCAATCTGTAACATCTAACGGCTCAAAACGGGTGTTCCTGTTACGGATTGAGACAAAAGGTTGGAGCTGAAGAAATGTCTCGATCTGTAACATCTAGAAGTGGAAATTGGGGCCACTTGTTACATATCGAGACAAACCAAAACCGTCCGGCAGAAGATCTCAATCTGTAACATCTAGCAGTGAAAACGGGGTCTACGTGTTACAGATTGAGACAAACGGAGCTGTCCCTCGGAATGATCTCGATCTGTAACATCTAGACATCAAAAGCGGGTCTTTCTGTTACAGATCGAGACGTTTGTCTGGGTAGGAGCCCCGCCCCATTACATCCCGGTCAACAGCACGACATCGAGAATCGTCACGATGGCACCGATCCCTACGAGCAGCGCGTTGAGCGGGCGCGAGTTGGCGTATTTGCCCATGACGCGGCGTGAGCTGGTGAGCCGTATGAGCACAAAGACCGTAATCGGCAGCTGAAGCGACAGCAGTGCCTGACTCCAGATGAGACCTTCAAAAGGATTTGGGACGACCAGGCACGTCGCCACAGCGCCGGCGAAACAGGCCGCCACCCCGATCGAGGAATGTCGGTCGTGGATGTCGTATTCCTCGTCGAACATGCCCGCGGTGATGGTTCCCGCCGCCATGCCCGCCGTCACACTACTCGAGAGGCCCGCAAACAGCAGCGCCACGGCAAAGATGGCCGAGCTCGCCGGGCCCAGAATGGGGGAGAGCGTGGCCGCTGCGACGGCGAGGTCGTCTACGACCATGCCGTGCGCAAAGAAGGTCGTTGCGGCCAGGATGACCATGGCCGAGTTGATTGCCCAGCCCACGCCCATCGAAAAGAGCGTGTCGAAGAGCTCGTAGCGCAGACGTTCTTCGATAACTTGCTCGCCTTGGCCTTCGAAGTGCATGGATTGGATGACCTCGGAGTGTAGAAAGAGGTTGTGGGGCATAACGACCGCACCCAGGACACTCACGATAATCGCGGCAGAGCCAGTGGGCATACTGGGCGTGATCCAGCTTGTGGCGGCTTGCGGCCAGTCGACCTTGACCAGTGCAAGCTCGGCCAAAAACGAGAGTCCTACCGCGCCTACGAAGGCGATGATCCAGCGTTCGGCACGCTTGTAGGAGTTCGTCATGAGCATCGTCATCGATACTGCCGCCACGATAACGCAGCCCGCACGCACGGGCAGCCCAAAGAGCATTTGAAGGGCGATCGCGCCGCCCAGGACCTCGGCCATGGCGGTGGCGATGGTCGCGAGATAGGCACTGCCGAGTACCGCGCGCCCAACGAAGCGGGGGAGGTGGCGTGTCGTGGCCTCGGCAAGACAGGCGCCCGTGGCGATACCCAGGTGTGCCGCGTTGTGCTGCAGCACAATGAGCATAATCGTGGACAGCGTGACGATCCACAGCAGCGCGTAGCCAAACTGCGAGCCCGCGGCCATATTGGAGGCCCAGTTGCCCGGGTCGATAAAGCCGACGGTCACGAGCAGCCCGGGGCCGATATTCCGTGCGATGTCGAGTCCTCCGTGACCACCGCTGCGTCGGGAGCCAAAGTGTTGTTTGAGATGGTTGATCATGGTGCGCTCCTGCATGTCGTTTGTTTGACGCCGCAAAGGATACCCGTTTTAGGCTCGAAAGTTAACCAAGACTAACAAAATTGCCGTATTTGAATGGGATGGTGAAAGGGGGCTGCCGAAATGTCTTGGTCTGTAACAACTAGGGATGGAAATTGGGCCTAGGTGTTACAGATCAAGACAGGAAGAAATGGTCCTATGGAAAATCTCGATCTGTAACAGTTGGCTGCAAAAACCGGCCCCTCGTGTTACAGGTTGAGACATTCGGAACCGTCTCTCGAAAACATCTCAATCTGTAACAGTAAGTCGTCGAAATTGGGTCTTCCTGTTACAGATTGAGATGTTTGAAGCGGTGAGCTTACAGGCCGAACTTGGGGTCCCTGCTGTCGCCCTTGAGGTCGGCGGTGTCCACTCGTAGGACGTGCGTTACGCGATTGTTTCGAAACGGGCGGGAAACACAATGGGCCGGCGATGCTCCTAGTATGCCTATTCAACTGACTGTCTAAATATCTAGGGGAGGATCGCGATGCAGGCAGATTCCGCTCAGCAGCAGGGCCTTTATCGCCCCGAATTCGACCACGATGCATGTGGCATCGGCGCGCTTGCCGATATCAACGGCGAGCGCCATCACCAGATTCTGGACGACGCGCTGTCCATTCTGGTCAACTTGGAGCACCGCGGCGGCACGGGACTCGAGAAGAATACCGGCGACGGCGCTGGAATCTTGTTCCAGGTTCCGCATCACTTTTTCCGTAAAGAGGCTCAAAAGTGCGGTCAGATTCTGCCGGCAGAGGGCAACTATGGCGTGGCCATGCTGTTCTTCCCGCAGGACGACAAGGGCGTAGAGGATGCCCGCCGCGTGTTTGAGGAGGGCTGCGCCGAGGCCGGCGTGCCGCTGCTCTTTTGGCGCGAGGTGCCGGTCGATCCGCACGATCTGGGCGAGACGGCCCGCGCCTGCATGCCTACCATCCTGCAGGCCTTTCTGGGTCGCCCCGACGACACGCCCGCCGGCGATGCCTTTGAGCGTCGCCTGTACGTGTGCCGCCGCACCATCGAGAAGAAGGCCGACGCCGAGTTTGCTCTGCACGACAAGATCTTCTATGTGTGCTCCATGAGCTCGCGCACTATTGTGTACAAGGGCATGCTGGTCGCCACGCAGATGCGCCGCTTCTTCATCGACCTCAACGACGCCGCCGTCAAGACGGCCGTGGCGCTCGTCCACTCGCGCTACTCCACCAATACCACGCCCAGCTGGGAGCGCGCGCACCCCAACCGCTTTATCATCCACAACGGCGAGATCAACACCCTCAAGGGTAACGTCAACTGGATCCGCGCCCGCGAGCCCAATCTGTATAGCCCCGTGCTGCAGCACGATCTTGAGCGCGTGATGCCCATCATCAACCGCGAGGGCTCCGATTCCGCGATTCTGGACAATGTGCTCGAGTTCCTGGTCATGAACGGCCGTCCGCTTACGCGTGCCGCATCCATGTTGCTGCCCGAGCCGTGGGACCACAACGACAGCCTGAGTGAGGAGCGCCGCGCCTACGACGCTTACCAGTCCATGCTCATGGAGCCGTGGGATGGCCCGGCGGCCATCGCCTTTACCGACGGCCGTACCCTGGGTGCCGCCCTCGACCGTAACGGCCTGCGTCCCGCCCGCTACTATGTGACGCGCGACGGTCGCTTTATGCTGGCAAGCGAGGTGGGCACCATCGAGGTGAGCTCCGAGAACATTCTGACGAGCGGTTGCCTGGGACCGGGCCAGATGCTCGAGGTCGATTTTGCCCGCGGCCGCGTGATCTACAACGATGAGCTGCGCGCCCGCTATGCCAAGGAAAAGCCCTACCGCGATTGGATTGCCGAGGAGACGCTAACCGTTGACGCGCTTGATGAGCCCGTTGCGGCAACGCCCGCCGAGGACGCCGAGGTGCCCGCCGCCGTGCGTATGGCCAAGCTCGGCTACCACTGGGATGACGTCGACGAGGTCGTGCGTCCCATGGCCCAGCAGGGCAAGGCCCCGCTCGCCTCGATGGGTATCGATGCGCCGCTGGCCTGCCTGTCCAAGAAGACGCGCTCGTTCTTCGATTACTTCTATCAGCTGTTTGCCCAGGTCACGAACCCGCCGATCGATGCCCTTCGCGAGCATATGGTCACCTCGACCACGCTCTACCTGGGCAACCACGGCAACCTGCTCGAGGACTCCCGTACGGCCTGTCAGCTGGTTCGCTTGGAGCGCCCGTTGCTCAACGAGGAGGAGTTCGAGCGTATCTGCGCCATCGACCGCGTGGGCTTTAAGACCCGCCGTTTCCGTGCCGTCTACCGCCGCGATGCCGGCGAGGGCGCGCTGCAGGCTGCGCTCAAGCAGCTTGCAGAGGACGTTGAGGCTGCGGTCCGCGACGGTGTGAACATCGTGGTGTTGAGCGATCGTGCCGCTGCGGGCGAGGTGCCCGTGCCGTCGCTGCTCGCCGTGGGCTGCGTGCACAACCACCTGATCCGCGCCGGCGTTCGTACCTTTGCCGACATCGTGGTGGAGTGCGGTGACGCCGTATCCCCGCACGACTTTGCGGCACTGGTGGGCTACTCCGCGAGCGGCATCTATCCGTACAACGCACATGCGTGCATCCGCGATCTGGCGGCACGCGGCGACCTGGACGTGACGGCCGAGCAGGGTATCGCCAACTACAACAAGGCCGCGACTGCCGGCATCGTTTCCATCATGTCCAAGATGGGCATCTCCACGGTGCAGAGCTACCATTCGGCGCAGATCTTCGAGGCCGTGGGCTTTACGCCGGAGTTCGTCAACGCGTACTTCGCCGGCACGGTGAGCCGTGTGGGCGGTATGGGCGTCGAGGACGTTGAGCGCGAGCAGAATGAGCGCTACGACGCCGCGCTTGCTATCCTTAAGAGCCCGGCTCCCGATCAGCTGCCCACGCTGGGTCTGACCAAGTGGCGCCCGCTCGGCGGCGAGGAACACCTCATCGACCCCCAGACCGTCCACCTGCTGCAGACCGCCTGCCGTGAGGACAGCTACGACACCTTTAAGGAGTACAGCGCTCGCCTGCACCGCACCGGCCGTGCCGTGCGCCTGCGCGACTTGCTCGACTTTAATGCCAGCGGCCGCACGCCGGTTTCGCTCGACGAGGTGGAGCCCGCGCTCAACATCGTCCGTCGCTTTAACACCGGCGCCATGTCGTACGGTTCCATCAGCAAAGAGGCACACGAGTGCATGGCCATCGCCATGAACCGCCTGCACGGCCGTTCCAACTCCGGCGAGGGCGGCGAGGACCCGCGTCGCGAGACCCCGCTAGCCAACGGCGACTCCAAGAACTCCGCCATCAAACAGGTGGCAAGCGCGCGCTTTGGCGTGACGAGCCGCTACCTGTGCAGTGCCTTCGAGATTCAGATCAAGATGGCCCAGGGCGCCAAGCCCGGCGAGGGTGGCCACCTGCCCGGCAAGAAAGTCTACCCCTGGATCGCCGAGGTTCGTCAGTCCACACCCGGCATCGGCCTGATCTCGCCTCCGCCGCATCACGACATTTACTCCATCGAGGATCTGGCAGAGCTGATCTTCGATCTTAAGAACGCCAACCCCGGCGCACGCGTGTCGGTCAAGCTGGTCAGCGAGGCCGGCGTCGGCACCATCGCCACCGGTGTGGCCAAGGGTGCTGCCGACAAGATCTTGATCAGCGGTCACAATGGCGGCTCGGGTGCCGCGGCGCGCGACTCTATCTGGCACGCCGGCCTGCCGCTGGAACTTGGCCTTGCCGAGGCCCAGCAGACGCTGCTGCAAAACGGCCTGCGCTCACGCGTGGTGCTCGAGGCCGACGGCAAGCTCATGGACGGCACCGATGTTGCCGTCGCCTGCCTGCTGGGTGCCGAGGAGTTTGGCTTTGCGACCATGCCGCTCATCTCCATGGGTTGCCTCATGCAGCGCGACTGCCAGCAGGACACCTGCCCGGCCGGCATCGCGACGCAAAACTGCCGCCTGCGTCGCGGCTTCCGCGGCAAGCCCGAGCACGTTGAGCACTTTATGCTCTTTGTTGCCGAGCAACTGCGCGAAGTCATGGCGAGCCTGGGCTTCCGCACCGTCGACGAGATGGTTGGCCATCCCGAGTGCTTGCGCCAGATTGAGGTCCCGGGCAACCGCAAGGCTAACCTGCTGGATCTGTCGCCCGTGCTGGCGAGCGCGACCTGTGAATTTGGTGCTCATATCCCGGGTGCCGACGGTCTCCACTTCCTGCCGCAGATGGCCGCGGACAGTGAGCTCGACAAGACGCTCGACTCCACGTTGTTTGTGCCCTATACGGCCGATGCCCGTGCGCACCTGCGTCCGATTCGCTTCCGCGCCGATATCGCCAACGTCAACCGCTGCGTGGGCACCATCCTGGGCAACGCGGTGACCAAGGCGCATCCCGAGGGCCTGCCCGCCGGCTCCATCACCATCGATTGCGATGGTTCGGCCGGTCAGAGCTTTGGCGCCTTCTTGCCGCGCGGCATTACGCTCAACGTGTGCGGCGATGCCAACGACTACTTTGGCAAGGGCCTTTCGGGCGGCGAGGTGTCGGTGCGCCCCAACCCGCATGCGACCTACAAGTTCGACGAGAACATCATCGTGGGCAACGTTGCGTTCTTTGGTGCCACGAGCGGCCGCGGCTTCATTAACGGTCTTGCCGGCCAGCGCTTTGGTGTGCGCAACTCCGGTGCCACCGTGGTGGTCGAGGGCTGCGGCAACCATGGCTGCGAGTACATGACGGGTGGTCTGGCGCTCGTCCTGGGCGAGGTCGGGCAGAACTTCGCCGCCGGCATGACGGGTGGCGTGGCCTATGTCTTTGACCAGTACGGCACGCTCGATGCCCGTGTGAACCACGAGAGCGTTGAGCTCAAGGCCCCGACGGCCGGCGAGCTGGCGCAGATTCGAGAACTCATCCAGGAGCACGTGGACGCGACGCAGAGCCCGCGCGGCATTAAGCTGCTCTATAGCTTCGACTCGATGAGCAAGCACTTTGTGAAGGTCATTCCGACCGAGTACGAGCGCGTGCTGGCGATTGTCGCCGCGGGCGAGGCTGCCGGCAAGACGCATGCGCAGGCCGAGGAGTTGGCGTTTGACATCGTGACCGGTCGCGCGAGTGCCGCGGATGTCACTCGCTTTGATGTCGCGGGTGGTGCGGCGGGCACTGCGCCCGTGGTTGCCAGCCCTGCTGCTTCGACCAAAAAGGAGGCGTAAGTGCCATGGGTAAGCCCGGTGCTTTTCTTGATATCGATCGCGTGGCCCACGAGCTTCGTCCCGTGGAGGAGCGCAGTCACGATTTCGACCCGCTGTACGTGGAGCTCGACGACGACGCGCGCCGCGCCCAGGCGAGCCGCTGCATGATGTGCGGCGTGGCATTTTGCCAGATGGGCGCGAGCTTTGGCAAGGCACGTCCGAGCGGTTGCCCGCTGCATAACCTGATTCCCGAGTGGAACGAGCTGGTGTACCGCGGCCGCTGGGACGAGGCTGCCGAGCGTCTGTCGCTCACCTCGCCCATGCCTGAGTTTACGAGTCGCGTGTGCCCGGCACTGTGCGAGGCCGCGTGCAACCTGGGCTCGGTCGACGGCCAGCCCACGACGATTCACGACAACGAGCGTGCGATCAGCGACCATGAGTGGGCCAACGGCGGTCCGCGTCGCTTTGAGCCGGCAGGGGAGGGCGCACCCACGGTTGCCGTGGTTGGTTCTGGACCGGCTGGTCTGGTGGCTGCATGGGAGCTTGCGCGTCGCGGCGCCCGCGTGACGGTGTTTGAGCGCGACGACCGCCCGGGCGGTCTGCTCATGTACGGCATTCCCAACATGAAGCTCGAGAAGTCCGTGGTCGAGCGTCGCGTGGCACTTATGCGCGAGCTGGGTATTGTGTTTGAGCTGGGTGCTGATGTGAATGACCCTGCGGTGGCGGCCAAGCTCAATGGCTTTGACGCCGTCGTGGTGGCTGCTGGTGCCCGCGCTCCGCGTGGGCTTTCGGCTGCGAACGTGGATGCTCCCGGCGTGGTGTATGCCGTGGACTACCTGACGGCTTCGACCGTCTCGGTGCTCGACGGCGGCGAGCCCGCGGTGAACGCGCGCGGCTTGGACGTCGTGGTCATTGGCGGTGGCGATACGGGCAACGACTGCGTAGGTACCGCGGTGCGCCAGGGTGCGCGCAGCGTGCGCCAGTTTGAGTTCTTGCCGGCTGCGCCCGATAAGCGCGCGGCAAGCAACCCCTGGCCGCAGTGGCCCAACGTTAAGAAGACCGACTACGGCCAGCAGGAGGCTATCGCTGCGATGGGTGGTGAGATGCGTGCCTGGGGCGTGGATACGCTCGAGGTGCTGCTGGACAAGAAGGGTGCGGCTGCGGGTCTGCGCGTGGTCGATCTGGACTGGTCGGCGGGAAAGCCCGAGCGCATCGCGGGTTCCGAGCGCGAGGTGCCGGCGCAGCTGGTGCTCATCGCCTGCGGCTTTACGGGCCCGGAGCACGGTGTGTTCGACGCCGTTGGCGTGTCTGTTGCCACCGCTGGTCGTCCGCTGCCGGTGATGGCTGCCGAGGGCTCGCACCTCGCGGCTCGCACGGAGGGTGTCGCCGCGGATGCCGCGCCGGTGTATGTGGCGGGTGATGCCCGCAACGGCAGCTCGCTCGTGGTGAACGCCATGGCCGATGCCCTGGCCTGCGCTGCCGAAGTCGCAGACGCGCTGGAGCTGTAAAGTAGTCATTTAAGAACGTCCCCAATGACTGGTCATTTTTGTCTAGTCGTTGGGGACACTCTTTGCGAGCGATTTGCTCGTTTGTCGACGTGTGGGTGCTCATTTGCCGACTTCTTGGGCTGTGGCCACCTGTTGTTTCTGTGGTGGCTGCGGGCATCTGGCTCAAAAGGGCGAGTTGGCTGTCTATGTTTACCTGCTGTTTTGTTGCGGTGTGCATTTTCGGTCAAGCTTTTCGTCAAGTGTTTGGTCAGCATCTGGTTTGCAGCCGGAGGCCTATTTTGCCCGCGCTAGTCGTGGCTGCCCACCCTCCTCGTAAGCTCAAATTGAGGTTCATCAGTTTGAGGAGGATGCCATGACTGACCACGCTTTAGATCGAGTGCAGCTGTCCGAAGCCGTCGGCAACGATATTGCCGACATGGCCCATTTTTGGATGCTGCGGAAGTTTCAGTTTCTGGAGCCGGCGCGCGAGCAGTTCGAGATTATCGTCGATCCGTGGCTCAGCTATTGCGAGGAACCTTCTCAAAACGAAATCATGGCCTACAACATGGCGTTTACCGATTGGCTGCTGTTTGAGCGCCCCTATCGCCATGGCAAGACGCTGCTCGAGCTATATGTTGACGAGCCGCCGGCATCGCTTTCGCCTGCCTCGCTCAAGCGGCTCGAGCAAGTGCACGACACACAGTATTTCTCGCGCTTTGGCATTTTGGACAAGGATCCTGCGACTGGTATGGTCGCGCTGAAGGACGCGCGCACCGACCGTCGCTTTGACGTCTACGACCCACATATCGTGCAAAAGGAGCACTGGAGCGACGGCGCGATTGCGGTGCGCCTCGCCTGCGTCGACGATGTCTGGCTTGCGGCGGGACAGCTCTACCTATATGACATTGCGCGCCTGAACGACACGGCGGTCGACGGGCCGGGCGCGGTGCATCCCGAGGATTTAGAGGACGGTTTCGACACCTCGCGCATCAGCTTCTTTTTACGCCTGGTCCGCGACATCATGGGCGCCCAGGGGCGGTACGTGAAGTCCCTCAACATCTACGAGCAGGAGTGGGAGTAGGGGATGTGGCTGGTGTCGCCTGCTGCCCTGACTTTGTCTCAATCTGTAACGTTTAGGGACAAAAAACCGGTCTATCTGTTACAGATCGAGACGAACGCTTGGGCGCCGCTGGTTTGTCTAAATCTGTAACGTTTGGGGCCTGGAGAACGTCTAACTGTTACAGACCGAGACGTTTGGCACCTGGTTGGGGGGATGTCTCAATCTGTAACATCTACAGGCCAAAACTCGACCTATCTGTTACAGATTGAGACAAAGGTTGGACGCACGACTGAAAATCTCGATCTGTAACAACTAGAGGCTCAAAGACTGTCTTCCTGTTACAGATCAAGACATTTTTCAGCGGAGGCAACGGTGACGATGGTCCTTTTGTCTGACGTGGTGGTGATGGAAGTGTCTAATACCGTTTTCAAACACAAGCATACGACTCGCAACACGTTGGCGCGGAACAGGATGCTCGCGCGGCTCACGGAGGCGACCGAGCAAGGTGCGCTGCTCGCAACGCATGACAATACCGAGCTCATGTGGTTGCGACGCCATGTTGGAACCGACGATATTGCGGAGCCCGAGCCGTACCTGTTCTGTTTTCAGCATGATTGGGATACGTTGACACCGGCAGAGCGAGCGCTGCGTACCATCAAAGGGCTTGCGGAGTTTCATCCCGATTGGGCGTTTTGGGGTTATGACGCGGCACTTTTGTGGGGTCTGGAGGTGCCGAATGATCTGCTCGGGCCGCGCTTTCTTGTTAAGACGGGTTGTTCAGTGACGTTGAGCAGCGGGTGCAGGTTGTTGCGTCCACAGATGGCGGGCGCGCTCGAGCGCGTTGATGGCGTGCGGGTGACGTCGTTTTGGCGCACGGTGGAGGATTGCCTGCTGCGTGCGCCGTTCTCCTACGGGTTGGCGATTGCCGATTCTGCACTGCGGGCGAAAGGTGTATCACGTGGGGATTTGTGCGAGCGCCTCCGCGCCGATTGCGAGGGCAGGCGCGGGTATCGCAGAGCGCAGGTGATCGCGTCATATGTGGACGGGCTGTCCGAAAACGGCGGCGAGTCTCGTTTTCGGGCGTTCTTTATTGCGTGCGGCTTTCCGGTTCCGGAGCTGCAGGTGGAGTTTCGCGACCCGCTCGATCCGAGCCAGGTGTTTCGGGTCGATTATTTCTGGAGACTCGAGGACGGGACATGTGTCATCGGCGAGCTCGACGGGAAGGGAAAGTATACCCTGCAGGATGGTGGGGATTGGGAGTCGGTCGACCCATTCGTGGCAGAACGTCAGCGAGAGTCCCATCTGACGATGCTCGGATATAAAGTACTGAGGTTTACGTTTGATGAGCTCAAGAATCCGGGGAAGCTGGCTGAAAAGATGAGACTGGCGGGCATTCCGCAGTGGGCCGATTTGGCTGAGGGATGGAAGCGCCAGTGGTATGGGCGCTAAGGGGTGCAACTGACGCGGAGGTGGTTGTTCCTGCCGAGTTTGTCTCAATCTGTAACAACAAGGGACCGTTTGGCCTCGTAACTGTTACAGATTGAGACGGAAGGTTGGCTACCGCTAAAAGATCTCAATCTGTAACATCTAGAGGCCGAAAACCTGTCTATCTGTTACAGATTGAGACAAAGGTTGGACGCGGTGCCGAAAGATCTCGATCTGTAACATTTGGAAGGTTAAAGACGGTTCACCTGTTACAGATCTAGACATTTCCCGGATGTCGCTGGGATGGGGCTGCAACGCATTCCATTCTCCGCATCTCCTCCTTTCTCCGTTAACCGATATGTCCGCAGCAATCCTGCCGAACTGGGTAATAATGGACAAATGTTGAAGTTTCTAAGGGGGAGGAGCTCGATATGGCGTCTGCTGATCGTCCCACGTTGTTTATCAATGCGACCGTTTTGGATGGCTCGGAGCATATGGAGCCGCAACCCGATATGGCCGTGACTGTTGAGCGCGGTGTCATCACCTGGATGGGGCCGAGTGCTGTGGCGCAGGCGCCTGCAGGTGCCGAGGTCATCGACCTGGCCGGCGCGTACCTCATGCCCGGTCTCATCAATATGCACGTGCACCTGTGCGGCTCGGGCAAGCCTGTCTCGGCCGGCGATGCGGGAGCGCTGATGAAGAAACTCGATAATCCCGTGGGCCGTGCCATCGTGCGCTGCATCCTCAAGGGCAGTGCCCAGCAGCAGCTGGCAAGCGGCGTGACCACAGTGCGCGGCGCGGGCGACCCGCTGTTTGCCGACATTGCCGTGCGCGACGCTATCGACGCCGGCAAGTATCAGGGTCCGCGCCTGGTAGCGCCGGGAACGGGCGTCACGGTGCCGGGCGGCCATGGCGCGGGCTTGTTCGCCCAGGTGGCCAACAGCCCCGTCGAGGCAGCCGAGCAGGTGCGAGACCTGTATGCGCGCGGCGCCGACGTCATTAAGCTGTTCGTAACGGGCGGTGTGTTCGATGCGACCGAGGTGGGCGAGCCGGGCGTGCTGCGTATGCCGGTGGAGGTTGCCGCGGCGGCGTGCAAGGCGGCGCACGAGGTGGGTCTGCCGGTTATGGCTCATGTCGAGAGCACCGAGGGCGTGAAGGCCGCGCTTGAGGCCGGGGTCGACACGATCGAGCACGGTGCCCCGATGACGCCCGAGATCCTGGAGCTGTATCGCGGCGCCGCGGGCACACAGCTCGAGGGACGCGCGCCGAGCGTGACCTGCACGATCAGCCCGGCGCTGCCGTTTGTATTGCTCGACCCGGAAAAGACCCATTCGACCGATACACAAAAGAAGAACGGCGACATCGTGTGCTCGGGCATCATCGAGAGCGCCCGTGCCGCACTGGAAGCTGGCATTAAGGTGGGCCTGGGCACGGACTCAAGCTGCCCGTTCGTGACGCAGTACGACATGTGGCGTGAGGTTGCCTATTTTGCCAAGTATGTCGGTGTGAGCAACGCCTTCGCGCTGCATACGGCTACGCAAGTCAACGCCGAGCTGCTGGGGCTGGGCGGCGAGACCGGTACGATCGAGTGCGGCAAGGCCGCCGATATCCTGGTGACGCGCAAGAATCCGCTCGATGACCTGTGCGCTCTGCGTGAGCCGACGCATGTGATGTGTCGCGGTGATCTGGTACGCAAGCTCAAGGTGAAGCGTATTCCCGAGGTGGACGCCGAGCTCGACGCGATTATGGCCATGCCTGCCGAAGCGCTGGCTGAGGAGCTGGCCCGCGACGGTGTGGCGTAAGCGCGCGATATGGCGATGCGACAAGGGGGGCAATCCTTTTGTCATAATTAGAAAAAGCCGAGGTCCCAGTGCGAGACCTCGGCTTTTATTTGTCCCATGGTATGGCGGCTAGGAGCGCGTCTCCATCTTGGCATGGCACTTGGGGCAGGTGACGCGGATCTTGCCCTTGCCCTTGGGGACGGACAGCATCTGACCGCAGTTAGGGCACTTAAGGTAGGCCGTGGTCTTGCGGCCCTTCCACATCTTCTTGGCCGTTCGCTTGGCGCGCTCAAAGTCTTCCTTGCTGGTGCCGGCCGCGCGCGAGGCGTTGGCAGCCGCGGCGCCGCCACCCAAGCTGGCGACGAACTTACCTAGGCCGGGGACGTTTGCGGTCGCCGTGACAAAGGCATCGTTCTCCTTGCGGCGCGCGTCGATGTTTTTGGACAGACCGCGCAGCACGCCGAGCGCGATCACGGCGATGGCGATCCAGCTGAGCCACTGGATACGGGCCATCGACCCGATCATCGCGATGATAATGCCTGCGAAGCCCAACACGACGGTGAGCTCATCGGCGCCGTTGCGACCCTTCATAAAGTCATTCATGCGAATTGCCTTTCGTTCGATATACTGCACGCCTTTATACCCGATTTAGAGCAAGGGGGACAGGTTAATCTGCGCCAGTGTGGTGCAAGCATACCTGTCCCCAGAACACCAAGACGGTGCAAAGAAGATTGTTCCCAATGCCCCAATTACTTGGAGAGCTTGTCGACGACGCGTTCAATCTCGGCAAGCTTGGCGGCCTTGAGCTCCTCGTCGCCCGATTCGATTGCCGAAGTCACGCAGCCTTCGATATGCGCCTTGAGCACGTCGGCGTTGATGCGCGCGAGGAGCGCCTGTGTGGCCATGAGCTGCGTAGAAATATCGACGCAGTAGCGGTCCTCATCGACCATCCGCAGGATGCCGTCGATCTGACCGCGTGCCGTCTTGAGCATGCGGGTCACCGATTTATGGTCTGCCATCATGGCGGGTCCTCGTTTCTGGTCGATGGGGTCGAATGCTTCTGGTAGCTGCTACGCGGCGGTCACGGACAGGGCGTGGAACTTCTCGCCGGCGCCCTCGACGGCGGCAGCGAGCTGCTCGGCGGTCACGGTGTCGGCGCACTCAACCTGGACGGTCTGGGTCTCGTGATCGGCGTCGGCGTCGGTCACGCCGGCAACGTTGAGCAACGCCGTCTCGACGGTGGCGTCGCAGTGGCCGCACATGAGGCCGGAAGTCTTGATTGTGTATCGCATCGGTATTCCTCTCTGTTGTGTCGGCTTTCCCAGGCACCCGACCTTGGCCTTCAAGCCGTCGCTCGCGTACCAAAGTACGCGTCGCTCCTCTTTCAGGTCAATCTCGGGCACCTGGAAAACCCGTTCTAAATGGACTTAAGGGTGAACCTATTTTGCCACTTTAGGCTTAAAGGTTCGTAGGCGCAGCGCATTGCTTACGACGCACACGCTCGACAGGCTCATGGCCGCGGCGCCGAACATCGGCGAGAGCTGCCAACCGGTGAGGGGGAAGAACACGCCTGCCGCCAGCGGAATGCCGATGCCGTTGTAGAACAGCGCCCAGAACAGGTCCTGCTTGATGTTGCGGATCGTGGCGCGCGAAAGCTCGATGGCGCGCGCAACATCCATGAGGTCGCTGCGCATGAGTACCACGTCGGCGCCCTCCTTGGCGATGTCGGCGCCGGTGCCGGTCGCAAGGCCCACGTCGGCGCGCGCCAGGGCGGGGGAGTCGTTGATGCCGTCGCCCACCATGGCGACCTTGCCGCCCGCATCCTGCAGTTCGCGCACGTGGCGTTCCTTGTCGGCGGGGAGGACGTCGGCGATGACCTGTTCGCTGGTGAGTCCCACGCGGCGGGCGATAGCCTCGGCCGTCACGCGGTTGTCGCCGGTGAGCATGCGCACGTCGACGCCGAGCTTGCGGAGCGCGGCGATGGCCCCGGCGCTCGTCTCTTTGACCTCGTCAGCCACGGCGATGGTGCCGACAAGCTCGCCGTTCTTGGCAAAGAACAGCGGTGTTTTGCCCTCGGCGGCAAATTGCTCGGTAAGACCCGCGGGCACGGTAACGCCCAACTCGTTCATCAGGCGTACGTTGCCGGCGGCGATGACATTCTGCCCCTCGCGCGCCGTTACGCCACGACCGGGCACGGCGGCAAAGTCCTCGACCATGCGCGCGACAATTCCGCGTGCCTCGCACTCGGCCATAATCGCCTCGGCCAGCGGGTGCTCGCTCGAGCGCTCCAACGCGGCGGCCAGCTTGAGCAGCGACTTTTCGCTCATGGCGGGCGAGCCGTCGGCGCGCACGGCAACCACAATGTCGGTCACGGCCGGCTTGCCGCGGGTGACGGTGCCGGTCTTATCGAGCACCACGGTGCCCACGTTGCGCAGATTCTCCAGCGCCTCGGCGCTCTTAAACAGAATGCCCATCTCGGCGCCCTTGCCGGTGCCCACCATAATGGCGACGGGCGTGGCCAGGCCGAGTGCGCACGGGCAGCTGATCACCAACACGGCCACGGCGGAGGTGAGCGCCTCGTTTATGCTGCCGGTCAGCGCCATCCATACCGCAAAGGTCACGGCCGAGATCACGAACACCACGGGCACAAACACGCCGGCGACCTTGTCGGCCAGGCGGGCGATGGGCGCCTTGGTGGCGTTGGCGTCCTCGACGAGCTGGATGATTTTGGCAAGCGACGTGTCGGCGCCCACGCGTGTGGCACGGAAGGTAAACGAACCGGTGCGGTTGACGGTGGCGGCGTTGACGGTGTCGCCGGCGGTCTTTTCCACGGGGATGGACTCGCCGGTGAGCGCACTCTCGTCCACGGCCGACGCGCCCTCGAGTACCACGCCGTCGACGGGGATAGACTCGCCGGGGCGCACGCGCAGGACCTGGCCGGGAAGGATACTGTCGACGTCCACCGTGGTCTCGGTGCTGTCATCGGCAACGACGGTCGCGGTCTTGGGCGCCAAGTCGATGAGCGCCTCGATGGCGCCGCCGGTCTTGGACTTGCTGCGCGTCTCGAGGTATTTGCCCACGGTGACGAGCGACAGAATCGTGCCCGCGCTCTCAAAATAGAGGTTGTCCATGCCCGTCATCATGGCCTCGTGCACCTGACCTGCGGCTAGCTGGTCGGCCATGATGAACATGGCGTAGAGCGACCAGGCAATGGAAGCGGTGGTGCCGACGGCGATGAGGGCGTCCATGGTGGGCGCGCCGTGCGCGAGCGACTTGAAGCCGTTGATAAAGTACGCGTCGTTGACGTAGACGATGGGGATGAGCAAGACGAGCTCGGTGAGGGCGAGCGTCATGCTGTGGGTGTGGTCGGTGAAGACGCCGGGCAGTGGCCAACCGAGCATGTGCCCCATGCCTATGTAGAACAGCGGGATGAGGAAGACGATTGAGACGATGAGGCGGGTGCGCATGGCAGAGGCGGCGGCCTCCAACTTTTTGGTCGGCGACTCCATATGGGCGGCGCCGGACCTGGCTTGCGTACTGCCGCTTTGGGCGGCGTCGGTGCCCGTGCTGACGGGTGAGGCCGAGTAGCCAGCGCGGTCGACGGCGGTGCAGATATCGTCGGGGGAGACCTGCGCAGGGTCGTAGTCCACCAGCATAGAGCCGGCGAGCAGATTGACCGCGACGCTCTCGACGCCGTCGAGCTTGCTCACGGCGCGGTCTACGTGCGCCTGGCAGGCGGCGCACGTCATGCCACCCACATCGAATTTATCTTGAGCCATGGCTTCTCCTTTCTGTAGTTTAGTGTTGGAATTGTTAACCAACCGATACTATACACCCATACCCCCTGGGGGTGTCTAGTAATAGTTGGAATGTATGACTTTTCATTACAGATGAGGGCGGCTGCTCAATCGTTGGCAGTCCCTGCCAAACATCTCAATCTGTAACATCTAGCAGGGAAAATGACCTCTAATTGTTATAGATCGAGATTTTGTTTTGCGAGGTTTGAGTTTGTCTCGATCTATAACAGCTGGACCGGTTTTTGCTGAGTATCTGTTACAGATTGAGACAATTGGCCCAGGTCCGCCCCGTCCGCCTCGTCATCTGTGGTTTACGTGGGGGCATACGGAGTGCGGGTATACTAACCGGCGGCGAATCTGCTCCATCGCTTAGAGCTGCTGCGTCTGGACGGCGCGTGATAGGGCTGCCAAAGCGATCGCCAGCGTGCTGAGCAACGTCCTCTCTGTGCGCACCTGTTTTTGTATGTATTAGCGCACTACCAAGCACGCCCGCGCGGCCGCATGCCGTGTCCATTGCGCGTGCAGATAAGGAACAACAACATATGCGTAATTCTGTATCCGACGTCACCGACGCCGAGATCCTGGACGAGACCCGTGAGGCCATGACCCAGGCTGCCTTCGATGCCGCCGATGAGGCCAATGCTGCCCAGGCCGTCGAGTCCGCTACCGAGAGCCTGCCCGCCTTTGACGAGCTGGGCCTTTCCGACGAGATGCTTCGTGCCATCGAGAACCTGGGCTACACGGCGCCGACGCCCGTGCAGGCCGGCTCGATCCCTGTGGTGCTCGAAGGCCGCGACCTGCTTGCCGCCGCTCAGACCGGCACCGGCAAGACGGCCGCCTTTTTGCTGCCGACCATGAACAATCTGGAGCACATCGCTCCGCCCAAACCCGTGCGTGAGCGCGGCGGCCGCAACCGCCGTCGCGGTGCCAAGAAGCCCGAGGGCAACGGCCGTGGCCCCGTGATGCTCGTCATCACCCCTACGCGCGAGCTTGCCCAGCAGATCGACGAGGTCGCGAGCAAAATCGCCGACGTCACGGGCCACGTTGCCGTGACTGTCGTGGGCGGCGTGAGCTACAAGCCGCAGACCGCGGCACTTAAGTACGGTTGCGATATCCTGGTTGCCACGCCGGGCCGTCTGGTCGATCTGATCGAGCAGGGCGCTTGCCACCTGGACGAGGTCAAGGTCCTGGTGCTCGACGAGGCCGACCGCATGCTCGACATGGGCTTTTTGCCCGCCGTCCGCCGCATTGTGCGCGAGACGCCGGCCGAGCGCCAGACGCTGCTGTTCTCGGCGACGCTCGACGAGGAGGCCGTGGGTGAGATCACCGACCTGGTGAGCGACCCGGCCCGCGTGGAGATCGCGCCCGCCACATCGACCGCCGACACCGTCGACCAGTTTGTGTTCCCGGTGTCCATCGAGGCCAAGAACAACTTGCTGTCCGAGTTCCTCAAGAAGGAGGGTCCGGAGCGCACCATCGTCTTTATGCGTACCAAGCATCGCGCCGACAGCTGCTGCCGTCGTCTGGAGCGTAAGGGCATCAAGGCCGCCGCGATTCACGGCAACCGCAGCCAGGCCCAGCGCGAGCGTGCCCTTTCGGCCTTCCGCGACGGCACCGTCGACGTGCTGGTGGCAACCGACGTGCTCGCCCGCGGCATCGACATTAGCGACGTGCGCTACGTTGTGAATTTTGACGTGCCGGCCGAGCCGACTGACTATATCCACCGCATTGGCCGTACGGGCCGCGCCGGCGAGCTGGGCTGGGCCATTACGTTTGTGACCGAGCAGGACGTGGACGAGTTCTACGAGATCGAGAAACTCATGGACAAGACGGCCGATATTTACGAAGCGGGCGACCTGCACGTGGGTCCCAACCCGCCCGCCGTTGACCCCGAGCGCGATCCTGCCGCCTTTAAGGTGAAGAAGAAGACCAAGCGCGGCAAGTCCAAGAGCAAGAAGAAACTCGAGCAAGCGCGTCGCGACGGCAAGCGCAACGGCGACGATTACGGCGATGTGGCCGGTCGTTCCAACCGCGGTCGCGATGAGCGTCGCGGCGACGGCGAGCGTCCGAGCCGTCCCAAGCGCGGCGGCAAGACCCGCGTGCGCGAGGGCGTTCAGGCTCGCGTGGACGAGGCTGTGGAGAGCGTGGCCCGCGAGGTAGCTGCCGAGGAGCGGGCCGGTGCTGTTGAGCAGGGACCGCGCGGCAACCGTGCCGAGCGTCGTGCCAAGCAGTTCCAGGGCGAGGCACACCGCCGTCGCCGTGAGGACGAGGACCGTGGCGGTCGTCGTCGTGTTGAGCGCGAGGACGAGGGCCGTGGTTCGCGCGGCGGCAAGCGCGGCTCGGGTGACCGTCGTCGCTCCGGTCGCGATGGCGAGCGCGGCGGGCGCGATGAGCGTCGCGGCGGCGAAGGCCGTGGTTCGGGTGACGAGCGTGGTACCCGCGGCGGCGAGTCCCGCGGCGGCAAGCGCTTTGACGAGCGCGGAGGCCGCGAGGGCGGCCGCGGTGGTGAGCGTCGCGAGGGCGCTCGTGGCAACGGTGGCCGCAGCGGCGCCGGTCGTTCGAATGAGTCGCGCGATTGTCGCGACCCGCGTGCCAGCCGCGATCGTCGCGATGACTGGCGCAACTACGACGACACCCGCGATGAGCGTCGTGGCGGCTATCGTGGCGGGCGTGGCGGCAACCAGGCCGGCTCCCGCGGCGGCCGTGCCGGCGGTCGCGATAATCGTGGCAGCTATGGCAACAGCCGTGGCGGCAAGCGCGGTGGCAGCTCCCGTCGCCCCGGCGACGGCGGCGGCAAGCGCAAGTAGCATACGCGTTGCGCGGTAAGGCGAGATGAGTTTGGGCCCCGAGCAGACTATGCTCGGGGCCCTTTTTGGTGCAAAGTAACCTGTCCCCAATGCACCAAACAAGAATCGTCCCCAAGTGCTGCCTAAATACCGTTTATCGGAGAATAAATACCGTTCACCGGTCATAATGATTGTTCTGGCTTTGGGCTTATCTACAATAGGTCCCGTAAAAAGAAATGCGGAAGGTTACCGAGTCCCTCGGACGTGGGCCTAACCAAAGTCTTTGAACGGGTGTGTCTCTATGGATGCATTCGCTTGATTTTGGTTGGGCTATATTTATGAAGGGACATGCCACCATGGGTTTCTTTTCTCGCCTGATGGGCGGTTCGGATGAGCAGAAGACTGCAGCTTCCGAGTTCGAAATCCTCGCTCCCGTTTCCGGCGAGCTTGTTCATCTAGAAAATACCAATGACCCCGCTTTTAGCAGCCGTGCCGTGGGCGATGGCGTTGCCGTGGTTCCCCAAGAGGGAACGGTGTGCGCTCCTGTTTCCGGTACCGTCGCGGCGCTGTTCCCGACCGAGCATGCACTGGGCATCATGTCCGACGACAGCTCTGCTCAGGTGATGCTGCATATCGGAATCGACACTGTTAAACTTGAGGGCAAGGGCTTCCATGCGCTTGTTGCCCAGGGTGACCATGTCGACGCGGGCCAGCCCCTCGTTGAGGTCGATTTTGACGCGGTCCGCGCCGCCGGCTTCGATCCCACGGTCTTCGTTATTGTATGCGAGCGTTCGGAGAACTCGACTCTTCGTGAGCATGCTTCCGGCCCTGTTGCTGTTAAAGAGCCTGTCGTCTGGCTTTCCGAGTAAATTCTTGTGGTGGGTACCGTGGTTATCAAGCGAGTTTTCAACAATAACGTCGCAATGGTCACTTCGGACGATGGCTCCGAGCTTATTGTCATCGGTCGAGGCCTCTGCTTTGGCCGTCATGCCGGCGACGCTATCGATGAAGCATCGGTCGAAAAGACCTATGCGCTGCAGGAGGGCACTTCTCAGGATTCGCGTACGATTGACCGCTTGGCACATCTTTTGGAGTCCATTCCCACCGTCAACCTCGTGATTGCCGAGGACATTGTTCAGATGCTCCGTCGAGAGCTCAATGTTGATGTCAACGACAAGATTCTCATTGCTCTTGCAGACCATATCAGCCTTGCTTTGGAGCGCGAGCGCAAGGGCGTCTCCTGCGAGAATCCGTTGCTGCTCGAGATCCAGCAGTTCTATCGCAAGGAGTATGCGCTTGCGGGCCGTGCGCTGCAGATTGTCAAGGAGTATATGGGCTTCCAGATGAGCGAAGAAGAGCAGGGTTTTATTACGCTGCATATCGTCAACGCCACCATGCCGCAACGCTCCGACCGTCTCATCATCTCGGTCCAGCTTGTTCGCGACGTGCTCGCGATTGTTTCCGAGCGCTATGCCACGACCCTCGATGACACCTCGCTGCCTTACGAACGTTTCGTTCGTCACCTGCAGTTTTTCGCGCAGCGAGCGCTCGATCCTGCGGCCGGGCAAATCAATGGTGACGCGCTGTTCCGAATCGATGAAACGGTGTACCCGTGCGCATTCTCGTGCGCGGACGCCATAGCCGCCCACTTGTCGTCTACCTATAACGTTGTCGTTACCAATGCCGAGAAGAGTTATCTCGCTTACCACATTGTTAACCTGCTTGGAGAACCTGGTCTCTAGGCATAACGTGCCCACACATCGATTGATATGAGGCAGGGCTTATGGCCTTGTCCAGGGCACATCTGTCTTAATTTGCGGAAAAGGAAGGGGAGTACCGCTATGACCGCAAAAAAGAAGTTCAATTTCAAAGCGCCGTTGGAGGTGTTCGCGAAGTCGATCGTTCAGCCGATGATGTATCTCTCGGTTGCCGGCATTCTGCTCATCGTGGGCATTATTCTGACCAACAAGACCATTTGCGCCTTGATCCCCGTACTGGGCTCCGGTCCGTTCCAGCTTGTGGGCGCCGTTGTCTATCAGTCGCTGATGTTTATCATCAACAATCTCTCGATTCTGTTCTGCGTGGGCATCGCCGGCGCCATGGCAAAGAAGAACAAGGGCCATGCTTCGCTGATCGCCCTGATGTCGTTCTTCCTGTTCCTGCAGGCTAACAACATCGTGCTCAACGCCACCGGCGCTCTTGCCGAAGCGAGCGGCATGCTCGGTCTTACCGGAACCGGCCAGAGCACCGTTATGGGCATTCAGGTGCTCGATACCGGCGTGTTTGGCGGCATCATTCTTGGTTGCATCACCGGTGCCGTGTTCAACAAGTACTCGAACAAGCAGTTCCCCATTGCTCTTTCGATGTTCTCGGGCGTTCGCTTCCCGTTCCTGATCATGATCATCATCTCCTGGATCATGGGCGCTGGCTTCTGCATCGTTTGGCCTCCGGTTCAGGGTGCCATCTCCTCCGTTGCCGGCATCATTAAGGAGTCGGGCAACATCGGTCTGTTCATCTACGGCATGCTCAACAAGCTGCTCGTTCCCACCGGTCTGCACCACCTCATCTACACCCCGTTCCAGTTCTCCGATGTGGGTGGCACCCTGACGCTGGGTGATCAGGTTATCGCCGGCGCCTATCCCATCCGTGTCGCCGAGATGGCAATGACGGGCCAGCCCTTCTCTGATAGCACCTACTTCAACAGCTACACCTTCAACAACCTGTGGCCCTACATCGGTATCGGTCTCGCCTTTATCTTCACCGCTTACAAGGGGAACAAGGATAAGACCAAGGCCGTTATCATCCCGCTGATCATCACCGCCGTGCTCTCCTGTGTCACCGAGCCCATGGACTTCCTCTTTGTCTTTGCCGCTCCCGTGCTCTTTGTCGTTCACTCGGTTCTTTCCGGTATCTTCCTGGTCCTGCTCAAGGTCCTCTCCGTGCCCGCTTCGACGGCAGGCGGCATCATCAACATCGTGGTTTCCAACCTGGTTCTTGGTGTCGATAAGACCAACTGGCCGATGATGCTCGTGCTCGGAGTCGTCAACGCCGCTCTGTACTTCTTCCTCTTCACCTTCCTTATCAAGAAGCTCAACCTCCACACGCCTGGTCGCGAGGAAGAGTCCGAGCTTGCTGAGTCCGTTGCCGAGGGCGAGGCCGCCGCGTCTGTCGCGGTGAAGCAGGGCGCTGTTGCCGCGGCCCCCGCAGAGGGCGTCGATGCAGGTATTGCCGACCTGGTCGCAGGTCTTGGCGGCAAGGACAACATCGAGGAGCTCGAGAACTGCTTTACACGTCTTCGCGTGAACGTTAAGAACCCGGACCTCATCGATGAGAACCTCATCAACCACGTGCCCAACAGCGGCATCAACCGCAACGGCAACAATATCCAGATCATCTTTGGCATGAAGGTCGCCGAGATGCGCGACAAGGTCGAAAACGCAATTGAGAAGGAGCAGTAAACAATGATCATTACTCTGTGTGGTGGCGGATCCACCTTTACCCCCGGCATCGTCAAGTCCATTGCCCTGCGCAAGGACGAGCTCGACGTTGACGAGATTCGTCTGTACGACATCAACGAGGAGCGCCAGCGCAAGATCGGCGTGCTCGTGGACTGGATTCTGCACGAGGACCTCGGCCTGGACATCAAGCTCACGGTGACCACCGACAAAAAGACGGCTTTTACCGACGCGAGCTTCGTGTTTGCCCAGATGCGCGTGGGCGGCTATGCCATGCGCGAGCAGGACGAGAAGATTCCGCTGCGTCACGGCTGCGTGGGTCAGGAGACCTGCGGTTGCGGCGGCCTTGCCTACGGCATGCGCACCATCTTCCCCATGGTCGAGCTGATCGATGACGTCGAGAAGTACGCCAAGAAGGACTACTGGATTCTCAACTACTCCAACCCTGCTGCCATCGTCTCCGAGGGCTGCCGTGTGCTGCGTCCCAACGCTCGCATCATCAACATCTGCGACATGCCGATCGCGATCATCGACGTGGTTTGCGCCGCACTCGATATCGACAAGAAGGATGTCGAGTACGATTACTTTGGCCTCAACCACTTTGGCTGGTTCACCTCGATTCGCCACAAGGGCGAGGAGGTGCTCCCGCAGCTGCGCGAGTACATCAAGGAGCACGAGATTCTGCTGCCCGATTCGTACCTCAAGGGCATGGGCTCGCTGATGTCCAAGAAGCCCGAGGAGGCCACTGACGAGCACCCCGAGCAGAACCGCCACACCAAGGGCAGCTGGTACTACGTCTGGAAGGGCGAGTACGAGATCATGGAGTGCTTCCCGGAGTACCTGCCTAACACGTATCTGAACTACTACCTGCAGCAGAAGGAGTTCGTCGAGCATTCCAACCCCGAGCGCACCCGTGCGAATGAGGTTGAGGAGACGCGCGAGAAGAACCTCTTCGACGGCATCGACCACTACGAGAAGACCGGCGAGATCGACGAGAGCACGTTCTATGCGGGCAGCCACGGCGACTGGATTGCCGACCTGGCTATCGCTCTGAAGAACGATACCAAGCAGCGCTTCCTGGTCATTTGCGAGAACAAGGGCGCTATCCCCAACATGCCCTACGACGCCATGGTCGAGCTGCCTGCCTACATTGGCAAGAACGGCCCTGAGGTCATCAGCCGCGACAACATTCCGCTGTTCCAGCAGGGTCTTATGATGCAGCAGCTGAACTCCGAGAAGCTCGTGGTCGAGGCCACGATCGAGGGTTCTTACGAGAAGGCGCTCAAGGCCTTTACGCTCAACAAGACCGTGCCTTCGATGAAGGTCGCCAAGGAGGTTCTCGACGACATGATCGAGGCCAACAAGGACTTCTGGCCCGAGCTTAAGTAAAAGCAACAGGGTCGCTGGCCGCATACCATGAGCAATGCCCCGTCCACGTGATTGCGTGGGCGGGGCATTGTCATTTGGTAACGCGTTTTATCAAATATGGCATTTATCTGCGGTAAAGGTGTTTAGCACCGCTGAGGGCCGCGTTTTATACCGCCTGCCGAACTGTGTTGTTGCCAAACAACTTATTAGGCCAGTGTGTTGCATGTAGCATTTTCGCCCGGCCTCGCCTCCGGGCTGCCATGTGAGAGGGGATCTTATGGCACGACTGCATGTAATGGAGCGCAGCCACGCCCAGGCCGTTATGGACGACCTGCATGATGCGCTTGGACGTCGTCTGGCGGTGAGCTCGCTTGCCCCGTGCCCCGTCGAGTTTACGGCGGCGCTCGTCAACCTGTGCTCCACCCAGAGCTGCGGCAAGTGCACACCCTGTCGTGTGGGCCTGAGCGCGCTGAGCGACCTGCTCGCCGACGTGCTCGAAGGACGCGCCGGCGATTCCACGCTCAACCTCATCGAGCGTACGGCCCGCACCATCTATCTTTCGAGCGATTGCGCCATCGGCTACGAGGCTGGTGCCATGGCGCTCACCGCCATTCGCGGCTTCCGCGACGACTTTGAGCACCACATCCGCGAGCATTCCTGCGGCTTTGATCGCGAGGCGCGCGTTCCGTGCGTCTCGGGCTGCCCGGCGCACGTCGACATCCCCGGGTACATCTCGCTCGTCGAGGCAGGCCGGTATGCCGACGCCGTCAAGGTCATCCGCAAGAACAACCCACTGCCGCTCGTCTGCGGCTTGGTGTGCGAGCATCCCTGCGAGATGCATTGCCGCCGCGGCATGGTCGACGACCCCATGAACATCCTCGCCCTCAAGCGTTTTGCCGTCGAGCATAGTGACCTCAACGACCACAAGCCGCATGTCGTGGACAATACCGGCAAGCGTGTCGCTGTGGTCGGCGGCGGCCCGGCTGGCCTCTCCTGCGCCTATTATCTGGCCGTGATGGGCCATAAGGTGACGATTTTTGAGCAGCGTCACCACCTGGGTGGCATGCTACGCTACGGTATCCCCAGTTATCGTCTGCCGCGTGAGCGCCTGCAGGCCGAGATTGACTGGATCTTGAGCGCCGGCATCGACGTTGAGCTCGATCACTCCGTCAACGGCGAGGAGCTTGCCCGCCTGCGTGACGAGTTCGATGCCGTCTACCTGGCCATCGGTGCCCATAGCGACAAGAAGCTCGGCCTTCCGGGCGAAGAGGCGCCCGGCGTGGAGTCGGCCGTCAAGATGCTGCGCGCCATCGGTGACGACGAGCTGCCCGACCTGAGCGGCCAGCGCGTGTGCGTCATCGGCGGCGGCAACGTGGCCATGGACGTGGCTCGCTCTGCCGTGCGCTGCGGTGCCGAAAAGGTGAGCATCGTCTACCGCCGCCGCATCTGCGATATGACGGCTCAGGACGCCGAGATTGCCGGTGCCCAGGCCGAGGGCTGCGAGGTGCTGGAGCTGACGGCGCCGCTCGCCATCGAGACGGGCGAGGACGGTCGCGTGAGCGGCCTGCGCGTGCAGCCGCAGATTATCGGCGAGCCCCGTCGCGGTCGTCCGGCCCCGCGTGCCGCCGCGACGCCCGAGCGCGTCATTCCCTGCGAGCGCGTGTTCGTGGCCATTGGCCAGGACATCGATTCCAAGCCGTTTGAGGACATGGGTATCGCCTGCAAGTGGGGCTGCGTCATCACCGACTCGGACGGCGCCGTGCCCAACTTCGATGGCCTCTTTAGCGGCGGCGACTGTCAGACCGGCCCCGCCACCGTTATCCGCGCCATCAACGCCGGCCGCGTGGCCTCGGCAAATATTGACCGTTATCTGGGCTTTGATCATAAGATCAAACTCGAAGTCGAGCTGCCGACCGTCCAGTTTAAGGGCAAGCACGAGTGCGGCCGCTGCGAGCTGGGCGAGCGTGAGGCCGGCGAGCGTATCCACGATTGGAATCTGGTCGAGCAAGGTCTTACCGAGCAGGAGGCGCGCCAGGAGGCGAGCCGCTGCCTGCGTTGCGATCACTTTGGCTTTGGCGCGTTCCGCGGAGGGAGGAACTTGGAATGGTAGAGCCCAACAAAACCACCGTCAGCGACAACACCGAAAACGGAGCGCACAACATGGTCAGGCTCATTATCGATAACTGCGAAGTCGTGGTGCCCGAGCACACCACGATCCTGGACGCAGCCAAGTCCGTCGGTATCCAGATTCCCACCCTGTGCTATCTGCGCGATCTGAACGAGATCGGCGGCTGCCGCGTGTGCGTGGTCGAGGTTGAGGGCTGCGACCAACTGGTTGCCGCCTGCAACAACTACGTGCTCGACGGCATGGTGGTCTACACCAACAGCCCCAAGGCGCGCGAGGCCCGTCGCACTAACGTTCAGCTGCTCCTGTCGCAGCACGACGCGCAGTGCGCGAGCTGCGTGCGCAGCGGCAACTGCAACCTGCAGACGATTGCCAACGACCTGGGCATTTTCTATCTGCCGTATCAAAAGCACCTGGCGCGCGAGGCGTGGGACTTCGACCTTCCCATCATTCGCGACAACGACAAGTGCATTAAATGCATGCGCTGCATCAAGGTGTGCGAGAGCGTCCAGGGCCTGGGGATTTGGGACCTGACCAACCGCGCCACGCATACCGCCGTGGGCACCCGCGGGCGTGCGCCGATCGGCAAGACCGATTGCGTCGCATGCGGCCAGTGCATCACGCATTGCCCGACGGGCGCGCTGCGCGAGCGCGACGACACCGAGACCGTGTTCGACGCTCTCGCCGATCCCAATAAGATCGTGCTGGTGCAGATTGCGCCGGCCGTGCGTAGCGCTTGGGGCGAGGAGCTTGGCATTCCGCGTGAGGAGGCCACCGTTGAGCGCCTGGCCTGCGCGCTGCGCCGCGTGGGCTTTGAGTACGTGTTCGATACCGATTTCTCGGCCGACCTCACCATTATGGAGGAGGGCTCCGAGCTGATCGAGCGCCTGGGCGCCGCCGCCAAGGGCGAGGGCTATAGCCGCGGCTGGCCCATGTTCACGAGCTGCTGCCCGGGCTGGGTGCGCTTTGTGAAGGCACGTTACCCCGAGTTTGTCGACAGCCTGTCCACGTCAAAGTCGCCGCAGCAGATGTTCGGCGCCATCGCCAAGACCTACTACGCCAAGGTGCTGGGCGTGGAGCCCGAGCGTCTGTTCGTGGTGTCCGTTATGCCGTGCACGGCCAAGAAGGCCGAGTGTGCGCTGCCGAGCATGATGGGCGAGGACGGTACGCCCGACGTTGACGTTGCGCTGACGGTACGCGAGATGGTGCGCATGATCCGCGCGAGCCACGTGAGCGTTGATACGCTGGTCGAGGAGCCGCTCGATACGCCGCTGGGCTTTGGCACGGGCGCAGGTGTGATCTTTGGCGCCACGGGCGGCGTGATGGAGGCCGCCGTGCGCTCGGCCTATTACCTGGTGACGGGCGAGAATCCCGACGCCGACTTCTTTACCGACGTGCGTGGCCTGGACGGCTGGAAGGAAGCCGTGGCCGATATCGATGGCACCAAGGTGCGCGTCGCCGTGGCGCACGGGCTGGGCAACGCCGCCCGCCTGCTCGACGCGATTCGCGCCGGCCGCGTGAGCTATGACTTCGTTGAGGTCATGGCGTGCCCGGGCGGCTGCGTCGGTGGCGGCGGCCAGCCCATCCATGACGGCTGCGAGCTGGCGGAAGAGCGCGGCCAGGTGCTCTGGGGCCTCGATGCGGCGGCCGACATTCGCTTCTCGCACGAGAACCCCGATGTTCAGGTATGCTATCGCGAGTTCTTGGGTGCGCCGCCCTCGCCGCTGGCCGAGGAATTGCTGCATACCGATCATCACGCATGGACGATGCCTAACGAGGGGACGTGCTAGCGATGCGCGCGTTTGATTTTGAAATGTCGCGCCGGGGGTTTGCCTCGGCGCTCGCCGCGGGCGCCCTGTCACTTGCGCTCGCGGGCTGTGGCGGCGGGGGTGCCGGTGCCGGGTCCGCCGCGGGCTCGGCTGCCACGGACGGCGCCGGTGCTGCCGCAGAGCCGGTCGAGGTGCACGTCGCCTCGCTCAAGGGGCCAACCTCGATTGGTCTGGTGCAGTTTATGGACCGGGCGGCCGATGGCGAGACGGACAATGAGTTCGACTTTGCGATCAATACTGCCGCCGATGAGATTGTGCCCAAGGTCATTCAGGGCGATATCGACATTGCCCTGGTGCCCGCCAACGTGGCGAGTGTGCTCTACAACAAGACCGAGGGCGCGGTGCAGGTCATCGACATCAACACGCTGGGCGTGCTGAATGTGGTGACGGGCGACGCGAGTGTGGCCTCGTTTGGCGATCTGGCGGGCCATACCGTCTATATGACGGGCAAGGGCACCACGCCGGAGTACGTCATGAACTACCTGCTGGAGCGCGCAGGCCTGACCGGCCAGGTGACGCTCGAGTTTAAGAGCGAGCCCACCGAGGTGCTGTCGGCCCTGCTTGCCGATTCGTCTGCCGTGGGCGTGCTGCCGGAGCCGTTCAAGACCGCTGCCATCGCCAAGAGCGAAGGCAAGCTGTCGGCGCCGGTGAGCCTGACCGATGCGTGGGACGAACTGGCGGGTGACACGGACTCCCGTTTGCTGACGGGCGTGACCGTGGTGCGCCGTGCCTTTGCCGAGGAACATCCCGAGGCCGTGGCGGAGTTCTTGAGCTGCCATGCGGCGAGCGTTAAGGCTGTCAATGCGGCGCCGGCAGACTGGGCGCAGGCCGTGGCCGATGCCGGCATCGTGGACAACGCCAAGATCGCCGAGAAGGCGATTCCCGGGTGCATGCTTGTCTGCCAGACGGGCAAGGATATGAAGGCGGCGCTTAGCGGGTATCTGCAGGTGCTGTCCGACGCGGACGCGAGCGCCGTGGGTGGTAAACTTCCGGCTGACGATTTCTACTACTTGGAGTAGCCCGTGCGTGCGTTTGCTCGACAAATGACAGAGCGTATGAAGGCGGTGGCGGCAGCAGGTGCCGTCGCCGCCTTTTGGCTTGCCGCGTGGATGCTGGTGGCGGCGCTGGTGGCGCAGCCGTTGATTTTGCCGGGGCCGGGCGCCGTCGTGGTGGCGTTGCTGCGACTGGTATGCGATGCCAGCACATGGGCGATTCTGGCAGGCTCGGGTGCGCGTATCTTGGGCGGGCTGGCGCTTGCCGCGGTGTGCGGCGGCGTACTGGCGGGAGTCTCGGTGCGATCGCTGACGTTTGCCCGCTTGGTGGCGCCGGCGCTTTCGTTTGTTAAGGCGACACCGGTTGCCTGCGTGGTGGTCCTGCTGCTCATTTGGTTGGGGTCGGCGCGCGTGAGCATTGCAGCGGTCTTTTTGATGGCTCTGCCGGGCGTGTATTTTTCGTTGGTCGAGGGCTTGATGCAAGCGGATAAACCGCTGGAGCAGATGTTTCGTCTGCATGGCGTGCGGGGCTGGCGACTGTTTTGTGCCCACACCTGGCGCGAAGTCCTGCCGTTTGTGCTTTCGTGTGCCCGCGCCGTGATTGGCATGAGCTGGAAGGCCGGTGTGGCGGCGGAGCTGATCGGCATGGCGACGGGCACCGTGGGCGAGCGCATCTATCAGGCGAAGCTTTTGATTGAGACTGCCGATTTGCTGGCCTGGACCGTGCTGGTTGTTATGGCTTCGTGGGCATGCGAGCGCGTGCTGGTGTGGCTGCTGCGGGCTTCGGGGCCAGCGGCGTGGCGTGCGGCGGTGCTGTCGCATGGACGCGGCTTGCACGGGCGTGCGGGCGGTTCTGCTGGCGGCGGGGTTGCGGCGGAGCTTGCGCTTGCTGCGGGCGATTGTGCGCCCTGGGCGCCGGCGCTCGACGGTCTGGTGCTCAACGTGCCCGCGGGCGGGCGTATCTGTGTGATGGGTGCTTCGGGCATGGGCAAGTCGACGCTGCTTTCGTTGGCAGCGGGGGAGTGCGCGCCGTGCTCGATGGTGTTTCAGGACGCGCGCTTGGTCGAGTCCGCCTCGGCGCTGGATAACGTGCTGGTGTGCGCCGATGCGCGTGCGGATGCTTCGAGCGCCGCGGCATTGCTGCGCCTGCTGGTGCCGGGAATCGATGTGAATGCGTGCATGGCCGAGCTTTCGGGCGGGCAACGCCGTCGCGTCGAGATTGCCCGCGCCCTGCTGTGCCCAGGCGATGCGGTGATTCTGGACGAGCCCTTTACCGGTCTAGATACCGCTGCGCGCGACGCATGCGCCGAGGTCGTGCTCGACTTGCTCGACGGTCGCATGCTGCTGCTCGCCACGCACGATGCCGCCGACGCTCAGGCTCTCGATATCTCTGACATCATCACGCTCTAAATACTAATTCAGCAACAAAATGATCCGTTTTCCTCCGTCCCCATGGGGTCGGCTGTGGTATTCTATCTGCGGGGTAATACTTAGGAATACCAAGTAATACCAACGCCGCAGAAACAAACTCCAGATGCGGGCCAATCGGGTTGCCTTCACAGCCCGTCGCCCAGCCGCGTGGCCCGCATCTATCCGCACCACCGTCGTTTCAAAAAGGAAGCGCCATGGCAGAACACATGACCCCGGTTGTCGCGAAGGTCTTGCCCGAGGAAAAGGCGGCCTTCGCGGCGGCAACCCAGCTCGTGGGCACCACACCGTCCAACGCCATCCGCATGTTTATCGCCGCGTTTAATCGCTGCGGCACCTTTCCGTTCGACATTTCGCCCAACGGGGCCTTTGGCACTGCGCCTGATTCTCATCAATAAGTGATCCGTTTTCCTCCATCCCCATGGGATCAGCTCTCTGCCGAGTTGTGGTAGAACTAGGGAACGGTTTTGAGGAGGTTGGCATGCTCAATGCGATGATTTGGGCGCTTGCCTGTTTTGGCGTCGTCGCTGCCGATATAGCCCTGAGCGTCGTTTTGTTCTCCGCCCTTGGCGTCGCATCGGTGTTCATGGGTTTTTCAATCGATGACCTCGACATTCAATTGCTTCAGGCCGTCGCGCAGACGGTATCGTTTTTGATGGCGCTGCTGTGGTGGCGTTATCTGTGGCCGCGCTCGTTTATGGTGCGCTGGCAGGGCGAGCGCCCGCTTGGCGGGGGAGCAGGCAAAGCATGGAGGCGCATCGCCTGCGTTATCGTGATCGGCCTTGCCCTGCAGGTGGTCGTTGGCTACGTGACCGACGCCGTGCTGTCGCTGTTGCCCGAGGCGGCGGCCGATTACAGCGAGCTTGTCGAGGAGACGGGCATGGGCGACACGAGCTATCTGGCCGTCCTGACCACGGTGCTCGGCGCTCCGTTTTGCGAGGAACTGCTGGTGCGCGGTATCATTTTTGAGTTTTCGCTCCGAGCGTTTAACCCGCAGTGCCGTCCGCTCTGGAAACGCCGGCGCCGCGCGAACGCGCAAGACGGCGCCATGGTGCCCTGGGCGGCCCCGAGTACCTGGGGCATCGCCGCGGCGATTGTGCTGCAGGCGGCAATCTTCGGCTTTATGCATATGAACTGGGTGCAGGGCTGCTACGCCGGCGCCGCCGGTCTGGTCTTTGGCTGGGTGCTCGTGACCACCGGAAAGCTCCGTTACACGATCCTGCTGCACTTTGCCTTTAATGCCGGGTCGTATCTCATGGGCCTGCTGTGGTTTGTGAACACGCCGCTCGACGTGATAATCACGGTCGCGATCGCCGGCGTGATCCTGGTGGAGGCAATGCGCTCGCTGCGCCAAGCGTGTGGGATGGACGCAGCGAGTGCACCACTTCGCTAGTTGCGGCGACCGCCTCCGTTGGCACCCTGACGCCCCTGAGCTGCGCGGTTGCGGCCTGCGGTGTTCTGCGCGCGCGACATGCCGCCGTGACCCTTGCTGCCCTTAGGCCCCTTGCCAGCGCCGGCGTCACCGTGCGGCTTGCCGCCCTTCTTGCCGGTGCCATGCCCACCGCCAGCAGACGTCTCGCCCGGGCGCGGCGGTACGGGACGGATCAGGCAATGCTTGGTGTAGCCGATCAGGTCACGACGCCCGGCTTTTTCCAGCGCCTCGCGCACGAGCTTGTAGTTCTCGGGCTTGCGATACTGGATGAGCGCGCGCTGCATGGCCTTCTCGTGCGGGTCGCGCGCTACATAGATCGGCTTCATGGTGCGCGGGTCCACGCCGGTGTAGTACATGCAGGTCGACATGGTGGACGGGGTGGGGTAGAAGTCCTGCACCTGCTCGGGCATGTAGCCCATGTCGCGCACGGCTTCGGCAAGGTCCACGGCTTCCTTCATCGTCGAGCCGGGGTGGCTCGAGATCAGATACGGCACTACGTACTGCTTGAGTCCGTATTCGCGGTTCAAGCGCTCAAATTTGCGACAGAACGCATCGTAGACGGCGCGGCTCGGCTTGCCCATCACGGAGAGCACCGCGTCGCTCACATGCTCGGGCGCCACGCGTAGCTGGCCCGAGACATGGTGCTCCAGCAGCTCGCGCAAAAACTCGTCCGAGGCATCGGCCATGGTGTAGTCAAAACGGATGCCGCTGCGGACGAAGACCTTCTTGACGCCCGGCAGCTGGCGCAGGTCGCGCAGCAGCTGCGTGTAGCCGCTCTCGTCGACCACCATGTTCTTGCACACGCTCGGCCATAGGCAGCGCTTGTTCTTGCACACGCCATGTTTGAGCTGCTTGTCGCAGGCCGGGCGGCTAAAGTTGGCCGTCGGTCCGCCCACATCGTTGATGTAGCCCTTAAACTCGGGGTCGTGTGTGAGCAGCTCGGCCTCGCGCATGATCGAGTCGTGGCTGCGCATCTGCAGCACGCGGCCCTGGTGGAAGGTCAGCGCGCAAAACGAGCACTCACCAAAGCACCCGCGGTTGGAGCTGATTGAAAACTTGATCTCGGCAAAAGCTGGCACGCCGCCCGCTGCGTCGTAATCGGGATGCCAATCGCGTGCGTAGGGGAGTTCGGCCACCTCGTCCATCTCGTCGGTGGTGAGCGTGGCCGACGGTGGGTTCTGCACCACATAGACGCTGTTGGGGTAGGGCTCTACCAGACGATGCCCGGTGATGGGGTCCATATTTTGCTGCTGCACGTTAAAGCTGCGGGCGTAGTTGAGCTTGTCAGCGGCAAGGTCGTCCCAGCTGGGCAGCAGGTCGTAGTCGTAGACCTCGTCGAGCGAACCCGTGCGGTAAACGGTGCCGTTGATATAGGTGATCTGATCGACGGGCAGCCCCGCGTCGAGCGCGTCGGCGATCTCGACAATCGCGTGCTCGCCCATGCCGTAGATGAGGATGTCGGCGCCCGAGTCGAGCAGCACCGAGCGCTTGAGCTTGTCCTGCCAGTAGTCGTAGTGGGCCAGGCGGCGCAGGCTCGCCTCGATGCCACCGATGATGATGGGGGCGTCCTTGAACGTCTGACGGATGAGATTGCCGTAGACCGTGACGGCACGGTTGGGGCGGTGACCTTCCTCGCCGCCGGGGGTATAGGCGTCGGTGTGGCGGCGGTGCTTGGTCACCGAATAGTGGTTGACCATGGAGTCCATGTTGCCGGCACTGACCAAAAAGCCCAGGCGCGGCTCACCGAGCACGGTGATGCTGGCGGGATCGGTCCAGTCGGGTTGGCAGATGATGCCCACTTTGTAGCCGTGCGCGTCGAGTACGCGGCTGATGATGGCCATACCAAAGCTAGGGTGGTCCACGTAGGCGTCGCCGCAGATGTAGACGAAGTCACACTGGTCCCAACCGCGCGCGTCCATATCGGCGCGGCTGACGGGGAGGAACTTATCGCGGCCCGGGCGCCAGGGACGGGCGGGCGCTGCCGGGGTATGAGCGGCGTGGCCGCCCTGGGCCTTGCCGCCGCGCTTTTGCTGCTGGCCCTGTTTGCCCTGCTGACTGCGCTGGTTATTCTGAGCGTGCTGAGGCTTTTTTGCCACGATCCCTCCCGGTGTTTGTATGCTGCACGTAATTGTAACCAGTCTTTTTGGGACGGGGCTAAAAAGACTGGTGGAGTACATGGGCTGGCGGATCGGCGTGTCGATGCGGATGCCGTTTGTTTCCAGACTGTGTATCCCCGTGTCGAAGGGGCCGTCTCGCGCGCACGCCATGTTGTCAATGGGTTACAGTATGAACGGCGGCTATGTTTCCGCCAACGCACGAGAGAGTCGTCAACAAGGAGGATGCACGACGATGCAGCGTGCCAAACAGATATCGGAGTCCATCGAACTGGGCATTATCCTGGCGCTCGCCGGCGGCTTTATGGATGTGTATTCGTACATTGGGCGCGACCATGTTTTCGCAAACGCGCAGACGGGCAACATCCTGCTTGTGGGCGTGAGCATCTCGGAGGGCAATTGGGCACTTGCGGGGCGCTACTTCTTCCCTGTGGTGTCGTTTGCCGTGGGCATTATGCTTGCCGACCTGGTACACGAGCGTTTTGGCAGCGTGATTCACTGGCGCCAGGTGACGGTGTTCTTTGAAGCCGTCATCTTGCTGGGCGTGAGTTTTATTCCCGGTGGCGATTTCAACCTGCTCGCCAACTGCCTTACCTCGTTTGCCTGCGGTATGCAGGTCGAGAGTTTCCGCAAGATTCATGGACACGGCATCGCCACGACCATGTGCATCGGCAACTTGCGCAACGCACTGCAAAACGTGGACGATTACATCATCACCCACAAGCGCGGCTTTTTGGAAAACGGCCTGCTGTACTTTGGCGTGATCTTCACCTTTGTGTTTGGCGCCGTGCTGGGCAACTGGTGCATCGAGCGCATGGGGCTGCACGCCATTGCGGTGGCGAGCATGCTGCTGTTTATCGCGTTTGCCATCATGTTTATCGATCGCGAACGCGACTTGCACAGGAAATGGGTCCGCATCGTAGCTGACTGGCAGACCACGAGTCTTAAGCGCTAAGGTGCATGTTCGTAACAACATTCAGGAGCCAGAAAAACTATCTAGCTCCTGAATGTTGTTACGAACTGCTTTTTGCGATTTATTCGAGATGCTCTTCAATCCGAGCCCTAAGAAGGGCAATGGCTGTAGGTATTCCAATTGCGGCGGCTAATTCGGCTTTATCCAAAACCTGTATGCTAAAGCACGATTGTTTATCACATTGAAGGACGATAACTGAAGATAGCTTCACTTCCTGTTGGCTGAATATATCGTAATCTCCAAATAGGAAGTTACCTTTTATTGCGTAATTCGGTATGTTCGTTACGCACTTCATCTCAAGTCTGTTTAGACCATAATCGAACACCGCAACTTCCTTGTGTTCGATGATGAGCGCAACCCTGGGCATGTTGCTAAAGCCACCGTCGACGACAGTGAAGAGTTTTTCATTCGCATCGTCATAAACGGTATATTTAAGACTCGATAGCTGTCCTAGTGGACCCGTGAACCCATGTCTTTTGATGTTGAGGTTGTCTCCCGCTGGGTTGATGAGAGCCAGAGTATGCGGATAAGGATTACCTTCAATTGAGATTCGATATTCGTTTGTAGCCGTCTTGCTCGATTTGGGACCAGTAGCCATCACGCGTCATCGCCTCGATCGAATTGGAACCGTCTTCTACTTCGTGCGGAGAATTGCGCTGTACGTTGCGGTACATGCAGCTGCAATAACCGCATGGGCAATTTCTAACAAAATGAATGACGCTATTTGCTGCATGCATTTTATTTACTATAAAGTATCCTTTTATAAACGTATTGTCAAACATATATTGCTAAAACAGAAACAATTTATAGACTGAGTTGGTCGTATTCTTTGGGCGATTGCTCCTATAATCTAGCCTTCGCTGCTGTCGGGAGGGAAGGACTGGGGCTCCGTTATTATGTTGAAACGCTTTAACACTTTTGACGTTCTCACGCGTTTTTTGTTTCAAAAGCGTTAGGATGGAACTTGTAGCGCGGGGCGTAATGGGTGCCCCGCACACGATGGGAGGCTATCAATGGCTAATCGTTTCGTTCTCAACACCATCTCTTATCATGGTTCCGGCGCCATCAAGGAGATCCCCGGCGAGCTCCAGCGTCGCGGCTACAAGAAGATCTTCGTCTGTTCCGACCCCGATCTGGTCAAGTTTGGCGTTACCGCTAAGGTGACCGACGAGCTCGACGCCGCCGGCATCGCTTGGAGCCTCTACTCCGAGATCAAGCCCAACCCCACTATCCAGAACGTCAAGGACGGCGTTGAGGCCTTCAAGGCCGCCGAGGCTGACGCTATCGTGACCATTGGTGGTGGCTCCTCCATGGATACCGCCAAGGCTATCGGCATCATCATCAACAACCCCGAGTTCGCCGATGTCCGCAGCCTCGAGGGCGTTGCTCCCACTAAGAACCACGCCGTATTCACCATCGCCGTGCCGACGACCGCCGGTACCGCTGCCGAGGTGACCATCAACTACGTCATCACCGACCCCGAGAAGGTCCGCAAGTTCGTGTGCGTCGACACCAACGACGCCCCCGAGGTCGCCGTCGTCGACCCTGACATGATGGCCTCCATGCCCGCCGGCCTTACCGCTTCCACTGGCATGGACGCTCTGACCCACGCCATCGAGGGCTACACCACCAAGGGCGCCTGGGAGCTCTCCGACATGTTCCACTTTGAGGCTATCAAGCTGATCAGCGAGAACCTGCGCGACTCCGTCGCCGAGGCCAAGTCCGGCCAGCCCGGCTCCGGCCGTGAGGGCATGGCTCTTGGTCAGTATGTCGCCGGCATGGGCTTCTCCAACGTTGGCCTGGGCATCGACCACGCCATGGCTCACACCCTGTCCGCTCACTACGACACCCCGCACGGCGTCGCTTGCGCCATGCTGCTGCCGATCGCCATGGAGTTCAACAAGCCGGTTTGCGCTGAGCGCCTGGCCAAGGTTGCCGTTGCCATGGGTGTTGACACCACGGGCATGAGCACCGACGAGGCTGCCGACGCCGCCATCGCCGCCGTCAAGCAGCTCTCCGCCGACGTGAACATCCCGCATGTCTGCGAGGCCATGAAGGCCGACGAGATCGAGGTCCTGGCCAAGGACGCCATGGCTGACGCCTGCTTCCCGGGCAACCCGCGCGAGGCGACGCTCGACGACGTCATCGAGCTCTTCAAGAAGATCTGCCCGGCTGCCTAACCTGGTTCGGCGGGCCCCGCCCGTTAGCCCCAGAATCGTCCTCGGACATGTCGGAGGCCCCGCTGCGCACTACGTGCGGCGGGGCCTCCTTCTGTCCTGCGGAAAGATTCTGGGGCTAACGGGCGGGGCCCGCCGGCTCGTTGTCGTGGCGGGCGCTGTTCGGAAGAGCTCGATGGGTCATCTCGCTGGGTAAATATTTGTGCGTGATGGTATCGTTGTTGGGGCTTTTACTGATTACGGGATGTTGACTTTGGAGTTGTGGATGGTGTCCCAAATGGATTCTACGCTTGGTTTTATTACTGACCAGTTGAAGGCGCTTACCTCGATTGCTTCGCCTACGGGCTATACCCGTGCGGCGACTGATTATCTGATGGAGACCCTGCGCGATATGGGCTTTGGCCCCGAGCGCTCCAATAAGGGCAATGTGCTTGTTGAGCTTGGTGGCGAGGGCGAGCCGCTCGTATTGGCGAGCCATGTCGATACCCTGGGCGCCATGGTGCGCTCCATCAAGGACAATGGTCGCTTGCGTCCCACGACGCTCGGCGGGCATCAGTGGTCTACGGCCGATGGCGAGAACTGCACCGTTTACACGCGCGATGGCAATGTCTACACGGGTGTGGTTCTCAACACCGAGCCTTCGGCGCATGTGGCCGATGAGCCGGTCAAGACCATCGAGAAGAACATGGAGATCCTGCTCGATGAGAATGTCGACAGCAAGGACGACGTACTTGAGCTGGGCATTCAGACTGGTGACATCATCGCTATGGATCCGCGCACCACGGTGACGGAGAGCGGCTACATCAAGAGTCGCTTCTTGGACGACAAACTGTCCGCGTCGATTCTGCTGGGCTTGGCGCGTGCCGTCGCCGCTGGCGAGGTGACGCTCTCGCGCAGGGTGTCACTGCTCTTTACCGTGTACGAGGAGGTCGGCCACGGCGGCGCCTTCGTGCCGGCCGATACGCGCGAGATGATCAGCGTTGACATGGGCTGCGTGGGCGACGATCTGGGTTGCACCGAGCGCATGGTGTCGATTTGCGCCAAGGATTCGGGCGGTCCGTACAACTACGACCTGGTGAGTGCACTGTCCAACATCGCGCGCGAGCTTGAGCTCGACTATGCCATCGACGTGTATCCGCATTACGGTTCGGACGTCGAGGCCACGCTCTCGGCCGGCTATGACATTCGCCACGGCCTGATCGGCCCCGGCGTGTATGCGAGCCACAACTATGAGCGCAGCCACATCGACGGCGTGCGTAACACCTACGAGCTGGTCCGCGCCTACGTTCAGCGCTAGGGGAGCAGCTTGCGACTCGGCTGACCAATCGCTAAGGCCCGATTTCTCGGGCCTTTTTTCGCTTTGGGTCGTTTAGCATTATGATGTCTGTAATCTATTAACTAAACGTGTAAATTACTTAACGAGGTGATGCGGTGTATGGATACGTTTGAGTACTTGTCTATGGGTGATGCTGCCCGCCTGTTGGGCGTTACGAAAGCCCGCATATCTCAACTTGCCGCATCGGGAACGCTCGCGTGCGATATTGTGGGCGGACGGAAGATGGTTGAGTATGATTCTGCGCTCGCTTATCAAAAGGTCCGCAAACGTGGACGCCGTCCTGCGGTCGATGTGGGGCGCAAGTTTACGCTGATGTCGGCCGACCATGAGGTCGCTCATGTCTCATTTGATCCGACGCGCGAGTTTCCCTTCGAAATCGCCGAGGTCCTCGATGCGCAACGAATGCCGTTTGGCACATGCTCGAGCTCTTCTCCAACGGTGAATAAGCGGGAGCTCAACGCGTGGTGGGGGCATCGGTCGGTGCCCGATGTTCGCCCTGGGCTTATCTCGCGCTACCGCGAGCTGGGAATTGTCAACGGCGTTGAGGTGCCGGTTCAGTGTCTGGGTCTCTCGCTTTCGGATTGCTATTGGCTGCGGCCGGCAGAATGCGACGGGCTCGAATGGCGAAACCTCAATTACTTCGAGAATGATTTTGAGCGATCGGCGCCCGAAGAGCGCTCGGGTTGGCTGGAAGGTATCGGTCTTAAAAATCCCGACAACACATCCGAGGGCGAGCTTCCTAAATCGTGGATGATCCGAAACGGCATTCGCGTTTTGGCTAAAGGGTGCGGGATGGACGATCAGCGTCCCTTTAACGAGGCGGTTGCAACGGCTCTGCATCGTCGCTTGCTTCCCAAGGGGGAGTTTGTTCCTTACACGGTTGAGCGCATGTTCGATGGCCCTGTGTGCTTGTGCGAGGATTTTCTTGACGGCCGCGAGGAATATGTTCCGGCTGTTTACGTTAAGAACGCCCTTGGCGGCCAGCGAGGAAGCTCGACGTACGACCGGTACTGCCGCTTTCTTGGTAAGCATGGAGCAGACGAGGCTGTCGTGAGAAGGTCTATGTCGCAGATGATCGTTTGCGATGCCCTTTTGGCCAACAGCGATCGCCATTGGCGAAACTTCGGTACCATCCGCAATGTCGATACCCTGGAGATAAGGCCTGCACCGCTGTTCGATAGCGGCAACTGTCTGTGGTATAACGTGCCAACTGTCGTGCTCGCAGCTGGGGAGTTTGGGTTTTCCGCTAAGCCGTTTGGGCCCGACCCTTCCGTCCAGTTGGCGCTTGCGGATTCGCTCGATTGGTTCGATTCATCGCGGCTCAACGGATTTGTTGATGAGGCGATCGAGATTCTTTCGCAGAGCGAATGGGCCACGGCGGAGGGTCGACTCGAGGCCATCCGCCGCGGCCTCGAGCGTCGCATAATCGAGGTTGGTGCCGCTGTTGAGGTACTTCGACACGTGCAGCGATAAACCCGCGGCTACTTAAGTGCGCCGGTCACCGTGCCGCCGCCCAAGACGACATCGCCACGGTAGATGACGACGGCCTGGCCGGGGGCGATAGCTCGCTGCGGCTCGTCAAAAGTCAGCAGCATTTGCCCATCGGTGCCACGCGTGAGGGTGGCCGTCTGATCCTTTTGGCGGTAGCGGTACTTGGCGCCCACGCGAATGCCGCCGGCGTCGAGCTCGGCCTCCATGCGTTCGGCCGGGGCGCTCCAGATCCAGTCGTTGGCCGTGAGCGCGGTGGCCGTCAGGTCCTCTGCCTCACCCAGATGTACGGTGTTGTCGGTGGTATCGACACCCGTTACGTACACGGGATGCGCCATCGCGACGCCCAGACCCTTGCGCTGACCGATGGTGTAGCGCAGCGCGCCGTTATGGCGTCCGACCACGCTGCCGTCGCGCCATACGATGTCGCCCGGCTCGACGGCATGTCCGCAGCGGCGCTCGATATAGCCCGCGTAGTCGCCGTCCGGGATAAAACAGATATCCTCGCTTTCGGCCTTCTTGGCGTTGGTAAAGCCCTGCTCGGCGGCTATGCGGCGCACGTCGCGCTCTTTGTCTAGGCCTGCCAGCGGAAAGATCGTGTGTGCCAGGCGTTCCTGCGTAAGCGAATACAAAAAGTAACTCTGGTCCTTTTTGGGATCTTCGCCGCGATGTAGCTGCCAGGTGCCGTCTGCCGCCTGGCTTGTTTTGGCGTAATGTCCCGTTGCGATGTAGTCGCAGCCCATGTCCAGCGCCGCATCGAGCAGCGCGCCAAACTTAATGTGGCGGTTGCAGATAATGCACGGATTGGGCGTCAGCCCCTCCTGGTAGGCGTTCACAAAGAGCTCGATAACGCTGTGGTCGAAGGTCTGCTGCAGGTCGAGCGCATGGTGCGGAATGCCTAGGCGCTCGGCGACGGCCTTCGCGTCGGCGATGTCGCGGTCGACCTTACTCATGCCCGTGACGGGATCGGGTGCGGGGCAGGTGAGGCGCATGGTGGCACCGACACATTCGTAACCCTGACTTTTGAGCAGATACGCGGTCACGCTGGAATCGACGCCGCCGCTCATGGCGACGAGCACGCGCTTATTGTGCATGGGGAGGTTCTCCTTGGTGGCATGTGGCCAAAAAAGAAAAGCGGCGCGGGAGGCTGGTTCCGCGCCGCAGACATTGTAGCAAGTTCGGGCGTCGTGTGGGACACCCTAACGAGATGGGCTCAGGCTGCCAGAAGAGAGGGAAGAACGGCGTGCCTTGGGCCTATCGACAAGTGACGGGCCCTTAGTCCTGGAAGAGCGCCGTGGACAGGTAGCGCTCGCCGGTGTCGGCGAGCAGCGCCACGATGGTCTTGCCCTCGTTCTCGGGGCGCTTGGCCAGCTGCAGTGCGGCCCACACGGCGGCACCGGACGAAATGCCCACGAGCACGCCCTCCTTGTGGCCCACGGCGCGGCCGGTGGCAAAGGCGTCCTCGTTCTCGACGGGGATGATCTCGTCGTAGACCTGGGTGTCGAGGACGTCGGGCACAAAGCCGGCGCCGATACCCTGGATCTTGTGCGGGCCTGCCTGGCCCTTGGAGAGCACCGGGGAGGTGGCGGGCTCGACGGCGACGACCTTAATCTCGGGGTTCTGCTCCTTGAGGAACTCGCCCACGCCGGTCACGGTGCCGCCGGTGCCAACGCCGGCGACGAAGATGTCGACCTTGCCGTCGGTGTCGTCCCAGATCTCGGGGCCAGTCGTGGCCTTGTGAATGGCCGGGTTCGCGGGGTTCACAAACTGGCCGGCGATGATGCTGTTGGGAGTCTCCTTCTGCAGCTCCTCCGCCTTGGCGATAGCGCCCTTCATGCCCTTGGAGCCGTCGGTGAGCACGAGCTGCGCACCGTATGCCTGCATCAGCTTGCGGCGCTCGACGGACATGGTCTCGGGCATAGTGATGATCACCTTGTAGCCGCGGGCCGCCGCCACCGAGGCGATGCCGACGCCGGTGTTGCCGCTCGTGGGCTCGATGATGGTGTAGTCGCCACCGCGCACGAGCTTGCCGGCCTTCTCGGCCTCGTCAATCATGTTCTTGGCGACGCGGTCTTTGACGGACCCGGCGGGGTTGAAGTATTCCAATTTGACGAGCACACGGGCCTTGAGGTCCTCGTCGGCCTCAAAGTGGGTGAGTTCCAGAAGCGGGGTGTGGCCGATAAGCTGATCGATGGACGTGTAAACCTTGCTCATGGTGAACCTCCAAAGTGTTCAAGTTGCTGGATGCCGTGTGGTTTCACGGTGCGTATGGCAGCTAAACCCATAAACCTTATAGGTTGTTCGTTTAGCTGCTGGCAAGCATAGTAGACAGTAAAGCCTAGTAACGCAATAGGAAATAGAAGATTATTGCAAGTCGATTAACCATCTTGACCGGAACGGGTATTTTCAAAGCCAATTTTTCGGCTAGAATTTCAACGGACTAAAAGACCGAAAGGCAGCACTAGATATGTTGGTTTCCACTAAGGGCAGGTACGCCCTGCGCGTTATGGTTGACCTGGCCGAGCACCAGGCGGCCGGTCGCATCCCGCTCAAAGAGATTGCGGCGCGACAGGGGATTTCCGAGAAATATCTCGAGAACATCTTGGCTACGCTCGTGCGCGCCAACATGCTCTCGGGCATGCGCGGCAAGGGTGGCGGCTATGTGCTCACGCGCCCGCCCGAGCAGTACACGGTGGGCGAAATCTTGCGCCTGACCGAGGGCAGTCTGGCGCCGGTCGCCTGCCTGGATGGCGACTGCAAGGGTTGCTCGCGATCTGATAAGTGTCCCACGCTCGACGTGTGGAAGAACCTGGACAAGCTCATCAACGATTACCTCGACGGCGTGACGCTCGACCAGCTCGTCGCCCCCAACGAAGGCTACGACTACATCATCTAACCCCACTTGCCATGTGGGGGCAGGGTGGGAATGGTAGATTTTCTTGCCCTTTGAGACTTGGCAAATTAGAAGGCCGCCCATTTTGCGATGGGCGGCCTTTGATTTGGTCCGATGCGTTTGTGCGTCGGGGGCGTTCTACTCTTCGGCAATACTATCGAGGATACTGCGCATGATGGACACTAGGATGCTGCCCATAAAGGCCGAGCCAAAGCCGGCGATGGAGATGCCGACGCCCAACAGGTTGACCGACAGGTAGCTGGCGAGCTCCAGCATAAAGCTGTTGAGCACGAGCTGGAAAATGCCGAGCGTAATGATCGTGAGCGGCAGCGAGATGACCGTGAGGAACGGTTTGACGAACGAATCGACGATGTTGAGGAACAGCCCCACAAAGGCAAAGCAGACCCAGGCCTCGGCAAAGCCGAAGGGTTGGATGCCGGGGACGAGGAACGTGGCGATCGCGATGGCGATCGAGGTGAAGAGCCAGTTAAGCATAAAGCGCATGGCGTGAATCCTTTCTTGCGCCGGGGTTGCTGGCGTCGCGTGAAGCGGCTTGCGGTGGCGACTTGGATGGTTGCGCGGGCACGCCGCGGTGTTTGGACGCCCATTGTCTCAAATATTCGTGGAGCTTACGTGCACATTCGGTTTCTAAACGGCGTTCGTCCTGAAAAACGCGCCGCTGACAGAGAGTCTTGTCGCTTTAGTTTGGTGGTGTGCTACACTGCTACGGGCAAAAGCCACAGGCGTTGCCCTATTGCATAGAACGGGCGAACGATGCCCGATGTTAGTATCAACTTCGATGCCTTTTGGCGGGTTTGGCGGTGATCGATGAATATCGAGAACATGTTTGACAAGCCTGATGTCAAGCAGCTGGTCCACGCATTTAGCCTCTTGGACGACGAGAAAGATATCCAAGCGTTTTTGACCGATATCTGCACGCCGCGCGAGATTTGCGATCTATCGCAGCGTCTGCAGGTCGCGCGTTATCTGGATGAGGGCGAGCCCTATGTTGAGGTTCAGGCCCGCACGGGCGCTTCGTCCACCACGGTGAGTCGTGTTTCCAAGGCGCTCAACGGCGAGTACGGTGGCTATCGCAAGATCCTCATCAAGCTGGAGGATGGCGAGTAGGCCAACGGCAACAAACGAATTGCGCAGAACCGTCCCTTCGGGGGCGGTTTTTTGATCCCTTGGGGACGGAGGAAATCTGTTGGCGTGGGGCAAATCTGTCCGCGTGGGCGGGTAGGATGGATGCATCGATTATTGCGAACGGTTTGAGTGGAGGACCATGCCTGTTCGAATCTATACCACCAATACCGGTACGGACTTGAGCGATGCCGAGGTGGCGTTGCTCGCCGACCTGGTCGCCCGCCACGGGCGTGCCGTTTTGCTGGTGCCTACGTTTGCCGAGCTCGATCTGTGCCGTCATGATGCGGCGGAAGCTGGGATTTCACTGGGTATCGATTACAAGACCCCTTCGTCGTGGCTCCGTTCGCTGTGGGAGCTTATGGGCGATGGCCGCAGCTTTGTGGATAACCTTCAGCGCCAGATGCTGTTCTCGGACATGATCGACCGCCGCGACGACGCTGCTCTGCAGCCGCTCTCGCGCAGCCAGGGCACGGTGCGCATGCTTGCGCGTATGGCCCGCGATGTGTTGCCGGGCGTGGCGGGGGCGGGCGACGAACGCTGCCGCGGCGACGTTTGCCAGCCAAAGCCCAAAAGCGACGCCGAGGCCCGTGTGTTCGAGCTTCTGTGCGCCTATGCGAGCGGTTTGGACCGCCGAGGCATGGTCGAGCCTTGCGAGGCGGCTGGCATGATGGCCGGTGCCCTGGCCGATAGCCTGCCGGGGTGCACCCGTGCCGTTTGCGTGCGCGGCGTCACGTCATTTACGTATAGCCTGCTCGAGCTGCTGTCCGCCGTGGCAAACAACGGGGGAGAGGTTGTCGTGCTGCTCGCCCGCGAGCAAGCGGCGATGCGTGAGGAGCTGGCCACGGCCCTTGATGCCTGCGGCGTGCTGTTTGAGGTTGCACCGCTGGATGAGGATGCCGGCGCTCCCGCGACTGCTCCAAAGTCCGTCGCACGTCCTGCCTTTGTGGAAGTCGCCGGGCCCCACGCCCGTGCCCGTGTCTATGCGGACGTCATCGATAAGATGGTGAAAGCGCACGAGGAGTCCAAGGTCAACGATGCCGCCTCCGCACCCGCCGATCCCGTGCGCGTGCTCGTGGTGTCCGCCCGGGCGCCCCAGCTGTTCGGCGAACTCGCTGCCCGTTTGGCGGCGCGTCACATTGCGGCCGAGACGACTGAGTTCACGGCGTTTTCCCAGTCCATCGCAGGTAGGCAGTTTACGGCGCTCGCCAACCTGATCGAGCGTATGAAGGCCGCCGACGAGGGCACCGCCTCCAAGACCGAGTGGTGGCCCGCCCCGGAGCTTACTGACTGGATCTACAGTCCGCTTTCAGGCGCCGATGCCGCCAGCGCGCGAACCTTCGATAAGAACATGCGACTGTCGCGCAGCAAGACCACTGCGGGCGTCAAGAGCCTGCTGCAGAGCGTGCAGGGCCAGGTGAGGGGCGCGCGCAAGGCGGCGAGCGACGAGAACTGGTTTAAGAACGTGCCGTGCGTGGTCTCGGACGTGTTCCAGGCGCTGTGGCGCGACAAGCCCGTGACGGCGCTCAAGGCCATGCTTGCCGTTGCCGAGGCACTGCCCGATCGCGCGCTTGGTGGTCTCGACGGTCAGGCCCGTCGCCAGGCGGAGGTGGCCCTGCTGCGCCACGCGATCGACATCCTTATGAACGATGCTCGCGCGCTCGACGTGTCGCAGGCCGCGACCGTGCCCGTGCTCGATGGCATTCGCACCAAGGTGGACAAGCGTAGCACCGCCTACGATTACGAGACCTACGAGGTTGACCGTGCGCCACGTGCCCAGGTTCGCTTTACTTCGCTTGCCGATGCGGCGGCCCTGCGCCCCGGTAGCTATGATGCCGTCCTGTTTGCCGATGTCGATCTGGACAGCTATCCGCTCTCGCATGAGGAGGGTCCGCTGGCCACGCTGACGGCGAGCCTTGGTCGCGAGGGCGTGACGCTTGAGCCCGCGGCCTTGCTGCGCGTGCGCTTTGGCCACGCGATGCAGGCGGCGCGCGGCCCGCTTGCGCTCGCCCGCGTGACGCACGATCGCCAGGCGCGCGAGTGCTATCCGGCTGCCGTGTGGACCGAGTTGCGGGCGCATGCCGAGGCCGCTGATGCTGCTAAGCCCACGCGCGTGGGCGAGGGCGATATCGTAAGGGACTTCGATCCCGCGGCAGGCGAAGGCCTCAAGCGCGAGCGCGTGACCTGTGAAGCCCCTCAGCATCTGAGTGCCGAGGCCGTGCCATATCTGGTCCTGCGCCGTCGCGATGGCGAGGGCGAGGACGCGCCGCTCGTGCCGCGCCTGACGTCCGCCTCGCAGATCGAGGCCTATTCCACCTGCCCGCTATGCTGGTTCGTGTCGTATCGCGTCAAGCCCCAGTCCATCGACGCGGGCTTTGGGAACATGGAGAAGGGCAACTTTGTTCACGACGTGCTGGAACACCTGCACGCCCGTCTGCCCCAGGAGGGCATGGAACGCGTGACGCCCGAGAACCTGCCACGTGCTCAGGAGCTGCTGCGCGAGGTCTTTGACGAGACCTTGGCCGAACATGCCTCCAAGCGTGGCAACGAGGGCCCGCTTGTGCCGCTCTCTCCGGTAGAGGAGCGGCAGGTGGCCGAGATTTTGCCGCAGCTGGAGGGCGTGCTTGCCTATGAAGCCGAGGCGCTGACCCCCTTTGCTCCGCGCTACCTGGAGTTTGCCTTTAACGATCTTAACGTTGAGTATGCCGGCTGGCCGCTCGGCGGGCGCATCGACCGTGTGGACGTGGATGCCGAGAAACGCGCCGTGGTGATCGACTATAAGCACCGCACGGGCGTTGAGGAGTTTAAACTCGCCGACCCTACGGTGCGCGACGAGGAATCGGGTGAGGCCGCCATCGACGACCCGCGGTGGCTACCGCCACATACCCAAACGCTCATCTACGCCCAGGCCATGCGCCGGGCGCTGGATCTGGATACCCGTGCGGCGCTCTATTTTTCGACCAAGGGCGGCAAACCGGCGCTGCGAGGCGCCGCGAGTGCCGAGCTGCTCGAGGAGGAACGTGGTGACGGCCGCATTCCGGGGCTTAAGAAGGGTTTTCCCGGCGAGGGCGGCAACATGGACTTCGATGCCCTGCTCGACCGCGTGGAGGCCGGTATCGCCGAGCGCCTGCATGAGCTCGAGGCGGGCGACGTCGCCGCTGTCGACCCGGCGTCGACGCAGGCCGCGCATGCGCGCTGCTCGTATAACCATGAAGGAACGTTTGTAAGGAGGGACGTGTAGACCATGGATCTTTCGACCTTGATGCCGCAACAGCTGCAGATCGTCAAGACGCTCGACCGTCCGCTGTTTGTCTCGGCGGGCGCCGGTTCGGGCAAGACCTTTACCCTCACGCGCCGCATCGTCTACGCGCTCTCGCCCGAATCCGGTCCGTTCGTTGAGCATCTGGACCAGGTGCTCGCCATCACCTTTACCAAAGATGCCGCGGCCGAGATTCGCGACCGCGTGCGCCGTGCGCTTATCGACGAGGGCATGGACGAGGAAGCACTGACCGTCGACGACGCGTGGATCTCGACCATTCACGGCATGTGCTCGCGTATCCTGCGCGCACACGCGTTGGAGCTGGGCATCGATCCCGAGTTCACGGTGCTCACCGATACCGACGAGCTCATGGATCAGGCTGTTGAGCATGTGTTGGGTCGCGCGACGGCGCCCGATGCCGCCCCCGAGCTCGCGGCATCGCTCAAGGCCCTCTACGCCTGGTATCCCATGGCGGGCGAGGGCGGTCCCTTTGGCGCCGGCACGACCGTCAAAGGCCTGGTGCGCGATCTGTTGGAGCTATCGAGCCAGCTGCCGGGCGGTATGGACGACGTGTGCGTGGCGCGCGGCCAGGCCGATACCTCGGCACTCGCCGATGCCTATCGCGCGGCGTTGGGCGCAAGCAAGGCCGCGACCGAGAAGGCACAGACGGCGCTCGATGCCATCGACGCGTTCGAGGCGAGCGGCAAGACCATGACCGATGCGGCGCGACTCATGATGTCGTGTACCATGCCTCGGGCGAGTAAGGCATTCCCTAAGGAGCAGGTGGAGCTGCTCAAGGCCGAGGCGGCCGATGCGTTTATCAATATCGTGCTTGCCTGCGGCGGCCCGGCGCTCGATGCGCTGGTGGGCCTGGCTCGCTCCGTCGAGGCCGAGTATCGCGCACTCAAGGCCGAGCAGTCCGCCCTCGATAACAACGACCTGCTGCGCATGGCCTATGAGGCGCTGCGCGATTACCCGGCCATTCGCGCCGCGTACGAGGGCCGCTTTAAGATGGTTATGATCGACGAGTTCCAGGACACCGACCAGATGCAGGTCGACCTGATCCGTTACCTGACCGGCGCGGGTGAGCGTGCGCTGTGTACCGTGGGCGATGCGCAGCAGTCCATCTATCGCTTTCGTGGGGCAGAGGTCGAGGTGTTCCGTCGCCAGGAGCGCAAGGTGGGCTCCTCTGCTGCGCCCGAGACCTCCGTCGCATCCGATGCCCCTGCCGGCGAGCTCGTCAAGCTCGTGCGCAACTTCCGCAGCCACGACGAGGTGCTGCGCTATGTGGCACGCGTCTTTGACGGCGATACCGGTGGTTTGATGCAGGGGTTCTTGGATCTTGAGCCGAGTGACGATCGCGAGGACAAGCTCGAGGCAAAGGCTTCGCGCCGCCAGGCGCTGCTCGTTGCCGGCGGCAGCACCCAGGAGCGAACGCAGGCGAAAGCTCGTGCGATTGCGGAGCGGTTCCAAGCGCTCGTTAAAGTGGGCCAGCCCCAGGGCGGCATGGTGCTGCTACTGGGCCGCATGACCAACGCCGACGTCTACGCCCAGGCCTTCCGCGACCAGGGGCTCGACTGCGTGATCGCAGGCGGTTCGGTCTTTGCCCAGGCTGCCGAGGTCCAAACGGTGCGTGCCCTGGTGTGCGCGCTTGCTAACCCGGCCGATACGGCGCAGGGTCTTATGCCGCTGCTGGCCTCACCGATGTTTGCGCTCGGCGCTCAGGAATTCCTGGCGCTGGCGACCAAGCTGGACGAGCAGACGGGGGAGACGTCGCGCCGCAACATCGATGCGGGCATCATGAGCGATTCCGATGTGCCCGGCTTGCAGGGCTTGCCACTGGTGACGCGCGCCCGCGAGGTGCTGCGCTATGCGCTGCGCCGCGTGGGACGTGATTCGTTCGCCAACATCGCGCGCGACGTGGTCAATGCTTCCGGCTGGTTCGTGCGACTGGCGAAGCGCGGCCCCGAGGGCAAGGCCATTGCCGCCAACGTGCTCAAGGCGCTCGATGCTGTGGTTGAGGCCGAGGCCGAGTTCGGTAACTCGCCGCGCTCCATTGCGCTGGCCTTTGACCGCTTCCTGGCGGGCAAGGAAGCCCCGGGCGCGCTCAACGAGGAGGGTGACGGCGCGGTACGCATCATGACCGTGCATGCATCCAAGGGTCTGGAGTATCCGGTCGTCGCGGTGTCCGAGTGTTTTGGCGTGCGCAAATCGTCCGGTGCGGCACAGATGGGCCGCGTCGACGGTGGGGTGCAAGTCGTGGCGCTGCCGGCTCGTTTTGATGGCGTTAAGCTTGCCGATGGGACCTTCGTGAAGGGCGATGACGTCAAAAAGCAGTTTGAACACGCGTTTAAGGGCAAGGGCACGTCACTGTGGTTGCCGCCAGAGCTCATGGAGGATGTCTGCGCGACGGGTTCTCCCGCCGAGGCATTTGCTCGCCTGCGCAACGACGACCTGCAGCTTTCGCTCGAGGAGCGGGCTCGTTTGCTCTATGTCGCCATGACGCGAGCGCGAGAGCTGGTGATCTTGGCGATGGATGCCGGCGTGAGCCGCGGCAAGCTGTGCGCGCCGACCTTCGACGTCGAGACCGATCTGACCTACGACGTGCTGCGCCGTATTCTGCCGACGGACGGCCTGGACATGCCACAGCTCGATGCCGACCGCCTGGTGTTCGACAGCTCCCAGCCGGGCGACTACGAGCTCATCTCGCTCGCGGACTTTACGTTTGGCGAGCAGGCGTTTGAGGCCAACGCTTCACTGGATGCCGAGGGTAGGCTCGTTCGCGGTGATGCGGAGGCGGAGGGTGCCGATGCTGCCGCCGATCGCCCGGTCGCGCCCGGCCCCGCCGACCCGTCGCCCGATTCGTTTGAACTCGTATATCCCCAGGCGGCGGGCGTGCGCATGGGCACGTGTCCGTTCCCGGCGCGTGATTCGTACAGCTATTCGTCGATTGCCGCGGCGCTGCATGCCGAGGCCGAAGACCGTGCCGCCGTGACGCGGGTGCCCATGGACGAGGCTGGCGACGATGCGGAGTCGGATGGTTCCGAGATGACGGATGCGGACGTGGCTGCTGTCGAGCCCGCCGGCAATCCCATGGCGCTGGGCTCGGCCTTCCATGCCGCCTGCCAGTGGCTGATCGAGATGGGTGCCGATACGCTGCCCGCTGAGCGTGCCGATGCGCTGGCGCGCCTGTGGTGCCTGACGCCGGATCAGCGCGAACGCTTCGACGTTGCCCTGGACCGCTGGCTCAAGTCGGCTGTTCGTGCCGACCTGCTCGCGTGGTCGTGCGTTCGCGCCGAGGTGCCGTTCTTTTCGCTGGGCTGCGAGGACGAGGACATCGCTCGCTACGGTGAATATGCCGAGGGCGCCATCGATGCGCTAGCGACCGACCCGGCGGATTCGTCGCGCGCGCTGGTCATCGACTACAAGACGGGCGGCACACCGGACGAGACGCCGGAACAGCTGCAGGAGAAGCACGCCCTGCAGGCGCGCGTCTACGCTGATGTTCTGCACAAGGCGGGCTTTGAGGTCGTGACCGTCAAGTTCGTCCGCGTGGAGCAGCCCGATCCAGCCATCTTCGTCGAACCCGCCGAACCTCAAGTAGTCACCTACAACTTCTAGCCCTCAATAACTTGCGGTGGAATATGGACTGTTTTGGCCAAAAAAGCCGCCAAACAGTCCGTATTTCACCGCAACTCAAGAGGAGCCGTGTTGGTTTGGCTAGGTTCGGGTGCTGTCCGTGCCGTGGGGTAAAATCGTTCAGTCAGAACACGAACCCGCATCGGAGCTCATCACATGGCATTCGTCCATCTGCACAATCACACTGTTTTCTCCATGCTCGACGGCGCAACCCGTATCCAGGATATGGTCAACCGTGCCGTTGAGCTTGGCATGCCCGCCGTGGCCATTACCGACCACGGCTACATGTATGGCGTGCCCGACCTAGCGCTGGCCTGTGACGCCGTTAACCACAACACGCCCGAGTACAAAACCTGGAGCCACGACAAGGCCTTCTTGGAAAAGGACCGTCGCGACGAGCTGGTGGAGCCCGATCCCGAGGCAAACCCGCGCGAGCATGCCCAGTATGTGAAGGACATGGCCATGTGGGACGAGAAGGGCAACATCGACGAGCTCAAGCCGCCCCTGGTCATCAAGCCCATCTTTGGCTGCGAGGTCTACTTTACGCCGGACGAGACGCTCGCCCGCGACCATAAGCCCGAGCTCTACCACATGATCCTTCTGGCCAAGGACCAGGAAGGCTACGTCAACCTGATGCAGACGGTTTCCGAGGCCGCCGTGCAGGGCTTTTACTATAAGCCGCGCGTGACGCTCGACAACCTGCGCCGCCACGCCAAGGGTATGATCTGCACGAGCGCCTGTATCGCGGGCATCATCCCCAAATACATCGACCGCGGTGACATGGAGGGCGCCATCAAGTGGGCCGAGACCTTCCGCGACACCTTTGACCCCGGCGACTTTTACATCGAGATCCAGGAACACGGCATCACCACCGACAACGGCCTGACCGACGAGCAGATGGACCGCACGCTCATCGATATCGCCAAGCAGGTGGGTGTCAAGGTCATCGCCACCAACGACTTCCACTACCTGCGTCGCGAGGACGCGCCCGTACAGGACGTCATTATGTGCATCGGCATGAACGCCAAGGTCGACGACCCCAACCGCATGCGCATGACCGGCTCGGAGTTCTATATGAAGACCGAGGAGGAGATGCGGGCGATGTTCCCGTATTGCCCCGAAGCCTGCGACAACACGCTCGAGATCGCCGACAAGTGCTACGTGGAGCTGGACTGGGACTCCATCATCCTGCCGCGCTTCCCGTTGCTCGATCCCGGCGAGACGCACGAGAGCCAGTTCCGCCGCGAGTGCGAGAAGGGCCTGCGCCAGCACTACGGTGACGACTGGGCCACGCGCGAGATCGGCGGCGTCAACATCAAAGAGCGCTTTGAGTACGAATACAAGGTCATCTGCGACAAGGGCTTTGCCGCCTACTTCTTGATCGTCGCCGAGTACGTGCAATGGGCTAAGGACAACGGCATCGGCGTCGGCCCCGGCCGTGGTTCTGCCGCCGGCGCTATCGTCGCCTACGCCATGAACATCACCGCGTTCGACCCGCTCGAGAACGGCCTGATGTTCGAGAGGTTCCTGTCTCCGCAGCGTACCGAGATGCCCGATATCGATATGGACTTCGACGATGAGCGGCGCCTCGAGGTCGTGGAGCACGTCCGCCAGCTCTACGGTCCCGAGAAGGTCACCCACGTCATCACCTACTCGACCATTAAGGCCAAGCAGGCCATCAACGACGCCGCGCGCGTTCTGGACTACCCGGTCTACATGGGCCAGCGCCTGTCCAAGATGGTCTCGAGCGACCCCAAGGTCAAGCTCAAGCAGGTGCTCGAAAAGCAACCCGGCAAAGAGGATCTGTTTAACCCCGATTTTGCCGAGGCATATAAAAAGGACGACGACGCCCGCCGCATCATCGACACGGCGCTCTCGATCGAGGGCCTCACCCGTGGCGAGGGCGTGCACGCGTGCGCCGTTCTGATCTGCCGCGACCCCGTCAACGAGCACGTGCCCACCAAGCTCGATACCAAGGGCGGCGTCGAGATTACCCAGTACGAGGGCCATACCGTCGCCGACATGGGCCTGCTCAAGATGGACTTCCTGGGCCTGCGCACGCTGACGGTTATCTCCAAGGCCAAGGCAAACATCAAAAAGAACTTTGGCATCGACATCAAAGAGGAAGAGATTCCCTTTGACGATCCCGAGATCTTTAAGCTCATGGGCTCCGGCCACACCGCCGGCGTCTTCCAGGTCGAGTCCGCCGGCATGACGGCCACGATCAAGAACATGAAGCCCACCGAGTACAAACACGTCGTGGCATTGATCGCCCTGTACCGCCCGGGCCCGCTGGGCGCCGGCATGGTCTCGTCCTACATCAACCGTATGAACGGCAAGGAGCCGGCCGTCTCCTACGACGACCGTCTGGACGACATCCTGGGCGAAACCTACGGCACCATGGTCTACCAGGAGCAGGTTATGCTCATCTCCGTCGAGATGTGCGGCTTCTCCAAGGGCGAATCGGACTCGCGTATCCGTAAGCCCGTGGCTAAGAAAAAGATCAAGCTGCTCACGTCGACGGTGCTGCACTGGGAGGATGGCTCGGACGAGACCACCTACGACCACTGGATGAACGGCGCTATCAAGAACAACTACACGCGCGAGGTCGCCCAGAAGATTTGGGACGATGTTCTCGAGTTCGCATCCTACGCCTTCAACAAGTCGCACTCCGCCGGCTACGCCATCCTGGTTATGCAGACGGCGTGGCTCAAGGCGCACTATCCGCACGAGTACATGGCGGCCGTTCTGACGTCCTACACGGGCAAGACCGACAAGATCGTGCACTACGTCTCGGCATGCCGTCACGACGGCATCCCCGTGCTTTCGCCAGATGTCAACGAGTCCGGTACCGAGTTCACGGCTACCAAGGAGGGCGTGCGCTTTGGTCTGGCCGGCATCCGCGGCGTGGGCACCGGCGTGGCGCAGGCGATTATCGCCGAGCGCGAGGCGGGCGGTCCGTTTAAGACGCTGCACGATTTTGTCGAGCGCGTGGACTCCAGCCAGGCAAACCGTCGCGTAATCGAATCGCTGATCAAGGCAGGCGCCTTCGACTCCACGGGGTATCCGCGTCGACAGATGATGCACTTTGTGGATAAGAACAACCCCGAGAACATCATCGACGCCGCGGTGAAGCGCCAGAAGGATCGCGCGAGCGGCCAGACCTCGTTCTTCGATATGTTTGGCGACGTTGAGGGCTCGGGCTTCGAGGTCAGCGTGCCCGATCCGGATGGCCAGGAATGGGACCGCCACCTCAAGCTGAGCCAGGAGAAAGAGGTTCTGGGCATCTATGTCTCGGACCACCCGCTGCGCCCGTTTGAGTATGCGCTAGCCAAGGCGCGCGACTTTTCGTTCTCGCAGATCGACACCGGCTACGAAGTTCAGAACCCCACGGGCGGCACCATCAACCAGGAGATTCCCGAGGGCAAGGCGCTGTGGTGGGCCGGCATGGTCTCGAGCGTGTCCAAGCGCGTGACCAAAAACGGCGACCCCATGGGTATCGTGCAGCTCGAGGACATGGAAGGCGAGGCCACCGTCGTGGTGTTCCCCAAGACCTACAAGGAGGCCGAGGGGTATCTGTACGGCGAGGTCGATCCCGAGACAGGCGCGCAGCTGTCCGACGCCTTTGTGCGCATTAAGGGCAAGCTCGAGCGCTCGGACCGCGGCGACCAGATCATCGCGCAGGAGATTGTGCCACTGGAGCTTAACGAGGAGAACAACAAGCCCAAGGTGTTTGAGGTCATGGTGCCCAACAGCCGCTTTAGCCAGGGCAATATGGCGCGTCTTGCCACGGTGCTCACCTCCAACCCGGGCGGCGACCGTGTGGAGATCTTTATCGAGCAGGTGGACGGGCGCGTGCTGCGTGCCGAGGTACCTGCCAAGGTCAACGCGCGCTCGATTCCGCTGCTGGCCGAGGCCAAGGCTATCGTTGGTAACCAAGGCAGAGTGACGGTGATCTAAGGGCGACCTTGCTGGTCCGCGCGAGATTGGAGGAAGTGATGGCGCAGGGGACGTTCGTGCAGGCGCTCCGGAAAGAGGCGGCGTTGAGCGGCACCTTTATGAAGGGGCGCTCGCTCATGCTTAACGGTGCCGTGCTGTCGATTGAGGACAGCGGCTCGCGCTTCTCCAAAAACGTGACGGTTGAGGGCTCGGTGCGCGGCTCGCGCGGCGACCTGTACAAGACGCACGTGGCGCTCGACATGGACGAGCACGAGGTGATCGACTACGACTGCGATTGCCCTGCTGCCTATCGCTACCCCGGCATGTGCAAGCACGCCATTGCCACAGCGCTGGCGTACCTGGACGCCAGCGGCATTGAGCCTGTTGAGGGGCTGCGCACACCGGTTCGCACGTTTACGGCGCAGCCGAAACAGCCCGCGCGCACCGCGCCCAAAGCGCCGGCCGTCAACCCCAACTTTCCCTTCCCGGCGCCCGTTCCCACGAGCCCCAGCCTCATGGCGGCGCTCTCCGATCTTTCGGACGCGCGCATGAATGAGCTGGCGAGCATGCGCCGCAAGCTTGCCGGTGCCGTCGATCCCGACGCCCCCAAAGCGGCGTTGGAGCCCTCGTTGGTGCCGTACTACAATCCGCTGTTCGCCGACCGCTTTAGCTGGGCGCTCGAGTTCCGCATTCGCTGCGGTTCGGTGTCCTACGTGGTCAAGGATATCGACGGCATGGCCGACGCCTATGTCCGAGGCGGCACCTTCTCGTACGGCAAGAAGCTCACGTTTGTCCATACGCCCGAAGCCTTCGAAGGCGTTTCGACAAAGCTGCTCAACCTTGTTGTGACGACAGTTGCCTATCTCGATGACATCACAAGCTCGCGTTCGGCGTCGTACGACTTTGCCCGCAACGGTTTTGTCGCCGAGCGTCAGTTGCCGCTGTCCGAGCATAGCATCGTATATGTGCTGGACCTGCTACGCGGCCAGACCATCTCTTTTGAGCCCGCCTGGTCGCGGGGGACGACGACGCATCGCACCTATGACGTGGCGGTTGAACTGCCTCCGGAAGGGGAGGACGAGGCGCTGTCTAAGCGCCCACCGCTCCTTGCCGCCAAAATCGCGCCGGCGGCCGGTGGCAGCTATGATCTGCGCCTGCCGGCCGATGCATACTGCTTTGCTTCGGACGACGTTGCCTATCTGGTCGACACCCGCCGTGCGCGCCGCACCGATGTGGCGTTTGCTCAGCACGCGGCGCCGTTCCTATCACGCTTGCTGCCCTGTCGCACGCCGGTCCATATTGCCGCCGAGCAGGTGGGCGAATTCTGCCGCATGGCACTGCCCATTTTGCGCGACTACACCGATCTTACCGCTCCCGCCGTGCTCGACACCGTGGCGCCCGAGCCGAGCTTTGCCATGGCGATCGGCGTCGACGATGGGCTCGTGACCTGCAAAATTACGGTTACCTACGGCGACTGGTCGGCAGATCTCTTTAGCCTGGGCGCTCCGGGCAGCCCCTTCGAAGAGCGGCGCCCGGGCGTGCCGCCGCGCGACGAGGTGGCAGAGTTTCGCGTTATGGACACGGTGGCCCTGTATTTCGACTTTTACGAGGGCGGCCTGGCATTTGAGGAACGCGATGACGAGAGCCTGTTCCACTTGCTGACCGAGGGCCTGTCCGCCCTGTCCGAGCTGGGCGAGGTCATGCTCAGCGACCGCCTGCGCCAGGTCTCGGTCCGCCCTGCGCCCAAGCTTTCGGTGCGTGCAACCGTCAAGAGTAACCTGCTCGACGTCGAACTGGGCGCGAGCGGCCTTTCGGCGGCAGACCTTGCCATCTACCTCGACTCCTACAAGCGTCACCAGACGTTTGCGCGTCTCACGTCGGGCGACATCATTCGCCTGGACGAGGGCGCCCGCGCCGCGTTTGGGCTTGCCGAGGACCTGGGGGTCGATGCTGTCGACCTGCTCGACGGCGTGTCGCTTCCCGCGTCGAGTACCCTGTTCGTCGACAGCATGCTCGCGCGCACGCCGGCGCTCGAAGCCGATCGCGACGCTGCGTTCCGTCGCACCGTCGAGCGCCTGGACACGCTCGGCAAGATGGACTTTACGGTGCCGGTCTCGCTCAAGGCCACACTGCGCGGCTACCAGGTCGACGGCTACCAGTGGCTCGGCTCGCTCGAGCACCTGGGCCTCGGCGGTATTTTGGCCGACGATATGGGCCTGGGCAAAACGCTGCAGATGATCGCGCATGTCCTGGCGCGCGTGGAGGCGGGGGATGCCAAGCCCACGCTCGTGGTGTGCCCTGCGTCGCTCGTGTACAACTGGACCGCCGAGCTGGAGCGCTTTGCCCCGTCGCTCGACGTGTGCGCCATCGTGGGCGCCAAGGCTCAACGCCGCGTGCAGATCGCTGGCGTGGCCGAGCATAACGTGGTCGTGACGTCATATGACCTCATGCGCCGCGATATCGACGAGTATGCCGAGCAGGACTTTACCCGCGTGGTGCTCGACGAGGCCCAGTACATTAAAAACCCGCTCACGCAGGTGGCGCGCGCCGCCAAGCGCCTGCCGGCCGGTGTGCGCTTTGCCCTGACGGGCACGCCCATCGAAAACCGCCTGTCCGAGCTCTGGAGCATTTTCGACTTTTTGATGCCGGGCCTGCTTGGCACGCGCGAGTCGTTTGCCAAGCGCTTCGAAAGCCCGGTCGAGCACGCCGAGGGTGACAGCGCCGCTCGCTTGCAAGCGCTCGTGTCGCCGTTTGTGCTGCGCCGCGTTAAGGAAGACGTGGTGGCCGACCTGCCCGAGAAGATCGAAGACACCGTCATGGCACAGCTCACCGGCGAGCAGCGCAAGCTCTACCTGGCCAACCAAGACCGTATCGCCCAGCAGGTGCAGCATCGCGAGGCATCCGAGTTTAAGAAAGACAAGCTCAAGGTGCTCGCCGAGCTCACCAAGCTGCGCCAGATCTGCTGCGACCCGCATCTACACTACGAGGACTACAAGGCAGGGAGCGCCAAGCTCGACGCTTGCATGGAGCTCGTGCACGGTGCGCTCGACGGCGGGCACCACATTCTACTGTTCAGCCAGTTCACGGGCATGCTCGATATCATTGGCAAGCGCCTGGCCAAGGAGGACATCGGCTTTCTTAAGCTCACGGGCGCTTCGTCCAAGGAGAGCCGCGCCAAGATGGTCGCGCAGTTCCAGGCGGGCGAGGTGCCGGTGTTTCTGATCTCGCTCAAGGCGGGCGGCGTGGGCCTCAACCTGACGGCGGCCGACGTGGTCATCCACTACGACCCGTGGTGGAACGTGGCCGCGCAGGACCAGGCGACCGACCGCGCGCACCGTATTGGCCAGCAACATACCGTGACCGTGTACAAGCTCATCGCCAAGGACACGATCGAGGAGCGCATCATGCAGATGCAAGAGTCCAAACGCGACCTGGTCAACAGCGTGCTCGGCGGCGACGGCATCTCCTCGGCGCTGTTTACCCGCGAGGATGTTCTGGCACTGCTCGGCGGCGACGGGCGCTAACCCGCTCGGGTGGGGCCGCCAGGGCGGATAGCGCACGTTGCCCCATCGTCCCCGCTCGTTATGTGTTCATTTGCGATGCCGTGGATGGTTCGCGCGCCTTTGGGCATAAGAAGCATCGAGAACATCGGCACATCAGCAAAGGAGAACATCATGGCGAAATTCTATAAGGACCCCGACGGCAAGCTCATTGCCGCCCTTGGCAACGACGTTGCAACCCCTGCCGGCTGCACGGAGCTGACCGCGAACACCGAGGACGCGGCGCACGAGAAGCACGTGCCCGTCGTTGAGAGCGAGCGCGACGGTCACGTGATCCGCGCACGCGTGGGCTCGGTCGAGCATCCTATGGTGCCCGAGCACTACATCGAGTGGATCGCCCTTGAGGCCGAGGGCCGTCTGGAGGTCCATTACCTCCAGCCCGGCATGAAGCCCGCGACGTTTTTTGCCGGCGGCTCCAAGACCGGCACCGTCTATGCCTATTGCAACCTGCATGGGCTGTGGTCCGCGACGTTCTAGGAGCGCGTCCCCGCTCGGGGTATCATAGCTAGCATATGCACATGCGAGCGCCGACTGCATCATGCGGCCGGCGCTTTTACTACGACAACGATGGTTTACGACGGAAAGGGCTGAGCCATGAAGCTCGCACTTGCACAGATCGATATGCGCCTGGGTGATATTGAGGGCATTTGCGGCCGCATCGAGGACCAGGCTCGTCTGGCCCACGAGCGCGGGGCACGCGTGCTGTGCGTGCCGGCTCCGCTCTTTATGGGCGCCATGCCCGGGGGCCTGGTGGGCACTGCCGACTTTGAGCACGACATGTTGACAGGCCTGACCGGTGTCGCCGAGCGTATCCAAGAACTCGATATGATCTGCATCGTGCCCGCGGCGGTTTCGTTTGAGGGCCAGCCCCTGCTCGACTACATGATGCTCAAGGACGGCCATGTGGTGCCGGCCCGTTCGAGCATTGCCCTGCAGCGTGGTGGGAACGGTGATGCCCGTTGGGCGCCGCCGGTCTTCGACGTGGACGGCGTGCGTATCGCCGTGATTTTCGACTTGGACCGCGAGCTCGAGATGCTGCCGACCGGCGTCGACCTCATCGCCTATTTTCAGTTCAACGCGTTTGACATGACCGACCGCGAGACGGCCGCCATTGCCGCCGTTCGCAGCGGTGCCTACCGCAAGATCGCATCTAAGCGCAGCGTGTGGTTTGCCTGCATGGCGCCGGTCGGTGCCTATGACGAGTCGGTGTATACCGGCGGATCGTTTGTGCTCGACGACTGCGGGCGCGTGGTGGCCCAGGCGCCGTGTTTTGAAGAGAGCCTGCTGGTTCAGGAGATCCAGCGCGGTGTGATGCTCGATGCCTTGGAGGACCACGAGCTGCCCGAGTTTCGCTCCGAGGAATGGCTGTGGCAGGCGCTGGTGCTCGCTGTGCGCGATAACGCCCGCGCCCGCGGTACGTCGCGCGCCGTGGTGGCGCTCGAGGGCGACTTGCCGTCGTCCCTGCTGGCGGCGCTTGCCGTCGACGCCCTGGGTCCGCGCAATGTGGTCGGCCTGGTGCTGGGACGCAACCGCATCTTTACGTCGGCGCAGGAGGAGGCCGAGGCTGCTCGCTGTGCCGCCGTTCGCGCCATTGCCGAGCGCCTGCATATTCGCACGGTTGAGCGCGATGCCCCGGATGCCGCGCGTGTGCTCGACCGCGATGTATCGGCGGGCGACGCCGAGCGCCTGCGCTCTCGCACGCTGGGCCTCATGCTGGAGGATACGGCGCTCGAGCTGGGGGCGATGGCGTTGAGCCCGCTGTCCAAAACTGAGTACGCGCTGGCGGCGCCCGCGCTTTGCGGTGGCTACCAGGGCGATTATGCGCCCTTTGGCGACGTATACCTGTCGACGCTCGAGTTTGTGGCGCGCGTACGCAACCGTACGTCTGCCGTGGTGCCGCAGGAGCTCGTGACACTCAACGCGGTGGAGGATTGCATGGAGCGCGTGCTGGCGCAAGCGCTCTCGACGCTTGATGGTCCGGTTGACATGCTCGACCGCGCGGCACAGCTGCTCGGCGGGCTTGAGCCGGGCGAGGTCGATGGCACGCTCGAGTCGCACGTCGACCGCAATCGTCCCTTCGACGACATTCCGATGGCCACCGGCAAGCCCGAGGCTTGCTCGCTGCTGCTGATGCTCGTGCGCCAGGGAGAGGCGGCTCGCCGCCAGCTGCCGACGGCGCCGATCGTCTCGGCCCGTTCGTTTGTCGAGCGCGCCTGGCCGTATATGCTCGCGTGGTCCGATCTTGGCCTGAGCGGTAAAGAGCGCATGACGGTCGATGCGCTGGCGCGCGCCGAGGTGAACCGCTTTGCCGACGAGGATACAAGCGAGCGCATGCGTGGCGAGATGATGGGCATACTGGGTGAGCTGTTGGGTATTTCGCCCGAGCAGATGGAGGAGCTGCGCTCCGAGGACGGCCAGCGCCGCCTGCACGAGGGTATGAAGAAGTTTGAGGGCGAGGTCCAGGACGCCATCGATAAGATGATGGGCGGCCAGGGTGGCCCGCAGGGTGGACCCCAGGGTGGCCCGATGCCGCATCCGCCGGTTGATCCCCGACAGTTCCCGTTCTTCTCGCAGAACTAAAAAGGTTACGCGGTTTTGCCAAACCGCGTAACGAGTCGACGCTGCGCGAGCCCCTGCCGGGCAATCTGCCGCTCAAACCGTCGCTTGCGTACAAAAGTACGCGGCGCTCCTCTTTCGCGACACCTTGCCACGGCAGGGACTCGCTCGCTGACTTATGCTCAACCTATGGTTCAACCTTGCTTGCTAGATGCGGCCGCTATTGTGTTATTCTAGAACAGACGTTCGTGAATGATGCGCGGGGCCTTGCCTTGCGCTTGGTAAAAGACGAGGGGAGGTTGGTTTGGTTATCTTGGGCATTGACCCCGGTTTGGCTCATACGGGTTGGGGGATTATCGAGGAGCGGCGTGGCGAGGTTCGCTGCCGTGCCTACGGCTGCATCGAGACCAGTGCCGGAAGTCCGCTCGCGGTGCGCCTGTCGCATATCGCCCGCGACCTCAAGGGTGTCGTGGAGCGTTATCGACCCGATACCGCTGCCATCGAGAGCATTTACTTTGGCGCCAACGTTCGCTCGGCCATCCCTACGGCGCATGCCCGCGGCGCTGCGCTTGTGGCGCTTTCGGAGTGCGCGCTCGAGATTGGCGAGTACACGCCTATGCAGATTAAGCAGGCTGTTGTGGGCACCGGAGCCGCAGATAAGCGGCAGGTCGCCTACATGGTGCGCACGCTCACGCAGCTCGATCACGACCCGCATCCTGACCATGCCGCCGATGCCCTGGCCTGCGCCATCTGCCACGTTAACCTCAGCCGTACCCGGGCGCTTACCGGCGGCGAGTTCTATCAACAGAGAGGAACCGGATACTGATGATCTCCCAGCTCCACGGAACGCTTGTCGAGGCCACGATGAGCTCTGCTGTCGTCGATGTGTCGGGCGTTGGCTTTGAGCTCGGCATCTCGGGCAGCACTGCGGCCACGTTGCCGACGCCCGGCGGCGAGGTCCGCCTCTACACGCGTATGCAGGTGCGCGAGGACGCCATGACACTTTTCGGTTTTTCCTCTAAGGATGAGCGCACGATGTTCGATCGGCTCGTGTCTGTCTCGGGCGTTGGCCCGCGCTTGGCGCTCGCCGTGCTTTCCACCTATACCGTGGGGCAATTGTATTCGCTGGTGATGGCCGAGGACGACAAGGGCATGGCCAAGGTGCCCGGTGTGGGCAAAAAGACAGCTCAGCGTCTGATCCTGGAGCTCAAGAGCACCTTTGCCAAGGACAAGGGCTTTGTGCCGGTCGACGTGATTCCCGGCCAGGTTGCGATGCCCGTGCCCGCTGCCGCTCCCTCGGCCATCGATGACGCCCGTGCGGCGCTCCTTTCCATGGGCTTTAGCCCGCAGGAGACCGATGTTGCCCTGAGCGGGTATGATGGGCAGAATATGCGTGTCGAGGATCTGCTCGGCGCGGCGCTTAAGCGACTCGGAATGGATGCGTGATGTGGGAAGCCGATGACTCTCAGGACCTGTGGGCGACGCCCGGCAACTCGCCGGCGGCATCCATGGCGCACGGCGAGCGCATGGTGGGCTCGGAGCTGACGGCCGAGGACCTCGATGTCGATCGCACTTTGCGCCCCCAGCGCCTGGACGATTACTGCGGCCAGGAGCATATCAAGCAGAGCCTGCGCGTGTTGATCGAAGCGGCGCAGAGCCGTGGCGAGACGCTCGACCACGTGATTTTCTCGGGTCCTCCGGGCCTGGGCAAGACCACGCTGGCCACCGTTATCGCCAACGAGCTGGGCGCTCAGATCAAGACGACGAGCGGCCCCGCTATTGCGCGCACCGGCGACCTGGCGGCCATCCTTACTAACTTGCAGCCGGGTGACGTGCTGTTTATCGACGAGATCCACCGCCTCAACCGTTCGGTCGAGGAGGTACTGTACCCCGCGATGGAGGACTTTGCCCTCGATATCGTGATTGGCAAGGGTCCGGCGGCGCGCTCGATTCGCCTGGATATTCCCAAGTTTACGTTGGTAGCGGCAACGACCCGCTCAGGCATGTTGACAGGCCCGTTGCGCGACCGCTTTGGCATTTCATATCGCCTGGATTACTACACGGTCGAGGAGCTCGCGCAGATTGTGACGCGCTCGGCGACTATCCTGGGCGTGACGATCGACCACCCCAGTGCACTCGAGATCGGCTCGCGTTCGCGCGGCACGCCACGTCTTGCCAACCGCCTGCTCAAGCGCGTGCGCGATTACGCACAGGTGCGCGGCAACGGTCCCATTGAGCTCGATATCTGCCGTCAGGCACTCGAGTTCTTTGAGATCGACGAGCTCGGTCTGGACTGGATGGATATTCGCATTTTGGAGACGCTCGCCAAGACGTTCTCCGGTCGTGCCGTGGGACTTACGACCCTTGCCAGCGCGGTGGGCGAGGACCCGGGCACGCTCGAGGATGTCTATGAGCCCTATCTGCTGCAGTGCGGGCTGATGATTCGTACACCGCAGGGCCGTCAGGCAACCCTTCGCACCTTTGAGCACCTGGGGATTGAACCTACCGTTTAGGGCGCTTTGTTTTGGCGGGCTGTTGGGCTATCGCTGGGCATCGGGTAAACATATCGCCGTTTGTCGGTTGCGGGTGTTTTACTATTGCACGCCCGTGCTATGCTGGATTGGTCTTTTTCTCATCCGGTAACGAAAGGACCGCCCATGCCTACTGACATCGAAATCGCACGTTCTGTTACGCCGCTGCCTATTACCGAGGTGGCCAAGAACGCCGGCGTCGACGTTAAGCACCTTATTCCGTACGGCTTCGACAAGGCTAAGGTCGATTATTCACTGCTCAACGAGCCGACTGATCACCAGGCCAAGCTCGTCCTCGTGACCGCTATCAACCCCACGCCCGCCGGCGAGGGTAAGACCACTACGACCATCGGTCTGGCCGATGGCCTGCGCCGTCGCGGTGTCAAGAGCGCCGTGGCCCTTCGTGAGCCTTCGCTCGGTCCCGTCTTCGGCGTCAAGGGCGGTGCCGCCGGCGGTGGCTGGGCGCAGGTCATCCCCATGGAGGACATCAACCTGCACTTTACTGGTGACTTCCATGCTATTGGTGCCGCCAACAACCTGCTGGCCGCCATGCTCGACAACCATATTCAGCAGGGCAACCAGCTCGGTATCGATGTTAAGCGCATCACCTGGAAGCGCGTTGTCGACATGAACGACCGTCAGCTGCGCCATGTCATCGACGGCATTGGCGGCAAGGCCCAGGGCGTGCCGCGCGAGGATGGCTTTGACATTACCGTTGCCTCCGAGGTCATGGCGATCCTGTGCCTGTCTACGAGCATCAACGATCTTAAGGAGCGCTTGGGCGAGATCGTTGTCGGCTACAGCTATGCCGGCGAGCCCGTCCGCGCACGCGACCTTAAGGCCCAGGGAGCTATGGCCGCACTGCTCAAGGATGCGCTCAAGCCCAATCTGGTGCAGACGCTTGAGGGTACGCCCGCGTTTGTCCACGGCGGTCCCTTCGCCAATATTGCCCACGGCTGCAACTCCATCATGGCCACGCGTATGGCTATGCGTTTTGGCGATGTCGCCATTACCGAGGCCGGTTTTGGTGCCGATCTGGGTGCCGAGAAATTCCTGGACATCAAGTGCCGCATGACGGGCGTTCGTCCCAACGCCGTCGTGGTCGTCGCGACCGCTCGCGCCCTTAAGTACAACGGCGGTGTTGCCAAGGCCGACCTCAACGAGGAGAACCTCGAGGCACTCAAGGCTGGCATGCCCAACCTGCTGCGTCATGTCGACAACATCCAGAACGTTTATGGTCTGCCCTGCGTGGTCGCCATCAACCGTTTCCCGACGGACACCGAGGCCGAGCTCGAGCTCATCGAGTCCGAGTGCCAGAAGCTGGGCGTCAATGTGAAGCTGTCCGAGGTCTGGGCCAAGGGCGGCGAGGGCGCACTCGAGCTGGCCGATGAGGTCATGCGCTTGGTTGAACAGCCGAGTGAGCTCAAGTTTGCCTACGAGGACGGCGCTGATGTCGCTGATGCCCTCGAGGCCGTTGCCACCAAGGTCTACCGCGCCGACGGCGTTGACTTTACGCCGGCCGCCAAGCGCCAGCTCGCCGAGCTGCGCGAGAACGGCTTTGGCAACCTGCCGGTGTGCGTCGCCAAGACGCAGTACAGCTTTAGCGACAACGCCAAGGCCCTGGGCGCTCCCGAGAACTTCCGCATCACCGTGCGTGAGCTCAAGGTTTCTGCCGGCGCCCACTTTGTGGTCGCGTTGACCGGCAGTGTTCTGACCATGCCGGGTCTGCCCAAGGTGCCCGCGGCCGAAAACATCGACGTCGACAACGACGGCAACATCACCGGCCTGTTCTAAGCTCGCTGCTCATAGCTGCTTGCCCGCCCCGCCGTGCTCACAAGGCACGGCGGGGCTTTTGTTTTCTAGTCGCGCTTGTCTTGTAGATACCGACGGCCTTTGCCCATCATAGGCTTTTGCGCGGGTAGAATGCATGCATAACTTGATGCTTACGGGCGACGGAAAGGAATCGTTGCATGGATCAGGACAAGACAACCGTGATGGGCGGCTACGGTTCCACGCAGGCTGGCGATAGCGCCGATGCGACCCGCGTTGTTCCCAACCCCGGTTATACCGACCCCGCCGCGACACAGCCTTCTGCCGAGCCCACCCGGGTTATGGGCTATGGCGACTCGGCGCAGGATTCTTACGCTGCATCTTCGCAAGGCCCCTATGGCAACGCAGCTCCGGACCCGTTTGATTACGCGCCGCAGGATTCTTATGCCGCCTCGACACCGAATCCCTATGATGACCTGCCGCAGAATCCTATTCCGCAGCCTCAGCAGACGACGTATATGCCTCGCACGGCGCAGCCTCGCTACGAGTCGCGCGAGCCGTATCGCGAGTACCCCAAGTCGATTCCGCAATATGGCGAGGACGAGGAGAAGAAGCCGTCGCGTTCGTCGAGCGTGATCAAGAAGATCCTCATCGTGCTGGCGATCTTCTTTGCGCTGTCGGTTGTGTTTGCCATTGTGTCGGGCATGCTCAACAAGCGAGGGAGTTCAACGGCCGATACCGCTGCCGAGCAAACCGAGTCCGCCTCGTCTAGCACCGTCGATCTGAGCGATATCCCGGGGCAGTACTGGTCCAACGCCAAGAAGCTCCTTAAGTCGCGCGGCGCCGATCTTTCGAATGCCGTGGTCCTGACTGATGATGGCTCAACGCCCGTCGTCGATGCCAACTGGATCGTTACTTCTGCTTACTATAACGACAGCGGCAACCTCGAAATTCAGCTCACGCACAAGAACAGCTCGGGCAAATCGTCCGACGGCCAAAGCGGTACCGACGGCTCGAGCTCCAATACGCTGGAGGACTTGAGCAACAAGGCACAGGAGCTTGGGGATAAGGCCCAAGAGCTGGGTGATACGGCTCAGAACCTGGGCGACACCGCTCAGAACTTGGGCGACATGGCGACGGATGCCTGGAACGCCCTACAAAACGGCATCTCGGGCGCGCAGGGAAACTAGCTGTTAAGCGGGCTACAGCTGCTCGGCCGGACGCTCGGGCGAGCTGAAGCCCGAATCAAATGTGACGACGCACGAGACGTTGGGCCGGCGCTCGTGCACGATGCGCGTGACGAGCTCCAGCAGCTCCTCGTCGGATATATCAAAGCCGTCGGGACGCACCAGGTCAAACGAAACGAACCCGTCGTGCTCGTGCAGGTCGTGGATGGAGAGTGCGGGGTCGATCTGCATGATGCCGCGCTTGACCCAGCCGCGCAAATCATCGCCGGTTGTCGCGATGGGGTCGCAGTGCAGCGTGATGTCAATGCCCATCTGGCGCTTGATGTCGTGCTCGATGGTGTCCAGGATCTCGTGATGTTCAAACGCGTCGCCCTCGCCGGGCATCTCCACGTGGGCGCTGGCAAACTGACGACCGGGGCCGTAGTCGTGCACCATCAGGTCGTGTGTGCCCAAGACCTGCGGATAGGACATGATCTTGTCGCGGATTGCCTGGACGAGCTTGGGGTCGGGCGCTTGCCCCAGCAACGGGCTGATGGCGTCGCGCACCAGGCCCATGCCACTGATGCAGATGAAGACGCCCACGCCCAGGCCCGCCCAGCCGTCGAGGTCAAAGCCGGTCGTCTGCGAAATAAGCGCTGCGGCCAGGACCGATCCCGAGGTGATGACGTCGTTTTTGGAGTCCTGTGCTGTGGCGATGAGTGTTTCGGAATCGATACGGTTGCCCAGCGCACGGTTGAATGCGGCCATCCAGAATTTGACGAGCATGGACAAGACGAGAGCGGCTAGGGAGACCAGCGTGTAGGCGGTGGGGGAGGGCTTGATGATCTTAGTGACCGACTCGAGAATCAGGTTGATGCCGACGGCGCAAACCAGGACGGCGACAAACAAGCCGGCTAGGTACTCGTAGCGGCCGTGGCCATAGGGGTGGCCTTCGTCTGCAGGGCGGCTGGCAAGGCGGAACCCGAGCAGGCTCACGATGTTGCTCGAGGCATCGGAGAGGTTGTTGAAAGCGTCGGCGATGAGGGAGACGGAGCCGGCGAGCAGGCCTGCGATGCCCTTGGCCAGGCACAGGGTGATGTTGAGGCCAATGCAGATGAGGCTTGCGGCGAAGCCCGCGTTGGTGCGGCAGGAGGCATCGACCGGCTCGCCCTCGCTGCCGGGAACAAGCGTATGTACCAGCCGATTTACAAATAGCATAGCGGTCGTCCTCACAATCATGTTTAAGGGGATAGTGTAGCTCGCACGGGGGCGCCGTGCACCGATGCTCAGAAAATGCAGCAATAGTCTGCCGGTGCTAACGAGCGAGCCTTCTCGTCTGCCTGGGTGGTCCATTTTGGGCCACATGGGTATGGGCATGTGCCTGTTTGCTCGACATACTTAATGTCGACAGCTTTGTGCAAAGGAGGACGTTTCCATGGACGAGATGTTTGCCATTAAATGTCAAAACTGCGGCGGCCCTATGTACTCGCACCAAGCTAAGCGCAGCTTTGAGTGCGCTTATTGCGGTGCGGTCATTCCGTGGCAGGCGGACGCCGGAGAGCCCAAGAGCGCTTTGGGCATTCGCCATACGCCGTTGACGGTGGTGGATGGACTGCTCAAGCTCACGCATGTGTCGCAACTCGAGCGCCCGGAGGACCCGGACTGGTATTTCTTCAATTCGCACTGGCGCAATCAGTCGGTTCTGGAACATCTGCTGTGGGAGGATCGCGGCACGGCGCAGGAGTTCCAAGAGGCCACGCATGTGAGCATTCCTTGCCCCTTCTGCGGAGCGTCCTTTGAGGGCGAGTCAACGCAGCGTGTGTTTGAGTGCCCGTCCTGCGGCAACAAGATCGGCATTGCCGACCTGTTCAAGCCGGGGACGTTTAGCAAGCGCCTGACCATGGGCGTTGGTGCGGAATATGTGCCCGAGCAGGGTATTCCCTGCGAGATAACGCCGCAGCAGGCGCGCGCCAATGCGCTTGAGCTGGTGCGCCGATATCCAGACGCCTTTGCCGGTCACGATGTGGAAGACGCGATTCAAAACGACATGATGCTCTTCTACTTCCCCATGGCGCTCGCGGACCTACGCATGATGGCGTCCTTCCCGGGCAAGGGCCTGAGCAGGGAGACCCTGGTGTACTACGAGGTGCTCGACTGGGCATATCCCAGGGCAAACTACCTGGACGTTCGCCTTATGGGCATTCTGGAGCCATGGGACTTTGCCAAGGTTGGGTCGTTCGACCCGGCCATGCAGGAAGGCGACTTCCGCGTTGTCTCCGTCGACGCGTCCACCAAGGACCAGGTGGTCATTGACAAGCTGGCGCTCGACATTGTCGGCAACGATGCCGAGACTTTCCTGGGACTCAATAAAAAGAGCATCCGCACCTGGGCGCGCAAGGCCCGCAAGCACAAGGCTTAATAGTGACAAGTAACTATTTTGTCGCAGAGAACGGTGTGACCCGAAGGTCACGCCGTTTTTCTGTGTTCATAGGTTGTTTGCGTGATGATAGGCTCGGAAATAACGGGAATATCTACATCGTCCACGAAGTTGAAGAAAATCTTCACTTTCTGCTTGCGCTTGCCGCTGGATTTGTCCGGGGCATAGACGATGATTTTCTTGATATACTCGTTCACGATGGTCTGTGTCAGCTCCTCCACATCCACATATTTCTGTGTCAGGGCGATAAAGGCATCCAGACCGTCGTTCATTTCTTCCCGCTGTTCCACCCATTCTTCGATAACTTCAATTTCGAGCTTTAACCGTTCCTGCTCCGCTTCATAGTCCGCAGACATCTTTCTGTATCTGTCCTGATTGAGATTTCCAAGAACATAGTCCTCGTACAGCCGGGCGATGATGACATCCAGATCGGCAAGGCGTTTCTTTGCCTGTTCCAGCTTCTTTTTGTCATCCCGGATGCTGCGCTCCTGGTCAGTCCTGCGGCATTGCAGCCATTCCTCCTGAAAACCGTCCACATCGCTTCGGATATACTCATTGACTGCCCGGATGCGTTCCAGAACGATTTCACGAAGCACATCTTCCCGGATATAGTGGGCAGTACAAGTACCACGGTTGCTCTTGTAGTTGTTGCAGACGTAGTGATCCTGCTTGCCCTCAAAGCTTTTGCTTGTGGCAAAGTGGAGCTTGCCGCCGCAATCGGCACAAAACAGAAGCCCGGAGAACAATCCCTGCCGTTCCGCTTTTGCGGGGCGGCGTTTGTTTTTCCTCAGTTCCTGCACCCTGTCAAACTGTGCCTGAGATACAATCGCTTCCTGTGTGTCCGGCAGATAAAACATATTCTCCGGCTCATTGGGAATCCGCTTTTTCAGCTTGTAGGACTTGGAATAAGTCTTGAAGTTGCAGGTACAGCCTGTGTACTCCTGCCGTTCCAAAATCCCTGCAATGGACTGGTTGCCCCAGTGGTACGGTCTTTCCGGCATCGGCTTTTTCTTTCGCTTGGCATAGAGTGCCTTTGCGGTCATAATCTGCTTTTCTTCCAGAATCCTTGCAATCTGCTCCGGGCCTTTGCCGTCAATGCAAAGGTCGAAGATGAGCTTGACTACCGGAGCCGCTTCTTCATCCAGAATCCAGTGATCCTTGTCCTCCGGGTCACAGCGGTATCCGTAGGGCGGTTTGCCCATGTGCTTCCCACTGGTTCCTCTCTGCCGCAAACTGACACGGACTTTCTTGCTGGTATCACGGGGATACCACTCGTTGAACAGATTACGGATTGCGGCGAAGCCCTCGCTGTCTCCCCGGTTGCTGTCTACGCCATCATTTATAGCGATAAAGCGGACATCATAACTCGGAAAGATAATATCCGTATATTGTCCAACAGTCAGATAGTCACGACCAAAGCGGCTGAGGTCTTTGACCAGCCAGCAGCCCACAAGCCCCTGCTTGACAAGCTCAAAGCCTTCCTGCACACCGGGACGATTGAAGTTCGTCCCCGTATAACCGTCATCCACCAGAATTTTCAGGTTTGTATACCCGTGGTCACGGGCATATCGGGTTAAATACTCTCTCTGATTTGCGATACTGTTACTCTCGCCTTCCTGGGCATCCTCGTTGCTCAGACGGCAATAGAGAATGGTAATTTTCTGCTGATCCAACATAATATCCTCCTTCGGTGGTTGGTCAGCCGACAGTACCGTTGTGCATATTGGAATTATATCATGCTTTTGTGTCGCAGTCATTAACAAATCACCCCCTTGTCAGAAAAAATGAGCCGTTTTACCTTGTCGGTAAGTGGCTCATTTCCATCACACTCCGTTTCAATCACATACCATGTGTTTCCGATCTTGCACTCAATGGTTTTGCAGAAAGAGGACTGTGCCGCTTCCCAACGCTTGCGGCATTCTTCCAGAAAATCAATAGGCGGCTCAAAAATCGGATCGAAGCAGGAGCAAATATCAATATAGCCGATGGCATCGTTGATTTCTTCCATCGGGGCATCTTCCATAATCATCTTGTTAATTTCATCTACGGTTTTCTTCATAGGCAAATAGTTCCTTTCTTAAATTTCCATGTCCTGTCCACGATTGCGGGCAGGGTGTTTGTGTTCATACAGTTCCTTTCCCCTGGCGAGGATGGCATTGATAAAAGCCCAGACCTTTTCAGATGCAATCTCAATCGCATCCAGGAAAGGCTGGGCTTTTTGTTTCAGCTCCTCATAGTCTTTGTTCAGTTTTTCAAAACGGTCTTTCCATATCTTTGCGTTTTTATCTGCCTGCTCGAATTTCTGCTTGTATTTCAGCTTCTCAGACTTTTCCGCAAAGCTGCTGACCGCATAATCCTTTAGCGTGCGGCACTCATCCGCCGTCATGGTAACATTTCCCGTAATGGGATTTTTCTTGCCCATCGACTCAATCTCATGTGCAGTCATAGCAACAGACTTAGCAGCCTGAGTTTCCTTTTTCAGAGCTTCCAGTTTCTTTTTCTGCTTCTCCGTGGCAGCTTTGGCATCCGCTAAGCTCTGCTCGGCCTGTGCCACCTGTCCGGTCACAGCTTCCAAACGCTGCTGTTCGGCCTGTACCTTGAACTGTGTCACCGTCAGATGTTCTTCGGTGCTGCCACATTCTCCACGCTCCACATCGGTATATCCGGCAGAGCGCATAGCATAAAAAAAGTCATCCTGCAACACACTGTAGGATGACTTCAAAATCTTTTTCCCTTTTGCGTTCAGCATTGGATTTCCCTCAGCATCCAAAACGGGCTTGGACTCCCATTTCTTACTGCGGCTGACCTGCATAATCATTTCTTTCACAGTTCCACGGAGGGCTTCATCTTTGCACCGCTTCGACCACAGGATTTGCTTTTCCACCACCGGAATATAAACCACATGGAGGTGGTAGTGATATACATCCTCGCCCAGAGCTTCAGACATTGCCCGGTTGCGTTCGTCAGCGTGCATGACGGCAGAGAGAATATACTGCTCACCGCCCACGATCTCCACGGCGGCTTTATAGGCATCGGCATAAAACTGTTTCGCAAATTCATAGCCGCCGTGGTTGTAGAAATAAGCGGAGTTCACATCGAAGATCAGCTCACCGCATTTGACGGCATCCGGTTTCAGACCTCTGGTGGAAATCACTCCGTCCTGTTCCATCTGCTCAAACATTTTTACATAATCGTCTGTGGGTGCTCTGAAATGAACATTCAGCGAAGTACGACCTGGTACGATGTCCTGATTGCTGTAGCTGTCCTTTTCACGCTCATTGTGTTCCTGTACCTTAGCCACATCTGCCGGGTTTCCCAAGTCCTGATTTCTGGCTACGGTACGGTCTATTCCATCATTTCTTGCCATGGATTTTTTGTCCTTTCTTTGGAATTTGCAGACAGCGGGGAGCTACGGAGAGGCACTTTTTCAAAGTGTAATAACCCACTATGACACTTTCATCCATACTGGCTGCAAAGTGCCGTGGGCTCTCCGAGGGCTCCTCCGGAGGGGGTATGCGGTCACTGCGGTGACCTCTGCTGACCAAGGCAAAATGTCTGCGCCTTTTCCCATGGTCAACCCGTCTGCATGAAGCTGTTCTGCAGAACATTTCATACAGACGGCGGCAGCGAAAACCGTATATTTCGCTGCCATCCATAGGCAGCACTGCGGTGTGCCTATGGGGACGGGAGATGCGAGGGGGCTGTTGCCGGGGCATTACTTCTCCCGTCTTTGCTGCCATACGATGTCGTATCCCAGCGCAGCGGCAAGCTCCAATACTTCCTTGTATCGGATACTTTCCCGCTGTAATTTTGCGGACAGGTTGGAAACGCTGTCGCTCCAACCGTATTCGTCTGAGAGCAGGTCAACTACTTCCTGCATGGTCATTCCGGCACGGATGATCTGTGCCTTTATTTCGTTGCGTACATTCATATTGAAAAATCCTCCATAATTCTGTTTGTGGTTCGGTGCAACCTCTGCACTCCAAAACGGAGCAGATACACCGAACAGCGAAAAACCTGCAATCTCTGAAATTCATTCAGAATTTCTTCCGTGATTTCCTGTCCATATATGACCATATCCCGCTTTTCTGTTTCGTGCGGTTTGATCTGGAATAGTGAAAACACCCATTGTTCCGTGAACAGGGTACACGGTTCAGAGAAGCACGATTTCGTGAAATGGTTTCGTCCTGCGGTCAAAAACTTTGCTGTTTCCATTACCATTGATTTTTAATGCCCGAAAACAGGTCAGCTTTGAAAGCTGCTGTTTCCTATAACGGAAGAAAACAGGGGTAAATGCTGCGTACATACGTACAGAGCATGACTGGCAAAATCAATCCCGCCAGTCCTCCGGTACGTACGTACACGGCGAAACATCGTAAAATCCATTTATATGAGGTCTTGCCACAGCTTCCACGCCCATAAAGCCCCACACCCGCCGTCCGGCAGAGTTGGTGATGTTGTTGCAATGCTCCAGATTGAATCTCCCGGCATTGGCAATCATGGCATCGCTGAAGCTACGGGCTTTCAGCGGTGCAAGGGAGTTTTCCTCACACCACATCCGGTAGATTTCATAGAAATCTTTAGAGCTGATGGAAGCATCCGCTTTCAATCGGATGTATCCCTCCGACTCCATGAAATCAAAGATATTGTTGTTGTCACGCTTGACCGCTTCCCGGTTTTTCCGGATACGGTCACTCTCCGTAAACTTAAAGTTGTTGGCAACAAGCCGCTGTAAGCCTTCAAATGCCCACAGGAAGATACCCTCGGCTTCAGCTTTCATCTTCTCTGCAAGGTCAGGATCATCGGCTCTGTCCATGGGCTTTTCTTTGGTGGTCAGCACAAGCTGTCTGCGGTAAAAACCATCGCTGCGATCATATAGGGCTTGCAGATCACCATTGCTGAATGCCAGCAACCGGGCAAACATCCAGCCCTGATAACTCTGCTTGCCCTTGCGTTCCAAGTCCATTTTGCCCTGTGCTGTCACGATGGATTTTACATAGTTGGTCTGGCGCAGAGCTTCCATCCGCATATCATCATCTACGCACAGCAGAATGTGCTCCAGATCGGCACGGGCGAAGCGGTTTTCAGAAATCTTGCCGATGCTGCCGTCTTTCATGTTCGTGCCAAAGATAGCAGAAAGCACAGCTCCGATTTGGGATTTGCCCTCGCCGCCATTGCCCTTAATCACCATCATACGCTGTCCCTTGTTGGAAGGAATCAGACAGTAGCCGATAAACTCCTGCAAAGTGGGGATGTCCTCCGCATGAAGCAGCCCATCCAGAAATTTTAGCCAGGACACAGGTGTAGGTGCATGAGGATTGTAAACAACAGGCAGACGGCTCCGCACGATAGCCGGTCTGCCCTCGGTAAATGTGCCGTTCAGCAGCAGCGTACCGTTGGACACATGGATGCGATCCTGTTCCGGCGGGAAGTCAGGCTCTTGCGCTTCCAGTTTCAGCACTTCCAGAATGTTGGTGATCTTCCGGGGGATATTGTTTACGGCACAGAATTTCAGCTTGTCGTAAATCTCCCCACGCAGAGGAAGATCGTCCGTCACTCGACCATCGGGCGTGAAAAAAGCTCCGTTTGCGAAGATGATCCTGCGCTCTTGCAGAAATTCTTCACAAAACAGAGCTTCGTTGATGTTCTGCCCGTCAAACCACATGGGCAAGTTCATATCAGGCGTTTTCCGGTTCTTCGCCATGGTGCGCCACCTCCTTTTTCTTTCGTGCGGTATACTCTTGCAGAAAAGCAATTTTGCCGTCCTGCATCAGCTTGTCCACCAATGCCACCCGTTCTTCCAGATCACCCACCGTCAGCACATCTGCCATATATTCGATATGGCAGTGCATCTGGCAGGCTTCCACAAAACGGTCATCCAGAGCATCTTCCGGTGTCTTGGGAGCATAGCGCACTTTCCAATCTTCCAACAGATGCAAATAATCCGTCAGCACCCGGAAGCACAGCATTTCATCCTCCCGGAACTGACGGATATAGGGACGCTTCGGCTTGACCATAGCTGCGGCAGTGGGCGGTTTCGGGTCAAGCCCGAAGTCCAAAGCCAGCTTTTGCGCTGCTTCATAACTGCTCAGATTGAACAGCCTTGCCACAAGGTCGATCACATCCCCTTTGGCTCCGCAGCCGAAGCAGAAGAAATAATCCTCGTTCAGCTTCAAGCTCGGATGCCTGTCATTGTGGAACGGGCAGCAAGCCATGCCGTTTCGGTTGACTTTCAGCCCGTAGTGTTCGGCGGCTTGCTTTACGCTGATTGCCACCTTGATGGTTTCATAGATTGTCATAGAAAACCTCCGTTCATAGTATTCAGAAAGCACGAAACACCCGCCGTGATTGGCAGGTGCTTCGCTCCGTCTACTATTGTTATGCCGGATTTTTCAAAAAACAGGCTAATCGGAGGACAACCCCGTTTCAAAAAACAGGACAACTTATGGATAGATGTAGATTTCTTTACATTAGCATGATAGAATTAAGAAAATGAAAAAACAGGACAGGAGGGGCAAGCATGAACCAAGAACTGATGACATTGGATTTTTGGCAGGATACGGTCATATATGAGGGAAAAACACTTCCTGTCGGCGCTCTTGCCTGTGATGCGCTGAATGTCCCTGCGGATACCATCGCAAAGATGAACGAGCAATGCGAGAAAATCAATCTGCTGCTTGGAATATTAAACGCCGGACAGGATGCTTCTGCACTCTGTCCTATTGCAACGGAAGCTGCTCTGACGATGCTTGATATTCTCAGTCAAACACCGCCGTTCTCCTATATGAATATCTCAAAGCACAGAGAACGGATTGAAAAAGTCTTTACTGTGGACAATGCGCTGAAATATGTGGAGTTTGCCATAAAAGCCGCAACCAATTCTTTGCAATTTGAAGAAATCCAGAACTTTACCGATGCGATGATGCTCCAACGCTATACCGCAGTTTTCGGGCATCTGGCATACTCCCTTGGGGAATACCAAACGGCCATGCTTGATTTTGCAGAAAAAACAGACGGCAACGAAGCAGACCGCACCGCAGAGGGTTTTGCAAAAATGTTCGGCAGCTATTTCCCGCCGGAGTTTTCCATCACGGAAGGCAATGCCTGGATGTCTACCCTGAACAATTCCGTTCAGTATGTATCCGTCATCCGTCACGGCGAAAAAGTTGCGAAGCTGGTCAAGCGGATGCACTATGTATCCTTTGTAGGGATGTTCCGGTCTGATCTTTTTGAGGGCTTATGTGTTGGTCATGCCCCGAAAAAATGCAAAATCTGCGGCAAGTGGTTCCTCACCACCAACGCAAGGCACACCAAATACTGCGGCGGCTATGCACCGGGGGACAAGCTGCACCGCACTTGCCGGCAGATCGGCAATCTAAAAGGCAGAGAACAGCGGGAACTTGCGGACGATCATCCGCTGAAACAGATTTATGAGAAGCGACTGAATACCATAAACCGCTATGTGAAGCGTGGCGCTCTGGACGCTGATCTTGCAGAGGTTATGAAAAAACTGGCGAAAGATAAGATGCTTCGGGCGCTGGGCAATGTCGCTTACGCCAAGGGTGATTATGAAAAAGAAATGGGACAGGCTGCGTTGAAGAAAGAAGCAATAAAAAGAATTTGAATTTAGCTAAGAGGTGAGCAACGTTATGTTAGAAGTAGTATTTAGCGACAGTGCCGCAGGGACTATGGCGGTTGCGATTGGACATAAGGGTTTTTTAGGCGGAGCAACCAGTGTAATTATCTCTGATGGGACAGTTTCAAAAGAAGAAATAGAAAAGTTCCAGCATCAAGCAGAAGAACGGGAGCGTTCTGGTTGGGAGAATGCTATACCGTTGGAAGGAAATCGTAAGGACATAGTTAATCTTCCGCTGGCATTGTCTGTGGGCAACATCTCCGAAGCAGGAATTTGTTTGGAGCGTGAGTCGGCATTATCTTTGCTACTAAGCATACTGCCCGATATGGCATCTGAAATCGTAACTGAACTTCTCAATACATCCCGAAAGAACTATGCTACACTACTGGAAAAAGCACAAAACGGAGAGCCGATTCGTGTTTGGGTCGGACGAGACCCAGATGATGTGTGCGGATTGTATTGGCTTCTGGAACAACTACGACCAATCGGCTTTGAAAAATTGGATATTACCATTGTGGAGCTTCCAATGTGGGAAACAAGACCAGATGGATGCATTGTCCAGTATAACGGTTGGGGAGAAGTTGAACCTTATCACTTGGGACGGATGGCATCTCTTGGGAAGAAGTTGCCAACAAATTACCTTCGTAGTTTGGCTAACCGCTGGAGAGAACTCCAACAGGAAAATTCTCCTCTTCGTGCTGTTATAAACGGCAAACTGGTCAGCGTATCAGAAACTCTGTATGATACATTTATTCTTCGAGAATTGGATACACTGGACGACGAGTTTAGGGAAAGCGTGCTTGTTGGACAGGTTCTTGGAAAGAATCAATTAGGGATCGGTGATGGGTGGATTGCTTTGCGTGTGGAACAATTTATCAAAGAGGGACTTCTGCTCCCAATCACAACTCCTGCACCAAATGCACCTATTTATCACCGTATGTTAAAGAAAATAAAGTAATAAATAACCCATTAGTTGATCACGGGATATTTATGAGTATTACTAAACTGGAAGGAGGTGCGCTATGCTAAATGATTTTTCGTGGAACATGACCGGATACATACCGAAGCACCAAGTTAATCCACACGGTGACGGCATCATCCCCTATGTGGCAGAGCGCATCTTCCAACTGGAACCGGAACCGCCAGCGGTGGACAGTCTGAATGAATATATCCTGTCTGCTTTGCGGGAAAAGAATTTGCTATATTTTTCGTTCTTTCTGCACCACTACGAAACGCAGCTCAACAAGCGCATCAAAGGCTTTCTCAGTGTGGACGGCGGCAATCTGTACGACACAGACCGATTTATCGATATAAAGATCTCCTGCCGGGAGCAAATGCTCCAAAAGCTGATGGACTATGATCCTGCCAAGGGTGCGGAGTATGCTACATACATCTATCCGTTCATCTGGGATTCTATGCTCCGTTTCCGCATGGGCGAAGAAAAATGGTCGGTATCCTCTCTGACCAATTACAAAATGGTGCGATCAATGGCGTGGCTGTACCATAACACCAAAGATGCGGTCAACCAGTTTTCCAAGAAGTATAACTGCGACCTTGCTCTTGCGGAAGAATATCTGAAAGTTGTCCGTGGAATCCGCAACCAGCAGCCGTTCTATATAACGGACGAGGACGGCGAGGAAACAGGCGAGGATATAGCCCTTGACGATAGCTGGAACTATACCGACATCCTCTGGAACGGCATACAAGCAGAAAAGGTACAGCGGGCATTTGAGAAGCTGAATTACCGGGAACAGACCTTGCTCGAAAAACGGTTAGCAATCTGTATGACCTGCGGGCGAGTTGGCTCATGGAAGAACCGCCCCACTTTTGAAGAATTGGCGATTATGTTTGAGGGCAGCACAGCCAGCGGTGCAGAGCGAGCCTACCGGAAAGCGGTGGACAAACTGACAGAACTGCTGGTTGCCGAAGGTGCGCTCCATGCTGTCCGGCTGAAACAGAAAACCAAAACCAAGCGCAAAAAGAAAATCGCCGCCGCAATCTACGAATATCAAGCAGACTGCGACGGCGAATGGGGCGAAATTTCAGTTGATTTTGAGAACGGCACAGCAGAGATTATCCGACTTGCTGATTGGGATACAATTAAAACGAACTGGTTTGCCAAGGAGGCGATCCGGTATATTTTATCATTGTCGCCTGATGCTCTTACAAAATATATGCTCGTCCCCCTTGAGCCGCCACTTATATCTTGAATCCTTACAACCACTGTAAGTGGTATTTGCTGTGTTCCCATGCTATCATTTTATTACAAATGATAGGAGGTATTCACATGAAACCCATTTTGAATATTGAAAATTTAACAAAAATCTATGGCAATGTGCCAAGTCAAACAAAGGCACTGAATGGGATCACCTTCCAGGTGATGCCGGGAGAGTTTCTCGGCATTATGGGAAGCAGCGGTTCCGGTAAATCCACACTGCTCAATTGTATTGCGACTGTGATTCAACCCACAGGTGGAAGCATTCAGGTGGAAGGCGATACTCTGCAATCCCTCAAGGGAAAGGCTCTTGCAGAGTACCGTGGCAAAAAAGTTGGTTATCTATTCCAGAACTTTGAATTGCTGGACAACCTGACTGGCAGGGAAAACATCCTGCTCCCGACTTCCTTGCATGGGGTATCCGAAGCAGAAAGCAGCCAGCGGCTGAAGCAGTTGGCTGACTATCTGGAAATCACTGATGTTCTGGATAAGTTTCCGTCCAAGATGTCCGGCGGCCAGCGTCAGCGTGTTGCGGCAGCAAGGGCTCTGATCTTACATCCCCAAATGATCCTTGCCGATGAACCGACGGGTGCGCTGGATTCTAAGAACGCAAGAAGTCTTATGGAGAAGCTGTCCGGCCTGAATCGTGACGAACAAGCTACGATCCTGATGGTAACCCATGATTCCAATGCCGCCAGCTTTTGCAAGCGCATTCTGTTCATCCAGGACGGCGTGATCTTTCATGAGCTTCGGCGTGGAGACGAAAGCCAGCAGGAGTTCTACGGGCGCATCCTGAAGGTGATGGCGCAACTGGGAGGGGGCAGCGCAAATGTTCTCTAATCTCATTCTTCGGAACAGCCACCGCAGCCGAAAGGAAAACGGTCTGTTTTTCAGCTCCCTGGTGATTTCTATTGTTGCCTTTTACATGATTCTTTCCATCTCCACTCAAGATGTGATGCTCTTTTTGCAGAAAATGGAGAGTGACGCAGTTGACAAACTCCTGCTTCTGATTCCTGCGTTTTATGGGATGACCCTCGGTATTCTGTTCTTTTTGATCTATTTTGCCTGCAAGTATCAGTTCGAGCGCAGACGGCATGAGTTTGGTGTTTATCTAATGTTGGGGATGCGTAGAAGTAAACTGTTTGGTATGCTTCTGGCGGAAGATTTCCTGACCAGTATTCTTGCCATGCTCATAGGCTTACCTGTGGCTGTGGTGCTTTCAGAAATTGTCAGTCTTGTCACCGCCAAGCTGGTAGGCATGGGGATCATCGGTCATCAGTTTTCTTTATCCTGGTCTGCAATTGAATGGACGCTGGCAGGATTTCTGGCAATTAAGCTGACGGCACTTCTGATTTTGAGTGGACGAATCAGCCGCCAGGAGATCGGTACTTTGCTATCCCAGCCAACGAACCGCCCCAAAAAGCAAATGCCATCTGTTATCTATGGACTGGCTGCTATATGCGGAAGTGTGATGTTGGCAGTGGCTTACTACATGGCGATTCAGGGAATTGCATGGACAAAGGTAAGTATGATGGGACTGACTTTGCTGTTGGGCATAGTTGGTACGATGCTGCTTTTCTATGGGATGCGTGCGCTGATTGCTTTGATTGTTAAGAAAGGAAAAGGAAATAAGCAGCTTCATGTATTTACCTTCCGGCAGATTCAGGAGAATGTTATTCATCAGTCAACCTCCATGGCCATCAGCTCCCTGCTGATTCTGGCGGCGCTGTGTTGTTTTGGTGCGGGCGTAGGAATTGCAGGAACGAATAGCCTGTCTTCTGGCCATGTAATCGACTATACTTTTGAAGATCATACTGCAGAAGATTCATCGCAGGTTCTTCCGAATATAAAGGCAGCCCTGAAAGAAAACGGTTTGGAAAATCAATTTTCAGAGCTTTTTGAAATGAGGGTTGGGCGTATTCGCACCACAGAAGATTATGATAATGCCTACAGCATGGACGCTGTTATGGACTCTCTTCGGAGCCTGCCCCAGTCGGAAGACCGGGATGTCCTTCTGAACAATCTTGGTTATGCCACATACCCATATTTGATTTGTTTATCGGACTATAATCGTTTGTTGGAATTGTCCGGCAAACCGGCTCTCCAATTAGGCGAAAAGGAGGCCGCTGTCTATATTGATACAGAGTTTACTACGGTAAGTCGTACCGCAATGCTGAACCAAGTATTGGCCGGACAGCCCAAGGTGGAACTGGATGGTAGTCCGATTCATCTTACAGGAGAGGTTCAGTCTGTGAATTTGGTCACGGACCGTTCTATAACCTTGTCCTTTGCATTGATTCTTCCGGATGAAGCATTCCTATATTATAGCCAGGGAATGTATGATACCTATGTCAATGCGGTGCTCAGTGAGCAGGCTCTGGATGGAAATAGCCTTATGACTGCATATTTGGATTTGAACGAGAAGCTGGACGAAACTGGCATTGAATATGAAAGCTATCTTCAGAATATAGGTCGTCAGCTTTTCTACACCATAGCATCCAGTTATATTACCCTCTATCTTGCGATTGTTTTCCTGGTAGTTGCCAACACCATCGTGGGTGTTCAGTTCCTGATGAGTCAGCAGAAAACCGGGCGCAGATACCAGACCCTGATCCGCCTGGGAGCTACTTACGAAACCCTTTGCCAGTCTGCTGGAAAGCAAATTACCTGGTTTATGGGACTTCCTGTATTGGTTGCGGCTGTCAGCAGTCTGTTTGGAGTCAGGGCGTTATTTACAGGGATACTCTCGTCCCGAACCCGTGGGACAGTGTCTGAAATGCTGCTTGTATCTGCTGCTATGATTTTACTACTTTGCGTGATAGAATATATTTATATGAGAGTGGTCAAGCGCTCCAGTGATCGGTATTTGCTGACACTGATGCAGCCGCAGAGAGAAGAATAATTTGGAAGGAGGTGCTGTCATGAAAAGAATTGCTGTTGTGGAAGATGAAGTCTATATGCGGGAAGAACTCTGCGATATGCTCCAAAAGGACGGCTATCTTGTGGAGGCAATTACCGAGTTTGAAGATGCCGCTCGGCTCTTGGCAGCCCTCCGCCCTGACCTTGTGATCTTAGACCTGAACTTGCCGGAGATCAGTGGCTTTCAAATCTGCCAGGAGCTAAAGAATAAAACTGCTATCCCCGTCCTGGTGCTGACTTCCAGAGATCAGGTAAAGGATGAACTGCAAGCGTTCCAGTTGGGTGCCGATGAATATTTGACGAAGCCGTGCAGAAAAGATCGACTTCTTGCCAGGGTATCCAATATTCTCAAAAGGTATGAAGGCCGTACCAATCTCATAGAGGGACCAGATTTCCTGTTAGACCAGCAGACCTACACGCTTTATATTCATAATACCTCTGTGGTGCTTCCAAAAAATCAGGGAAAACTGTTGGTCGCTCTTTTGTCCGGCGGCGATGCTCTGGTCACGACGGAGCAGCTTTGCATGGCACTATGGGGAACCACGGAATACATAGATGAAAATGCCTTGCAGGTTAACCTAACCCGGCTGAAAAAAACGATGTCCGCCCTTGAAATGAAGCAGCGAATCGTTGCAGTTCGAGGAATGGGCTACCGTTTGGAAGCGGAGGTGTCTCTATGAAGCAGCTTTGGCACATGATAGAACGGTACTACCCCTGGCTTCTGTTGCTGCTGGGCGTGGATTGCTTTTGCGCTGTCATTCTTTGGATTTCTGACATTCAGGTATTTCAAACCTTGATCGGGTTAGTAGTTCTGACGAGCATCCTTTTGTTTTCAGCGATTCTGTTTGTACTAAACAAGAGGGAGAACACCCACATGGAACTGTTCCGAGATTTCCTCAGTGATCCTACCATCTGCAATGAAGAACGGCTGCTCAGTGCCATTAGTCAGAAAGAAGGAGAATCTGTCCGATTTTTGGCTTCGGTTTTACGGGAATACAAAAACGAGAGTAACAATATGGCGGATGCCCTACGGGACTATGAAGAATACGTGGAGGGCTGGGCACATGAAGCGAAAACGCCCCTATCGTTGCTGACCATGCTCTTGGATAACCGGAACGATGAAATCTCTCCTTCCCTGCAAGCAAAGCTGGATTATGTCCGCAGTCAGCTTCAGGAGGATGTCACGCAGATGCTGTACTATGCCCGGTTGAAGAGCAGTACAAAGGATTACCGATTTGAGGATGTCAATTTGAATGACTGCTTGGGTGAAGTTCTGGAGGACTATGCCCCACTTCTTGAAGAGAAGCATTTTGTCATTCTCAACAAACTGCAATCTGAAACAGTCTATACAGACCGTAGAGGACTTCAGTTTATGTTGGGACAAATCGTTAGCAATGCCATCAAATATAGCAGCGATAGTCCCATGCTTACAATTTCCGTGATACATTCGGAGACTGCAGATATCCTTTCTGTTGAAGATAACGGCATTGGCGTAAAAAAATATAATCTGCCGTACATTTTTCAAAAGGGCTTTACCGGGGATTCTACTGACAGCAGAAAGAAGGCTACCGGTATGGGACTTTACCTGGTTAAGAAGATGGCCGACGATCTAAATCTTCATCTGGAAGCAGCTTCCCAGTGGGGAAAGAGCTTCAAGATTGTCATCTTCTTTCCTAAATTGAGATCCAACGGAGGGAAATAATATAAACAGAAAAACGCCCGCAGGATTTTCTCCTGCGGGCAGCGTGTTGTCAGCTATCCCAAGGCTTGTATTCTGTTACAGTTTTCAAATAGGTTTCGGGATCGCCGTTCAAGATAAGGTCTGCATACTCCAAAGGAGCGTTGTAGATCAAATAATCCAGCTCTGACCGCTGATACATATTGTCAGCAATCTCGTTCTCAACGACGATAGTGTCAATCGCAATCATACTGCCGTCGCTGAATTTCACTTCCACACAGCAATTATCCATATTGTAGGCACAAGATATTAAGGTTTTCATGGTATGTCCTCCATAATTCGTAATATAAAGCGAAAATCCCGTCTGACTTCCTGTTAGAAATCAGACGGGATTTGTCCGTATGCACCCCGGAAACCGTCAGCTAACAGTTGATAAGTAAATTAGTTCCTTATCACTGTTAAGCCAAGGACGGCCTGGTTATGGTGCCGGTCTACTTTGTCGATCGTCCCGCGTCGGATGGACGTAATGGCGAGCAGGTGCGCATTGCCGTGAACGGCCAGACGAGCCGCGCGGCGGCGGTGGTGTTTAGCGACAAGTGCGAGACGCATATTGTGGCGCCGCTCAATCCGAGCCTGCATCTGTCCGGCGAAAGCACCGTTCACGCCACGCCCGTCGAGGTCAAATACATCAAATCGCCATTCCTGTACCAAATTGTGCGCCGTGGAGGCGACGAGCAGCCACGTCAGGTGGCAGCGGCTGCCGAGGGTTCCTACCGAGAAGAAAAACCCAAGCGCAAGGGATTGTTCGCTGCGATCTTTGGGAAGTAGGGAAGCGGAGCCGGGGCGTCGGGCTGCATCGCAAGGTCATGAGACGAATTTAAGACTGCTGGGAACGTGCTACCATTGCCGATAGCCTTAATCTTGTAAGAAGCGGAGGCCAGATTATGGGTTTTGCGGATCAGCAGCTTCAGCTTCAGGTACCGTATTCTCCTGACGACACGTTTAATGCCTTGAAGGCAGCTATGGAAAAGCTGCCTAAAGTAAAAGTTGATAGTGCATCGCCCGCAACAAGAACAGTTGCAGCCGAGATTGGTATGAGCCTTTGGTCTTGGGGCGAAAATATCGGTATTTCGGTTGTTCCAGTTGAAGGCGGATCTGGCGTTACTGTCAAGTCGTCATCTAAGGTCAGGGCAAACGTATTAAACGGGGGCAAAAATGCAAAGAATATTGCCGAGATAGTCGATGCCCTATCGAAGGAGCTTGAGCGGTATCCGCAGGTTTCACAGACTATTGAGACGCTGGCGGATAGTGGTTGATGTAGTTGCAAGGCTTGAGAGGCTTGCAGCACTGCGTGAGAGTGGAGTACTTACCGAGGAAGAGTTTGCTGCAGAAAAGGCAAAAATCCTTTCGTAATCAGACACGATGGTTGGATTTGCATTCTATTATTGAACTTGTTTATACCAGGCTGAAAACATCGTGTGTAATAAAGGTGCGTAGTAGCCTCGTCTTGATTGGCGGATGTAAATAAACGGTGGAACGGCTGTAAAAGAGCCTTGCCACTGGGTAAAATCAGGATGTGCCGCGGAACCCGCTCCTCAGTCGGTCAACTTTGGAAGCGCGGGCAACGCAGGTACTATCGTCTAAAGGGCCGGGTGCGACCGGCCCTTTGCATGACTCCCTTCGCTATCCGTTACTGCTTATATTCCCGCCAGATCGAGTAGAGGTTCCGGACGATGCCGGTTACATACATCGAGAGGCGCAGGATTTCAAGAAACAAGTTCATAGGCTTCACCCCAATCGGAGATCGGAGCGTTGCCCGCAGGCGGATTCCGCGGCAGTCGTAATTCTACCTCACAGGCCGCGGCGGGAGACATCCTACCCGCCCCATGGCTTGGAGCAGTGTCGATCTAACGGGCAATCAAGCCTCTAGTTCTCTTTGAATTGAGCAAGCATCTGCCCGAAGAAGCTTAGTTCGGATGGCTCATAAATGATCGAACCGCCGTCCGCGGTCCTGTAGACCCCGCAGGGGAGGTAACGCCCGTCGGGGAGGACATAGAGGCTGGCTTCCTCCTTCAGTCCTACTGGAAATAGCGGAATCCCGTTTTCGTCCACTTGGAACTCGTCTATATTTGCGATCTTCCTCTCCATGATGCCTCCTGCCTTATTTCTTGAATGGCGCCTTAAAACAGGCAGCTCTCAATCAGCTCTTTGCCGCGCAGAGTGCCGATCCACTCCTGTGGGATGGCTTTGAGACCGTATGCCGTGCCGGCGAGGGCGCCGGCGACGGCTGCGGTGGTGTCGGTGTCGTCGCCTAGGTTGACGGCGGCAAGCACGCAATCTTCGTAGCTGTTAGTGTTGACGAAACACCAGGTGGCTGCCTTAAGCGTGTCGCGCACGAAGCCACCCGACCTGATCTCCTGCTCAGGCACGCCTTTCAGATGGAGCGCCCACGAGGGGAGCACGTCGTTCATCACATCCCTCATCAGCTCGACAAATATGATGCATGCGTCGGTCGACGTTCTGTGGGCGTGCGTAATCGCGGAGACCTTGCTGACCTCTTCGTCTGTCGCATCGGTGAACGCCAGGGGAGCGATGCGCATGAGCGATCCGTTGCCGTTGTCGCGCTCGCCGGAGCCTCCTTTGCCGGTGCGCAGGGCGCGGGCGGTCGTACCGCCGTAATCGAAAACGCCGTCGATCGTATACTCGCCACGGGCAATCCAGCTTACGAACTTGTCGCGCATGTCCGCGGTGTCGATGTGCCCGAGCTCCCTAATCGAGTCGCAGGTAGCAAGCGTCATAGATGTGTCGTCGCTCCAGGTGCCGGCGGGCTGCCCATGCGTGCCGTAGCCGATCATGTCCGTGCATTCGAACATGCCGCGTGGCCTGAACTCGTAGGGAACGCCCAGCGCGTCGCCGACGGCAAGCCCATAGATGCAGTCGCGCAGTGTCGTTTTCGGTCTGTCTGTCATGGGAAACACCTCTTGTACTTTGGATTGAGGATGCGCGGCTACCTGCGGTAATGTGTCCAGCCCAATTCGGGACGCAGTGAGTCCCGAATTGGGAGAGCTTTTCAGCTAATCTGACAAATGAAAAAACCAGCAACGCTATTGATTTATACAGCAATAGGGACCTCTTTTGGGCGTCCTGCCTTCGGTGCGTCGGCGAGTCGTGCCTCGATGGAAGCTTTGGACACCATGCGCTTGGTGCCATCCTTCCATGAATCCAACAGTCCTGCATTTATCAGTTGCGATACCCGTGCTGAGCTAACACCGAGCATACGCGCGGCATCCGCTGCAGTGACGGCGGGGATGTCGCCGAGTTCGCGACTGACGGCCACGGCGATAATCTTGCCACCGTGCTGCGGCTCGTGGCCAAAGTCCGGCGCAGGCAGGTCGACGCCGCCCATTAGGTGGTCATCGACCATGCATGCGAGAAAATCAGCGGCGCTTTCGACAGCGTCGTTTAGGTCGGATCCGAACGTTCCACCTCCGCCCAGCGAGCCACATGGCACAGCGTCGACAACGCCGTCCGAATCAAAGAACTCGAATTCCCATACGTAAACCATGTAAGACCTCCTTTAAAAAGTGATGCGAAATGTGATGAGGATGAGCTATCGAAGCCCTGCCTGCCTTAGGATTCTTTTGGCAATTTGATCCTCGATCTCTCGGTGGCGTTTTACGAGCACGAGCTTGTCGCCTTTGACGAACTTCTCGTGATTAGTGCCTCCTTTCGAGATGAAGCCGGCTTCTTCGAGGATACGGATCAATTCGCGTCTCTGCATCTCAGCCTCTTTCAATAACTATATATTAGCACTTCCTAAGGGTTTTAGGCTTAAATCTTAGCTATTGCTAATCCTTTGTTTTGCGGCGCCATCCTTGGATAACGGCTTATAAACCTTGTCGTATTAGTCTATTTGCTCGTGCGGACACGATTTTGGTGCTCTGCGCACGACTGCGAAAAGGGTTTGCGGTGGCTAAAATGTGACCCTAAGACAGTTTTAGCGAACCCCACGGGAGCGACGGGCATGGACAACAACACTTTGCTATTCCAGGACAAAGGTTCGGGCAGGTTTAAAGACGTCAAGATCAACCCTAACCGTATCGAGGTGCTCAAGAAGGGAACGTTTGGCGGCAAGCACACCGAGATCGTCTACCTTAAGGACATCACGGGGGTCAACAGGGTCAAGGGCCGCGACGTTTTCCTGCGCAGCAGGTTGTTGACTGCTTGTGTCTTTAGCCTCAGCAGTCACGCGAGGGCGCAGGAATTCGTCAACGTGCTCAATATGGTGATGTGACCGGGCGCTTTCGAACACAAAAAACCGGGATGCAAGGAGTCGCACCTTGCATCCCGGCTGAGCTAAAACGGCGCTGCTGCATGCCGTTGGAGCTTTAGCGCTTAATCTCGATATCGTCGAGCTTGACGTCCATGGCCTCGGTCTTTGCCTTGGCGATATCATCGGCAAACTCCAGAGACTTCATCATGGTCTCGACGGCGTCCTTGTGCTCCTCGACGTTGTCGATGCTCACGTAGACGCTGCCGCCGCCTGCTTCGGTGAAGTACTCGGTCGTCACGCCGCCCGAGTGTGTATAGGAAGCGTTGCGCCATGTCTTGCCGTTGTACTTGACGGGGTCATTTTCGGTCCACTCAAAGTTGGCCTTCCATTTGGCCTCGTAGTCGAACAGCTCGTCGGCGTTCTTGTCAGAGTCGAAGACAGGGATGAAGCGGTCGCTGGCGTGCTCGCTCTCGGTGAACTTAAACTGGGCCCTGTCGGCGGTGTCGCCTGCGACGTCGGTGATCTCGACGCCCTCGGGGACCTCGACCTTAAACCAAATGAAGTCGGTCCTCATATCCACGGCTGGCTTTTCTGCTCCGCCGCCACCACCACTGCCGGTAGCGCCGCTGCCACCGCAGCCCACCAGGGCAACTGCGGCAAAGAGACTCATGCAGAGGGTGAGAATCGCAAAGGCCTTCTTTTTCATGGTCGTGTCCTCCTCGATCTGTAACCGCCCATGGATTACCTGTCTTTACTGTACGCGCGAGCGGCTCGCTAGGGTGGGCCATGTGTCCCATTCTGGGGGCCGGATTTGCGCCGATAAGTGGCAATATATCCGGGCGTAAGGGAGGGTAGGGTCGATGCTGTCGACCCTACCCGGGGGCTGGGTGCCCGTTGTTTTAATGGGGCGCATGTGCACGGGTGCGCGTAGGCGCGTGCAGGTGTCCCGTTACTTGATCTCGATGCTCGAAATCTCGACTTCGCGTGCCTCGGAAACTGCCTCTGCCATGTCATCGGGGAACTCGATGGAGTTGAGGAGCGCCTCGGCTTCTTTCTTGTGCTGGTCGAAGTTCGAGATGAGGACGTAGACGCTTCCCGGCTCAACGTCGGTAAAGAGGAGGGTTGTGATGCCACTGTTGTCCTCGTACGTTCCGACGAGCCACGTCCTGCCGTTATACTCGACGGACCCGCCATCCTTCCACTGGAACGTATCCCCCTTCTTTTCCGCCTGGTCGGCGTGGGATTCCTCGGCAGTCAGCGCTTTTTTCCAAACGGGGATAAAACGATCGGCCGAGGCGTTCTCGTCTTCGGGGAAGGTGAGCTGGACCCTGTCGGCATTCTTGCCGGCGGAGTCGCTTACGCCGACGCCCTCGGGCATCTCGACCTTAAACCAGATAAAGTCGGTCTTCTTGGCGACGGGGACCTTTTCCTTGCTCTCGCTCTTGGAGGCGCTGCCGCCGCCCGATGCGCTCCCGCCGCAGCCGACAAGGGCAAACACGGCAAAGAGGGCGATGCAAAGGGAAAGGATCGATAGGGTCTTTTTCTTCATGGTGGCGTCCTCCTTGTCTGCCAGGGACATCGTGTGCCGCGGATCGCTGGGGCGGCGGTTACGCATGCACATGATGCCTTTGTTTGCTGTGCGGTTATTCCTCCATTCGTCGTCCGGTGTCGTGGCGAGCGTTGCCCCAACATAGGGCTCCTTACCTATATGTATGCCCCAGTTGCCGCTGCCCGGGAGTCTCGAAACGTGGGCCATGTGTCCCATGTTTGTGTCGCTGCCGCCTATCGTGTGCCATAGAAATCCGCGATGGCCAGGTGCGCTGACGCCCATGTGCTTATGGGCTAGACTTAGCACCATTATGTGATCGATGCGGTCGGTCGGCGGTTGCCGCTCGACCGATGTATATGACTTGAAGGTGCATGTGTATGAGCCAAGAGATGATGGACAAGACCTGCCGCGGGTTTGCCGAGGCGCTTGCCGCGCGCGAGCCGGTGCCCGGCGGCGGCAGCGCGAGCGCCTTTGTGGGTGCGCTGGGCGCCTCGCTGTGCGGGATGGTCGCGCGCTACGGCGCGACCAACCCCGCGCTTGCCGATCGCGTGGACGATTTGGAGCGTGCGTTTTCCCAGGCGGACGAGTTATCGCAGGAACTTGTTGGTTTGGTTGCCGAGGATGTTCGTGCGTACGGCCAGGTGTCTGCGGCATACGGTATTCCGCGCGATGATCCGGCTCGACCCGCGGCGATTCAAGATGCGTTGCACGTGGCGGCCATGCCTCCGTATCGAATCATGGATGCCTGCGGGCGCGCGCTGGCGCTGCTCGAGGACATGGCCGATAAGGGCTCGCGCCAGCTGCTGTCCGATGTGGCATGCGGCGCTGTGTTCTGCCGTTCCGCTATGCAGGGCGCGAGCTTGACGCTCTTTGCGAACACCACGTCTATGAAGGATCGCGCTCGTGCTGAGGAGCTCGAGACGGCGTGTGATGAGTTGCTCGACATGTGGTTGCCGCGCGCCGATGCGCTGGCGCGCCGCGCCGCCGACGCCGCAAGGAAGAGGGGATAGCCATGGCTGAACTGCTGAAGGGTGCCCCCGTTGCTCGCGCTTTGACTGAGGAACTTGCTGCTCGCTGCGTGGCTTTGCGCGAGCGCGGCGTTGTGCCGACGCTGGCTATCGTGCGCGTGGGTGAACGCGAGGACGACCTATCCTACGAGCGCGGTGCGCTCAAGCGCTGCGAAAAGGTTGGCATTGAGGCTCGCCGCGTTTTGCTTCCCGCCGATGTTTCGCAGGACGAGCTGTTGGCGGCCATCGAGGACATCAATTCCGACCCCGCTGTTCATGGCTGCCTGATGTTCCGCCCGCTGCCCGCCGGCCTTGACGAGGACGCGGTTGCCGCGGCACTCGATCCTGCCAAGGATGTTGACTCCATGACGCCGGCCTCGCTGCTTACCACGCTTTCGGGGCGAGGCGAGGGCTTTGCTCCTTGCACAGCCGAGGCCGTGCTGGCGTTGCTGGACCATTACGGCGTTGAGCTGGATGGGGCCAAGGTCGCGGTCGTTGGTCGGTCGCTGGTGATCGGTCGTCCCGTTGCCGCCATGCTTACGGCTCGCAATGCGACCGTGACGACGTGCCATACGCATACGCGCGACCTTGCTGCCGAGTGCCGTGCTGCCGACATTGTGGTTGCCGCCGTTGGACGCGCGCGTACGATTGGCGTGGATGCGGTTCGCGAGGGCCAGACGATCATCGATGTTGGCATTAATTGGGACGAGGCCGCTGGCAAGCTGGTCGGGGACGTCGATTTTGATGCTGCGGAGCCGGTTGTTAACGCCATCACGCCCGTGCCGGGCGGCGTGGGCGCTGTGACGACGGCGATCCTCGCCAAACACGTGATCGAGGCGGCCGAGCGCGCATCGAAATAGGTTTTTGACCACAAGGGCTGCCGAGGCCGTGGTTTCGCCCTTTTTGCGCCGAAGCGATACACTGTTGCCGTTTGATTTCTTCGCTCAAGGAGGATGCGCATGCCGTGCACAACGATTTTGGTTGGTAAGAACGCGAGCTACGACGGGTCGACGCTGGCCGCCCGCAATGAGGACTCGTCCAACGGGGTGTTTGAGCCCAAGCGCATGCGCGTGGTACATCCCGACGAGCAGCCGCGTGTCTACACGAGTGTCCTGAGCCACCTGACCGTTGAGCTGCCCGATAACCCCATGCGCTACACAAGCGTCCCCGACGTTGTCCCGGGTCATGGCATTTGGGCCGAGGCCGGCTTCAACGAGCTCAATGTTGGCATGTCCGCAACCGAGACGCTCACCACCAACGAGCGCGTTCGCGGCGCCGATCCGCTCGTCGACTACGTGCCCGCCAAGGGCAACGAGGGCGAGGACGGCTATGTTCCGGCGCGGCCTGGCGGTCTGGGTGAGGAGGACATGGTGACCCTGGTGCTGCCGTACGCCAAGTCTGCCCGCGACGGCGTGCGCATTCTGGGTGACCTGCTCGAGCGTTATGGCACCTACGAGAACAACGGCATCGCCTTTAGCGACGTGGACGAGATCTGGTGGCTCGAGACCATCGGCGGTCACCACTGGATCGCCAAGCGCGTGCCTGACGACGCCTATGTGACCATGCCCAACCAGCTGGGTATCGACAGCTTTGACCTGGATGACGCCGAGGGCGCCCAGGCCGATCACATGTGCTCCGCCGACCTGCGCGCTTGGATGGCCGAGTGGCATCTGGACCTGACGCTGGGCGTCGAGGGCGACGGTCCGGCCGCGGTCTTCAACCCGCGCGAGGCCTTTGGCTCGCACAGCGACAGCGACCACGTCTACAACACGCCGCGCGCCTGGTATATGCAGCGCTGCCTTAACCCCAGCGATGTGTGGGACGGTCCCGAGGCCGACTACACGCCCGAGAGCGACGATATTCCCTGGAGCCGCGTGCCCGAGCGCAAGGTGACCATCGAGGACATCAAGTACGTACTCTCGAGCCACTACCAGGGCACGGAGTACGACTGCTACGGCAGCAAGGGCACGCCCGCCACGCGTGGCGCCTATCGCCCCATCGGCATCAACCGCAACAGCCAGCTCGCTGTGCTGCAGCTGCGCCCCTATGCGCATCCGGCCTACCGCGCCGTGCAGTGGATGGCCTTTGGCTCCAACTCGTTTAACGCGCTGGTTCCGCTGTACGCCAACGTCGAGACCATGCCCGAGTACTTTGCCGACACGCAGGCTCGCGTGACGTCCGAAAACTTCTACTGGGCCAACCGCCTGATCGGCGCGCTGGCCGACGTCCGCTTCCATGAGTGCGGCCGCGCAGTCGAGGATTATCAGGAGAAGGTCGGCGGCATGGGCCACAAGCAGATTCATGACGTCGACGCTGCCGTAGCCGTTCTGCCCGAGGCCGAGGTGCCTGCCGAGCTTGCACGCGCCAACGAGGAGTTTGCCGAGCTCGTGCGCGTGGAGACCGATGCCCTGTTGGGCAAGGTGCTCTACACCACGAGCTGCGCCATGAAGAACTCTTTCGCGATGAACGACAACGTGAGATAGGGATTTCCCGTCGATCGAATAGCGCTTAAACGCTTTGTCGCTTTCACTCAATCTTGGGTACAAGAACGCCAATGCAGTTGTTTGTGATTGGAGACAACCATGGTTATGAAACTCGATCAGCTTGTTAACGGCGCCATCAACGTGGGCTTCGGCGCCGCCGCCGTTGCCGTCGAGGGCAGCAAGAAGGTTCTCGACGACCTTAACACCAAGGGCGAGCAGGTGCGCAAGGACGCAGGCGCCCCCGGTATCGCCCGCAGTGTGTCCGACATGTTCGAACAGGCCGGCGGTACCATCTCCGATCTGACCGAGCGCTTGGGCATGCAGGGCGAGACCGCGGCCCAGCGCGTGCTCGACGAGCTCATCCTTGCCCGCGTCCGCGTTATGACCGCTCCCGAGCGCACGGCCTTCCTGGCCCATGTGCGCGACATCGTCGATTCGGTCGAGGACAACGTGACCTCGGTGCCCGTCGAGTCCGTTGAGCCCGACGATGCGAAGGATACCGAAGAGGTCGAGTAGCAGCGCAGATGGCAGATTCCACCACCGATTACAACAATCTAGATCCCTTGGGTGACGAGGCGGCGGTTGTCGATGAGGTCGACGCCGCCGTCTCGGGCGCTCGCAAGAAGCCGCGCGCTGTCGATATGGTCCCCGAGGAGCCCGAGGCGATGGCGCCGGATGAGGAATACCAGCTCACGCCGGCGGGTCGCCGCGAGCGCATCGGGCAGATTGTTCGCCTGGTCAAAAAGTACCGCGTGTGGGATAACCTCACGCCGGTTCGTTTGCGCCGCCTGCTCGAGGAACTCGGCCCCATGTTCGTCAAGATGGGGCAGATTCTGGCCAACCGGTCCGAGATTCTGCCGCAACGCTTTTGCGACGAGCTGCGTCGTCTGCGCTCCGACGTGGAGCCTGTGCCGTACGAGGTCGTACTCAGTTGTCTGGAAGAAGAATACGGCCTGCGCCTGGGGGAGATGTTCGATGCGATCGACCCCAATCCGCTCGGTAGCGCGTCGCTCGCGCAAGTGCACCGCGCTCGTCTGGTGACGGGCGAGGACGTGGCCGTCAAGGTGCAGCGCCCCGGTGCGCAGCAGGTTATGGCGCAGGACATCGATATCATCCGCTCGGTGGTGCGTATCGTTTCCAAGTTCGTCAACACCGATCAATTCGTTGACCTGCACGGTGTAGTCGAGGAGTTGTGGACCTCATTTCGCGAGGAGACCAACTTTTTGGCCGAGGCCAAAAACCTCAACGACTTCTACGAGTTCCATAAGAGCGTCCATGGCGTGACGTGCCCTAAATCCTATCTGGACCTGTGCACCGAGCACGTGGTGGTCATGGATTACGTCGACGGCATTTCGATCGCCGATCCTGAACGCTTGGTGGCCGAGGGCTATGACTTGGAAAAGATCGGTGCCGCAATCGTCGAGGACTACTCGACGCAGGTGCTCGATGACGGCTTTTTCCATGCGGACCCGCATGCGGGAAACATCATTCTCAAGGACGGCATCGTTTACTTTATCGACTTGGGCATGGTCGGACGCATGTCGAGCCACGATCGCGGTATCGTCAAGGACATGATTTTCGCCGTGGCCGAGGGTGACGTGCCCAAGCTCAAGGATTCGCTCATGCGCTTCGCCGTGACGCGTGGCGACTCGGCCGAGCTCGATCATTCGGCCTTTTTGTCCGATTTGGACTTTATCGTCGCAGACTTTGCGGGCCTTGACCTGAAGGATCTGGATATCGGCGAGTTTTTGACCTCGCTGCTAAACCTGGCGCGCAAAAACGATGTTGAGCTGCCGAGCGTGGTAACGATGTTCGCGCGCGGCATGGTGACGCTCGAGGGTTTGCTGACCGAGTATATGCCCAACGTCAACATGATCCAGATCATCCAGACGCACATCAAAAACGAAAAAAGCACCTATGCGCGCGTGCGTGATATGGGACGCGATCTGGCCGCGAGCAGCTATCGCGCGGCAAAAGGCTCGCTCGAGGCGGCCGAGTATTTGGGCTTGGCTTCGCGTATGCTCACGCGCGGCCAGCTTAAGGTGAACACGCAGATCATGAGCAGCGATAAGGCGCTGCGACAGCTGGGCGGAATTATCGACCGCATGTCGATGGCTATCGTGATCGCCGGTCTGTTTATCGGTTCGTCGGTGGTGTACTACGCACGCATCGAGCCGGTTGTGTTTGGTATCCCGGTCATTGGCTTTATGGGCTACGTGAGCGCGCTGGTGCTGGCGCTTATGCTGGGCCGCAATATCTGGCTCAACAGTCACGGCGGCAAGCACTAGAGGCCGCGACCGTCACCGCATTTTCCTATCGCAAACAATAGCTTTTACCTTGGGCTTCGCCTGCGTGCGAGGCTCTTTTGCGTGATACCATTTTGACGGTAATAATCGATGGCCTAGATGGTGGTGCGGAGACGCATGAATGCGCGGTTTACCTGCGCGTTTGGGAGAATTGGGGTGCAAGTCCCCGGCTGTACCAGTAACCGTAATTCCTCTTGGCTCGGGATGTTCGCGTCGCAGATCGGACGACGTGCCCGAGTCGTTAAGGTTAAGTCGGATCGCCTCCCATCTTGCATGCGGCTGCGGCGTATTTCGCCGGTGTGCATAGGGCTCTGGAGGGAAGGGGGACCCCGATGGGGGAACTCGAACGCAACATGCGCGATGACGTGGGGCAGCCTCAAGGCAACGCTCCGAGTACAGACAATGGGGGGACAAATGGATATGTTTGAGGACGAGCGCGAGCGCGCCTCGTTGCATCGCCGTGGCGCGATTGCACGCGGTGTAGCCAAGCGCTGCCTGGTGGCATTCCTGGCCTTCGCGATGGCCTTTGGCACCACACCGGCTCAGCTGTGGGCCGAGGGCGCCGAGGGCATTGCCGAGGCTGTGGCTCAGGCTACGACGCCGAGTGAGGGCACGGGTGCCGCGGACGGTGCTGCCGACGGTGTCGTTTCTGAAACCGGCTCTAACGCGAGCGATGCGTCGGTTAACGATGGCGCTTCGGCGAATGTCGCAGATAGCAACGGCGTAGCGTCGGACGATTCTGCCGCAGTCGAGGCTCCTACTGCTTCGCCGGATTCATCCGAACAGAACGTCAAAAGTGTTGTAGCCGCTTCCGATGAGGCTGAATCTCAACCTACCGAAGCCGCAAGCCAAGAGGTCGCGGCCACGTGCTCCGTCGTCGGCACCGACGCCAAGGGCGCCCAGCAGACCTGGGCCGCCGCGCAGCAGATCGCTCTGAAGGAGGGCTCGACCGCGGCCGACCTCTCCGAGCAGCTCTTCAGGCAGGCCGGCCTCAAGGCCGACTACGACCCCAACGGCTCCTGGGGCTGGGCGCTCAACTCGATCACGTCGCCCTTCGACGCGGGCCGCACGCTCGCCTACGACCCGGCGACCGGCGCGTACTGGCAGCTGTTCGTCAACGGCAGCGCCTCCGCGGTCGGCGCCGGCGGCTACACGCTCAAGGACGGCGACTCTGTTGTCTGGTGCTACTCGAAGTACGGTGACCCCGCGCCCGCCAATCAGATTTCCGTTAGCTGCACCGTTGTCGGCCAGGACGCCTCGGGCGCTCAGCAGACATGGGCGCAGCCCACGACAGCTTTGGTGGAAGAGGGCGCGACCGCTGCTGATCTTTCCGAGCAGGCCTTTAAAAAGGCCGGCATTGGCGCCAAAACGGGGAAAGGCACGTACGGCTGGTATCTCGAGTCGCTGACTTCACCGTTCAACAAGACCGTGACGCTTTCGAGCGAGAAAGTTAACGAAAACACTTGGAAATTCTGGCAGTTCTTCGTTAACGGTCGGGCGGCCAATGTCGGCGCGGGCAATTACACACTCAAGGCCGGGGACAAGGTTACCTGGGTCTATGGCTTTGATGGAACCATGCCCGGCCAGGTTTCCGTTTCAATGGAGATCATCGGTAAGAAGGATGAGAAGGCGCAGCGCTGGACCGATCCTTCGACGCAGGTGTTTGTCGAGGGCACGACGATCAAGGACGCTTCCGCTGCCTACTTCGATGCCATTGGCATTGAGTCCAAGATGTACGACCAATTTGGTTATTGGGGTGTTCATAGTCTTGTCTCCCCGCTTGATGGCACCGAGCTGTCGGGTGCATGGTCGTTCTTTGTCAACGGCGTTCCCGGGCCTCAGCTCGATAGCGATTACGTGCTCAAGTCGGGCGACAAAATCGTCTGGGCTTACGCCCCTGGCGACACCGTTCCTAATCCCGATGAAGTCGTAATCGATCCGAGCGCTTCGCGCCCGACCGATTGGAAAGCCGACTGGAGTGGCAATTCCAATGCGGTGGTCAAGAACGTGTCCACGCCTACGGGCGCGCTGGCAAGCTCTTGGACGTTCGATTGGAGGGCCTACTCGGGTGCCGCGTATCCCAATGCGAGCGAGCCTATTGTCGTGAACGGCAACGTTTACCTTGCCGTGAACAAGCGTTTGCTTAAGATCGACGCCGAGTCGGGCAAGGTGCTTGCCGAGTCGAACCTTCAGACTGCGATTGGCTACACCACGCGTCCGATTTATACGAAAGGCTTGGTCATCGTCCCGCTCGACGGCGGTGCGGTCCAGGCTCTGACGGCCGATACGCTGACGACGGTTTGGGTCACTGACTCTGTGAGCAAATCTGCCCAGTCAAATTCCCAGTTGACGGTCGATGGCAACTATCTCTACGTTGGCACCGTTGATGTCGACTATGGAACGAGTACGTACAATAACGGTCATCTGACGCGTATTAATATACTGACCGGCGCTGTTTCTTGGCAGCATGTTAATGCTGATGAGGGCTACTACTGGACGAGCGCTACAGTGGGCGACGGCTATATTCTGGTTCCGACGAGTGCAGGTACCGTTGAGATGCTGAGCAAGTCGACGGGTGATGTGCTCGGCAGCGTTTCGGTTGGTGCCATCGTCAACTCCGGCTGTGTACTGTCCAAAGACGGCAAGCATGCCTATGTGATCTCGCGTGACGGCAAGCTCCACGTGCTGGCACTGTCGGACGCAAACGCAAGGGCCTCTTCGCGCATTTCCGAAGAACGCGTCATCGATCTTGGTCTTACGGGTTGTGCCTGCATGCCCACGCTGTATGGCAATAAGCTGATTGTCGGTGGCGAGGTTTCTGGCGGTTCGGCGCTGGCGATTGTCGACCTTGATAATGACTTTGCTACGACGTTGGTTTCGTCTGCCGATGGCTCCGTGCTTCCTGCCGGTGGCATTAAGGGCGCACCGCTCGTGAGTGTCCAGGCGGATGACACGTACGTTTATTTCACTGTCAACTATGGTGCGACTTCCGACTATGTGAACTACACCTCGGGCGGTGGCGTGTATCGCTACAAGATGGGTGACGCACAGGCGACCGGTGCGTTTAGCGCGGCGGGACACAACAATTACTGTGACTCGCCGATTGCCTGCGATGCCAAGGGTAACCTCTACTACATCAACGATTCCGGCACGCTTTTCAAGCTGAGTGGTGGCGTTAAGGTCTCGTTTGAGACTGGCGAGGGTTCTAAGGTCGACTTCCAGACTACGGCCGATGGCAAGCTGGTCAAGCCGGCCGATCCGACGCGCGATGGCTACACTTTCGGCGGTTGGTTCACCGATGAGGCTTGCACGCAGGCGTATGACTTCAGTACGCCGGTGACGGCCGATCTGACGCTGTATGCCAAGTGGACCAAGAATGCCGTTAACCCTGGCGGCAATGGCGGTTCTGGCACTAATGGTGGCAACGGTGGCGCTGGCAACGGTTCCGGTGCTGGCACGGGCACGGGTTCCGGCTCCGGCACGAAGGGCCAGCAGGCCGGCGGCGCTATCGCCCCGGGTCATAAGCCGACGACCAAGACGACGGTGTCGACCAAGACCGAGACCAAGGACAACAAGTCCGACAAGAAGGACACCGATAAGTCCGATAAGAAGGACGAGAAGAAGTCTGACAAGAAGTCTGACAAGAAGGACAACAAGTCCGACAAGAAGTCCGATTCCAAGTCCGATACGGGTGCTGCTTCCACGACCACTGCTAAGAAGTCCTCTAGTGCCTCCGAGCAGGAGACTGGCACCAACCCGCTCGCCATCGTTGGCATCGCCGCTGGCGTCATCGGTCTCGCCATCGTCGGTGTGTTCGTGTTCACCAAACGTCGGTAGGTGAGGGCTGTGTCCAATAAATCCAAGGACGCTGACCCCAAGCAACCAGATTCCTCGTTTATCCAGCTTGACGATGCAAAGCAAAAGGGCGCCGCTTCGGCGGCGTCCGCCCCTCGCTGCAAGGCGCTCCTCGGCGTTCTGACTGCCGCGTGCACCATTCTGATCGTCGTCTCGCTGGGTTTCGTCCATCCTTCCACAAGCGGTGCCTGGTCCATCGACTGGATCATTCAGACCGTGACGGGGGAGAGCGTCGTCGCGAAGGACGCCAAGGGGTCTGACTCGACTACGACTTCGGGCGAGGCCAGTTCCAAGGATTCCAAGTCATCGAATGACGCAAAAGATGAGTCCAAGCATTCTGATGAGTCCAAGTCCAAGGATGATTCCGAGTCTTCAAACAAGGAATCGGACAAGAACTCGGATAACAAGAAGTCCGAGGACCAGGACGGCAAGAAGTCTGGAGATAAATCCGCTGCCCAGAATAGGGGAGCCGGCGATACTTCCAATGCGTCTGGCGGTGCTTCTTCGGGCGGTGGCCAGTCGTCTGATGGAGCCTCCAGCTCTAATGGCGGCAGCGCTCCCTCGGGCGGACAGGGCGGTTCGCAGGAGTCCAGCTACGTAACGGTGACGGTTTCGGTCACATCGAGCGCTGTGGGCAATCCTGTGTCTTCTGGTGGCACCTTTACCTTTAACGAAGGCGCTAGCGTCTACGATGCCCTGTGCGCGTTGGGCCTTTCTGTCAACGCACACGGCTCATCGTTCGGCACGTATGTCTCCGCGATTGGTGGTTTGGCCGAGAAACAGTACGGCGGCACGAGCGGCTGGATGTACTCCGTCAACGGCACAACGCCTATGACGGCCTGCAGCAACTACGTTCTCTCCAACGGCGACAACGTGGTCTGGTATTACGTTACAGGCTAGAGGCCTCGACATAGCGCGCCAGACGGGCGGTTCGGACAAACATCCGGGCCGCCCGTTTTTCATGCGAATGGGATTGGGTTGCCGGGTCTCTCGGCAAACAAAAAACCGGTTGGAATGGGAATTCCAACCGGTTATACATTCAAGCAAATAGTGAATCGACTACGACCGTGCGCCCTCGAGGAAGAAGCGGCGGCTAAAGTAGTTGTACCAGGTGACCAAGAACGTGGCGATGGCTTTCATGGCCTGGTAGCCGATGCTCAAAAACGTGACGCCCACAAACATATACAGATCGTTGAGGCCCAAGCCAATCACCGACAGGATGGTGAAGATCGTGAACTCGCGCTTGCGGCTCATGCCCTCGCGATGGTCGAACACGTACTTCATGCTGAGCCAGTAGTTGACCACGACGGACGTGATGAACGAAACCGTGGTGCTCATCAAAAAGTCGAGGTGAAACAGCTCGACGAGCGCAATGAGCATACCCCAGTCGATGCCAAAGGAGATAAGACCCACGACAGCGAACTTGAGGAACTGCTTGGTATGAGGTTGTGCCAGTGCCTTGCGCACGTAATCACATCCAATGCGTTGATGAATCGAGCAGAGGATACTTTAGAGCTTTTGCAAGGGAAACGTAAGGTCTTTGCCAAGAACTATACGAACTCGCCAAATTATCAAGTGCTAATCCGCAAACGTTGAAAATTTGCCCGTAAACGAGCGGCACCCACGGACGATACTGCGCTGAGCGCGCGTCGTCCATGGGCGCCGTAATGCTGCAGGGGTGTCGAGCTATTTGGTCTCGTCGCCCTCCAGGAAGATCTTTCGGGTCACAAAGTTGTAGACCATGACAAGCGCGGTGGCGCAAATCTTGGCGATATTGGCTTCGAGCCCCAGGCCGGCGTTGAGCGCCAGCACGATACCGTCGTTGAGCACCAAACCGATCACGGACAGCACGACAAAGATAATGAACTCGCGGCGGCGGCTCATGCCCTCCTTGTGCGCAAACACGTACTTCATGCTGGCGACGTAGTTAAAGATGAGAGAGATGATAAAGCCGCTGGTGTTGGCGATTAGGATGTTGAGGCCCAGTCCGTAGTGGAGCAGATTCATAATGCCAAAGTCGATAACCGTGGCAATGACACCGACGACGCCAAACTTCATGATCTGCGCGAGGAGCTTTTGCATGGTACCTGCCTTAAGGTGGCGCCGAAGCGCCGCGGGGATGACAAACTCAGCAAGTTTAGCCAATCCCCGCGGGTGGTGCTAGGCGCGCTCCTCGATAGCACCGTTTCTATATGCATCGAGCAGTTGACGCAGGTCCTGGATTTGGCTGCGGATCTTGGCGCCAGTATCGGTGTCGCTCACCATGCGGCGACGGTCTGCTTGGTCAAAGCGGTTAGTCTCGCTCTCGATGTCGACATTGCGGGTAAGCGCCTCGGCAACCGTGGTAAAGGCTTGGTGCGACTTAAGGCGGCATCCGCGCGAACTCGAGATAAGTGTGTAGCCGGCGATGCCCGTTTTGGGGTGGTAGGCGCGGCAGAAACCGCCATCGATGACCAGCAGCTTGCCGTTGGCGCGGATGGGCTGCTCGCCCTTGGTGGTCTTGACGGGCGTATGGCCGTTGATGATGTGGCCCGTCGGCGAGCAGGCCATGGCAGCGACGTTGAACTCGCGCATGATATCGTCGCAAACGGACGAGGACGTGGTGAGCGTGTAGTACGGGTCCATCGGCTCGACCCACGTGCTCTTGTCGGCGATGTAGGCGCGCTCAAAGGTGCGTACCACGCGTCCGCTGGCAGGTGAGTTAAAGCCAATCCACAGGTACCACATCCAGTCGAGGGCGTCTCGGTCGCCCACGCGCCAGGCACGGCGTGCAATGTAATCGCAAAAGTCGAAGTAATCGCGGCCAGCGTGCCAGGTGCCCAGGCAGTTCATGCTGCTAAAGGTACCATCCTCGTTGAGCGGCACGCAGCCATGGAACAGCAGATTGCCGTTGGCGACCTTATACATCGAGCCGTGGGTGTAGAGGAAATCGATATGGCGATGCAGGTGGTCGGCGGTGACAAACTCGGACACGAGCTTGTCGATGATGTGTTGCTCCTGGAGCGTGAGCATGTAGGGGTCCGTCGGGTCGACGGTGGGGAAGTCGCTGGTCGTGAGCGGCCACACGCTGCCGTCGGCAAGCGTGACTGTGCCGGCGTCGTGATCGATTTTGTCGAGCAGCAGGCGGTTAGTCATGTCGAACTCGGGGTGGCGCTGGATAATCTGGCCCTCGAGCTTAAAGAGCAGGACGTTGATGGCTTTAATCAGCGGGCTGATGGACTCACCGGCGGTGTAGGTGGCATCGGCAAAGGCGACAAGCTCGCGCAGCGAGATGCCATAGTCGTTCTCGAGGATCTCGTAATTGTCGTAGCGCAGGTTGTTGCGCAGCACCGTGGCGATGCAGGCAGGCTCACCGGCCGCAGCGCCCATCCACAGTAGGTCGTGGTTACCCCACTGAATGTCGAGCGAATGGTAGGTGAGCAGGCGGTCCATAATCTTGGCAGCGCCGCCGCCACGGTCGAAGATATCGCCCACCAGGTGCAGGTGGTCGACGGCCAGGCGCTTGATGAGCGAGGCGAGCGACTCGATAAAGTCGTCGGCGCTTGCGGTCTCTAGGATGGACCCAACGATGCGCTCGTGATAGCGCACGCGATAGTTGTTCTCGTCCGGATGCGTGTGCAGCAACTCGTCGATGATGTAGGCGTAATCGCGCGGGATGGCCTTACGCACCTTGGAGCGCGTATAGCGGCTCGAAAGCGAGCGGGCAACCACAATGAGTTGGTCGAGCATGGTCTTGTACCAGGTGGGCGAGTCCTCGCGCTTGCTGCGGACCAGCTCGATCTTCTCGCGCGGGTAGTAGATGAGCGTGCACAGCTCGCCCTTTTCGTCAAAGGAAAGCGTGTCGCCAAAAATCTCGTCGACATGTTCGCGCACGACGCCCGAGCAGTTGTTGAGGATGTGCATAAAGGCTTCGTACTCGCCATGCACGTCGCTCATAAAATGCTCGGTGCCTTTGGGCAGGTTGAGAATGGCCGAGAGATTGATAATCTCGGTAAACGCGGATTGCTCGGTGGGAAATTGTCTCGACAACAGACGCAGATATTTAAAGTCTTGCGGATTGCGATCGAATGCGACCATGAAACACCTTCCGATATGGATGGTAAAACTGATAAAACAGCGTCAAGCGTTTACCAGTATGCGCCGGCTTTGTTTCGATTTTGCGCCGGCGGCTGAATTGTCGGCTGAACGGTTTGGTAAATCGATTTAGTTGAGGTAGATATGGCGGTTGAGTGGAGACGAAGCGGGTGATTTTGCCCACGTTGGCCCATGGCGGGGATGAGGATGTTCATGATAAAGATAATCAATACAAATGGTTCGCATTGGTAAATAGTGGACATTTGTATTGTATTTAGGCTTGCTGTGCGATAATTTGCACAGCAATACTTAAGGAGCCTCATATGAGTGATTTTGTCCTGACCTGTGAATCCGCCGCCGATCGAACCCGTGAGTTCTTTGCGTCGCGCAATATCCCTGTCGTGTGTTTTCATTACGAGATCGACGATGTTGTCTATACGGACGATCTGTATCAGTCGATTACGCCGGACGAGTTTTTTGCCCAGATTGCCGCGGGCGCCATGCCCAAGACGTCTCAGGTGAGCGTGGGTGAGTACGAGGAGTTTTGGGAGCCGTTTGTTGCCGAGGGTAAAGACGTGCTGCACCTGACGTTGTCGTCGGGTATTTCGGGCACGTATGGATCGGCCTGCGTTGCGGCACAGATGCTCGCGGATCGCTATCCTCAGGGCGGCAAGGTGCGCGTCATCGATTCGTTGGCGGCGTCTTCGGGCTTTGGCCTGCTGGCGGAATGTGCCGCCGACGTTCGCGATGGCGGCGCTTCGCTCGACGAGACGGCCGCTTGGATTGAGGAGCATAAACTCAACCTTCACCACTGGTTCTTCTCGACCGATCTGTCGAGCTACCTACGAGGCGGTCGCATTTCGGCCGCAAGCGCGATCATCGGCACGGCGCTTAAGATTTGCCCACTTATGACGGTCGATTGCGAAGGTGGGCTGTCGCCACGTGAGAAGATTCGCACTAAGAAGCGCGCGATTTCCGAGATGGCTAAGACCATGATGGCACACGTGCAGGACGGTGCGGAATATTCGGGTAAGTGCATCATGTCGCACTCGGCGTGCCGCGAGGATGCGGAGGCAGTTGCGGCGCTGATTGAGGAACAGGTTCCGCAGCTTAAAGGCAAGATCGAGATCAATAACATCGGTACTCTGATCGGTTCGCACACCGGACCTGGTACGGTGGCGCTCTTCTTTATGGGCGACAAGCGCGTGGATTAGCGTTCGTGCGCTGACTGTCAGTTTTAACAGCTGCGCTTGTCACTCCTGACATTCGAAAACAGAAAAGGCCCGTCCCGTTGTTTGCGGGGCGGGCCTTGCTGTTGCGGTTAGCGTTTCTTTCCGCGGAAGAAGAAGCCGTGCAGCGAGGGCTTGAGTCCGCGGTTGGCGCGACGTTCCTCGATATGATCGTGGATCGAAGCGACGCGCTCGATGACCTCGTCGGGAATCGGCACGTCGGGATTCATATTCTCGACCTGGCTGACCTCGGCGGCGGCGACCTGGTCGATAATGGGCACATCGTCGCGCGAGATGACAGGCGTGGCGTCTTCCTTCATCTTGCGGTAGCGCTGCATCATGTCGGTCTGCAGCTGCTGGGCCGAAGGCGGCGTCCAAATGATGGCGTTGGCGCCGGCGGCGATGGTCTCACGGATGCTCTCGGGCGTCTTGCCGCCCGGTGCGATGAGCGGCAGGTTGGGATAGTGCTCGCGCAGCTCGCGCAGGACCTGGGGCGTGTTCTTGCCGGCCGCGATGTTGAGGATCTTGGCTCCGGCGCGCACTTTGGCGTGAGCATCGTCGTCGCAACGTACGACCGTGGCGATGACGGGGATGTCGGCGATGTTGGTGATGTGCTCGATCATTTCGGCAGTGGCAGGGGAGTTGACCACACAGCCCGCCGCGCCCTGCATCTCGGAGACGGCTGCCATCTGTACGGAGCGCTTACCGGTCGTAGTTCCGCCGCCCACGCCTACAAAGACCGGGCACTCGGCAACGGTCAACAGCGCCTGCGTAATGGCCGGCTGTGGCGTGAAGGGGTAAACGGCAAAGACGGCATCGGCGTTGGAGTTGCGGATGACCGCGACGTCGGTGGTGTAGATAAGCGACTTGATGCGACGACCGAAGAGCGTAAAGCCGCTGGCCTCCTCGATCTCATCGGGCATGCGGAGAGCCGCCTTGCGCAGACGCCCGTCGATGGGCAGCGGCTCCATGGGCAAAAGGCCGTTGGGAGTTACGGCCACCTGGGGCTCGGTAAATTCGTCTGCAAGTTCTACCTCGGAGAAGTCGACCGAGGCGACAATGTCCTCGTGAACCTCGGCGGGAACATCGATGGGGGCTTGGTCGTTTGCCGTGACTGATGTGTCGAAGGAGCTGGTGCCGACAAAGGCGTCGACGCGCTCGTTTAGGTCGTTGAGGGTATCCATGGAGGCTCGATTCTATGTGATGACGGCCGGCAGGGTGCCGGCAGCATTGTACTTGCTAAATCGTTTGACGAGTTGATTTTTCCCCGCCGTGCCATCCGTTAGACCGAAGGGCCGGCGAACGTGAAGGAGCTGTGGTGGCGGGTATTGAGGTGCTATCTTGAAAGTCCCGTTTAAAAGAGAGGTGACGCGGAATGGAATTCACAGCAATGTTGGGCTCGATTGGCCTATGCGTGGGCGCAATCGTTGCCGCCGCGGTCATCTATTTTGTGGTTACGGCCATTAAGGGCAAAAGAGCCGAGCGCAAGGAACGCGAGGCGCTTAAGCAGCACCGTGACCAGCAGGACAAGCGCGCACGGGAATAGCTTGTTGAGTTTTGAATCCGTGCGCTAGCCGCGTTTTCGGACCAGGGCGATGTAGAAGCCCTCAAAGTCGCGGCTGGGCGGGATGGTGAGCGTGCCGGGCATGCCGTTGGTGATGGCCGATACCTGACCCGCGGCGATTGCCTCGGTGAGAGCGTTGGACTCGATGCGCGGCTCCTCGCCGGCATCCTGGGCGCGGCGTGCTTCGCTTTTGCTCGGCGTGCCGTCGAGGGGGATGAGCTCGCAGTCCATGTGCTTGTCGAGGGCCTCTTGCAGGGCGTCCTCGTTTTCCTGCGGCAAGATCGAACAAGTCGAATAGACGAGCGTTCCGCCCGGTTTGAGGGCTCCCATGGCGCGGTCCAGAAGTGCTCGCTGCGAGCGGGCGCACTTGCCGAGCAACTGCTCGGTGAGGCCGCGCAGGCTCTTTTCGTTGCCGCTGATGACGGTGCCCGTGCCGGTGCAGGGAGCGTCGAGCAGGATGCGGTCAAAGCGGAAGAATTCGTCGAGCTCGCGTGCGTCGATGCGCATGACGGGCACGTTTTTGGCGCCCTGGCGGTGGAGGTTGGACTCAAGCTTTTCGGCGCGGGGAATGCTCATCTCGCAGGCCGTGAGGTGTGCCTGGCCCTGGGTGAGGGCGGCGATCTGCGTCGTCTTGCCACCGGGGGCTGCGCACATGTCCAGGATGTCCTCGCCTGCCTGGGCGCCCAGGACCAACGGCGGCATCATGGACGACAGGCTTTGCAAGTAGATTTTGCCGTCGCGGTAGATGTCGAGGTCCCATAGGTCGGAAACCTGGGCCTCGGGCAGGATGAAAGCGTCCGGGTACCATGCGACGGGGCGGTGGGCGATGCCGGCTGCGTCGAGTGCGGCGGCGATGTCCTCGGCGGTCGCCTTGAGCGTGTTGGCGCGCAGCGTGACCGGGCGCGTGGCAGCGGCACCGAAGCCCTCGATCATGAGCTGAGCATCGGCGGGTGCATAGGCGCCGGCGACCGTGTCGACCATAAAGCGCGGCAGGTCGGCGGCGGAGTGTTGGGCGGCAAGCTGGTCGGAAAGCTCGGTAGCGGCAAACTGCCTAAGCTTGAGCTCGGCCTTGACCTGCTTTTTCTGCTTACGACGACGCGGCTTGGACATCCGTCTTTCCTTCCCGTCCCAAATAGACTACTTTCCGGGCACGCCGCTGCTGGCGTGCTTTAGTACTGGCTCTCGTGCTTGCTGAAGAAGTCGAAGCGCGGGGGCAGCGGCTTCACGCGGTGCTCGCCGGGCTTCTCGCCCAGGCTCTCCACAAACTCGTCCGTGGAGGCAAAGATGTTATCCCAACTAAAGAAGGCGACCGGATCGACGTCGAAGTACTCGCAGATGAGCTCACAGCCGGCCGGGACAATGCCGTGCATGAGCACGGTCGCCACGCGCAGCTCGGTAAAGGCGTCGACCAGGGCCTGCTTCATGGCGGCGTTTGCCGGCTCGCCCTCGAGCTTGTTGGCGGCCTTGGAGGCGTCGCTCCAGCGCTTGTTGGCGGCACGCAGGTAGTCGTCGCACACGGCGAGCGCGCGGTGCGTCTCGAACTTGTACATGGCTTGCTCAAAGGCGAGAGCTGCCTGCTCGGCGGCTTCGACCACGGTGGCGGAGGCGGCGCCGGCGGGGATGCAGCCGTTGCGATAGGGGCTCTCGTCGCCCTCTTTGATGGCGACGCCGTAGAAGCAGCTGCGGGCCAGGCGGTTGAAGACGCCGGTCAAAAGGGCGCTCTCCTTAAGGGCCGGATCGATAACGCGCTTGTCGTCGCAGGCACGTACCTCGTTGCCGTCCTTGTCCTTGCCGGTCACACGCGTGTCGTATGCCTTGGGACTAAAGCTCACCGGCTTCTCGGATAGGCCGAGCGACAGCCAGTGCGCGCGCATCTGCTCGCAGGTGTAGTGGTTGAGCAGGTCGTCTGCCGGCGGGGGAGGCGTCTGCGAGGACGAGCTCGCCTTTTTGCCCATGTAGAGCAGATGATAGCAGGCGCTGACGGTGCTCTGCGTAAGGTCCCAACCCAGGGCCTCCCACATGGCGGTTTGCGCGATGCAGTAGAAATAGATGTTGTCCTGACCGATGAACTGATAGATCTGCGCGTCGTCCGAGCACCACCAGTCGCGCCAATCGAGCGAGCTGTGCTGGTAGGTGGGCGCGGGGACCTGCGTGGAATCGGCGGCGGGCTCGCCCATGAGGGCGGCGTCCTGGGCGGCGACGCCCTCGGTTACACCGGCGGCCTTGGCATCGCGTGCGAGCACGGTGCGCGTATAGCTGATGGGCGCCCACAGGCTCTCGGGCCAGCACCAGCAGGTGACGTCGGAGACGCCATCGACCTCGGGCACCGGAACGCCCCAGTCGATGTTGCCGGTGATGCGGAAGGGCACGAGCGCCTTGCCGCTGCGGAAGCGCACGCCGCCGTTGGCGAGCACCGCGTGGGCGTCGTCGCGCTCTTTCCAGCTGGGGAAGGTGACGGTAAAGCTGCTCTTGTTGCCCTCGGGCTCCAGCACGGTGTGCTCGGGGAGCTGGTCCTCGACGGCATCGAAGGCCTCGCGGAACTTGTTCTGGATGTAGAGCTGAGCCGGCAGCAGCCACTCCTCCATGGTCTTGGAGACCACGGAGCGAACCTGCGGGTTCTGGGCGAGCTTGGCGGTGTAGGTCTTCATAAAGTCGAGGTAGGCCGGCAGGTCGAAGTAGAGGTTGTCGACCGGGCGCAGCTCGGGCACCTCGCCGGTGAGCTGGCTCTTGGGTGCGATAAGCTCCTCGGGCTCAAACTGGTGACCCAGGTCGCACTCGTCGGCATAGGCTTTCTCGGACTTGCAGCCCTGGATGGGGCAGCGGCCGATCACCTGGCGGCCGTTGAGGAATGTGCCGGCCTTGGCGTCGTAGAACTGCAGCGTGGAGCGCTTGGAGATGGTGCCCTGCTCGTGCAGGCGCTCGATAATCTCGGCGGTAACCTCGTTGTGAATCTGCGCAGCCGGCTCAAGGCCCGAGCCGCCGTAGATATCGCAGCTGATGTTGTAGTTGTTGAGGGTCGCGGCCTGGCGGGAGTGGTTGGACTCGACGTACTCGCTAATGGACTTGTCGTAGCCCTCGTTCTCCTTGAGCTTGCGGTAGCTCTCCATGATGGGCGAGCCGTAGCAGTCGGTGCCCGAGGTGAAGATGACGTTCTCGCGGCCCAGACGGTCGCGCAGGAAGCGGGCGAAGAAGTCGGCCGGGACAAAGACGCCACCAACGTGGCCAAAGTGAAGGCCCTTGTTGCCGTAGGGCTCGCCGGCGGTAACGATGGCGCGGCGAGGCCAGCTGGGACGGTCGTTCATGGAGTATTTGGATGCCATGGGACTCCTTCGCATATGGTGAGAGCGCGGCCGGGCGCAAGGCCTGGCGACGCGGTGGTCAATTCGTGCATATCGTTCGACATTATCGCACATGCGGACGGGTACGTGGCAGGGGCGCTATCCTAAGATGCTATGAATGAGATTTCCAACATACATGCGTTTGAGGACGAGGATTTTCTGCACGCCTGCTTTGTGTGGGGGATGGCAGTGCTTGGCGCATTTGTCGTGTGCCTGGTGCCGGTGTTTATGCTGCTGGGCGGGCCTGCAGACTTGGATGCTGCTGACGCGGGCGGCTGGACGGCGGTCTTGGGCTGGATAGTCGGCTTGGCGGTCGTTTCTGCTGCGTCGTTTGGTGTCCATGAGCTGGTGCACGCGGTGTTCTTTAAGCTGTTTGCGCCTGCTGGTGCTCGGGTGACCTTCGGAGCAAATCTCGAAACCTGCATGATTTACGCCTGCGCCGAGGGCGTGGTGTATTCACGCCGGCGGTATATGGCGATTTGCCTGGCGCCGACGGTTGTTTTGACGGCGGCGTTTGCCTTGGGCTTTGCGTTTTCGGGCTATCCGCTTCTGTGTTACCTGGCGGCTGGTCTGCACTTGTCGGGCTGTGTGGGCGACTGGTATTACGTGCGGACCATCCTGCTCGACCGTCGCATTGCCGCCTGCGAGGATACGTCCTTTGGCGTGCGCTTTTTCGCAAGGTAGTCTTTTTGGGATGATTTTTCTGGGACGGGGATTAAAAAATCTTTGCGGGGGAGGAGATCTTGATGAAGCCGTTGTTGTTGCACGCTTGCTGTGCGCCGTGCTCGCTTGAGCCGGTTCGCCTGCTGCGTGAGGAGGGGTTTGAGCCCACGATTTGCTGGACCAACCCCAATATTCAACCGCGCGATGAATGGCAGCGCCGCTTGGACGAGCTGCGTCGGTGGTGTGCCGATGGCGACATCGAGCTCATCGAGGCAGGGGAGGACCGCGATCGCTGGGAGACCGGCGTGGCACCGCTGGGTGCCGATCGGCCTCGTCGCTGTCGCGCGTGCTATGCCCTGCGCTTGGCCGAGGCATGCCGCGTGGCCCAGGAGCGCGGGTTTGAGTTTGTGGGCACGACGCTCGCCGTCTCGCCGTACCAGCTGTTCGATACCTGCAATGACGTGCTTGAGCGCTTGGCGGCGGCACATGGGCTCACCCCGGTGATTCGCGATTTTCGCCCGTATTACCCCGAGGCGACACGCCGTTCGCGCGAGCTTGGCATGTATCGGCAGAACTACTGTGGTTGCCGCTTCTCGGCCGTCGAGGCGGCCATGGACCGCGCCCGTATCCGCGACGAGCGCAAAGCCGCCAAAAAGTAGTTCACTTGGGACGTCAGCCTGCTAGGATGTAGAGCGGACTTTAGCTATATAAGGAGAATCCGACGTGTCTATGCGTACCGATGATTTTGACTATAACCTGCCCGAAGAGCTCATCGCCCAGGCGCCTGCCGAGCCGCGCGACTCCTGCCGCCTGCTGGTGGTTGATCGCAAAGGCTCCCAGGCGGGAACGCCGCTAGAACATGGCGGCACCGTCGAGCACCGCATCTTCCGTGACATCATCGACTATATCGAGCCGGGCGACGTGCTCGTCATCAACCAGACGCGCGTGATGCCGGCTCGCCTGATTGGCCGCAAGACGGGCTCGGGCGGCGTGGTCGAGACGCTGCTGCTCAAGCGCCGCGAGGATGTTGACCCGCTGGGTCACGTCTGGGAGTGCCTGGTCAAGCCGGGCAAGCGCCTGAAGCCCGGTGCTCAGATTGAGTATCGCGCCGGCGGCGCCCATGCGCCCGAGGGGGCTCCCGTGGTGCTGACGGCCGAGGTCGTCGACTTTGTCACCGATAGCCGCGGTGGCCGTCTGGTGCGCTTTGAGCCGGCCGGTTGCAATGCCGCCGGCGACCCGCGCACGCTCGACGAGGCCATCCATGCTGCCGGCCACGTGCCGCTGCCGCCTTACATTACCGATTACGAGGGCGATCCCGAGAAGTACCAGACCGTCTACGCCATGAAGGAGGAGCACTCGGCTGCCGCTCCTACGGCGGGTCTGCACTTTACCCCCGAGCTCATGGCCGCTATCGAGGCCAAGGGCGCGAAGTTTGCCGCCGTCGAGCTCGAGGTGGGTATTGATACCTTCCGTCTGGTGGAGGAGGACGACCCCACGCAGCACGTCATGCACACCGAGCGCTACCACGTGTCACAGGAGGTTGTCGACGCCGTGCATAAGGCGAAGGCCGAGGGGCACCGCGTGATCGCCGTCGGCACCACCGCAGTACGCTCGCTCGAGAGCGCCTTTGACGCTGAGGCACCGGTGTCTGATCCGGCCGTGACGGCGCGCTATTTTGAGGGCCGCGAGGATGGGGCCGACACGCTCGGCCGCGGCGACATCGTGGTGCGCGAGAACGCGACGACGCAGCTCTACCTCATGCCCGGCTCGACCTATCACGTGGTCGACGCGCTGATCACGAACTTCCACGTGCCGCGCTCCACGCTCATGATGCTCGTGAGCGCACTTGCCACCCGCGACCAGATCATGGATGCCTATGCCGCCGCCATCGAGGAGCGCTACCGTTTCTTCAGCTTTGGCGACGCCATGCTCATTTTGTAGGTTACGGCGTTTTACAAACGCCGTAACCGGCCGACGCTGCAAACCCCCCTAAGCGGCAATCTGACGTTCAATCGTCGGGCATGACCAGAAGGTCAATGCCCTCCTCTTTCACGTCACCTTGCTCGCTTAGGGGCGTTTTCGCTGACTTCGCCAAAGCATCGGCAGGTACTCATTGGGGACGTACTTAAATGAGTGCCTGCAGAATGAGAGTGGATAATCTCCCGTTTTTGGCCTGCTTGGGGGCTCAAAGTGGGAGATTATCCACTCTCGTCATTGGGCTAGTCGTTGGGGACGTTCTTGTTTGACTAGTCGTTTAAGAACGTCCCCAATGACTACTTGCTTGCGAACAGCCAGGCTAGGATGATCGCCAGGATTGCGGCGACGATGCAGACGATGGCGCCGGTGAATTTGATGCGTGAGTCGCGGGTACGTTCGCGCACCGCGTCCTCGGTGGCCTCGAGCTGGGCGACTTCTCGCTCGGTCTCGGCGTGTTCGGCTTTGTCTCGGGCCAAGGATCCTGCAAGCGACTCAGTGATCTCTGGGTGGTCGTGCACTTCGGTCGCCTGTTCGATGATCGACTGCGCATGTGCGGCATCTGCTTGGGCGTTGGCGATGCTCTGCTCCTGGTCGCGGCGTGCCTTGTCCTCGGCAGTGATCTTCTCGCGCAGTTCGCGCTGACGAGTCGCGGCGGCTGTCTTCGCCGTCTGCAGCTCGTCGCGCGCGGCATCGGCTTCGGTCGTCACGGCTTGGTGCGCGCGTTTTGCGTCGGCGATAGGGGCTTGAGCCTGCTCGACGGCCTGCTCGGCTGCGGCAAGCGAGTGCTCAAGGTCGGCGGTGATGCGCGGGACATCTTCTTCGGCTTTACGCAGGGCATCTGCCGTGTCGGAAATCTGCATCGAGAGCTCGCTGGTGCGCACCGTATAGTTGGCGGGATTTGCCGAGGGATTGCGTTGCAGCTCGGCATACTCATGGCGCAGCGTCTCGAGCTGGGCGCGCGTGGCGTCGACGGTTTGTTGTGCGGCCGCAATGCCGGCGTCTCGCTCGGCCTTCACCTTGTCGCGGATGCGCTTGGAATCCTCAAGACGTCGAACGAGGCGGTTGCCGGTCTCGCGAGAGCTCGCCTCGCGGGCCTCCACGGCGTCGAGCGCGGCCTTCAGGCGGAGCTCAGTCGCGTCATCCTCTGTCTTCATTTGTTCGAGCTGACCCTTGAGCTCTGTCGCTTTGGAGGCGTGGGCATCACGATCAATCTCGGCGGCCGCTGCAGTCTTTTGGGCCGTGGCAATCGCCTGGCACTGGTCGGCGACGATCTGGTCGTAGCGGCCTGCGATATCCTGGCGCGTCTCGAGTTCCTCGGCCTGATCGGCAATGCGCTGCTCAAGTTCGGCCAGGTGGGCGCGGGCATCGGCAAGTGCCTTTTTCGCGGCGTTCATCTCGCGCATGGCCGAGGCACCCTGGGCGATAAAGGTGCCCACGGCGTTCGCAGTGTTCGAGACAGCGGTCCCCAGATCGCGGCTCGCGGCGGAGGAGTGCGGGGCGGTCGGGCGAGCGGTGTCGGCAGCGTCCGCATCGGCAGTCTGCGGCACGGCGATATTGCCGGTACCGCCTTCGATCACAGAAAAGCCTGCTGCGTGCGGGTCGACCGCATCGGTGCCAATCGTGGGATGCTCGAGCTGCAGAAACGAGGGCATGGTGCTGCCCTGGTCGGCAACCGGAGTCTCGCCGGGTACGAAGGTCGAGGCTGCCTCGGCGGCCTCCTCTTCCTCGGCGTCAACGTCAGCGTCGGCCACGGCGTCTTTCATCGCTTTGACGGCATCCATCATGGAGTCCATGACGGCGTCGAGCTCTTCTTCCGAAGAAACCTCGATAGGGCCCGCAGCTTGCGGAGCAGCATCCTGTACGGGGCGGTCGTCCTGAGCGGGCGCATCGTCGTTTTGCTCGTCTGCATCTTCGGCGCCAGGGGTTTCCGCCGTAGCGCTTTCGTCCAAGAATGGGCCGTCGAGGTCAATATCATCGCAGGTCACAGCGTCGGCATCTGCAGTGACGTCTGCGGAATCATCAATATGCTGTTGAGTCTGGGGGTCCAGCTCGTCTGTCATAGGCATGTGCTCCTCATCGTTGTTTGTCACCCTATGATAAAGTCTCGCGCCGACATCCCGCGCGCTGCAGCAAAGTTTCAAAACGTGTTCGATGGCTCGCGTCGATAGCAAAAACTCGGCCACTTTATCCAGTTTGTACTTGACATTCCCTTCGCCGAAAGACGTTGCGCCGTTCGCCTGCCATGGGCTTTATTTTTCACTTGAACCCGCTAAAGTTGCATTTCAGCTTTTGGCGCGTGAAGTTGGATGCGCGCAGTCGACGGGCAGGCCCGTCGCGATTTGAAAGGACTTTATATGGGACTTTTCACTGGTAAGACCGTGATCGTCACCGGCGGCGGCAAGGCCACGCTCAAGGACGGCTCCGCTGGCTCCATCGGCTACGGTATCGATATCGCTTTTGCCAAGGAGGGCGCAAACCTCGTCATTACCGGCCGCAACGTTGCCAAGCTCGAGGCTGCCAAGGAATCCCTCGAGGCCGAGTACGGCGTCAAGGTTCTGCCTGTTCAGGCCGATGTCTCGGCTGGTCAGGACAACGAGGCCGTCGTCCAGAACGTCATCGACAAGGCCATTGAGGAGTTCGGCCGCATCGACGCCGTCGTCAACAATGCTCAGGCCAGCGCTTCGGGCGTGACGATCGCCGATCACACCATGGACCAGTTCAACCTCGCCATTTACTCCGGTCTGTATGCCACCTACCTGTACATGCAGAAGGCCTACCCGCACCTGAAGGAGACCAAGGGCTCCGTGGTCAACTTTGCTTCGGGCGCCGGCCTGTTTGGCAACTATGGTCAGTGCAGCTATGCCGCCGCCAAGGAGGGCATCCGTGGTCTGACTCGCGTTGCCGCCAACGAGTGGGGCAAGGACGGCATCAACGTCAATATCGTTTGCCCGCTTGCTTGGACCGCCGCGCTCGAGAACTTCCAGGATGCCTATCCCGAGGCGTTCAAGGCCAACGTCCACATGCCGCCGGCGGGTCACTACGGCGACGTCGAGAAGGAAATCGGCCGCGTCGTCGTTCAGCTCTGCGGTCCCGACTTTAAGTATATGAACGGCGAGACCGTCACCCTCGAGGGTGGCATGGGCCAGCGTCCTTAGGGGTTCCGCCGTTCTACCGAACGGCGGACCGGCCGACGCTGCGCGGGCCGCATTTGGACAATCTGCCGTTCAATTTCAAGGGCGCGACCAGAAGGTCAGCGCCCTTTCATTTCACGGCACCTTGTCTCAAATGCGACCCGCTCGCTGACGTTGCCAAAATATCGGCGTTGCCGTGGCTGGTAAATAGCTCCACTCATCGGGGACGTACTTAAATGAGTGCCCGCAGAATGAAAGTGGATAATCTCCCGTTTTTGGGCTGTGCTTTGGGCAAAAGTGGGAGATTATCCACGCTCATCCGGTAAGCGTCCAAAAATCCACGCTCATTTGCCGTGTCCCTGCCGTATCCTCCTCGCACCAGTTTCTGTCGAGTCGGTGCTTCTTGCGGGTTGCCCGTATAATGGTTTGCGTATGAACCGCAACCAAGGAGTTCCAGTTTATGGACCAGAACCTTTTTAAATTCGACCTGATTGCCGAGGATCCGACGACGCACGCGCGCGCCGGCGTACTGCACACCCCGCACGGCGACATCGAGACGCCGATCTTTATGCCCGTGGGCACCAAGGCAAACGTCAAGGGCATTCCTACCGAGACTGTCAAGAAGCTCGGCGCCCAGATCGTGCTCGCCAATACCTATCATCTGTCCATGCGTCCCGGCGAGGATACCATCGCCGAGCTGGGCGGCCTGCACAAGTTCATGAACTGGCACGGCCCCATCCTCACCGACTCGGGCGGTTTCCAGGTCTTCAGCCACAACGATGCCGTCAAGCTCACCGATGAGGGCGTGCGCTTTATCGTCAACGATTACGACGGCCGCCACGTGTTTTGGACGCCCGAGGACAACATGGAAATCGCCATGAAACTCGGCTCCGATATCTGCATGCAGCTCGACCAGTGCCCGGGCTATCCCGCCACGCGCGCCTACGTTGAGCGCGCCGTTGAGCTGTCGAGCATGTGGGCCGAGCGCTGCTATAAGGCGCATACCCGCGATGACCAGGCGCTCTTTGGCATCGTTCAGGGCGGCATGCACCTGGATCTGCGCCTGCGTTCGCTGCGCCATCTGGAGGAGTGCGGCGACTTCCCGGGCTATGGTATCGGTGGCTATTCGGTGGGCGAGGATCACGAGACCATGTTCGAGACCCTGGCGCCGCTCGTGAGCGAGTACATGCCCAAGCATAAGCCGCGCTACCTGATGGGTGTCGGCAACCCCACCACGCTCGTACGCGGCGTGGGCGTGGGCATCGACATGTTCGACTGTGTGCTGCCGACGCGCACCGGCCGCATGGGTACGGCGTTCTCCAGTGAAGGTCGCCTTAACTTCCGCAACGCGCGCTTTGCGCACGACGACGGCCCCATCGACCCCACCTGCACCTGCCCGGTGTGCACGGGCGGCTACAGCCGCGCGCTCATCCGTCACATGGTCACGCAGAAGGAGATGCTCGGCGGTATTCTGCTGTCGATGCACAACATCTACTACCTGCTCAACCTTATGCAGCGCGCCCGCCAGGCCATTATCGAGGGCCGCTACGGAGCGTTTGTGAGTGACTGGATGAACAGCCCTGCGGCGGTGGACTACTAAGAGCGGCGCGGGCGCTTGCAAAGCGCGGGCAACGGCAAGGGACGAGCGCCGGCCGGTCATCACGTTCGCTAACACCGTCTGCGCGACCGATGACCGATAGCTTGCAAGCACTTGATGCATCGTGGGTACCATACCGAATAGTTGATGTTCGGGCGGGTGTTTGGCGCATGGCGTCGACCTCGCCCGTTTTTCTTTTTCTCGATAGGAGTAACCCATGATTAAGAATGAGAACGTCGAGGGCGAGCCTGCCTACGACGAGACGTACCGCCGCGGCCCCGTGGTCATGCGCGGCCCCATGATTCCTAAGGACAACACCTACGCCAACCTGCTGGCGCCCGAGGACTCGACCGACTGGCTGCATACCGACCCGTGGCGCGTGCTGCGCATTCAGGCAGAGTTTGTCGATGGTTTTGGCGCGCTTGCCGAGCTTGGTCCTGCAGTGACCATCTTCGGCAGCGCCCGCACGCCCAAGACCGATCCGCTCTACAAGGCGGCGCGCACGGTCGGCCGCAAGATCGCGCAACGTGGCGTGGCGGTCATCACCGGTGGCGGCCCCGGCATCATGGAAGCGGCCAACAGGGGAGCGGCGAGTGTCAATGGCAAGTCGGTCGGCTTGGGTATCGAGCTGCCGCACGAGCACGGGCTCAACAAATATGTGAACCTCGGTATGGACTTCCGTTACTTCTTTGTGCGCAAGACTATGTTCGTCAAATACAGCTCCGGCGCTATTGTGTTTCCCGGCGGGTTTGGCACGCTCGACGAGATGTTCGAGGTGCTCACGCTGGTGCAGACGCACAAGGTAAAGCGCATGCCGCTCGTACTGGTGGGCACCGAGTACTGGCAGGGTCTGTTCGACTGGCTCAACGGCCCGGTGATGGACGCCGGTATGATTAGCCCGCTCGATCCCGAGCTCGTGCACATCACCGACGACCTCAACGAAGCCGTCGACATTGCCCTGAGCGGGCTGATGTAGATCAATCGTGCCCACGCGACATGAATACGCATGGCAATCTGATGTTATCTAACATCAGATTGCCATTTATATTGGGTATACTGGTGTAAAAGACGAGGGCGAGGAGGTCGCAAATGTCTACAGCAACAGTTAAGCCTACGACGGTTCGAATCGAAGAGGGGCTCAAGGAGCAGGCGACTGAGTTCTTGGATTCGGTCGGCCTCAGCCTCAATTCCTATCTCAATCTTGCCGTTCGGCAGCTGGTAAATCAGCGAAAGATTCCTTTTGAGATTGTAGGAAGGGCGGAGGTGCCCAACGAGGTGACGAGGCGCGCCATGGTGATCGCCGAGGCTCATGAGCTGGGGATTTTGCCGGACGATAGCCTGTCATTCAATAACGCTGATGAGCTTATGTCATTCCTCGATGAGGAATAGCGATGTTCGAGATTAAAGTCGAGGCTCAATTTAAGGTGGACTACAAACGAACGATGCGCATGCATCCGCAGCTAAAAAGTGAGTTTAAAGCGGCGGTTGCAGAGCTTGTGGCTCATGGGTCACTTCCGGCGGAGTATGGCGCCCACGAGCTCTCAAACCCGGGCGGAAACTACAACGGCCACATCGATTTCCACCTATCCGATGGCTTGGTCGATGTGGTCGTTCTTTATCTTCCCCATAAGACTAACCCAGTGATTAGGCTGGTGAGAATGGGCACTCATCAGGAACTGTTTCAGGGTCCGCTGGGCTGATCGCCGATTTCTAAGTTGCGGTGGAATAGGGATTGATTGGCGGCTAATAAGCCAAAAACAGTCCCTATTCCACCGCAAGAGGTAAAGGTGCCCCTAGTGGATGGGCTGGTAGCGGGGGCAGTAGCTGATGGCGATGGCATCGACGCCTACGTGGGTGGCGATGGTGCAGCCGATGGGGCCAGTGCCGGCGTCTACGTAGTCCTGGCCCGCGAGCGCCTCGTTGACAAGTTCCTGCTCCTCGGCGGCGCCGGTCGTGAGCACGCGCACGCTTGAGCCCGGGTGCTCGTCCAAAAACGCGAGGCAATCTGCCATGGTGTTGGCGACGATGCGCTTGGCGCCGCGGCCCTTTTTGATTGCCTTGATCTCGCCCGATTTCCACTCCGGCGAAACGGCCAGGCGAATGTTGAGCATCTGCGTCAGCTGGCCGGCGAGCTTGGGGGCGCGGCCGTTTTTGACCAGGTTCTCGAGCGTGCGGGGAATCAGCAGCAGGTGGGCGTCGGGCAGCGTCGCGCGGATCTGCGCCTCGGTCTCGTCCAAGCTGCGGCCGTCCTCGCGCATGGCAAGCGCGTACTCCACCAGCAGGCCCTCGGCGCCCGAGCCGGTGCGCGAATCGATGCAGCGCACGTCGAGCTCGTGGGTCTCGGCGACCAGGCATGCGTTGGAATAGCAGGCGGACCACTCGCTGCACAGCGAGATAAAGATCGCGCTGTCGTGGCCATCGGCGCGTACGCGGTCAAACAGCGCCTTGAACTCGCCGGCGCTCGGCTGCGAGGTGTGCGGCAGCTGCTCGGAGCCGGCCATGCGGGCGACGTATTCCTCGGCGGTAATCTGCACCTGGTCGAGCAGGTCCTCGCCCTCGATAATCACATGCAGCGGAATCACGTAAATGCCGAGCTCTTGGGCACGGGCGGGGGAGATGTCCGATGTGGAGTCGGTTATGATGGCAAAAGACATAATTGCACCTTTCGTTGGGGCGCGGCAGCGCCGCCTTCTGAAAGCAAAGTGCGACAAGTATAGTGGAGTTGCTCTACATTGCTAGGTTCAATTGTTGAATAGTCAACAGTTTGAAGCGGTGATGTGGAAATCATCAACTGGGGAAGAAGGGTGCCGATGGCGGCATTGCAACTTTGCGAGCGGCCGGTTGTGCTGTTCGATTTTGACGGCACGGTGGCCGATACGGGTCGGGCAGTGATGACCTCGACGCGCAAGACGCTGGCTGCGCGCGGGTTTTCGGAGACGCAGACGGGTGATCTGCGCCGCATGATCGGGCCGCCCCTGTGGAAGAGCTTTCACGACTTTTACGGCTTTTCCCGCGAGGAGTCGCTTGTGGTGGCCGATGAGTACCGCGCCTTTTTTGATGAACTGGGACCGGAGGAGTATCCCGTGTTCAATGGGGTCCCCGAGCTGCTGGATGGGTTGGTCGCCCAAGGCAAACGTATGGCCGTGGCGACGTCGCGCATGGAGGCCAAGTGCATCGACATGGTGCATGAGCTCGGGCTCTCTCAGTTTGAGGCGGTGATTGGCATGAATCCGCCGCAGGGACGCGAGACCAAGGCCGATTCGGTCCGCGATGCCCTGGCGGCGCTCGGCGCGACGGCCGACGATGCCGTGATGATCGGCGATCGCTTTAACGATGTGGAGGGCGCGCACGCAATGGGCGTGCCGTGCATCGGCATCTATTCGGGCGCGGCGGCGCCGGGCGAGCACGAGGCGGCGGGTGCCGATGCGGTGGTGCACTCGGTGGCCGAGCTTGCTAAACTTTTCGCTATCTAATGACGTAATGTGAGGGGCGAGCGCGCTCGCCGCTCATTGGTAAGGAGGTCGTCCATGAATCAGGTGGAGCAGAGCGTCGCCGAGTATGTCGACGAGGTCTGGGAAGATGTCGTCGCCGATATCGAGCAGCTGGTGAGCTATCCGTCCGTGGCAGTTTCTGCCGATGCAGAGCCCGGCGCGCCGTTTGGCCGCCCGGTCCGTGACGCGCTCGACTGTGCGCTCGGCATCGCGCAGAAGCTCGGCTATCAGACGAGCGACGACGAGGGCTATGTGGGCATTGCCGATATTCCTGGCCGCGGCGACAAGCAGCTCGCGACCATCTGCCACGTGGACGTGGTGCCCGCCGGCCCGGGCTGGAACACCGACCCGTTTGCGATGGAGCGTCGCGAGGGCTGGCTGCTCGGCCGCGGCGTTATCGACGACAAGGGTCCGGCGGTGCTGTCGCTCTACGCCGGCGCCTATCTGCTCAAGCACGGCATTGTTCCGCGCTACACCTTCCGCGCACTGCTGGGCTGCGATGAGGAAGTGGGCATGTCCGACGTTCACCATTATCTGGAGAACCACGCGAACCCCGACTTTCTGTTTACGCCCGATGCCGAGTTCCCGGTCTGTAATGCCGAGAAGGGCCAGTTTGGGGCGACATTTGTGAGCTCCAAGATCGACGGCGGGCGCATTGTGTCCTGGAGCGGTGCCGAGGCGAGCAACGCCATTCCGTCGCAGTCTATCTGCGAGCTTGCGATTGCCGCCGATGAGCTGCCGGCGCCGGTCGAGAACGGCGACCGCCTGGAGATCACGGCGCTCGATAACGGGCATGCGCAGATTTTCGCCCACGGCATTGGCGGTCATGCCTCGATGCCAGAGGGAACGATCAACGCCGTCGGGCTGATCGTGTCGTATCTGCGCGAGGCCGAGGACGCGTTTGGTGCACGCGACGAGCGCCTGCTGACGCCTGCCGAGCACGAGTTCGTCAAGTTCCTGGCCTTTGTGCATGCGGACGCCTATGGTCGCGGCCTGGGTATCGATGCGACGAGTCCGGCGTTTGGCCCGCTTACCTGCAACGCTGGCGTCATCCGCGTGGCGGATGGCCATATTGAGCAGGTCATCGACGTGCGCTTCCCCGACAGCACGAGTGCCGATACCATCCGCGAGCAGCTCGATCCGCTCGTGGGCCGTTTTGGCGTGACGTGCCGTGTGGGTCGTGCGAAGGTGCCGTTCTCGGTCTCTGCCGACGATCCGGCCGTGAAGGCGCTTATTGATACCTATAACGAGTTTACGGGCAAGCATGCTGAGCCCTTTGCCATGGGCGGCGGCACGTACGCACGCAACTTTGCCCGCGCCGTCTCGTTTGGCCCCGAGGAGACCGGTCTGGAGCTGCCCGAGTGGGGCGGCCAGATGCACGGTCCCAACGAGTGCGCCAACGAGGAACAGCTCAAGCAGGCGCTCAAGATTTATATCGTGGTGATCTTACGTTTGAACGAGCTTGAGCTTTAAGGCTGCGGCGTTTTAACAACTTAGCACCCCTTTCGTCCGGGCTTTTTAAGTTGCGGTGGAATAGTTCCTAGAATGGGCCATTTGATGGCCAAGCAGGAACTATTTCACCGCAACTTTGTTTTTATTGGTGTAAAAGGCGGGTCATGCTTGGTGGCGGGTTTGTTATTCGTTTGTAAAGCCGAGCCGCGCTTGCGGTAAGGGTCTATCAGATGCCCGTAATAAAGCGCAGCTGACGCGGGCGCTGCCCGATCGAGACCGTATCTTTCCAAACAGCAAAGCGGGCAGGGTGCCCGCGAGTCGCTTGTATGAAAGGAAGATCATGCTCGATCAGGCTTATTCTCGTCGTCAGTTCCTCGGCCTCGCTGGTGGTCTTGCCAGCATCGTCGGCCTCGGTCTCGTTGGTTGCGGCGGCGCAGGCGCAACCGACGCCGCCGACAAGGGTAGCGCCGCTGCTGCCGAGTCCGTCTCGGGCGAGGTAACCTACGACGGCGCCTCCTCGTTCCAGGCTCTCGTCGAGGCTGCTGCCGAGAAGTTTATGGATGCCAACCCCGACGTCTCCGTCTCCGGTTCGGGCAACGGTTCGGGCAAGGGCCTGACCGCTGTCGCCGCCGGCACCGTCACCATCGGTAATTCCGATGTCTTCGCCGAGACCAAGCTCGAGGCCGATCAGGTCAAGAACCTCGTCGATCACGAGGTCGCCGTCGTGGGCATGGGCCCCGTCGTCTCCAAGAACGTGACAGTCGACGACCTGACCCTCGAGCAGCTCAAGGGCATCTTCTCCGGCCAGATCACCAACTGGAAGGAGGTCGGCGGCGACGACGCCAAGATCGTCGTTCTCAACCGCAAGGCCGGCTCCGGCACCCGCGCCACCTTCGAGGCCGCCGTCTTTGGCGACGAGGCCGTCGACTTTAAGGGCGACGCCGAGCTCGACAAGTCCGGCGATGTCCAGACTCAGATGGGCAGCACCGACAACGCCATCTCCTACCTTGACTTCTCGCACTTCGATGACTCCAAGTTCAACGCCATCATGGTCGAGGGCGTCGAGCCCAAGAGCACAAACGTCACCGACGACTCCTTCAAGATCTGGGCGACCGAGCACATGTACTGTGCTAAGGACGCCGACGAGGCCACCAAGGCCTTCCTGGAGTTCATGCTTTCCGACGACGTCCAGGGCAAGCTCGTCGAGGAGCAGGGCTTTATTCCCGTTTCTGCCATGAAGGTCGTCAAGGACGCCAGTGGCAAGGTCTCCGCTAAATAAGTAATCGCCCCCGGAAAGGTTTGCAATGGCAAAACAGCTGCCAAAGCGCGAGCTTGAGAACGTGGGCCTGGGCGTCACGGGTGCGTGCGTAGCGCTCGTGACGCTTGTTGTTGCTGCGCTCATCTTTATGGTCGCCCAAAAGGGCCTCTCGGCTTTTTTCAAGGACGGCGTCTCGATCATCGAGTTTTTTATCGGTACCAAGTGGGACCTGGCCAACACGGCCGAAAACGGCCTGCCCTACACTGGCGCCCTGCCCCTGATCGTCACCTCGTTTGCGGTCATGGTGCTCTCCACGCTCATCGCGCTGCCCATCGCCATCGGCTCTGCCATCTTCGCGATCGAGATAAGCCCTAAGTTTGGCTCCAAGGTCTTTCAGCCGCTTATTGAGCTTTTGACCGGTATCCCCTCGGTCGTCTTTGGCCTGATCGGCTTTCACGTGGTCGTCGGCCTTATGAAGAGCGTTTTCCACGTGAGCACGGGCCTGGGCATCTTGCCCGGCGCCATCGTGCTGGCCGTCATGATCCTGCCGACGATGACCACCCTTTCGGTCGATGGCCTGCGCGCCGTGCCCGGCAGCTACCGCCAGGGCTCGCTCGCGCTGGGCTACACCCGCTGGCAGACCATCTGGCACGTGGTGCTCAAGTCCGCCATGCCGTCGCTTATGACCGCGGTCATCCTTGGTATGACCCGCGCCTTTGGCGAGACGCTTGCCGTGCGCATGGTCATCGGCGGTATCGAGGCCATGCCGACGTCGTTGCTGTCGCCGGCGTCGACCATCACCACCACGCTCACCACGTCCATGGCGGTCTATGCCGAGGGCTCGGCCCAAGACGACGTCCTGTGGGCACTTGGCCTGCTGCTGATGGGTATGAGCCTCATCTTCATCTTGATCATCCACCTTATCGGCCGCAAGGGGGCGAAGGCTCGTGGCTAGCACGCGCATCCACATCGACGAGGCAAGGCTCGGGCGCGTCCAAAAGCAGGACCGCATCGCCACGGGCGTGCTGACGGCGATCGTCGCCATCGTCATGCTCATCGTCGTCTCCATGGTGGCCTATATCCTGTTCGAGGGCATCTCGACGCTGTTCCAGCCGGGCTTTCTCACGCAGCCGTCGCGCGCCAACGGGACCCAGGGTGGCGTGCTCTACCAGCTGTTCGACTCGTTCTACCTGCTGCTGATCACTCTAGTCATCTCGGTGCCCATCAGCCTGGGCGGAGCGGTCTTCCTGGTTGAGTACGCGCCGAACGGCCCTATCCGCGACATCGCCTCCACCGCTATCGAGACCTTGTCCTCGCTGCCTTCCATCGTCGTCGGCATGTTCGGTTTTCTGGTGTTCTCGGTGCAGCTGGGCTGGAGGTACTCCATCATCTCCGGCGCCATCGCGCTCACCATGTTCAATATCCCCATTCTGGTGCGCGTGATCCAGCAGGCGCTCGAGGACGTGCCGCAGGCCCAGCGCGATGCGTGCCTGGCCATGGGCCTCACTCGCTGGGAGGCCACGCTGCACATCCTGATTCCCGAGGCCATGCCCGCCATCGTGACCGGCATCGTGCTTTCGGCCGGCCGTGTGTTTGGCGAGGCCGCGGCGTTGCTCTTTACCTCGGGCATGAGCTCGCCGGTTCGCCTGAACTTCTTGAGCTTTAACCTGTCGAGCCCCACCTGCGCCTGGAACGTGTTCCGTCCCGGTGAGTCGCTTGCCGTGCACATCTACAAGATCTATGGCGAGGGCAGCCCCGAGGCCCAGCAGATCGTCTGGGGCACCGCGGCGCTGCTGATGATCTGCGTGCTGCTGTTTAACGTAATCGCCCGTATCGTGGGCAAGCAACTGGCAAGGAGGATGACGGCCGAATGAGCGAGATGAATACAACGCCCGCAACCGAAGCGGCCACGTCCGAGACCCAGGACTTTCTGTCGAGCGTGGGACAAAGCGAAAAGCACGTGCGTGTGAGCGGCAAGGCCGTGAGCGACGAGGTCGTGCTCTCCACCAAGGACGTCAACGTGTACTATGGCGACCGCCATGCGCTACACGACACGTCGCTCGACTTTCACAAGGGCGAGATCACGGCGCTCATCGGGCCTTCGGGCTGCGGTAAGTCGACCTTCTTGCGCAGTCTCAACCTGATGAATCGCGAGATTCGCGGCTGCCGCGTGGAGGGCGAGATCAACTACCGCGGGCGCAATGTGAACACCAGGACCGAGAATACCTACGAGCTGCGTCGCTCCATTGGCATGGTGTTCCAGCAGCCCAACCCGTTCCGCAAGTCCATTCGCGACAACATCACGTTTGCGCTCAAGCGCCACGGTATCACTGACCGCGTCGAGCTCGACCGCATGGTCGAGGAGAGCTTGCGCGGCGCGGCGCTGTGGGACGAGGTCAAGGACAAGCTCGACAAGAGCGCTTATGCGCTTTCGGGTGGTCAACAGCAGCGCCTGTGCATCGCACGCACGCTGGCGCTCAACCCCGACGTGATCTTGTTCGACGAGCCCTGCTCGGCGCTCGACCCCATCTCGACGCTGGCGATCGAGGACCTTATGTCGTCGCTTGTGGCAGAGCGCGCCATCGTCATCGTGACGCACAACATGGAGCAGGCGTCGCGCGTGTCCAACCGCACGGCGTTCTTCTACATGGGCGATATGGTCGAGTACGACGAGACCGACGAGATTTTCCAACGGCCCAAGGATAAGAGGCTGAACGATTACCTCACCGGCATGTTCTCCTAGTCCGGGACATGCTTGAGGCCCGCGGCGGCCACGGTTGCCGCGGGACTGATTGGAGTGGCGGGTCATCTCTTGTGGGAGATGGCCCGCCTTTTTGCTCTACGACCGAAACGACCACCACAAAGGGGACAGGCGCCTTCGTGGTGGTTTGGGGTGGGGCTCGCTGCTATCATGGACAACGTTGAATTTCTACGAAGGAGCAGGGCATATGGCGATTCTTTTGGGATGCGATTCCGTCAGCCTAGAGTTTCCCACCAAGCATATTTTCGATAGCGTTACGCTCGGCGTGGGCGAGGGCGACCGTATTGGTATTGTCGGTAAAAACGGCGACGGTAAGTCGACGCTGCTGAGCGTGCTCGCCGGCACGTTGGAGCCCGACGACGGCCGCGTGACGCACCGCCGCGACACGACGATCGGTCTGCTCGGTCAAAAGGACAACCTGGTCGATACCGACACCGTGCATCATGCCGTCGTCGGTGACACGCCCGAATACGAGTGGGCCTCGAGCCCGCGTACGCGCCAGATTCTGGCTGGCCTTATTAGCGATGTGCCCTGGGAGGGCACGGTGGGCGAGCTTTCGGGCGGCCAGCGCCGTCGCGTGGACCTCGCGCGCCTGCTGATCGGCGACTATGACGTGCTCATGCTCGATGAGCCCACCAACCACCTGGACATGCGCACCATCAACTGGCTCGCGCGTCACTTAAAGGCCCGCTGGCAACGCGGTCAGGGCGCCATGCTCGTGGTCACGCACGACCGCTGGTTCTTGGACGAGGTCTGCACCAGCATGTGGGAGGTCCACGACGGCCAGGTCGATCCCTTCGAGGGCGGCTACTCGGCATACATCCTGCAGCGCGTGGAGCGCGACCGCATGGCCGCGGTTACCGAGGAGCGCCGTCGCAACATGGCGCGCAAGGAGCTTGCGTGGCTGAGCCGTGGCGCCCAGGCGCGCTCTACTAAGCCCAAGTTTCGCGTGGATGCCGCTCGCGAGCTGATCGCCGACGTGCCGCCCGTGCGCGACGAGCTGGAGCTCAAGCGCCTGGCGGTGAGCCGTCTGGGCAAGCAGGTTATCGATGTTATCGACGTGGATGCCGGCCATGCGGATACCGACGGCGCGCCCAAGCAGGTGCTCTCCGACGTGACCTGGCTCATCGGTGCGGGCGACCGCTATGGTCTTTTGGGCGAGAACGGCGCCGGCAAGTCCACGTTGCTCGACGTGATTCAGGGCAAGATCGCGCCCCTGCGCGGTCGCGTGAAGATTGGCCAGACGGTGCGCTTTGGCGTGCTGTCGCAGCAGCTCGAGGAACTCGAGCCCTACATGGGCGACACGATTCGCGAGGTGCTCAGCAACTATAAGAAGTACTACGTCATAGACGGCAAGGAGACTTCGCCCGAGAAGCTTTGCGAGCGTCTGGGCTTTTCGACGCAGCAGCTCTGGAGCCGCATCGGCGATCTTTCGGGCGGCCAGCGCCGCCGCCTGTCGCTGTTGCTGACGATCCTGGACGAACCCAACGTGCTCATCTTGGACGAGCCCGGCAACGACCTGGATACCGATATGCTGGCGATTGTCGAGGACCTGCTCGACGGCTGGCCCGGCACGCTGATTCTGGTGACGCACGACCGCTTTTTGATGGAGCGCGTGACTGACCAGCAGTGGGCGCTGCTCGATGGCCATCTGACGCATATGCCTGGCGGCGTCGACCAGTACCTGCGCCTGTGCAACGCCACCGCCGAGGGCGAGCCCGTGGGTGCACCGAGCGCCAAGACCGGCACGTTTGACACCGGTGCCGCGGCGGCTGCGGCCGAAAAGCCCAAGTCGAGCGGCCAGCCCAATGGCCTTTCCAACGCCGAACGCCAGAAGCTTCGCCGCGAGGTGAGCTCGCTCGAGCGCAAAATGGAGACGCAGCGCGCCCGCGTGGAGGAGGCCGAGGCCGCGATGGCTCAGGTCGACCCCACCAACTACACGGCGCTGGGCGAGCAGCAGGCAAAGATCGACGAGGCCCACGCCGCCATGGACGAGTTGGAGATGGCGTGGCTCGAGGCGAGCGAGAGGCTCGAGGGCGAGGAGTAGGCGAGGATGATCAAGGCCGCGTTTTTCGATATCGACGGCACGTTGCTGAGCTTTAAGACCCATCGGATTCCGGCGTCGGCGCAGCAGGTGCTCGACAGCTTTCATGAGCAGGGGATTGCGTGCGTGATTGCCACGGGTCGCCCGACCTATCAGATGCCCGATTGGCTGTTCGAATTGGGTTGGGATGCGTACATTACGCTCTCGGGCCAGCACTGCTTTGATGCCGAGGGGGTTTACCGCAGCTGCCCGATCGATCCGGACGACGTTGCGGTGATCGTGGACCAGGTGGCGCAGGGACGCTACGACTCGCTGTGTATGCAGGGCGAGAACTCGTTTGTGAACCGCCTGTCCGAGCGCGTGGTGACGGCCGGCAACAACGCGGGGATCGTCTACCACGAGGAACCGTTTGAGCGCGCCTTTGACGCACCGGTCTACCAGTTCTGCGCCTTTGTGGACCCGGCCGACGAGCATATCGTGACCGATGCGGTGTCGCATTCGCTCACTACGCGCTGGTGCGATCTGTTCTGCGACATTATTCCGGCAAACGGCGGCAAGGACCTGGGTGTGGCGGCGACGCTGGAGCGCCTGGGCATCGACGCGAGCGAGGCGATTGCCTTTGGCGACGGCGAGAACGACCTGTCGATGTTTGCCGCCGTGGGCACGAGCGTGGCCATGGGCAACGCGCAGGATACCGTGAAGGCCGTGGCGACCTACGTGACGACCGCCGTGGACGACGACGGCATCTACAACGCCGCCAAACACTTTGGCCTGCTGTAGCTGCGGATTCGGCATCTGGGGACGTTCCTTTTCTGCCGGCAGCTGGGGACACTCCTTGCGGGGCGTCCCCATTTTGTTTTCGTCCCGCATGTTTTGTGAAACACGGCTAACTTTTAGGCAAAGTAGTAAGACATGGGCAACTTTTGCGGTAAAGTAAATCAAGCAAAAGTATCCAAAGGCTAACTAGAAGCCATCGCGAAAGGCGGCCCATGGCCCTGCGTGAATCCGGAGAAGACTATCTCGAATCGATCTACGTTCTATCGGAACGTCAGGGCATCGTGCGCTCGATCGACGTTGCGGAGTACCTCGGCGTAACCAAGGCGAGCGTTTCCAAGGCCATGGCGACGTTGGAAAGCAACGGCTATGTCGAAATGGGCAAGCGCGACGTTCATCTGACGGAGCGTGGTCTGGAGGTCGCTCGCCAAATGTGGGAGCGTCACTGCTTTTTCGTGGGGCTGCTGGAGGATGCGGGTGTTTCGGCTGAGGTCGCGTCGCAAGAGGGCTGCCACATGGAGCACTGCCTGAGCGAGGAAAGCTTCGAGAAGCTGAGGGCGATGCTGGGACGGGACAGCGACCGGGACCAGTAGCCCCGCCAACCAAGTCCAACTCAGACAAGGAACCCCGCCAGCAAGCGATGCCCAAGAACCGCCAGCAACGTTACCGCAGGCCGGGACCGGGCTTGGTTTTTGAAAACACTCCGCAGCGCGAGGCCCGTCTTTCCGTTGCTCCGCAGGAGCAGGAAAGACGGGCCTCATGCGCGAGGACGTTTTCAAAACCAAGCCCGGTCCCGGCCGGAGGGACCACGAGCGCTACAGGTTCTTGACACCCATCGCGCGCATGGCGTTCAGGATGGCGATGATCGCCACGCCCACGTCGCCAAAGACGGCAAGCCACATATTGGCGATGCCCAGTGCCGCAAGCACCAGAATCAGCAGCTTAATGCCCAGCGCAAAGATGATGTTCTGCCAAACAATCGTCATGGTCTTGCGCGCCACGCGGATCGCGCGGGAAATGTTGGACGGCTTGTCGTCCATCAGTACCACGTCGGCGGCCTCGATCGCGGCGTCGGAGCCCATGGCGCCCATGGCAATGCCCACATCGGCGCGCGTAAGCACAGGCGCGTCGTTGATACCGTCGCCGACAAAGGCGAGCTTGCCCTTGCCACTTTCGGCCGCGAGTAGTGCCTCAACGCGCTCGACCTTGTCGCCCGGCAGGAGCTGCGCGTGGAACTCGTCGAGACCGAGTTGCTTGGCCACAGACGCTGCAACCTCCTCGCGGTCGCCCGTGAGCATGACGGTGCGGTTGATACCGGCGGCATGCAGGTCGCGAATCGTTTGCTCCGCATCGGCCTTAACGGTGTCTGCAATCACGATGTGGCCGGCGTACACGCCGTCAACGAGCACGTGGAGGATCGTGCCGACAACCTCGCAGTCCGGTGCTTCAACGCCGGCCGCGCCGAGCATCTTGGCGTTGCCAACGACGACGTGCTTGCCGTCGATGGTTGCCGTCACGCCGTGGCCCGCGTCGTTGGCGGAGTCGCTCACGCGCTTGGGGTCGACCTCGCCCTGGTAGGCGTCGCGCACGGACTGCGCGATGGGGTGATCGGAGAACGACTCAGCAAGGGCTACGACTTCGAGCAGCGACTGCTCGGTATAGCCAGCCTCGGGGTGCACCGCGACGACTGAGAACGTGCCGTTGGTGAGGGTGCCCGTTTTGTCGAAGACGATGGTGTCCACGTCGGCGAGCGTCTCGAGGTAGTTGGAGCCCTTGATGAGAACGCCCAGCTTGGACGCGCCGCCGATGCCGCCAAAGAAACTCAACGGTACGCTGATCACGAGGGCGCACGGGCAGCTGACGACCAGGAAGGTCAGGCCGCGCAGGATCCAATCGGACCAAGCGCCAGTCACCAGGCCGCCGCCAAGCGCGAGCACCGCGGCAGCGCCAGTGACGGCGGGGGTGTAGACGCGGGCAAAGCGCGTGATGAAGTTCTCGGTGCGCGCCTTCTTTTCGCTGGCATTCTCCACGAGCTCCAGAACACGCGCGACGGTTGACTCGCCAAAGGGCTTGGTGGTGCGCACGTGGATGAGGCCCGTCATGTTGATGCAACCGCTGATGATATCGTCGCCGGTCTTGGCCGGGCGGGGGACCGACTCGCCCGTGAGTGCGGCGGTGTCGAGCTGGGTTTCGCCCTCGACGATGACGCCGTCGATAGGCACGCGCTCGCCGGGCTTGACCACGATCACGGTGCCGACGGCGATGTCATCGGGAAAGACCTGTTCGAGTGTGCCGTCGGCTTGCTCGACGTTAGCGTAGTCGGGCGCGATGTTCATCATGGCACTGATCGACTTGCGGCTCTTGCCCACGGCGTATGCCTGGAACAACTCGCCGACCTGGTAGAACAGCATGACAGCGGCGCCTTCGGCCATGTGCGGGTCGGTGTCGGGGAAGAGCACCATGGCAAACGCGCCGATGGTCGCGACGGCCATGAGGAAGCTCTCGTCGAAGGCCTTGCCGCGGCGGATGTTATTGAATGCCTTTTGCAGTACGTCGTAGCCGGCAATCAAAAACGGCACGAGGAACAGCACAAAGCTGGCGTAGATGTTGCCGGGCTCCCCAAATGCGATAGTGAGGGCGCCGAGCTCGTCGAGGGCATAAACAACGGCAAAAATGCCCAGTGCTACCAGGATGCGGTTGCGCTTATGCTCAAGGGACTCTTTCTTCTTGCGCTTCTTCTTTTTCTTTTTGGGATCGGCGGCTGTCATGATTCAAACCTCTCATTTGAGTTTATGAACACTCGCTCATATAATTTCGCGAGCAAAGGCCGCGGCAAGCGCGGCCTCGCAGGTCAACGTATGCGCGGGTTAGAGAATGATCTCGCAGTCCGGCTCGGCGTCGGCGGTGAACTCAACGACGCGGTCCAGGACCTCGTCGAACTTGGCGTCGTCGGCCTCGAGCGTCAGCTTCTGGGTCATAAAGTTGACCGAAACGGACTTGACGCCATCGAGCTTAGCCAGCTCGTCCTGAAGTTCACGCGCGCAGTTGGCGCAATCGATCTCGTCGAGCTTGAACTGCTTTTTCATGGTGGGTTCCTTTCCCTGTGTTAGCGGTCTGGGTGCCGGCCGCGCTGATACCGTGGTTGATTGCTATTCGCAGATATGGCTCATGCCCTGGTTAAGCATGGTGTAGACGTGATCGTCGGCGAGCGAGTAGAGAATGTTGCGGCCGTCGCGGCGGAACTTGACCAGGTGCGACTGCTTAAGCGTGCGCAGCTGGTGCGACACCGCAGACTGCGAGGTTGCGGTCGCCTCGGCGATGTCGGCCACGCAGAGCTCGCGGCCCATGAGGGCATAGAGAATCTTGATGCGCGTGGTGTCGCTGAAGACCTTGAACAGGTCGGCAAGGTCGTAGAGAAGCTCCTCGTCGGGAAGGTCCTCGGGCGAGCAGGTGGTGGGGACGATCGGCTCGGTGGCCTCGATGCCAGTCTTTGTTTCATCAGCGTGGCCGCTCATTGCAATATCCTTTCATATGAACATGCGCTCATATAACTTACTTCCGATTATATGAGCGCATGTTCATATGTCAATGACGTTCAGGTAATTCGTCGCACAAAATGATGGGGAATAGTGGACGAGATTCCGGACTGAGCGGTTTTGATAGCCGATGCCGGGGTGGGTGCCCCCGCGCCGTGCAAAAATTGGAGTATTCTGCAACTATAGGGGGTCCGTTAATCTATTCCAGGCCAAATAAAGCCGCTCAAGAGTTATCCAAGGGCGGCAAACAGACAAGGTCTTCCTCAAATGTTGCCTAACGTTCTCGTTCGATAGCGTTTTTGTTTCTCATTTGGATTAACTTGTGGGTGCTGGAGGGCCGACCCTGCTGAATACTCGCAATTTTGCACATCACTAGGGTACCCACCTTGTTAGTCGGTCTAGCTTCCGGCCCCGAAGATTCTGCCCTCGGGCGCGAGGCTGCTTATTTGGGCAAATGATGGGCTGTCGGATTCGACAGTCTGCATGTCATCGATTGCCGGAACTTCATTTATTGTCGGGTCATCCAGCGCGATACCTTCGAGTGTTGCTTTTTCGAGGTCGATTCGTTGACGATCTTCGGAATCCTGGCGAAGCTGCTTCTGAATTCGCTTTTTCTCTTCTATAAACCTTCTGAGCACAAACTGTCTCAGGTCCTCTTGCATGATTTGAAAGTCTTTTGGCAGACGCGAGGGGCGTATGCCCTCTTTCCGTTGGATCGCCTCCATGACCCTAACGAAAGCGCTAGCATGCATAAAGGAATAACGACTGACGGTGATGATTCCGTATCCCATGGACGCAAGCGCATTCTTGCGCTCCTCATCGATGGCGCGGTCTTCTTCCGCGTCATGATAAAACCCGTTGTATTCAATGTCTGTGCGAGATTTCTTTAGATACGCATCCATAAAGAACTTATTGCGTCTCGTGAGATTCTTTGCGGCAGCGGTGACCTGCACCTCGTAATCGGTCTCAATTCCCTTAATACCAAGCCCTCCTTCGCTTTTGGGCAGCGTTAGCATCATGACAAAGGCCGTTTCCATAGGAGACCGGCATCCGTCGCGCACATATTGGATCGCCTTTCGGGCAAGGGCCAGACCGTCGCATCTGGTAATGGAATTAAAGAACTGTTTTAACCTCTCGGTCGAGGTGAGCGCGAAACGCTCGATATAGGAGGTGGAAGAGTCGGTTCCAAGGGAGTAAACGCCGCACAATTCAAAGTAGTACTCCACCAGTTCGCGAAAAGGGAGATAGGTGGCGGCCTGAAGTGCGCAAAGCTCAACGCCAACAATAAAGATGCCATCTTTGAGCTCTATAAAGCGTGAGTTCGAGAATCGTTTTGACGAAACGTGGCATTGACAGTTCAGTGCATAGCGCGCATTCCTGCGATCAAACACCATTACCTCGAGGCAATCATTTGCGTCGAGAGAAACATCGTGTTTGGTGAGCCATTCTGCGGCTGCGTCAAGGAGCGTTCCGGTGGGACATGATCCATAAATCGCGGCAGGGTTACAGGGCTCGGTGTCTTTCGCAGACGCCGAATGCGCGGCCTGGTAGACCGCTTTTGAAGTGGTATGTGACAATACGATACTCATGGTATATATCGTGTCAGCTAATGCCGTGTTGATGGCGCTGAGTGGGAAAGTCGTTTTAGGGGCCTAACCAAATGCTGTCCAAAAGCTTGACGCAATTATGGGTTGGCACGCCTAAAATCAATGTTATCGCAGCTTAGCTATAGCATATAAAAACTCAATTGCTGCACATTTGATATCGATGCATCACCATCCGACAACGAATTACGTGTCGGGAATTGGCCGAAATCGTTCAAAATGAGGGTTCAGAATTTGTGATGGCAGATCTATCTGTGGAACGTAGGGCGGCCCCGCTGCGGTGTTTCCCGCTGCGAGGCCGCTCGTGAGCAAGTAGTGTTTGTCGCAGGCGTTGCTATTTCGCGAATAGGTTCTTGAGGTTGAACTCGGCCTGTACCGTGCGGAGCATGAGGTCGGTGTCGTCCAGACCCAGATGCTGCTCGTTGGCGTCGGGCGCGAGGGTGCCGCGACGGCGTGCCCAGTTCTCGAGCGCGGCGGGGGCGGACTCGCGGGGGAGCGAGCGCACGTCGGCGTCCAGGCTGCGGCAGATCTGGCGCGAGTCGATGACGATGATCTTACCCGCGCGGCGTGCCTCGGCGTAACCGTCCAGGTGAATCTTGAACCAGCTGTCCTCAAAGGCGGCGTTATGCGCCATGTACGGGTACTTCTTCATAAGCTTGAGCAGCTGCTTTTGCAGCTCCTTGTTCTCGCGGAAGGGCGTTTTGCCGTCGATGTCGTCCCAAGTAATGTGGTGGATATTCGACAGCGGCACATCTTCGCCGCGGTAGATGTCGGGCAGGCCGCAGTAGTGTGCCTCGGCGTCATGCGGGACGGCGTCGCTGGTGAGCTCCATGATCTCCCAGCCCACGTTGATGATATAGCCGCGCTCGGGTGCACGTCCGGTGGTCTCGATGTCGATACCGAGCACGGTGCCCTGGATGGGCTTGCGGGCGTAGGCCACGCCGAGCGCGTCGCGGTCGCCGCGGATTTCGCGCATAACGGACGCGGCGGTGCGCTTTTGCATCTTGCCGATGGCGGCGCAGGTGTCGGCATCGGACAGGCCGCGCGAGAGCGTCGCGGGCGTCACGTTGCGCAGACGCGCCTCGCCAATCTGGTCGCACAGGTCGCGGTTGCGGTCGGCCAGGTCGCGCACGGTGGCAAAGTCGAAGCCGGGGTCGCCCTCGGCGGTAAAGTACTCGGTCTCGAGCACCTTGAGGGCCTCCTCGCCCTTCTGGCGCTCGGACTCCATGGCGCCGTGGTCGCCGTAGATAAACATGGGGATAAACGGCTGGCGCTCGTATTCGAGTGCTTGCGATACGTTCATATGCTACTCCTTGGACGGGCCGCGTTGTGCGGCTCGAGGTTACTGAGTTATGGCGAGATGATAGTTTACCATAGGCAACTATTGGCACCGCGCCCGGGACAACTACAATACCCTAGTTGACCGCTAGGACTTTTACAATGCTGCCGAAAGACACGAAAGGTTCCATCCGTCATGGATTTACTGATTGATATTCTGCTCGACGCCGGCAAGGACACGCTGTCGCTGCTGCCGTTTTTGTTGGTGACGTATCTTGCTCTCGAGACACTTGAGCACGTTGCGGGCGACCGCGTCAACGGCGCTATCAAGCGCGCCGGCGCTGCGGGTCCCGTGGTTGGCTCGCTGCTGGGCATGGTGCCGCAGTGCGGATTTTCGGCCATGGCAGCAACGCTGTACGCCGGCCGTGTCGTGACCTTGGGCACGTTGGTGGCGGTGTTCCTTTCGACCTCCGATGAGATGCTGCCGCTGTTGCTTGCCGAGCAGGTTCCCGTGCAGACTATGGCGATGCTTTTGGCTTCGAAAGCGCTGATCGCACTGGTCACGGGTTTTATCGTGGACGCTGCCATTCGCGGCCTGCGCCGTAACGCCCGCGCGCACGCGGCGATTCGCCGTACCGTGCTGGGAACCTCGGCCAACCCGGCCCACGTGAACTGCGCGCACGACGACCACAGCGGCGGTGACATCATCGACGAGGTGGCCGAGGCAGGCGTGAGCGCCGACCACATCCACGAGCTGTGCGAGCGCGACCATTGCGGTTGTGATGAAGACGAGGACGAGCACGAACACGGACATGGCCACGATCACGGTCATGAGGGCGAACATGAACACCATGATGGTCACGGTCACTCTCACTCCCACGAAGGGACGCCTGTCCTGTCGATCATCCGCAGTGCGATCTCGCACACCGTGCAGGTCTCGGTATTCATTTTTCTGGTGACGCTGATTCTGGTCGCCGTGCTCGAGACGTTCGGCGAGTCCGCGATCGAGCAGTTCCTGCGCGGCAACGAGACACTCGCTGTCCTGGGTTCGGCGCTTGTCGGGCTGATTCCCAATTGCTCGGCGAGCGTGGTCATTACACAGCTGTATCTGGAAGGCGCGCTGCAACTGGCGCCGATGCTCGCCGGCACGCTCATTTCCGCCGGCGTGGGTTATCTGGTGCTGTTCCGCACCAACCGCAGCGCCCGCGAAAATGCCGTGTTCCTGATCATGATGTACGTCATCGGCGCTGGCTGGGGCCTCATCCTCTCCGCCGTTGGCCTCTAAGTAGGCCTAAAAAATGGGCTTCAAATAGCCATGCTCAGCGCCTGCGCAATGCGGCGACGCATGGCATTTTGAAGCCCGTTTTTTGTTGAGCCATGGATTCCGAGCGCTCACACCGCTCAAAACAAAAAGGTAGATTTTAGGCATGTCTCAAAAATCTACCTTGGTTAGTGCAGCAACTCGGTGAGGTTGCGTTTAAAGCGGGCGCGGTCTTCGCTGGTAAATGCTGCCGGACCGAGAGTGCGTCCGCCGGCGCGGCGTACCTTCTTTTCCTCGTGGCGAATAAACAGCTGCATGTCGATAGTCGCCTTGTCGTACACGCGCCCGCGCACACCGATGGCGGCGGCATCGCGCCCGAGCACCATGCTCGCCAAGCCAATGTCCTGCGTCACGACCACGTCGCCCGCCTGCAGGCGTTCGACAATGGCAAAGTCGGCGCTGTCGGCGCCCACGCTCACGTCGAGCGTCGTGATCCAAAAGCCGCGTCGCGCGTGCTCGGCATCGCGCGGGTCGTCGCGGCGAATGTGCCGTTCCAGGTTTTGCGTGCTGTTGCCGGCGATAACAACGGCGACGCCCGCCCGCCGCGCGCAGTCAATCGACTCGCGCGTGACCGGGCAGGCGTCGGCATCAATAAAGAGCGTCTTTGGCATCTAGCGCACCAGTTTGCCAAACTGAATGGCGCGAACAATGAGCGTCACGCCAAACACCAGCAGCGCGGCACCGCTAAAGATGACGAGCATCTTGGCCGACCACAGCGGATAGATAAACACGAACATGCCGGCGATGATGGAAAGTGCGCCGCTCAGGATAGCGAGGGCGCGGTTGGACGAAAGCTCGGACTCCAGAATGGACATGACACCTTCGACAATCCAGCCAAAGCCGGCCACGATAACCACCATCGTGGTGAGCGTCGCGGTCGAGAAGGCCTGGTTGCGCAGGATTATGACGCCGCCCAAGATAATGAGTAGGTTGGAGATGATGCTCGTCACGCGCCAGCCGGTGGGCAGCAGCGGCTCAAAAATGGCAGTGAATAGTCTGATGGCAGCAGTGATTACAAAGTAAAAACCCAGGACAGTCGTCAAAAAGACGAGGGACTTGGCAGGTGCAAAAAGCAGCGCGATACCAGCAATGAGTGCTAAGACGCCCGTGATGGCGTAGATCCAGCGTACGGCCTTGACGGCTTTGCCCGCCATGCTTTTCTCGTCAAATCCAAACTGGCTCGATTTTTGATCATCGTTCTTAAAGATGCCCATAAGTCTCCTTTCCGTGCGGCGTAAGCCTTGATCGTTACAACCAGTATCCCCTAAGGGCGCTGACGTATGGGTCGGGGAGGGCGAAACGTAACCCAAAGGCCCCGAATTGTTTCCGTTGTTCCCCACGTCGCGATTTTCTATTCAACAGGTGTAGAACATTGCAGCCCTGTTCGTTATTGCCTACGTTTTAGGTTAGATTTTCCTAAGGACAATTGGCTTGTATTGGGGGTCCCTATGAACGAAGCAGTTCCCGAGGCACCGTCGAGTGTCGAATCGATGGCAAAGCAAGGTTGCGAAAAGCTTGGCCTGGACACGTTTGACGCGCTGGTCCGCCGCGCCCGTACGTGCCGCCGTTTTGACGAGTCCATGCGCGTGCCGCGCGAGTTTTTGCTCGAGCTGGCGGAACTGGCGCACCTGGCTCCCTGCGGCGCCAATGCTCAGCGTCTGCGTTTTCATGTGGTGAGCGGTGCCGAGGATTGCGCGCGTGTATTTGATGAGCTTGCATGGGCCGGCGCGCTTAAGGATTGGTCGGGTCCTGCCGAGGGCGAGCGTCCGACCGGCTACATCGCGATTCTTGCCGAGCGCGCTGTTCCGGGTAAGCCCGCCGCGCCCATCACCGAGGTCGACACGGGCATTGCCGCGCAGACGATGATGCTCGCCGCTCGCAGCGCCACGCCCGAGGTGGCAGCCTGCATGTTCAAGGCCTTTACGCCCCACGCGATCGATGCTATGGGGCTCGATAACGACAAGTATGAGCTCAAGCTGATCATGGCTTTTGGCGTGCCGGCCGAGACGCAGATGATCGATGCGATCGATTCCAACCCCGACGGCTCAATTAATTACTGGCGTGACGATGCGCAGGTGCACCACGTACCCAAGCGCCCGCTCGCCGACGTGCTGGTGTAGCTGAGCGTCACCGCGGCGTGATCAGACGGTAAACCACCACAAAGGTGCCTGTCCCCTTTGTGGTGGTACGAGGGGAGAGCGTGTGGCAGATCTGTATTTGGTGCGGCATGGGCAGACTGAGCTCAATGTGCAGAGCATTTTGCAGGGCTGGCACGATTCGCCGCTTACGGCGCGCGGGCGCGAGCAGGCGCTGACGGCGCGTACGGCGTTTGCGGCGCGTGGCGTGGCCTTTGATCATGTGTATTCCTCGCCGTTGGGCCGGGCGCGGCATACGGCCGAGCTTATCGTTGGCGAGGGCCGTTCCATTGAGCTGGTCGATGACCTGCGTGAGTGGCATTTTGGCTCGCTGGAGGGCACATCAAATCGCGAGATGCCGCCGCAGCCCTGGGGCGATTATCCGGTGGCCTTTGGCGGCGAGTCGGAAGTGCAGCTTCAGTCGCGCATGGTCGCGGCGCTGTCCCGTATTATGGCCCGGCCGCAGCACGACTGCGTGCTGGCGGTTTCCCACGGCTCAGCCTGCCAGGAGTTTCTTGAGTATGTGACTGGCGGGGGAGAGCTACCCGACAACGGTGCCGTGCTTCATTTTGGCTATTGCGACGGGGCGTTTTCGCTCTTGGGTTGGTAACGAACGAAAGGACCCCTATGAATAAAGATCTGTATCTGGTCCGTCATGGACAGACGATATACAACCTTAAGCGTATCATTCAGGGGTGGAGTGACTCGCCGCTTACGCAGTTGGGTTGCGACCAGGCGGCGCGCGCCGGCATGTTTTTACGTGCGCGCGGCATTGAGCCCGATCATGCCTACACCTCTACGCTTCATCGCACCGAGCAGACTATCGCCAACTTGTGGCCGGGCTTGGCGTACGAGCGCCTGGACGGCCTGCGTGAGTGGTTCTTTGGCGACTTTGAGGCCGAGCGCGTGATGCTTATGCCCGAGCGCCCGTGGCGCGACTTCTATCGGCAGTTTGGCGGCGAGGGCCAGATGCAGGTGCGCGAGCGCATGGTGACGACGCTGACCGATCTTATGCGACGCCCGGACCATTCGTGCGTGCTCGCGGTGAGCCACGGGTCGGCCATCAAGGAGTTTTTGGATCACGTGAAGGGCACGGAGGCCGACGAGCGCGAGCGCGTGCCGGGCAACTGCTCGGTGCTGCATTTCGTGTTTGACGATACGACCGATACGTTTGAACTGGTTGAGATCTTTACGCAGGAAGACTACGCGCGCGAGCTGGGGCTTGAGCCGCTCGTGGCTGCCGCGGGTCCGCAGCGCGGGTAGTTTGGGCGTGGCGGTGCGGGTCGCCGACTTACTTCTCGACGCAAAAGGGGCGGAGATGCATGTACCTGCTGCATCTCCGCCCCCTGTTTGTTGAGCTGCCGATTTTTGTGCTGGGCGGTCTGGTCTTGCTAGAACCGTGAGACCTGGTGAGTGAGCAGACCCGTCGGAACCTGCGGCGCGCTGCCGCTGACCTGCGCGGCGGGGAACAGCACGGCTACAGCAAAGTTGAACGGCTCTTTGCCAGAGTAGGCGCCGGCAGCGCGGGCCTCGTCGGCCAGAATCTGCGATGCCCCAGCCAGTGCGGCGACATAGGCGGAGTCACCGGCGAACACCGGGTCGGGCGCCTGATCGAGCATGGCACGGATGGCGGCAACGGCGTCCTCGCGCTTGACCTCCCACACGCGATGTGTGACGCCCGCGGGGTCGGTGACGGCGTAGAGCGACGCGCCCTCTTTGGCGGCGCCCAGGATGATATCCATGACGGGCGAGGCCTCGTAGGCGAGCGACACGGGGCGCGGCTGCACCTTGAGCTCGGCGATCGCGCGCGCGGCGGCGGCCACGTCGGCGCTGGCATCGCCCTTGCCGTCCGCAAGTACACTCGTCGGGCAGATCGCCACGACACCCGTCACGCGTCCCGGCTCGCCCGAGCATTCGTACACGTAATACGCCGCACCCGGGTCCTTGAGCATCAGGCCATCGGCAAGGGCTCCGCGCAGAGCATCGTTGCCGCTCAGGATGCTGCCCATTGCAGGCAGCGCCTCGAGTACGCGGTCCTGAGCCGGGCGGATGCAGGGAAACGGAAGTGCTTTCATGGGCGGTCCTAACGCACGAGTCGGTTTGTTCGCGGCTTATTATGCCCCAACTTGGCCGCTTGCGTCCCAGAGCACGTTATCGGCGAGCGCGATTAGCACCTGCTGACAACGAACGATATCGGCATGGGGCACATATTCGTTGGGCTTGTGTGCGAGCGCGAGCGACCCGGGACCGTAGCTCATGCAATTGCGGTTGCCTGTCTTGCCGGCAATGACGGCGGTGTCGGTGTAGCCGGTAAAGAAGCCGACGGTCGTGTCCGCGTCCGTCACGTCATCGGCGGCACGCTTGAGCGCTGCTAGAAGGGGAGGGTTCGGGTCGCGCTCGATGGCGGGGCGGTCGCCCGTCACGGTGTAGCTGCCATGGCAACCGGGAACGGCGGCTTCGGCGACGGCGATGGCCTGCTCTACCATGCGCGTCGCGGCGGCCGTATCGGTCGGCGGGGTCAGACGCATGTCGACCCAGACTTTGGCGCGGTCGGGCACGACATAGGGGCGATATCCGCCCTCGATTTGGCCAAACGTGATGGTCGAAGACCCCAGTTCATCGTGCGCGGGCAGCGCCACAAACACGCGACGGAGCGAACACACGACCTCGGCCATGGCGGCGACGGCATCCGCGCCCTTCCACGGCTGGCTCGCATGCGCCGTTACGCCAGCCATTTCAATCTCGAACCACGTGCGCCCCTTGTGCGCCACCTGAATCTGTCCGTCGGTGGGTTCGGTGTCCAGCACCCATTCACGCGAGCCGACCCAGCCGGCATCGATCGCGGCCTCTGAGCCGCGCATAAAGTCTTCCTCGTCGACCGAGCAGATGAGCGAAAAGCCGCGGCGGGGCAACGCGCCATCCGCCGCCACGCGCTCGAGCGTATGGATCAGTGCGGCAATAGCGCAGGCCAGGCCACCCTTCATATCGCAGGCACCGCGGCCATAGAGTTTATCGTCGCGCACAACCGCCCCAAGCGGTGCGATGTCTGCGTCCCAGCCATCGCCCAAGGTGACGGTATCCATGTGGCAGATATAGATCAGCCGCGGCTCGTCGCTTTGGCCCGGCACGGTGACTTTAAGGTTGCGGCGCCCGGGCAGCACTTCGAGCTCCTCAATCTGCACGGCATCGAGCGCAGAACTATCAAGTTGTGCCAGCTGCTGCTCAATGAGCCTCTTAATGAAGCGCTCAATTTCATCCTCATACGCGCCCGGGTCTGAGCTGTCGATCCGCACAAGCTCCTGCGCAAGCCGCCAGGCAAAGTCCTCATCAACCATATGCAACCTCACAATCAGTTTGCTTTCCAAACCGATTGTAAGCCTCCTGAGAGATCCGCGACGTGGGCGTGGCAGTATTTACCGTTCGCAGGCCGAGCCAGCGCGTTTGCCGTCCGAGCGGGTTCACAAGCGACGCAGCGGGTACGTACCCTTCATGGACGACATGCTGTGCGACATATCTTCCTTTCGGTATCACCGGATACCTCCACAGGTCTTGGCAATAATGCCGGACCTGCCCGATTCTGCGGACGATCCGCGCAGGGAGCACCTATGTGAGCATCCGCTCGTCACGCATTTCCTGGGCACCCCGTTACACGTGTTGGCGCAGGGCAGCTGCGGACGTAAGGGCGATCGCATTGTCAGGCATGTTTGGAACGGGGAGAGGCCGTTTGATTCCGTGCGGCAGACGGAGTTTGGCCTCGATGTTGCGTCCCCACTCTTTACCCTGCTGACTCTGGCTTCCTCGGTCTCAAACGAGCGTCTAATCATGTGCATGTATGAGATGTGCGGCACCTTTGCCGTGTGCAAGATTGCGCCTCAGGTAAAGTCGGCACTTGAGCAGGCATATGGGAGCCGATGGAGTGACGCACGGTCGGGCTGGGAAAACGTAAAGGATGTCTCGGGGAATCCAACGGACTTGTGGAAACGACCTCCCTTGATCGAGCTCTCTGAGCTTACAGAGTTCGTCGATAAGGTCCGGGGGCTCCGCGGCGCTAAAACGTTCATACGAGCCGCGAAATGCATTACGGGGGTGGCAGCATCGCCGCTCGAGGTCCAGGCTTCGATGCTGTTTGGCCTTACGAGGTTGCGCGGCGGCGAAGGGCTGAGCCTTACCAATAACGTTGAGATTCGTATGACGCGCAGCGCCCGCCTGATTTCGGGGCTTGATAGGCGCTATGCCGATATCCTGCTGGCAAATAAGGACGGCAGTCGAGAGTGTCTGGTTGAATGCCAAGGTAAAGCCATTCACGGATCCATTGAATCCAAGATCTCGGACTCCGATCGAACGACGGCCTTGCAAGCCATGGGATATCCCGTCGTTCTGATGACCTATGGTCAGCTGGCCGACTTCGATGCCTTCCGCGTGGTGATGGAGCTCATCATGTCCTATCTCGATGTGCCGCTGAAAGACAAGACGCCGCGACAGCAGGAGCTCGAACGGCGGCTTCGTGAGGAGATTTTTATCGATTGGGCAGGAATGTAGCCGCGCGGGTGGAAAACGGTCGCGCGGACTAGAGTTTTGGTCACAAAAAGACTTATATTTCGCCTTGGAGGGGCCTTAAAAATGCTATCTAGAATAAGTTGTTTCGGAAAATGGACAGTCAACTTACATTCGGCACATAGAGATCGATTTTTACCTACTAAAGTCCCTGATAAAGCTGTTTATCAAAGCGGGTGTGCTTAGCGACTTGAGCCTCACTATCGATTATCTGAAAAAACTTATTCTGGGTATCATTTTAAAGTCGTCCGGAACAACAAAATCGGCCCCCGTTTCGTGAAAACGGGGGCCGAATGGGCTTCATGGCCTGCCTGGCAGGCTTGGCACCGGCGCTATTTGATCACACGCACGCGATACATCGACGGAATCTGCTTGAGAGCCTCGATGGTGCTGCTGTCCAGGTGCTCGTCGGTGTCGAACATAGTGTAGGCGTTCTCGCCAGCGGACTCGTTGGTCATGCGCTGCACGTTGGCGTTGTCCTTGGCGAGAATGGCCGCGATCTGGCCGATCATGTTGGGCACGTTGGCATGCAGGCAGGCAATGCGGCTTGCGGCGCGCGCCTTGCCCATGCTGCAGGCGGGGTAGTTGACGCTGTGCGCGATGTTGCCGTTTTCCAGGTAATCCTTGAGCTCGCTGATGGCCATGTCGGCGCAGTTGGCCTCGGCCTCGCCGGTGCCGGCGCCCGAATGCGTGGTGATAAACGTGTTGGGCATCTTGACGGTCTTGGGCGTGGCAAAGTCGCAGCTAAACCAGCTGAGCTTGCCCGCGCGCAGGGCGGCGTCGACGGCGTCCTCGTCAATGATGGTCTCGCGCGCGTAGTTGATGAGCACGGCGTCCGGGGCCAGCAGGTCGATCTGCTCGGTGCTGATCATGCCGATGGTATCGGCCTTGCTGGGCACGTGCACGGTGAGGTAGTCGCAGCCGCGGCACAGATCCTCGAGCGTGCCCACGCGCTGCACCTCGCGGCTCAGCACCCACGCGTGCTCGACGGAAATGAACGGATCGTAGCCGTAAACGTCCATGCCCAGGTCGACACAGGCGTTGGCGACCTTGGAGCCTACGTTGCCCAGGCCGATGACGCCGATGCGCTTGCCCTTGAGCTCGCGGCCCACAAAGGCCTTCTTGGCCTTCTCGGCATCGACCTGGATCTCGGGGTCGTCGGCGTTGTTGCGCACCCAGTTCATCGACTGCACGACGCCGCGGCTCGAAAGCACCAGCATGCCCAGGACGAGCTCCTTGACGGCGTTGCTGTTGGCACCGGGGGAGTTAAAGACGACGACGCCCTTTCTGGCGTACTCCTCGACGGGGATGTTGTTGACGCCGGCGCCGCAGCGGGCGATGGCGCGGATGCCCTCGGGCAGCTCGTAGCCGTGCAGGTCGGTGGAGCGCATCAGGATAGCGTCGGCCTCCTCGGCGGTGCCCACAAACTCGTAGCCCTCGCCAAACTCGACTTTGCCGTCTTTAGTGATGTCGTCGATGGTCTTAATCTTACGCATGGAAAAACTCCTTAGCAGGTTTTGATCTAAGCAGGGTGGTTTGAAGTGGCTGGTCGGCCCGCGGGTTGCGGGCTAGTTAGATCGCGGACTCAAACTATGCTGCGCTTCGAAGTCCTTCATGTACGTGGCCAGTGCCTGCACGTCTTCCATGGTGACGGCGTTGTACACGCTGGCGCGCATGCCGCCGACGAGGCGATGACCCTTGACGTTTTGGATTTGGTGCTCTGCCGCGCCCGCAACGAAGGCCGCGTCGAGTTCGGCATCGCCGGTACGGAAGGTGACGTTGGCGATGGAGCGGCTATCGGCCTGCGCGGTGCCATGGAACAGCTCGCTGAGTTCGAGTAGATCATAGAGCAGGTTGGCCTTGGCCCAGTTGCGCTCGGCCATGGCGGCAAGTCCGCCGGTCTCCTCGACCCAGTGGAACACCTTGCCGCACACGTAGATGCCAAAGGTGTTGGGCGTGTTGAGCATGGAGCCCTTGGCGGTCTGGGTCTTAAGGTCCATGTACTGCGGCGTCTGCGCAAAGGCGGGGCCATCTGCGATGAGATCGTCGCGCACGATGACCACGGTCACGCCCGCGGCGCCGGCGTTTTTCTGAGCGCCGGCGTAGATGAGTCCGTAGCGCTCGACGTCGAGCGGCTGCGACAAAAAGCAGCTCGAGACATCGGCGACCAGCGGCACGTCGCCGCAATCGGGCAGCTCGTGGAACATGGTGCCGAAGATGGTGTTGTTCTGGCAGATGTAGACGTAGTCGAGCCCGTCGCCCGTGGCCTCGGCGGCAATGCGCGCGTTGACGTCGGCCATGGTGGGAATGCGGTCGAAATTGGTTTCCTCGGAGCTCGCGAGCAGCACCGCCTCGCCGTACTTGGCGGCCTCCTGGTACGCCTTGCTGGCGAAGTTGCCGGTCACGACGTAGCCGGCGCGGCCGCAGCGCATAAGGTTCATGGGGATGCCCGCAAACTGCAGCGTGGCGCCGCCCTGCAAAAACAGGACACGGTAGTTGTCGGGGATGCTCAGCAGGCGACGCAGGGTTGCCTCGGCGTCGTCGATGATCTGCTGGTACATACTAGATCGATGGCTCATCTCGAGCACGGACATGCCGCAGCCGCGGTAGTCCATCATCTCGTCGGCGATCTCGGCGAGCACGCTTGTGGGCAGTGCGGCCGGGCCAGCTGAGAAGTTGTGCACACGTGCCATCTTCTAGTTCCCCTCGTAGTCGTTTGAACGTTCGGGATACTTTAGCACAGTGGAGCGTCAGGCGCGACCGAATCACAGCAAAACCCGAGTGCGCCGCTATGATTTACAGGATGGTTACATGGGGGAGGGGTGCTTTACTCCTCGGGCAAATCCAAATCTGCGAGCGAAGGCATGAGGTTCTCTAGGCGCTTGATTTCTTCGTCGCAAATTAGCTAACCCCTGGCCGCTACGACGCGAGCGTGGCGATGACGGCTTCGTCGCCGGCGTATATTAGGGTGTTGCCATCGGGGATGATCGTCTGGCCTTCGCGCTTGAGCATCACCACAATAAACGGATGCTTGCCTTGCGGCACATCGCGCAGGCGCTGGCCGGCCAGGTGACCGTGGGACGTCACGGTGACCTCGCGCAGCGTAACCTCGGCACGCTCTTCGAACGTTGGGGCGGCCATCACCAGCAGATCGCCTTCCTGGATCACGGTGTCGCCATTGGGCAGTACCGGGTGCGCCCCGTCGCGCAGCACCAGGACCACGAGCATGTCGGTGGCGCTGCCAATGTCCGCGAGCGAGCATCCGGCAAACGGATGTCCAGCGCCCACCTTGAGCTTTACAAACGACATGCCGTCCTCGTCGCGGTAGTCGTTAAAGGTGCGGCGTACGTCGCCGGTCGCATCGATCATATCGAGCTTCTTCGCCACCGCCGGCAGCAGCGAGCCCTGCACCACGATGCTCGACACGGCAATCACAAACACCAGGTCAAATAGGTCGTGTCCGCCGGGAACGCCGGCCACCACGGCAAAGAGGCTAAAGACGACCGAAGCTGCTCCGCGCAGGCCCGCCCAGCTTATGAGCGCGACCTGGCGGGGGTTCGTCTTAAAGGGCGCCAGGAGCACGCCGACGGCGATGGGGCGGCTCACGAAGAGCATAAACGCCATGAGCGCCAGGCCAGGCAGCAGCATCTGCGGCAGGCGTGCGGGCGTTACGAGCAGGCCGAGTAAGAAGAAGATCGTCATCTCGGCCATCTCGGTGAGGGTGTCAAAGAAGTGCGCCAGCTCGACCTTGCCGGTGATGTCGCTCGCGCCCAGCACAATGCCGGCCAGGTACACGGCCAAAAATCCGTTGCCGCCCAGGTAGCTCGGCAGCGCGTAGGCGACGATGGCCACGGCGAACAAAAAGATGGTCTGCGCACCCTCGGCCGTTGCGTGTGCGCGTTCAATCAGGCGGCCCGCCGCCCAGCCGATGGCGAGGCCCAGGCCCACGCCCAGGATGATCTGCTTGGTCAGCAGTGCGGGAATGTTAATGTCGCCGCCGGCCGCGAGTGTGGCGAGCACGGCGGTGAGCATGTAGGCGACGGGGTCGTTGGAGCCCGATTCGACCTCGAGCAGCGAGTCAGTCCCGCCCCTCAGCGACAGGTTGTGCTCGCGCAGAACGCTAAAGACGCTCGCCGCGTCGGTGGATGCTACAACCGATCCCAGCAGCAGGCCGCCGATCCAGTCGAACCCCAGCGCGAAGTGGGCGAACACGCCGGTGATGCCGGCAGTGATGACGACGCCGAGCGTGCTCAGCAGCACCGCCGGCGCAGCGACGGGCTTGGCGCGGTCGATATTGGTGTTAAAGCCGCCGTAGAACATGATGAACAGCAGCGCCGTGCTGCAGACGGTTTCGGTGAGTGCGTAGTCGCTAAAGTCGATGTGCGCCGGGCCGTTGACGCCCAACAGCATGCCCAGCGCGATAAAAATGAGCAGGGTGGGGAAGGGGAGCTTTTTGCCGACGGGTTTGATGGTCAGGCACAAAATGATGACGAGGCCGATAAAGAGAAGGATCTGGTTCATGGATGGTGTCCGCTCCTGGGTGGTTGGCGTGGCACAGTCAGTTGTCTGCGGTTATTTGTACCCAAAGATGGTGGGTTTATGGGGTTGGATTGCGGGCGTGCGCGATATCGCCATAGACGGCTGCCGTCTTTGCCTCTGCTCGGAAACCCTTTCCAGCTTTATTGCAACGGAGTACAATGATTAACATTTAAGTTCAACTTGAAGTTTTAGTTGCGGCGCCGGGCTTCGGCCGCAATGCAAGGAGAGGCGTACCATGGCGATCTATGTGACATCTGATGCTCACGGGCATGTGCGTGCGCTTGACGAGGCCCTGTCTAAGATCTCGTTGACGTCCGACGACACGCTGTACGTGCTGGGCGACATGATCGATCGCGGGCCCGATCCGGTCGGCGTTATTAAGCTCGTGCGCTCGCTGCCCAACGCCCGTGTGCTCAAGGGCAATCACGAGCAGATCATGCTCGATGCCATCATTGGCCAGGATCCGCTCGATGCCGAGACCTGGGATATCAACGGTGGCTGGACGACGCGCGAGCAGCTTAACGACATGGAATTTGAGGCATACGAGGAGCTCGTGCGATGGATGGCCGCGCTGCCGCTCTACGCGGTGGCCGAGACCGAGGAGCGCCCGTATCTGCTGGTACATGCCGGAATCGAGATGAAGGCGGCGCGCGCGTTTTTGCTTGAGCATGGCGTCGATTGTGCCGATGGCGTCGGAGCGGTGGGTGCCGATCGCGAACTGCTGCAGCAGATGCTCGCGGTGCAGTCGTCCGATGACCTGCTGTGGATTCGTCACGGCTATTGGGATGCGCCGACCGGGCTGCTTTCTACCGAGGGTAAGGGCCCGGTCGTGGTGAGCGGTCACACGCCTACGGTATCGCTTGGGCGCTATTGCGAGGTCGGTGGTCTGGCGGGGCTCGATGAGGAATCGGGACGCGGGCAGATCGTGCGCCTGGGCGGCGAGGACACTGCCGGTGTGCCCGATCGCATCGACATCGACTGCGCCGCCGCCACCGGATCCGAGTTCGGCCGCGTGGGCATCCTGCGGCTCGATGATGGGGCGGAGTTCTACGCGAATATTCGCCCCGGGGAATAACCTTGTTTCGCCGTTCTACCGAACGGCGGTCACGTTGACGCTGCGCAGCCCCGAAGCACCCCATCTTGTCGCTCAAACCGTCGCTCGCGTACGGAAGTACGCGTCGCTCCTCTTTCGCGCCAACCTGGGGCACTTTGAGACTGCTCGCTGTCGGTGCCAAAACATCGACGTTTCTTTTCTTCAAATTGATTCGAATTAGGCGCCGTACGGGTTGCGGTCGCGTTCTATGCGCTGGCGAATGTGGGCGTATTCGATAATCAGCAGCACCAGGAGTAGGGCCATGATGGCTAGGTAGCTCACCACGGCGCCCATCAGACCCAGCAGGTTGATCAGGATCACCGGCAGCACTACGCTTACGGCGAAGCAGATCAGGTAGATTTTGGTGACGTCGCCGGCATGGCGCAGCACCGTGATGATGGCGTAGAGAAAGTCGATGGCCGCGGTGACGCCGCCGGCGACAACCATCAGCAGTGCCAGCGTGCGGTAGCGCTCAAAATTGAGGCCGTACATGAAGCTCATGAGGGGAATACCGGGACCTGCCATAAATGCGGCGCACACGCTGGTGATGACCACGATCAGTGCCATAACGGCAACAATAATCAGGTCAAAGCGACGACGCTTGCGAGGATTAGCCCAAATGCTCGACAAACGCAGGAGCTGCGGTTTATAGATAAATCCAATGCTCAACAAAATAGCCTGCGCCGGAAAGAACAGGGCATTAAAGTACAGCTGATACTTGTAGGCCAGCGTGCCTTCCATCACGAACTTGGGCATGCTCTCGATAAGGTTGAACAGGAACAGCGCGCCAAAAAGCGGGGCGCATTGGATAAACAGGTGACCGACCTCGCGCAGGCTCACGCGGCGCGATTTTTCGGTTTCGAGCAGGGCGAGCGGCGCGGTGACCAGAACGAGCGAGGCGATCGCGGTAACACCCATGGCCATGGCGGCGATGGGCATGCTGCGCGTGAGGAACAGTACCACGCTAAAGACCGCGATGACGCCGACGGATCGTAGCGTTTGGCTCATGCCGGCCAGGTAGAGTTTGTCGGCCTGCTGCAGGCGGCCCTCGTACACGTCGGCAATGCCGTCGATCACCTTATACAGGTAGACGCCCAGGCCGATTGTGGCCATCTGCGCATCGTAGCCGCGGGCGCTGCTGTATACCAGGCCGCATGCCAGCGCGAGCGCTCCGCAGATCCAGCGGTTGAGCTGGTAAGAGGCAAAGGACGTCTTTTCGTCGATGTCCGAGACCTGGAAATTGCGCACGCCGTAGTTGCACGCGATCATGATGAGCGTGCCGGTGACAAAGGCGATGGAGAACTTACCGGCTTCCTCGGCGCCCACGAGCTGCGTGGACACAATGGTGAGCAGGGGAAACGCGAAACCCCATACGGCGGTGCCCAGGGTATTCCAGAGATAGTCGCGACGGGTGGCGTGATCTTCGTACTCGGCTTCTTGCGTGGAGAAGCCGCCGCCGTAGACGGCTCCGAGCAGGCGGTTCCACCAGGCATTGACCATGCGGTGGATTGGGCCGGGTTGGCGATCGCGCTCACGGCGACGGCGTGTGGCCTGGCTGCTGTCGGGACCGCCGGCGTTACGCTGGCTTAGCTCTTGGATTCGTGCGAGCTCCTCGGCGGTGTGCGATGCGGGGAACAGGCCGTTCTCGATGCGTCCGCCCTGTCCGTGCGCCCCGCCCGATACGGTGGGGTCGGTGACGCCGCTGCGGCGGGCGATGGCGCGGCGGATGCTATCGAGGGGCGTGATGCTCAAGACGATTCCTTTCTATTGCTGTGCTCTAGTATAGCCGCGGTGGTATCGACTCGTGTTTTTGACCAGGTTGTTCATTGATTTCGGCGGCGCCATTCAGTAGTCGGCACTTAGGGACGTTCCTTATGTGCCGGCACTTTAGGAACGTCTCTAAGTGCTGGCATCCGGGGACACTCCTTGAATGTTGCCTGTTCAAGAGTGTCCCCAACGACTAGTCGTTTAAGAGCGTTCCCAATGACTAGGCCGCTTGCGTGCGATTTTTGACCGTTGGGCGGGCTTGCCGCCCTTGCCGCAAAAACGTTTTTGCATATCGGGTACAACGGGCTTTACGTGAGTAAAGTGCGCGTCGTGTCCACGTGTCGCGTTTTTAAAGGAGGCCCCATGCCTGGTGTTACCCCTGCAGATGTTTTGTCCAACTTTGGTATTACGCTGGTCGAAGATCCCGCCGAGAATCAGCCCCGTCTGCTGGTCGATCTACCCGCCGCGGAGCTCGTCGAGCACGCTATCCGCCGCGAAGAAGGCCGCATGGCATCCAACGGCGCGCTGGTGATCGAGACGGGGGAGCGTACCGGCCGTTCCCCCAATGACCGCTTTATCGTCGACACCCCCGATGTCCACGACAAGATTGCCTGGGGCGCCGTCAACCGCCCGCTGTCCGTCGAGAGCTATGAGGCCATCAAGGCCGGCATCGTCGACTATCTCAACGAGCGCGACGTGTTCGTCACCCGTGGCATGGCAGGCGCCGACCGCAACCACACGCGTCGACTGCTCGTTGCCTGCGAGCGTGCCAGCCAGGCACTCTTTATTAAGCAGATGCTCGCCCGCCCGCTCGCCCGCGAAATCGCGCGCACCGGCGAGCCCGACTTCTGCGTACTCGCAGCGCCCGGTTACCAGTGCGACCCTGCCATCAAGGGCCTCAACTCCAGCGCTGCCGTGGTCATCAACTTCCAGGAACGCGTGATTCTGGTCGCCGGCACCGGCTACTCCGGCGAGATCAAAAAGTCTATCTTCAGCGTTATGAATTATTTGCTGCCCGTCGAGGACGACGTGCTGCCCATGCACTGCTCGGCCAGCATGGATCCCGTCACGCACGAGACCGCCGTGTTCTTTGGCCTGTCCGGCACCGGCAAGACCACGCTTTCGGCCAATCCCACGCGCCTGCTGATCGGCGACGACGAGCACGGCTGGTCTGACATGGGCATCTTTAACATCGAGGGTGGCTGCTACGCCAAATGCGAGGGCCTGGACGCCTTCCACGAGCCCGAGATCTTCAACGCTGTCCGCTTTGGCGCGATCTGCGAAAACGTGGTGCTCGACGAGAACCGCAAGCCCAACTACGACGACATCTCGATCACGCACAACACGCGCGTGGCATACCCTGTGGAGCACATTCCCAACGCGTGGACCAAGGGCATGGGCACCACTCCAAGCGTCGTGTTGTTCCTGACCTGCGACGCCTTTGGCGTGTTGCCGCCCATCTCACGCCTGACGGCCGATGCCGCCATGTACCACTTCGTGACGGGCTTTACGGCCAAGATCCCCGGCACCGAGGTCGGCGTCACCGAGCCCACGCCCACGTTCTCTTCGCTGTTTGGCGAGCCGTTTATGCCGCTCGACCCCATGGTCTATGCCAAGATGCTCGGTGAGCGCATCGCCGACGGCCGCACGCGTGTGTACCTGGTCAACACCGGCTGGATTGGCGGCGGCTACGGCGTGGGCCATCGCATCGAGCTTGCCTACACGCGCGCCCTGGTGGCCCGCGCCCTCGACGGTACCATCGAGGACAGCGAATTCGTGCATGACGATATCTTTAACGTCGACATTCCCACCACGTGCCACGGCGTGCCCGACGGCATCCTGGTGCCGCGCCAGTACTGGCAGAGCACCGCGCGCTACGACGAGGCGGCGCACAACTTGGCCGTGATGTTCGAGGAGAACTTCGAGAAGAAGTACTCGCACCTGCCCGAGTCCGTGAAGGCCGCCGGTCCGCACGCTCAGGTGCACGCCGACGCCCGTCATCGCGGCCGCGGCCTGCTGGGACTCCGACACTAGCGTTGCTTCAGACCCAAAACCACCATAAAGGGGACAGGCACCTTTGTGGTGGTTTTACTCGCGCGGATGACTCGGGTTACAATACGCCTGACATATTGCCCCCTTCTCCGGATGGGGGCAGCGTAAGCGCTCTTGTGGCGGCACCGTAGGGCTTTGAAGGTGGCCGCTGTAAGAGCGCTTTTTGTTTAGACGCTCGCGTGGGGCGAATCGTGAAGGGAGCACGTATGAAGGGCTTTATTGCCGAGGATTCGTTTTGGGAGCTATTTCCGCAGGCGGCTGTCGGTGTTGTGGTCGTAAAGGGCATGAAGCCCGCGGCTCAGATTCCTCAAGAGGACGTTGATGCGATTGCCGCGTTGCTCGACCGCGCCAATATCGATGCGGAGCGTCACCTGACGAGTGATACCATCAGCGAGAATGCGCCGGTTAAGGCATGGCGCGAGGCATATCGCCTATTCAAGACCAAGAAGGGCGCGCGTTGCTCAATTGAGAACCTGCTCAAGCGCGTGCTCAAAGGCAAGCCGGTGGGCCACATTACGCCCGCGGTGGACATCTACAACACGGTGTCGCTGTCCTACGCGCTGCCCGTAGGCGGCGAGGATTTGCACGCGATTGAGGGAGACCTTTGCCTGAAGGTGACCGACGGTGGCGATTCATTTCTGCCGCTTGGCGAGGAGACAGATGACCCGACGCTTCCCGGCGAGCTCGCCTACATCGATGATGCGGGCGCCGTATGCCGCTGCTGGAACTGGCGCGATGGCGTTCGAACGGCGTTGTCCGATGATTCGGCCGATGCTTTCCTGGCGATTGAGTGCGTGGAGCCCGAGCGGATGGGGGATTGCCAGGCCGCGATCGATCGCTTAGCCGAGCTGCTCGAGCGCTATCTGGGAGCGACGGTTGTCGTTAAAACGCTTGTGACCCGCGACAATCCTTGCGTGGGGCTGTAGCGAAGTCTGCGGATCAAACTCGATGCCCCAAACCACCACAAAGGTGCCTGTCCCCTTTGTGGTGGTTTTTATGTTGATGGGTTAACAAATGGGATATTTGGGTACAGGTGTTACCTTGTGCGGCTAAGATGTTTACCCGTAAGCATTATGCAAGCGAAAGGCGGTCGTCTCCCATGCAGCAGAACGACGAGACACGTTTCGAGGACTTTGTCGGACTGATCAGCGGGCTCTACAAGGAGATCCAGCGTATCAAGACGTCCGAAGGCGCAAGGCTGGGCCTCAAGGGCTCCGACGTTATGTGCCTGTACTATCTTGAGCGCAGCAAGGACGGCCTGACTGGCGCCGACCTCGCCCGCATGGCCGGCGTTACCCGTGCCGCCGTTTCGCGCACACTGGCACATCTGGAGGAGGGCGGCTACGTCGAGGTTGACGACCCGGGTGATGCGGCCGTCAAGTATCGTGCTCCGGTGCGCCTGACTGCCCTGGGCGGCGAGAGCATGAGCGAGGCCGATCGCATCATTCGCGAGGTGCTCGATACCACCGGCAAGGCCATGGGCGTGGAGCAGCGCGAGCAGATGTATGCATCGCTGCGCACGATCCTCAACACCCTGCGCGAGATCTAGAGCCGCGCTGGCGCTAGCTTTCAGCCAAGAACTGCATCGTCCCGTTTGAGCGCGTACGCCGTGCCGGGACATTGCTGTCAAAATTCCCTGCGCGAGACCTGCGCAAGAAAGGATTCGTTATGTCCGTCCGCATTATTACCGATTCCGCAAGCGATATGTCGCCGGCGGAGCACCCCGCTCTGCGTGTTCTGCCGCTGTCCGTCACCTTTGGCACCGATGTGTATATGGATGGCGTCGACATCGATCACCAGCGCTTTTACGAGATGCTTGTGGAGCGCGATGAGCTGCCCAAGACCGGTCAGGTCAACCCGTACGCCTTTTCGCAGGCGATTGCCGAAGCGCGTGAGGCCGGCGATGAGGCCGTGATTATTACCGTGGGCGCCAAGCTCTCGGGCACCAACCAGAGTGCTCGTACGGCACTTGCCGAGGCGCCGGGCGGCGACATGTTCGTCGTGGACAGCAATAACGTGACCTTGGGCGAGCGCGTGCTGGTCGAGTATGCGCTGCGCCTGGTGGACGAGGGCCAGGGCGCGGCTCAGGTTGCGGCGGCTGTCGAGGCCGTGCGCGACCGCGTGGTCGTCATCGGCCTGCTCGAGACGTTGGAGTACCTGGTGCGCGGCGGTCGCCTGTCTGCTGCGGCCGGTGCCGTGGGTACGCTGCTCAACGTAAAGCCCGTGGTGGCTGCCGAGGACGGTCTGATCGTGCAGCTGGGCAAGGCGCGCGGTTCCAAGAACGGACGTAACCTGCTCAACCAGAAGGTCGAAAAGGCGGGCGGCATCGACTTTTCCATGCCGCTGGCGCTCGGCTATACGGGCCTTTCGGATGCGGTGCTCAAGAAGTATATCGAGGACAGCGCGGCACTGTGGGCTGGCCACACCGAGGGCGAACTGCCCGTTCACACCATCGGCGCCACCATCGGCACCCATGTAGGCCCCGGCGCCGTAGCCGTAGCCTTCTTCCAACCCGTTAACTAGCCCACCTGCCAAAACCACCACAAAGGGGACAGGCACCTTTGTGGTGGTTTATGCTATTCCGGGTGGAAGGGAGCGAGCAATGGCGTCTGAGGGCTTTTTTGAGCGGGTGTACGAGGTGGTCGAGCAGATTCCCGAGGGGATGGTCGCCACGTATGGTCAGGTGGCGCTGCTTGCTGGACGTCCACGAAGTGCGCGGTACGTGGGGTATGCCTTGCATGGCAATCCGCGCCCCGGCGAGATTCCCTGTCACCGCGTGGTGTTTGCCGATGGCCGCATATGCGATGGTTTTGCTTTTGGCGGTCCCGATGCTCAACGTGAGCTTTTGCTAGGGGAGGGTGTGGCGTTTAAGGACGACATGCACGTCGACTTGGCCGCCTGTCGCTGGCCTGCAGGGCTCTAGCGGCTCTGCCGTGGTCAAAACTACCACAAAGGTGCCTGTCTCCTTTGTGGTGGCTTTCCGTTGCAGGTTTACCTGGGCTAACTTATGGAGAAGGTGTGTTGGGGTAGTTTGACGCTAGAAAGTAAGCCACGGTGAACTATATTGGTTTCAGCAACGGAGCAGGCAATAGGCGATGAAAAAGCCTGCCCTGTTGAGTTTGATTCGCATTCCTCCCCTCTGTGCGATTCAACGGTGTACTTCGGGAACAGGCCCGCTGGCAACTATCTGCCAGCGGGCCTGTTCCTGTTTCGGTGAGGATTCAGCCTCACCGTCTATGTTGTGCGAAGGCGCTTTGCCTAGTACACCATGCCCATGGCGTCCCGAACCTCGGCCAAGGTCTGCTCGGCGATCTCGTTGGCGCGACGGTTGCCCTCGTGCAGGACGTCCTTCACATAGTCCAGATCGTTCTCGTAGCGCTGGCGACGCTCGCGGATCGGTGCGAAGTACTCGTTGACGGCCTCGGTCACGTACTTCTTGAGCTGGCCGGAGCCGCCCATGCCAATCTCCTCGGCAATCTCGAACTCGGAACGGCCGGTGCAGATGGCGGCCGTCGAAAGCAGGCCGGACACGCCGGGACGGTTCTCGGGATCGAACGTGATCATGCGCTCGGAATCGGTCTGGCTCTTCTTGATGCGCTTGGCCGTCTCCTCGGCGGTCATCGAGATGTTGATGGCGTTGCCGTAGCTCTTGCTCATCTTGCGACCGTCCAGACCGGGCAGCAGCGGGGTCTCGGACAGCAGTGCGTCGACCTCGGGGAACACCTTGCCGTAGCGGTTGTTAAAGCGTCGGGCGATGGTGCGGGTGAGCTCGATATGCGGCAGCTGGTCGCGGCCGACGGGCACCACATTGCCCTTGCAGAACAGGATGTCGCAGGCCTGGTGCACCGGGTAGGTGAGCAGAAGGCCGGTGAGCTCGTGGCCCGAGGCCTCCATCTCGGCCTTAACCGTGGGGTTGCGCGCCAGCTCGGCCTCGGACACCAGCGACAGGAACGGCAGCATGAGCTGGTTTGCGGCGGGCACGGCGGAGTGCGCGTAGATCATGGTCTTGTCGGGGTCGATACCGCAGGCAAGGTAGTCCATGACCATGTTGTACACGTTGTCCTGGATGTGCTCGGTCGTGTCGCGGTCAGTGATGACTTGGTAGTCGGCGATGAGCACGTTGGTCTTGGCGCCCATGTTCTGCAGCTCAACACGGCCCTTGAGGGTGCCGAAGTAGTGACCCAGGTGCAGACGGCCGGTGGGGCGGTCGCCGGTGAGCATGGTGAACTTCTCGGGCGTTTTGGCCAGGCCCTCGCGAATGGCGTTGCTCTTTTGCAGCGCGACTTCGTAGCTGTTCTCGTTTGGCATGATTGCTCCTAACGTATGTTCATGGGTCAAGATGATAACGCGTTTATTGGAGGGGCGGGTCGTAAGTAGGCGAGGGGCGGGAGAGCGGCGGCTTGTGCGATGGGCGCGGCGTGGCTGCACGTTTGGCCGGCGGCGTCTGGACGCATCCTCGGCAGCTTACCCTAGAGCTTGTGGTGGCGCTCTTCCTTACGTTCCTCGGCTGCCTGCTCCTCCTGCTTAAAGGCGGGATCGTCGGGGGTGACGAGCTCGTCCTCGTGCGTGCGCTTGTTGTAATGGTGGCGCAGCACGGGCTCAAACAGATGTAGATGCTTGGCAAAGGCCGCCGAGCCAATGGCGAGCACGGTAAAGATGAGCACGCGCATGGGCACCTCGACCTGGTTGATCGCGGCGGCGCCGGCCGAAAGCATAATGCACCAGGCATAGATGAGCAGCACAGCCTGCTTTTGGTTGTAGCCCTCTTGGATCAGGCGGTGGTGGATGTGGCCCTTGTCGGCCTGCCCGATGCTAATGTGGGCGCGCTTGCGGCGCACGATGGCGCTAAACGTGTCGATGATGGGCACGCCGGCAACGATGAGCGGGATGATAAGCGAGGTGAGCGCGGCGGTGCGGCTCACGTTGAGTAGCGAGATGGAGCCCAGCGCAAAGCCCAGAAGCAGCGACCCCGAGTCGCCCAAGAAGATGCTTGCGGGGTTGAAGTTGTAGCGCAAAAAGGCCAGACAGGCGCCAAAGAGCGCAATGGAGAGCGCGGCGGCGTCGATGCGGCCCGAGAGAACGGCCATCGAAAACATGGTGAACGACGCGATGCCGCAGATGCCCGTGGCTAAGCCGTCGAGGCCGTCGATGAGGTTAATGATGTTGGTGAATGCCACCAGATAGATCACGGTGATGGGGTAGGCGAGCCATCCGAGCATGATTTCGCCGGGGGCAAACGGGTTGACGATGACGCCGATGCGCAGGCCACCCACGCAGGCGATGAGCGCAGCGAGGATCTGTCCGGCCAGCTTTTGCTTGGGCTTGAGCTGGATGACGTCGTCGATAGCGCCGGTCGCAAAGATGACGGTAAAGGAGAGCGCCAGCATGGGATAGCTAATGTGAAGGCGCGGGTGCGGCACCAGGACGGGCGGCCAGCCTAGGTGCCAGGTGCCTAGGATTTGCACAATGCAGGCAACGACCAGGCCCAAAAACACCGCCGTTCCGCCCAAACGCGGGATGGGCTTGGTGTTGATGCGGCGCTTGGAAGGATAGTCGACGGCGTCGAGCTTAATTGCCAAGCGCTTGACCAGGGGCACCATGAGGAAGGTCGTGATAAAGGCCGCCGCTGCCACGCATAGGTACGGTATGTAGCTCGGGGATGAAGCCATGAATCTAAAAACCGCCAAGCGTCGAAGGGAAAGGTCAGAAGAACGCCATGCGCAAAGGGCATAGCCGAATCATGATACTCGACCAAGGGGGGTGCATGGAATTGCGCGCAGCGATAATCACGCGCTTACCAGATATTAGGGTATTGTCGATGGATTGTTGGGATGCCGGTGGGGATCCATATGGACTGTAATGGCGATTTTCGGCAAAAGAAAACCACCCCCCACGTTACGAAAATGAACCCACCTAAAACAGGTGGGTGCCCTCATCGACTGTTCCAGCGTCCTTAACAACGAAGGATACCTGTACTAGGTACGACTGTGTGGGCTCCCTAAATAAACGCGACGGTTCACCCAGTTGCTCCGCGGGGGGCGGAATACCTACATCATAAAGCGGCACTTTATCGATTCCAGTCTTGACATTACAAAAATCGTGTCGGACGATTACGGCGCCTTGGGCTCGAGCCGTCTGTGCGGTTGGTCCCTTTACGTTTGAGCTGCTGAATCGTTGTTTTGGAGCATGTTTTTATGCCGACGCCGTTGACCGAACTTTTTTCGCCCGCCTGCCATTTGTGTCCGCGTCGTTGCGGTGCGGTGCGCGACGAGGGTGCGCACGGCGTATGCGGTGCCGATGACACGCTCAAGGTGGCCCGCGCGGCGCTTCATATGTGGGAGGAGCCGCCTATCTCGGGCGAGGCCGGTTCGGGCACGATCTTCTTTAGCGGCTGCTCGCTCAAATGTATCTATTGTCAGAACCACGAGATCTCGACGGGCAATTTTGGGCTTGAGATTTCGCCCGAGCGCCTGGTCGAGATTATGCTGGAGCTGCAGGACCAAGGTGCCAATAACATCAATCTGGTGACGGCGACGCATTATGCTCACCTGCTGCCGGTCGCGATTGCCGCAGCTCGGGAGCGCGGACTGGTCATTCCAATCGTCTACAACACGAGCGGTTATGAGCGCGCGAGTGCCGTGGCGGCGCTCGGCGATTTGGTCGACGTGTGGCTTACCGACTTTAAGTATGCCAATGCGGCGCTTGCGCAGTCACTCTCTCATATTAAGGACTACCCGCGCGTGGCTGTGTCGGGTCTGGCCCAGATGGCGCGCGAGATTGAGCGCCGCGGGGGAGAGCTGGTAGACGGGGACGGGCTCATGAAGCGCGGCATAATCGTGCGTCATCTGGTGCTGCCGGGGCATGCGGACGATTCGTGCCGCGTGTTGGACCTGGTGTGGCAGACGGTGGGCGACGTGCCGATCTCGGTCATGAACCAGTACACGCCCAATGCCCTCATGCGCGAACAAGGCGGCGACCTGGCGCGCGCCGTGACGCGCGAGGAGTACGAGCAGGTGCTCGACCATGCCGACGACCTGGGCTTTACGACGATGTTTTGGCAAGAAGGCGGAGCGGTAGACGAGAGCTTCACCCCAGCCTTCGACACCACCGGCGTCCTCACCAGCGCAAAGTAGCACATTCGCCGATGATTTTTCTGGGACGGGGATTAAAAAATCATCGAGAGGATCGCCTGCTCGAAAAGTTGTCAAAATAGCCGCGTCCCAAAAAGACTGGGTATTGGGCGTTGACAGTTGGCGAGCCGTAGGTAAAATATCAACTTGTCTTGGGGACGTAGCTCAGTTGGGAGAGCGCTGCCGTCGCATGGCAGAGGCCGAGGGTTCGACTCCCTTCGTCTCCACCCTTGGATTTGATAAGCCGCTGACATTGTGTCGGCGGCTTTTTTTAAAAGAAAGGGCTGTACCATGGCCAAGCTTGAGTCCCAACCACTGTCTGCCGAGGAACGCGCCGAGTTGGAAGAGCTCCGCGCCGAGAAGGCCCGCCGCGAGGCCCAGGAAGAGGCACGTCGCGAGCGTGAGGAGCTGACCGCCCTGCGTGCCGAGCGTGCGAAGGCCGAGGAGGCCGCCGCGAACGTCGCCCCCGCGCCCAAGCCCGCCGCCGCGAAGCCCGCGCCCACCGCACCTAAACCTCAGCCTAAAAAGGTCGCTCGTTCCAAGTCCGTCGAGCCCAAGCCGAGCCGTGACGAGATGACCTTTGCCCAGCGCATGGTTACCTCCAAGGAGCCTACGGGCGAGAACGAGATCCCTGGCATGGCGCCGGCTCAAAAAATCATCATTGTCCTTGCCCTCATCGCGTTTGTCATCTTTATGGGCTACACGATCCTGACCAGCATGGGCCTGCTCTAGCCCATTCGCGCTGGGTGCCATGCCCGAACACTCTGCCCTTTTCCAACCCTCAACCTCTGCACAACGCATCCGAAAGGTCGCCCCATGGCTTTGACCGACATCTCGCATCCCACCGACATTGCAATGCTCACCGATCTGTACGAGCTCACTATGGCCCAGGGCCTGTGGGAGAGCGGTAAGGCCAATGAGCAGGGTTGTTTTACCGCGTTTTACCGCGACCATCCTTTTGGCAGCGCCTATGCCGTCATGTGCGGCACCGCCGAACTGCCCGAGCTGGTCGAGAATCTGCGCTTTACGCCCGAGGACATCGACTACCTCGCCTCGCTCCAGGCCCCGGCCGGCGGCGCGATGTTCAAGCCTGGATTCCTCGACTACCTGCGCGATTTTCGTGCGCATGTAAACATCGACGCCGTGCCCGAGGGCGAGCTCGTCTTTCCGCGCGAGCCCATGGTTCGCGTCACCGGCCCCGCGCTGGAGTGCCAGCTGCTTGAGACGGCGCTGCTCAACATCGTTGGGTTCCAGACGCTTGTCGCCACCAAGACGGCGCGCGTGGTGCTGGCGGCGGACGGCCGTCCCGTTGCCGAGTTTGGCCTGCGCCGCGCTCAGGGTCCCGATGGCGGCTTGGCCGTCGCGCGCGCGAGCTACGTTGCCGGCTGCTCCTCTACGTCCAATGTGCTCGCCGGCCGCCGCTACGGTATTCCCGTTTTTGGCACGCATGCGCACAGCTGGGTGATGAGCTTCGATTCCGAGCTCGAGGCCTTCCGCGCCTTTGCCAAGTCGAGCCCCAAGAACTGTACGCTGCTCATCGACACCTATGACGTGCGCGAGGGCTGTGAACATGCCATTACGGTTGCCAAGGAGATGGAAGCGGTGGGCGAGCGCCTGTCGGCCATTCGCATCGACTCCGGCGACCTCGCCAAGCTCTCTAAGTATGTGCGCGGCCGTTTTGATGCCGAGGGCCTGCCCTATGTGGGGATCTCGGTTTCTAACGATTTGGATGAGTACACGATTCAGTCGCTGCTCGACCAGGGCGCGCCCATCGACAGCTTTGGCGTGGGTACCAAGCTTGCGACCTGCTATGACCAGCCGGCGCTGGGCGGCGTGTACAAGCTTTCCGCCCGCCGTGCGAGCGAGGCAGATCCATGGACGCCGGTGGTCAAGCTCTCTGAGCAGCCATACAAGCGCACGATCCCGGGTGTGCAACGCGTGCGCCGTTATTACGACGGCTTTGGCGGCCCGGTCTGCGACATGATCTACGACGAGGACCATCTGGCGGGGGAGGGCGCCGCGCGCGGCAATACCCTTGTGGCCGTGAACGATGCCGCCCTGGTGACCGACGTGTCCGAACTCGAGTATCGCGAGCTGCTGGTGCCGATCGTGCGCGATGGCAGTGCGGTGGCTCCGCGTGAGAGCATCCAGGACGCGCGCGAGCGCTGTGCTTGGGCGCTCGACCATCTGGACGCAGCTTTCAAGCGCTTCCTGTACCCGCAGACCTATGTGGTGGGTATGGAGCAGGGCCTGGCTCAGGTGCGCGACGAGCTCGTGCGTAAGAACATGGCCGCGGCCTCTGCCTTTCCCTGGGCTCACTAATTCCTTGGGCGGTAGGGGCGAGTCACGCTTCCCTGGCCGCCGGCTCGGCCGTTCGCTGAACAGTTGATTGGTTTGACGTATGACGACTTCTTATAAAACGATGGTGGTAAAGATCGGTTCGTCCACGGTGGTGGGCGCCGACGGCAAGGTCAACCGCGCCTTTATCGGCGGGCTTGCCGACCAGGCCGCAGCGCTGCGCGAGCTTGGCTGGCGCCTGATCGTGGTGAGCTCGGGCGCCATTGCCTGCGGCTATCCCGTGCTGGGCTTCGACCGTAAGCCGGTCGGCGACCTGCCGAGCCTGCAGGCCTGCGCCTCGGCCGGTCAGTGCATCATCTCGTCGGCCTACGACGAGGAGTTCCATGCGCGCGACCTGCTCACCTCGCTCGTGCTGCTCACGCGTCACGACACGGCGCGCCGCACGTCCTACCTGCACGCGCGCGACGCCCTGCTTCGCCTGGTGGAGCTCGGCGTGGTGCCGGTCGTCAACGAGAACGATACCGTCACCGTCGATGAGATCAAGTTTGGCGACAACGACACGCTGGCGGCGCTTGTGAGCTGCCTGGTTTCTGCCGATCTGTGCGTGACGCTCTCGGACATCGATGGCCTCTACACCGCCAATCCGCATGAGGATCCGACGGCCGAGTTTATCCCGGTCGTGCATAAGATCGATGCCAAGATTATCGCCTCGGCGGGCGATTCTTCCACATCGGTGGGTACGGGCGGCATGATCACCAAGATTCGCGCGAGCCGCATTCTCATGACGGCGGGCATTCAAAGCGTGATTTGCTCGGGCGAGGAGCCCGATGCGCTTGTGCGTCTGGCCCGCGGCGAGAGCGTGGGTACGCTGTTCGATCCGCCAGCTGAGCGCCTGGACATCGCGCCGCGCAAGCTGTGGATCGCGCTGGGTGACAAGGCACATGGCTCGGTGACGGTCGATGATGGTGCTGCGAAGGCGCTGGTAAGCCGTGGCTCTTCCTTGCTTGCGGTGGGTATTCGCGAGGTCGATGGCGTGTTTTCCGAGGGCGATGTGCTCGACGTGTGCGACCCGAGCGGTATGGTCGTCGCCCGCGGTATCGCCGAGGCCGATTCGGACGTGCTGGAGCTTGCCGCCGGCCGCCGCCAGGACCAGATTGCCGGCAACCGTCTACTGGCAGACCTAGCCGAGAAGCCCGCGATCCATCGAGACAACTTGATTGTATTTGCTTAGGCCTCGACGCCGGGCGCCTTCGATCTGCAATGCACGTGGGGCGAAATTACCAGGGTAACTTTGCCCCGCCGCGCTTATGTCCGAGCTGGTCGCCACGAAAACGGCCCATCTACTACGTTTAATAGGCTATCGGTGACCATACCAAGAATTGCAAAAAGAAAACCGCAGGTAGAACGCCTGCGGTTTTCTTTATTTATGGCATCTGGTTGGGCCATGCGGGTGAAACGTAGTAGATGGGCCGCTTTCGTGGCGAAGGACATCATCCGGCACTTGGGGACGTTTCTATTGTGCCGGCAGGTGGGGACACTCCTTTGCTAGAAGATTCGGCGCAGGTCTCCACGGTTGAGGGCCTCGTCGAAGAGGTGCTTGAATACCACACTGCCGTGCAGGCCGTCGTGCTCGAACTCGTTGGTCACCCAGGCGTGCGAGTTGCCCACGCGGCTGAGCGTGTCGAGCTGCATGCCCGAGTCCACGTACATGTCATCGAAGTACACCGCGGCCTGCAGGGGCACCTCGTTGCACGCCAGGCGCTGCGGGTCGTAGATCTTGTCCCAGCTTGTGTCTTCCATAAGCAGATCCATGGCGGGCTTGAAGGGCTTGAGCTCGGGCATCTGCTCGAACATCCACGGGAACATGGCCTCGCCGGTAAACATGAGCGGGCGCGCGAGGGTGTCAAACTCGGCGCGGTGTGCCTTCTCTTCAGCCGCGGCCCAGCCAATGGGCATGGTGTCACCGTCGGCGTATATGAACTCCTGCAGCGTCCAGTACAGCGGATTCGTGCGCGTGTTGGTGCGCTCGAAGGCGCGCATCAAAAAGCTGTCGGATACCGAGGCGCCGCAGGTCAGCGCGCCGTCGCCGTCAACAAAAGCGTGATCGATAATCCAATGCATGCGCTCAAAGCTCGGCTTCATGCCAAAGTCGCTGCCCATGAGCTGTAGGCGCTCGACCGTCATCGGCGAGCCGTCGGGCAGCACGGGCTTCTGAGCCTCGAGCGCATCGGCCAGGGCTGCCACGCGCTCGACGTCGGCAGGGTAGCGGTCGTAATACTGCTGCGTCTTGGCGACCATGCGCGGGAAGGTGTGCGCGTAGACTTCGCTTGCGCTCGCCGGCACGTGGGGGATGCCGCCGCAGGTAAAGCTTGCCGCCACGCCCTCGGGGAAGAGCGACAGATAGCTCAGCGTCAAAAAGCCGCCGTAGCTCTGCCCGAGTGTGACCCAGGGCCTGCCGCCAAAGCCTACCAGGCGCAGGTACTCAAAATCGCGCACGATAGAGCTGGCGAGGTGACGCTTGAGGAAGTCCGCCTGCGAGCGTGCTGTATCGGCGCCGGCGGCCTCGGCGCGATCGCCCAAGGTGGCAATCGTGCGTCCGTCCACGCAGCTACTGCGTCCGGTGCCGCGCTGGTCGGGCAGGACCACGCGGAAGTGCTTGACGGCCTCTTCGATCCAGCCATCGCTTGTGGGCGACAGCGGACGCGGGCTCTCGCCGCCGGGGCCGCCCTGCAAAAACAGGAGCAGCGGCAGATCGTCGTTGATGCGGTCGGGCGCGCAAACCACGCGGTAGAAGAGCTTGATGCTCTCGGGCGCGCCGGCGATGGGCGCCGGCATAGCGCCGCGGCGCATGGTGCTGCCGACGGCCAGGAGCATCGGCTCCAGGCCGCGCCAGTCGAGGGGGACGTCGATGCTGTGGTCCTCGACGTAAAGGCCGGGGACGTGGTACGAAGTGATGAGGGCCATGTGAGTCTTCCGTTCGTTGCGGTGTTTCGGGTTGACCAATTCTACCGCCGTGGGCGAGGCCATGCGCAAATCGGCTACCATGGTTGCAAACTTCTAGGAGAAAGGGCCGCCCATGTCGGTCGATATAGCCACGTATGTCCACGATCTTGCCGTTGCCGCCAAGGCAGCGTCGGCCTCGCTTGCCACGGCGAGCGATGAACAGCGCCAGGAGGCCGTGCGCGCCATGGCCGCAGCGCTGCGCAACGGTATCGACTCCATCGTTGCCGCCAACGAGCTCGATATGTCCGCCGCGCGCGATGCGGGTACCTCGGCCGGACTGCTCGATCGTCTGCTGCTGACGCCCGAGCGCGTCGAGGGCATGGCCGCCGGCCTGGAAAAGCTCGCCGAGCTGCCCGATCCTGTGGGCCGCGTGCTCGACCACCGCGTGCTCGCAAGCGGCGTGGACCTCACCCGCGTGAGCGTGCCGTTGGGCCTGGTCGCCATGGTCTACGAGGCACGCCCCAACGTGACGGCCGACGCCGCGGGCATCTGCATCCGCACCGGCAACGCCTGTATTCTGCGCGGCGGCTCGCTGGCCTATCACTCGTGTGCCATGATTGCCGAGCTACTGGCCGATGCCCTCGAGGCCAAGGGCTTCCCGCGTGAGGCCGTCTCGATGATTGAGTCTACCGACCGCGAGGCAACCGGCGAGCTCATGAAGCTTCGCGGCATCGTCGATGTGCTCATTCCGCGTGGCGGTGCAGGCCTGATCCAGCGCTGCGTGCGTGAATCGCTTGTGCCGGTGATCGAGACGGGCACGGGCAATTGCCATATCTACGTGCATGAATCCGCCGACTTTGATAAGGCACTCAACATTATCGTTAATGCCAAGACCCAGCGCGTAGGCGTGTGCAATGCCGCCGAGTCGCTGCTGGTCGACCGTGCTGTGGCCGATGCGTTTTTGCCTGCGGTCGTTGCCGTGCTGCACGACCACGATGTGCTGATTCACGGCGATGAGGCCACGTGTGCCGCTTGCGTTGCCGCCGGTCTTGCCGAGGGCGATGCTTACGTCGCCGCGACTGAGGAGGACTGGGGCCGCGAGTATCTGGCGCTCGAGATGAGCGTGAAGGTCGTGGCAAACGAGGACGAGGCCATCGCGCACATCAACCGCTACGGCACGATGCACTCCGAGGCCATCGTTGCCGAGGACACGGATGCTTGCGAGCGCTTCCTGGACGCGGTCGATGCCTCGGCCGTGTACGCCAACGCCAGCACGCGCTTTACCGACGGCGGCGAGTTTGGCCTGGGCGCCGAGATCGGCATCTCGACCCAAAAGCTCCACGCCCGTGGCCCCTTTGCCGCCGAGGCCCTCACCACCTACAAATACAAGCTCCGCGGCACCGGCCAGGTCCGCCCCTAAACCCCTCGTAAACGAAAACCGCCACAAAGGTGCCTGTCCCCTTTGTGGCGGTTTTAGGTGGCGTGGGCGGTTAGGCCTGGAAGGTATCGCGGTCGGGGGCGAAGGACTGCATGGCCGCTATGGTGCGGTCAAAGAGCTCGGGGAGCTCCCAGCCCAACATCTCGGCGCCCTGCGAAATCACGTCGCGCGAGCAGCCGGCGGCAAAGCGCTTGTCCTTGAACTTCTTCTTGAGCGACTTGGTCGTAAAGTCCATGACGCTCTTGCTCGGGCGCATGATGACTGCAGCGCCGATCAGGCCGGTGAGCTCATCGCAGGCAAACAGGATCTTTTCCATCTGCAGCTCGGGTTTGGGCAGCGAGGTGTTGAAGTCCGACGTGTGCGTCTGGATGGCGCGAATGAGCTCGGGAGACGCACCTTCGCCCTCAAGAATCTCGGCAGCATAGATGGTGTGGTTCATGGGGTCGTCCTCATGCTCCTCCCAATCCAGGTCGTGCAGCAGACCGACGATGCCCCAAAACTCCTCGTTCTCGGGGTCGAACTCGCGCGCAAAGTAGCGCATAGTGCCCTCGACCGTCTCGCCATGGGTGATGTGGAACGGGTCCTTGTTGTGTTCGTTGAGCAGTTCGAACGCGCGGTCGCGGGTGATTCCGGCGGTAAGCGGCTCTGCCATAAGAGACTCCTTGTGCTCGTGGGTATCGATAAGAATGAATACTACTAGAACGACTAGAACGAAAAAACCACCACAAAGGTGCCTGTCCCCTTTGTGGTGGTTTTTGGCTCGGATGGGTTAGTTGAGGGCGGCTTGGGCTAGGCGGGCTTCGGCGGCCTCCTCGGTGACGCCCAATGCCACGGCGAACTCCTCGATGGAGCGGCGCTTGGCTTCCTTGAGTACACGCATATAGTAAGAGCTGGGCTTTTTATCGGCTTCCTCGGCCTGGCGAATGCGGTGCATCATGGTCTTTGCCACGCGGACCGTCTCGGGCGCGCCCAGCTTGAGCTGCTGCTTAAAGTGTGTCTCTTCAAGCGAGCTGTTGCGCTCGGTAAAGGTGTCGCACTCCAGCTCGTCATAGTGGCTCAGCAGATGCTCGGCATCTTGCTGAGAGATGGCGGCATGCAGACGGTCGGCCTGCGCCACGGGGTACATAAGGATCGTCTGCGCATGCCCCTGCTTGGCCTCGAGCAACAACATGGGCTGCGGCGTGTCGTCCCTAAAACCGACGACGGTGCAGACTCCCTGACCCGGATGAATGACGTGTTGACCGATTGAGAACATGCTACCTCCAACTTATACGAATTTACGTATGTCTAGAATAACACGCTGACGTGCGCAAATCCTCGCTTTATGCAGGAAAAGCACACAACTCTGATAGGTAAGAGTATTCGATAAAAGACACAGCTCATTCACACCTTTATGCATTTTCAACGCGTGCATAATCTGCAGGCAGACCGGCATCTTTGAGTGACTCCATACAAGCTGTAGTCAATTTTGTGCATATGCAATTTCGATTGGCTTTACCCTGCGACAGTGCCCCTCGCTTGTGATAGAGTGCTACAAACTCTGGCTTTTGCCCTACGAGTGACCAAGAGCTCGGGGGCTTTAACACAAGGAGGATCTATGCCCGAGAAGATTGAAGAGCTGGTACGCGCTGCGCTTGCTGCGGCCCAGGAGGCCGGCGACCTTTCCGCATTTGAACTTGACGATTGCGCTATCGAGCGACCGGCTGACACTTCTCATGGCGAGTGGACCTCTACCATGGCCCTGAAGTCCGCCAAGCTGGCCCACTGCGCCCCGCGCAAGATCGCCGAGGCCATCGTTGCCCATATGCCCGAGGATCCCGCGATCGAGAAGGTTGAGATCGCAGGCCCCGGTTTCATCAACTTCTACCTCTCCGTTGCCGTCAAGAATGCCATCTTTGGCGAGGCTCGCGAGAAGGGCATGGACTTCGCTAAGTCCAACGTCGGTGGTGGCCTGAAGACCCAGGTCGAGTTCGTTTCCGCCAACCCCGTCGGCCCCATGCACATCGGCCACGGCCGCTGGGCCGCGCTGGGCGACTCGCTCTGCCGTGTTATGGACCACGCCGGTTACGACATCCAGCGTGAGTTCTACATCAACGACCACGGCTCTCAGATGAACACCTTCGGCAACTCCATCAGCACGCGCTATATGCAGCTTGCCGACATCATCGCCAAGCAGGGCGTGGATATTGACGAGGCTCACAAGCTGCTGATCGCCGACCGCGACGCCTTTGTTGCCGACGAGAACGACGAGCACCCCGAGACCCATCCGTATCAGGACAACTTTGCCGAGACCTTGGGCAAGGACTCTTACGGCGGCGACTACATCATCGACGAGGCCGCCGAGTTCTGGCGCACCGACGGCGATAAGTGGGTCAACGCCGATCCTCAGGAGCGCATGGAGAGCTTCCGCGAGCGCGGCTATGTAAAGATGGTCGACAACATGCGCGACCTCTGCCACGCCGTCAACTGCGACTTTGATCGTTGGTACTCCGAGCGCTCGCTGTACGTGAAGGACACCGAGGGCGAGACCGCCGGCACCTCTGCCGTCGACCGCGCTTTTGAGAAGCTCGACAAGATGGGCTACCTCTACACCAAGGACGGCGCCCTGTGGTTCCGTTCCACCGACCTGGGCGACGACAAGGACCGCGTCCTGATCAAGTCCGACGGCGAGTACACCTACTTCGCCTCCGACGTCGCCTATCACTGGGATAAGTTCCAGCGCGTCGATCACGTCATCGACATCTGGGGCGCCGACCACCACGGTTACATCGAGCGCGTCCGCTGCGTCTGCGACGCTCTGGGTTACCCCGGCAAGTTCGAGGTTCTACTGGGCCAGCTCGTCAACCTGCTGCGTAACGGCAAGCCCGTCCGTATGTCCAAGCGCAAGGGCACCATGGTGACCCTGCAGGAGCTCGTCGACGAGGTCGGCTCCGATGCCGCTCGCTACACGCTCATCTCCAAGAGCTCCAACCAGATGGTCGACTTCGACATTGAGGCCGTTAAGAAGCGCGACAACTCCAACCCGGTCTATTACGTGCAGTACGCTCACGCTCGCGTCTGCTCCATCCTGCGCCGTGCCGCTGACGTAACGCCTGAGCAGGCCGACGAGATGGGCATGAAGGCCGTTGCCGCCAAGGCCATCGGTGAGAACGTCGATTACTCGCTGCTGACCGACCCGACCGAGCTCGCCCTTTCGCGCAAGCTCAATGAGCTTACCGACCTGATCGCCAGCTGCGCTCGCGATCGCGCCCCGTTCCGTCTGACGCACTTTGCCGAGGAGCTCGCCGGTGACTTCCACAGCTTCTACGCTGCCTGCCAGGTTCTGCCGAGCGAGGGCCGTCCCGTCGACCCCGAACTTTCGCGTGCCCGTCTGGCCGCTTGCGATGCCGTCCGCGTGACGCTCGCCCTGGTGCTCACCCTCGTTGGCGTTTCCGCGCCCGAGCAGATGTAACCTGCGGGTCATTTGACCGTGTAGGTTTGGTTTAACTGAGCCCTATAAGCCCGATCTCCCACGGAGGTCGGGCTTTTTTCGCAAATGCCGACGTATTGACGAATTTGGAACAGCTGGAAATACGAAACTATGCCGGTTTACTACGATGAATTGAGGAATTCTAACCACGCCGGCTTTTCGCAAAAAAGCGCAAGGCATCTACCTGCGGTTTTAGTTCAACATGTTTCGGAGTGGTCGCGGTTGAGAGATTCGTCGTAGTAAACCGCCATAGTTTTGGCGGAGGCAGTCTGATTTGTGGGTGGTAAACCAAAGAGTGTCCCTTTTGACTAGTCGTTTAAGAACGCCCCCAATGGCTAAGTTGCAGGTGGCGGCGGTTGTGTTACACTAACGCTGCGTAGTTGACGCAATCATCTCGATACAGATCAATGATGTCCGTCGTTTTGAACGGAACTAGACTGTTTAGCCGCCCTGAAGGTTTATGCAGGGAGCATGTGATCACAGGGCTTGAAAAGAAAGTTGAGCAAACACTGTGTCTGATCAACAGCAAGAAAACGAAATAACGACGACGCAGGCCGCTCCCGCTGCACCGGTTGCGTCGGACCAGGTCGCGGCGCCCGCGCAAGCCTCGGCTCCCGAGACGCCTAAGGCTGCTTCGACGCCTGCGCCTGCAACTGGTGAGGAGGCTGCTCCGGCAAAGCCCAAGCTCACGCGCCACACGGCCAAGCCTGCCGCTGACGGCGAGGAGGTCACCAAGCCCAAGCGCCGTACCACGCGCACGACGCGCGCCAAGCGCACCGTTGCAGCTGACTCCTCGGCGCCGATTTCCGATGAGGTCGCGCAGGCACGTGCGTTGGCGCAGATTAGCGAGGCTCAGGTGGTGCGCGCCCGCCGTCGTGCTGCCGAGCGCGAGGCCGCGGCTCTGACCGAGCTTGCAGCTCCGTCTGTGCCCGAGACGCCTGCCGCCATCGAGACCCCTGCCGCCGACCTGCCGACCGAGAAGCCGGCACTGCGCACACGCCGCCGCACGGCTGCTAAGGCCGAGCAAGTTGCGGAACAGGTAGCCCCCGAGCTCACTGAGGCTTCGGTCCGTTCCGCGGCAGGGGAGGGCACATTGCCTGTTGAGCCCGCTGTGCCTGTCGAGGCCAACGAAGTTCCCGTTGTCGATCCGGCTTTGCGCCCGCACCGTCGCGGTCGCAAGCCCAAGGCCTTTGTCGAGGCAGAGAAGGCCGCAGCAGCAGCCGCCGCCGCTCGGGATGCTGCGGCGACCGCCGAGTCTGCAACCGCTGCCGATGCACCCGTCCAGGATGCTACGACTTCCGAGGCCGCTCCCGCCGATGCCGAGCCCGCCGACGTCCGTCCCGGTCGCAGTCGTCGTACTGCTGCTAAGCGCACGTCCAAGGCCAAGGCTGCCAAGAAGGGTGCGTCCGAGGATTCTGCCGAGACGACCGCCGATGCGTCGACTGATGTCGCCAAGGCCCAGGACGTCGAACAGCCTGCGTCCGAGAAGCCCAAGCGCGGTCGTAAGAAGTCCGTTAAGGCCAAGGCGTCCGAGCAGCAGGATGTCGAAGCGCAGGTTGATTCTGGCGCCGAGGCCAATGACGCCGCCGCGGCCAATGTTGGCACCGCCGCAACCGATGGTGCCGCCCCCGCTGAGGGCGAAGACGGCACTCGTCCCAACCGTCGCCAGCACAAGCGCAACGACGAGCGCAACGAGCGTAAGGACGACCGCAACAACGACCGTCGCAACCGCCAGCGCGATCGCAAACAGCGCAACAAGGAGCGTAATGCCGCTCCCACCGAGCCCACGCTTTCGCGCGAGGAACTCGCGGCCATGAAGGTCGCTGAGCTGCGCGAGAAGGCTAAGGAGTTCGAGATCGAGACGACCGGCAAGAAGAAGGCCGAGCTCGTCGAGGAAATCTACGTCACCGCTGCGAAGGCCGAGGGCTTCCGCGACATCAAGGGCATTCTGCAGATTCGCCCGGACAGCTCCGGCATCATCCACGCCCATGGCTACATGAAGTCCAACGACGACGCCTTCGTGCCCGCCTACCTCATCCGCTCCGCGCGCCTGCGCACGGGCGACGTCATCGAGGGCTCGCTGCGTCCTTCGCGCGGCGGCGACAAGCGCGCCGGCCTCGCCAAAATCACGACCGTCAACGGTCTGGACCCCGAGCAGATTCGCAACCGTCCCAAGTTCGGCGACCTCACCCCGGTCTATCCCAACGAGCCGCTGCGCATGGAGCACGGCAAGGACTCTATTACCGGCCGCGCCATCGACATCGTGTCACCGATCGGCAAGGGCCAGCGCGGCCTGATCGTGTCCCCGCCCAAGGCCGGCAAGACCACGATCCTCAAGAAGATCTGCCAGTCTATCTCGATTAACAACCCCGAGGTGCACCTCATCTGCCTGCTCGTCGACGAGCGCCCCGAAGAGGTCACCGATATGCAGCGTTCCATCAAGGGCGAGGTTGTGGCGTCGACCTTCGATATGCCTGCCGACAACCACACCCGCGTGGCAGAGCTCGTCATCGAGCGCGCCAAGCGCATCGTAGAGCTGGGTGGCGACGTCGTGGTGGTGCTCGACTCCATCACGCGCCTCGCCCGCGCCTACAACTTGGCGGCGCCCGCCTCGGGCCGCATCCTTTCGGGCGGCGTCGATTCGGCGGCCCTATATCCGCCCAAGCGCTTCCTGGGCGCAGCCCGCAATATCGAGAACGGTGGCTCGCTCACCATCCTGGCCTCTGCCCTCATCGACACCGGTTCCAAGATGGACGAGGTCATCTTTGAGGAGTTCAAGGGCACCGGCAACATGGAGCTTAAGCTCGACCGCGACCTGGCCGACCGCCGCATCTTCCCGGCTATCGACCCCGTTGCCTCCGGTACGCGTAACGAGGATCTGTTGGTCGACGAGCAGATGCGTCCGTTTGTCTTTGGTCTACGTCGCATTCTTGCAGGCATGAACAACACCGAGCGTGCGGCCGCATCGTTTATCAAGGGTCTTAAGGGCACCAACACCAACCAGGAGTTCCTGGTGCGTTCGGCCAAAAAACACAGCGACTACGAGCAGACGTTCTAGGTTGTCATCTACGCGCAGCGATAGTCATCAATGCGATAAAGGGTCGGGGCTTTGAGCCTCGGCCCTTTTCTATAGCGCCGCTCCGCGCTTATTTTTGACCGTAAGACCGACGAGCAGCAGGTTTCCCGTTTCAATCCGACATCGTCGCTTGCAATCGGCAGGGCGGTTTCGCATAATAGCTTTTAAGCTTCGCGACGGAAAACGCAGATGAAACGAACCATATACCGTTGCTTTGGGGCATAGCCCCGCTTCATCTTCTCTCGCGCAGCCAACTGAATGATGCGATTTGGGTGCTGGAAGATGGGGAGAGCTCATGGCTTCTTCTGATGCAACACAACGAGCAGTCCTTGCCGGACTTTCCTGCGGGATCGGCCTTGCCGCCCCCGTGGTGATGTATGCCGCGACGCTGCCGTTCTCGTCGGTCAACGAGACGGTTGTCGCGGGCGCTGTTCCCTTTGCCGTCGGTGCGGTGGCGGGCGTGGGCATCTATGCCGCCTCGCTGGGTATCTCCGAGTACCGTGCGCAGCGTGAAGAGCGTCTGTTCCAGCCCGATGCCATGGGCGGTGCCGCCAATCTCAATCAGCATCAAAGCGAGTTCAAGACCGCCTCGATTCCAGCTCAGCAGCAGGATGCGACTCCATATGCTGCCGCTTCTGCTTCTCAGGCTCAGTCGGAGCAGTCTACCTCGGCATTCCTTTCCGGCCTGACTGGTGCGTTCCAGCGCCGTCATGCCGATGATGGTGTCCCTACCATCGCTCGAGCCGCAGATGCCATGGACGAGGCCGAGGCTTGGTCCATGATCGACAGTATGCTCGACGACGATTCGCCGGTGAGCTGCGACCCTGCACACTCGCGCGACGTCTATCAAGTCGCCATCGACGAGCTCACCAATGGCGGGCAGACCGGCTCCTTCAATCGCGACGACATCGCCGCCGCGGCACGCGCCGTGTCTGGCTCCCAGGCCGCCCCTGCGGGCAGCACGGCGGCTTTCGTGGCACTCGTTGCCAACGCGGCAGCCAATAACGCCTACAACGCTACCTCGGCGGACGCGAACGCTTCTGCCGACAATTCGTACGTTGATGAAGCCATGGCTGCGGACGAGGAGGCCGTTGCCGCCCGCCGTGCCGCCGAAAGCTCGCTGTGGGGCGCTCCTGCCCAGCAGCAGGCGGCCGAGGCTGCGCCGTACAATGCAAACCTCGCCAGCATGCCTATCATCTCCGGTGCCGCGGACATCGATCTCGATGACCTCGATGAGCCTGCAGCCATCACCGCATCGATTGATGCCCAAGATCGCATCGACACCGGCGACCTTCCGGACGCCTCGCTCGAGGTTGATGTCCCCATGGCCGATTACTCGGGCCACGAGGACATGTGGGCCGCCGCCATCGCGATTCTGGATGAGATTGACGAGCCTGCTCCTGTTGTAGCGCCCGCTCCCGTCGCTGCCCCTCAGCCTGCTGCCCCCGCCTATGTCGGCCGTCACAGCGCTGTGTTCCCCGAGGATACTGCCCGTATCTCGCGCGAGAGCATCGAGCGAGCCGAGGCTATTGCCGCCGGCATTATGGAAAATCGTCGTCACGAGCGCGTCAATCAGATCCTCGAGGAAGAGATCGAGCGCCTGCAGTCCTCTACCGCCAAGCGTACGGGCCGTGCCTATCTGAGCGTTATCGAGGGCGGTACCGCCAGCTTTGCGCCGCTCCGCGCGGAGGCATAACTTCTGCATGGTTAAGATCAATCAAAAATGGGCGGTCGTGACCTGCCTGATGGCGCTCTTGATCTGGGGCAATTCGCTGGTTCCTGGCTCGGGGTCGGGCTCGCTGAGCCTAACGGTCATGGAAGCTATCCGCGGTTTCCTGCACGGCGTGGGACTTCCATATGAATGGGTGACCAACTTTGTTGTTCGCAAGTGCGCGCATTTTTCCGAGTATATGGTGCTCGGCATCCTGGCTACGCACGCCTTTGATTTTGAGGGCCGGCGCACCTTTAACGTGTTGCTGCCCACGGCGGTGTTCCTGCTGCTGATTCCCTCGATCGACGAGACGATTCAGCTCTTTGTGCCGGGACGCGCCGGCATGATCACTGATGTGATGATCGACTGCTGTGGAGCGGCAACGGGCGTTGTGCTCCGATATCTCTTACGGTCGCTGATATGTGCCAAAAAAGCCGCCTAGGACGTATTGTTTGGTCCTAGGCGGCCTTTTTTATTTGAGGGCTTATATGAGGCGTGGTGGCGTCGTTTCGTAGGTCGGATTTGCCGGGCGCGCCACGCCCTGTGGGTTCATCTGCTACTGAAGCGCCTGTGCGCCCAGGGCCAGGCAGCCCATAACGCCCTGCTTGCCCTCGAGGCTGTTGTTGACGATGTAGTTATTGATGTCGTTGACCTCGGTCGTGACGATATAGCCGTTGAGCATCTCGGCACACTTTTTGCGTGCGAGCGGCACGATGGGAGTGTGGTCGGCCACGCCGCCGCCGACGATGATCTTTTGCGGCGCGTAGCACAGCGTGTAGGTCATGAGTGCCTGTGCCAGATAGCCGGCGAGCAGGTCCATGGCTTCCGGGTCATCAGCCATGTCTCCGGCGCTCTTGCCATCCCAGCGCTTTCTAACGCCGGGGCCGGCGATGAGGCCTTCGAGGCAGTTGTCATGGAAGGGGCAGGCGCTGTGCTCGCCAATGGTGTCGCGCGGGTCGCGCGTGACCAGGATGTGGCCAGCCTCGGGATGCATCATGCCGTGCACGAGCTTACCGCCCGAGAGCACGCCAGCGCCCACGCCGGTACCGATGGTCAGATACACCACGTCAGTGAGGCCCTGGGCGCAACCAAAGGTGACCTCGCCCAGGCAGGCGACGTTGACGTCGGTGTCGTAGCCGCAGGGAATATTGAGCTCGTTTTGGATGGTGCCCAGCAGGTCGAAGTAGCGCCATGCCGTTTTGGGCGTCTCCAGGATCTTGCCGTATTGGGGCGAGGCAGGGTTGACTGCGGTGGGGCCAAAGGCGCCGATGCCCAGCGCGGCGATGCCCTTGTCGGCAAGTCATGCGTTGACGGCCTCGACGGTCTCCTGCGGAGTCGTGGTCGCGATCTGCTCACGCTCCAGGACCGTGCTGTCCGCATAGCCCGTGGCGCAGACCATCTTGGTGCCGCCGGCCTCGAGCGCTCCGATAAGCTGCTGTTCTGCCATAGTATTCCTCTCTCCGGGATGAGTTGCTCCGTGACTAAAATATAGCGCTCTAAACCATTTAAGAAAGCGCTATAAAAAGAAGCCTCGCAACGCGGCGGGCGATGCGGGGCTTCTTTGGTTACTTTAGTTGCCGGGCCGTCCTTACCCGCGCGGGTTGATTTTATCACGTAGCGACTTGAGGTTCTCAAGCGCAGCGTTGAGCGTCTCGTCTCGCTTGGCAAAGTGGAAACGAATCAGATGGTTGACGGGCTCGCGGAAGAAGCTCGAGCCCGGAACGGCGCCCACGCCCACCTTGGAGGCCAAATCCTCGCAGAAGTCGAGGTCGCTGTCATAGCCAAACTCCGAGATATCCATCATCACGTAGTAGGCGCCCTGCGGCACGTTGTGCGTAAGGCCGATGCTGTCGAGTCCCTGACAGAACAGGTCGCGCTTGGCGGTGTAGAGGTCGAGGACCTCCTGGTAATAGCTGTCGTCGAAGTTGAGGGCGGTGACGACGGCTTCCTGCAGGGGAGCGGCGGCGCCTACGGTGAGGAAGTCGTGGACCTTCTTGATGCGCTCGGTGATCTGGGCTGGGGCAATGGTGTAGCCCAGACGCCAGCCGGTGATGGAGTACGTCTTAGACAGTGAGCTGCAGCTGATGGTGCGCTCAAACATGCCGGGCAGCGTGGCCATGTACACGTGCTCGTGGGGCGCGTAGACGATGTGTTCGTAGACTTCGTCGGTGATGCAGTAGGCGTCGTGCTTTTTGCAGAGGTCGGCGATAAAGGTGAGCTCCTCGCGGGTAAAGACCTTGCCGCAGGGGTTGGACGGGTTGCACAGGACGATCGCCTTGGGATCGTTGTCGCGGAAGGCTGCCTCGAGCGTCTCGCGGTCAAAGTCGAATGTGGGCGGGTTGAGCGGCACGTAGATGGGCTCGGCGCCCGAAAGGATCGTGTCGGCGCCGTAGTTTTCGTAGAACGGCGAGAAAATGACGACCTTGTCGCCGGGGTTCGTGACCGTCATCATGGCGGCCATCATGGCCTCGGTGGAGCCGCAAGTGACTACGATATTCTCGTTGGGGTTCACCGGCATGCCCATAAAGTGCTCCTGCTTGGCGGCGAGCGCCTCGCACATGGCCTGGGAGCCCCAGGTGATGGAGTACTGGTGGTAAAGCGGCTTGGGGTCGGCGGCGATGGTGCTCAGGCTATTGAGCAGCTGCGCCGGGGGATCGAAGTCAGGGAAGCCCTGCGAGAGATTGACAGCGCCGTACTTATTGGAGATGCGTGTCATGCGGCGGATGACCGAATCGGTAAACGTTGCCGTACGGTTGGAGAGTTCTTTCATGCCGGTCCTTTCGAGCATTTGCAGTGGGGCAAGTTTACTCCTATGAAACCGGTGGGAATTGCTCGAAACGCGCTTGAAAAACTCTTTTCAAAATTCTTGAAAATTGGGGCTTGCATCGCGTGGCGTTCCTTGCAATAATAGTCGAGCGCGAAGCGCACAGGACACGGTGGGTGTAGCTCAGCTGGCTAGAGCGACGGGTTGTGGTCCCGTAGGTCGAGGGTTCGAGTCCCTTTACCCACCCCAGTTCTTGCTTCGTGTTGATATCGGGTCGTTAGCTCAGTTGGTAGAGCAGGGGACTCTTAATCCCAAGGTCCAGGGTTCGACCCCCTGACGGCCCACCACACGATATCTCCTCTAAAGTCCGCCACAACGGACTTTAGCTTTGGGTCGTTAGCTCAGTTGGTAGAGCAGGGGACTCTTAATCCCAAGGTCCAGGGTTCGACCCCCTGACGGCCCACCCAAAGATGATTAAGACGGTCAACGAAGGTTGGCCGTCTTTTTTTGTTGACCTTTCATGGGGTCGAACCCGTCGGGGCGCGGAGCTGAGGAAATGCGTGAGCATTTACCAGCGCAGCGCGCAAGGCGCGAAGCGCCGCAGCGGCCGCCTGCAAAGCAGGCTGACCCCCTGACGGCCCACCAAAGCAAGTTAAGACGGTCAACGAAAGTTGGCCGTCTTTTTTGTTGACCTCGCTTGGGGTCGAACCCGAAAGGGCACAGCCGCTTTCACAGATCGAGTCTACCCTGGGGATCAGTAAAACCGGCGCGTCTGCACGGCGAAGTACGCCTGTGCGAGCGCGATTTCTTGCTTGTTTGAATCTCCGTTTTGGGCGATTAATAGCATGCATAGCGCGTAAGCTTGTAGTCTTTAACCGCGCGAGCGGCGACACCGGCAGTTATCATTTTCGTGGTGTCACGAAAATGGGAATCAACTGGAGTTTTGTTTGTTTCGCACGAGACTTTTGCCCTCTTAACAACTTCGGCGAAGTTCTCCCATCGAGTGTATCCCATGGGTTCCATTAAATCGCGTGCGAGCCAATACTCAACGCCGTCTTCCACATTGGCGTAGCTATCAAGTTCGACACGCCACTTCTCGATATCTCTACTGTCCATATCTCCTCCTCGCTGATCTATTGTCTATGCGCGCTTTGCCCGCTCTGTACTCAGAATAAGGATACGCTGCCGTGCGGACACGAATGGGCCCCGTGCCACTTCGAGGTCACGGGGCCCATAGATATCGATTAGTTGTGCTCTGCTCTAGATAGGTGTCCAGTTTAATTCGATCGATAGTGCGAACCCAGGCTTTCGGTCCGCTTGCGCATGGCTTTGACCATCTCCGTTGCCAGCTGATTCTGCGATTGCAGGCGGGCGAGGGCTGCGATCTCGCTGTCTTTGGCATGCGGCTTGCTCAGCGCCGTTGCCTCGTCTTTCAGGCTTTCAAGCTGTTGCAGGGCCTTGGATAGACCTGCTTCGGTCCTGTTGATCATGCAATAGGTACTCATCGTGTGCTTAAGGCTGTGTGTTAGGCGTTCGGCATCTGTTGTGGCAATGCCATACTGAGGGAGGGCGATATCCATCGGAGCGGCCGCCTCGGGAGCGTCCAGCGCTGCTTGGGCTGCCGATGCGCCCGCGATGCGCCCAAACACGATGCCGTTGGCGCTTGACAAGCCGCCGATGCGGTCGGCGCCGTGCATGCCGCCTGTTGCCTCACCGCAGGCGAAGAGGCCCTCAATGCCCGTGTACGCGGTCATGTCGATCTTGATACCGCCGTTAGCGGCGTGGGCATACATCGCAACGCGCATCTCGTCAGTCGGGGCGATGCCGTGCTCGTCTTGCAGCCAGGTGGCAAAGGTCTGCACAAACTCTGGGACATCCTCGCGAGGGAAGTCGTAGTGGAGTGCCAGGCCTTCGACACTTGTCTGATCGATGACGAGATCGATAGCGCGGGAGGCCAAGCGTGACGTGAAGGGACCATATCCAGAGCGCTGCTCGAGCAGGTCGTCCAGCTTGTCGTCGGCAATATCTACCGGCTGGTCTACATGTACGTAGCGCCAGGTTTTCTCGTTGAAGACCAGGTTGCGCTTGGGCTCGGTGAAGCCGGGCATCATCTGCACGAACTCTATATTAGTAAGTGTTGCGCCGTGCGCCAGCGCGATGGCCTGCGAGGAGCTGAGCACATCAGCCGACGTAAGGCTGCGCTCGAACAGGCCGCTTGTGCCACCGGCTGCGATGATCGTGGCCTTGGCGGCAAAGGGCACGATTCGATTTTCGGTGAGGTCGTAGAGCACGGTTCCGGTTATTCTGCCGTTCGTGTCCTCAACAAGGTCGATAAGCTCATGGCGGGGGAGCAGGCGAATGCCGAGCGACTCGATCCGGGCTGTCAGAGCGTCCTCAAGGGGTTTGCGGGTGAGGCCGCGCCACATGCGCGTCTTGTGGTCAAAGCAGGGGATAAACTGCTTTTGCTGGGCGCTCTCGGCGCTTTGCGGACGCTGGAGCTCAACGCCCAGGTCTTGCTCGAGCCATTCAATTGCCTGGGGAATGCCGTGGACAAACGTCTGGACAAGCTCGGGGTCGGCGACGCCGCCACCAACGGTCTGGATGGTGTCGATGAGGTCTTGTTCGTCGTCTTCGTTGACGGGTCCGATAAGCCCCAGACCCCAGGTTCCGGGGAAGAAGCTCGATCCGCTCATGGTCTTGCCGGCGCTTGCCACAGCGACGGCTGCACCCGTGCGTGCCGCTTCGATGGCGGCGCAAAGGCCCGCAATGCCAGATCCAATTACCAGTACATCAGTCGATTCCATCGGATTCCTTTCTCGTCCGGCGCATTGTCGCACGGGTGATCGGCAATGGGGCCGCAAAGACTCGGCAAATCGGTAAAGGGCACATATGGCAGGTGGGCGTCATGGACGCTCTGGCGCTCCGTCTCATCACATCTCGTATTTCGCCCCAACTGATATATCGGCATTAGCTACCCTGCGACAGCGCAAACAAAAAGAGCCGCTACCCGGGTGGGTAGCGGCTCTAAAGCTCAACTATATGAGCATCGCGCGGGCGCGATTAGGCCTTGAGGGCCTCCTCGACGGCGACAGCGCAGGCGACGGTGGCACCGACCATGGGGTTGTTGCCCATGCCGATGAGACCCATCATGTCGACGTGCGCAGGCACGGAGGAAGAACCGGCGAACTGGGCGTCGGAGTGCATGCGGCCCATGGTGTCGGTCATGCCGTAAGAGGCAGGGCCGGCGCCCATGTTGTCCGGGTGCAGGGTACGGCCAGTGCCGCCACCAGAAGCGACGGAGAAGTACTTCTTGCCAGCCTCGAGGCGCTCCTTCTTGTAGGTGCCAGCGACGGGGTGCTGGAAGCGCGTGGGGTTGGTGGAGTTACCGGTGATCGAGATGTCGACGTTCTCGTGCCACATGATGGCAACGCCCTCGCGGACGTCGTCGGAGCCGTAGCAGTTAACGGCAGCGCGGGGACCATCGGAGTAAGGGATGGTCTCGACGACCTTGAGCTCGCCCGTGTAGTAGTCGAACTGGGTCTTCACGTAGGTGAAGCCGTTGATGCGGGCGATGATCTGGGCGGCGTCCTTGCCCAGACCGTTCAGGATAACGCGCAGCGGCTTCTTGCGAGCCTTGTTGGCGTTCAGAGCCAGGCCGATAGCACCCTCAGCGGCAGCGAAGGACTCGTGGCCGGCCAGGAAGGCGAAGCACTCGGTGTCGTCGGAGAGCAGCATAGCGCCCAGGTTGCCGTGGCCCAGACCGACCTTGCGGTCCTCGGCGACGGAGCCGGGAACGGTGAAGGCCTGGATGCCCTCGCCGATGATGGCGGCAGCCTCAGAAGCAGTCTTGGCGCCACGCTTGACAGCGAGAGCGCAGCCGAGGGTGTAGGCCCACTCGGCGTTCTGGAAGGCGATGGACTGGGTGTTGTTGACGATCTCACGCGGGTTGAAGCCCTTGTCGGTGCAGATCTGCAGAGCTTCCTCGAGGGAGGCGATGTCGTTGTCGGCGAGGCACTTGTTGATCTTGTCAGCGCGGCGCTCGTAACCTTCGAACGTAACAGTCATAGTTATTTCCCTCCCTTTCTACTCGTGAACCGGGAACACGCTGGCGACGGAGTGAGTCTCCTCGTCGGTGCGCGGGTCGATGTACTTGGCAGCGTTCTCCCACTGACCATAGTGGCCCATAGCGCCAGCGATGGCCTCCTCGGGGGTCTTGCCGGCCTTGACGGCGTCGGTGAACTTGCCGAGGTTCAGGAACTCGAAAGCGATGATCTCGTTCTTGTCGTTGAGAGCCATGCGGGTGACGTAGCCCTGAGCGAGCTCGAGGTAACGAGCGCCCTTGGCCTTGGTGCCGAACATGGTGCCGACCTGAGAGCGAAGGCCCTTGCCGAGGTCGTCGAGGGAGGCGCCCACGGGCAGGCCGCCCTCGGAGAACGCGGTCTGGCTGCGGCCGTAAACGATCTGCAGGAAGATCTCGCGCATAGCAACGTTGATGGCGTCGCAGACGAGGTCGGTGTTGAGGGCCTCGAGGATGGTCTTACCGGGAAGGATCTCGGAAGCCATGGCGGCAGAGTGGGTCATGCCCGAGCAGCCGATGGTCTCAACGAGGGCCTCCTCGATGATGCCGTCCTTGACGTTCAGCGTGAGCTTGCAGGCGCCCTGCTGAGGTGCGCACCAACCCACACCGTGCGTAAGACCGGAGATGTCGGAAATCTCCTTAGCCTGGACCCACTTGCCCTCCTCGGGGATGGGTGCGGGGCCGTGGTATGCACCCTTGGCAACGGGGCACATGTTCTCCACTTCCTGTGAGTACTGCATGCCTCTCCTCTCTATCGTGTTGGCGTCCCGTCTGGGGGTCGTGGCTGGCGATTGCCGGGCGACCCTTCGAAAGGGACATGACATGCAGCCCCTATAATACCGCGAAATGCACGGAATATTCGGCGAACGGCTCAGTTTTCGTAGCGAGAAGTCCGGAAGTTTTAATTGAAACGGTTTAACTATATGTTCTGTGGTCGCGAACTTCCGTAGAGGGGGTTCGTCTTGGGCAAGCTTTTGGTCAGCTCTTGTATGCGTTGCGGGGTCTGACCTGTTGCAACGGTGCCGTTCGCCGCCCGTTTACTGCCTTTGGCCGCGCGAGTGTATTGTTTTGCGTGAATGTTTTGATGGCACGCTTCAATCGTGCTGTATTGGATGGCAATCAGATCCCGGCGAAGGGAGTGCCATGCAGCGCGTTTGGAGAACGGTTACCGGCTTTTACCATGTCTGTGCCCGCGGTGTGGGCAAGCAGCTCATCTTTGAGGGCGATGAAGACCGGTGGGAGTTTTTGGAGCTGATGCGCGAGTGCTGCCGCGAGGCGGGCGTGACGGTTATCGCCTGGTGCCTTATGGGCAATCACGTGCATCTGGTGCTTGCAGATTACGAGGACGCGATGAGCGCGGCGATGCACCGGCTGCTTTTGACGTACGCGCGGCGGTTCAATAAACGCACGGGGCGCACGGGTCATCTGTTCCAGAACCGTTTTGACCGGCGCTCGCTCGATACCGACTGGCAGGTGATGGAGGCTATTCGCTCCGTACACGCCGATCCACAGGAGGCGGGCGTTGGCCTAATCGAGCGTTATCCCTGGAGCAGCTTTGCGGAGCATCTGCGCGCTTACGACAGTGATGCGGCAGATGCCACGAGGGGATTTTCCGATCCTTCTTGCATGCTTGAGCTTTTTGGTTCTGCCGAGGCCTTTGCTGCCTATTCGCTTTCGACGCCCGAGGGCGGCGAGCCAACGCTGGGCGATATGAAAGAGACGGAGTGGGAACGCCACGCCTTTGCCGACAAGTTGGCGAAGAGCCTCGGGGTTCCGCTCCGCGGGGTTAAAGCCGCACCGCCGGCGCGGCGCGATACCGTTATTGTTGGATTACACGATGCCGGTTTCACGGTGCGCCAGATTGAGCGCTATACCGGGATTGGCAAAAGTACCGTCTCTCGTATTGTGCGTGCCCGCGCGCGGACGGCGATGCGGACTGGCGGAAACGTGATGTAGGGTCGCCTGTGCACCGCAGATGGGGTCGTCCATACGCCGCAACAAGCGTTCAAAAGCTTGGTGCGGTAACTGCACTTCTTAATATGCATAGAACAATCGCCATCTTGCATAAAATAAGGGCTCAGTCCGGGTTTGCCCGTGCCTACCCCCATCTGCGCCGTGCAAAAAACGGAGTTTTCAGCATCGCGGTACTGCCACTACCGTCGCAATTTTGCAACATACGGGCCCCGAAACTATTTATGTCTGCCGATGCACTCCCGAAGCTCATGTTTGCGCCCCTGAGACCACGATGCTTGTTCTAAAACGCACTATATATGCGCCTGGAGACGTTGATTAACGCTTTCGATGCGTATACACACAGCTTGGCGTGCTGAATACTCGCAAAAATGCACGCCGCTCCCTATGGGACCCGTCTGCAGCAGGCGCGAAGCGAATCGGAGCCCAGCTGGATGGGGCATGGGACGATGCTAGGCGTGCTCGTGGCCCTGCCGCAGGCCTTTGGTGCTGTGGAAAACGCCCGTGTTCGCGTCTGGCTGTGTGGTAAATGACAGACGGGGTGCCGGACGCGCGGACTTTGTGCGTTTGCGCTCATTAGAAAAAACAGAGCCGCCCGTATCGGGCGGCTCGGCAATCAAAAACCTTGGATTTGGGGCATACGCTACTGGTTTGCTTGCCCCTCGAGCATGCCGTCGAGGGTGCGCCAGGCGAGCTCGGCGCATTTGACGCGGGCGGGCATGTGCGAGATGTCCTGAAGCTGGGCGGCTTCGTCCAGGTCTTCCAAGTCCTCCTCGGAGAGCTTCTCGCCGCGGATCATGGCGAGGAAGAGTCCCGCCAAGCGACGTGCCTCCTCGACGGTCTCGCCGGTGATGAGGTCGGCCATGATGTCGGCACTGGCCTGGCTGATGGCGCAGCCGTGGCCGGTAAAGGAGGCCTCCTCGATCACGCCGTTCTCGACGCGCAACTGCAAGGTGAGCTCGTCTCCGCAGCTGGGGTTGATGCCGTCGTGCTCGTGCGTGGGAGCATCCATCTCGTACTTATAGTCGGGGTGCGAGTTGTGCTCCATAAATGTGGTGGAGGTGTAAAGGTTACCCATTGAACGTGCTCCAAACGTGATGCAGACCGGCGATGAACTTGTCGATGTCGGCCTTGTCGTTGTAGAAGGCCACGCTGGCGCGGCAGCAGGCAAGGTTCTCGACGCCCAGCCAGGTGAGCAGTGGCTGCGCGCAGTGGTGGCCGGCGCGGATGCAGACGCCGTCCATGTCCATGATGCTCGCGACGTCGTGCGGGTGGATGCCCTTGACGTTAAAGCTCACAACGCCGTGGTGGTTGTCCCAATAGATGGAGCCGATGATCTGGACAAAGTCGAGCTGCATGAGTTCGCCCATCAGATAGTGGACGAGTGCCTGCTCGCGGGTCTGGATGTTCTCGTAACCCACCGTGTTGACCAGGTAGTCGAGTGCCGCACCCGTGGCGAAGATGCCGGCGGCGTCCTGCGTACCCGCCTCGAACTTCTCGGGGACAGGAGCCCAGACGGCGTCCTGCTCGGTGACCGAATCGATCATCTCGCCGCCGGTTAGCATGGGCGGCATGGCGTTGAGCAGGTCCATCTTGCCCCACAGCACGCCGATGCCCATGGGGCCCATGGCCTTGTGCGCGCTAAAGGCAAAGAAGTCGGCGCCCAGATCGGCCACATTGACTGGCATGTGCGGCAGCGACTGTGCGCCGTCGACGACCAGATAGCCGCCGTACTTGTGCACGAGCTTGCCGAGGTTCTTGACCGGGTTCTCGACGCCCAGCACGTTGGAGACCTGTCCCACGGCTAGGATCTTGGTCTTGGGACCCACCTTGGCAAGAACCTCCTCGGTCGTGAGCTGGCCGGTCTTGGTGGGGTAGAGGTAGACGAGCTTGGCGCCGGTCTCACGGCAGACCTGCTGCCACGGAATCAGGTTGGAGTGGTGCTCCATGATAGTGATGACGACCTCGTCGCCCGGTTCGAGCACTGTGGGCGCAAAGCTCTTGGCGACCAGGTTGAGCGACTCGCTCGTGTTGCGGGTGAAGACGATCTCGTTGGCGTTGGGGGCGCCGATGACGTCGGCGATCTGTTGGCGCACCTTTGCGATGGCCTCGGTGGCCTCGACGGACAGCGAGTACAGGCCGCGCAGGGGGTTGGCGTTCAGGCGCTGGTAGAAGTCGCGCTCGGCATCGAGCACGCAGGCAGGGCGCTGCGCGGTTGCGGCGCTATCGAGGAACGCGATCTCGGGGTGCTGCTGGAACAGCGGGAACTGCGCCTTGTAGGGGTTGGTCTCGATGTCGATGGTAGGCCAGCCGCGCGAGGCCTCGTCACTGGCGTCGAGCTCCATAGGCTCCGGTGCGGTACAGGTGTCACATTTAACGTGCTCGGTATCGATCATGCGAGCTCCTCCTCAAAGTTGTCGATCAGGTTGTTGCCCAGGCGGACAACGGCGGCGCGGGTGCGCTCGTCGGTGGCGGAAAGCGCAGCGTCCTCCAGCTTAGCGCGGATGAACAGGTCCTCGGCTGCGTTTTGGTCAAGGCCGCGGCAGGCGAGGTAGAACAGCTGCTCGTCGCGGACGTGGCCGATGGTGGCGCCGTGGTTGCCGGCGACGTCGTCCTCGTCGCAGAGGATGACGGGAACGGTCTTGTTGTCGACGCCCTTGTTGGCCAGCAGCACGGTTTCGCGTTCGGTGCCGACGGCACCCTTGCAGCCGTGCACGAGGTCGATGGTGCCGCGGTAGACCTTCTTGGACGTGCCGGTCAGCACGCCGTTGGCGTCGATTTCGCACTCGGTCTTGCGACCGCGGTGGCGCAGCTCGTAGTTAAAGTCGCGCACCTGCTCGCGGGCGCCCAGGTAATCGGTATCGATCGTAACCTTGGCAGTGTCGCCCAGCAGGTCGCTGGCAAGGCCGGTGGCGCTGGCGCCGGCGCCCAGCACGGTATGCTGCACGTTGACGCGCGCGCCCTCGTCTAGGAACAGCCCGGTGTCGTCGAGCGAAATCCAGCTGTCGTCGAGCGTCTGCGTGCAGGTCACGTTGACGGTGGCGTACTCGTGGGCGCACACGCGTAGCACAGAGCCCACGACGCCCTCGCCCTCGGCGGGCGAGTCTAAGGCGATATGCAGGTCAAGCGTTGCCTGCGGGCGGGCGACGACGTCGATGGCGGCAATCGCAGCCGCCGCGTCGTCGCCGCTTACGCGCACGGTAACCGTGGCGTGCTGGTACGCAGGCATATCGATGACGATGCGCTTGGTAGCGTGCTCGGCCATGTAGGCGTATGCAGCCTCGCCCATGCCGGTTTCGAAGGCCTCGGCGGGGGAGAGCTCCTCTTCGAGCTTGATGGCGCCGACCTGGTAGACAGAGGTGGCGGGCACGTCGAGCTCGGTCTCGGGCGTGATACGGGCGCGGTCGGCGGCATCACCGGGGGCAGCGGTACGGCGCTCGGGGAAGCGCTCGGCCATGGCTTCCATGGCGGTGTCGAAGGCGTCGGCAGCACCGCGGAACTGCTCGTCCAAGCCCTCGACCTCGACGGCCTCGGCAGGAGCGACGGCAAGCTCGTCCGAAAGCTCAAGCTTAGTCTGGTTCATCTTGAGCCAACCCCAAGTGGCAGCCGGCATCGCATTGACCTGCTCAAGGGTGGTAGCAGCGGTGTTCGTGGTCTGTTTCATTATCCGATCGCTCCTTCCATCTCGAGCTTGATCAGGTTGTTCATCTCGACGGCGTACTCCAGCGGCAGCTCCTTGGAGACCGGGTTGGCAAAGCCGTTGACGATCATGGTGCGGGCCTCTTCCTCCGAGATGCCGCGGCTCATCAGGTAGAACACCTTGTCGTCGCCGATGCGTCCGATGGTGGCCTCGTGGCCGATATCGACGTTCTTGGCGCGGATGTCCATAGCGGGGATGGTGTCGGAGCGGCTCTGGTCATCGAGCATGAGCGACTGACAGCTCACGGTTGCCTTGGAGCCCTCGGCCTTGGGTGTCGCCACGATGGAGCTGCGGAAGGTCTGGATGCCGCCGCTCTTGGAGATGCCCTTGGTCTCGACGGTCGCCGAGGTCTCGGGCGCGTTGAGCACGACCTTGCAGCCGGTGTCGAGGTTCTGCCCGGCGCCGGCGAAGGTGATGCCGGTAAAGCTCGAGCGGGCGCGGCGGCCGTTGAGCACGCTCATGGGATAGAGGTAACCTACGTGGCTGCCGAAGGAGCCGCTGATCCATTCGATGTCGCCGTCCTCGTCCACGCGCGCACGCTTGGTGTTGAGGTTGTACATATTCTTGGACCAGTTCTCGATGGTCGAGTAGCGCAGGTGCGCACGCTTGCCCACAAAGAGCTCCACGGCGCCAGCGTGGAGGTTGGCCACGTTGTACTTGGGCGCGGAGCAACCCTCAATGAAGTGCAGGTCGGCATCGTCCTCGACGATGATGAGCGTGTGCTCAAACTGGCCGGCACCCTTGGCGTTGAGGCGGAAGTAGCTCTGCAGCGGGAAGTCGAGCTTGGTGCCCTTGGGCACGTAGACAAACGAGCCGCCCGACCATACGGCGCCGTGCAGGGCCGCAAACTTGTGGTCGGTGGGCGGGATGAGCGTCATAAACTTCTCGTGGATGAGCGGCTCCCACTGCGGATCGTGCAGGGCCTCCTCGATGCCGGAGTAGACGATACCCATCTTGGACGCCGTGTCCTGCATGTTGTGGTAGACCAGCTCGGAGTCGTACTGTGCGCCGACGCCCGCCAGATAGCTGCGCTCGGCCTCGGGGATGCCCAAGCGCTCAAAGGTGTTCTTGATGTCGTCGGGCACCGACTCCCAGTCGTGCTTTTGGTCGGTGTTGGGCTTGACGTAGGTGACGATGTTGTCCATGTCCAGGCCCTCGATGGAGGGGCCCCACGTCGGGTCGGGAAAACGGTTGAAGATCTCGAGGGACTTTAAGCGCAGGTCGAGCATCCACTGCGGCTCGTCCTTTTTGGCGCTGATCTCGCGCACGATGTCGGGCGTGATGCCGGCGTCGAGGCGCTCGAATCCCTCCTCGCCATAGGTGAAGTCGTAGAGGCTGCGGTCGATGTCCGCGACCTCGGTGCGGTTCTTGGTCATTGCGTCGCCCCTTTACGCCTGCTGCCCGGCAGCGGCGGCCTCGGCCTGGGCGCGCTGCTCGGCGGCCTCGCGCTCGAAGGTCTCAAAGCCGTTCTTGTCGATCCAGGGGATGAGCGAGGCGTCGTCCTCGCGCACGATGTGGCCCTTGACCATAACGTGGACACGGTCTACATCCAGGTGCTCCAGGATGCGCGTATTATGCGTGATGATGAGCATGGAACCGTCGCAGCTCTTGCGGTAGGCGTCCATGCCGTGGCTGACGGTGGAAAGCGCGTCGACGTCCAGGCCCGAGTCGGTCTCGTCGAGGATGGCGAGCTTGGGCTGCAGCAACAGGAGCTGGAGCATCTCGACCTTCTTCTTCTCGCCGCCCGAGAAGCCCACGCCTAGCTCGCGGTTGAGGTAGGCGGTATCCATGTTGAGCTCGGCCGCGAGCTCCTTGACGCGACGACGGAATTCCTTGCCCTTCATCTCCAGGCCGGGGCGGCCGGCGATGCTGGCGCGCAAAAAGCTCGACAGCGGCACGCCCGGGATCTCGACCGGGGCCTGGAAGCTCAGGAACAGGCCGGCGCGCGAGCGCTTGTCGGTGGTGAGCTCGGTGATGTCCTGGCCGTCAAAGACGATGCGGCCGTCGTTGACCGTGTAGACGGGGTCGCCCATGACCAGGTGGCCAAGGGTGGACTTGCCGGCGCCGTTGGGTCCCATCAGCACATGGGTCTCGCCGGCGGCGACGTTGAGGTTGACGTTGTGGAGGATGGTCTTCTCGTCCACGGAGGCGGTCAGACCTTCGATGGAAAGCAGCGGATTTGCGCTCATGCTGTCCCTCTCTGTATATGGTGTACTCATGGGTGTGCGAAACCCTAGGAATCTTCTCGGAATAAAGTTACTATGGGTTCGGCGTTAGTCAAGGGAAAACCCGACTAATCCACTCGACTTTTCAAATTCTGGGACAAAATAACCTGTTGTGTTTGTCCCACTCACTTAAGATTTGGGACAAACAAACCTGGTTATGTTGTCCCAGATGCGATGGGAGGGTAGGTATGCTCATTTCTTCTAAGGGCCGCTATGCCCTCCGACTGATGATCTATATCGCAGCGCTTGGTGACGCCGAGGGCAAGATCGCCCTGCGCGAGGTCGCCGACCGCGAGCGTATCTCGCAAAAGTATCTGGAACAGCTTGTGCGTCCGCTTATGAAGGCAGGCCTGCTTAAGAGCGTGCGCGGCAAGGGTGGCGGCTACATGATGGCCAAGGACCCGGCCGAGGTGCGTGCTGGCGACATCCTGCGCGCCGTCGAGGGCAGCACGGCTCCGGTGGCGTGCGATGGTATCGACAACAGCTGCGCCCGCAGCGATCTCTGCTCGACCGTCAAATTCTGGCGTGGTCTGGACGACGTGATCGAAAAGTACGTCGACGGCGTGACGTTGGCCGACCTGGCCGCCGTCCCCGAGATCAACTTTGACATTAAGCTGTAGGGCTGCAAATGACATCTCTCGACAAGGTGTATAAGCAAATTGAAGTTTTTGCTCGGGAATGTGACGCCGAGAAGGTTGTGCTGTTTGGTTCCCGCGCTCGAGGTGACAACTTGCCTAAGAGCGATATTGACATCGCCGTAGCAGGTTGCCGGGATTTCGGCCGGTTGTCATATTTGATCGAGGAGCGTCTTGATACTCTTTTAGATGTAGATGTCGTCAATCTCGACGAGTCCTTATCGCGTCAATTGCTCGATGAAATTGCCAGGGATGGTGTGATTCTGTATGAAAAAATATGAGAACTTTGTCAGCGCCTTGGCGAATCTTGAGGATGCGCCCAATCAGGATCTCAACAATGATTTTGTTCAGAGTGGTTTGATTAATAAGTTCAATCTTCAATTTGAACTGAGCTGGAAGCTCCTTAAGCGTCTGCTCGAGTATGAGGGCGCCACGCTTGCCGCGTCGGGGTCTCCTCGTGCCATCTTGAAGGAGTCCTACCGATTCTACGACTTTATTGATGAGGCGGCCTGGCTAGATATGCTCAAAGACCGCAATACGAACGTCCATATCTATGACAACAAGCTCGCTCAAGATTTGATTCAGCGCATCTTGAACGTATATATTCCCGCTTTTTGTCAGTTGAGGGACGGGCTGATGGAGCGATACGGCGAGCTTCTGATGGCGCCCGACGACCAGTTTGTTTAATTCCTTAAGATTTCGCGGAGGGTTGTTGCCGTTTGCCGAGCGGTTGTTGTGCAACAACGGGCGAGCTGCAATACTTAAATCTACCTTTGCAAACTGCACTTTAACTATACCAATGCAGGGAGGATCTTATGCAGCCCAAGCATTCTGCGATTGTCGCGGGCCTGACGCTGGCGCTTTCGTTTGGCGCCGTTTCCGCGCCGGCACCCGCCGCTGCCGAGGAGCCCACGCCGGGCGTTGCCTCGAATGCGACCGATATCGATAAGGGTCTCTATACCCAGCAGTCCTTCTCGGGCGTGCTGAGGTCGGTCCAGGGCGTTTCGTTTGTTAACGTGACCACCGAGATGAAGTACTTTACCAAGTACGAGAGCCATGGCAACTATAACCAGGGCTTTTCGTATGGCGACGGCTATAACGCGCTGGGCTATTACCAGTTCGACCGTCGATGGTCGCTCATTCCGTTTATGAAGCAGGCCTACAACTACAACCCCGAAAAATACAGCATGCTCAAGGATGCGATTGATCGCGGCAGCGAGATCTCCAACGCGAGCAATGCCATGTACGAGAACGGCCAGCTCACCGAGCTGGGCCATATCGCGCAAGATGCCTTCCAAGGTGCGTACAACACCGATCCTGTTGAGTTCTCAGCACTTCAAGATGCCTATGCGTACAACTCGTACTATGCGGTGACCGAGGCGTGGCTCAAGAGTGGCTTGGGCATTGATGTTTCGGGCCGCGCCGATTGCGTTAAGGGCATGGTGTGGAGTATCACCAACATGTGCGGCACCGGTGGTTGCAGGGACTTCTTCCGCTGGGCAAACCTTTCTAACAGTATGACCGACCGCGAGTTTGTGACGGCGCTCTCCAACAGCGTGGTCAATAACGTGGCGACCAAGTATTCGAGCCAGCCCCAGTATCATGAGGGCTGGAAGAATCGTTATAAGAATGAGCTGAAGGACTGCTTGGTTTATATCGCTGAGGACGAGGCTGCCGCCGCGACGCCCGTGCAGCCCGAGCCCTCGCCGGCGCCCTCGCCGACGCCTGATTCGAATGACGACTCGAGTGACGATGCCAATGATGACAGGATGGATGCGCCCTCGACCGATGCTGACGGTAATGGCTCTGCTGGTGGCACTACCAACGACGGCTCTACCTCGAACGGCTCCGATTCGAACGGCTCTGCTGCGGGCGATTCGTCTTCAAGCTCTGCCGGCAATACGGACAGCGCCGCTTCTGGTTCGACCGACGCTGACACCTCTAACTCATCCACCGGCTCGAGCGATTCGTCCGCTGACACCGACTCTAACAAAGGCTCTGGCTCTGCCGCAACCCCTGATTCCGATGTTTCCAAGGACAACTCGAATAAGGCACCGGACGCTCCCGTTGCTTCGCCGGACAAGAAGCCTTCTTTCTCCGTGCAGCTTGGTTCTACGCTGGGCTCTTCGCTGATGGCTGGTGTCAATAACGGCTCGACCCAGAACAAGGACAACTCTGATCAGGTTTCCACGGAAAAGACCGAGTCCGATAAGGGTTCTAGCTCTGATGAGAAGGGCGACAAGTCCGCTCAGGAGAAGGACGATGGCAAGAAGTCTGAATCTGAGGCGAAGGACGAGAACAAGGACAAGACCGAGGACGGAAAGCAGCAGGGCGAGGACAGCGGTAAGGGCAGCACCGACAACCAGGTCCAGGAGCAAAATGACTCCAAAACGGTGACCACCACGACCACGACGACTACAACGACCAAGTCCTCGGGCGGCAACATGCCCAAGACGGGCGATCTGATTGTGATGGCGAGCCTTGCCAGTGCAAGCTTGGCCACGCTGGGTGCCACGTCTATCGTAAGTGGTAAGCATAAGCTCGATCAGCAGAAGAAAACTTCTGGGGAGGACGGTTCGGAGGAGTAATCTTCCAGATCGTTTTCTATAAGAGTTTGGGACGGGGTCCGGTGCGGCGGCATCGGACCCCGTTTTTGTTGTGCAACGATTTGTTATGCCCCCTCGGGGGCATGTTGCTACCGTTGCCCGAAACGTTTACATGTCGATATTGTTGCGCTCTACCCGCTCGTTACAATGGGCATCGTGCTGCGTTAGAGGGAGAACTTACGGTGTCTGAACAGGCGAATTATGGTGTTGCTCATGCGTTTGGTGCACGGTTGCTCAATCATGCGGGTAACGCAGCTCTGCCGGTTGATATACACGACTTTTCCGATGCAATCAATCGGTGTTTACTCGTCGATAAGACTATGTTTATTGCCGATATATTGGACAGCGAAGCACCTGTTGCGCTTTGCTGTCGGCCCAAGGGTTTTGGCAAGAGCATGAATCTATCGATGCTCAAATGCTATTTGGAACGACCTGATCACCGGCGGCCGGATCGAAGCCCGTTCGTCGGCACTCAGATTTGGCAGGCGGGTGGCGGTCGCTATCGTGATGAGTACGCGTGTTATCCGGTCATCATGCTCGACTTTACAGCTGCCGCTTCGAGGTGCGGCGCTGATGCTGCTGCGGCTATTCGCAGCGCTGTCGTGCACGAGTGCGCCCGATTGCTTCCGCTGCTTGCCGCGCCTGATCTGTCAAGACGTGAGGTTCGTCTTATCGAGAGGACGGCGCGTGGGGTGGCCAGCGATAAGGAGATCGATGCGGCGCTTGGCGTGCTTATTAAGCTGCTCCGGACAGCTTTCGATGAGCAGGTTGTTTTCCTGATAGACGACTACGACGCGGTATGTCCAAAGCGTTTGGACGCTCAGGACGACGGTGGCGTGGATTCCCCAGAGCCGCTCATCCGAATGTTGTTCGACACCATTGCCGACGCCGGCGACTCGTTGCGATTGACGTGTCTTATGGGCGAGTGCCCCGGTCCTGCCGCGCTTGCGTTGTCCCAGCGTGGGGTTTCCTATCGGTCGGCGACGCCGCTGTCGAGTTGGTGTGATCGATGGTTCGGTTTTTCGGACGACGAAGTCCGGGTGCTGTTAGATCGCATCGGGCGCAACGGCTGTCTGGATGACGCGCGTGAGTGGCTCGAGGGCTATCTGTTTGGTGGTTTTTATTGCTCGAGCCCGGAGCGTGTGGTGGACTACGCACATCGCGGTTGCGTCGCTCCTGTTCGGGCAGATCTGTATGGTTACGCCGACCGTCTGAGCGCATGCATCGGTGACTGGAACCTCATACGCTTGTCCACATTGTTCGATTTGCTTGAGCCGCATGGGTTTATTGAGGCGCCAATACATGTGCATGCCGAGGAGGCCGATGCCGCCAAGCCCGAAGATATCTGGACTGCGCTGTATCTGTCTGGATTCCTTACGACGGACATGACGGGGCATTCGGAGGACGGCGCGTGCCTTCGTTCCCTGCGTCTGCCTAACAACGAAGTGCGTCAGGTACTCCGTCTTGTAATTCTGGAATGGTTTGAGTGCTCCGTTGAGGACGTTGGAGCTATCGACTCGTTCCATGACGGGCTATGTCGAGGAGACGAGGACGCTGTAAAGCAGGCTTTGAGCTGTGCTATCGGCGATCTAGGCATCGATGTGGGCCAATCAGATATGCCGACATCCTATCATCTGGCGCTGCAGGGGCTCTGCTTTGGCTTGCCGGGCTATGCCAATCCTGCTTCGAGGCGAAAGTGTGGCGCGGGTCGCTGGGACATCCAGGTTTTTCCTACGGGCACTGTGTTCGACGTAGCAGATACGATTGGCATGCTGGACGAGCGCCCGCTGATAACGATTAACTTGATGTACGACCCTGGCGTCGATGCCCTGGGCCTGGAACTGTTGGCGGTTCAGGCGCTGCTCGAAATCGAGCGCAACGGCATCGATGATATTCGCGTGCCACGCCCCGCCGTCGGGCGCATGCGTTGGGGCTTTGGCTTTGACGGGCAGCGTGTGTCCGTGGTGTGCCAGCGGTTATAGGGGATGGCGAAAGCCCTTTACTACTCCGCGTCCTTCAGGGGCGGCATGGGCTTCCAGTTGGGGTCCTTGACGATTTTGCGGGCGTCCTTCATGCCACGGCGCAGCGCCGGAATGCCGGTCTTAAAGCACTTGTCAACGGCGGCCAGACGAATGAACTCCTTGAAGAAGGTCGCGGCGTTGCCCAGACGGAACAGCATGGGGTGATAGTCGCCATAGATCTGCATGTAGCGGGCCAGATAACCGCGGTTGCGCATGATGTAGTAGCGGTTGGTGTCGCTCGTGGAGTTGAGCTGGCGCTTGCCGGCGATGTCCCAGTTGGAGACGGCGCGGGCGCGCTTGAGCACCACGTCGGCAACAACGGCGGCGGGGAAGTGCTGGCTGGCCACGTAGCCATAGCAGGCATCGTCGCCGTAGATGAAGAAGCGCGCATCGGGCAGGCCGATCTTGTCGACCACGCGGCGCGAGAACATGCCGCCTTCAAAGCACAGCTGGTTCATGGCGCGGTAGCCCTCGGGTCCCAGGTCCCACTTGGCGACAGGGTTGGGAATGCCGAGCGAAAGGATGAGTTGGTACTGCCAAAAGAAGGCGCCGCCGTCAAAGTCCAAGCGCGAACCCTGGATAACATCGTAGCGGTCGGTCCACTTGGCCAAGCGCTCGATGCCTTCGGGGATGACGAGCACGTCGTCGTCCATCACCCAGAACCACTGGGCGCCCAGGTCGTAGGCGCATTTAGTGCCGGCTGAGAAGCCGCCCGCACCGCCGCCGTTTTCGAGCTGCGGGGCGTAGATGACACGGTCGGTGCCGCCCTGTGCGTCGGGCTGCTCGGTGTCGATGCCCCACAGGTTGGCCAGGCGCTCGTTGAATGCGGTGCACATGGCCTCGGTCTCGCGCGAATTCTCGTTATCGACGATCACGATGCGCCAGGGCGCTGCCGTAAGCTCGGTCATGGAGTCGAACAAGTTGGCCAGGAGTTCCTGGCGCTTGTACGTAACGACGACAATGGCGAGCTTATCGATGGGAGCGGGAAGGGTTGAAGTCATGAACGAGAATATCCTTTCGCGTGGGCAGCGTATCGGCCCTGCGGAATTAACAACGTGTCCCATGGGACACGACTATTGTAAGCGTAGGCGGGCGCCCGCGGGTAATGTTCCGCTAATCACCAAGAACGTTTGCTACAAGCCTGGTTGACGTGTGGGCGTAGCGAGATTGCATGCGCGCATTGTGGTATTACATAGGTGCCGATTCCTGTGGACGCAATCTTTCTGTTTGGATGACCCGTGAATAAAACTCGTTTAACCTCCTTTGCCGATAGCCTCCCCATCAAGGCCATGTTGCTGTTTTTGGTTCTTCAGGTCGCATTTGTCTTGAGCAATACGGTGGCAAATTGTCTTCCGCGGTCCGTTATCGAGTCGCATGCGCAGGGTTCGGAGTCCTCGGCTCTGTTGTCTGACATGTATGTCTACGACCACCGTGTTGCAGCTGGTCCTGTTTGCTTTGATAACAATCGCTTTATCATTGAAGTCACACAGCAAAAGGACCAAGGTTCTCCGTTTAAGACGATGACTGTTGCCGAGATTGATGACGTTACGAAAGCCGGCGGGATTACGCATCAGCAGTACTACCGGTATTGGCATGGATGGCAGCTACTTACGAATGTCTGCCTGTATATTGGCGGTATCGATGTGGTCGTGGTGCCTGCGGCTGCTCTGGCGATTGTCGGCTCCGCTTGCGCTTACGTTGCCTTGCGGAAGCGGTTTTCAAAGCCAGTGACGTTGGGTTTCCTTGTAATCCTGTTGTTCTCGACCAATCTGTTTTTCAATTTTATCGGTGATCTACTGCTGTGCATCTCGTTCTTTGTGGCGCTCATCATGATGTCTTGTATGAGCCTTCGTTTGGAATCGGCTCCGAACGCACGGGCTTTTACAAGCCGCCTCGTCCTTTGGTCGATATCGACGGGCGCCGTGTTTTCGTTTCTTGACTTTTTAACGATTCCTGCCGCAGTTGTCGCCCTGCATTGCTTTTTCGCCTTCATTGCGCTCCCCGAGGGTGAGCGCCCCAAGCGCTGCGTCGTCACGATGATGCAGGCGCTCTTTGGGTTTGGGCTTTCGTTTGTGTTTACCTGGGCGATGAAATGGGTTGTCGCGGCATTTGTACTGGGTTGGAACGAGGTCTTTTCGAACGTTCTGGGCGAGATGGGCCTTTGGTCTGCGCATGGGGCTTCGTCACTGTTGCCCCAAGCTGACTGGCCTCAGATTTTGAAGGAGTTTTATTGCATGAGCCCGCAGCTGTTCGCCATTTGCTCAACTGCTGGTTATGCGATGATCTCGAACGTCGTTTGTCTTGTTTCGTTTGCTGCCGTATTGGTGATCTGGATTGCCGTATTCGTATGCTCAATACGGGGTGGCGCGCAAGACGGTCGCCGTCATAAGGTGTTGATCCAGTCGCTGCTCATGGTACTGCCTCTGGTGGTTGTTCTGGGTTATTTCGTTGTTATGCATGACCATGCGATCGTTCATATTCCGGTATTTGGCTGCAAGAACTGGGCGATTGTCTTTGCGATTCTATTTGTTTCGGGTGTAAGTGCACTTCGTGGCTTGCGGAGTCGGAAGGCCGCCTAGCTGCTCATGCGGGCCTTGATGGCCTCGACTACGGCTCTGCGTACGATATCCATGAGGAGCAGGGCAAGCGCGAGGCAAAGGCTCATAAGGATTCCGAGCAAAATGGCGCCGGCTGGATGAGGCTCTCCCGTTTGGATGCCTGTCGCCATGGTGTAGATTGCTTTGTCAAAGATGGGTCGCCAGACATTGCAGGTAAACGACTGTACGGCGTAGAAAGCGAGCGTTCCTGCGGCGAGGGACATGATTGTCTTGTCTGCAGCTGAGACTTCGTGGCGCGGCTGATGGAGCGCTGCGGCGGCAACGGATGCGGCGGCCAAGATAAAGGATATGACGGAAGTGGACTTGTAGGAGAGCTTCCAGAGCGCGTCGTATTGGCTGTTTGCCGATAGCAGAAGCTCGAGCGCGATGGTGACGGCAACGAGTCCGATGAGTGCGATCTTGGATTTTTGAGCGCCGGATGCGTTGCCGTGGCATTCGAGGACAAAGCGCATTTCTCCGGCTGCAATAAACGCGACCAGGTAAGTAACGGCGCTCATGAGCTTGTGCCACAAAACGATGCCGGCCGCTTTGTTTGCCGTCGCCGCGATGTAGCAGTTGATTCCAAATGTTGTGAGCACGAGGAGTGCTACGACAAACGGGGCCCTTATGCTGCCGATTTGCTGTCGTAACAACGCAATAACCGGGACGAGTAATACAGATGCCGCGTAGACCCAGATAAACTCGATGCCCAGCGTAAGCCAGCCAATCTCGTGCAGTGAGATTTCGGGCAGGGGATAGACGTACATCGAGACAAACAGACAAGCTGCGCAATAAAAGAGCGTGGGCAAGACGATCTTCTTGAGGCGCTCAAGTGATTTGAGCGTGAGGCCCCGCGCGGACGAACCGTTTTGGAGGGCGCGTACCGCCGAGGGAATAAGGAAGTACCCCGAGATCATAAAAAAGATCTCGTTGGCCCAACAGCCCAGCAGGTTAATGAATCCCGGTAGTCCCGAATAGGGGAAAGCCGCAAGCGATGCGTATTCCGGCACGCCGGTGCAGACGGCTTGGAAGGTCCATTGAAACGTGTGGAATATCGCAATCCCGGCGACCGCGACCAAGCGCAGCGCCTCGATGGAGGTATTTCTGCTTGCTTTGCTGCCCATCAGGCTATTTTCCAGCGCGTGCGTTGTACGAACCAAAGTGCGATGTGATCATTTTTAGAGTTTGCTTGGGCCCCTTGTTCCATACGTTATACAAGCCCTCTCCCACGAGGTCCTTGGCGTATGCGCAGTAGCTGATTTTAGGATTGGCAATGCCCATATACTCGGCATAGAGCCTTTTGGCCGCAGGGGTAACGCGAGGATTGGCAAATACCAGCTCTTGCGGCATGCGTTCGAACATCTTGTGGATGGCCCGCTCAATTTCGGGGTGACTGTCAATTCCTGTGTGCTCAATCATGATGCCCATATAGGTGAAGCCGCGTGTGATTTGCGGTGTCCAGACGGCGGGGTCGGTGACGTTGAGCCTCTCAAGAATATCGACCATGTCGTTCCAGCGATTAAACGGCATCAAGGGGTCACGCTTTGCCAGGGCGGCCGCCTTTTCGGGTGTTTCCTCGCGGTAGCAATAATACGGCTTGGGCCAGTAAGCGATGGCCTTTGCCTGGCAGAGCGTTTCGACGAGGAATGGATTGTCGGCCCAGCCCGCACCGGGGATTTCCTTAAACCAGATATTGTTTTGCATCAGGAAGTCGCGACGATAGATTGCCGTCCAAATGGACGGATGGTGGGCCAGCAGGTGTGGAGCGTCGTGAATGGTGAACGGTTGCCGAGGCGGTTTAATGCGACCGCGATATGCGCAATGTAGTTTGACCTCTTGGGGGGTATCGGGCTTGCGAATGATCCAATACGGGGTTTCAATAATATCGAGCTTGTTCGGATCGCCAAATTCGCGCTTGGCAAAGGCAAACATGTCGGAGTACATTCCGGGCTCGATCCAGTCATCGGGCTCGAGGATGGCAATCCAGTCGCCCTTTGCCTCGCGAATGCCCAGATTGCAGGTTGCGCCGTAACCCTGGTTTGCCTTATCAATCACTCGAACGCGTGAGTCGCGCGCAGCGAAATCTTCCATAATGGCGCGCGAGTTGTCGGTGGATCCGTCGTTGATGGCGAGGATTTCCAGTTCGATATTTTTTTCGTTTAATAGGCTGCCTATAGCCTGAGAAAGATACGGCTCGGCATTGTAAGTAGGCACGATTACGGTCAGCATTCAAACACTTTCTCTAGGCGACTTGGAAGAATTATACCCTATTGCAAAGCAACGATTTTGGTTGCATATGCTCTGAAGAAACTAAAACCGTTGCAAATGAATGAAAGCAACTAAATTAGTTGCTATAATCGCCATGAGGAAAGGAAGCCTGATGAACAATAGCTATTCGGCTCTCATGGTCGACATGAGGCATTCGAGATGTCTTTCGGACAGTAGAAGGCAAAGCGCGCAAGAAGATCTTGCGAACGCTATGGACTGCACAAACGAGCTGTTTAAAACTGAGCTCGAAATGCCGCTTATGTTTAGTGCGGGGGATGAATTGCAGGGTCTATTTCGTAGTACGGCTGGCGCATTCTTGGCATACAGATTTATTAAGATACTCGTCCAGACGGTTGATCTTAGGGGCGGTATTGGAGTGGGAGAATGGAAAACTCGGATGCAGTCCGCATTGTCGACGGAACAAGACGGGTCAGCATACCATCGTGCGCGTAGAGCAATTGCTGAGTCTGAAAAGGATAAGTACAGCGATTTAAAGATCATTGATGTTTCGGGCGTTTCGCGCGAGAAGGAACTGTGCGCGGCGGGTTGTCTAGAAATAATTGATCGCAGAAACGAGTCGCAGCGTAATTACTGTGAGGTTGTTGAATTACTGCGACCGCTTATGCTGCATGATGACAGAGACGCGACTTTGAGCAAAAGGTATGCTGAGCTAATCGAGGCGCGTATAGGCAAAAAGTACGGCGCTAAAAGCAATCCGAGCGATTGCGCGCCAGTGGCGTTGGGCAGCTCTCTCAACCTCAACGTAGATAGCATCAGGGCTAGTCATGTAGGGCTTGCGGGACAAATGGGTGTTGCGATGGGGAAGACGAGGCAGGGGCTCGAGAAAAGCCTTAGGCTCGCGAACGTTGTAAGAGAAAGAGAGCTGGCTGCTTTCGCCGTTCATTTCCTTAATGAAATGGAGCCGTCATGAGGGTGTTCGGGTGTTTCCTTCTATTCCACATGCTGTTCGATTTTTATTTTCAGACGAATAAGATGGCAGATAAGAAGGAAAGCAATAGAATTGCCCTTGGTCTGCACTGTTTAATTTACGCGGCCGGCGCCGCAGCAACAGTAGCTCTTCTGTTTGAGGCGAGTGTAGCCGCCACGGCTGCGTCCTTTACAGTATTTGCTCTTTCACACTGGTTTATCGATGGCAGCCTGAGAAGAAAGATTGCAGGGCTTGATCTCTCACCGGTTGGTAGTTTTTTGATCGATCAGATGCTGCATATTGTACTTTTGTTTATGTTGAGCGTTCTATGTTGTCACCTCTGGGTCATGCGGCCAATTGCTTCGAATCTCTTGGGCAACCGTGGAGCTGAGCTCTCTTGGGTTTCGACATTGTGCTTTTGCGGACGCCCCTGCAGCATCGCTATTGCCAAGGTCCTCCAATTTCTCCGAAACCCTGGTACGGAGCAGTCGGCGTGCACATCAAATGCACATTCAGGCAAGTGGATTGGAATATTTGAAAGACTGATTGTCGCGGCGCTTTCTCTGCTGAACCAATATTCGGCTATTGCATTTATTTTTACTGCAAAAAGTATCGCGCGCTTTAAACAGCTGGAAAGTGACAAGGATTTCGCTGAGGTTTATTTGCTGGGTTCATTGGCGAGCGTGTTTCTAGCAATGGCTTCTGCGGTCTTATTTATGTACTTGTTTAATAACGCTGGTTGCTGATGCTAATAAGGCCCCGTATGGGCATCGACTTGAGAGGTGGGCTACTTTCGATTGATGATCATCTCTTTATCCTAGGTGCATTCAGATTTGCATAATATGTTTGCCTGTATAAATTGAGTCTATTAAATGGGTTTTATCCATTTTAAGGAGTTGAAAATGACATCGGAATTAAATGGGGGTCATGTCAGACCAAATATTATTAAAAGTAACCTTACAATCTCTGGTGCACAGTTGGTCAAGAGCGAAACATATTATGCTGCTAGCCAAACGCTTGATATACCGATTTATGAAGTGTCTAGCATTCATGGTTTAAATCGTTTAATCGGTTATTCTAAATTTATGAATAAGGATGTTGGGAAAGTATTGTACCGAGGTCAAAATCGACTGTATGGAAGTCTGACCCCCTCCTTGATGCGCGGTAAGAAATACTCCGATAAGTGCCTGCATAACCTCAAGTCGCTTGTTAATAAAATAATGTTAGACTCGCTTCTGAATAAACAGTTCAATCTTCCTGCTGGTTGTAACTCAAATCGTTCTATTATTGAGGGGGCGCTGCAACACTACGGCATAAGCACTCGTTTTATTGATTTGGTTGACAATCATTGGACTGCTTTGTGGATGAGTTTATATGAGCCGGAAACTATTAAATCTAAAGAAACTTACACCCATTATAAAAGTCGGTATTTGGATAACTATGATTTGCTTTCAAACATTGCTAGAGGGGATAACGATCCAATAGGTTTCGGTTATTTGTTGATGGTGTGCGTGCCAGAAATTAAGTCTCCGATGGAAAACGGGCTTTATCGAGGCAGCGGGTTCGAATTGATAGATTTAAGAAGATCCCTTCCTTCTATCTTCCTTAGACCGCATGCGCAGCATGCCTATGTTCTGCGTAGAAGAGGACCCGATGACAATAACCCTAATTATTACGATGTGGCTTCACAGTTGATAGGCATAGCAAAAATACGATTGGACTATATCGCCAAATGGCTTGGGAACGGAGAGCTTCTTACTCAAAATAATCTATTCCCTCAACCATGCTTTGATCCTGGATATGAAATCTTGTTATCAAGAACAGATTTATTCGATTCGAAATTTGCAATGATTACAAAGTATGTTTAAACGGTCCCCCCGTTGCGCTCGAATTGCCATACAGTCGTGAGAACGAGGAAGTTCCACATATCGAGAAGGATTAGGATCAGGGAGGTCCCATGGCTGCTGTTGGAACGCTAACGTATATTTGGAGATCGATACATTGAGCGTCTTTAGGATCGTAAGTCCTTTCTCTATCAATTATTTAAATATAGGCTTGTTTAGTAGATAATCTACCACTAGTGATTATTCGGTTTGATTGAGGACGCGATATGAAAAAGGCTTTACGTCTTACAACCACTTTCTCTCTAGCTGCTCTTATGGCGTTTTCGTCATTGATAAGTCCTGTAGTTGCTGCCTATGGGTTGAGCGAGACGCAGCCTGTAAACGCCGTGACGGATGTGACCTCCACTGATGATGGAGTTGCCACTCGCGGTGATGATTCTAACGGAAGTGATGCCGCCGGCGATCAATCGCTGATTGGAGGCGATGTTGAGGTTCTCGACTCTGAAGGTCAGGATAAATCCGGGGGCTATTCTGAGGTCGAGCAGCATGCCGATTCGGTCGATTCTTCCTTCCAGTACGTTTATCTCGCATATCCGAGCCTCTCCTCTGGGACTGATCAAGTCATTGCCTTTGCTACGCCCAATGACAGTGATGTTCTTTCCTCTGCAACTCTTTATTATGTGAGTACTAATGGGGTCAGGGGCTCTGTTGACACGTCTGCCGCGGCTGGGAATTCTGCTGCTTTTATTTTTGGCGCGAACTTAAACGCAAATACTTATTTCCTCACTTCGATCTCCTATTCGCTGCAGGGTGATGAAGCAGAGCATGAGATTGATCTTTCCGGCCGAGATTATTCATTCACGGTTGTTGAGGCTTCTACGAGCTCCGAGGGCACATCTGTTTACTATGCAGATGAGGACGGAAATGCAGTCGAGGCTCAGACTATCCAGCAGGCACTGGAGTGTGCTGATTCGCCGGATGGCGTTTCTACCTATGCCGCACGTTCCGCGCGTAATGTTAGCGTAATCGCTCTCGACGCTGGCCACGGCGGGTCTGACCCCGGCGCGCAAGGTAATGGCAAAAGCGAGGCCGATCTTACCTGGAAGATTGTGGCGGCATGCAAGAATAAGCTTGAGGCATACGGTTTTAAGGTCGTTCTTGCTCGTGAACAATACGGCAATTACTCCGGTAATGATTTTCTTTATCGCGTCCAGCGTTGTATCGATCAGGGCGCGCAAGCTTTTGTGAGCTTTCATATCAATTCCGGTTCTTCCGCAGCTCATGGCGCCGAGGTTTACGCTCCCACCGCAAATGGTACAGACTATACACAGGTTTCTGTTGAGCTTGCCAATAAGGTTATGAATAACCTTGCTGCTATGGGGCTTTCGTACCGCGGTGTTTTTCAGATGCAAGTGGGAGATGAGTTTGCAGTAATCCGATGCGCCCGCGAGCAGGGGATCCCTGGCATCTTAATTGAGCATGGCTTTATTTCCAATTCCGGCGATGTCGCTAATTACTTTTCCGATGATGGTTGTCGTCGTCTTGGCGAGGCTGATGCCGCTGCTATTATTGCGCAGTTCCCAAAATCCAGCTGGTATTCGGGCTCTTTAACTGTCAAGAAGAATGCCAGGCATATTGATTTGGCTACAAAGTTTTCAGGGGGTAATCCGACTAACGCCTGCTATATGGTCAAGTCTTCTAGTGGTCGCGTCGATTGGGTTCAAGGATACGATCAGCACAATAATAGCTGGACTGGATCTTTCGATCTTGATGCAGAATACGGCGTATTTCAAGTCGAAGCATATGTTACATGTGATGGCGAGACCTTTAGAGTGGATTCTAAGTCGTTCGGAGATAATCGTGCCTCTACGAATGCTGCTATTAGCGGAAACATTGTTGACGTAACTTCATCTAATTGGGCAGTTGATCCGGACTATGTGTCGTATGAGGTCATTTCGCCTTCTGGCACGTCTTACTGGTTTTCGGGCTGTAAGTCTGGAAATGAATGGGGCTGCCAGTTTAACCTTGATGATTTAGATTCATTGTTTGGCAAGACGACCGTCCGACCGTGGTGCACGCTTAATGGCGCTTCAGCATTTCCATGTGGTTCTACAAATTATGAATTTGAACGCCCGGACGTGAGCCTGTCCCTCTCCGACGAGGGCGGCTCCCTGTCCGCCACCGCGTCCGGCCTCAAGCCCGCCCCCTCCAACGCCTGCCTGCAGGTCGTGGCGCCCTCCGGCGCCGAGCGCTGGTACCAGCTCTACCGCCAGGCGGACGGCTCCTGGACGGGCGCGGCGCCGGCGGCCGCCGACCTCGGCGAGTTCGGCGAGTACCGCGCGACCGTGTGGGCGACCTACGGCTCCAAGAGCCGCGGCTGGGCCACAGCCAAGGCCTCCGTCGCGCGCCCGGACGTGAGCCTGTCCCTCTCCGACGAGGGCGGCTCCCTGTCCGCCACCGCGTCCGGCCTCAAGCCCGCCCCCTCCAACGCCTGCCTGCAGGTCGTGGCGCCCTCCGGCGCCGAGCGCTGGTACCAGCTCTACCGCCAGGCGGACGGCTCCTGGACGGGCGCGGCGCCGGCGGCCGCCGACCTCGGCGAGCTCGGCGAGTACCGCGCGACCGTGTGGGCGACCTACGGCTCCAAGAGCCGCGGCTGGGCCTCGCGCTCCTGTTTAATAAAATCTGGCTTCCACAAAATAATGAGCTCAGGAACGTCTAATCAAGAGAAGATGGTATCTGCTTTTGTTCGGAGTGGGTTTAGTTTTCCTTCGAATGTTTACACGAAATTCGGCGCGGCATCTATAGAAGATTTTGTTTCTATAATTGCTGAAGAGGCTGCTTATGAAGGGGTTGACCCCTACGTCGTCTTTGCTCAGGCTATGGTGGAAACTGGGTGGTTAAAATTTGGAGGACAGGTCCAGCCTGACCAGTGTAATTTTGCTGGAATTGGAGCGCTTGACGGAGGAGCTTCTGGTGCATTCTTCAATTCGTTTGGGAATGACTCTGTTCGAATGGGGATAAGAGCGCAAGTTCAGCATCTAAAAGCGTATGCCTCATTTGGCCCTTTGAATAGAGAGTGCGTCGATCCTCGTTTTTATTTGGTAAAAAGGGGGTCTGCAACTACAGTAGGTGAGTTGAGCGGTAAATGGGCCTCCGACTTGGATTATGGCAACAAGATAAGTAAAGTCATTTTGTCTATTAAATAATCGTGGGTAATCATGCGATCTAGTACTTCTAACAATGTTATCTGGAATACGATTGGATCAATCGTTTATTTGGCTTGTCAATGGCTAACGACCGTTGCCGTTGTCCGAATTTCTTCAAATTATGAGTATGCGGGTTACCTGTCTCTTGCTATGTCATATAGCAATATTTTCATTCCGATTGCTCTTTATAAAATTAGGTCTTATCAGGTTTCTGATATCAATAATCAGTTTTCTTCTGGGCAGTATATCGGTTTTCGAATTGTAACCATTGCTGCGGGTTTTGGATTTGTATTTTTATATACAATCTTTACCTGCAGAAAAGAGGCAATAATAAGCGTGGTTTGTTACTGCCTTTATAAGGTAATTGAAGTCTTAGTTGATGTTTTCCATGGTATAGACCAAAAAGGTGGAAACATGATTTTTTGTGGCGTTTCGATGCTGCTGAGAGGACTTCTGTCATTGCTGGCGTTTTGTTTTATCTTAAAGCTGACAGATTCGATACCACTCTCCATTCTATCCATGTGTGCTGTTTGCGTTCCGGTTTTATTGTTGGATATATGTTGGGCGTCCAAATTCGATTCAGTCCTACCGGAATTCAACTTTGATGCAATAGGAGCATTGTTTTCAAGCTGTCTTCCTGCCGTGGTGGGTGTTGCGTGCTGTGCTTTGGTCACCTCTTCGTCGAGGCAGATATTGGCTTCAATTTTGGGTAATAGCATTTTAGGTATCTATTCCTCCGTGTGTTCTCCTGCTGCAATCGTGCAGGCGGGGGCGCTCAACGCTTATGCGCCCTTGCTTGTTGTCTTCGCGATGGCCGATTTGGAGAAGACGAGAAGGCACTTCAATCAATTATTAATTAAGGTGGCTGGCGTGACGGTTGTCATAGCTTTTGGTTGCATGCTTGGGTGTTTACTATTTGGACAATGGGCACTTGAACTTTTGTTTGGCTCAACAATCATTCGTTATTCATATTTGTTGTATGGCGCTGTTATCAGTTCGCTTGCGACTGCTTTGATTGGCGTGTTTTCTGATTTGACGATTGTTCGCCGTTCAATGAGTTCGAATCTGGCTGGTAATTTTATTGCATTGCTCCTCGTGGTTCCTTTTTCGTATCTCTTCATTAATAATCTCGGTGCAAATGGCGTTAGTGTTGCTATTTCTTTGGCGTATTTAATCGGGTGCCTAGTGATGCTTCCGTCACTTATCAGAAAGTAAGGACGTTGGTATGTTGTTTCATGTAACTGAGTCGGAGAGAAGTACTTCTGATCGAAAGAACGCCTCTATTAAGCCCCGTAGAGATGTTGTCCGCACTGTCGAACGGGTATTTTCATCTCGAGAACTGAAGTGCGAATTCGATCATCTGCGTCAAAATGCTAACCTAATTGATAAGATTATCTATCAGTTCTCAACTTATTCGATTTGGAACAGGGGCATTTCTAAGTTAGATCCTGAAGACTGTCTTCTTGTTAACTACCCTCCCGTCTATGGCTGTTTTTCATTTGGTCATGCAATTAAGAAAAGTAAGTGTCAAACAGTTCTGTTTTTACACGATCTGGAAGCATTGAGAGGTGGCGATTCATTCGTTTCCAGATTTCTAGAATCAATTATTAAGCATGAGGAAAAACTTGCTTTGGATAATTGTGATTATGTCATTTCGCATAATTCCGAAATGACAAAGGCAATTTCTCGTGTTTACGGGATTTCAACTAAAAAAATTATCGATCTTCAAATATTCGACTATTTAATTTCTAGCGATAAAGTGCCGAATAAGGCTTCTCTTGATAGGCCTGTCATTGTTGCGGGTAACTTAAGCCCAAGCAAAGCTGGCTATTTATCTTGTTTGCCTAAAGATGTTAATTTTAATTTGTATGGATCCAATTATCCCCTTGAGCAAAAATCCGTTTTTCCGAACTTGCACTATTTGGGATCCTATGATGTAGATGAACTGCCTTTTGTATTGGACGGTAGCTTTGGGCTTGTTTGGGATGGGCCTGACAGTGATTGCTGTTCTGGTTCGTTTGGCAATTATTTGAGAATCAACAATCCACATAAGACGTCTTTGTATCTTGCTTCGGGGTTCCCGGTTATTGTTTGGAAAGAGGCCGCTATTGCTCGGTTTGTTCTTGAAGAGGGCGTTGGCATCGCTGTTTCATCCTTAGACGAACTCAATTCCGTGCTTTCGGGTCTTACAGATGATGAATATTCAGACTTACTTAGGAATGTTGAACGCGTGTCGGCAAGACTTCGTCGTGGTTATTATACTGAAAAAGCGTTAAGTAACTGTTTTTAGATTAATTGAGGTTCCCAATGAGCATTTCTTCATTCAAAGACAAGACCCTCATGATCACGGGAGGCACCGGCTCGTTCGGCAACACCGTGCTCAAGCACTTCATGAACACCGACCTGGCCGAGATCCGCATCTTCTCGCGCGACGAGAAGAAGCAGGACGACATGCGCCACCGCCTGCAGGAGAGGTCCCCCGAGCTCGCCTCCAAGGTGCACTTCTTCATCGGCGACGTACGCAACGCCCAGAGCGTGCGCGACGCCATGCACGGCGTGGACTACATCTTCCACGCCGCCGCCTTGAAGCAGGTGCCCTCCTGCGAGTTCTTCCCCATGGAGGCCGTGCGCACCAACGTCATCGGCACGGACAACGTGCTGCACGCCGCGATAGACGAGGGCGTGGACCGCGTCGTGTGCCTGTCCACCGACAAGGCCGCATACCCCATCAACGCCATGGGCAAGTCCAAGGCCATGATGGAGTCCATCATCTACGCCAACGCCCGCAACGGCGCCGGCCGCACCACCATCTGCTGCACCCGCTACGGCAACGTCATGTGCTCGCGCGGCAGCGTCATCCCACTGTTCATCGACCGCATCCGCAAGGGCGAGCCGCTCACGGTCACCGACCCCAACATGACCCGCTTCCTCATGAACCTGGACGAGGCCGTCGACCTGGTGCAGTTCGCCTTCGAGCACGCCAACCCCGGCGACCTGTTCATCCAAAAGGCGCCGGCCTCCACGATCGGCGACCTCGCCGAGGCCGTGCAGGAGGTCTTCGGACACGTGGGCACCCAGGTGATCGGCACCCGCCACGGCGAGAAGCTCTTCGAGACCCTCATGACCCGCGAGGAGCGCCTGAGGGCCGAGGACATGGGCGGCTACTACCGCGTGGCCTGCGACTCGCGCGACCTCAACTACGACAAGTTCGTCGTGGACGGCGAGGTCGAGACCCAGGCCGACGAGTCCTACACCTCCCACAACACCGAGAGGCTCGACGTGGCCGGAACGATCGCCAAGATCAAGACCGCAGAGTACGTGCAGCTGGCACTCGAGGGCCGCGAGCACGAGGCGGTGCAGTAGGGTGCGCGTCCTCGTAACCGGTGCGAAGGGGTTCGTGGGCAGGAACCTCTGCTGCGCGCTGAAGAACATTCGCGACGGCAAGGACCGCCGTGCCAAATACCAGCAACTCCTTCCCCTCGAGGTCATGGAGTACGACGTGGACTCGGCGCCCGGTGAGCTGGAGGACTTCTGCTCCCGTGCCGACTTCGTCTTCAACCTGGCCGGCGTCAACCGCCCCGAGGACCAGGCGGAGTTCATGGAGGGCAACTTTGGGTTCGCCTCCACGCTGCTGGACACGTTGGAGCGCCACGGCAACAGATGCCCCGTCATGCTCTCCAGCTCCGCGCAGGCGAGCCTGTCGGGCCGCTTCGAGGGTTCGGTCTACGGCGAGTCCAAGCTCGCGGGGGAGGGCCTCTTCCGCGAGTACTCGGAGCGCACGGGGGCGCCCGTGCTCATCTACCGCTTCCCGAACCTCTACGGCAAGTGGTGCCGCCCGCGCTACAACTCCGCCGTGGCCACCTTCTGCGACGCCATCGCCAACGGCCGCCCCTACACCGTGAACGACCCCTCGGTGGAGCTGGAGCTCCTCTACATCGACGACCTGGTCGACGAGATGCTGGGGGCGCTGCTGGGCGAGGAGCACCGCTGCGGCTACGAGGGCCTCGAGAGGGTGGAGGGAGACGGGTTCTGCTACGTCCCTAACACCGACGTGAAGACACTGGGCGAGATCGTCTACCTGCTCGACAGCTTCCGAGACAGCCGCGAGACGCTCTCGGTGCCCGACCTTTCGGAGGGCTCCTTCTCCAAGAAGCTCTGGAGCACGTTTCTTTCCTACTACGAGCCGGGGCACTTTTCCTATGGCCTCAGGCCTAACACGGACGCGCGTGGCTCGTTCACCGAGTTCCTGCGCACGCCAGAGCGCGGTCAGGTCTCCATCAACGTGTCCAAGCCAGGCATCACCAAGGGAAACCACTGGCACATGAGCAAGTGGGAGAGGTTCCTGGTGGTCTCCGGCACCGCGTCGATCAAGTTGAGGAAAGTAGGGGAGGATGCCGAGGGGAACCCGTTCCCCGTCGACGAGTATATAGTTTCTGGGTCTGACATGCGCGCCGTGGAGATGATTCCCGGCTACACGCACTCCATAACCAACCTGTCCGACACCGAGGACCTCGTGACGGTCATGTGGGCAAACGAGCCCTTCGACCCCGAGGACCCCGATACTTTTTTCGAGGAAGTTTAGCTTGACGGTTTACGCTCATATAAACAGCGTTCCAGACGGATCTACGGGTAGGATTATGCTTGCTGAGCATAATTCTCTTCTGGAGAACGGCGAAGAGTCATATGCTTTTTGGGGTCGCAGAGCCAATAAGGATGTATTGAATGGTCGCCAATTTGGAACTATGATTAATTTTATTATGGATGTAATTGAGACTTTTATTGATGGAAAGTCTGGCTTTCATTCTCGCTTTCAAACTTATCGTTTAATTAAGGCTCTCGATAGCATTCGTCCGGATGTAGTTCATCTCCATAACCTTCATGGTTATTATTTAAATCTGCCTATTTTATTTCGGTGGTTGGCGAAAAATGAGTGCAAAGTGGAATGGACGCTTCACGATTGTTGGGCGTTTACGGGACATTGCGCTTATTTTTCATATGTTAATTGTAATCAATGGAAAGAGTCTTGCTGTTCCGTAGAGGCATGCCCCCAGTTAAAAACCTATCCGCCAACTTTCGCCCCTGACTCATCATGCAATTGGTGCTGGCGTGAAAAAAGACGGCTGTTTACTTCCTTGCCGGTTGACCGACTTAAGTTGATTGTTCCATCAAATTGGTTGGCAAATTTGGTTTCGGAATCTTTTCTATCGGGCTATCCCGTGGAAGTAAGGTACAATTCAATTGATAAAACTGTATTTAAGCCGACTCCAAGTGACTTCCGCAGTCATTTCGGAATCGGAAACCGTTTTATGATTCTTGGCGTTGCTAGTCCTTGGAGTGCTCGCAAGGGTCTTGATATTTTTGTCCGTCTTTCTCGTGAGCTTGACCCCAATCGCTATGTAGTTGTTCTTGTTGGTCTTAATGAGAGACAAAAGGTTCATGCGGGGGATAGAATACTGAGTCTTTCCAAGACTAGTAATGCAAGGGAACTTGCTGAAATATATTCCACTGCTGATGTATTTCTACACCCTGGTGTTGAAGAGACATTTGGCCTTACTGTTGCTGAGGCCCAGTCTTGCGGAACGAGGGCTCTTGTGATGGAGAATACCGCTTGTGCAGAAATCGCTGACGCTTCTTTGGGGACTGTTGTTCCTGCTGATTATGAGGCAATAAAGTCCTCTATTTTGGATATTTCAAGGCAGCAACCAATTAGCTAGTCCTTATGAATCTATTTGACTGTATAAATCATGGAAATCCATGGGAGAAAATAATGATTGAGTTCAAAGATGACGGCCGTCTGAAGCTCCTGATCATCGTGGGCACCCGGCCCGAGGTCATCCGCCTGTCCGAGGTCATCAAGAAGTGCCGCCGCCATTTCGACTGCCTGCTGGCTCACACCGGGCAGAACTACGACTACACGCTCAACGGCATCTTCTTCCGCGACCTGGAGCTCGCCGATCCGGATGTCTACCTGGACGCCGTGGGCGCCGACCTGGGCGAGACCGTGGGCAACATCATCGCCGCGAGTTACAAGCTGATGGTCCAGGTCCAGCCCGACGCGCTGCTGATCCTGGGCGACACCAACAGCTGCCTGTCCGCCATCGCGGCCAAGCGCCTGCACATCCCCATCTTCCACATGGAGGCGGGCAACCGCTGCAAGGACGAGTGCCTGCCCGAGGAGACCAACCGCCGCATCGTCGACGTGATCTCCGACGTAAACCTGGCCTACTCCGAGCACGCCCGTCGCTACCTCAAGGACACCGGCTGCGCCCCGGAGCGCACCTACGTCACGGGCTCGCCCATGGCCGAGGTCCTGCGAGCCAACCTGGACAAGATCGAGGCCTCGGACGTCCTGACCGAGCTCGGCCTTGAGCCCAGGCGCTACATGCTGCTCTCGGCCCACCGCGAGGAGAACATCGACACCGAGGCCAACTTCACGAGCCTGTTCACCGCCATCAACGCGCTGGCCGAGAAGTACGACATGCCGATCCTGTACTCCTGCCACCCGCGCTCCCGCAAGCGCCTGGAGGCCACCGGCTTCAAGCTCGACCCCCGCGTCCGCATGCACGAGCCCATGGGCTTCCACGACTACAACTGCCTGCAGATGAACGCCTTCGCCGTGGTGTCCGACTCCGGCACCCTGCCAGAGGAGTCCAGCTTCTTCGCGAGCGTCGGCCGCCCGTTCCCGGCTGTGTGCATCCGCACCTCCACCGAGCGCCCCGAGGCGCTTGACAAGGCCTGCTTCACGCTGGCCGGCATCAGCGAGCGCGGCCTGCTGCAGGCCGTCCGCACCGCCGTCGAGCTCGACGCCGAGGGGTCGCTGCCCGAGGCGCCCGTCCCCGACTACGCCGACGAGGCCGTCTCCACCAAGGTGGTCAAGATCATCCAGAGCTACACCGGCGTCGTGGACAAGATGGTGTGGAGGAAGATTGTTTAATGGCTTGCTCATGTGCTGGGAAAAAAATACTTGTCGTAACGCAGCATTTTTATCCAGAGACCTTTCGAGTCAATGACATCGTCAAAGGTTTTATTGAAGACGGTGCAAGTGTTGACGTCCTTTGCGGTATTCCAAATTATCCTTCAGGCGAATGGGCCGAAGGATATGGTTATTGCGGCCATCGTCACGATGATTACCATGGTGCGTCTGTCTTTCGGTCTGGTGAAATACGCCGAAAGGGAAACACTTCGGTCCGCATTTTCCTGAACTATATTAGCTGGCCGATTACTGCATCTCTCAAGGCATTGAGCCTCAAAAATAATTACGACGTTGTATTTTGCTATAACACAAGTCCTATTTTGATGATAATTCCGGCTAGGTTTGCTGCATGGCGAAATAAATGTCCTCTTGTCACGTATGTGTTGGATATTTGGCCTGAAAATTTGTATACCGTTATAAATGTCCAAAATAGCTTTCTGAGAGCTTTTGCCAAATCTTTTTGCGACAAGCAGTATGCCGTCTGTAATAAGCTGATTGCCTTGAGTGACTCTTTGGCTGACAACTTATTTCATAGGATTAAACCTTTGAATCCGGATGTTTTGATAAGTGTAATACCTCAGCACTGTGAGGAGGTTTACGAACAAAAGAGTGTTTCACAGGAGCTGAGGTCGCAATTTGGAAGTCAGTGTGTTTTCCTTTTTGCCGGATCAATAACTCCTGCACAGGGTCTTGACACAGTTATTGAGGCGTTCTCGTATGCAATCAAAAATAGTTCTGTTGAGATGAGACTGCTAATTCTTGGCGATGGCATGTCCAGAGCGGAATTGCAGAAGACCGTTGCAAATAAAGGACTGAGCGAGTTCATTTTGTTTATTGGGCGCGTAGATCCTGAAGTTGTGCCCATGTATTCAGATATTGCAACGGCAATGATTGCACCATTCGCCGACAATCCCGAGCTAGAGCTTACTATTCCGGCGAAGATTTCAAGTTGTATGGCGTCTTCGAAACCAATACTTGCTGTAATGCGCGGCGAAGGGGCCAATGCGGTCCGTTCTGCTAAATGCGGGTTTGTCTCCAATCCCTCAGATGTTAATGCGCTTGCTGCAAATATGGTAAAAATTGCCTCAATGAATAAAGATGCTACTGATGCTTTGGGATCCAATGGCTTCAATTATTATCGTGAGCATTTTTCGAGGCGTGTTTGTTTAGATAGAATAGAGCAAGTTCTATTTGATTAACCGCTCTTTGTATGGAGTTCATTGATGCTAACGGATCCACGAGTTTTGGTGATTATTCCCGCATATAACGAAGAGGCTAATATCGAGGCTGCTGTCGGTGCGGTAGTCGAAGCGGGATTTGATTACGTCGTTGTTAATGACGGCTCAAAAGACTCTACACTTGAAATATGTAAATCAAACGGTATTAATGTTCTAGATTTACCTCAGAATCTTGGTATTGGCGGTGCTGTTCAGGCTGGGCATAAATACGCTCGACGATACGGCTATGATGTTGACGTTCAGGTTGATGGCGACGGACAGCATGATCCCAAATATATATCTATGCTCGTTGAAGAGATTTCAAATGGCGCTGATTTGGTTATTGGGTCTCGGTTTTTATCTTTGCAAGATGGATTCAAGTCAACTCGACTCCGTAGAATGGGAATTAAATGGCTTTCTTTCTGGCTGCATCTATTTACTGGGCATATAATTACTGACCCAACTTCTGGTTTTCGCGCATCGGGTCCTAAAGCAATCAGCTTGTTCTGTGGGGACTATCCGGACGATTATCCAGAACCGGAATCTATTGCCACATCACTTAAAGCTGGTCTGACGGTAAGCGAGGTTCCAGTCAAAATGCGCGAGCGGCAAGGCGGTGTTTCTTCAATAGGCGGTATTTCTTCGATTTATTACATGGTAAAAGTGTCGCTTGCAATATCGATTGCTTGCTTGACTAAGCGAAATTAGGTTAATCATGAGCCTTGCACTTCGAATTGGGTCTTCTCTAATATTTTTTTCTTTGTTGCTTTACGTGTTCAATCTTGTTTCGAAGGGGAAGCTTCTTCTCAAGTACTCCTTGTTATGGATTTTTCTATGCTGTATCGCTCTTCTCTGCCTTTTGGCACCTAATTTGGTTTATCTAATTTCAGACTGGATTGGGTTTATTACGGCTTCTAACTTTGTTTTGGTAGTAGCTGTTGTTTTGCTTTTATTGATATGTCTTTCTTTGAGTATTGCGATTAGTCGTTTGGTTGTAGCTACGAAAAACCTTACTCAGCGTATCGCGCTTCTTGAAAAAGTTTTAGAGGATGCCTCAAGTCGATCAAATTGACAGTTTGTCAGGGGCAATAATCTAATGGTTTTAATCGAACTGGATTCTAATGATCAACTGGCTTTATTTTATTGTGGTGTCATTTGCGCTTACTGTTTCGTTGTATTTACCTGGTCTTATTTCTTTTTCAAAATTTGACATTCCAAATCATCTTCTTGTGGCGTTATCGCCTATTTTCTCTTTAATGGCGTTGTTTTTGGCGATGTTGCTATCCTATGTCGCACAAATATCCGTGCCCTGGTATTGGTATGTCCTTTTATTGGTGATGTTATCTTTTGTCTTTGCTATAAATAATCGTCGGTGTTTATTGCAGCGCATTAATAACGTTTCGGCAACTTCATTCTGTGTATTTGTCGTATATATGTTGGTCTCACTTATCTTGGTTGCTTGGATCTACCTTAAAAATCTTGATGGCCCGAGCTCTGTGATACCTTATTTTGATAACGCGTTTGCACTTTCCACAGTGCGATCCTTTAGCAATACCAAGTTATATGGCGTTTTGTTTAGCTCTTGTTATAGGGACAGTTCAGTTCTGTTTAATGGTACCAGCTACTATCCGACTGGTATGCACTCTATTGCGGCATTGCTCGTCGAGATATTTTCAATTTCTCCTAGTGAGGCTCTGAACATTATAATTTTTGTATCCCTATGTCCGATTTTATGCCTGTCTGTACGAAGCCTGATTTCGTCATGCTATCCAGAAGATAATGTTGCTCAGCTATCTGGCTGTGTTGTCTCATATTTTTTTGTTGCTTTTCCCTGGGGTCTAATTACATTTGGTTCGCTGTTGGCTAATCTTTTCAGCCTTGTTTTTGTGCCTGCGGCGATATCGTCTGCTATTATTCTTTCAGATCGGCTGGTAAACAGAAAAGGCAGCATTTCTCATGCCGCGATTGCCTTCATTCTCGCACTTATTCTTTTGGCTTTTACTCATCCTGGTTCCTTATTTACCGCTGGCGTAGTGATTGCTCCACTAATTGTCAAATCAGTCTATACGTGCTCTAAGTGCTCGGGTAAACAGAAATCGTGGCCCAGCCATTTATTTGTAGCGTGCATTGCGATATTAGCGGTGGTCACTGTTTGGGTTATTTGCTATTATTTGCCTCCGCTCCATGCGACCGTTTCATTTAATTGGCCAGCTTTCCAGTCTTTTGGTACTGCTGTTTCATCTTTTTTTACTCTGTCATTTTTTGATTTTCCTGCCCAGCTTCCAGTTTGCTTGCTAGTCCAGTTTGGTTTAATTTCATGTTTTCGTAGAAAAGACCAAAGCAATTGGCTCATCGCGTCTGCTATATTCGCGGGTGTTCTTTATATTGTTGATGTTTCAACGGATGGCTACTTAAAGCAATTGCTTACGGGTTTTTGGTATACAGATTCAAGAAGAATTGCTGCAATTGTTGTCATTTCGCTTATTCCCTTTGCTGCAAGAGGAATGTCTTTGCTATTTAGGCATCTATATCATTATGCTGCATCAAAACCTGATACCGGTATATCACCGCGCGTATATTCAGGTCTATGTATTTTATTACTTCTCGGATTTGCTTTTGGGCCGTCTCTCGTGGTGAACGGCTCGTTTACCCTGTCTTCTGCCTTTAGTTATTTAAGGTGCACGTTGAGTTCTATTAATGAGTTAAACGGCAAACCGTTTGTAAATGGTGCGGTTGAGACCTTGATGCTCGATAAAGATGAACTGTCGGCTGGTTCGAAAATTGCCGATATGCTTGATCGACAATATGTAGTATTGAATAACCCACTAGATGGCAGCTCTTTCTTCTACGGTCTTTTTAACGTTAATCTACTGTACAGGCAGTCCTCCGCACAGGACCCCTCGGATTCTTATACTCTTCTTCGCAAGCGTATTCATGAATACACGTCGAATCGAGCTGTAAAGCAAGAGGTTTTGGACAAGCATATTAGGTATGTTTTGCAATTAGATTCTGGTGTGAGTCCGTCAGACTCAAGTTCCTTTTACTGTGTTTATGATCCTGATTTTTGGTCAGGAATACAGTCAATAGATGCAGATACTCCTGGGTTCAAATTGATTTACAGCAAAGATGATATACGTTTATATGAATTAACTGATGTTTATTAGACGCGGGGTTTGTATCTGTATTTTCCGATAGCACGCTGCTTTGGTCTTAGGCAAGCATATCGGGCATAACGAAATTGCGACGCATTCTTTTCTTTGGGGGTAGGTATGGGCTTCCAGTTCGGCCCCATCCAGCACCGTCTCGGCCCTCGGACGGCACTTCTCGAGTATGATGGGTAGTGTCGAGAAAGTTGGTGTAAGGGCCCTTGCGGCCCCTGTGTCCGATATCCGGAATCAGTTGATATCCTAGGCCGCCTCCACGCTGTCGGCAAGTTCCAGGCTGGATTCGATCATCTTTCTGGCCGTCTTCTCCAGTTCCGCCCAGTCGTGCTCGCCCACGGCACCCATTCTGAACGCGGCGTCATGCATCTCGGCCATCTTCCTCTCCAAGAAGTAGCGCGAGCCGGACCATGTTTCGGCCTGGTCGCACATGACGGCGCCCACGAGCCTGAGCAGCGAACTCTCCGACGGGAAGACCTGCACCACGCGCGAGCGGCGCTTTATCTCCCTGTTGGCGCGCTCCTGCACGTTGTTGGTGCGCAGGCGCTTCCAGTGCGACGGCGGGAAGTCAAGGTACGCGAGCGCGTCGGGCTCCGCCTCCTTGAGCACCCTCGGCGCGCTTACACCAACATTTCCGACGCGATCGGACGCTACCAATAAAAAGGGCGCCGTGGCCCCTGCCGGCTACGGCGCACAGCATAGTATCAGCGATGAAGTTTCGCGATATTCTGTAATGCACAGGCGTGCAACTACTCAGTTGGCTTAGCCAACAAGTTAGATTCCAAGATACCTTTTCCAAAACTCGTCCGATGTAACGGTTGGCCTACTCTGAGAATAGGCTTCAGCAAGCTTTTTCTCACATTCCTTGAATTGTTTAACATCGGCTTTGTAGCGCTTAAGGAGCTTGGCGTACTCCTCGGTATCTTTTGTCCTAATACAGCCCATTCGGTTGTACCAGTCAATAACAATAATGTACCTTTTCCCTCGGATTGCTCCGGCGGGATATTCCCAACCGTGTACGGGGATGACTGCAAATCCAGAACCATCTCCTGTTAGAATTCTTTGCCTATTGTCGGTGATAAAATCGACAAATCTTTGCGAAATCGATCGTGGCTTGTCTCCAGCAATTAATTGTCTATCAATATTATCAATGGAAAAGCCTTCAATTCCTATCTTGCGAGCTTGTCTCTCTAGCTCGCTGAATGGAACCATTGCTTCCTTCTTCTTATTTGCCTCCATGAACGTTTTCTCGGCAATTCCGATTTCGCTATAGAAATCGGGTCCTTTCATGAAGTCCTCGAATGCATCAAGAACTAAGCTGGCATTTTTATAACCATACTTTTTGAGCTCGAGTCGAACGTTATTTTTTAATTCGTACATGAAATCAGAGTTTGTTCCGAATCCAGTGGTGAATTTGGCAATAAGCGTGTTCCTCGTTGTTTGGTAGCGCTCGACCGCCGCGTTGTATCTAACATGAAAACTTTCATGCCAGATGCAGATGCTGTTCATCGTCATAAAAGGTTTTTTGCATCGAACGCCGTATTCCGCATCGTCGCACCTAACAAAATAGGGAAGAGGCAATCCGTTTTCTTCTATAGCGCTCATCGGTATACAGCAATACCACCATGCCGCGTAGCGGGCGTTGGTGTCACGAATGTTTTTAGGGATTCTAAACGTCTCGTTGTAAACAATGTCTTCAAAACGGGATAGGTATAAGGGCGGTTTAGCGGGGGAGAAAGAGCCGAGAGGGGTCATATAGCCAGTGTCTTCCCACTGTTGATCAGCAATGCCGTAATTCAGCATTGCGCCGCTAATCATCGCTTCGTTATAGTCTTTGTTTACTATCCTTAGCAGGTTATAAGTTCTTTTGATGCTCTCTGGAGATACAGCTACGTCGTCGTCCATAAGCAGAACGTGCGTTGCTTTCGGTTTCTGCTCTTTGGCAAGAATCATCCCGTAAGTGAAGCCGCCTGCGCCGCCAACGTTCTGGTTAGGATGAATATGGACATGACCGTTTTCCAGGGCTGATGAATCGAGCGTTCTGCCATTATCTATTACGTGCATATTAAAGTGGTCGGCGATTGGGTCGGCGCTATCAAGGATTGCCGTTTTGACAAGCTCGATATTGGACTTAATGTACTGTTCTTTTTTGAAGGTTGTAGTAGCCAAAACAAGCTCAACGTCTTTTAGGGGCTGATCCGTCAAGACTGAGTAGTAGCTATTTCGAATTTGTACGGGTCCTGTAGTGCGAATGATAAAACCGACCAGAATTGTGTCATCGCTCGTTACCAGTTCGGTATCTAGAACAACAAAGGAGTCGGATTTCTCTATGCATCTTTTCGTGGCATCAAGAACAATTGGACATGATGAAAATCTATCAGAGGTTGTTTGCACCACCTCGCACGAAGCGCCCTTTAGTTCGAGGTGAAGATAATACTTTTGTGCGTTTGTATAAGTATTAAGTTTATTAATCGAAAGCGCGTTGAAATAAGTGCTGAAGTCAAATTCGCCTTCGCCGTTGAGTTCCCAGGCATCACTATCGGGAAGAAAGACAACGGGTTCAGTTGAACGACAATACAAAGAGGGATAATTGACTGCGCGTGCGCTGTGCTCCAAGAGTACATTTGCGAACTTCATCAGGGGCATTTAAATCTCCATTTCTTGTAAAGAATCTTGATTCATTATATAGATATACACGATGTTTCACATTATTCATAAGGTGCTGTAGATGACTGCAGGGGTGCGCGACTTACAGTCAATTTAGGCGATAATGTTATTGCTTGTATCTTCTCGAAGGTAAGTATGGGAGTTTATTTTGAAACTTAATTATAAGTTAGCCAACATAGTGTGCTGCGTTGATGACCACGCGATTTCCCACTCGGAGCTCTATTATCGGATTGAACGTGGCAGTATTGTGCGCTCCCTTCCCGGGAATCGCTTGCAGATTAACGGAACCGTTGACTTTATGACGTATGTCAACGGATTTTCCGCTTTGAAATGGAGTCAATACGCGCAGCTCGATGAGGTCTGTCTGAATTTGGTTCTTGATGGATCGGGACTTGTGCACATTTATGGCGTAGAACATGGGTCACTCGATCCAGTGCAAATTAAACAGGTTCCTTTTTCTCCTGAGACTGGATTGGGCTCGTTGGCCATTAGTGTCTGTCTGGAGAATTTTGACCTTATTGGGTTCTCTATATCCTCCGAGGAATCGACTACCGCGACTTTGGTTAAGGGCTGTTATGCCGCAACGGTGGATGGGGACGAGGTAAATCGTGTTGACCTCGCTTTGTCTACGACAACGTTTAAAAATGAGAGATATATCATTCCCAACATCGATCTTGTTAAAGAGGGTATCTCTAAAGAGGACGGTCCGATTCGCGACCACTTCCACATGTTTGTCGTCGACAATGGCCAGACGCTCGATTCTGCATTACTTTCCGATGAGCTGGTCACTGTTCTCCCGAATCCCAACACGGGGGGTTCGGGAGGATTCGCACGTGGAATGATGGCGGCTACTGAAACTCCTGATCAGTACACTCACATCATTTTGATGGATGACGATGTCTCTATTATGCCCGAGAGTTTGATCCGCACGTTCAATCTCCTCTCTCTTGCTAAAGGCAAGTATAAGGATGCCTTTATTAACGGCGCCATGCTCTCAATGGAGGACCCTACTCGTCAGTTTGAGGATGTCTCGTATGTGGCGACTACCGGTGCTTATCGTCGCGCAAAAGATGATCTGAATGTCGGCAAGCTGGCTGACATCCTCGAAAATGAACGCACGAACGTTGAAGTTGATCAGGCCTATGGGGCTTGGTGGTATAGCTGCATTCCGGTGAAGGCTATCGAAAAGAACGGCCTTCCCATGCCTTTCTTTATCCGCTGCGACGACGTTGAGTTTGGCATGCGCAATAAGCCTGTCTACATGACCATGAATTGCATTTGCGTGTGGCATGCAAGCTTTGAGGGGCGTTTCCGCGCTTCGGTTGACTGCTACCAGTACTTCCGCAACTTCTTCGCTATGATTGCTCTCGATGATTGTGCTGATGAGAAGATGTTTGTCCTTCGTATTCAGCGAGGGGTACGTCAGAACTTGCGCGATATGGACTATCAGGCTGCCGAGTTTATTCTCGATGGCTTTGAGGATTATCTGCGTGGCCCTGAGTATCTCCAGAAGCTCGATGGCGCCGCGACGATGATCGGCAAGGGTAGGTTAAACGAAAAGCTTATTCCTGTTTCCGAAATGGATCCAGAGCTTCTTCGCAAGGCTGGGGTTACGGAGCAAGTGCTCGCTAATGTTAATCTGGAATTCCATCCTTCGAAATTTATGAAGTATTGGAGATCTATTCCTTACGACAAGCACTATCTTCCCGATGCGCTGTTGCGCGGAAAGCCTGGCTATGCAGTTAAGAATGGCAGCTGTACGCTTGAAGGCAATTCGACGCGTTGCAAGACGCTGGTATTTCTTGATCCGACCCGCGAGAAGGGGTCGGTCCGCACGATGGATCGAGCGCGGTTCAAGAGTATTCGCCGCCGAGAGCACGAACTGATGGCGCGATATCGTAAAGAGGGCAAGAGCGTCAGGGGGGCATGGAAAGATGCCATGCCGTACATGACTTCGCGAGAGTTCTGGGAACAGTATTTAGGTCTGAAATAAGAAGAGGTCCGGATTAAGTCCGGACCTCTTCTTATTTTGAATAGGTTTTATAGGCTTGTAGCTCCCATTGTTTTCTTTCGACTTTTGCTACTGAGTCGAGGATTAGTCCCGTTGCTAGGCTCAACCCACACAGGAACATGAATGAGGCCGCAAGTATGGCCGTGGGGAAACGGGGGACTAAGCCGGTTTGGAAGTACTCCATAACAATTGGAATTCCGAGGGCAAGGCCTATGATGGCGAAGATGAGCGCTATAAGTGTAAAGAACTTGAGCGGACGATAGTCTTTAAAGAGCGTTCCAATCATTGCGATGACCTTGATGCCGTCGCTAACGGTGTTGAGCTTGGACTCGGAGCCTGCGGGCCGATCGCGATACTCCACCGGCACGTCTTTAATTCGCCAGCGGTGATCGACAGCGTGGATGGAGAGCTCGGTCTCAATCTGGAAGCCCTCGCTCAAAACGGGGAAGGTCTTGACGAAGGGTTTGCTCATGGCTCGGTAGCCGGTCATCACGTCGTCGAAGCTGTAGCCGTAAATCCACTTGATCATGGCGCGAACAAGATTATTGCCAAAGCCGTGGAAGGCCCTCTTGTTCTCTTCGGCATAGGTGCCGTTTGACAGGCGATCGCCAACGGTCATATCGGCTTCGCGGTTAAGGATGGGCTCGCAAAGCGCCTTTGCCGCCTCGGCGGGGTAAGTGTCGTCTCCATCAACCATTAGATAGCATTCAGCATCGACATCACGGAACATTTGGCGACATACGTTACCTTTGCCTTGTCTAGGCTCGTGACGCACCGTGGCCCCGTGCTGTTTTGCGACTTGCGAAGTGTCATCGGACGAGTTGTTGTCGTAAACATAGACAACTGCACCGGGCAGCTCTCGATGAAAATCGTCGACAACTTTGCCAATCGTCAACGCTTCGTTGTAACAGGGAATTATGACGGCGGTATTCGAATAGTCCATATAGGACCTCCTTTAATGACTTATCTGGTCGAAAGTATACCTATCGCCTTCCCCTTTGATTAGATATGGGTTAGTTCTCCAGATTTGTTGCGGTGAGTTATCGTCTACGTGGGAGGGCTATACTTTCCACTGTTATGTTTTACGAGACAAGGAGATGGTCCGTGGCTGACAACGTAGAGAGTCAGAAAGCGGTGGCTAAACCGGCCTCTCACGCTAAAAATGATTTTGAAAAGGACAAGTTCATTCTTAAGCAGCTTGTCACCAAAGATTTTAAGATTAAATATCGTCGCAGTGTTCTGGGTGTGGCATGGTCCGTGCTTAACCCGCTGCTGATGATGATTGTTATGTCGATCGTGTTTTCGACAATCTTCGCGCAAGGCCGTAATGGCTCTGTTACCCCCGAGTTGTATCCGCTTTACCTGATTGTCGGTAACGTAACGTTCTCCGTCATGTCCGAATCGACGAACCAGGCGCTGATGTCTATCATTTGGGCGTCCTCGTTGCTGAAGAAGGTCAAAGTGCATCGTTGGGTGTTCCCGGTGCAGAAGGTGTTGTTCTCGCTCGTCAACTTTTCCTTCTCTTTGGTTGCCGTCGCCCTTGTTATGCTCTTTTTCCGCGTGGCTCCTACTTGGCATTTAATTCTTCTGCCGGTTTGCCTGCTGTTGCTCATGTGCTTCTGTATGGGTTTGGGCATGATGCTGTCAGCATTGGCAGTCTTCTTCCGTGACGTTATGCATCTGTGGAGCGTTGTTATTACTGCTTGGATGTATTTGACGCCGATTTTCTGGACGACAGACTTTATCAGCCAAATGGCACATTGGATCCAGGTCCTTGTGGTTGTGAACCCCATGTACAACTACCTCCAGTTTATGCGTGATATCTTCCTGTTTAATACCGTGCCTTCTGCGCTTACCTTTTGGCTGTGTGTTGTTTGGGCTATTCTTGCTCTTGCTATTGGTTACGCCGTCTTTCACAAGACCGAGCACAAGTTTATCCTCTACATCTAAGGAGTGCTGCTCATGACTGAATCTGCTATTGATTACAGCAAGCAGCCCCTTGCTGTTGAGGTCAAAGATGTCACCATGATCTTTAACATGGCGTCTGAATCGCTTACGAACCTCAAAGAGTATTTCATTAAGCTTGCTAAGCACGAGCTGTTCTTTGAGGAGTTCCGTGCGCTTAAGCACATTTCGTTCGATGTGCATCGCGGTGAGGTCGTTGGCCTTGTTGGTACTAACGGCTCCGGCAAGTCTACGATGCTTAAGATCATCGCCGGCGTTTTGGAACCCAGCGAGGGCAAGGTTAAGGTTCACGGGAATATTGCGCCGCTTATCGAGCTTGGAGCGGGCTTTGACCCCGAGCTTACCGCGCGTGAGAACATATATCTGAACGGTGCGCTGCTTGGGTACACCAAGGAGTTTATCGATGTAAACTTTGATGGAATTATTGATTTTGCTGAACTCGATAATTTCGTCGACATGCCTCTGAAGAATTTCTCGTCGGGCATGATTGCACGCATCGCGTTTGCGATTGCCACTATAACTGAACCTGACATTTTGATTGTCGATGAAACACTCTCGGTCGGAGATGTCTTTTTTCAAGAGAAGTGCGAGCGTCGCATTCAGCATTTCATTGAGAGTGGTGACGTGACGGTTCTATTCGTGTCTCACTCTATGGAGCAAGTTGAACGCATTTGTCAGCGTGCGATATGGATTGAAAAAGGCGAGTTACGTATGGATGGCCCTGTTCGTACTGTATGTTCCGCTTATCATGATCAATTCAGCTTTGATTTTATTGATGTTGATCGGAATTCGAAATACGCCCAGGATATTAATTGGATGGTAGAAAAGAGAATTACAAGGGGATGGGCTATAGATAATACTCATCGAGAATTTAGGGGAAAGGAAAAGATTAAACGGCAGGATTTTGCTACTTTTGTCTTTAGACTTGTCAAAGAACTGGATCCCAATGTAAGAGACGGGGATAAAAATCAGTTTGTAAATCCTTTCTTGGACGTTGACATTTCTTCGCCTGGATCATTTGCGATTTATTGGCTTAAGAATGAAGGCTATTTGCCTGAGTTCGATGCTAAACGGGATTCCTTTTATGGCGACGAGCTCATGTCGAGCTCTGATGCCATAGAATGGCTGAGTTTATTGCAACGGCATTTTGGTTTCGGTGAGCTTATTGATTATGGAGTGAATTCTGCTCGTTTGTCGCGCGAAGAAGCTGCTCATTTGCTAAGGATTTTTCATGATTCAATTTCGCTCGGTGGCGTAACGGGATAATTACTCCGTTTGGTTCGTACCATTTTTCATGGTTGATTCGCTTTTTATATCTATCGCCATATAGTACTTTTGTTAGTATACATTCAGGCTCCATTAGCTCAGTTGGATAGAGCAGGGGACTTCTAATCCCAAGGTCGACGGTTCGAATCCGCCATGGAGCACCAGAGAAGAGTAGGCCGGGTCGCTTGCCCGGCCTTTTTGTATTGGGATCATTGACGTTTCTGGTCTGTCATCTGGTTTAAAATACTGTACACCAATTTATTTGAAGCGGAGGTTTGATGGGCTTATTAGGTTCTATTGGCCAAAAACTTATTTCTTTTGACCAGAGTCGTCAACCTCGACCCCAACGCAAGGCCTTATATTTGATTTGCGAGCCCGGATGGCCGAATTACGGTGATGAACTTATTGCCCGAGAATGGCTTCGGTATATTTCGAGTATTGATCCCGATCTTCCGGTCATTCTTGACTGTAATAGGCCGGGTTCCGCTGCAGCTATTTTGTACGGTATTCATAAGAATTTAGTCTGCGTTGACACTATTGCGCGCCTTACTTTCGAAAATGAATTTGTTAAAGGCAACCATAATCTCGAATCAGTTTCTGAGATAGCATTCGCTGTTAGGCGAGCGTTGGACTGGCAAGGAGGAAATCCCCACTACGCTAGTGGGGTCAAATTGCTTGAGGACGCTATCGCCGGCGTTCATTACTTGGGCGGCGGGTATTTAAATGGGACCTGGAAGCCTAATTTGGCGCGTTTGGAACTTGGGCGCTGGGCCACAGACCATGGAATTCCAGCTATTGCCACGGGTTTGGGGTTGATGCCGCTTTCGAAAGATGACCTATCGTATGTCAATGCTGCTTTTGAGAGCTTCGATTATGTTGGGGTTCGTGATGCTGATACTTATGATGCTCTTAATGGCGTTCGCAATCTACGCTTAGATGTTGATGACTGCTTTATCAACGGCTTGGAAGATTGCATCCAAACCGACGCAAGTGAATTGTTGCCAGAATATATGGTTTGTGTTCAGCATGAATTTTGTTGTGATTCGAGTTTGGTATTTGATGCGGTTGATCGTACGCTTAAAGCATGGGGGGTTAAACCTGGCATCGACCTTGTCGGGGTAGTCGAATGTAATCCCATTATAGACAGATACATATATGACTATTTGATTGGTCGAGGAAACAGCCTTCGTTTTTACTCTACCCTTGAGTTGCTTTCGGAAGGTCTGCCGGTGCGGTGTGATCAGAAGTGGATTTCATCTCGGTATCATCCACATCTCATTGCTTCTTCTTTTGGCTGTTCGGGTGCGTTTATTAATGTTGACGAAGAATACTACCCAATTAAGCAAAACGCTGTTTTAAGGATGGGCTCCCGATGGAATGAAATTTCACTCGAGAGCATCCCCGAGACTCCCGGTTTTGGTTTTGAAGATCTTGACAGTCGTAATAGATATAGAGATCGAATTCGAAGTAGTGTTTCTGATTTCTATAAACGAATTTTAGATTGTTAAATTAGTTGTTTAAGGAGGGTCCCTATGAATGAAATTGATTTCAATGCAGAACGAGGGTATTTTCGCGTTCTTTTATTACCATCAATTATAGTGCTAATAATTACTATTGCTATAGCAACGTCCTTAGCATTGGCGCCGAAAACTGCGTTTGCTGTTGATTTAAACCGAACGGTATATTGTTCAAGAACTGGTACGAAATATCATTATGTAATCGACTGTTCTGGTATGAAAAACCCCATATCAATGTCTCTTGGCGAAGCACGGAGCGAAGGTAGAACGCCTTGCTCGAATTGTGTGCACGATACTTCTGAAAATCCTGATGTCCCGGCAACCCCGTCTTATCATTTTTCAGATGTAAATCCTTCTACTCCACATGCGGAAGATATTTTATGGCTCTATCAAACAGGTATTTCGACTGGTTGGGACGAAGGAAATGGGGTTTATTCGTTTCGAGGCATGGATAGCGTGAAACGTCAAGATATGGCTGCTTTTTTGTATCGTCTTGCCGGTAGCCCTGATTTTTCGATAACTTCGAATAATGCAAGTTGCTTTTTCTCGGACGTAGACGAGTCAACCCCGCATTATAAGGAAATCATTTGGTTGGCAAGTTCGGGCATTTCTAGCGGGTGGACGGAGGCGGATGGCTCAAGAACTTTTCGCGGAATGGATTCAGTAAAAAGACAGGATATGGCTGCGTTTTTGAACCGCTTGTCCGTCTATCTCGGTCATCCTTATTACGGAGAGGGCGTAAACCCATTCATTGATGTTGTGGCTGATACCCCGCATCGTCATGAAGTGCTGTGGTTATCTCAATATGAAATTACCCAGGGATGGATTGAGGCTGACGGAACTCGCACATTTCGTGGCATGGATTCTGTGAAGAGGCAAGATATGGCTGCGTTTATGCATCGAATGAGCCTTCGCGAGCTTCTATAATTTGCGCGGTTTGCTGTAGCTTATTTCGGTTGCTTAACACGCTTACCGAAAATTGCCTAATCGGAAGTTCATATTCCTAATATATTTGATACTCTAGATTTGTTTTATTGGTGGGGGAAAGTGAAAAAAGGAGTTCCTATGAAAATTCGTTTGAGAATGGGCGTATATGGCCTTCTCGTTGGCCTCATCGCACTTTTCTTGGCACCCGTAGCATCTGAAGCATATACCGCCAAGGGCATTACCAATTCAAAGGGTCTTGTGTATGACGATGTCTATGGCGTGTCGAACGGCGCTGCTATCATGCGTAAGGGCGATCATATCGATTTGGTCGACTCGCTTGGAAATCTTCTCTTGGATACTGTTTCTGGTGTTGATACTCATATTTCAAATAGCGTCTACGGTGCCGGCTATCACTTCGACAAAGGCCTCGTTCCGCTGTCTTACGGAAACGATCAGAAAAATCCCAGAATAGTGGCTATTATGACATTAATAAGAAGAAAATTGTTGCCAATGCTGAAGCTGGTGATGTGACTGGTGAATTTTCACAGGATGCGACATTGTTTGCTAAAGCGATGGTTCAAAATCAATCTACTATGGTTACCTTATATAACACTAATTCTGGTACCAAGCTGAGCTCTTCGGTAATGCCTGTTTCATGTGAAAAATGTTATTTTAATTTTGGTTCAGACAATACTTGTCTTAACGTTAATTATTGCACTCGTGAAGAAGGTTCTGAAAATGTAGCTTGGAGTCAAGGCTATTTTAAGATTAATGACGGAGTTTTGGGTGAGTTTGTAGCTGATGAATCTCCCTCTTCAAGCAATTATTATCAAACTGGTTTCGATCGAAATGGAATTGCCTTCCTAGTCCGCTATATCTCTGGAAGCAGTACTGCTGACGGTCACGGCTCGAGGGTAGAAATTGAATACAAAGGGGCTGTAAAACATCTATATGATTGCAGCAGCTTCAAAATCGTTGGTGAATTCGTTTTCGTTCAGAAAAATGATCAATCAGGATGGAAGGAGGTTTATTCCTGCAATGGCGATCGTGCAGAATGGATTGAATCTTTATTCAGCAATAATTCGGATGCGCTGTATTTGAACACGGAGGGCTTTGATTCCTTTGACGGATCGCGGCGTTATGTTTACTTTGACACTAAGACGTCCAAGAGTGTTTTGTTTGACGCGGACGGTAGCGTGATAAAAGATAAACTTGTTCCCGGTTTTAGCGATAATTCAAACGCTTATTTATGCCCTGCTTACGACGGGTCATCTTCTAGTGGCTACGATTCGGCTCCAGCGATTGCCATTACGTCAAATGATGCTAAGTCTGGAGATTGGGTCGTCAGACTGTTGAATTTAGATGGTGATATTCTGTATGAAGATCATTGCAGTAAGAACGATTGTGGAGATATGGTTTCATATTGGGTATATCCTTCTTACCTTGATGGTTTCATTTCGATTCATAAATTCAACGAATCAAGCAGCGCAAAGCCGACGACATTTATCGATTTAGTCCATAAAAAGACTGTTGGTACACTTGATTCTTATGCTTTTATGCAGTTATGTGGCGGTAAGTTGATTGCTGGCGAAATGTCCCCCTCTTCACCAGTTTATTTGTTAACGTCTAATGGTCTCGACCGCTTTATGATTGGGACTAATGCCGTTTCAGTTTGCATGCAGAACGTTGAGTCATCAAGGTCTTATATTTCTCCAGGTTCTTTATATCATTCTTCTTGCGCTGCTTGGTGGGCTAAGGATAATAATGGTAAATGGGGCCTAATCAAGACCGATGGCACCGTCATTGTCCCGTTTGAATATGATGCTTACGAAGACCTTGATTTTGAAAATGAAAATCTCGCGCTTGTAAAGAAAGATGGTCTTTGGTGGTTCTTCGATACTTCAGAAAAGACCGAACAGGGTTCTGAGGGAAATATCAAGTTTGCTGATGTTGATAGTTCAACTCCTCATTCAGAGGATATTCATTGGCTTGCTAGTAGTGGAATATCTGAAGGTTGGCTTGAACAGAACGGTTCGCGTACTTTCCGTGGAATGGATAGCGTTAAGCGTCAGGACATGGCGGCATTTCTCTATCGTCTAGCCGGATCTCCCGTATTTGTTGCACCTGCAACTTCACCATTTATCGATGTGACTTCTTCCACACCCCACTATAAGGAGATTTGCTGGTTGGCGCAGACTGGAATCTCTACTGGATGGAAGGTATCCTCTGGTTATCAATTTAGGGGCATGGATAGCGTTAAGCGTCAGGATATGGCTGCTTTCCTTAAGCGTCTTTCGGATTACTTGAACAAGGGCGGTGTCGCTTCGAGCTCGAACCCGTTTTCTGACGTTAACGAGTCCACTCCTCACTATGAGGAAGTCCTTTGGCTTTCGGAGAATGGCGTATCAGAGGGTTGGGCTGAGGCCAATGGCACCCGAACCTTCCGTGGAATGTCGGATGTTGTTAGGCAGGATATGGCTGCCTTCTTGCATCGTATGGATGCAAATGGTCTCGTGTAAACCTTGCTGATTGGGTTGAACGGAGACTCCATCAGGGGTCTCCGTTTTTTATTTATATACGACGAGGTAATTGAATTGAATAAAAGAACTCAATGGACGCTATTGTGTTTACTCGGGGCTATTCTTTTACTCCAGGGGGGCTATAATTCTAGCATTTCTTTTATTGCTTCTTTTTTTCTGTTGTTTATTATCGTTATTGATCGCTCAAAATTCGAAATTCTAAATTTCCAAAGAAATATAAGCATGGCTGCCATGGTATTTCTTGGGCTTATATCTTCTTTTGCATGCGGTTATGGCTCTTACTCGCTTGCTCATCTTGCCCCTTATTGCATGTTCCTGTCTTCGTCATTTGTTTTTACTTCGGTTGATGATTTTGATTTCAATTACCTGATTGGGGGATTACGCTACATCTGTTTCATTTCTTCTGCAGCTGCTATTTTACTATTTTTTGTTTTCCCTTCTTTTTTTGGTTATGTTAGCGCTGGTCGTCTTCAGGCGTTTTTTCAATACGCTAATACCGCTGCCGTTTGGTTTGCGCTTTCATTTTTATTGCTGCTCGATAGTCCTTTGTTTACAAAAATTGATTGTCTAGTGCCATTTATTGCGCTTGTCCTGACGCGTTCGGTCGCCGTTGCCATATTGGTCGTTTTTGGCCTTATGATTTATTTGATATTGGAAAAGCGGTCTATGGCCTCATTTTTGCTCGCCGTGTTTGGGCTTGTCCTCATATTGTGTATTTATGACATGATGTCGGGGCGTATTGTGGAGTCGGTGCAGACATTTATTGAGCGAATTATTCAAATATACGATGGACTTAGATTGGCTGGGTCTAGCCCTTTTATCGGAATCGGCCCTGGTGCTTGGCGACAATCGTATCGATTCGTTCAAAGTGCGCAATACTCTGCCAATGTCATCCATTGTGGCTATCTTCAAATTCTGCTTGACGGTGGCATTTTCGCGCTTACTGCATTTTTATGGTTCTGTATCACGCGTATAATCTGCATATTTAAGGAGCGTAGCAATATTCCCCATAGCTCATTCTTGGTTGCTGGCATTGTTTTAATGCTGCTTCATTTTATGGTTGATATTGACATCCAATTCGGTTTCATTGATTTACTGTTAGTTCTGTTTTTGTCTCGCGGAAATGAAAAATATTCTATAAAAGAATTATCCTTCGGATTTACTAACTGGGCTAATAAAGGCTGCCTCCTCTTATGTCTTTCGATAATCTTCGGCCTTACGATCATTACATGTTATAGAAGCTATTTGATTGAAGTGGGAGATAGAGGTCCTTCGTGTTTTGAAAAAGACCCCGAAGTGACTGAGAATTATTTGCTCAGATTATGTGACGAGGGCGAATATGCCAGTGTTGTGGATACTGCTGATTCTTTACGCTTGCGAAGTGTAACTTCTGAGTTACAGCTATTAAAGATTGGTTCCTTATATTGCATGGATATGAGAGATGATGCGGAAGAATGTCTTCTTGAACTAATCGATATGCAGAAAAAGAACGTAGATCTATATAAAACAGCTACGGCATATTTTGACTATTATGGTATTTCAAATGAAGGTCGCATTCGGTTGACCAGAATAGAAAATCAAGCTAATGAAATGATTGAAAGGCCGCCTGCGTCTTACCTACGGAACCAGGTTCTGTATGAATGGACTCAGTTGAACTGATATCAAAATCAGCATTACTCCTATTTTTTAATTCAAAACTATAACTTTGTGATTTCATGCAAGGGTATTAATCGGTGCTCTCCGCATTTACCCTCAGTTCCCACTGCTTGCTGTCCACTTTGGCTACGGAGTCCAGGATAAAGCCCGTAGTGAGCGAGAGTCCGTACAGGAACATAAACGCTGCTGAAAGCATGGCGGTGTGGAAGAGCGGAACGAGTCCGGTGGCTAAGAGTTCCATAATGATGGGGATGCCCAAAGCCAGCCCGGTGCAGCATTCGCGCTGCACCGGGCATTCTGTTTGCTTATGGTGGCTAGCTAATGCGCCTTTGTCTCTACGCCTCAGTCGGCTCCACGCCCAGTTCGTTGCGGACAAGCTCGAAGGCCGCGGCGATGGCCTTGTCCATGTCGTAGTACTTGTAGCCGCCCAGGCGTCCGGCAAAGATCACGTCGCCTTCCTGCGCCGCCAGCTCCTCGTACTGCTTGTAGAGGGCCTCGTTCTTGGCATCGTTGATGGGGTAGTAGGGCTCGTCGCCGGGCTTCCAGTCCGCCGGGTACTCGCGCGTGATGACGGTCTTCTCCTGCGTGCCGAACTCGAAGTGCTTGTGCTCGATGATGCGCGTGTAGGGGACCTCGCGCTCGGTGTAGTTGACCACGGCAACGCCCTGGTGGTCCTGCTCGTCGAGCGTCTCGGTCTCAAAGCGCAGGCTACGGTACTCGAGCGTGCCCAGCTTAAAGTCGTAGAACGCGTCGATGGGGCCGCAGTAGATCGTCTTGGCGGCGATGTCGGGCTCGGCGGCGGCCAGCTCCTTGTACTCCACGCCGCAGCGCACCTCGACGCCCTCGAGCATGTTGGCGACCATCTTGGTGTAGCCGCCCATGGGGATGCCCTGGTAGCGGTCGTTGAAGTAGTTGTTGTCGTAGGTGAAGCGGCAGGGGAGGCGCTTGATGATGCTTGCGGGCAGGTCCTTGCAATCACGGCCCCACTGCTTCTCGGTGTAGCCCTTCACGAGCGTCTCGAAGATGTCGCGGCCGACGAGCGACAGCGCCTGCTCCTCGAGGTTCTGCGGCTCTCCGATGTTCTCGGCGGCCACCTGCTCGGCGATCTTGGTGCGGGCGTCTGCTGGCGTGACGACGCCCGGCCACATCTTGGCGAAGGTGTTCATGTTGAAGGGCATGTTGTACATGTTGCCGTGGAAGTTGGCTACCGGCGAGTTGACGTAGTTGTTGAACTCGGCGAAGCGGTTGACGTAGTCCCAGACGTCCTTCATGGAGGTGTGGAAGATGTGGGCGCCGTAACGGTGGACCTGGATGCCCTCGACGTCCTCGGTGTAGATGTTGCCGGCGATGTGGTCGCGGCGGTCGATGACCAGGACCGACTTGCCGGCGCGCTTGGCGGCGTTGGCGAAGACGGCGCCAGAGAGGCCGGCGCCGACGACTAGGTAATCGTACTGGGACATGGATATGCTCCTTTGTATGTCAATTGGACAGCTACTTAAGCTTTGGGACAAACAAACCTGATTATTTAGTCCCATGGATTAGTGTAGCAGATACTCTTTCAGCAGCTCCAACGCGTGGGCGTAGCCTTGGAGGCCTTCGCCAGTGATAGTGGCGAAGCAGGCTAGGCGTGCATAGCTCACCTGGCGGAAGTCCTCGCGCGTCTCTACGGCGCTGATGTGCACCTCGACGGCCGGGATGGCGACGGCTTTGAGCGCATCGAGGATCGCCACGCTCGTGTGCGTGTAGGCCGCCGGGTTGATGACGATGCCGTCGACCTTGCCGTAGGCCTCCTGGATCTTGTCGACGATGCTGCCCTCGTGGTTAGACTGGAAGACATCGACCTCGTCGAAGCCCTGTGCAGCGCCCGCTTCCTGGCAAATCTGCACTAAGCGGTCGTAGTTGTCGCTGCCATAGATGCCCGGCTCGCGAATGCCGAGCATGTTGAGGTTGGGGCCGTTGATGACGAGTGCTTTCATGGTTGCTTCCTTTGCGGTTGGTTGGCGTGGCTGGCCATGCGATCTTCGGCGTTTGCCCAGATAAAACCTGTCAAAATAAACCTGTCCCTTTTTGGCAGGTTAGAGGGTGTCGAGGAGGGCTTGGGCGGTGTTGGCGGCGCAATCGCGTGAGTCGATGATGTAGTCGGCCCAGGCGCGGTAGCGTGGCATGCGCTGCTTGGCCAGCTTGTCGATGCCATCGCGGGCGGTGATGGGGCGACCCTTGTGGGCGAGTTCGTCGAGCTTACGGTTGAGCATCACGATCTGGCTGTTCTGGTGCAGCAGCGGGTAGTTCTCGTCGCGTGTGACCACGCCGCCGCCGGTGGAGAGCACCAGGCCGCTGCGCTTGGAGATGTCGGCCAGCGCAGCCGTCTCCTGTTCGCGGAAGGCCGCCTCGCCGCGCTCGACGATAAAGTCGGCACAGGGCATGCCCAGACGCTCCTCGAGCGCGCGATCCAAGTCGATGTGCTCGCGACCCGTGAGCTGGGCGATCTGCTCGCCCACGCGGGTCTTGCCCGAGCCCGGCATGCCAATCAGCGCGATGTTCTGCTCGCGGCGGGACAGACGCTCCGTTACGTCCAAGATACGCTTGCGCGGGGTAGCTTGGCCGGTGTAACGCTCTACAGCCTGTGCCGCCTGGGCAACAAGCATGAGCAGGCCGCCGATGCAGGGGATGCCGCGGCGCTCGGCCTCGAGCATCAGACCCGTGCGGGCGGGGTTGTAGACAATGTCGATGACGCCCTCGAGCGCATCGAGGCCTTCGAGCGTGCAGGGAGCGTCGGGGCAGTGGGGGAACATACCGGCGGGCGTGCAGTTGACGAGCAGCGTTGCATCGGACTGCTGAGCGATGTTGCTGTAATTGACCTCGCTCGTGCGACCCACGGGTACGACGATGGCACCCAGATCTCCGAGCACCATACTGGCCGTAGTACCCGCGCCACCGGTGGCACCGAGCACGAGGGCCTTCTTGCCGGCAACCTCTACGCCCAACTCCTCAACTAGGCACTGAAAACCGAAATAGTCAGTGTTGTCACCGCGCAGGCGGCCGTCGGGCAAGCGTGTGATGGTGTTAACGTTGCCCATGCGCTCGGCCAGCGGGCTCAGCTCGTCCAGGTATTCCATGACGGCGCGTTTGTAGGGGATGGTCACGTTGGTGCCTTCCCATTCGTTACCCGTCATAAAAGCCTCAAGATCTTCGGGCTCGCGCTCAAATCGCACGTACTCAAGCCCAGCGAGCTCTTTGTAGATGGTCGGGGTGTAGCTGTGGCCCAGCACACGGCCCAGCACGCCGTAGGGACGGGTTGCGGCGGTATCGGTCATCTAGAGCACCTCCGTGTAGCTGCCAAAGTAGGTGAAGCTCTCGCACACGTCATCGATGGAGTCGAGCAAGTCGTCGAGGGCCTTGCTGCCAAATGGGCAGTCCAGATCAAAGTAGAACATAAACTCAAAGTCGCGGCCGGGGATAGGACGGCTCTCGAGCTTGATGAGGTTGATGTTGAGCGCATAGAAGCGCTCGAGCACGCGATAGAGGGCGCCCGGCTCGTTGGCTGTGGTGATCATGAGCGAGGTGCGGTTGGCGCCGGGGTAGACGCGCGGCTCGCGGCTGATGACGACGAAGCGTGTGTAGTTGTTGTCCGAGTCCTGAATGTTGGGCTCCAGCACCTCCAAGCCGTAGAGCGCCGCGCAACTGCGCGAGGCGATGGCGGCGACGTCGGTGCGCTCGGAGTTGGCGACCATCTCGGCCGACATGGCCGTGTTGAGATACTTGGTGGCGTGCAGGTCGTGCGCCTCGATAAAGCCGGCGCATTGCGCGATGGCCTGACCGTGGCTGTAGACCTCACGAACATCCTGCAGCTTGGTGCCGGGCTTGACGAGCAGGTTGTGGTCGATCTTGAGGCGCAGCGAGCGCACGATGTGGAAGTCGAACTGTGCGAGCAGGTCGTAGACCGCGTTGACCGAGCCCGCGGTGGAGTTTTCGATGGGCAGTACGCCAAACTCGCAGAATCCGTCGCGCACAGCGCGCATGACACCTTCGAAGGTGTCGAAGAACGCGATATCGGGCACGTCGAAGAGTTTGCACGCGGCGATCTGGCTGTAGGCGCCCTCAACGCCCTGGCAGGCGACGCTGGCAGTCTGGGGGAAGGGCGTGTCGAAGGCCTCGGCAGTGGCGTGGGCCTTTTGCGAGACCGTGATGCCCTTGAGTTCGTTGATATAGCGCTGCTGCTCGGCCTTGCTCATGCTCATGAGGAGGCGGAACAGCGCGATGGTCTGCGCCTCGTAGCGCTCGGGCGCGCGACCGGCAAGGTTGTTGAGCTTGGAGCGCTCGCGGGCGGGGTCAAAGACGGCCTTGCCCATCTCGATCTTTGATTTGGCGACCTCGGTGGCAATGTCCATGCGCTCGACAAAGCTGTTGAGGAGCGTGGTGTCGATGCCATCGATGGTCTGGCGGATGTCAGCAAGGTCCATAGGGACCCCTTTCACGTGTCGGTGATTTTTCTGGGACGGGGATTAAAAAATCATTGTGTACTTAATGATTTTTTAATCCCCGTCCCAGAAAAATCACTGGGTGGGCGTGGGGGCCGGAGTTAGCCCCCAGAGATTTTTAGAGCTGGGCGGCGTCCTCGAGGAGGGCGTCCCAGATCGCGAGGGCGGCGGCTGCCTCGGCTACGGGGACGGCGCGCGGGACGATGCAGGGATCGTGGCGGCCGTGGACCGAGAGCTCGGCATTTTCCATAGCGTCCATGTCCACCGTCTGCTGCTCGCGGCCAATCGAGGGCGTCGGCTTTACGGCCATGCGCCACATGACGGGCGCTCCGGTCGAAATACCGCCCAGGATGCCGCCGGCGTTATTGGACTCGACCTCGATCTCGCCGGTCTCGGCATCGATGCGATACGGATCGTTGTTCTCGCTGCCGCGCATGGCGGCCACGGCAAAGCCCATGCCAAACTCCATGCCCTTTACGGCGGGAATCCCGAACGCGATTTGAGCGATGCGGTTCTCGATGCCATCGAACATGGGGTCGCCGATGCCCGCGGGAAGCCCGTAAATGCCGCACTCCACGATGCCGCCGATGCTGTCGAGTTCGTCGCGCGCGGCTAGGATCTCCTCGCGCATGCGGCCGGCTGCGGCGGCGTCAATGCACGGCAGATCGTTCGTAAGGATCGCCTTGCGGTCGGCCTCGCGATAGACCATATCGTCCATCGGCAGGTCGGAGATGCCGCCGATCTGCGCGACGTGCGCCATGACCTGAATGCCGCGGGCCTCGAGTGCCTGCAGCGCAATGCCGCCGGCGATGCACAGGGGTGCTGTTAGGCGGCCGGAGAAATGCCCGCCACCAGCGACATCGTGCATGTTGTGATACTTCACACGCGCCGGGTAATCGGCATGTCCCGGACGGGGCTTGCGGCGCAGTTCGGAGTAATCCTTGGAGCGCGTGTTGGTGTTCTCGATAATCGCGGCGATGGGCGCGCCGGTGGTATGTCCATCGACAACACCGGCGATGATGTGGACGGCATCGGCCTCGCGACGCTTGGTCGCGGTCTCGTCGCGACCGGGGGCGCGACGGTCGAGGAAGGCCTGCAGCTTCTCCTGGTCCACGGCGATGCCCGCCGGGATGCCATCGAGCGAGCAGCCGATAGCGGGGGAGTGCGACTGGCCGAAGATGCTTAAGTGCAAGACGTTGCCAAAGGTCGAGGACATGTTATTCCTCCTCGAGTGTGACCTTGCCGCCCAGCAGGCGGTAGTGGTCGAAGAAATCGGGATAGGACTTGTTGACCGCTTCGGCGCCGTGAATCACGACCTCGCCGGTGGCACGGCTCGCGGCAATGGCGGCCATCATGGCGATTCGGTGGTCGTTGTGCGAATCGACCTCGCCGCCGGTAAAGGCATCGACACCCTTGATGATGAGGTCATCGCCGGCAATGCGCACCTGCGCGCCCAATGCGGTGAGCTCGCGGGTGGTGGTGACCAAGCGGTCGGATTCCTTGATGCGCAGACGGGCGCAATCGCGGATGAATGTGCGGCCTTGCGCCAGCGATGCCACGGCCGAGATGACGGGCACCAGGTCGGGGATGTCGTGGGCACTCATCTCAAAGCCGGCGAGCTTGTCGGACTGCACGGTGGCGGCGTTGGTGGAGCGCACGATGCGGGCGCCAAAGCGCGAAAGCGCGGCGAGCACGTTTCGGTCGCCCTGCGCGGAGCTCAGGGATACGCCCTCGACGGTGATGGGGTCGGTGCCGATAGCACCGGCGCACAGCCAAAAGGCGGCGTTGGACCAGTCGCCCTCGACGGCTACGCTGCCGGGCGTGCGGTACGAGCCGCTGCTCACGCGGAAGTTCGTGACCTCGGGCTGGCCGTCCTTGGCGGGGATGCGCTCGACGTTGACCTCGACGCCGAAGGCCTTCATGGCCTGGATCGTCAGGTTGATGTAGGGGCGGCTCTCGATAAGGCCGCATACCTGCACGCAGGAGGGCTGAGCGAGCAACGGGGCTGCCAGCAGCAGGCCCGAGATGTACTGCGAGCTCACGTTGCCCGGCAGCACAAAGGTGCCTGGGCGCATGCGTCCGCTCGTCTTGAGCGGAAAACCGCCCAGACCCTGTAGGTCGCAGCCGGCGGCGATGATCTCGTCCGAGAGCGGGGAGAGCGGGCGGGCGCCCAGGCGGCCCTGGCCTACGAAGGTGGCATCCGCACCCAGCGCGCAGGCGACAGGCAGCATAAAGCGCAGCGTGGAGCCACTTTCACCGCAATCGAGCGTGCCGCCGGCAAGGGCCTTGAGCAGGCCAAACTCAACACTCTTCATGGTGGGGTGGACCTGGAAGCCGTCCTCGACGGTCTCGATGCGAGCACCCAGGGCCGTAAGGCAACGCACCGTGGCCTCGATGTCGGCGCAGGTAGTGTTGCAGGTGACGTGCGTCTCGCCGTTGGCAAGCGCAGCGCAGATGATGAGGCGATGCGCCATCGACTTGGACGCGATGGCGGGAACGGTGCCCTTGAGCGGGGACGGGGTGATGCGGGCTAGCATGCGGATGCGTCTCCCTTCTGGTCGAGGCCCTCGGCAATGAGTTCGTGGAAAGTGGAAAGCGGCGTGCGGTCGATGCTGCAGCGGCCAATGCCGTGCGGAATCACCAGGTCGATGGTGTCGCCCGCGCGCTTCTTGTCGTGGAGCGCCTCGGCAAAGACGGCATCGGCGGAAAGCTCGCAGCGGGTCTTGAGGCCATGGCGGGCGCAGAGCTCCTCAATACGACCGGGCAGTGCGGCATCGCAGACGCCGTGCAGGGCCGCGGCGCGCGTGATGATGCCCATGCCGATCGACACGCAGTTGCCGTGTCCGAGCTCAAAGTGCTCGCAGGCCTCGACGGCGTGTCCAGCGCTGTGCCCAAAGTTAAGCAGCTTGCGCTGGTTGGTCTCGCGCTCGTCGGCAACGACCACGGCGCGTTTGATATCGATATTGCGGGCGATGATGAGCGCCACGCGGGCGACATCGCGGTTAAGCAGCTCCAGCGTGAGCGGGGTCTTCTCGAGCTCGGTGAAGAGTTCCGGATCGGCGATCACGGCGTGTTTGACGACCTCACCGCATCCGTCGGCGAATTGCTCGGGCGTGAGGGTGGCAAGGCATCCAACATCGGCGATAACAACACTCGGCTGCCAGAAGGCGCCCGCGAGGTTTTTACCGGCAGCCAGGTCGATGGCGGTCTTGCCGCCCACCGACGAATCCACCATGGCGAGCAGACTCGTGGGGATCTGCACAAACTTACAGCCGCGCATGTAGGTGGCGGCCACAAAGCCGGCCACGTCGCCCACGACGCCGCCGCCGAGCGCCACGATCACGTCGGAGCGCGAAAGCTCATGCTCGGCCACAAACTCCAAGATGTTGATGTAGGTCTCTGCGCGCTTGTGTGCCTCGCCGGCCTCGAAGGTGTAGATGCTTACCTCGTAGCCTGACGCCTCCAGGCTCTGTTTGACAGGCATCTGGTAGAGCGGACCCACGTTGGTGTCCGTCACGATGACGGCGCGAGTGCCTCCGGCGGTGGCGCGAGCGAGCGGTCCTGCCTGCTCCAGCAAAAACGTGCCCACGTGGACCTGGTAGGGGCGTGCGGTGTCGATATCGATGGTAATCGCCATAAGCTTCGGTCCTTTCGACCTGGCGTGATAGGTGGTCTAGTGGGAGGCCTCGTCGTCGAGTGCGCGCTTAATGCGGTCGCCCTCGGCAAGGAGATTCTCCAGATAGCGCTGGTCGCTGTCCTTGAGTGCACGGCTGTAGGCGCCAAGCGACTCGATCAGATGGTCGATCTCGAAGGCGAGTGCGTCGGCGTCGTCGATCATGAGCTCGGACCACATTTGCGGGTTGAGGTGCGCCACGCGGGTGAGATCGCGGTAGCTACCGGCCGAAAAACCGTGGTGAACTTGGGCGGTCGGGCTTTTGACGTAGGCGTTTGATACCACGTGCGCGAGCTGGCTCGTAAAGGCGATGACGCGGTCGTGTTCGGCAGCGCTGGTCACGCTGAACTTGCCAAAGCCCAAGGGGCGTACCATCTCGCGCACCTGGCCCAAAAGTTCCAGCTTGAGCGCATCGTCCACCGCGGGCGGCACGAGCACGAGCGGCGCGCCCTGGAACAGGTCGGCGCGGGAGTGCGCGTAGCCCGAGAACTGGGTGCCCGCCATGGGGTGCGCGCCCACAAAGTAAAAGCCGTGCTCGCGGGCAAGCTCAAAGGCGCGCTCGCACACAATGCCCTTGACGCCCACGGTGTCGATCACCACGGGACCCATGATGGCGTCGGTGTCGGTGGCGTCGGCGAGCGCCTGGGCGTGCGCCTCGAGCCACTCGATGCAGGCCTCGGGGTAGCAAGCCAGGACGATGATGTCGCATTCGCCGAGCGTCTCGTCGTTGAGCTCTCCGGCGACAGTGCCCATGCTGGCGGCCGTCATGACGTCGTCATCGGGGTCCCAGGCCAGCACGCGGACGCCCGCCTGCGCATAGCCGCGGGCAAAGCTGCCGCCAATGAGGCCCAGGCCCACGACGCCGGCGCACTTGGGGCCACCCTGGTTAACGCGCGCGTTTCTCACCGTACCCATGGGTTACTCCATGGTCTCTTGGCAGACGACCTCGCGGATGGCGTGGATGCGGCGCATGGTGTCGTCGAACTGGTCGGGGGTGAGGGCCTGGGCGCCGTCGGACCAAGCGCGGCTGGGCTCGTCGTGGACCTCGATCTCCAGACCGTTGGCGCCGCAGGCAGTCGCGGCGAGCGCCATGGGCTCAACGTAGCGGGTGTAACCGGTGGCGTGGCTGGGGTCGGCGACGACGGGCAGGTGTGACAGATGGTGCAGCACCGGCACGGCGTTAAGGTCGAAGGTGTTGCGAGTACGGGTTTCGAAAGTGCGGATGCCGCGTTCGCACAGGATAACGTTGTCGTTGCCCTCGCTCATGATGTACTCGGCTGCCATAAGCAGCTCGTCGACGGTGCCGGACATGCCGCGCTTGAGCAGGATCGGGGTCTTGGTCTTGCCGACCTCCTTGAGCAGGGGGAAGTTCTGTGCGTTGCGGGCGCCGATCTGCATGACGTCGATTTTCTTGTCCAGGAAGACCTGCACGTCGCGCGGGTCCATGATCTCGGTGACGATCGGCATGTCGAGCTCGGCAGACGCCTCGCACAGCAGGTCCAGGCCAGCAGGGCCCATGCCCTGGTAGGCGTACGGGGAAGTGCGGGGCTTGTAGGCGCCGCCGCGCAGCATCGTGGCACCGGCGGCCTTCACGCGGCGGGCGATGCGGATGAGGTTCTCGCCCTCGACGGAGCACGGGCCGGCGATGACCTGGAACTGATCGCCGCCTACATGTACGCCGTGGCCGCAGTCGATGACGGAGTCCTCGGGGTGGAACTTGCGGTTGGCGCGCTTGAACGGCTCGGAGACGCGCTGCACGCGCTCGACGACATCCATGGACTCGAGCAGGAACGGGTCGATCTTGGTCGTATCGCCCACCAGGCCGATGATCGTCTCGTTCTCGCCGCGCGAGACATCGGTCTTCAGGCCCTTTTTCTCAATCCAGCTGACGATATGGCTGACGGCCTCGTCGCTGGCGCTCTCTTTTAAAATTGCAATCATGGTGTGCCTCTCACCTCGATGGATAACCCTTGCAAAAACGGCCCGCATCGCGAGCCGTGTACATATGGTGCATGAGAGTTTATACTATCTGACTCGCTTTTGCCTTCTAAAGTGGGCCGTTGAGCCGCGTCTTCCTCGGAATTGCAAAGCTTTTTCTTTTATTTTGATAGCCCGTGGTGCACTTGGGTATAATGCCAAGCGTTGGCCCTATTAGCTCAGGGGATTAGAGCGTCTGCCTCCGGAGCAGAAGGCCGTTGGTTCGAATCCAACATGGGGCACCATCGAACGTGAGACCGTCCGAACCTCGCATGGTCCGGGCGGTTTTTCTTATACCGACGCGACGTGATGGGACGTGGTATGGCAGCAACGGATATCGAGCGCGGACTCTCGACCGCCGAGGTCGAGGAGCGCATCGCCGCCGGTAAGATCAACCGCAACATGGAGCTCAAGACCAAGTCGGTCAAGGAGCTCATCATCGAGAACCTCTGCACGCTGTTCAATTTGATCAACGTGATCTTGGCGTTCCTGGTCATTTTGACCGGTTCGTTTAAGAATCTGACGTTCCTGTTCGTGGTGTTCCTCAATACCGCTATTGGCGTCATTCAGTCCATGCGTTCCAAAAAGATGGTCGATAAGCTCACGCTGCTGACCTCCAAGAAGGCCATCGCGGTGCGCGACGGCTCCGAGGTGGAGCTCGACCTGGACCAGATCGTGCTCGACGACATCATCCGCCTGGGGCGCGGCGACCAGATCCCCGCTGACGCCGTGGTGGTTTCGGGCGAGGCGCTCGTGAACGAGAGCCTGCTGACGGGCGAGAGCGATCTTATTAAGAAACAGCCCGGTTCCGAGCTCATGAGCGGCAGCTTTATCGACTCGGGTCTGCTGCGCGCCCGCGTGATCCATGTCGGCGCCGACAACTACGTGGCCAAAATTAATAACGAGGCCAAGTACGTCAAAAAGGTCAATTCCGAGATCATGAACGCGCTTAACGCCATCGTGCGCTTTGCGAGCATCATCATGATCCCGCTCGGTTTGGCGTTGTTTGCCTCGAGCGTGAGCGAGCTGTGGGATGCCGCGGGAACCCTAGGCAATAGCGCGCTTTCGTGGTGCTTCTCCGAGCTGTTGGCTGGTCATGTGCCTTCGTCGGCGCTGCTGTCCACGGTGGGCGCCCTGCTGGGCATGATCCCGCAAGGGCTGGTGCTGCTGACCTCGTCGGTGCTCGCCATCGCCACGGTGCGCCTGGCCCGCCGCAAGGTACTCGCGCAGCAGCTCTACTGCATTGAGACGCTCGCGCGCGTCGACGTGCTGTGCCTGGACAAGACGGGCACCATCACGTCGGGCCGCATGGAGGTCGAGGGTACCTATCCGCTGCCGGTCGAGGGTATGGGTGCGGGGGAGGGCGACGCCGCCGTTCCCGTCGATACCACGGTGCTCGATTTTGCTCTGGCTAACGTCGCACGTGCGACCTCGGCCGATGCCAACGAGACCTGCCAGGCGCTGCTCAACTACTACGCCGACCGCCCGGTCGAGGTGTCTGAGCCGCTGTCGGTCATTCCGTTCTCGTCGTCCAAAAAGTGGAGCGGTGCCTCGTTTGCGCAGGGCTCCTATGTGATGGGCGCGGCGCAATTTGTGCTTTCAGAGCGCGCCTTTTCGCAGGTCGAGAACCGCGTGGCCGAACTTGCCGACACCTGCCGCGTGCTTGTGGTGGCCTGCGTGGACGGCTTTACGCCCGATGGCGATATGGTGGGCGAGGCAGAGCCCGTGGGCTTTGTGACCATTCGCGACGAGATCCGCACCTCGGCCGCCGAGACCATCGGGTACTTTAACGAGCAGGGCGTGACCCTCAACGTGATCAGTGGCGACGACCCGCGTACGGTGTCGTCGATTGCGCGCGTGGTGGGCGTGCCGGGGGCGGACGCTTATGTGGACGCCACGACGCTCGATACGCCGGCCAAGCTCGATGCCGCAGTGGACCGCTACCATGTCTTTGGTCGTGTGACCCCGCAGCAGAAGCGCGAGCTCGTGCAGGCACTCAAGCGCCGCGAGCACACCGTGGCCATGACGGGCGACGGCGTTAACGATGTGCTAGCGCTCAAGGAGGCTGACTGCTCCGTCGCCATGGCGGCTGGCTCCGACGCCGCGCGTAACGTGGCCGAGATCGTACTCGTCGACAACGACTTTGCCTCGATGCCCGCCGTGGTGGCCGAGGGCCGTCGCTCCATCAACAACCTGCAGCGCTCCGCGGCGCTGTTCCTGACCAAAACGCTGTTCTCGATGGGCTTGGCGGCGCTGTGCATCGCGCTGCCGCCGTACCCCTTCGAGCCCATCCAGATGACGCTCATTAACTTCTTCTGTATTGGCGCGCCGGGCTTTGTGTTGGGCCTGGAGCCCAACAATGCTCGCGTGAAGGGATCGTTCCTGACGAACGTGCTCAAGCGGGCACTGCCGGCGTCGATTGCGGTCATTTTGGCTGCGGCGCTCGATATCTTTGTGGCGCGGGTGTTTGGCTTTAGCCAGCTCACGCTGTCTACGATGTGCCTGCTTACGTCGTGCGCGGCGAGCGTCAGCCTGATCTGGCGCATCTCGCAGCCTCTCACGCCCTTACGTGTGGTGCTCTTTGTGTTTGTAGTCGCCGGCATCCTGGTGGGCGTTATCGGATTCCCGGAGCTGCTGTCTATTGCCAACCTGACAATGGGCCAGATGGTTATCTTGGCTGCCGTCGTGGTCTTTACCTGCTCGGTGTTTTTTAAGCTCGCCACGATGATGGATTCGCTCAAGCCGCGTCGTCGTCATGCCGCAACTGGTTTTGGCCGTGGTGTTCGCGTCCGCCTGGGTCGCGGTGGTGGCAAGGTGAGCTCGACGGGTTCGACGGCGGAGCGTTTTGCCAAGCGCGTCGCCGCCGACATGGCGCAGCGCCGCGAAGCTCGCACCGTTCGTGAGGCCGAGGCCCGCGCACTCGAGGGCGTGGCCCAGGCCCAGCCCAAGAAAAAGAAGCCCACGGGCGCCAAGCGCTCCCGCGTAACCAAGTCCGCCCAAGGCATCAAAGTTTCGATGCCAAGCAAAAAGAAGAAGTAGCTACGCGCCCTGGCGATGTTGAATTGGTGCCTTGCTCCTGTGGGGCCGTGGCGATGTTATGCTCTAACCTCGATTGTTTGAATTGCTTCGAAAAGAGGATGCCGTGATCTGCCCGCATTGCCTAAAGACCATCGAGGACGGCGCCTCGTTCTGCCCCTACTGCAACGCCTATGTGGGTCCGGGCGATGGTCCCGAGCACACCGAGTTCGTGTTCTGCGAGGGCTGCGGTGCCCGTCTTTCTTCGCATGATCGTACGTGCCCCAAATGCGGACGCCCCGCTCCGGGTATCCTCTCCGAGGACGCGGCAGCATCCGACCTGGCAGCGGGCCGCACGGCGGGCTTTCCGCGCCTAACGCAAGAGCAGATCGATACCGAGGTGCCGCATGCGCCGGCCTCTGCCGCTGCGGTGCTTTCAGACGCCGCCGACCCCAATGAGACCTGCGTGCTGCCGGCTTTCGATAAGGATTTCGGTATCCCCAAGGTCGATATTCCCATGCCCGTTTCCCTGCATAACGATGCTCAAAAACCCAAGCGCAAGGTGCACCCCGACGAGGACGCCTATCACAAGCACAAGCGTCATATTCCCAAGCCGTTCATTATCATCGCGGTCCTTGCCGTCGTGTGCGGCGGTGCCTATTGGTTCGTGACGACCGATCCCATGGGTGTTATGCCCGGCTTCTACGACCAGTTTGGCCAAGCTGCACAAACCACCTTCCCCACGCGCCAAAAGGGCGAGGCGACTGAGGACGATACCAAGCAGGACGATTCTGCCGAGGTGGTCCAAGAAGAAACCGTGCTCACCGATGATCAGCTCTATACCAGGCTCGACGGTCTGTACCAGACCATCGTGTCCTATGCTGACGAGGACCAGATCGGCGAGGTCATCGATTCCTTTAACAACGGCTATCTCCGAACGCCGCTGTCCACCCGTCAGGAGCTGTCGCAGAGTGCTTACGCCCTGCGCGACCAGATTAAAAAGACGCAAGATGAGCTCAACAACCTGAAAGTACAGGACGATACGGTCTATGCGGACGACATCGCCCACTTAAAGCAGCTTGCCGAGTGGATGTATGAGCGCGTTGACGTGATCTGCCAGAGCTGGGATATCTCGCTGGCCATTCCCGATGGCGAGTCGATGAGCTCCCACCAAAGCGAGATCCTGGCGCCCATCGCGCAGGGCGGCAACAGCGCGCTGAATCAGTACGACGCCAACGTGGGCTCCTGGAAGCCGCAGCAGCATTCCTAAAATTAGTTCGCCATAGTCGGCATAACCTACGTGCGCAATTGATGTAAGCCCATGCTTATTGCTACAATTCGTACAAATATGCTTTAAACGCACGAGGAGGGAACCACATGTTTGGTTTTAAGAAAGAGCTCTACACGCCCGAGTATCAGCTTGTCGGCGACGAGTGCGCCGTAATCGAGACGTCGAAGGGTACCATCAAGGTCAAGTTTACCGGCGAGGGCGCTCCCATTCATGTCGCGAACTTCTGCGAGCTTTCCACGATGGGTTTCTATGATGGCCTTAAGTTCCATCGCTATGTGCCCGGTTTTGTCATCCAGGGCGGCGACCCCAATACCCGCGACATGTCCGGCGCCGACGTCGCTGCCGGTCTTGAGGGCCCCGACGGCATGCCCGGTACCGGTGGCCCCGGCTACTGCATCAAGGGCGAGTTTGCCACTAATCCGCGCAACAGCCATGTCGATGGCGCCCTTGCCATGGCACGCTCCATGGACCCCGATTCCGCGGGTTCGCAGTTCTACTTCTGCTTGGGCGCCCAGCATAACCTCGATTCCGGTTACACCGTCTTTGGTACCACGGTTGAGGGTCTCGATGTGATTTCGCAGCTGCGTGCCGGCGACGAGATCGTCCATGTCGAGATCGTTCACGAGTAAAGGGGACTTCCTTGAATAGCCAGCTGATCCAACAGGGCCGCGCCGCTTACCGCGCGGGTGATTTTTCCGCTGCAGCCCAGATGCTTGGGGCGGCAAAGACTCCCGATGAGATTATGGGCGAGGCCGATCACCTTCGTGGCAACGCCTTGATGCACCTGGGCATGTATGCCGAGGCCGCCGAGGCCTATGCCGCCGCCCTCAACGACGGCACCTACGGCAAGCGCGGCGCGCTGCTCACCAACCGCGGCAAGGCGCTCGCCGCCGTGGGCGACTACACGACGGCCGCCCAGGCGTTCTCTGCTGCTACGCAGGATGCTTCCTATGCCACGCCGTTTAAGGCCTATCTGGGCCTGGGTAACGCGCTGTTCCAGTCGGGCGACTATGCCAACGCGGGTACTGCCTTCCGTCAGGCCGCCATCGACGGCGCCAATCCGGCTCCTGCCGCCGCACTCGGCGAGCTCGGTCGTTGCTTCATTAAGCTCGGCCGTCCGGCGGATGCCGTGGAGACCTACCGCACGGCTATCGACTTTGCCGGCCCCCGCGACGACACGCGTGCGCTCAACGCCGGCATGGGTCAGGCGCTTTCTGCCGCCGGCCGTCCCTCCGACGCACTCGACGCCTTTAACGCCGCTACTGCCGATGGCATCTACCAGCTCACCTCCGAGCAGGCCGACGAGCTTGCCCGCGTGCACGATTCGCTTGCCGCGCTGTCTGCCCAAACGGCTATGGCCACGGCTCCGGCGCCCGCGATGGACGCTCCTGCCGTCGATCCGCTCGATCCTACGGGCGCGACCGGTCAGTTTATGCCTGATCCCTCGGACACCGGCTTCTTTACGCTGTCCGAGTCTGAGATGGTCCAGCAGGACCGTCAGGACCGCAAGCAGGCCAAGGTTCGTCGTCGCCATCGCCACACGGGTCTCAAAGTCTTCATCGTGCTGCTTCTGCTCATTTTGATCGCCGCGGGCGGTCTGGGCTTTGCCTATACGCGCGGCTTTGGCTTCCCCTCGCAGGAGTCGGTTATCACCGATCTGTTCCAGGCTGCTGGCGACGGTGACACCGCAAAGGCCGAGTCTTGTCTGGCCTCGAGCCTGTCCGAGGACGCTAAGTCGATGATCATCTCCTCGATTCCGCAGGGTGCCACCGTGTCCGTCGAGGGCATGGATCAGTCCATGACCGAGACGACCGCCAAGGTGAAGGCATCGCTGTCCAAGGGCGGCGAGCAGGAGTACACCGTCAAATTCGTGCGCTCCGACAACCATATCGGCTGGGCCGTTTCCTCGCTCGATATGGATTTCTCGGCTGCTGACAACCAGTAGTGACCTTATGGGATTTAGCTTTGCCCGGCGCTTCACCGCAAGTGAGGTGCCGGGCTTGCGCTAGTATGATGAGCTAGTAGTTTTCCAGCAATCATCCAACACATCAGGAGTTGCGTTGTTTTCTTTGATGGATATGTTCTTCGGTAGCTATGCGGGCGATCTTGCCATCGACCTTGGCACCGCCAATACGCTTGTCTCCGTGCGCGGCAAGGGCATCGTCATTCGCGAGCCCTCTGTTGTTGCCATCGACAAGAACGACGAGCGCATCCTGGCGGTCGGTATCGAGGCAAAGCGCATGCTCGGCCGTACGCCCGGCAACATCGTGGCCGTTCGTCCCCTGAAGGACGGCGTCATCGCCGACTTCGATGTTACCGAGGCCATGCTTCGCTATTTTATCGACAAGGCGTCCGAGAAGCGCTATCCGTGGACCCCGCGTCCACGTGTTGTCGTCTGCGTTCCCTCCGGCGTCACATCGGTCGAGAAGCGTGCTGTCTTTGAGGCCACGATCCAGGCTGGCGCTCGCCAGGCCTACCTGATCGAAGAGCCTATGGCTGCCGCTATCGGCGCCGACCTGCCTGTCGAGGAACCCACCGGCTCCATGGTCATCGACATCGGCGGAGGTACCACCGAGGTTGCCGTTATCGCCATGGGCGGCATCGTCGTTTCGCAGTCCATCCGTATTGCCGGTGACGAGTTCGACCAGGCCATCCTCACGCACGTTCGCGATGCCTACAACCTGGCCATCGGCGAGCGTACGGCAGAGGACATCAAGATCAAGGTCGGCTCCGCCGTGCCACTCAAGGACGAGCTCGATGTCGAGGTCAACGGCCGCGACGTGATCACCGGTCTGCCCAAGACCGTGCGCATCGAGAGCGAGGAGATTCGTCGCGCACTCAACAAGCCGCTCGACGAGATGGCCAAGGCCGTCAAGGACGCACTCGACGCTACGCCTCCCGATCTTGCCTCGGACCTTATGTACTACGGCATTTTGCTGACCGGTGGCGGCGCGCTGCTGCGCGGTCTCGACGTGCGCCTACGCGATGAGACCGGCGTTTCGGTCAACGTTAGCCCCACGGCGCTCGATAACGTCGTTAACGGCTGTGCCCGTGTGCTCGAGGCCAATGCGTTTGATGGCGGCTTCGTCCAGACCAATGCTTAATTTCCAAAAGGTGGATTCCATTTGGCACGATCTTCGGGTTTCTCCACAAATCTGAATACCAAGCGACAATCAACGGGTATGCGCCCGTTGATTGTTTTCAGCCTGATTTCGGTGTTGCTGCTCACGTTTTACATCCGTGAGGGCGAGGCGGGGCCGATTCATGCCGTGCGCTCGGGTGTGACGACGATTACCTCGCCGATACGCTTTGTGGGCTCGGCTGTGGCGGCTCCCTTCAATGCGATTGGCAACGTGTTCTCTAACCTTACGGCGTCGCAGGACACGCTCGACGAGCTTAAGAAGCAAAATGAGGAGCTGACCTCTAAGGTCGCCGAGCTCTCCGAGGCCCAAAAGACTGCTGAGCGTCTGGAGGGGCTGGTCGGCCTGCAGTCTACCTACAACCTCAAATCGACCGCAGCTCGTATCGTTGGTGCTTCGGGCGATGCCTGGACTTCGACCGTAACCATCGACAAGGGTTCTGCCGACGGGCTTTCCATCAACATGCCTGTGACGAGTTCGGCCGGTGTTATCGGACAGATCATCGAAGTTTCGGCCAAGACATCGACCGTGCGCCTGATTGGCGACGAGAACTCGGGCGTGTCCGCCATGGTGCAGGACACGCGCGCCCAGGGCATGCTGCAGGGTCAGGCTGACGGCACGCTGCGTCTTGAGTACGTGAGCGTCGACTCCGATGTTAAGGTTGGCGACATCATCGTTACTTCTGGCATCGGTGGCGTTTTCCCCAAGGGCCTTCCGCTCGGCACCGTCTCGTCGGTTGAGAAATCTGCAAACGACGTGTACTACACCATTGTGGTGCGCGCTCAGACAACGGCCGAGAACAACGAGGAAGTGCTGGTCATTACCTCGCTGACTGACGAACAGTCGGCCTCGGATGAGGATGTGAGCACGGCCAACAGCACGCCGCAGGGAACGTCGCGCGATGCTGCGACCAAGACGAAGGACGAGAGCTCGGATGACAGTTCCGACACGTCCGAGACGACCGATTCCGGCTCGAGCGAATAGGGGGCATGTCCATGGATTTACACGAGCAGGGGATGAGCTCCCGCACGTTTGTAATCGCCGCCATCGTGTGCGTGCTGCTGCAGGCAGGCCTCGCACCGCAGATCTCCATTGCGGGCGGTCGCGTCAACTTTATGATTATTCTTGTGTGCCTGAGTGTGTTCTCGGGCGACCCGACCCGTGCCGTCGCGTGCGGTTTTTGCAGCGGCTTGTTCTATGACCTGTCCGCTGCCGTGCCGGTGGGCGTTATGTCGCTCCTGCTGACCGTGGGTTCTTTTGCCCTGGTGCACAGCGCCGCTGGTCAGACGGGCGGTACCCCGAGTGCGCGCGGCATCACGGTGGGCACCTTCGCGCTCGTCATTAATGTGATTTACAGCATCATCTTGCTGTTTATGGGTTTGGAGACGAGCTTTGTCGTGGCGATCTTCGGCCATGCGCTGCCGTCTTCGATCCTGACGGGTCTGGTTGCCATTCCATTTTTGATGTCCGGCGTCGTGCCGCAGTCCGGCTATGGATTCTCCGCGCGTGGCGGACGCCAGACGGGTATGCGCTTTAAGCCCAAGACCCGCAAGCTCAAATAGGGGAGGCCCGTAGATGTCTTCCCAGATGACGGTTATTATCGCCGGTATCGTGCTGGTCGTGGCCATCGTGGTCGCGCTGGTCATCATGCGTCGGGGCGATTCCCGTTTTACCTACGATACGCAGCATGGAACGGCCCCGCGCGCCACCGAGGGCGAGGGCAATACCGCGGCGACCGCCTTTAAGGGCCGCTTTTCCATCCTCACCGCGGGTGTGGGCGCGATGTTTGCGGCGCTTGCCGTCAAGCTGTGGGGCATGCAGATGGTCTCGTCGGACTATTACGAGAAGCAAGCTAATAGCAATCAGACTCGCACCGTTACCACACCCGCTGTGCGCGGCCGCATCCTCGACCGCAATGGTGTGGCGCTTGTCCAGAACCGTCCCTCACTTGCTGTCGTGGCCTACCGCGACCTTGCCGAAGATGAGGTTCTGGTTCGCCATCTTGCCAACGTGCTTGGAATGCCTTACGTGGCGGTCCTTCGCAATATTCAGGACAATACAGAGGGCGCTCAGAGCCTGCATACCATCGCGACGGACGTCCGTCGTTCCACGGTTGCCTATATTCAGGAGCATGCCGGCGAGTTCCCGGGCGTCAAGATTGCCGAGCGTACCGAGCGCCAGTATCCATATGGCGAGACGGCATGCCATATCTTGGGCTATACCGGCACCATTACCTCCGAGCAGCTCGAGGCCCAGAATAAGAAAACCTCTGGCGATGATGATGCTTCTGCTGGCAAGATTACGTACCAGTCGGGCGATATCGTGGGCCAGGCGGGCGTTGAGAGCTACTACGAAAACCTGCTGCAGGGCATTCGTGGCGAGCAGACCGTCAAGGTCGATGCCTCGGGCAATGTGACCGGTCAGGCCGGCGCCGTGCCCGCGAAGGCCGGCTCCGACATTAAGCTCACGCTCGACCTTAAGATCCAACAGGCCTGTGAGACGGCGCTGGCGAGCGCTATCGAGCTTGCCAAGACCACTGGCTACAGCAATGCCGGCAACGGCGCCGTGGTGTGTCTCGATCCCAACAATGGCGAGATCCTGGGCATGGCGAGCGAGCCCAAGTTCGATCCGTCCGTCTTTATCGGCGGCGTCTCAAATGACGTGTGGACCGAGCTCAATGATGACAAGGGTTCGCACCCGCTGCTCAACCGCGCCATTAGCGGACAGTACATGTCGGCCTCGACCATCAAGCCGCTCTCGGCACTGGCCGGTCTTGAGTTTGGAACTTACACGTCGGGGCAGACGACCAACTGCACGGGCTATTGGACGGGTCTGGGCAAGTCGTGGGGCAAGTACTGCTGGCTGCATTCCGGCCACGGCACCATGACGCTGCAGTCGGGTATCGCCAACTCGTGCGACCCCGTCTTCTACGACATGGGCAAGGCGTTCTTTTATGACGAGAAACATTCCGAGGGCCTGCAGGAGGTCTTTCGTCGCTGGGGCCTAGGCAAGACCTGCGGTATCGATCTGCCGAGTGAGGGCGCGGGCCGTATTCCCGATGCCGAGTGGAAAGAGTCGTACTTCACCGACGCATCTGCCGAGGACCGCAAGTGGAATGCCGGCGATATGACCAACATTGCCATCGGCCAGGGCGACATCCTGGTGACGCCCCTGCAGATGGCGTGCGCCTATATGGGTCTTGCCAACGGCGGTAAACAGTACGTGCCTCACGTGTTTTTATCTGCCGTGTCGCGCGATGGCGACGGCGATGCCTATAAGTACAACGGCAAGGGCAAGAAGAAGCGCCTGGAGGCCAAGATCAACAGCGATTCGGATTTGGCTCTTGTTCGCAACGGCATGCACGACGTGATTTACACGGCATCGACGTCCCTGGCGGCTCACTTTGGCACCCTGACGCCGCAGGTATACGGCAAGTCGGGCACGGGCGAGAAAAGCGGCGAGGACGAATACGCGTGGTTCTGCGCCTATGCACCGGCCGATGATCCCAAGTATGTCATCGCTACTGTCCTGGAGCAGGGCGGCGGTGGCTCAGATACCGCGATGCATGTCGTGCGCGACGTGCTCGGCGTGATTTATGACGAGCCCGATACCTCTTCGGCCTCGGGCGATTCTTCGGTTCGATAGGAGGTTGCGATGGATTTTTCTCCGGCGGATCTGTTCCGTTCAACCAAGACCGGCTCTCGCAGCAGCCTGGACCGCGTCAACAAGCAACTTTCGGCCTCGCGCGGCACGTTTCGCCAAAAGGTGCATATCGGTGTGCTCGTGGCTACAGTGGCGCTCGTCGCCTACGGTGCCATTATTATCTGGTCGGCTTCGCAGTTTAAGGCCGATGCCTCGTTCTCACGCCATCTGCTGGGAATTGGCATCGGAGCGGTGCTGGCGGTGCTGGTCTGGCGTACCGACCTGCGCGGCATTTCCAATTTCTCGACGGCGTTGCTCGTCATCGACCTGATCGTGATCTTCTCGCCCAAGATTCCGGGTCTGTCCTATACGGGCGGTCTGGGCATGACGGGCTGGATCAAGATTCCCGGTATCGGCTTGACATTCCAGCCGGTTGAGCTTGCCAAGCTCATCACCATCTTCTTTATTGCTACGCTTGGCTCGCAGTATAACGGCCGCATCGATACCGTTCGCGACTACGTCAAGCTCTGTGGCATGCTGTCTATTCCGTTTTTGGCCGTCGTTGCCATGGGCGACCTGGGCTCGGGCCTGGTCGTGTTGGTCTCGGGTGCCATCGTCATCTGCATGAGCGGTGCACGCCGCGAATGGGTGCTGTCGACCCTGGCCCTGCTCGTGGGCCTGGTGGCCCTCGTCCTGGCGCTCGATTCGGTCTTTGATTCGTTGCTCGGCCACGATGTGCTCATCAAGCAGTATCAGATGAACCGTCTGACGGTCTTTATCGACCCCGATAATGCCGATTCGGACGATGCCTACAACCTGCAGCAGTCGCTTATCGCCGTTGGCTCGGGCGGCTTCTTTGGTAAGGGTTTGGGCCATGCGACGCAGTCGGTCGGCGGCTTTCTGCCTGAGTTCCACACCGACTTCGTCTTCGCCTTCCTGTCCGAGACCTTTGGCTTTTGCGGTTCCTTTTTGCTCCTGTGCCTCTACGTGCTGCTGATCTTTTCGACGATTCGCGTCGCCTTTAAGTGTGAGTCGCTGTTCTTGCGCCTATCGTGTGTGGGCATCGTTGGCATGTGGGCGTTCCAGACCTTCGAAAACATCGGCATGTGCATTGGCATGATGCCGATTACCGGTATTCCGCTACCGTTTATTAGCTTCGGTTCGTCTTCGATGATGATTCAGCTGCTGACGGTGGGTATCGTACAATCCATATGGCGGCATCGTTCGGGCGCCGCGTAACCGCTGGAGGGGTTTGCTATGAAAATTCCCGTAGATAAGCTGACCCGCGCTTTTAAGATGGGCGCGTCCGTTAAGAAGGATTCCGATACGCCGGTGCGCGTCTCGGTCTATTTGGATTCGTCCGCCTCGCGCTTTCTGGCCGAGACGGTGCGTGACGCCTTTGTGCCGCAGACGACCTCGGGCATTGTGCGCGTCGAGCGTTTGGGGGAGGAGCGAATTGCTCCAAAGACCGATACCGATGTGGTACTGGTGCTCTCGTGTGGCTCCGACCGCTTGGAGAGTGCCGTGCAGGAGCTCGTGATCGCCGGCGCGCCCGTGTGCGTGCTTGCCGAGTCTGCTGTGGAGGTGCCGTTTATCGAGGAGTCCACGCCTATGCTCGGCGTGGTAGCGGCAACCGATAAGACGTATCTGCTCGAGACGCTTGCCCGCTGGATTCTCGATCGCACCGACAAGGAAACGGCTTTTGCGGCGAACTTTGCCTTCATGCGCATCGCGGCGGCCAATCGTATCATCACCTCGTGCGCGCTCACCAATATGGCGACCGGTGCGCTGGTGTTTTTGCCGGGCGCCGATTATCCCGTGATGGCGCTGGCGCAGGTGGGCATGCTCTTTGAGCTCGCTGCCGTCTTTGGACGCGGCATTAAGCCTGAGCGCGGCTACGAGGTCGCGGGCGTGCTTGCCGGCGGTCTTGTGATCCGCGCGGTCACCCGCGCGCTCGTCAAGCAGACGCCACATATTGGGTTTGCCGTCAAGGCGCTTACTGCCGCCGCGGGCACCTATGGCATGGGCCGTGCGCTCGTTTCGCTCTACGAGCGCGATGTCGACTACAGCCGTGCCAACGAGGTGGTCACTGCCACGTTCTCCCGCGTTCGCGATCTGGTGACCACGGTCGCGGGCGCTACCCGTCCTATGGCGTCCTACGAGGACGCATCCGATCTCGCTGCTTAGGGGTTTTCCGTTGCGCGTTCCGTATCAAGACTGTTTTCATTTAATTGAGCCGCTGCTCGCCAAGGTCGAAAAGCCGAGTCGCTATATCGATCACGAGTGGGGCACGCTTTCAAAGGCCGATGCCGACTACCGTTGCTGCCTGATCTACCCGGATGTGTACGAGGTCGGTCTGCCCAACCAGGGTATCGCCATCCTCTACAACATCCTTAACCAGGCCGAGGGCATCTCCTGCGAGCGTGGCTATGTGCCGTGGCCCGATATGGGTGACGCCATGCGCGAGGCGGGTATTCCGCTGCTGTCGCTCGAGGGTGCCGCCCCCGTCGCTTCGTTTGATATCGTCGGTCTGCATGTGCCGCACGAGATGGCGGTGACGAACTTCCTCGAGGCACTCGACCTCGCTGGCATTCCGCTGTTAGCGGCCGACCGAGGTGAAGACGACCCCATCATCATCGCCGGCGGCCCCTCGGTGTACAACCCCGAGCCGTACGCGGCCTTCTTCGATGCCATCCTCATCGGCGAGGGCGAGGAATCGCTGCTCGAGACCTGCCAGCTGCATCGCCGCCTGCGCGACGAAGGAGTCCCGCGCGCGCAGATTGTTGAGCAGCTTGCATCCATTGCCGGCAACTACGTGCCGTCGCTCTATGAGGTTCGTCACGACGAGCCCTGCTCGCTGCATGGCTACACCGTGCCGCGCGAGGGCAAGGATGCGCCGACCGTGGTCTACAAACGCGTCGTCGAGGATTTCGGCGCCACGAATCCGCTGTCGCAGTCGTGCGTGCCCTATGCGCAGCTGGTTCACGATCGCCTGTCTATCGAGATTCTGCGCGGCTGCGCCCGCGGCTGTCGTTTTTGCCAGGCCGGCATGACGTATCGCCCGGTGCGCGAGCGCTCGGCCGACCAGATCGTCTCGTCGGTGATTCAGGGTCTGGAAAAGACCGGCTATGACGAGGTGTCGCTGACCTCGCTCTCCACGACCGACCACTCCTGCATTCGCGACGTGCTCGGCAGGCTCAACCGTCGCCTGGAGGATACGGGTATTCGCGTGTCTATTCCGTCGCAGCGCCTGGATTCGTTTGGCGTGGATATGGCCGAGTCGGTCGCCGGCGAAAAGAAGGGCGGCCTGACGTTCGCACCCGAGGCCGGCAGCCAGCGCATGCGCGACATCATTAACAAGAACGTGACCGAGGAGGACCTGGACCGTGCGGCCAAGGCGGCCTTCGAGGCCGGCTGGAACCGCATGAAGCTCTACTTTATGATGGGCCTTCCCGGCGAGCGCGACGAGGACATCGTGGCCATCGCCAATCTGGCCGATCACGTGCTGGAGCTCGGTCGTTCCGTGGTGCCCAAGGCTCGTCGCGGCTCGATCTCGGTGTCCATCTCGGTTTCGGTCTTTATCCCCAAGGCTGCCACGCCGTTCCAGTGGTGCCCGCAGCTCGACTACGACGACGTCAAGCGTCGCCAGAAGCTGCTTATCACGAGCGTTCGCAACCGTGCCGTCCGCGTGCATTACCACGATGCCGAGACCTCGCTCATCGAGGCCGCTCTGTCCCGCGCCGGTCGTGACATGACGCCCGTCATCATCGATGCTTGGCGCGCGGGCTCTCGCTTTGACGCCTGGGTAGAGCATTTCTCGCTCGATAACTGGAAGGAGGCTGCTGCCAAAAACGGCATCGACCTCAATGAGCTCGTGCACCTGCCCTACGAGTTGGACTGGCGCCTGCCGTGGGAGCACGTGAGCCCCGGCTGCACGCGCGGCTTCCTCGAGCGCGAGTACCGTCGCTCGCTCGAGGGTGTCACGACTCCCGACTGCACCCGCACGTCGTGCACCGGCTGCGGAATCTGCCCCACGCTCCACGCCAAGAATGTATTGATGGGTGATCGCGCATGAGTGAGCGCCTGACCGAAAACCCCACGCTCTTTAGGCTTCGTGTTCGCTATGGCAAGCGCGATCGCCTTAAGTACCTGGGCCATCTCGAAGTAATCCATACCATTGAGCGCATCGTGCGCCGTGCGGGACTTCCCTATGCCGTCACGCAGGGCTTCTCTCCGCACATGCGCGTGGGCTTCTCTTCGGCGTTACCGGTGGGTACGTCGTCGACCTGCGAGTGGTATGACCTGTTTATGACCGAGTTCGTGGCGCTCGACGAGGCGTTTGGGCGCCTGGCTGCGGCGTCTCCGGCCGATCTGGCGCCCATCGAGGCGGCGTATATCGACGTGCGCACGCCGGCGTTGACGGCGCAACTCACGCGTCTGTCGTATCGCATCGACCTGCACTTGGATCCCGAGGCGCCCGTAAGCGCCGACGAGGTGCGTCGTGCGATCGACACGCTGCGCGCGGACCATGGCATCGACTACGCGCGCGGCAAAAAGAGCAAGCGCTTGGATTTGGATCACACGCTCGTGGGCTATGAGCTCACGGCGGGGGAGCGCCCGGACCATTTGGTGCTCATGCTCGACACCCATGCCGACAACGAGGGCTCCATGCGTCCGGAAATTTTGCTTTCTGCTGCTGATGTTTTGTTGCAGGGCTTGACCCCGGGCGTGGATGCACCTATTGTTTCCACCGGTATGCAAGACCTCGTGACCATCTGCTCCTACGATGTCGAGCGTCAGAATCAAGCATGCGAGGACGACGAGGGCCGACTCGTCAGCCCCATACCTGTGCGAACTTGTGGATTTGCTCCACATACTCGTTGACGGGGGTATTTTCGCCTGCTACTATATTCGGCTGTTGCACTAACTGATGCATGAAGGGCAAGTAAACATGTACGCAATCGTTAACACGGGCGGCAAGCAGTACAAGGTCGCCACCGACGATGTCATCACCGTCGAGAAGATCGAGGGCAATGAGGGCGACAAGGTCACCCTGCCGGTCATCTTCCTCAACGATGGTAAGAAGATCGTCACCGATCCCGACAAGCTGGCCAAGGCCAAGGTTACCGCTCAGATCGTTGAGCAGTTCAAGGGCGAGAAGCAGCTGGTCTTCAAGTTCCACAAGCGTAAGCGCTATCGTCGTCTGAAGGGTCACCGTCAGCAGCTCACCAAGCTGAAGATCGTGAAGGTCCAGGCTACGTCCCGCGCCAAGAAGGCTGTCAAGGCAGAGGCCGAGGCTGTTGCCGAGGCTCCCGTCGCCGAGTAGATTACACTCGTAACGAAAGAGTAGGTATACACAATGGCACACAAAAAAGGACTCGGTTCCTCCCGTAATGGCCGTGACTCCCGCGGTCAGCGCCTTGGCACGAAGCGCTATGCCGGCCAGACGGTAACCACGGGCACGATTCTCGTCCGTCAGCACGGCACGCACATCCACCCGGGTGAGAACGTTGGCCGTGGCAAGGACGACACGCTGTTCGCGCTGGTCGACGGTACCGTTGAGTTCCACAAGGGTATCAAGCACAGGGTCAGCGTACGCCCGCTCGCGAACGCGTAATTCACCCTTCATAGAGCACATATGTGGGAGGCACTTGAGTTTTAGGATTCAAGGGTCTCCCTCTTTTTGTAGGAGGCGATTCTGTTGTCACAGTTCACCGATATCAGCCGCATTAACGTGTGCGGCGGCGACGGCGGAGCCGGATGCATGTCGTTTAGGCGCGAGGCATTTGTCCCCAAGGGCGGCCCCGATGGCGGCGACGGCGGTCGTGGCGGCAATGTCGTCATCCAGGCCGATGCTCAGCTGTCTTCGCTGATCGATTACCGCTTTAAGCATCACTTCCGCGCCGAGCGCGGCACGCACGGGCAGGGTGCCCGTCGTAACGGTAAGAGCGGCGAGGACCTTATTCTCAAGGTTCCCATGGGTACCGTGGTGCGCGAGCTCGACCCCGAGACGCAGACCCCGATGTTCGAGATTGCCGACTTGGTGCATGATGGCGAGCGCGTCGTTGTGGCGCCCGGCGGTGCCGGCGGTCTGGGCAATACGCACTTTGTGACGTCGGTGCGCCGCGCGCCCGCATTCGCCCAGCTGGGCGAGCCGGCCGAGGAGCACTGGATTGAGCTCGAGATGAAGCTCATGGCTGATGCCGCGCTCGTGGGTTTCCCCTCGGTGGGTAAGTCCTCGCTCATTGCGCGCATGAGTGCCGCCCGACCCAAGATCGCCGACTATCCGTTTACCACGCTCGTGCCGAACCTCGGCATGGTGCGTGCCGGTGAGTATTCTTACGTCGTTGCCGACGTTCCTGGTTTGATCGAGGGCGCGAGCGAGGGCAAGGGCTTGGGCCACCAGTTCCTGCGCCACATCGAGCGTACGGCGCTCATCATGCATGTCGTCGACATGACGGGCGGTTTTGAGGATCGCGACCCGGTTGAGGATTACCGCATCATCAACCGTGAGCTCGAGCAGTATGGCGCCGAGCTTTCGGAGCGTCCGCAGATCGTCGTCGCCAACAAGTGCGATGCGCCGGGCACGGCCGACAAGATTGCCGACCTTAAGCGCGCCGCGCTCGACGATGGACATATGTTCTTTGCCGTGTCCGCCGTGACGGGCGCCGGCCTCAACACGCTGATGCTTGCCGTGGGCGAGCAGGTAGCTAAGCTGCGCGCCGAGCTGGCGGTCTTCGATGAGCCTGTCGATCTTCGCGACGAAGAGTGGGAGCGCCGCCGTCTGCAGCGCGAGAAGCGTTTCCGCATTGTCCAGGAAGAGCCCGGTGCCTTCCGTGTGGTCGGTCGTGCCATCGAGCGCATGGTCATCCAGACCGACTGGGAAAACGAGGAAGCCGTCATCTACCTGCAGCACAAGTTTGCGCGTATGGGTGTTGACGACGCGCTCGAGAAGGCCGGTTGCCATGCGGGCGACGAGGTCCGCATTTGCCAGCGTGCCTTTGACTTTGAGGGCGCTGAGGACTTCTCGGAGTACGAGGAGCTCGAGGATGCTGGCGAGGACGTTGCCGTTGAGGCCATTGACGTGGCCGATGCTGCGGATGAGGGCGTCGAGGTTGTCGATGTGGCGGATGCCGCGGACGATGCCGAGACCTCGGAGGGCGAGTAAGCCATGTCGCTGCGCGGTGGAATCGGTTTGCCCGAGCTGCCCATAAAAGAGGGCAAAGAGTTTCGGCTTGGCATTATGGGCGGCACATTCGACCCGATTCATTACGGGCACCTGGTGACTGCCGAGCAGGCGCGCGAGTCGCTCGACTTGGACGCTGTACTCTTTATGCCGGCGGGCTTTCCCGCCTTTAAGCTTGACAAACCGGTGACGCCTGCCGAGGACCGTTATGCCATGACCGTCCTCGCCACCGCCGCGAACCCGGCCTTTTTGGCGAGCCGGTTCGAGATTGACCGTCCGGGCGTAACCTATACGGCCGATACGCTTCATGCCCTTCGCGACTTTTACCCGCCGCAGGTAAAGCTCTACTTTATTACGGGCGCCGACGCGATTATCGATATTGTGACCTGGCATGATGCCGAGCGAATCGCTGAGCTTGCTACCTTTATTGCGGCGACGCGACCGGGTTTTGATATCGATACGGCGCGTGCCCGAATCAAAGAGTCGGGGCTGCCGTTCGATGTGCGCTATATTCAGATTCCGGCGCTGGCGATCAGCTCGACGAACATTCGTAAGCGAGTTGCCCGCGGCATGAGCGTGCGCTATCTTACGAGCGAGTCCGTGCTCGGCTACATTCGCAAGCGCAGGCTATATGCCGATTTGGGCCAAGAAGATTTTGAGTGATGGGGGCTACGTTGTCGGTAGAGGATCAGTTTGAGGGCGATGAGCGCGCGCTGCTCAAGCGCATTCAAGAACTGCTCGATGTTCGCATGAAAGATAAGCGCAAGCGCTATGTGCATTCGCTGGGTGTTGCCGAGACCGCACTTCATCTGGCCGAGGTCTACGGCGTTGACCGCTTTGATGCGGCTGCCGCCGGCTTAATTCACGATTGGGACAAGGTTCTTTCCGATGACGAGCTCGTGGCCCGCGCGCTTCACTATGGCATCAAGGTTGCCGGCTCTCCTTCCGCTGCGACGCCGCTTTTGCATGGCCCTGTTGCCGCCTATGAGCTTCCGCAGCTTTTTCCCGAGCTGTCGCCGGCTGTTTTCCAGGCTGTCGACCGTCACACCGTGGGTGCCTGCGACATGACGCCGCTCGATATGGTGGTCTTTGTGGCAGATGCCATCGAGCCCAACCGTCACGGCGACTATGCCCATGCGCTGCGCAAGATGGTGGGGGAGTCGACGCTTGACGAGTTGTTCTTCTCCTGTTTTGCGCAGGGTCTGGTCTATGTGATCCAGTCCGGGCGCTATCTTTATCCCACGGCTATTACGATTTACAACCATTACGCCCAGCTGCGCTAGCTCGGGTGTGTCTAGAAAGAGGTATTCCATGGCCGACGAGACCATGACTGACGAGCAGATTCTTGAAGGTGTGGAGCACAAGAGTTTCGTTGCCACGTCCGACCGCACCGCCGCCTCGCTGTCCGCGAGCGGTGTCGCCGCCGAGGATGTCGCCCGCGCCGCCGCGCAGGCCGCCTACGACAAGAAGGGCGATGACGTGCAGGTGCTCGACCTGACCGAGCTTTCCGACGTGTGTGACTACTTTGTGCTTGCCACCGGTACCAACAACCGCCAGGTCGATTCGATCGTCGACGAGATCGAGGAGAAGGTCGCCGAGGCTTGCGGCGAGCATCCGTTCTCCATCGAGGGCCGCGAGCAGAAGACCTGGATGCTCATGGACTACGGCTCGGTTGTCGTCCACGTCTTCACTCCCGAAGCCCGCGACTTCTACCGCCTAGAAAAGCTCTGGGGTGACGCCCCCCAGCTCCCCCTCAATCTCCTCTAGTAGCTCATTTGATACGGGGATTTTTAGCTAGCTTCGCGCATTTCGCCGGGCAGTTGCGGTTTTCCGCACCTGCCCGGCTTTCTTTTTGCCTAAAGGCGGTTAATCGTTGAAGCGGGATTGGCGGCCGAAGGATAGGGCGGTGTCGCCGAATTTGTCTCGGACGGCGTCGATGGCGACGGAGAGGTCGCGTCGGTCGCTGGATTGGGCCCCGCGGCCATCGACTTCGCAGAACAGGTCGGTTTGGATACCGCCTTGGTGGTTGAAGTCGCTCATTCCGATACCTGCCAGACGCACGTGCATGCCTTCTTGCCAGATATTGTCGAGCAGCTCGAGCGCCACGGCAACAAAGATATTCTCGTCATCGGTGGGGTGTGGAAGTCGACGCTGTGCCGTACGCCCGCTGCCATACGAATACTTAAGCTTGAGCGTCACCGTGGCGCCCGTTAGTCCCTGACGGCGCAGACGGCGTCCCACTGACTCTCCCAACAGCGCAATCGCCGCTTCGATGTCCCCACGCTCAGTCAAATCTTTCGCAAAGGTGCGCTCATTGCTCACCGATTTAACCTCGCGTTCCTCGTCCAGACTCGTGACTTCGGAAACCTCGAGTCCCAGCGCACGCTGGCGCATGCGTTCGCCGTTGACGCCAAAAATAGAGGCCAAGGTGGATTCCGGTGCACGTGATAGCTCGCCGAGGGTGTAGATGCGCATGCGGCGCAGTCGCTCCTCGGCTGAGCGTCCGATGCCGCTCATGGCAGACACCGGCAGCGCGGCCAAAAAGCGCTGCTCGGTTCCGGGGCGCACGATGGTCAGCCCAAACGGCTTATCCCGCTCGCTTGCGATCTTTGCAACCGTCTTGTTGCAGCCCACGCCGATGGAGCACGTCACTCCCAGCGCTGCCACGCGGTCGCTTATACGCCGCGCAACCAGCAGTGGGTCTTCGGGCGCAAAGCGACCCGGTGTGATATCGATAAAGGCTTCGTCGATGGATACGCGCTCAACGCGCGGGGTCTCGTCGGCGAGAATCGCCATGACCTGCGCGCTCACCTCGCGGTAGCGATCAAAGTGCCCGTGCGTCCAAATGGCTTGCGGGCACAAGCGCCGCGCCTCGGCCGAGGCCATGGCAGAGTGCACGCCAAAGCGACGTGCCTCATACGAACACGTGGACACGACGCCACGCGAATCGGCGTCTCCGCCCACGATGAGCGGCTTTCCGCGCCATTCGGGATGATCGAGCATTTCCACGCTCGCAAAAAACGCATCGAGGTCCATCAGGCCCACTGCCGGACCCGTCCAGGGAGGCGGCGTGACGCCCATGGCATCCTCATAACCGTATGTATGTTCGCGTCTTTCCATGTCATGAGTATACCGCGCAGCTCATGTGGGGTGCGTGTATGTGCTTGCAAATCCCGAATTCTTGTCTAAGATATGGATTTGCCCTCGACTACACCGAAGAAGTTGGTCTCACGGACTTCACCTGCCCGCGTCGATGGCGTATTATGTTCAACTGTTTGTTTGTAGTTGCAGCCTAAAGCTGCTTGGTTGGAGGAGTTTCCTTTGGCAGTCAAGATTCGCCTTGCTCGTCACGGCGCTAAGAAGCGTCCGTACTACCGTGTCGTCGTCGCCGATTCCCGCGCCCCGCGTGACGGTCGTATCATCGAGGAGGTTGGCCGCTACAACCCGATGACCGCCCCCAAGACCATCAACCTCGACCTCGAGAAGATCGCCGACTGGCAGTCCAAGGGCGCTCAGCTCACCGACGCCGTCGCCGCTCTGGTCAAGGCCGCCAACGAGGGCGAGAAGACCGAGACCGTCGTCAAGAAGTCCAAGAAGCAGCTCGCCAAAGAGGCCGAGGCCGCTAAGGCTGCCGCTGAGGCCGCTGAGGGCGCCGAGGAGTAAATCGTGCCTGAGGTTGACGCTGCACAGCTCGAGGGTGAGGCAATGCTCTCAGATCGCATCGCCGATCTCGTCGAATATCTCGTTGTTCAGATCGTCGACGACCCGGATTCCGTGAGCCTTGAGGTCATCGATGGTGACGACGCCTCTACGATTGAGGTTTCGGTCGCCGAGGATGACGTCGCCAAGGTCATCGGCCGTCGTGGCCGTACCATCAAGGCCATTCGCACGCTCGCCCGTGCACTGGCCGCTCGCCTCGACACTGCTGTCGAGGTAGAGGTTCTGGGCTAGGACCTTGAGGTCCCAGTACAAAAACATCGCCCGTGTGGTCAAGCCGCACGGAAGGAAGGGGGAGGTCCTCGCGCAGCCGCTGCGGGGGCTTCCTTCTGTATTAGAGCCGGGTATGCGCGTCGCCCTGACGCCGCCGGCGCTCAAGCGCGACCGCTTTTGCACGGTCGTGTCCGTCACCGATACGGGCGATGGCGATCTGGTCTCGTTTGAGGGCATTGACGACTTGACGGCCGCCGAGGGCATCACGGGATGCTATGTGCTGGCAAATCGTGACGACTTTGAGCTCGATTCGCTCGACGCCGCCTATACCGACCTGATGGGTCGCGAGGTGGTCGACGAGCGCTTCGGTTCGCTCGGCACGATTGTCGAGATCATGTCGACGCCTGCCAACGATGTTTGGGTTGTCGAGGGTGATCGGTACGGCGAGGTACTGATTCCCGTGATCGAGCAGGTTGTGCTCGATCTTCCCGACACAGGAACAATTTCCGTCCACGTTATGGACGGCCTGATCGATATGGACAAGTAGGGAGGACAACATGCTGATTGAGACCCTTTCGGTCTTTCCCGAGATGTTTGAGCCCGTCATGTCCACATCGATTTTGGGCCGCGCCCGCAAGGCCGGCCTTTTTGATTTTAAGGCGTATAACCTGCGCGACTGGACGCACGACCGCCATCGTACCGTCGATGACGAGCCGTACGGCGGCGGGCAGGGCATGCTCATGAAGGTCGAGCCTATTGCCGAGGCCATCGAGGCTATTAGCTCCGAGGGTCCTAAGCCCACCGTGGTGTTTTTTACCCCCTGTGGCGAGCCCTTTACACAGCATGTGGCCGAGCGCCTGCTCAAAAGCGAGCGCTTGCTGTTTGTGTGCAGCCGTTACGAGGGTGTCGACGAGCGTGCCTATGCGTATGCCGACGAGCGCCTGTCGATTGGCGATTACGTGCTCACGGGCGGCGAGCTTCCCGCTATGGTCGTTGCCGATGCCGTCGTACGCCTGATTCCCGGCGCCCTTGGTGACGAGATGAGCAACGTCGACGAGTCGTTCTCGACCGCCGAGGACGGAGGCCTGCTCGAGTATGCGCAGTACACTCGCCCTGCTGAATTCAACGGCGAGGGCGTGCCGCCGGTGCTCGTGAGCGGTGACCATGCCAAGGTCGATGCCTGGCGCCGTAAGAATTCAATCGAGCGCACCTGCCGCTGGCGTCCCGACCTGATCGAGACGGCACGGCTTACGCCCCAGGAGCGCACATACGCGCAGGAGATTCTGGACGCTTCGTATTCGCAGGGCGAGGAGTGAGAATGGTTCCATCGCAGCATTCCGCGTTGAGGGGCGCTTTTGAGTGGGTCGCGGTCATCGCGATCGCGCTCGTGGCCACCTTCCTGATCCGCACCTTTGTGGTCGAGCCCTTTGTGGTGCCCACCGGCTCCATGGAGGACACGATCGAGATTGGCGACCAGATTCTGGCACAAAAGGTGAGCCTCGAGCTCGGTCAGCCCGTCAAACAGGGTGATATCGTGGTGTTCCACAACCCCGATGCCACTTCCGAGCATGATGTTCTTGTCAAGCGTGTTATTGCCACGGCCGGCCAGACGGTCGACCTGCAGGACGGCAAGGTGGTCGTTGACGGCCAAGCGCTCGACGAGGACTATACGACGGGCATGAGCTGGCCGCTTTCGGTCCAAGCGCCTGGCGCCCAGGTGAGTTATCCCTACACCGTTCCCGACGGGTGCGTGTGGGTGATGGGCGACAACCGCGAAAACTCTGCCGACTCGCGCTACTTTGGTCCCGTCGATCGCTCTGATTTGATCGCTGTGGCGCTTGTGCGCTACTGGCCGCTCAACCGCATCGGCGCTATCGACTAAAAACCGCTATAGTACAGTACCTAACCGTGTAATCGTTTCGACGAGGGGATATTAGAGGCATGAACGCTTCATCGCTTTCCTTCCAAGACATCATCCTGCGCCTCCAGCAGTACTGGGGCGAGCAGGGCTGCGTCATTATGCAGCCCTATGACTCCGAGGTCGGTGCCGGTACCTTCCATACCGCGACCACGCTGCGCTCGCTCGGTCCCGCCGAATGGCGCACCTGCTATGCGCAGCCCTGCCGCCGTCCCGCCGACGGCCGCTACGGCGAGAACCCTAACCGCATGCAGCACTACTATCAGTTCCAGGTGCTCATTAAGCCCTCGCCGGTTAATGCTCAGGAGCTTTACCTGGGGTCTCTTGCTGCCATTGGCCTGGACCCCAACGACCATGACGTCCGTTTTGTCGAGGACGACTGGGAGAGCCCGACGCTCGGCGCCTGGGGCCTTGGCTGGGAGGTCTGGCTCAACGGCATGGAGGTCACGCAGTTCACGTACTTCCAGCAGGTGGGCGGTATCGAGGTCGACCCCGTGCCCGTCGAGATCACCTATGGCCTGGAGCGTATCGCCATGTACGCTCAGGGCGTCAACTCGGTCTACGATCTGGTGTGGAGTTATCTGCCCGACGGCACGCCCATGACCTACGGCGACGTGTTCCTCGAGAACGAGCGCGAGTTCAGTGCCTATAACTTTGAGGTCGCCAACGTCGAGATGATGCGTCAGAAGTTTGACGACTACGAGGCCGAGTGCCATTCCTGCCTGGAGCGCAAGCTGCCGTTGCCGGCGTACGACTGTGTCATGAAGTGCAGCCACGCCTTCAACCTGCTCGATGCCCGCGGCGCCCTGTCCGCGGTCGAGCGTGCCAACTACATCCTGCGCGTCCGCGCCGTCGCCAAGGCGTGCTGCGAGGCCTACATGGCCGAGGTCGCCGGAGTCAACGAGAATGCCGACCAGGAAGGCGAGGTGGCGTAAGCCATGGCAGACGCTAAGGATTTCCTGTTTGAGATCGGTACGGAGGAAATGCCCTCTGCACCGCTGAATAATGCCGTCAAGCAGCTTGGCACCATGATCGCCAAGGGCCTCGATGAGGCCGGTCTGGCCCATGGCGAGGTCCGCGTGATCTCGAGCCCGCGTCGCCTGGCTGCGCTCGTTGCCGACGTCGCCACCGCGACCGATGAGGTTCACGAGGTCAAGCGTGGCCCTGCGGCCAACATCGCCTTCGACGCTGACGGTAACGCCACCAAGGCCGCCCAGGGCTTCGCCCGCAAGTGCGGTGTGGCTGCCGAGGATCTGGTCCGTCGCGAGGACACCGACGGCCGTGAGTACGTCTTTGCCGAGAAGAATATCCCTTCCGCACCGGCTACGCCGATTCTGACCGCTCTGTGCGAGAAGACCATCGCCGGCCTGCAGTGGCCCAACTACCGCTCTCAGCGCTGGGGCCACGAGCCCGCGACCTTTGTTCGTCCGGTCCGTTGGATCTGCTGCCTTCTGGGCGAGGATGTTGTGCCCGTGTCGTTTGCCGACGTGACGAGTGGCAACACCACGCGTGGCCATCGCGTGCTTGGCCCCGGTGACCATGTGGTCGCCAGCCCCGCTGTTTACGAGCAGGTGCTCGAGGATGCCGGCGTGCTTTCTGCCGAGCGCCGTCGCGAGGCGATTCTCGCCGGTATCGCCGAGGTCGAGGCCGCTCGCCCCGGCTGCCATGTCGATACGCCCAAGAAGGTCTTTGAGGAGGTCATTAACCTCTGCGAGTGGCCGACGGTGCTCGTCGGTACTTTCGACGAGGAGTTCCTCAAGGTCCCGCACGAGATTATCTGCGAGTCCATGCTCACCAACCAGCGCTACTTCCCGATCTATGACGGCGAGGGCAAGCTGACGCGTGAGTTCGTGGTCGTCTCCAACAGCAAGCCCGAGAACGCCGAGCGAGTGATCGACGGTAACGAGCGCGTCGTGCGCGCCCGTCTGGACGACGCTAAGTTCTTCTACGAGGAGGACCTGAAGATCTCCCTCGACGAGTTCCGTGAGCGTCTGTCCAAGGTTGCCTTCCAGGAGAAGCTCGGTAGCGTGCTCGCCAAGTCCGAGCGCATCGAGCAGCTCGCGCTCGCTATCGCCCGCGAGGCTCACCTGGGCGCCCATCTTGCCGCCGACGCTGCTCGCGCCGCACACCTGTGCAAGGCAGACCTGGTGTCCAACGCCGTCGTCGAGTTCACGAGCCAGCAGGGCGTGATGGGCGGTTATTACGCGAACGCGATGGGGGAGAACGACGAGGTCGCCCATGCTATTCGCGATCACTATCGTCCCCGTTTTGCCGGTGACGAGCTGCCCGAGGGCACAGCTGGCTGCATCGTGGCCTGCGCCGACAAGCTCGATACCATCGCCGGTATCTTTGCCATCGGCGAGCCCCCGACCGGCTCCTCCGACCCCTACGCGCTGCGTCGTGCCGCTATCGGCATTATCAACATCCTGCGCGACCGTCTGCCGATCGACCCCACGTCGCTCATCGACTTTGCCCTCGAACTCTACAGTGAGCAGGGCATTGAGTTCGACGCCGCCGAGGTCGCCCAGCAGGTTCGTGACTTCTTCCATGGCCGCCTGGTGAGCATGGCCCGCGACGAAAAGATTCCGGCCGATACCGTCGCCGCCGTCTCCGCGGTGCACATCATCGCCCCGTCCGTCTTCTTCGCCCGCTGCGCCGCCCTCGACGAGGCCCGCAAGAACGACGCTGAGACGTTCGACAACCTGGCGACCGCCTATGCCCGCGCCGCGCATATCTCCAAGCCCGAGCTGGGTGCGGAGTATGACCGCAGCCTGATGGGCGAGGTCGAGCTTGCGCTCGCCGACGCCTCCGAGGCTGCTCAGACCGCCGTCGATGCCGCCCTTGCTGCCGAGGACTACCCGACCGCATTTGCCGCCCTCGCCGCCCTGCGCGCGCCCATCGACCGTTTCTTCGATGAGGTCATGGTCATGGACAAGGACGAGCTGCTTCGCGATAATCGCCTTAAGCTGCTCAACCGCTTCGAGGCCGTTTTCTCCGGCATTGCCAACATCGGTGAGCTTGCCCGCAAAAAGTAAGCCAGCCTGCGCATAAGCGCAAAAGGAGCCCCGCATGGATTGCCCGGTCACCGCTCGTCCCACCGTTATCGTTATCTCCGACTCGCTCGGCGATACCGCTTGTGAGGTGGTGCTTGCGGCGTCCGGGCAATTTGATGAAGGGGCTTTTCGCGTTTTGCGCCTGCCCAAGGTGACCTCCGTTGAGCAGGTCAAGTCATTTGTGGGGCCGCGCGTCGATGCCGACCATCGCGATGTCGCCGTGTTCCATACCATTGTCGATCCGGCGCTTCGCGCCCGCGTGCTCGATTACCTGGGTATGCTGCATATCCGTTCGGTCGACCTGATCGGCCCGACGCTTGCCGTGCTGTCGTCGCTCATCGGTGTGCCGCCCAAGTGCGTTGCGGGCGTGATTCACAAGACCGATGACCGCTATTTCCATCGTATCGAGGCCATGGAGTATTTCGTTGAGCACGATGACGGGCGCGGTTGCGACGATCTGTCGGGTGCCGATATCGTGCTGCTGGGTGTGTCGCGTACATCCAAGACGCCGCTGTCGATGTATTTAGCCTATCAGGGCTACAAGGTCGCCAATGTCCCACTGGCGCATGGCATGGAGCCGCCGAAGTCGATTTACGAGGTTGACCCGATGCGGTTGTTTGGTCTGATCTCGACCGTCGATGTGATTTCCGAAATTCGCGATAGTCGCTTGGGCGATGACTACGCCCGTGCCGTTGCCGGCTCCTATGCCGAGCCCGAGAGTGTGCGCAGCGAGCTTGAGGAAGCCCGTGCCCTCATGAAGCGCCTAGGCTGCTTTGTGGTGCGTACCGATGGCAAGGCCATCGAGGAAAGCGCTGCCGAGATCATTAGCCACTTGGAGGAAATCCAAGATGCCCGTGCCCGCCGCGCCGCCCGCCGAGCCCAGCAAAGCTAGCTTATTGGGGTAGCTAAAAATGCCCGTCTCTAAAAGACTACCTAAAAATAATGCACGATTTTGGTAAAGCGATTTAGCAATAAACTAGCATTTGACCTGCAAGCATCTTGCATTGGTATCTTCATAAGGTAACCAACTTTACCTACCGTTTACCGCCATATTTACCACGTTTACCAACCCCCGCGCCCTCTGCGCAAGCCCGCCCAAAACCCGCCGTATAGTACCCTCACGGCTCGCATTCGGCGGGTCGATTCGTTACCACGGTCGTGCGCGTAAGTGCATGGAAGGGGAAGTATCGTGAGCGATTGCAAGAGGGTTTACCGTTTTGGAACCGACGCCCAGGGCACCTGTGTCACTGAGGGCGACAAATCCATGAACTTCGTGCTTGGCGGCAAAGGCGCAAACCTTGCCGAGATGAGCCGCATCGGTCTGCCGGTTCCCGGTGGCTTTACCATTACCTGCCAGACTTGCGTCGAGTACTCCGGTGCCGGCAATGTGTGGCCCGAGGGCGCACTCGATGAGATCGTTGCCGCTGAGGCGGACCTCGAGGCCCGTTGCGGCAAGAAACTCGGCGATGCCTCCGATCCGCTGCTCGTGTCGGTTCGCTCGGGCGCTCCGTTCTCCATGCCCGGCATGATGGACACGGTCCTCAACCTGGGCCTCAACGACGATTCCGTCCGGGGCCTTATCGCCCAGACGCAAAACCCGCGTTTTGCCTGGGACAGCTACCGTCGCTTTATCCAGATGTTCTCCAACGTCGTCATGGGCGTCGACGCCGACCTATTCGAGAACGCCCTGACCCAGGCCCGCCTGGTCGCCGGCGTTCGTGTCGATTCCGAGCTTTCGGCCGAGGACCTGCAGGAGCTTGTCGAGACGTTCAAGGGTATTTTCTCCGATAACGTCGAGGCGACCCTGTATCCCGAGCTTGAGGTTGCCGACGGCAAGCCCGTCTTCCCGCATGATCCGGAGCTCCAGTTGCGCCTTGCCATCCAGGCCGTCTTTGGCAGCTGGATGAACGAGCGCGCCTGCATCTACCGCAAGCAGCACGGCATTTCCGACGAGCTCGGCACCGCCGTCAACGTCCAGGCCATGGCCTTTGGCAACAAGGGCGAGACCTCTGCGACCGGCGTCGCCTTTACGCGCAACCCGGCCGACGGCACCAAGGAGTTCTATGGCGACTTTTTGGTGAATGCCCAGGGCGAGGACGTCGTCGCCGGCATCCGAAACACCGAGCCCATCGCCGACCTCAAGACCACCTCGGGCCTCGAGTCCGCAGGCGAGGAGCTCGAGCGCGTGTTCCTGACGCTCGAGGATCATTACCGCGATATGTGCGATATCGAGTTTACCATCGAGCAGGGCAAGCTCTGGATGCTCCAGACCCGCGTGGGCAAGCGCACCGCCACTGCCGCCCTGCGCATTGCTATCGAAATGGTCGAGGAGGGCCTCATCACCCGCGAGGAGGCTGTGAGCCGCATCGATCCCGCGCAGCTCGACCAGCTCCTGCACCCGCAGTTCGACGCCTCCAAGAAGTACGAGGCCCTGGCCAGCGGCCTTAACGCCAGCCCTGGTGCCGCCGTGGGCGAGGTCGTGTTCTCGAGTGATGACGCCGTCGCGCGCGCCAACGAGGGCCACAAGGTCATTCTGGTCCGCTGGGAGACCAACCCCGACGACCTGAAGGGCATGGTCGCCGCCGAGGGCATCCTGACCAGCCACGGTGGCAAGACGAGCCATGCCGCCGTTATCGCCCGCGGCATGGGTACGCCCTGCGTTTGCGGCGTTGAGCGCTTCCACATTGACGCGGCAGAGAAGGTCGTGCGCATCGAGGGCAGCGACCGCGTGCTGCGCGAGGGCGATGTCATCTCCATCGACGGCACCCAGGGTATCGTCGTCGACGGCGCGGTTGACCTGGTCTCTGCAGAGCTCACCGGCGACCTGGACACCATCCTGTCTTGGGCCGATGAGATCCGTTTGGACGAGACCGACGGTCACGCCAACCACGTGCGCGTCAACGCCGACAACCCCGAGGATGCCGAGCTCGCGCTCGAGTTTGGCGCCGAGGCCATCGGTCTATGCCGCACCGAGCACATGTTCCTGGGCGATCGCAAGAACATCATCCAGAGCTTTATCCTGTCTGACGATGAGGCCGTGAAGCAGCAGGCCCTGGCCGACTTGCTCAAGGTTCAGACCGAGGACTTCCTGGCGATGTTCAAGACCATGTCCGGTCGCGATGTGGTCGTCCGCCTGCTCGATCCGCCGCTTCATGAGTTCCTTGATAATCCTCGCGAGCTCGAGGTCGCCATCACCAAGAAGGAGGCCGCCGGCGCTCCCGAGGAGGAGCTCACTGCCCTGCGCGCCCGCCTGCGTCGCATCGACGGCATGGTCGAGTCCAACCCCATGCTGGGCTTGCGCGGCGTGCGCCTGTCCGTCGTCTTTGGCGATCTGCCGCTCATGCAGGTTCGCGCCGTCGCCACGGCCGCTGCCCGCCTTATCAAGGAGGGTGTCGACCCGCGCCCCGAGATCATGGTTCCGCTCGTTTCCATCACGGCCGAGCATGTCCAGACCCGCGAGGTCATTGAGCGCGTAATCGCCGAGGTTTCCGCCGAAGAGGGCGTCGGGCTCAATATTCCCGTGGGCACGATGCTCGAGCTGCCGCGTGCCTGCATGGTCGCTGACGAGATCGCCCATCATGCCGACTTCTTCTGCTTTGGCACCAACGACCTCACCCAGACGACCTTTGGCTTCTCGCGCGATGACGCCGAGGCCAAGTTCATCCCGCTGTACATGCATAAAAAGATCCTGAAAGACAACCCCTTCGAGACCATCGACGCGGCGGTGCTGGAGCTCGTGCGCCTGGCCGTCGAGAAGGGCCGCGCCACCAATCCCGACATGCACTTTGGCGTGTGCGGCGAGCACGGCGGCGACCCCAAGTCCATCAAGGGCCTGTTTAACGTGGCCGACGTGGACTACGTGTCCTGCTCGCCCTATCGCGTGCCCCTCGCGCGCCTGGCTGCCGCTCAGGCCAAGCTCGAGGCCAAGCGCAACGCCTAACGTTTTGGGTGTAGACGCCTAGTGTAGCCCCCCTCATGCCGCCCGTCTCATTCGCGAGGCGGGCGGTTATCATGTGCGGGTTTTGTCTTTTTGTCTGCGTAAAAAATTGTTCTTGCAGCAGAAACCCGCGCGTGTATACTCGAATACGTTTGTTCAACTACGTGCCGGCCAAGATGGTACGGCACCTCTAGAAGAGTAAGGAATTGCACATGGATTACATCCGCGCAATCGAGCGTCAGCAGATCCGCGAGGACATTCCTCAGGTTCGCGTCGCCGACAACGTCAAGGTTCACTACCGCATTAAGGAAGGCGACCGCGAGCGCATTCAGGTCTTCCAGGGCGACGTCATCCGCATGGCCGGCGCCGGTGCCCGCGAGACCTTCACCGTCCGCAAGATGTCCTTCGGTGTCGGTGTTGAGCGTACCTTCCCGCTTCACAGCCCCAAGATCGCCAAGCTCGAGGTCGTTCGTCATGGTCGCGTCCGTCGCGCCAAGCTGTACTACCTCCGCGACAAGGTGGGCAAGGCTGCTCGCATCCCCGAGAAGCGCTAAGAAGATCGCAGCGTCTGTCCACTCGTTTGGACACAAGGGTCACCTTCGGGTGGCCCTTCTTTTTATCTGATTTGCATGCAAGGAGGGCCTGGTATGGCCAATATGACGAGCTCGGTTTCGGCATCGCAGGTTGCCGGTGAGTTGGCGAGCGCTACGTTTGAGGAGATCCCCGCCCTCGTGGAGCATTATCGCGAGGACCCGCGCCAGCAGGTGATCAAGGCTTGCGAGCGTGCTCTTAAGCGCCATGCCAAGGAACTTGCCGAGCGCGAGCGCGTCAATGACATGTACGAGCTTATGCATGAGCTTGGCGGCGATGGGGTAGTCGTTGGTGTCGACGAGGTAGGTCGCGGATCGGTGGCCGGTCCTTTGACGGTATGCGCCGTCTGCCTTCCTATGGAGCCGCGCGTCTGGGGCATCAACGATTCCAAAAAGCTCACGCCGGCGCGCCGCGAGTTGCTCTCAGTGAAGATTGCCGAGGTGGCGACGGCAATTGGTTTTTGCCATATCGCGCCTAAGGATATCGATGAGATGGGCATGGCCCGCGCCATTCGAGCCGCTGTCGCGGGCGCCGTGGCCGATACGGGGCTCGAGCCCGATTGCGTGCTTATGGACGGTAACCCCTTGGGCGCCGTTCCCAACGAGCGCGACGTGGTGAAGGGCGATGCCAAGATCGCCTGTATCGCCGCGGCGTCCATCATGGCCAAGGTCACGCGTGATGAGATGATGGTCGAGTACGATGCCGAGTATCCCGAGTACCATTTGGCCGAATCGAAAGGCTACGCAAGCCCCGAGCACATCGAGGCCATTCGCAAACATGGACTTTGTCCACTGCACCGCGTGAGCTTTTGCGGAAACTTTCTGCAGACTGAGCGCCTTTTCTAGGTCAATTGTGGAGACAGGGACCTCAGGGGTTTTATAAACCTGCTGGTAGCGGGCCGTATGCAACACCATTGCTGCGAACGGCCCGTTTTTTGACGGCATTTGGTCAGCTTTTGGTTTGCTTCCGGTACTTACCCGCATGAAAGGTGCCCTCATCATCGGGGCAATGCAGCGTGCGGGAAAGGAGACCCCATGAGTGCCGCAAGCAAAAAGAGCAAGACGCAGCAACTCAAGGAGCGTTGGGAAAACGGCGAGCTCGACTGTGGGGCGATGACGCCCGAGTTAATCAAGGGACTCAGTCCCCGCGAGCTGGGCATGCTGGGCGAGCTGATCACCATCGACTACTTTAACGAGCGCGGCTACACCTTGCTGGAGCAGGGTTATCGTTGCACCGAGGGCGAGGCCGATCTGGTGCTGCTCGATGAGCTCGACGATGTCGTGGTGATGGCCGAGGTCAAGACCAGACGCGTTGCACTGGATTGCAGCACGCGGGTCTTTCCCGAGGAGGCCGTGGACGCTCAAAAGCAACGCCGCTACCGCCGCATCGCAAGTTGCTATCTCATGGAGCATTATCCGCTCAAGGCGATTCGCTTCGATGCCGTGGGTGTCACCATTCGTGGCGGGCATATCGCTGAGATCGAGCATCAGTACAACGCGTTCGATTGGCAGGTGTCGTGATGGCGTTCGAGACGTTTGCCGTTCACGCGGCCTGCATCCGTGGCGTCGAGGCGATTCACGTCACGGTCGAGGTCTCGCTTGCCGGTGGTGTTCCGGGCATCCAAATGCTCGGCATTCCGAGTATGGAGGTGATGGAGTCACGCGGTCGTATTCGCTGCGCGATGCGCTCCGCCGGGTTCGAGATCCCACGCTCGGGCATTACGGTCAACCTAGCGCCCGGCGATATTCGCAAGACCGGTAGCGGCTTTGATCTGCCCATCGCCATCGCGGTTCTGGCGGCCGATGGGCAGATTCCCCGTGACAACCTCGATCGCTGCCTTATCGCCGGCGAGCTCGGCTTGGACGGTACGGTGCTTCCCGTCAAGGGCGAGGTGGCGTTTCAGTTATTGGCGCGTGATATGGGGCTGTCCTTTATCGCCGGCAGGTCCGATCAGCATGTGCCGCTTGCGGGCGTGGATTGCGGATTTATCGATCATTTGTCTCAGCTTGCCCATGGCATGGGCGATGCCGCGCGGCACTACTTGGATTCTGAAGTGCTCGAGGCGACCTTTGAGCCCGAACTCGACTATGCCGACGTACTGGGGCAGGAGGTCGCCAAGCGCGGCATGGCACTGGCGGCAGCGGGTGAGCTTGGTTTGCTTATGATCGGGTCCCCGGGATCGGGCAAGACGATGCTCGCGCGTCGTATGACCGGCATCCTGCCCGAGCTTTCCGTTGAGGATCAACAGGAGGCGCTGTGCATCCATTCGGTTTTGGGTGAGAACATTGATGGTTTGTTGGCGGGGCACCGGCCCTTCCGCAGTCCCCATCACAGTATTTCGACCGCAGGTCTTATCGGCGGTGGGCGCCCGGTGCACCCGGGTGAGATCAGCCTTGCTCATGGCGGCGTGCTCTTTTTGGACGAGCTTGCTGAGTTTCCCACGGGTGTGCTGCAGACGCTGCGTCAGCCCATCGAACGCGGCTATGTGAGGATCGTGCGCGTCGACGGGGCCTTTACCTTCCCGTCGCGCTTTCAGCTGCTGGCTGCGAGCAATCCCTGCCCCTGCGGTTTTTTGGGCGATCGCGAGGTACCGTGTCGCTGCTCAGCGGCGATGGTCGAGCGCTATCGGTCTAAACTGCGCGGTCCTTTGGCCGACCGTATCGACATGATGATCGATGTGATCCGTCCCGACCCCCAAGTGATTATCGAGGGTGCGGAGGGTATGTCGTCTGCCGAGTTACGTGACTACGTTGTGCGCGGTCGCGCTTTTCGCGCCTGGCGCGAATCCCGTATGGACGATGCGGATGCCGAGGCCGAGGATGACGAGACACGGTCCATTGACGGCGTCGTTTCGACCTTTGAGCTCGATGATGCGGCGGAGAAGTGTGTGCTCGGCCTGTCGAAGCGCACACATCTCACGGGTCGCGGCATCGTGCGACTGGTGCGTATCGCGCGTACAATCGCCGACGTCGCCGAGAGCGAGCAAGTGACGCAGGACCACGTGCTCGAGGCAGCGATGTACCAGGGAAGGAGGGACCAATGATGGCCGAGGGGACCTACGAGCTGCATCCAGGTGATGCGTTGTATCCCGAGACCGTTTTGGAGCTTTCTGATGTAACCCAGACGCTCTATGTGCGCGGCAACCCCGAGGTGCTTTCGACGCCCGCGCTCTCCATCATCGGCGCGCGTAAGGCCTCGCCGTATGGTCTTGCCGTGGCAGAGCTTGCGGCAAAGGTGGCGGTCGAGGCGGGAGTGACGGTAGTTTCGGGTGGCGCGGTCGGTTGTGACCAGGCCTCGGGTTGGGCTGCGGTCAACGCCGGCGGCAAACACGTCGTGGTGCTGGGGACGGGCGCCGACGTGGTCTACCCGCGTTCGAGCGCGGGGCTTATTATGCGCACGCTCGATACGGGTGGCGCGGTCGTGTCGATCTCTCCGTGGGGCATGGGTCCGCGCAAGTTTGCCTTTCCGCGCCGCAATCGCGTGATCGCGGCCCTGTCGCAAGCCCTCTTTGTTTCCGAGGCGGGTATGCCTTCCGGGACGTTTTCTACAGCCGAGGCTGCTATGGATTTGGGGCGCGAACTTCTTGCCGTGCCGGGGTCGATCCTATCGCCCGAGTCGCGTGGCACGAATTACCTCATTGCGAACGGTGCCTGCTGCATCATCGACGAGGAATCTATCGAGATGGCTATCTCACGCATCTACGGCACCCTGCGCTACTCGCGCCCCGATGCTCCCGGCATTGCCGACCTGGATCCAACACAGCAGACCGTGATGCATGCGCTCATCGCCTCTCCGCTCAAGGTCGACGACATCGCGGCGCTCGTCTCGCTCGATGCTGTCGGCGTACTCAAACTCTTGGGTTCGCTTGAACTCGAGGGCCTTATCGAGCGCATGATGGATGGAAGGTATGCGCCCTCCAAGTTTGCCCTTCACGCCCAGACGCCCTTCGGTCACAATGGAAAACGTGTCAATTAGAAAGGTGTTTGCAGATGCAGTTCGATCAGGTGACGGTTATCGGTGGCGGTCTGGCGGGTTCGGAATGCGCGATCCAGCTGGCAGACCGCGGTTTTGCCGTTAGGCTGTGCGAGATGCGCCCCCAGGTTAGCTCCCCGGCTCACCATACCGATCACTTGGCAGAGCTCGTCTGCTCCAATTCGTTTAAGTCGACCCGTCCGGATTCCGCGGCTGGTTTGCTGAAGGCCGAGCTTAAGCGCATGGGTTCAGTCCTGCTCGATTGCGCCCATCGCGCGGCTGTTCCCGCCGGCGGTGCCCTGGCGGTCGACCGCGTCAAGTTTTCCGAGCTTGTCGAGGCCGAGGTTGCCGCCCGTCCCAATATCGAGGTCGTGCACGGCGAGGTCACGCAGATTCCCGAGGGCCACGTGGTCATTGCCGCGGGCCCGCTGTGTTCACCGGCGCTGAGCGAAGAGGTCATGAAGCTCGTCGGCGGCGACGCCCTTGCGTTCTTCGATGCCGCGGCGCCGATCGTCGATGCCTCCACGCTCGATATGGACGTGCTGTTCTCGCAGTCGCGCTACGAGGAGCAGGGGAGCGGCGACTATCTCAACGCTCCGCTCAACAAGGAGGAGTACGAGGCCTTTATCGAGGCACTTACCACGGCCGACCGCGTGGTGCTCAAAGACTTTGAGGGCGGCGATCTGTTCCAGGCCTGCCAACCTGCCGAGGAAGTTGCGCGCACCGGCAAGGACGCCATTCGCTTTGGCGCCATGAAGCCCGTCGGCCTCACCGACCCGCGTACCGGACGTCGCCCCTGGGCGGCGATTCAGCTGCGTGCCGAGAACAAGGAGAAGACCGCCTATAACCTGGTGGGCTTCCAGACAAACCTGACCTTTGGCGAGCAGAAGCGCGTCTTCCATATGGTGCCGGGCCTGGGGAACGCTGAGTTCTTCCGCTACGGTGTCATGCATCGCAATACCTTTGTCGACGCCCCGCACGTGCTCGATGGCACCTTTGCCGTGCCCGGTACCGGCGTGCGCCTGGCCGGTCAGATCACCGGCACCGAGGGGTACATGGAAGCCGTGGCGACCGGTCTGCTCGCGGCGCTCAACACCTATGCCGAGGCTATCGGTGTCGCGGGCGTCGAGTTGCCGCGCGTGGGCGCCCTGGGTGCGCTCGTGGGCTATGCGACCGATCCTGCCACCGTGGGCTATCAGCCTATGCATGTCAACTTTGGCCTGGTGCCGCCACTCGAGGATGGTAAGCGCCGCAGCAAGCGCGACCGCTACCAGGCCTATGCGGACCGTGCGCTCGAGGCCCTTGATGCCTATCTGGCCACTCGTCCTGATCTGTTTGGAGGCGACCGGTCATAGCCTTTGACCTGTACGACACCGTCGACTCGTTTATCGCCTATATCTCACGTGTCGAGGGACTTTCTCCCAACACGGTGACGGCCTACGGCTCGAGGCTGGAGCGCTTTGCTGCCTGGTGCGAGCGCGAGGATATCGATGCTTTCGCTGCCGACGTGCGCACCATTCGTCGCTATCTTGCCGAGCTTTCGCGTGAGCAGGTGGCTCCCCGAACGCTTGCGGCGCATCTTTCGGCTATCCGATCGCTCTATCGATGGATGGCTGCCGAGGGGGTCGTGGAGGGCGATGTGGTCTCGGCAATTTCCTCGCCCAAGCTCCCGCGCGATCTACCCGGTGTGCTGACGACCCAACAGGTGGAGGCGCTGCTCAAGACGCCTGATACCTCAACACCCGCGGGACTGCGCGATGCGGCGATGCTCGAGCTGCTCTATGCCTCGGGCGCCCGTATCTCTGAGCTCGCAGCACTCAATGTGGAGTCCATTGCGTGGTCCGAACGCACGCTGCGCCTGTGGGGCAAGGGGAGCAAAGAACGTATCGTCCCTCTGTATCGTCGTGCGCTCGAGGCGACGCGTCTCTATATTGAGGAGGGGCGGCCGGAGTTGCTCGCTCAGGCAAAGCGCCGTGACCCCACTACCGGGCCGCATCCGCTGCTTATATCGGCGCGCGGTAATCACATGAGTGCCGCCATGCTCAGGCGGCGGTTCCATACTCTGGCGACACTCGCCGGCATTCCGGCCGACATCGCCCCGCATGCGATGCGCCATACCTTTGCGACCGACTTGCTCGAGGGCGGTGCGGACCTGCGCTCGGTTCAAGAGCTGCTGGGTCATGCGAGCCTGTCCACGACGCAGATCTACACGCACCTCACGCCCGATCGGCTCAAACGTGCCGTGGCTCAAGCCCATCCCCGAGGCGAATAGTGGCTGGGACGTCCCGCGCCGCACTCAGGTGTGTGGTTTTGATTGCGGGTTGGCACGAAGATGCATTCCTGCTATCATTCATCGGGTTGCTTCACGGCAACATGTTTTTATCACGCACGCGCGGCTACTTCATACCGTGGTGCCCGGGCTTTGGTAGCACATGTCCGGGTTGGTTTTGGAGGATGACCCCGCGCGGAGGCAAACCACAGGAGGTTTAACATGGCTACCAAGATTAATATCCGCACCCTGCTCGAGGCCGGCTGCCACTTCGGTCACCAGACCCGTCGCTGGAACCCCAAGATGAAGCCGTTCATCTTCGGTGAGCGCAACGGCATCTACATCCTCGACCTCAAGCAGGCCATCCTCGACGCCGACCAGGCCTACACCTTCGTCAAGAACGTCGCCAAGGGTGGCAACGTGCTGTTCGTCGGCACCAAGAAGCAGGCTCAGGAGGCCGTCAAGAACGCTGCTGAGCGCGCTAATATGCCCTACATCAACCAGCGTTGGCTTGGCGGTATGCTGACCAACTTCGTCACCATCCGCTCCCGCATCAACCGCATGGAGGAGCTCGAGGCCATGGTCGAGGACGGCCGCATGGCAGTGCTCCCCAAGAAGGAGCAGGCTGTGCTCGGCAAGGAGCTCACCAAGCTCCAGACCAACCTCGGTGGCGCCCGCGACATGAAGGGTCTGCCCCAGGCTCTCTTCGTCATCGACACTAAGCGCGAGGAGAACGCCATCAAGGAGGCTCAGCGCCTGAACATCCCCGTCGTCGCTCTGATCGACACCAACTCCGATCCCGACGAGGTCGAGTACGGCATCCCCTGCAACGATGACGCTATCTCCGCTGTCACCCTTATGTGCGAGCTCATGGCTGACGCCTGCCTCGCTGGCTCCGGTAAGGAGCAGGTCTCCGAGGCCGAGATGGCCGCTGAGCCCAAGGCCGAGTAAATCAGTCTTAGTTAATTCTTTTTCATCTCTTTGAAAGGAACCACAATGGCCCAGATTACCGCCGCTATGGTCAAGCAGCTCCGCGAGATGACCGACTCCCCGATGATGGAGTGCAAGAAGGCTCTCGTCGAGGCTGACGGCGACATGGACGCCGCTGTCGACGTTCTGCGTAAGAACGGCCTTGCCAAGGCTGCCAAGAAGGCTGGCCGTGAGACCAACGAGGGCGCTGTCGCCGCGTTCGTCTCCGAGGATGGCAAGACCGGCGCTCTGCTCGAGCTCTCCTGCGAGACCGACTTCGTTGGCTCCAACGCCAAGTTCACCGGCTTTGCTTCTAAGGTCGCTGAGGTTGTCGCTACCACCGAGCCTGCTGACGTCGACGCTCTGCTCGAGAAGCCGATGGGCGAGGAGACCGTTTCCTCCGAGCTCACCGAGATGATTCACATCATGGGCGAGAACATGAAGATCTCCCGCTTCGCTGCCCGCAAGGCCGAGAACGGCGCGCTCGCTTCTTACATCCACATGGGTGGTAAGATCGGCGTCCTCGTCGAGTTCGCCTTCGAGAAGGCCGAGACCGCTCAGGCTGAGTCCTTCAAGACCTTCGCTCACGACGTTGCCCTTCAGGTTGCCGCCGTCGCCCCGATCTGCGCTACCCGCGATCAGGTTCCGGCCGAGACCGTCGAGCACGAGAAGCAGATCTACATGGCCCAGGCTGCCGAGTCCGGCAAGCCCGAGGCTATCCAGGAGAAGATGGCTGTTGGCCGTCTGGAGAAGTTCTACAAGCAGTCCGTGCTCACCGAGCAGGAGTTCATCAAGGACAGCTCCCTCACCATCAAGAAGTACGCTGAGCAGGTCTCCAAGGAGCTCGGCGACACCATTACCGTCGTTGCCTTTGACCGTCTGGTCCGTGGCGAGTAAATAAGCTCTTGTAGCTGGTAATGAGCAGGCTGTGGGTTTTACTCACAGCCTGCTTTTTCATGGCTCTTATCAGAGCCTTTGATATCATATTGAGAGTCTAATTAAAGGAGGATCGCTTTGTCCGACATCCGATATAAACGCGTGCTTCTTAAGCTTTCCGGCGAAGCACTGATGGGCGACGGCCAATATGGCATTGACCCCAAGGTTACCGACCATCTTGCCAAGCAGGTCAAGGAGCTGCTCGCCGTTGGCCATGAGGTCGGCGTCGTTGTCGGCGGCGGCAATATTTTCCGCGGCATGGCAGGCGCTGCCGGTGGCATGGAGCGTGCTCAGGCCGACTACATGGGCATGCTGGCAACCGTTATGAACGCGCTCGCCCTGCAGGATGCCTTCGAGCATAACGATGTTCCCTGCCGCGTGATGAGCGCTATCCAGATGAACGAGATCTGCGAGCCCTATATTCGCCGTCGCGCTATCAACCACCTTTCCAAGGGCAACGTTGTTATTTTTGCCGCCGGTTCGGGTAATCCGTACTTTACGACCGACACCGCCGCGGCTCTTCGTGCGTGCGAGATCGGCGCCGAGATTCTGATTAAAGCCACCAAGGTTGACGGCATCTACGACAAGGATCCCGTCAAGTGCGCCGATGCCGTCCGTTTTGACAAGATTACTTATCACGAGGTTCTCGTTCGCGGCCTGCAGGTTATGGATTCCACAGCTACGGCCCTGTGCCAGGATAACCGTATGCCTATTTTGGTCCTCAACATCGATGGCGAGGACACCGTCAAACGCGCGCTCGCGGGTGAGCCCGTCGGCACGCTCGTCTATCAGGAGGATTAAGCATGGCAGAGAACATCACCGCCCATATGGACAAGTCGCTCGAGTCCCTCAAGCATAACTTCTCCAAGGTCCGTACCGGTCGCGCCAACGCCAACATTCTGTCCGACATCACCGTCGATTATTACGGTGTCCCCACGCCGGTCACGCAGGTTGCCGCCGTCAAGACCCCCGAGGCTCACATGCTGCTCATCGAGCCGTGGGACAAGGCCCTCATCAACGCTATCGTCAAGGCCATCGGCGCTTCCGATCTGGGTATTACCCCCAACTCCGATGGCACCGTCGTTCGTCTTCCGTTCCCGGCTCCCACTGAGGAGCGCCGTCGCGAGCTTGTCAAGGAGTGCCGCGAGTACGCCGAGCAGGCCAAGGTGTCTATCCGTAACATCCGTCGCGACTTCAACAACAAGCTCGAGCGCGATGAGGAGCTCACCGAGGACGATGTCCGTCGCGAGCAGGCCAAGGTCCAGAAGCACACCGATGAGTATGTCGCCAAGGTTGAGGAGCTTCTGAAGGAAAAAGAAGCCGAGGTCATGGAGATCTAAGGTGCAATACGACGAGCATAAACTGGTCGAGTACTTTGCCGACGCCCCTGTGGGCGTCGGTTTTTCCGACCTTGACCTCAATAACATTCCGCACCATATCTCGTGCATCATGGACGGCAACGGTCGTTGGGCCACATCGCGCGGTCTTGCACGCACCGAGGGCCACAAGGCGGGTATCGTCTCCCTTCGCGAGATTATTACCGCCTGCGTGCGTCTGGGCGTCGACGTGCTTTCGGCCTATGCGTTTTCTACCGAAAACTGGAACCGCCCGCAGCATGAGGTCAACGTCTTGATGCACCTGTTTGCCAAGACGTTTATCGACGAGCTGCCGCTTCTGAAGCGCGAAAACGTGCGCGTTGTCTTTTTGGGCGACATTTCCGCGCTGCCCAAGAAGACCCGCGACGTTTTTGAACGCGGTCTTGCCGAGTGCGCCGATCACACCGGTATGACGCTGGCGCTTGCCGTCAACTACGGCGCGCGTGCCGAGATTACCCGCGCTGTCCGTCAGATTGCACTCGACGCTGCCGCCGGTAAGATCGATCCTGCCGCAATTGATGACGACATGGTGGCTTCCCACCTCTATACCGCCGGCCTTCCCGATCCTGAGCTTGTGATTCGCACCTCTGGTGAGCTGCGCCTTTCGAACTATCTGCTGTGGCAGGTGGCTTATTCCGAATTCTACGTCACCGATACCTATTGGCCCGACTTTGATCGTTGGGGCCTTGTCGACGCCATTTTGGCCTATCAGGGCCGTGACCGTAGGTTTGGTGGTCTGAGCAAGACCGAGGAGGCTTAATCGTGTCCGATCGTCCCAAGGCATCTGCTCCCAAGACGCCTGTGCGCAAAGCTGCCACTGCGGGAGCGCCTGCAGCGAAGAGCGGCACCGGTTCGTGGCTGGCGGGCTTTATTACCCGTGCCGCCGCCGGTATCGTCTATGCCGTTGTCTTTATCCTGTGCCTGGTTTTGGGTATCGTGCCCACGGCCATCTTTGTTTCTGTCATGAGCGGTCTGTGCTGCTATGAGTTTTTCCGTATGACAAGGCTCGATGGCAAGATGGCTAACGAGCGCATGGGTATCGCTGCCGCCGTACTCTTTCCGCTGTCGGCGTTGGGCGATTCGATGTTGCTGAATGCCCTGCTTTTTGCCTTGATGCTCGCTGTGGGCATTTGGTATGTCTGGTCGCCGCGTACCCGCATCTCTGATGTGGCCGTGACGCTCATGGGTCCCATCTACACTGGCTTTATGCTGTCGGCTATCGTGCTGCTGCGCGATGCCGTGCCCGGTTTTGCCGGCGCCCTGCTTTCAGTGGGCGTTTGCGCGTCCCTTTGGGTCTCCGATTCGTTTGCCTACATCGTGGGCAGCCGTATCGGCAAGCACAAGATGGTTCCCAAGATCTCTCCCAAAAAGAGCTGGGAGGGGTTTGCCGGCGGCATCTTGGGCTCGGTTTTGATTTGGCTCATCCTGTGGGCGACGCACTTCTACAAGCTCAGCCTGCCCTATGCGCTGCTGTGCGGCGTGGTCGTGTCCATTCTGGGCGTTATCGGCGACCTTATCGAGTCGCGCATCAAGCGCGGTGTGGGCGTCAAAGATTCCGGCAACCTTATCCCGGGCCACGGCGGAATGCTCGATCGTAGCGATTCGCTTATCTTCGGCTGCATCACCGCGCAGCTGTTGCTGATGATCGGAGGCGTGCTGTAATGTCCTTCCAGACGACGTATGGCTCCGATGGACGTCTCCGCGTTGCCATCCTGGGCTGTACAGGCTCTATCGGCACCCAGGCGCTCGATGTGTGCCGCCAGCATGCCGATCGCCTGCAGGTGACGGCGCTGTCCGTTAACTCCAGTACCTCTGAGCTCGTTGCCACTGCCCGTGAGTTCTCGGTTCCGGCGGTTGCCGTGGCCGATGCCGCTCATGTCGATGACGCCGTGCTGCAGGAGTTGCCCGAGGGAACGAAGCTCGGCGTTGGCGCGCAGGCGGTTTGCGAGCTCGCGCGTCGCGACGATGTCGACTGCGTGCTCGTCGCTATTGTGGGCGCCGCCGGTCTCGAGGCGAGCCATGCGGCCTTGACCTCGAATAAGCGCCTTGCCCTTGCCAACAAGGAGTCCCTCGTCGTCGGTGGCGACTTGCTTATGCCGTTGGCACAACCGGGCCAGCTTATTCCGGTCGACTCTGAGCATTCCGCCATCTACCAGTGCTATCTGGGGGAGAACCCGCGCGAGGCCCACTGCATTTGGCTCACCTGCTCGGGCGGTCCGTTCTTTGGCCGCACGCGCGACGAGCTCGATCGCGTGACGCGTGCCGATGCCCTCGCGCATCCCACGTGGGCCATGGGTGCCAAGATCACCATTGACTCAGCCACCCTCATGAACAAGGGCCTGGAGCGCATTGAGGCCATGCATCTGTTTAACTGCGACCTCGATTTCATTAACGTGGTCGTGCAGCGTCAGTCCAAGATTCACTCTATGGTCGAGTTCGCCGACGGCTCCGTGATGGCGCATCTCGGTGCATCCGACATGCGTATTCCCATCCAGTTCGCGTTCTCGTATCCCGAGCGTTGGGATACCCCGGCGCCTCGTATCGATTTCCGCGAGCTGGGGCAGCTCACGTTTGATGCTGCCGACATGGATACCTTCCGCTGTCTGGCACTGGCCGAGCGTGCCGGCAAGACGGGCGGCACCATGCCGTGCGTGCTCAATGCCGCCAACGAGGTTGCCGTCGATGCCTTCCTGCACGATGGCTGCAGCTTTACCGATATCGATCGCATTGTGGAATCCTGCATGGACGCCCACGATATGCAGGCGGTCGATTCGTTTGAGCAGCTTCGCGACATCGATGCGTGGGCGCGTGAAAAGGCTGCGCAGGTGCTCGCCGCAACCCGTTCCTAACCCATAAGGATTGCTTTTTCGTTTTATGGATACTGTTCTGAGCGTTCTCTCATCGGTCTTTTGGGGCCTGCTGGTGCTTTCCGTCCTCGTGTTTTTGCACGAGGGCGGCCACTTTTTGGCGGCGCGTGCCTGCGGCGTCCGTGTGACCGAGTTCTTTTTGGGTCTGCCGTGCCGCTTTGACATCCATTACACGTCGCGTCGCATTGGAACCAAGTTTGGCGTGACCCCGCTGCTGCTGGGTGGCTACGCTGCCATCTGCGGTATGGATCCGACCGATGTTTCGTGCGCCGATCGCGTGCTCGCGGCTATCTATCGTCATGGTCGCGTGACCGTGGCCGACCTTGCTGTCGAGCTCGAGCTTTCCGAGGAGGTTGTGCTCGAGGCATGCGCCCTTTTGCTGGGCTGGGGCTCCATCGCGCCCTGGTATGAGGAAGGGGAGAAGCCCTCGCCGAGCTACTATCCCACCAAATATCAGACGTTGCCGCGAGACACGGCAGGCTATACCACCTTTGATGGTCGCCGTTTCGATCGCGAACATGCGACTGCCGAGGGCGATGTGTGGGAGCTGCCGTTCGGCGAGGCCGAGTTCCTTGCGCAAGAGCGCTCGCACACCTATTTGGGCCAGGGCTTTGTCAAGCGTGCCTTTATGCTGCTTGCGGGCATTATCGTCAATATCCTGACGGGTTTTTTGCTCCTTATGAGCATCTATTCCATCGCAGGTGTCACCGTGCCGGTGGATACCAATGTGATTGGCCAGGTTGACGAAGGCTCGATTGCCGCCTCGGCGGGAATCGAGGGCGGCGACGCGATTCTTTCGGTCGACGGAGTATCGTGCTCTACCTGGATGGACGTTTACGATGCCATCGGCAAGGCTGCCGGTAAGGACGATATCGCCATTGAGTACGAGCGTGACGGCAAGCAGCATTCGACCACGGTTGCGCTCAAAGAGGACGATCGCCTAGGTGTGTATGCCTCTACGCAGGTGGTCCGTTTAGACCCCATCACGTCGGCTCGCCTGTCGTTCTCCTATGTTGTGCAGACAGCGGAGGGCGTGATGCGCCTGCTCCAGCCGCAGCATACGATGGAGATTCTCGATCAGTCCTCTTCGATCGTGGGTATTAGCGTTATGTCCTCACAGGCTGCTGCTGCCGGCCCTGCCACGTTCCTTTCGTTTGCCGCCCTCATTTCATTCTCGCTTGGCTTTATGAACCTGCTGCCCATCCCGCCACTCGATGGCGGCAAGCTAGTCATCGAGATCATTCAGAAGATTGCGGGCCGCGAGCTTCCGCTCAAGGTCCAGACGATTGTGAGCTATGTGGGCATCGCGCTCTTTGCGCTGCTGTTTGTCTATATGCTTCGTTCCGACATCCTTCGATTTATTCTGTAGGGGAGTGTTTGGATTGTCTTTATCCCATCCTTTGCCTCGCGAGCTGACGCGCCCCGTGCATGTGGGCGGCGTGCAGATCGGTGGCGGCGTGCCGGTGGTGGTCCAATCTATGACCTGCACCGATACCGCTGATGCCCAGGCAACGCTTGCGCAAGTGTGCGCGTTGGCGCAGGCTGGCTGCGATATCGTGCGCGTGAGCGTGCCTACCGAGGCTGCGCTCGAGGGCTTTCGCACGATTTGTGCCGAGTCTCCGGTACCAATCGTCGCCGATATCCATTTTAACCATAAGCTTGCCATTGGCGCTGTCGAGGCTGGTGCCTCTAAGCTGCGCATCAACCCCGGCAATATCGGCGATTGGGCTAAGGTCGATGCCGTCATCGATGCCGCGGGTGCCGCGGGCTGCGCGATTCGCATTGGCGTGAACGCGGGCTCGCTTGAGCAAGATATTGCCGAGCGCGACGACCTCACGCAGCCCGAAAAGCTCGTGATGTCGAGCGAACGCTTTGTGCGGCACTTTGAGGACCGTGGGTTTACCAACATCGTGCTATCCGCCAAGGCCCATAGCGTACAGACGACACTTGATACCTATCGCGCCCTGTCGCGCGAGATACCGCATGTTCCGCTCCACCTGGGCGTGACGGAGGCGGGGACCAAGCTTCAGGGCACCATCAAGAGCTCTGTAGGCTTGGGTATCTTGCTTTCCGAAGGCATCGGTGACACCATGCGTGTGTCGCTCACGGCCGATCCGGTTGAGGAGCCGCCGGTCGCCTGGGGAATTCTACAGTCGCTGGGCCTGCGTCGCCGTGGTCCCGAGATCGTCTCGTGCCCCACGTGCGCCCGCTGCCAGGTTAACCTGATTCCCATCGCCGAGGAGGTCACTGAGCGGCTTAAGAACTATTCCGCGCCGCTTTCGATCGCCGTGATGGGATGTGCGGTCAACGGCCCCGGAGAGGCATCTGACGCCGACCTGGGTGTTGCCTGCGGACGTGGTCAGGGCCTGCTCTTTTCGCATGGCCAGATCATTGGTAAAGTAGCTGAGGATCAAATTGTCGACGCGCTTATGGCCGAGGTCGACAAACTTATTGAGGAGAAATAAATGACCCGAGCAATGTATATGTCTAAGCTCTATGCGCCGACGCTCAAAGAGGATCCGGCGGACGCTGAGCTCGCCAGCCACCGCCTGCTGCTCCGTGCCGGCATGATCCGCAAGGAGGCCGCCGGTCTGTATTCCTACCTGCCGCTCGCATGGCGCTCGATTCGCAAGATTGAGAACATCGTGCGCGACGAGATGGACGCCGCCGGCGCCCAGGAGCTTATGATGCCCATTATGGTCGACGCCGAGTTGTGGCGTGAGTCCGGCCGTATCGATGCCTATGGCAAGGAGCTTGTGCGCTTTGACGACCGTCATGGTCGCGAGTTTGTGCTGGGCCCCACGCACGAGGAGACCGTCACGGCCCTGGTGCGCAACGAGCTGCGCTCCTATAAGCAGCTGCCAGTGAACCTCTATCACATCCAGGATAAGTTCCGCGACGAGTTCCGTCCCCGTTTTGGCCTGATGCGCGGTCGCGAGTTCATCATGAAGGATGCCTACAGCTTCTCCGCCACGCAGGAGAGCTTGCAGGAGGAGTATGACAAGATGAAGCAGGCCTACGCTAACATTTGCGAGCGCTGCTACATCAAGGCCTTGCCCGTCGTTGCCGACTCCGGCGAGATCGGTGGCGATACCTCCGTCGAGTACATGGCTTTGGCCGACGCCGGCGAGGCTTCTCTCGTCTATTGCGATGACTGCGGTTTTGCCGCCGATGATGAGGCTGCAAGCACCAAGGTCGTCGTGACTGAGGGTCCCGGTGACGGTACGCTTACCAAGGTCGAGACTCCGGGCATGGGCACCATTGAGGCCGTTGCTAAGTTCTTTGGGTTCCCCGAGAACGGCACGCGCAAGTCCCTGGCGCTCATCGATGCCGAGGGCAAGCCCGTCGTGGCCATCGTCCCGGGCGATCATGAGCTCAACGACTGCAAGGCCGAGCATGTCTTTGGCAAGGGTTATCGCATGATGACGGACGAGGAGCTTCAGACCTACGGTCTGCACAAGGGCTTTATCGGACCGGTTAACTTGCCCGAGGGCATCCGTCTGGTGTGCGACGAGAGCCTGCGCGAGTCCAAGCAGTGGGCCTGCGGTGCCAACGAGGTCGATTATCACTTTACCGGTGCCTGCCCCGAGCGCGACTTTACCGTCGATGAGTGGGCAGATCTGGTCACCGTCGTTGCCGGCGATCCCTGCCCGCACTGCGGCAAGCCGCTCTCTGCTGCTCGCGGCATCGAGGTCTCGCAGGTCTTCCAGCTGGGTACCAAGTATTCCGAGGCCATGGGCGCCACCTTTATGGACGAGGACGGCAAGGAGAAGCCGCTTATCATGGGTTGCTACGGCGTGGGCGTGTCCCGCTCGCTTGCTGCCGTCGTGGAGCAGCACAACGACGAGCACGGTATCGTCTGGCCGGTTTCCGTTGCCCCGTACGAGGTCGCTGTGATTCCGCTCGATCCCAAGAAGGAGGAGTGCGCAACCGTCTGCGACCAAATCGTCGAGGGCTTATGCGCCGAGGGTATCGAGGTCGTCGTCGACGACCGTGACGAGCGTCCCGGCTTTAAGTTTGCCGATAACGACCTTATGGGATTCCCGTACCAGGTGGTGCTTGGCAAGCGTGGCCTTAAGAATGGCACCGTTGAGCTCAAGGACCGTGCCACGGGCGAGCGCGAGGACGTGGCGATTGACGAGGTCGTCGCCAAGGTTGCCGAGCTTGTTAAGGCGGCCCGCCGTTAATCGACGTTTCTGCTATTAGATGTAATTGCGGGACTGCTCCGTATCTCTCTTAGGAAGAGATGCGGAGCAGTCTATTTTGTTGCGTGAATAAACTCGATGGGTAAAGGAAAACCCCACAGCCCATATGAGCTGCGGGGTTTTCTTGTGCCTCCGATGCGAAATAAATCGCTCAGATATTACTGATAATCGACGACGTCGATCCAGTTCTTCAGGAACTCATCGTTCACGTTGCGCTTACGAGCGAGCTCGGAAGCGGCGACGATGCTCGTCCACTGACGCACGACCTGCATGGGCATGTCGGCGCGGTCGCAGTAGAGCTCCAGGTAGGCCTCGGCCTGATCCTTGCTGTTGAGGGCGAAGAGCAGGTAGGTGGTGGCAACGTCGGCAGCAGGGGAGCCCTGGGTGGCGTGTGCCCAGTCGCACACATAGAGCTGGCCGTCGTCGCCGACGATGACGTTGGAGGGGTTGAAGTCGCCGTGGCAGACCTTGAACTCCTTGGTCATGCCGTCCAGACGCTCCTGAAGGTTGTAGCGCGTGGTGGCATTGAGCTGATCAAGGCTGTCGATCATGCGGGCGAACTTGTCGCGCTGACGGTTGAGCAGCGGGGAGGTGTAGCCGTGGATCTCGATTTGGAGGTCGACGAACATCTCGAGATACTCACCAAAGCGCTGGGGCTCGGCAGTCATCTTCTCGGCAAGGGTGGTGCCCGGAACCTTCTCGGTCACGAGCGCCCAGCCGTTGGCGTTCTCGAGCTGGGAAACCTCGAGAGCCTTGGGGCTGCGGATGCCGCACTCATTGATGCGGGCAAGATTCAAAGCCTCGTTGAACACGTCGGAGACAGGCTTGGTCTCGTTAAAGACCTTGACAATCTTGTCGCCCAGGTCGTAAACGACCTTGTTGCCACGGCGGACGAGCTCGGTCTTGGAATCGGGTAGCAGCATGGTTGCATCCTTTCAACGATGCGATAGAAGCGACGGCGGGGGTGTGTGAAACACCCGTGCACCCCCGCCGTTAAAAACCGTGCTAAAACTAGCAGACGGCGTAGTCCTGAGGCTCGCGGCCGTAGTAGGCGTCCAGGTAGAGCTCCTTGATCTCGCTCATGAGCGGGTAGCGCGGGTTAGCGCCGGTGCACTGGTCGTTGAATGCCTGCTCGGTCATCTCGTCGAGGGTGTCGAGGAAGTACTGCTCGTCAACACCGTAGTCGGCGATGGTCTTCTTGACACCGATGAAGTCCTTGAGCTCCTCGAGCTTCGTGATGAAGTTCTCGAAGACCTCCTTGTCGTCCTTGCCCTCGATGCCGCAGTACTTGGCCATCTCGGCGTAGTTGTGCAGCGCGTTGGGGTAAGGATACTGGGAGAACGTGCCCATCTTGACGGGAGCCTCGGCGGCGTTGTAGCGCATAACGCGGGTCAGGATGACGGCGTTGGCGAGGCCGTGGGGCAGGTGATGGAAGGCGCCGAGCTTGTGAGCCATGGAGTGGTTGAGGCCCAGGAAGGCGTTGGCGAAGGCCATGCCGGCCATGCAGGAGGCGTTGTGCATCTCCTCGCGGGCGTGCGGGTCCTTGGCGCCGTTCGTGAAGCTGGAGGGCAGGTTCTCGAAGACGAGCTTAGCAGCGCGCTCGGAGAGGCCCTTGGTGTAGTCGGAAGCCATGATGGAGACGTAGGACTCGATGGCGTGGGTCATGACGTCGATGCCGGAGGCAGCGGTCAGGCCGCGCGGGGCGGTCATGCAGTTGTCGGCGTCGACGATAGCCATGTTGGGGAGCAGCGCGTAGTCGGCGAGCGGCCACTTGATGCCGGTCTCCTTGTCGGTGATGATGGCGAACGGCGTGCACTCGGAGCCGGTACCCGAAGAGGTCGGGACGGCGACGAAGTAGGCCTTCTTGCCCATCTCGGGGAAAGTGAAGATACGCTTGCGGATGTCCATGAAGTCCATGGCCATGTCCTCAAACTTGCACTCGGGGTGCTCGTACATCATCCACATGATCTTGCCGGCGTCCATAGCGGAGCCACCGCCGACGGCGATGATCACGTCAGGCTCAAAGAGAGCCATCTGCTTGGCGCCGCGACGTGCGCACTGCAGCGACGGATCGGGCTCGACGTCGTAGAAGCAGTCGTGGGCGATGCCCATCTCGTCGAGCTTGGCCTCGATGGCGCGGGTGTTGCCATTCTTGAAGAGGAACTGGTCGGTGACGATGAAGGCGCGCTTCTTGCCCATGACGGTACCGAGCTCGTCGAGGGCGACGGGCGTGGAACCTTTCTTGAAGTAGACCTTCTCGGGAGCGCGGAACCACAGCATGTTCTCACGGCGCTCGGCCACAGTCTTAACGTTGATCAAGTGCTTCACCCCAACGTTCTCGGAGACGGAGTTGCCGCCCCAGGAGCCGCAGCCCAGGGTCAGAGACGGCTTCATGCCAAAGTTGTACAGATCACCGATGCCGCCGTGCGAGGACGGGGTGTTGATGACGATACGGCAGGCCTTCATGACGTGCTCGAACAGACTGATCTTCTCGGCCTGGGCGGGGTGCACGTACAGAGAGGCGGTGTGGCCCGGGCCACCGGCGAGCACCAGGTGCTCGGCCTTGTCGACGGCCTCCTGGAAGTCCTTGGCGTGATACATGGCCAGGACCGGGGAGAGCTTCTCGTGGGAGAACTCCTCCTTGGCGGGGTCGGTGGAGGTGACCTCGGCGATCAGGATCTTGGTCTTGGCGGGAACCTCGATGCCGGCGAGCTCGGCGATCTTGGCGGCAGCCATGCCGGGAATGCGGTGATCGAGGGCGCCGTTCTTGAACATGGCGGCACGCAGGGCCTCCATCTCGGCACCCTGCTTGACGAAGTAGCAGCCGCGCTTCTGGAACTCGGCCTTAACCTGGTCATAGATGGTGTCGATGACGGTCACGGACTGCTCGGAAGCGCAGATCATGCCGTTGTCGAAGGTCTTGGAGTGGATGATGGAGTTGACGGCGAGCAGCACGTCGGCGGTGTCGTCGATGATGACCGGGGTGTTACCGGCGCCAACGCCCAGGGCGGGCTTGCCCGAGGAGTAGGCGGCCTTGACCATGCCCGGGCCACCGGTGGCGAGGATGATGTCGACGTCGCGCATGACCATGTTGGTCAGCTCGATGGAGGGGACATCGACCCAGCCGATGATGCCCTCGGGGGCGCCGGCCTTGACGGCGGCGTCGAGCACGAGCTTGGCGGCGGCGATGGTGCACTTGGCGGCTGCCGGGTGCGGGGAGATGATGATGCCGTTGCGGGTCTTCAGGCTGATCAGCGTCTTGAAGATCGCAGTGGAGGTGGGGTTGGTCGTCGGGATGACGGCGCCCACGATGCCGATGGGCTCGGCGATCTTGGTGATGCCGTAGGCCTCGTCGCGCTCCAGGACACCACAGGTCTTGGTGTTCTTGTAAGCGTTGTAGATGTACTCTGCGGCGTAGTGGTTCTTGATGACCTTGTCCTCAAGAACGCCGCGGCCGGTCTCCTCGATGGCCATCTTCGCCAACGGGATACGAGCCTTGTTGGCGGCCATGGCGGCCTCATAGAAGATCTTGTCGACCTGCTCCTGCGTGTACGTAGCAAAAAGCGCCTGGGCCTCTCGCATCTGAGCGAGCTTAGCCTCAAGCGCCTCTACGTTGTCCACAATTGCGGGAGTAGTGTTTTCCGGTGACTTTTTCACCATTTGTGTCTCCTTGCGATCGGAGATTTACCCTACGTCTTGCATGATAGCAAGAAATTATTCGGCGAACGGTAAGATTCCCGTAAAAGGCATACTAAAACGCTTCAATCAACTGAAACGTTTCAACTATAACTTTTAACTTCCCGTTTGCCGCATCGCCCCACTCATTGGGGACAGACTTATATGAGTATTTCAATGGGAAAACGGGGAGAACGGGGCACCTGTTTGACAATCGCTATTCGCGGGTCGCGGTCGAGTCGGACACGCAGGCGGTCCAGTTGCTCGATTATATCCATCTCAATCCTGTGAAAGGCGCGCTCGACTCGCTCGATGCGTACCGCTGGTCAAGCTTCAAGGCATATCAGCTGGGCTATGATTCCTTTGACATCTGTAAACACTCATGTAAGTCTGTCCCCAATGAGTGCAAAAAGGCGCCCTCCGTGGGGGAGGACGCCTTTGGTAAGTTCTATATGAACGCGAGGTCTTTGACCCGGAGAGTCCGAGGTACTTGTTGGTAAGACCTTATTTAGGAGCGCGCAACCTTGCCGGACTTGAGGCAGGTGGAGCAAACGTTCATCTTGCGACGGTGACCATCGACGACGACGTAAACGCGCTGGATGTTGGGGCGGAACTTACGGTTGGTGACGCGGTGAGAGTGGCTGATGGAGCGACCGGCAACGGGGTGCTTACCGCAAACTTCGCAAACTTTGGACATAACTGACCCTCCTTGGGCGACAAACGAACATGTCGCGTTAACAAACAAGCCTGAACTATAGCACAGAAGCAGCTCCCTGTGCGTAATCTACACAGAGATATTCCTCTTTTGGCGATAGTGCTCACGCCACGGCCCTGGACGTAGATCCGATTTGCGTGCAGCAGAGGGGATTATGCCAGCTCGTGCGTGCGTTTTCAAGCTCGTCCCACAAATATATATAGGTTTATGGAGCATTGGGCTCCGTTTACGGATTGTTCTGTATTTATGCTCGCAATTAAGCTCGAGGTTGGCTACACTATCCCTTGACCATTAAAGGGGTACGAGATACCCACATGGAATTACATAGCTGCCAAAGAGCAGCCCTTCCTGTGGGTGTCTGGTCCGCTTTAAGCGGTCGGGCATCTATTTTTTTGACTGTGTCAGCAGTCAAGACATGTGAGGAAGGAGATCGATGGGCACGACTTCCCCCAAGGCGGTCATCATGGACGAGACCGCCGTCAATCGAGCGATGACCCGCATCGCGCACGAGATCCTCGAGCGCAACGAGGGCTGTGAAGACCTCGCTCTGGTCGGCATCGTCACGCGCGGCGACCTTCTGGCAAAGAAGCTCGCCGAGGAGATCAAGGAGATCGAGGGCGTCGACGTTCCGCTCGGCAGCCTGGACATCAGCTTCTACCGCGATGACTATGCGACCAATTTCGCTCCCGCGATCCACGCTACCAACATTCCCTTCAGCGTCGACGGCAAGCGCGTCGTGCTGGTGGACGACATCCTGTATACGGGCCGTACTATCCGCGCCGCTCTGGACGCCGTTATGGACCTGGGCCGTCCGAGCCGCATCGAGCTGGCAGTTCTCGTTGACCGCGGTCACCGTGAGCTCCCCATCTCGCCGGACTTTGTCGGCAAGAACGTTCCCTCGTCGCATGAGGAGAACGTGCACCTATATATGAAGGAAGTAGACGGCCGCACCGCTGTCGAGATTAACGACGTCGCGCCGGGTTCCCACGTGGGCTCCGCGCCGCTGGGAGGTGAGTAGTACCGTGGCGTTCAACCATAAGCACCTGATCGACATTACCGAGTACTCCGAAGAGGACATCAAGCTCATCCTCGAGACCGCCAAGGCGTTCTCCGAGGTCAACGAGCGTGCGATCAAGAAGGTCCCCACGCTCAAGGGCAAGACCATCGTCAACATGTTCAACGAGCCCTCGACGCGCACCCGCAGCTCCTTCGAACTCGCCGAGAAGCGTCTTTCGGCCGACAGCCTCAACTTTGGCGGCTCCTCGACCTCCACGGTCAAGGGTGAGAGCCTCGTCGACACCGTCGAGACCCTCAACGCCTACAAGATCGACTGCATCGTCGTGCGCGATAAGCACGCCGGTGCTCCCTACATCGTCACGCAGAACTCGCCCGCGAGCGTTATCTGCGCCGGCGACGGCAAGCACAACCATCCCACGCAGGCCCTGCTCGACCTGTACACCATCTGGGAGCACAAGGGTGACTTCCACGGTCTGAAGGTCGCCGTCGTCGGCGATATCGCGCACTCCCGCGTCTGCGGCTCGCTGATCCCTGCCCTTAAGATTATGGGCTGCGAGACCTACGCCGTCGCCCCCGGCACGCTGCTGCCGCCGGCGCCCGAGGTTCTGGGCTGCGACCACGTGACGAGCGACCTCGATTCCGTCCTGCCCGAGCTGGACGTCGTCTATATGCTGCGCGTGCAGCAGGAGCGCCTCGAGGGTGCCCCGTTCCCGACCATTCGCGAGTACCACAAGCTCTTCGGTCTGACCAAGGACCGCGAGAAGCTCATGAAGCCCGACGCGATCATCTGTCACCCGGGCCCCATCAACCGCGGCGTCGAGTTCGACTCCTATATGGCCGACCACCCGCAACGCTCCGTCATCCTGGAGCAGGTCTACGCCGGTATCTGCGTGCGTATGGCTATCCTGTATCTGCTGCTTGGAGGTGCCGATAATGGCCTTGCTTCTTAAGAATGCCCACGTCGTCGACCCGTCCGTCGAGCTTGACGGTGTCGTTGACGTCCTGATTGACGGCGATAAGATCGCCGAGGTCGGCGAGAATCTCGCCGTCGAGGGAGCCGAGGCCCGCGACCTTTCCGGCAAGTACCTCGTCCCCGGCCTGGTGGATATGCACGTTCACCTTCGCGAGCCTGGCTACGAGGTCAAAGAGGACATCGAGAGCGGCACCCGCGCTGCTGCCAAGGGCGGCTTCACCGGCGTGTGCGCCATGCCCAACACCGACCCCGTTACCGATAACGGAACCGTCGTTGAGTTCGTCAAGTCCCGCGCTGCCGAGGTCGGCCACTGCCGCGTCTATCCTTCTGGTGCTATGACTCGCGGCCTTAAGGGCGAGGCTATGTCCGAGATGGGCGATATGGTCGCCCACGGCGCCGTCGCCTTCACCGATGACGGTCGCGGCGTGCAGGGTGCGGGCATGCTCCGTCGCTGCATGGACTACGGCAAGATGTTCGGCAAGGTCTTTATGAGCCACTGCCAGGACGAGGATCTGGTCGGTCACGGCCAGATCAACGAGGGCAAGGTCTCGACCCGTCTGGCCCTCGAGGGTTGGCCGGCCGCCGGCGAGGAGCTTCAGATTGCCCGCGACATCGAGATTGCCAAGCTGACCGGTGCCAAGCTGCACATCCAGCACATCTCCACCGCTCATGGCCTGGAGCTCGTGCGTGCCGGTAAGGCTGCCGGTGTCCAGGTGACCTGCGAGGCCACCCCGCACCACATGTTCCTGACCGAGAACGACCTGGACGAGACCTACAACACCTCGCTCAAGGTCAATCCGCCGCTGCGCACCGACGAGGATGCCGAGGCCATCCGTCAGGGTGTTATCGACGGTACCGTCGACGCTATCGTTACCGACCACGCTCCCCACACCCCGTGGGAGAAGGCCCGCGAGTTCGAGCTCGCGCCCTTTGGAATGATTGGCCTCGAGACTTCGCTGTCGCTCGTGCTCACTGAGCTGGTCAACACGGGCAAGATGAGCGTGAGCCGCATGGTCGAGCTCATGGCCATCAAGCCGCGTGAGATTCTGGGCCTCGATCAGGTTCAGGTCAAGGCGGGCTCTGTCGCCGACCTGACCGTGTTCGACCCCTCCGCAACCTGGACGGTTGGCGAGGACGGTTACGAGTCGCGCGCCGAGAACTCCGGTTTTGCCGGCCGCACGCTCACCGGTCGTGCCACCGATGTATTTGTCGGTGGCAAGCAGACGCTCGCCGACGGCTGCATCTGCTAGCATAGCCTTATCGCTTTTGTGCGCGGCGCCCTTGCGGTGCCGCGCTTTCTGTTCGTTTAGACCATGCAACCGCATGGGGGATTGGAGCGTCTATGCCCACACCTTCCACTGCACGCATGCACGACTTCGAGGTCGTCTCGAACCGGGAGATCGCCGACGGCATCTTCTCGCTCGTCATCTCGGCCCCCAAGCTTGCAAGTGCGCTCAAGCCCGGTCAGTTTGTGAACATCGCCGTCCCCGGCGATGCGTCTTCTCTGCTTCGTGTGCCCTTGAGTTTCTACCGCGCCGACGCCGAGGCCGGCACCGTCGAGCTGTGGTACGCCGCCGTGGGCGACGATACCCGCCGTTTGTCCCAGATGGGCCCTGGCTCCACCTCTAACCTGTTGGGCCCCGGTGGCCGTGGCTGGATGGTACCCGAGGGCACCAGGAAGGCACTGCTCGTCGCCGGTGGCATCGGCGTTCCGCCTGTGCTGTGTCTTGCCGGCATGCTTGCCGAGCAGGGTGTTGATGTGGACGTGTGCCTGGGCTTTGGCACCGCTTCCAAAGTCGTGGGTGTCGATGAGTTCCGTGCGCTGGGCGCCACGGTTAACGTGTGCACCGACGACGGTTCGCTCGGCACGCACGGTTTTTGCACCGATCCTGCCGCCGAGCTGCTTGGCGAGGGCGGCTACGACTACGTGGCCAGCTGCGGTCCCGCCGTCATGATGAAGAAGGTCGCCGCCGCAGCCGCCGAGGCCGGTGCGTACTGCGAGGTGTCGCTCGAGCGCATGATGAGCTGTGGCTTTGGCGCCTGCAACACCTGCAATGTCGAGACGGTCGACGGTATGAAGGGCGCCTGTATGTGCGGCCCTGTGTTCGATGCTTCCAAGGTGGTGGTCTTCTAGTGGGTACCGTGAACATGGCCGTCGATTTCGGCGGCGTCAAGATGCAGAACCCCATCAACACCGCAGCCGGTACCTTTGGCTACGGTTGGCAGTTCCAGAACTTCTTTGATGTTTCCCAGCTGGGCGCCATCACCACCAAGGGTTGCGCTGCCGAGCCCTGGCCCGGCAATCCCGCGCCTCGCATGGCCGAGATCCCGGGCGGCATGATCAACTCCGTGGGCCTTCAGAACCCCGGCGTGGCCGCCTTTGCCCGTGAGTCCGGTCCTTGGCTCGAACAGCTGTCCAAGGACGGCTGCCAGGTCATCTGTCAGGTTGCCGGCCACTCCGTTGACGAGTTTGTCCGCGCACTCGAGATGTATGTCGAGCTGTGCCCCTGGGCTGCCGGCTACGAGATCAACGTGAGCTGCCCTAATATTGCCGCCGGCGGTGCCGCCATGGGATCAACGCCCGAGGGCGCCTCTTCCGTTATGGCTGCCTGCCGCAAGGTGACCGATAAGCCGCTGTTCGTAAAGATGGCTCCGGTCAACGTTGCCGAGATTGCCAAGGCTCTCGAGGCCGCCGGCGCCGACGGCCTTTCGGTCATCAACTCCATCCAGGGCATGGCCATCGACGTTCATACCCGCAAGTCCCGCGTGGCCAAGCCCAAGGGCGGCCTTTCGGGCCCGCTGTGCCACCACATCGCCGTGCGCATGGTCTGGGAGGTTGCCCAGGCCGTCGATATCCCCATCAACGGTGTCGGCGGTGTCATGACTGGCGAGGATGCGGCTGAGTTTATCCTGGCCGGCGCCACCTGCGTGTCGGTCGGCATGGCCAACTTCGTCGATCCGTGTGCTTCGCTTAAGATCGCGCATGAGCTCGAGGCCTGGGCCGAGTCCCAGGGCGTAAAGGACATCAACGAGCTGGTGGGTGCTTTCGAATGCTAGAGAATGATGCCCGCGACTGTGTTATCGTCGCCCTCGACTGCGACCGTGAGCGCGCGCTCGAGCTCGCCCACGAGCTTTCGGGCCATGCCGCCTGGCTCAAGGTCGGCATGACGCTCTATTACGCTGAGGGTCCCCAGATCGTCAAGACCTTTAAGGACCTTGACTTTAAGGTCTTCCTCGACCTTAAGTTCCATGACATTCCGCATCAGGTGCGCGGCGCTGCCCGCTCGGCCTCGCTTGCCGGTGCCGACCTGCTTTCGGTCCACGGCCTGGGCTCGGGTGCTATGCTCGCTGCCTGCCGCGAGGGTGCCGAGGAGGCGCGTGAGGACCGCGCCAAACTCGTCGCCATCACCGTGCTCACGAGCATGAATCAGGATGCCTTGAGCGAGATCGGCGTCGAGTCGCCCGTGGCCGAGGAGGCCGCCCGCTTGGCAAAGCTTGCTCAGGCCAACGGCATCGATGGCATCGTGTGCTCACCGATGGAGGCTCACGACATGCGTGAGCTGCTGGGTCCTGATGCCCTGATCGTGACTCCGGGTGTGCGTCCGGTGGGTGCCGCCCTTGGCGACCAGTCCCGCGTGGCGACGCCTTCCCAGGCTATCGAGCGTGGCGCAAGCCACATTGTGGTGGGCCGTCCCATCACCGGTGCCGACGATCCGGTTGCCGCCTTTGACGCCATCGTCGCCGAGCTGGTCGAAAACGTCGCGTAAAAGATTCCCCTAAGTCACCACTTTTGGGTCTCATTAGCACAAAATAGCCCCTGTGCCTGCGTAAACTTTCCCATCCTTTGTGTGGAATCGCAGGTCAGGGGCTTAACTTTGGGCGCAGTATATTGCACTTTTTGCGGGTATCGTCTAACCTATGGAGCCGCGATTAGGCATTTTGTACGTTCTACGTGCTAAAATGCCAATTATTGAATCAGATATAACCCAACTATTTGGAGGTACGAATGGCACTCCCTCAGCTTACCGACGAGCAGCGCAAGCAGGCTCTTGAGAAGGCTGCTGCCGCACGTCACGCCCGCGCTGAGCTTCGCGAGCAGATCAAGAAGGGCGAGAAGTCCCTCGAGTCCGTGCTCAACTCCGATGACCCCATCGCTTCCCGCATGAAGGTTTCCACCCTCATCGAGTCTCTCCCCGGTTATGGCAAGGCCAAGGCCGCCAAGATCATGGAGGAGCTCGGTATCTCCGCTACTCGTCGCGTCCAGGGCCTCGGCGTCCGTCAGCGCGAGCAGCTCCTCGAGCAGCTGACCAAATAAGTGAGCGCTCAGGATTCCAAGCTCTTTGTGATTTCTGGACCGTCAGGCGCAGGCAAGGGTACGCTCGTCACTCGTGTGCGCGAGCGCCGCTCGAACCTGGGTCTGACGGTTTCGGCTACCACGCGAGCACCACGCAAAGGTGAGGTCGACGGCGTCAACTACTTTTTTCTGACGCGCGAGGAGTTCGACCGCCGCGTGGCAAACGGTGAGTTTGTTGAGTGGGCCGAGGTCCACGGTAACTGCTACGGCACGTTGGTGAGCGAGGTCACATCCAAGCTCGCCTCGGGCTCGTCTCTGATTTTGGAGATCGATGTCCAGGGCGCCCTGCAGGTGAAGGAGCGTTTCCCCGAGGCCGTGCTGATCTTTATCAAGCCGCCTTCGCTTGAGGTGCTCCGCGAGCGTCTAGTCGGTCGCGGTACCGAGACGCCCGAGACGATTGAGCTGCGTATGGCAAACGCCGCCGATGAGCTTGCCCTTGCCGACCGCTACGACGACGTCGTGGTGAATGACGATCTCGACCGCGCGACCGATGAGCTCGTTCGCGTTCTCGATATGCATGAAAGGATCTGAGGTCCGTGTCCGTTGTAAAGCCTTGCATTGACGATCTTCTGGAGAAGACCGATCACAACCGCTTCCTGCTCGCTTCGCTTGCCTCCAAGCGCGCCTGCGACATCAATAGCATGCTGCGTGGCCAGCACAACCGCGTGCTTGCCGTCCAGGATGTCGATGACATCACCATTGGGCTTTCCGGTGCCGATACCATCTCGATGGCTATGGACGAGATTGTCGACGGTGACATCTCTTACGACGAGGCTCGTTACGAGAAGGCGCTTGGCCACAAGGTTGCTGAAGCCTAAATGGCGGCTCGCGTCTGCCTGGTCCACTATCACGAGGTTGGACTGAAGGGCAAGAACCGCGCACATTTTGAGCATATCCTCATGGATAACATCAAGGCGGCCTTGGCCGCCTTTTCCGTGAACGCCGTGTCTCGAATTTCCGGTTATATCCTCGTGACCTTTAACGAGCATCAGGCCGACGAGGCGGCGCGTGTCATTCGCACCGTTCCCGGCGTTGCCCGTGTGTCTTTGGCGTATCACACCAACCGCGACCCGCAGGAGTACTGCGCCGCCGCCGTGAAGGCGCTGCGCGAGTTTGGTTCCTTCGATTCGTTTAAGGTGCACGCCAAGCGCTCCAATACCGACTATGAGCTCACCTCGATTGATATCAATCGTCAGGTGGGCGAGGTACTGTGTGAGGCCTTCCCCGATAAAAAGGTTCAAATGCACGACCCCGATGCGATGGTGCACGTACTGGTGGTCCAGGGTAGCGTTTACGTGTACGCGCGCTCCGAGCGCGGCGTGGGCGGTCTGCCGGTGGGTTCTGCCGGCAAGGTCGTGACGCTGCTGTCGTCGGGTATCGATTCTCCGGTGGCGACCTGGATGCTCGCGCGTCGCGGCGCGGTGTGCGTGCCGGTGCATTTCTCCGGTCGTCCGCAGACGCCTGATACGAGCGAGTATTTGGTGCAGGACATCATCCGTGCGCTTGAGCCGGGTGTCCAGATCGGCCGCCTGTACGTGGTGCCGTTTGGCGACTGCCAGCGTGAGATTTCGGTCACCTGCCCCAGCAACCTGCGTGTGATCATGTATCGTCGCATTATGTATTCGGTTGCCGAGCGCATTGCGCACATCGAGGGCGCCAAGGCCATCGTTACGGGCGAATCGCTTGGGCAGGTTGCCTCCCAAACGCTTGAGAACATCATGGCCGTCAACGAGGCCGTGAAGATCCCCGTGTTCCGTCCTCTCATCGGTTCGGACAAGCAGGAGATCATCGCGCGTGCTGAGGAGATCGGTACGTTCGATATCTCGACTGAGGCCGCTCCCGACTGCTGCACGCTGTTTATGCCGCGCCGACCCGAGACGCACGCTAAACTCGATGCCGTGCATGAGGCCTGGGAGTTGTTCGATCATGAGGAGATGATCGAGCGCCTGCTCAAGCAGACCGAGTACATCGACTTCGAGAGCAACACGTATAAGGCCCCTAAGACCTTAAAACGCAAACATTCGGAGCTTGCTCCGCGTGAGATTTACCAAGATTACGAGTAAATTTGTGCATAGACCGACGATGCGCCTGCATCGTCGGTCTTTTGCTATCTGGGCATTTTGCGGCTAAGCGTTCATTTGCTGACGTGTGCCTGAATAAATGGACAGATTTGTGCAAGGTTTTGGTCGGTTTTTGGTTTGACCGCAAAAACCGGTTTTGGGGCGTGGCTGTTGTGGAGCTCCTTTCCTGACACGATGGTGTTGGGAGGTTTTGCTATGGCGCAGCGCGAACAACACGAACGAGTCAAAAAGATGGACCGCTGGGCGGGCAAACTGCTCGGTCATAAGGCAGTGGTGATGGCGATACTGGTCGTCATTGCGATGGCGAGTGGGCTGGCGATGGCGAACCTTGGCGGCGGTGCCGGCGGTGTGTCGTTTGAGCGCACTGATGGTTCGGGCACGTTAGTGGAGCCGGGATCCGGCGATGCTTCGAGCGGAAAGACATCCGAAGGCTCTTCGCCTAAGGCGTCTGCCGCGGCAGAGGTCTATGTCGATGTTGATGGCGCCGTGGTGTCACCCGGTGTATATCGCCTCAAAGACGGGGCGCGGGTGGCTCAGGCGATTGATGCCGCCGGCGGGCTGGCGCCCGAAGCAGACGTTACGGGGCTTAATCGTGCATCCAAGGTCACTGATGGACAAAAAATTCACGTTCCAACGGTAGGGGAGCAGCAGGCGTCCATTGCGGAAGCCGGTGTTGATGGTGGGACTTCCGCATCGTCGGGCGTTAGTGGCGCAACAGGCCTAGTAAACATCAATACGGCAAGCGCAGAAGAGCTGCAGACGCTTTCGGGCATCGGCCCCTCCATGGCCCAGTCGATTATCGATGAGCGGACAAAGAACGGTGCTTTCGCCTCGGTTGACGATCTGATGCGTGTGTCGGGAATCGGCGAGAAGAAGCTTGCCAAAATCAAAGATTGCATCTGCGTATGAGCGCGACCGAGCGCGAGCACGTGATGCCTCCGCGACCCCTGATTCCGTGGACGATGGCCCTGTGTGCCGGCATGTGCGTGAGCTGCGCCTTGGTGCTCAGCATAGTCGCTGATGCGCTGCTGAGGGAGCGGGCGACGGCGGTCGGGCCGCTATGGGCCATTCCCGTTGCGGCAGCGGTTTTCGTTGTGCTGGCTCACTCTTGTGCGCGGCTTGCCCCTTTGAAGCGGTGGCTGTATGCCGCGTCCGCCGGTCTCGTGGCGGGAGCGGTCGTCTCGGCGTGGTGGGCTGTGGGTGTGCTCAGCGCCTCGAAGGCGCTCGACGGTCGAGCGGCAAGCGGCCTCGAGTTTGTCGTGCAGGGTGATCCATCCATAAACGACGACGTGTATTCCTATACCTGCGAGGCACGCGCGGACGGTAAGAACTTGGCAACGGTTCGCCTATCGTGTGATCGTGAGCTCAAGGTCGGGGCGCACGTGCGTGTTATCGGTCGCGTTTCACGTTTTGAGAACGATGCGTATGGACGATCGCGCGCGCTCCGAGGCGAGGTGCGCAAGGTTAAAGCCGTTCGGATTTTGTCCGTCGATGAGGGCTCTCCGGGGCCGCTGCTTCGGCTGCGAAATGGGCTGCTTGTGTCCATTGCGCCTGCGACCGAACCGGCGCGTGCGCTCATAGCCGGTGTCGTCTGCGGTCGTTCGGCCGAGCTGCGCGCCCAGCCGGCGGGCGACTGGTTTTCGGTGACGGGAACGGCGCATCTTATCGCCGTCTCGGGCAGCCATTTGGCTATCGTGGGGTTTTTAATCGAGGGTTTATTGCAAAAGACTCGGTGCTCACGTGGTCTTCAGCGGGCGATACTGGCGATAACGCTTGTGGGCTACGCTACCTTTACGGGCGCGTCTCCCTCGGCCGTGCGCGCGTGCTGCATGGTGTTCGCGACGCTTGTCGTAAACGGCGCGGGGCGTCGCCGGCACGGTGCATCGGCACTCTTCGTAACCATGTCCATCTTTGTTCTACTGCGGCCGACGGTGCTGTTCGAGATGGGCTTTCAGCTTTCATGTGCCAGCGTCTTTGCCATCCTGTGCTTTTGCCCCTATGCGACCTACGCTTTGGGTGAGCTGGGTGTGCCATCGGGCATTGCCAGCATGCTTTCCGTCACGCTGTGCTCGCAGTTGGCGACGCTCCCCATTACCATTCCTGCCTTCGGTACGTTCTCGCTCATTGCTCCGCTGGCAAATGCGGTCATCGGTCCGGTGGTGAGCGTACTGCTTGCTGTGTCGATCGTGCTGGTTCCCTTTTCGCTCGTGGCACCGTTGCGGACTTGGGTGCTCGCTGTGCCCATGATTGCCGCCCGTTGCGCGCTATTCTTCGAGCAGCTGTTTGCCGCCGTGCCGGGTGCATCCGTGAGTGTGCCGCCCGATAGCATGTGGATTTACCTAGCGCCGTGTTTGCTGGCGGCTCTGCTGGTCAGGTGGCCGCGTCCCCGTGCACGTCCTATGGCGGTGGGGCTTGCATGTCTGGTGCTCTTGGCTGCGATTCCGTACGTCTACTGGGATCGATTCGCTCCGCCTTCGGTGACGGTGCTCGATGTGGGCCAGGCCGATGCGATTCTTATCCGCCAGGGCGGCGCAGTAGCGCTCGTCGACTGCGGGCTCGACGAGCGCGTGGTGGCGGCTTTGGTTCGCAATAACGTGCACCATATCGATGCCGTCTTTGTGACGCATTGGGATGAGGATCACTGGGGTGGTCTTCCCGATGTGCTCGAACAGTTTTCGGTTGGAACGATTGCCGTTGCGGCGGATGCGCTGGAGGATGCTCCTGCCGAGGTATTGAACCGACCTGGCGTGGAGTATCGGCAGGTGCGCCGTGGGGATACGGTCGATATCGGCTCATTTTGCGCCCGCGTGATGTGGCCATTCGAGTCCGTGGATGGCGAGGGAAATGAGGATTCGCTTGTCCTGCTGCTCTCTTATGTTCAGAAAGGCAAGGGCCTGCGTCTGCTCCTCACCGGTGATGCCGAGCTCGACCAAGAACGGGAATTCGTGCAGGAGGTGGGGGATATCGATGTCCTTAAACTTGGGCATCACGGCTCTAAGGTTTCAGTCGACGGTGAGTTACTGGACGTCCTGAAGCCCGAGCTTTCCCTCGCGAGCGCGGGCGAGGGGAATCGATACGGCCATCCGTCCGATGCCTGCATCGATGCCGTTAAGGAAGCGGGCGGCGTGTTCGCGTGCACTATCGAACACGGCGACATTACCGTCACGCCGACTGCGAATGGCTTTGCGATGCGATGCCAGCGATCGTGACGACCGTCGTTGGCGTGTGGTGGGCCCCTGGGCTAGAATGGCACGGAGCGAATACGAAGGCCTGCGGGAGGGGAGCGCAATGTCCGAAACCGGTCTGCTGCCGGCATATCTGATCGTCGGTACCGACGGCGTCAAGCGCGATCACGCCGTCTCGCGTATGAAAGCGCGTCTGGAAAAGTCGGGTATGGTCGAGTTCAACCTCGACGAGCGCGACATGACCAAGGATCCCGATATCGAGTCCATTATCGGATCGCTTAACACCTTTCCGATGGGCAGCGAGTTTCGCCTGGTAATCCTTGACGGCTGTTCAAAGCTCGCCAAGGCGGTCTCGGTGCCGCTCGTTGAGTATCTGGCAAGTCCCAGCCCCACAACGGTCTGTCTCATCATCGCCGACTCGCTTGCCAAGAACACGCGCCTGTATAAAGCGATCGCCAAGATCGACAAGAAGGCGGTGATCGATTGCTCCGGCACCAAGCGCTGGGAGCTACCGCGCCGTGTGCAGCAGATGGCGACGCAGCACGGCAAGTCGATCTCGACGGCGGCCGCCGAGGAACTCGTCTCGCGTTCGGGTGAAAACACTCGCATGCTCGATAACGACTTGGCTAAGCTTGCCCAGATGGTCGAGGCGCCCCAGATTGAGCTTGCCGACGTTGAGCGCTGGATTGTACGTACGGCCGAGGTTCAACCCTGGGACTTTCTCAATGCGGTCTCGGCCCGTGACATGCGACGCTCGCTCGAGCTCTTCAATCTACTGCCCGCCAAGAGCTACGTGTGGACTTACACATTGCTGTGCGGCCGCATCCGCGAGCTTATCGTTGCCAAGGCGCTCGATGCGCGCGGACAGGGTCGTGAGCTGGCCGCAACACTTAAGCTCCAGTCCTGGCAGGTCAAGAATCACCTGACCTGGGCACGTCGCTTTTCGATGGCAGAGCTCGTTGCCGCGCTCGAGAGCGCGGTCGATGTGGAGCTCGCGCTGAAGGGTTCGGCCGATTCTCAGACCGCGCTTTTGCTCTGGATTACGAACATCTTGAGAAAATCGTGATGATACCTGCCTATTTGACAAATTCGTTCTATCCCTTTGAGGGGGAGCGTGCTATAGTAGGCGCTTGCATGACCTCACCGTGTCTCAGAGGTGTCATACATTTTTTGCAAGGAACTCGAAAGGAACTCCAGAAGTGGCAAACATCAAGTCTCAGAAGAAGCGTATCCGCACCAATGAGGCAGCTCGCATGCGTAACAAGGCTGTCAAGTCCGAGCTCAAGACGCTGACCAAGCACGTCCAGTCCGCCGTCGCCGAGGGCGACGTCGAGAAGGCCCAGGCTGCCCTCAAGACCGTCACCAAGCGTCTCGACATGGCTGCCGCCAAGCATGTTATCCACAAGAACCAGGCTTCCAACCGCAAGTCCGGTCTTGCCAAGCTCGTGAACGGCATCAACGCCTAAGTTGTAAATTTCACACCACACAGATTACGCGCATAAATGGAGCCTGTTTTATGGAACAGGCTCCATTTTTTGTACCGCTCGGGTAAGATAGTCCGCATGAATACTTCAATTGACATTTCCCACATCCGCAACTTCTCAATCGTTGCGCACATCGACCATGGCAAGTCCACGATCAGCGATCGCATCCTCGAGCTCACCCATACCGTCGACGAACGCGACATGGAGTCGCAGCTGCTCGACACCATGGATATCGAGCGCGAGCGCGGCATCACGATCAAGTCCAATGCCGTTCGCGTGTCCTATGACGCCGACGATGGCGAGACGTATCAGTTCAATCTGATCGATACGCCGGGCCACGTTGACTTTACCTATGAGGTCTCGCGCTCGCTGGCAGCCTGTGAGGGCGCGGTGCTCGTTGTCGACGCCACGCAGGGCGTCGAGGCGCAGACTGTCTCCAACGCGACGCTCGCCATGAACGCCAATCTGGACATTGTGCCGGCCATCAACAAGATCGACCTGCCCTCTGCCCATCCCGATGAGGTTAAGACCGAGATCGAGGATGACCTGGCGATTCCCGCCGATGATGCCGTGTGTGTCTCGGGCAAGACCGGCGAGGGCATCCATGATCTGCTGGAGTCCATTGTCTTTTTGATCTCTCCGCCCAAGGGCGATGCGAACGCGCCGCTCAAGGCACTCATTCTGGATTCGTACTTCGACGAGTATCGTGGCGTCGTCGCCACGGTGCGCGTCTTTGACGGTTCCATCAAAAAGGGCGATACCCTGCGCATGATGCAGGCAGAGGGCGACTTTTTGGTCGACGGCGTGGGTGTCAAGCGTCCTGCCGAGACCCCGGTTGACGCGCTGACGGTTGGCGAGGTCGGCTATGTGGTCACGGGCCTGAAGGACCCCGAGGCCGTTCGCGTGGGCGACACCCTTACCTGGGCGTCGAACCCCTGCCCCGAGCCGCTTCCGGGTTACCGCGAGGCCAAGCCCATGGTCTATACGGGCCTGTTCCCAATCGATAACAAGGACTACGAGAACCTGCGTGACGCGCTCGATAAGCTGCACGTTAACGACCCATCGTTGGTGTGGGAGCCCGAGACCTCGGTGGCGCTCGGCTTTGGCTTCCGCGTGGGCTTCTTGGGCCTGCTACACATGGAAGTCGTCAAGGAACGCCTGGAGCGCGAATTCAACCTGGACCTCATTGCCACGAGCCCCTCGGTCGACTATCACGTCTACAAGACCGACGGCGAGATGATCGATGTCCGCAGTCCGCAGGACCTTCCCGAGGCCACCCGCATCGATCGTATTGAGGAACCCTACCTCAAGGCAAAGATCATCTGCCCGCCTGAGTACACGGGTGCCGTCATGCAGCTCGCCATTGAGCACCGCGGCGTCACGACCGACATGATCCACCTGACGAGCAAATCGGTCGAGATGCGCTTTGATATGCCGCTCGCCGAGCTCATCTTGGACTTCTTCGATCAGCTCAAGAGCCGCACCAAGGGTTACGCCTCGCTCGACTATGAGTTCAACGAATATCGCCCCTCTGAGCTCGTCAAGCTCGACATCCTGCTTTCGGGCGACGAGGTGGACGCGCTTTCGTTTATCGTCCATAAGGACAAGGCATATGGCCTGGCCCGTGGCCTGTGCGACAAGCTCAAGGAGATCATCCCGCGTCAGCTGTTCGAGGTGCCCATCCAGGGTGCTATCGGCAACAAGATCATCGCCCGTTCCACCGTCAAGGCCCGTCGCAAGGACGTTCTTGCTAAGTGCTACGGCGGCGATATCTCGCGTAAGCGCAAGCTGCTCGAGAAGCAGAAAGAGGGCAAGAAGCGTATGAAGGCCATCGGATCGGTCGAGGTCCCGCAGGAGGCCTTTATGGCGATCCTCAAGGTGGACGAGTAGGTCTATGGCTCTTTCCGAATATAGTCTGCGGCTGCTGGGCGCCTATGCCGAGCAGCCGTTCCTTATGGCTCCCATGGCGGGCGTGACCGACCCTGCCTATCGCATCATGTGTCGCCGCCGCGGTGCCAACCTTGCCTACAGCGAGATGGTGAGCGTGGCAGGCCTTGCCTATGCCAGTAATAAGACGTGGCGCCTGGTGCTACCGGCCGACGAGGAGCAGCAGATTTGCGTGCAGCTCTTTGGCTCCAAGCCCGATCAGTTTGCGAGCGCCGTCGCCGCCGTCGAGGAGCGCGTTGGCGATCGCCTGTCGCTCATCGATATCAATATGGCATGTCCCGCCCGCAAGGTCGTTACCAAGGGCGAGGGCTCGGCGCTCATGCGCACGCCCGACCTGGCCGAGAAGATCGTCGAGGCCACGGTTGGCGCGGCGCACGTGCCCGTGACCGTCAAGATTCGCAAGGGCTTTTATGCCGAGGACCGCAATGCCGCGACATTTGCCCAGATGCTTGAGAGTGCAGGGGCTGCCGCAGTCGCCGTGCATGGTCGTTGCGCCACGCAGCTCTACACGGGCCAGGCCGATTGGTCGGTCGTCGATGAGGTCGCAGATGCCGTTGAGATTCCCGTGATCGGTTCGGGTGATGTGTTCACCGCCGAGGATGCCGCGGTGCATCTGCGAAACTCGGGTGCCAGCGCGGTGTTTATCGCGCGCGGCATCTACGGGAACCCGTGGGTGTTTGGCGATGCTCGCGCTCTTGCGCTCGATGGCACACCGGTGCCGGCGCGCAGCTCTGTCGAGCGCCTGGACGCCCTGCGTGAGCACCTAACGCTGACGCATGAGCTCCTGCCGCTCATGTCGCGTGCCCGTACGTACGCAAGCTGGTACTTAAAAGGCATGCCCCATGCCGCCGCTTGGCGTGCCCATGTGGTGCGCTGCTCCACGTATGAGGAGTTTATGGCGCTGGTCGATGATATCGAGCGCGACGTGGTGCTCTGTGAGGCTGCCCTTGCCGCCGGCGAATCGGTGCCCCCTCATCCGCTGGAGGCTTAAGGGTGGCCGTTACCGCGCTGTACGTGCACGTGCCGTTCTGTGCCCAAAAGTGCCGCTACTGCGACTTCGACTCGCGCAGCTTTGCTTCGTGTGATTTGGATGCCGCGCTCGATTCCTATTTTGAGCAGTTGTTCGCGCGTCTCGATGCTTTTGGCAAGGCTGGGGCCCTCGACCAGATCCGCACCGTCTATGTTGGCGGCGGCACGCCGTCGCTGGCGGGGGAGCGCCTGGTGGAGCTGGCGCGGCGTATTCGTGCGTGGTGCGCCCCCGTTGAGTTTACCTGCGAGGCCAATCCCGAGTCGCTGACCGCCGAGCTTGCTACTGCGCTTGCCAAGGTTGGTGTCACACGCGTTTCTCTGGGCGTGCAAACGCTCGATAACACCGAACTTACCGCCATCGGCCGCATTCACGATGCCGATCGGGCGCTCGCCGCCATCGCGACGGTCAAGGACGCTGGGCTTGACGTGTCGTGCGACCTTATGTGCGGACTTCCCGGGCAGACCGCAGCGAGTTGGAAGCGTACGCTCGAGGGCGTGCTGGCGGCGGTTCCGCATCATGTGTCGGTTTACCCGCTCACGCTCGAGGTGGGGACGCCCCTCTATCGCATGGCGTGCCGTGACGAGTCGCTCGAGCCCGACGAGGATTTTCAGGCCGCCTGCATGGACGTGGCGCGCGAGCTCCTGGGTGCCGCCGGCTATCACCCGTATGAGGTGGCGAGCTACGCGCTCGACGGCCATGAATGCGCCCATAACATTGCCTACTGGACCGGACGGGGCTACCTGGGCCTGGGCCGTTCTGCCGCCGGTATGCTTGATACTGGGGATTTCGACCGTCTTGCAGGTTTGTTCCCCGGCGTGTCTGCTCGAGGCGACGCGTACCGTGTGCGTTTGGTTCAGCGCGACGATGACGCGACGTCGTTTGAGGCCGAATACCTGTCGCAGCGAGAGGCTGCGGCCGAAGACCTGATGCTCGCTTGTCGCATGACGCGCGGTATTGCGTCCGACCTGTTGGTTCGCGCGGCTCGTGTCATCCCGGCCGATGAGCTGACAGCCGCTTGTGATCGCGCGCTCGAATTGGGTCTTGCCACTTGGGTGCCCGAGACGCTCGGGGTCCATGAGGGACCCTTTACTTCGGCAGATGTCGTCGCGGGCCATGTTCGAGCTCGTTTAGCACCGACACACTTGGGCTGGCTCGATGGAAATGTTCTGTTCGAGCTGTTTTGGGATCTAGCTTAGGCCGCTCGGGTAGAATTACCGGAATATATACGCTGCTGTGAGCAGGAGGTTGCCGCGCATGGCGACGATGAACGAAAAAGATTACTACGAGATTCTAGGTGTCTCCAAGGACGCCACCTCGCGTGATATTCAAAAGGCCTTCCAGCAAAAGGCCCGTAAGCTCCATCCGGACGTCAACAAAGAGCCGGATGCCGAGGAAAAGTTTAAAGAGGTTTCCGAGGCCTACGCCGTGCTTTCGGATGAGCAAAAACGTGCGCGCTACGATGCCATGCGTTCTGGCAATCCCTTTGCCGGTGCCCCTACGGCTTCGCCCTATGGTGGCGGCTATGCCGGCAACACGGGCTATGGCAATCCCTTTGAGGGCGGCTTTCCTTTTGGCGGTGCCTGGGGCCAGCAGCGTCGCGGCCAGGCTGCCTACAATCCCGAGAACGGCGCCAACGTGGTCGTCGATATCAAACTGGACGCCAAGGAGGCCAAGGACGGTGCCCGCAAGACCGTCCGCTATACGCGCTTCGATACCTGTGGTCACTGCGGCGGCTCGGGTTCTGTCTCCTCCGAGCATGCCCATACCTGCCCGAGCTGCGGTGGCCGCGGGCACATCGACGTCGACTTGTCCTTCCTGTTTGGTGCGGGCACGTTCCAGTCGGTCTGCCCCGAGTGCGGCGGTTCCGGTAAGGTCGTGGCCGACCCCTGCCCCGATTGCGGTGGCAGCGGTCGTACTCGCGTAACCTCCGAGCAGACGATTGAGTTTCCTGCCGGCACGCACGATGGCGACGAGGTCCGCATTAGCGGCATGGGTCACGCCGGCACTAACGGTGCCGCTGGCGGTGATCTAGTCGGCCGTGCCCATGTCGAGTCCGAGCGCTTGGAAGGCAAAGCTCGTACCGGTTTTTACCTGATGGGCATCGTGGCGCCGTTTTTGGTACTCTCGGCCATCTCGGGCGTGTTCTCGGCCTTTGCCGTGATGTGCTTTATTCCGTTTACCATGGGCCTGTTCATGGTGCTTTCGGACGGCGTGCTTCATCGCAGCCTGCTGTGGTGGAAGCGCGGTGCGATGCAGTTTGCCAACGGTTTTGCCAATGGCTTCATGTTCGCGCTCGTGTCGGTTTGGTTCGCGAGCTGCTCGCAACGGGCCATGCTTTCGCCTTACGGAATGCAATAACATCAAACCCTCTGTTTGCGGTTGGCCCAGCTTGGGTATAGGACGCACTGTGACAATAATGAAAGTCGGAAGGATTCGGTCGTGTCGGAAAATAGGGATTACTACGAGGTACTTGGCGTCGACAAGGATGCCGACGCGCGGACGATTAAGCGCGCGTTTCTAAAGAAGGCCCGTACCGTACACCCGGACGTTTCGGACGACCCCGAGGCCGAGGCCAAGTTCAAGGAGCTCAACGAGGCCTATTCCGTTCTTTCCGATGAGCAGAAGCGTGCTAACTACGACCGTTACGGCACTGCCGACGGCCCTGGTGGTTCGGGCTACGTCGATATCAACGATATCTTTGGTGGTATGGGCATGGACGACTTGTTCTCGTCGTTTTTTGGCGGCGGTGCCGGCGGTGGCGCCCGCAGCCGTCGCGAGCGTCGTCGCGGTCGTGACATGGCCATCTCGCTTTCGGTGACGCTCGAGGAGGCGGCGCTCGGCTGCAAAAAGACAATCAGCTATGACCGCCTTGCTCCTTGCGAGGACTGCAATGGCACCGGTAGGGCAGAGGGCGCACAGGAAAAGCAGTGCGGCCGCTGCCACGGCACGGGCTATGTCACGACGGTTCAGCGATCGTTTTTGGGCCAGGTTCAGTCTTCCTCGCCTTGCCCCGACTGCCACGGCGAGGGCACGGTTATCGACCATCCCTGCGAGACCTGTGGCGGTCAGGGCCGCACGCCTTCGCACGAAAAGATCGACATCGATATTCCCGCCGGTGTTTTGACCGGTCGCCAGCTGCGCGTGAGTGGTTTTGGCGAGGCCGGCCTTCGCGGCGAGCCTTCGGGTGACCTGATTGTCAACGTGCGCGTTGCCGACCATGAGCGCTTTAAGCGCAACGGTGACGACCTGTACTTGGTGAGCGATATCTCGATTGCGCAGGCTGCGCTCGGCTGCGAGATCGAGGTCGAGGGCATTATGCCCGCCGAGGTCGTTAAGGTGACGGTTCCCGCCGGCGCCCAGTACGGCGACACCGTGAGCGTCAATAATTACGGCATGCCGCGCATTGGCGGTGGCGGTTCGCGTGGCCGCCTGATCGTGCAACTGCGCGTGGTCGTTCCCACCAATCTTTCCAATAAGCAACGCGAGCTGCTCCGTGCTTTTGCCGATGAGATGGGCGATGACGTCGCTTCCGGTAAGAAGTCGGTGACCGACCGTATCAAGAGTGCCCTCGACGATATCCTCGATTAAGGAGCCCGCGTGCTCGCACCCCATATTTCCGTCGTCAACCTCGGCTGCCGTGTCAACCGGGTTGAGTCTGACCGTATCACTGCCGATCTTATGCGCCTGGGCTTTGCTATGGTGGAGCCCCAGGATGCCGATCTGATCGTCATTAACACCTGTGCCGTTACGGGCGAGGCCGAGGCCAAGACACGTAAGGCCGTCCGTCATGCGCTGGCCCATCCAAACGAGCCTTATGTGCTCGTGACCGGTTGCGTGGTCAATTTGCATCCCGAGGAGCTGTTGGAGCTTTCGGATCGCGTGATCGCCGAGCCGTCCAAGATCGATGTCGCCGAACGTGTCTGCGAGGTGCTGGGCGTTGAGTCCGATAGCGTTCCCGCCTGCAGCGATGACGAGGTGGTCGATGCGCTCGGTCGCTCTCGCCTGGGCGTGAAGATCCAGGACGGCTGCAACCATCGCTGCACCTATTGCATTGTGTGGAAGGCGCGCGGCCCCGAGCGCTCCGTGCCCGTCGAGTCCGTGCTTGAGCGAGTTCGCGAGGCCCAGGAGGCCGGCGTGCCCGAGGTGGTGCTGACCGGTGTGAACCTGGGTGCCTACGATGGCAAGAGCGCGACCGACGAGCATGTCGAAATCGATGAGCTGCTCGAGGCCATCATGGAGCGCACGACTATTGCGCATGTGCGCATTTCCTCGGTCGAACCCATGGATATCTCTGAGCGCCTGCTTAAGGTTATGGCGCGCTATCCGCAGCGTATCGCCCCGTTTTTGCACCTGCCCGTGCAGTCCGGCTGTACGGCGACGCTGCATCGCATGGGTCGTCCCTATAGTGCGGAGGCCTTTGAGGACACGGTGCGTATGATTCGCGCCAACTTGCCCCAGGCGTCTCTTTCGTGCGATGTCATCGTCGGTTTTCCTGGTGAGACGGACGAGGAGTTCGAGGAGTCGCTGGCGCTGTGCCGCCGTGTGGGTTTCTCGCGTATGCACGTGTTCCGCTATAGCAAGCGTCCCGGTACCCTTGCTGCCGACATGCCCGACCAGGTGCCGCCCGAGGTTATGGCCGAGCGCAGCCGTCGTATGCGAGACACGGCGCAGGAGCTCGCTATTGCCGATGCTCGTCGTCGCGTGGGCACTGTCGAGCGTGCCGTGCTCGAGTATGGTGACAGCCTGACGCTCGGTTCGTTCCATCATGCCCGTCTTGACGATACCTGTGGACTTACAGCCCCGTGCCTGCTCGATGTTGCTATCATCGGAGTCGATGATTCCGGCTTGGTCCATGCGCGCAGGGAGGTCCATGGAAGCCTCGAAGATTAGACTTACCGTTCCCGAGGGAATTGATCCCTCGTGCGTTTTGGGCGCCGGCGACGGCGTCCTTCGTGCACTCGAGAGCTTGGTTCGCGCCCATGTGGTCGCCCGTGGCGATAGCATCGCCGTGAGCGGTGACCCGGACGAGGTCGAGCTCGTGGCTCGCTTTTTCGAACATGCTTTTCGCGAGGCGGCGGCCGGTCGTACCCTGTCTGCCGACGATGTCTCTCGCTGCATGGCCGTCTTGCGCGACGGTGAGCACGAGGCTACGTCGCTTCGCGATGACGTGCTGCTTTCGTATCGCGGCCGCGTCATTCGCCCCAAGACGCTCGGGCAAAAGCGCTATGTGGATGCCATCCGCTCGCATACCATCACGTTTGGCCTGGGTCCAGCCGGTACCGGTAAGACTTATCTGGCCATGGCGCTCGCCGTTGCCGCGCTCAAGCGCCACGAGGTGGGCCGTTTGATCTTGACGCGTCCGGTTGTCGAAGCAGGGGAGAACCTGGGCTTTTTGCCCGGCACCCTCGAGGAAAAGATCGATCCGTACATGCGTCCGCTCTACGACGCCCTTTTTGACATGATGGATCGCGAGCGCACCGATGAGCTTATGGAGCGCGGCGTGATCGAGATCGCCCCGCTTGCCTATATGCGCGGTCGTACGCTGAGCGATGCCTTCGTGGTGCTCGACGAAGCGCAAAATACCACGCCCGAGCAGATGAAGATGTTCCTGACACGACTTGGATTCAACTCCAAGTTCGTGATTACCGGCGACCTCAGCCAGCGCGACCTGGTGGGTCGTCGTGGCGGCTTGGCGGATGTCGAGAAGATTTTGGGCCGTGTCGACGATGTGGCATTTTCTCACCTCGAGCGTGCCGACGTGGTGCGTCATGCCCTGGTGGGTCGTATCGTCGAGGCATATGATGCTTATGATGACGTGCGTGAGCAGCGCTCGCGCGACCGAAAGGAGTCCCGTTGAGTGTATTGATCAGCAACGATGCCGAGCTCGATACGCTGCTCGACGCGCAAGAGGTGGAGCACATCTGCGAGGTCGTGCTTGCCGCCGAGGGCGTTGAGCGTGAAGTTGAGATTTCCCTTTCGTATGTCGACGAGGACGAGATGCACGAGCTCAACCACGAGTGGCGCGGTATCGACCGCACCACCGATGTGCTCTCGTTTGAGTGCGATTCGGCCTTTGACGATGACATTCCCGCCGATGAGACGCTCGAGCTCGGCGATATTATCTTGGCCCCGCAGGTTATTGCCCGTCAGGCCCCCGGTTTTGGCAATAGTCCCGCTGATGAGTGCCGTCTGATGCTCGTACACGGAATGCTGCACCTGCTGGGCTATGACCACATCGAGGACGACGAGGCCGAGGTCATGGAGGCCCGCGAGGACGCCATCCTGCGCGATCTGGCGCTCGAGCGCGGCGAGGACCCCAAGCTAGTCCACGTCGGCCCCATCACCAACCATGCCCACGACTAGGAGCCGTCTATGATTCCCGGATCGAACAAGGACCATCCGTCCTTTTTAAAGTCGTTTTCTTACGCCATGGAGGGCTTCGTCACCGCCGTCAAGACCGAGCGCAACATTAAGGTCATGCTCGTGGCGGGCGTGTGCACCGTCATTGCCGGCTGCATCGTGGGGCTCGACATTGCCGAGTGGGCCACGATTATCATCTGTTGTGGCCTGGTGATTCACGGCGAGCTGTGCAACACCGCTATGGAGGCTATCGTCGACCTAGCGACCCAGGAGCTCCATCCGCTGGCCAAGCGTGCGAAGGACATCGCCGCCGCCTCTGTATACGTTCTTTCCATCACCGCCGCGATTGTGGGCGTGCTGGTATTTGCCCACGCGCTCGGCTTTATTTAGAAAGGGATTCCCATGTCCGACAATATGCAGTCTACCGATGAGATTTTGGACGACGAGTCCCTGGATGCTAAGGCGACCGAGGATTGCGATGAGGTCGAGGAGTTCGACCCGTTTGAGGGCATGAGCGACGAGGAGCTCGACGCCCTGTGCGACGAGGACGACAGCCTCGCGGGCTTTGGCGACGTTGAGCCCGGTTTCCGCAGTGGCTTCGTGGCCTTGGTCGGCCGCCCCAACGCCGGTAAGTCAACGCTGCTCAACGCCTGCTATGGCAAAAAGGTCGCCATCACCTCGCCGGTGGCCCAGACGACCCGCCGTCGCATGCGCGCCGTCGTCAACCGCCCCGGCTACCAGCTGGTCTTTGTCGATACCCCGGGTATCCACAAGCCCAAGGACGGTCTAGGGTCCGAGCTCAACAAGAGCGCGCTGTTCGAGCTGAACGATGTCGATGTTGTCGCGTTTTTGATTGATGCCACTAAACCGATCGGCAGGGGAGACGCTTGGGTTGCCGAGCGTGTCAAGAATGCCCGTTCCAAGAAGGTCCTGGTGCTCACCAAGGCCGATGAAGCCGACCCCGCACAGGTCATGGAGCAGCTTAAGGCCGCCCACGAGCTTATGGAATATGACGACGAGATCGTGACGTCGTCGGTCAAGAACTTTAACGTCGATGCCTTCATCGAGACCGTTGCGCACTTTTTGCCCGAGGGTCCGCGTTGGTTCCCCGAGGACATGGGTACCGACGCTTCCGATGAGACGCTCGTTGCCGAGTTTGTGCGCGAGAAGGTCTTGCGCCGCACCCGTGATGAGATCCCGCACTCCGTGGGCGTGATTTGCGATGCGCTTAAGCAGACCAAGAAGGTGCTGCGCGTGCACGCCACCATTTACGTCGAGCGCGAGGGCCAAAAGGGCATCATCATCGGCAAGGGCGGCGAGATGATCAAACATATCGGCATCGACGCCCGTCGCGACCTTGAGCGCATCTTTGGCACCCAGGTCTTTTTGGAGCTGGACGTGAAGGTCAAGGCCGGCTGGCGTGACGACGAGGCCCAGATTCGCCGCTTTGGCTATAACGCCGAGGATTAGGGACACGCGGCGCGAATGGCAGGTTCTCGTACATATCGCACGAAAGTGCTCGTGCTCGATAAGACGAAGCTCAAAGAGACGGACCTGATCCTGACGATGCTTGACGAGCGGGGTCGGCAGGTTCGTGCCGTGGCAAAGGGCGCCCGCAAACCCGGCGGACGCCTGGCTGCGCGCTGCGAGATGTTCTGTACCGTTGATCTGCTGCTTGCGCATGGACGGTCGCTCGACGTGGTTTCCCAGGCCGAGCTTATGGAGGCGCCGCTCGGCGCTGCTCCCGATTACGAGATGACATGCGCCGCAAGCGCGATCGCCGAGGTCGCGCGCGTGTGCTCGTTCGAGGACGCCGAGGACCCGTTTACCTTTGCCATAACGCAGCGAGCGCTTGCCCTGGTGGGCAGCGGGCTCGACGCGGCGCATATGGATCTACTTGTGGCGGCATATGTCTTTAAGCTGCTGTCGCACGTTGGCTATCGACCCGATTTTTCGGCCTGCGTGCTGTGCGGAGACCCCATGCTGTCGTATTTTTCGCCCCAGGCGGGCGGTCTCATGTGCGGGTCGTGCGCGTCGAGCGTTCCGGGTGCTGAGCTGGTGTCGACCGGTGAGGTCGCGTGGCTGCGCGCCCTCATGTCCATGACCTTCGATGTGCTTATGACCGAGAGGATCGACCCCCATACAGCAGTTTTTTTGCTCGGGCTTTCGCATGTGTGGGCGGCGACGCATACCGACCAGCGCCTCCGTGCGATGGAATTCATGTTGGGTCGGTGATGATGCGCATGGGCGGTCTGCTTGTGGTAACATACCGACCTGTTGGTACCTCGACCTTGGTTGCTCGCTCCACCGGCGGCTTCCCAGTCCGAGGCGAATCGAGTCGCCCGTGGGCGACGCAAAACGAAAGGTGAAACAATGACTGTTTCCAAAGAGCGCAAGGCGGAGCTGACTGCCCAGTTCGGTAACACCCCGGTCGATACCGGCAACCCCAAGGTTCAGGTCGCCATCCTGACCGAGCGCATCAAGGAGCTGACCGAGCACATGAAGTCCCACCAGAAGGACTTCCACACCCGTCGTGGCCTGCTCATGCTCGTCGGCCGTCGTCGTCGTCTTCTCTCCTACATCAAGAAGAACGACATCGTCGAGTATCGTGAGCTCATCAAGGCTCTGGGCATCCGCGACAACATCCAGTAGGATTTGTACATGCAAGGAGCGTCCTGCGCAGCGGGGCGCTCTTTTTGTGTAAGGGCGTGAACAATCACGCTCTGAAGCGTGGCGGGGGCAGGGGGCCCGCGTCACATGAGGAGCCTGCAGGCAAGGGGCCTGCGGGGTAAAGGAGAACAATGACACTCGTATCCAAGACCTTTGAGCTGTACGGCAAGACCTACACCTTTGAGTCGGGCGAGCTTGCCAAGCAGGCCACCGGCGCCTGCCTGGTCAAGCAGGGCGACACCACGATGCTCGACACCGTGGTTGTCTCCAAGGAGCGCAAGAACTACGACTTTTTCCCGCTGACCGTCGACTTCAACGAGAAGATGTACGCAGCCGGCCGCATCCCGGGTGGCTACCTCAAGCGTGAGGGCCGTCCCAGCGAGAAGGCCACGCTCACCGCGCGCATGATCGACCGTCCGATTCGCCCGAGCTTCCCGGACGGCTTCCGCAACGAGGTGCACATCGTCGCTACCTCGCTCGTCGCCGACCAGGTCAACCCCTTTGACGTCATCAACGTCATGGGTGCTTCCCTGGCCATGACGCTCGGCGGCGTGCCCTTCGAGGGCCCGCTTGCCTGCGTGCGCATCGGCCGCAACGTGGAGACCGGCGAGTTTATCGTTAACCCCACCTATGAGGAGCGCGAGAACTCCGATCTGGACCTGGAGCTGGGCGGCTCTGCCGACTTCATCTCGATGGTCGAGGCCGGCGCCGAGGAGATCTCCGAGGACGACATGCTCGCCGCCATGAAGTTTGGCCAGGAAGCCCTTGCCGCCTTCTGCCAGGCCCAGGACGAGTTCGTTGCCGAGTGGGAGCAGGTCAATGGCGCCATCGTCAAGAAGGAGTACCCGCTCGACCAGCCCGTCGAGGAGGTCCAGGAGCGCATCTTCGCCCACTACGACGAGATGGCCGCCGCCCTTCGCGACGCCGACAAGCTCTCCCGTATCGGTAAGGTCGAGGCTCTGAAGGAGTCCATCCGTGCCGAGTTCACCGAGGAGGAGCAGGCCGCTTGGGAGCGCGAGATCCCCGTGGCGCTCAAGAAGCTCGAGAAGAAGGCTATGCGTACCATGGTCGTCGAGACCGGCGAGCGCGTCGACGGCCGTGCCGCCGATGAGATTCGCCCCATCATGGTGAAGGATAACTACCTGCCGCTCGTTCACGGCTCCGGTCTGTTCCAGCGTGGCCAGACCCAGGTGCTTTCCGTCCTGTCGCTCGGTATGCTCAACGAGGGCCAGCGTCTGGATACCATCGAGCCCACCGAGGGCAAGCGCTATATGCACCACTACAACTTCCCGCCGTTCTGCACCGGCGAGACCGGTCGCATGGGCAGCCCCAAGCGCCGCGAGATCGGCCACGGCAACCTGGCCGAGCGCGCTCTGCTTCCGGTGCTTCCCGACGAGAACGAGTTCCCCTACGCCATCCGCGTGGTCTCCGAGGTCATGGAGTCCAACGGCTCCTCTTCGATGGCTTCGACCTGCGGCTCCACGCTCGCCCTTATGGACGGCGGCGTGCCCATTAAACGCCCGGTCTCCGGTATCGCCATGGGCCTGATCCAGGAGGAGGGCAAGACCGTGGTCCTGTCCGACATCCAGGGTCTCGAGGACTTCCTTGGCGACATGGACTTTAAGGTCACTGGCACCACCGAGGGCATTACCGCTCTGCAGATGGACAACAAGGCCACCGGCCTTACCTTCGACATCCTGGCCCGCGCCCTGCAGCAGGCCAAGGAGGGCCGCGCCTTCATCCTGCAGAAGATGCTCGATGTGATCCCCGAGCCGCGCCACACCACGCGCAGCACCGCTCCGCGTATCGTCTCCATCCAGGTTCCGACCGATAAGATCCGTGACGTCATCGGTTCCGGCGGCAAGGTCATCCGCGGCATCCAGGACGAGACCGGCGCCTCGGTCGACATCCAGGAGGACGGCACCGTCTTTGTCGGCGGCACCGGCGAGTCCGTCGATCAGGCTGTCGAGCGTATCAAGCTTATCATCAAGGTTCCCGAGCCGGGCGAGGAGTACACCGGTCGCGTGGTCTCCATCCAGCCCTTCGGCGCCTTCGTCAACCTGCTGCCTGGTAAGGACGGCCTGCTGCACATCTCCCGCGTCGCCAAGGGCCGCGTGGAGAAGGTCGAGGACGTCCTCAACGTCGGCGACGAGGTCAAGGTCGTCGTTATCGAGGTCGACGATCGCGGCAAGATCTCGCTCGATCGTCTTGACAAGCCTGAGGCTCCGGCTCGCGCCGAGGGTTCCTCCGAGGGCGACGGCGAGCACTTCCAGCGCCGTGAGCGTCCGCGTCGCGAGCGCTCCGAGCGCAGCGACCGTCCGCGCCGTCCCGGCGACAACGGAGGCCGCAAGCCCCGCCGTCACCACGACGCCGAGTAACAGCCGCACATAAGCAGCTCAACAAGGGCGACTCCGGACAGGGGTCGCCCTTTTGCTGTTCCCGGCGGGGGCCGCGGGTAAAGTTTCCTGCTCTACAGTCCTGCTCGCACGGAGAGCACATTAAGTGCTCTCCGGCTCGTGCGGAACTCGCGATAAACTTTACCCGCGGCCCCCGCCGGGAACAGCAAAAGGGCCGGTGGGTGATGCTTGCGATTTTGTCAGATGGTCTATTCAGTTTTCTTTTTTCCTGAATTGTCGATACTTTCTCTTCCGGTATATCCTCAGATAAAACCGCCCAAAATAGACTTGTCCCTTTTTGACAGGTCTGGGGCCATCGGGGGCCGGGGCGGGTTAAGTTTGTCGCGAGTTCCGCACGCAAAGGAAAGCACTTAATGTGCTTTCCGTCTTGCGCAGGACTGTAGAGCAGCAAACTTAACCCGCCCCGGCCCCCGATGGCTCCAGACCGGCGGGATAGACCGGTTCAGATGGGGCTTTGATGCATGGGTGGTCTGTTGTTGTGCAAATGGGTATCATACTGTGGTTATTGCATCGACTCTGCGATGCATGTTTGTACGTTCCCGGCGGTCGGTTTGCCAGAAGCGCCCCGTCGGTTGTTCCAGACCCGTTTCGAAGAAAGGAAACCACACTAACCTATGGCAGCTAAAAAATCATCTCCCTTGAAGATCATCCCGCTTGGCGGCCTTGACGGCATCGGCAAGAACATGACGGTCTTCGAGTGCGGCGACGACATGGTGCTCGTCGACGCCGGCCTCATGTTCCCGGATGACTCCCAGCCTGGTATCGACCTGGTGCTTCCCGACTACACCTATGTTTTGGAGAACGAGGAGAAGCTCCGCGGTATCGTCGTCACTCACGGCCACGAGGACCACACCGGTTCGCTTCCGTATCTGCTGCAGGACCTCAACAATAAGGTGCCCATCTTCTCGAGCAAGCTGACGCTTGGCTTTATCGAGGGCAAGCTTTCTGAGTTCCGCATCCGCGCACCCAAGTTCCGCGAGGTCAAGGGCGGCAGCCATGTCAACCTCGGCGGCATCTCGCTCGACTTCTTCTCGATGACGCACTCCATCCCCGGCGCTCTGGGCGTGTTCATCCGCACCAATCAGGGCACCGTTATGCACACCGGCGACTTTAAGCTCGACCAGACGCCCATCGATGGCGTTACGCCCGACTATGCCGCTATCAGCCGCTTTGCCAAGCAGGGCATCGACCTGCTGCTTTCCGACTCCACCAATGCCACGGTTCCCGGCTTTACCAAGTCCGAGGCCGAGGTTGGTCCCAACCTGCTGCACGCCATCAAGAACGCCCCGGGTCGCGTGTTCGTCGCATCGTTCTCGAGCCACATCCATCGTTTGCAGCAGATCTGCGATGCCGCCCGCAAGTGCGGCCGTAAGGTCGTTGTGACCGGTCGCTCCATGCTCACGAACACCCGCGTGGCGCGCGAGCTCGGTTACCTCAACATCGATGACGCCGATATCATCGATGCCTTCGATATTGATAACCTGCCCGATGACAAGATCGTCGTCATGTGCACTGGTTCGCAGGGCGAGCCGCTGTCGGCCCTGTCCCGCATGGCCAATGGCGAGCACAAGACGCTCTCCATCCACGAGGGCGATACCGTTATCCTCTCGGCAACTCCCGTTCCTGGCAACGAGAAGGCCGTCCAGCAGGTCGTCAACAGCCTGGCCAAGCTCGGCTGCGACGTGTGGGATAAGAACCGCGCTCTCGTCCACGTCTCGGGTCACGGTAGCCAGGAGGAGCTCAAGCTTCTGATGGCCATGGCCAAGCCTACGTACTTTATGCCGGTCCACGGCGAGGCCGTGCATCTGCGCGCCCATGCCCAGCTGGCCCGCAAGATGGGTCTCAAGGACGATCATATCTTTATCCTCGATAACGGTGACACGCTCGAGATGCGCGGCGGTATCGTCAAGCGCGGTACGCCCGTCGAGTCCGGCGTCGTCTACGTCGACGGCCTGCGTATCGGCGATACCGACCCCATCGTCCTGCGCGATCGCCAGAAGCTCGCCAACGACGGTATGGTCACGGCCGTTGCCATCGTCTCCCTCAAACACAAGAAGATCGAGGCCATCGAGTTCTCGGGCCGCGGCGTCTCGTTTGCCATCGACGACCAGTTCTCCGAGGATGTCTCCGCGTCCATTATGAAGACGATCGAGAAGGGTAAGTTTAGCTTTACCAGCAGCGGTTCCGATGCCATTCGCAAGGCCGTGCGCGATTCGCTCTCTAACTTTATCTGGAGCCGTACGCGCACCCGTCCGATGATCATCCCGGTCGTCATGGAGGTTTAGTTTGGCGCGCGGATCTGCACAAAACGCCAAAGGCAATAAGGCCAATAACCAACCGGCATCTGTTAAGGGTGCCGGTTCCCATCTGCGTGCCAATAAGGGCCACGAGTCCGAGTTTGATGAGTTTGAGCCCTTGGTCGAGCCTTCGGCCAATCGCGATATCGCCGGTGTGGTCATCGCCGTTTTGGCGATCGCGTCCTTCATTGCCGTGATCTCTCCGGCAACAGCGCCCGTGACGGCTGCGGTTGCCGGTTTCTACCACCTGGGCTTTGGTCTGGGCGCCTACGTGCTGCCGATCGTCATCTTGCTGTTTGCCGCCACGCTCTTTTTGGGTGAGGACTCGCCGCTCAACGTGCGCTCTGTTGCGGGCGGCGCCTTGGTCTTTATCGCCGTCGTCTCCATTCTTTCGTTGATGGTGCCGGGTACGAGCGATTCGTGCGACCTTATGTTTACGCCGCAGAACCTTTCCGTGTCGGGCGGCTACATTGGCGCCTTTATCGCAAGTGCCTTGCAAAATGCCCTGGGTAAACCTATCGCCATGGTTGTCTTGCTGGGGCTTGTCGTCGTTGGTTTGGTCATTATCGGCTTTTCGGTGGGTGGCGTTTTGCGCTCCGCACGCGATCGCGCTGCCGATTTTGCCGAGCGTCGACGTGCCGATGTCAATGCGAGCCCGTGGGGCGATGAAGAGGCCCTGTCTGTTCCCGGCGTTGCTCGTCCGCACCTGAGCATTCTGCGCCAGAAGGGGACTGACGCCGCGGTGACCACGGTCATGGGTGGCGATGTCGACCCGGTTTTGGATGACGACGAGGACGATGACCCGTTTGTCGACGTATCCGAGTCGGTTGAAGCCGAGCGGGCCAAGACCACGCTGTTGCCGCGCCGCCATGCCAAGAAGGGCAAGTCTGCGCCTAAGCTCAATACGAGTGAGCCCGACCCGTCTTGGTCCGATAGCGAGATTGAGCTCACCGAGGGCGATGACGAGGACGACGAGGCTCCGATTGAGACCGCAAAGACAACTTTGCTGCCGCGTCGCCATGCAAAGCGCGGCCAGGTAACCGGCCAGCTTTCGATGGAAGACGACCCCGATAAGATCGACGAGTCCGAGCCGCCGTTTGCCGTGAATCCCGTCTCGGCCGCACCTCAGATTCCCGACTTCCTGAAGCATCCCAAGGTTGCCGATGCGCCTGCCACGAGTGCTATCGAATCGGCTGCGGCTCGTGATGGGGGAGTGGACGACGGCGCCGCAGATAACGAGGGCGAAGAGGAGGACGGCCTCAAGCTTCCGCCGCTCGAAATCCTGCATGCCAACCCGCAGTCGGCTTCCGCCGCGTCTTCGGACAAGGAGCTGGAGCAGACCGCTGAGTCACTGCAATCCACCTTGCTTGAGTTTGGCCGCAGTGCCCGCGTGGTCGGCTGGATCGCCGGCCCCACGGTGACGACCTTTAAGCTGCAGCCCGGTGAGGGCGAGCGTGTGAGCAAAATCTCGAGCCTCGAGGACGATATCGCGCTTTCGCTCGCTGCCCAGTCGGTGCGTATCTTTGCCCCGATCCCCGGCACCTCGCTCGTGGGCATCGAGATTCCCAACCGCAAGCGCCAGAACGTCAATCTGGGCGACGTGCTGCCCTATGTGAAGGGCGGTCCGCTCGAGCTCGCCATCGGCCGCGACGCCGAGGGCACGCCGGTTGTCGCCGACCTCGCCAGGATGCCTCACCTGTTGATTGCCGGTACGACCGGTTCTGGTAAGTCGGTGATGATCAACTCCATCATCACGACCTTGCTCATGCGCGCCCTTCCCGAGGACGTTCGCCTGATTATGGTCGACCCCAAGCGCGTCGAGCTTGCGGGCTATAACGGTCTTCCGCATCTCTATGTGCCCGTGGTGACCGAGCCTAAGCAGGCCGCGAGCGCTCTGCAATGGGCTGTGTCCGAGATGGAGCGTCGCCTGAAGGTCTTCGAGCGTCTCAACGTACGTAAGATCTCGACCTACAACGAAAAGCAGGCTGCTGGCGAGTTTGAGCATTACGACAACCCGCCGCAAAAGATGCCCTACCTGGTCATTATCATTGACGAGCTCTCTGACCTGATGATGGTCGCCGGTAAGGATGTCGAGGCCTCGATCGTGCGTATTGCACAGCTGGGCCGTGCCGCCGGTATTCATCTTATCGTGGCCACGCAGCGCCCCAGCTCCAACGTGGTGACGGGCCTCATCAAGGCTAACATCACCAACCGCATCGCCTTTAACGTCGCCACGGGCATCGACTCGCGCGTCATCATCGACCAGATGGGCGCCGAGAAGCTCACCGGTTTGGGCGACATGTTGTTCTCCAAGGTCGACTGGGGCAAGCCCCGCCGTATCCAGGGCTGCTTTGTCTCGGATGATGAGATCAACGAGATTGTCGAGTTCGTCAAGTCGCAGAGCGAGCCCGACTACCACGAGGAGATTCTGTCCGCCGTGGCGCCCGCTTCCATGTCCATGGCTGGTGGCGGCGGCATTGTCCGCACCGGAGTCGCCGAGCCGCAAGACGATGATCCGCTCATTTGGGAAGCCGCCCATATTGTGGTGGAATCGCAGCTTGGCTCCACATCTGGCCTGCAACGTCGTCTGAAGGTTGGCTATGCGCGTGCCGGGCGTATTATGGACATGCTGGAAGAAAAGGGTGTCGTCGGCCCGCCCGACGGTTCTAAGCCGCGCGAGGTCCTGTTGGACGAGGAGGGGCTTGCCGCGCTGGAATCTGTCGACGCCGAGATGGCACGTGAAGATCGTGAGTTTGGAGGATTCTGATGGCTGCACGCTTTGGTGACATGCTGCTCGAGCAGCGTCGCCGAATGGGCCTTTCCATTCAGCAGGTCGCCAACACCATCAAAATCAGGCCGCAGATCATCGAGTTTTTCGAGACCGGTAACTTTGCTTCGATGCCGCCGCGCGGCTATGCGCAGGGCATGATTTCGAGCTATGCTCGCTTTTTGGGCCTCAATCCGCGCGAGGTCGTCAATGCCTACTTTGACGAACTGATGGCATACGAACGCGAGACGTCGCAGCAGGGCGGTCGTTTCCAGGACGCCGCCGGCTACGTCAATTCGCGTTCCTCTGTCGATAACGGGCGCTTCCTGATGGTTCAGGGCGGTCGTTCGACTCGCTATGGACAGCGTCCTCAGCAGGCCGGTTATATTACCGAGACGGGTTCGGGCGAGGAGATTCGCTCGCAGCGTGACCGGTTCCGCAGTACGCCGATGCCCGAGGACCGTGCACTTCCCGCTGCCCGCGGCGTGGCGCGTGACCCTCGTGCCGGCTACGGCGACGGCGGCTATTCCGATCGCGGTCACCGTGGTATCTCTGCCGGTCGTGCTCGCGGCGGCTATGCGGACGCCGATACCACGCAGGTGACGCCGCGTCTTCGCTCTCAATCACAGCCGTGTGGCCAGCGCCCTTCGGCTCCGCGTTCGGGCCAGCGTGGCTATCAAGGCCGCGGTGAACTTGCGCCCCGCTCGGGTCAGCGCGGCCTTCAGGGCCAGGGTGGCTATCGTGGCCGTTCCGATAGCAATCGTGGTCGTATGCCTCAGGGAGGCGGCCGCAGCAGTTCCAGTCGTGGACGCGGCGGATCTCGTACTCCTCAAAACAACGGGCTCGATCCGCGTATCGTCTACGCTGGCGTCGGTGCCGTGGCGTTGCTGCTGATCGTGCTCATCGTGGTACTTCTGCGCGGCTGCGCATCTTCGACGCCCGAAACCACGCCCGAGACGCCTGCTGCTACCAAGACGACGACCAAGAAGTCTTCTAAGAAGACCGAAACGGTCGACGAGGACGAAGACACCGATGAGGCGACGGATGAGTCGACCGGTTCGGACGCCACCAAGACGACGGCTAAAAAGGAAGAGAACGAGGCAACGAAGGTCAAGGTCTCCGTTGCCAAGGGAAAGACCGCGTGGATTGAGGTCAAGGTCGACGGAAAGTCGGTCTATGGCGCCCAGGCGACTGGCCCCTTTGAGCAGGAGTACACGCCCGAGTCCTCGATCGAGATCACCACGTCCAAGCCTTCCGATGTCACCGTTACCAAGAACGGCGAAAAGGTCCGTTACGATACCAAGACCTCGGGCGTGGCGCGTGTGACGATCACCGTTCCCAAGAAGGAGACGACTGGTTCCGAGAATGGTGAAAGTTCTGATGGTACCGACACCACCGATGGTGCCGACACCACCGACGGCACCGATGCCCAGTCCACGGATGGCGCCGATACCGCAACTGACGGCCAGACGCCCACCGATTCTACCGACTATTCGTACGATAGCTACTAAGCCGCTCGTACGCGAAAGGAAACATCATGGCTAAAGATTCCAGCTTCGACGTCGTGTCCGAGGTCAACATGCAAGAGGTCGACAATGCCTTCCAGCAAACCACGCGCGAGATTTCCCAGCGCTATGACCTGAAGGATTCCGGCGCCACGATCGAGCTTTCGAAGGGCGACAAGCTCTTTACGATCAACGCCCCGGCCGACTTTGTCTCCAAGCAGATTATCGACGTGCTGAGCTCCAAGCTCATCAAGCGCGGCATCGACCTCAAGGCTGTCTCGTGGGATGCTCCGCAGGCGGCATCGGGCGGCACCGTGCGCGTGCTCGGCCATATCGTCGAGGGTATCGACCAGGCGACCGCCAAGAAGATCAACAAGGACATCAAGGACCAAAAGCTCAAGGTCAAGGTGACTATCGAGGCCGACAAGCTGCGTGTTTCCTCTGCTTCGAAGGACGCGTTGCAGACCGTGATCCAGTTCCTGCGCGACCAGGACTACGGCCAGCCGCTGCAGTTCACCAACTACCGCTAATATCATTCGAAAGGACTGCTCTCCAACATGGATACACCGTTGGGCTCCGTGCTCTACATCACCCTCGGGTGCGCTAAGAACGAGGTTGACACCGACCGCATGCGTTCTCTTTTGACCGCCGCGGGCTACGAGGAGGCATTCGACCCACAGGATGCCGATATCGCCATCGTCAATACATGCTCGTTCCTCGCCTCCGCAACGTCCGAGAGCATCGAGACCACGCTCGAGCTCGCCAACGAGGTTCAGGACGGCGTTCGTTCTTGTCCCATCGTCATGTGCGGCTGTGTGCCGTCGCGCTATGGCGACGACCTGCCTGACGAGCTGCCCGAGGTCGCTGCCTTTGTGAAGGCCGACGAGGAGGACGGCATCGTGGCGGTCATCGATGGCGTGCTGGGTGTCGAGCGTGAGATCGCCGCCTATATTCCGCAGGTCAAGCGCACTGTCGAGGGCGCTGTCGCCTACGTCAAGATTTCCGATGGCTGCAACCGCTTCTGCAGCTTCTGCATGATCCCCTATATTCGCGGTCGCTATCATTCGCGCAATGCCGAGAGCATTATCTCCGAGGTACGCGACCTGGTTGCCGGCGGTGTGCGAGAGATCGTGCTGATCGGCCAGGACACGGGTATTTGGGGCACCGACTTTGCCGACGAAGACGTCACCGATGGCTCGCCGCGCAATCTGGCGCAGCTGCTGCGCGCCGTCGCCGAGGCCGTGCGTCCGCAGAACGTCTGGGTCCGTGTGCTCTACCTGCAGCCCGAGGGCATGACCGACGAGCTTATCGATACGATTCGCGATACGCCCGAGGTGCTGCCTTATATCGATATCCCCGTGCAGCACTGCGACGCGCGCATCCTCAAGGCTATGTGCCGTTCTGGTTCGCGCCAGGAGCTCGAGGACCTGTTCCGCGATCTGCGTGAGCGTATCCCCGGCATCGTGATCCGTTCCACGGCCATGGTCGGCTTCCCGACCGAGACCGACGACGAGTTCCGCGACCTTATCGACTTTATGGACACCGTCGGCTTTGACTACACGAGTGTCTTTGCCTACTCGCAGGAGGAGGGCAGCCTGGCCGCTAAGATGGAGGGTCAGGTCGATGAGGAGGTCAAGCTCGAGCGCGCCCAGGAGGCCATGGACCTGGCCGAGTCGCTCGGTTTTGCCGCCACCGCCGCACATGTGGGCGAGCGCGCCCAGGTGATTGTCGACGGCATCGAGGAGACCGAGGACGGCGCCGAGCTGATCGGCCATGCTTGGTTCCAAGCGCCCGATTCCGATGGCGCGGTGCACTTGGACGCCAGCGAGGCGTCCGTGGGCGATATTCTGACGGTCGAGTTTACCGATAGCTTCTGCTATGAGCTTATCGGTCATGTTGTGGAGTAGGAGAGCATCGTGGCAAACGAGAGCAATAAGGAACTGACGAGTGTTTGGACGCCCGCCAACATCGTGACGTGTGTGCGCATCGTCTTTATCCCGGTGTTCATGATCGTGTCGGCGCTTTCTCACACGAGTGTTGCCGGTACAGATTGGAGCACCTTCGACGGCCCGCTCGCCGCTGCAGCCTTCATTCTGTATGTTATCCTGTCGTGCACCGATAAGGTCGACGGTTATCTGGCGCGTTCGCGCAATGAGATTACCGACTTCGGTAAATTCTTGGACCCCATTGCCGACAAGCTGCTCGTGTTCTCGGCCTTGCTGCTGTTCTTGGACTTTGGCGCCGTGTCGGTTTGGTCCGTGTTCATCATCTTGTTCCGCGAGCTGTTGGTAAGTGCCCTGCGCATGGTTGCGAGTGCCGCCGGCGTGGTCGTTGCCGCCGATAAGCTTGGCAAGTACAAGACGGCGACCACGATGGTCTCCATCTGCGGTTACCTGTGCGTCTTTGCGATGGCCGGCTTGCACCTTGGCCCGCTGATGCTGACGCTCGGCATCTACTCGGTGTCGCGCTTCCTGTACGCCGTTGCCGTTGTCCTGACCGTTATCTCGGGCGCCCAGTACTTCTGGAACTGCCGCAAGATCGTCTTTTCGGTCTAGGTTCTGGTGGGTATGACGGACTCTTTTGAGCAGATTTCCGCACATAACGAGGAGCTGGCGCGTCATATTGTCGAGCGCGCGAGCGCTCGGGGCGTGACGGTTTCGACGGCTGAGTCGCTGACGGCAGGTATGATCGCCTCGACGATTGCCGATATCCCGGGCGCCTCGGCGGTGCTGCGTGGCGGTGCGGTGACCTACTGCGATGAGATCAAGCATCGCGTTTTGGGTGTTGATCAGGAGACGCTCGACCGCTATACCGCGGTGTCGCATCAGACCGCGCGCGAGATGGCGGCGGGTTCGCTGGAGCTGTACCAGAGCGATATTGCCGTGAGCGCAACGGGTTATGCCGGCCCCGGCGGCGGCACTGAGGACGATCCGGCTGGCACTTTCTATATTGGCTGGGCGTATCGCGCGGCTGATGGGGAAGTGCCGGTCGTGGACTCTGTGCGCTGCCACTATGAGGGCGACCGTTCGCGTGTTCGTGCCCATGCGGTCGCGGAGGCATTGGGACGCATTGCCCTTGTGCTCAACTCTATGGAATAGACGTGTTTTCAGGGGCCTTAGGGCCCCTTAATTGTGGAGATAGGGACCTTAGGCTCATTTGGCGTTTGTGCTGGTTGTAGACGTAATTTTGCCTGCCTTGTTCATATTTGGTCCTTTGTGGTCAAGCATTTGGTCAGTGTTTGGTCGGCGTTTGGTTGGGTTTTGGAAAGGTCGGCTGCATATGATTTATCTGAACGGTTGACCACGAACAGCCGTTCGTTTATTATCGATGCAGGTTGTTAAGAGGAGGGCTTTTCATGGCCAAGAATTCAGGTCCCGTACGTACCGTTCATGCTCGCACGACGGGTAAAGAGCGCGATGAGATGATCGCCACCACCAAGGCCGAGATCGAGAAGAAATTCGGCCAGGGTTCCATCATGAGGTACGGCGACGGTGGCCCCGAGCTCGAGGTCGAGGCCATCCCTACGGGCGCTCTGGCACTCGATGCCGCTCTGGGTATCGGCGGTGTGCCGCGCGGCCGAATCGTCGAGATCTACGGTCCCGAGTCCTCCGGTAAGACGACGCTTTCGCTCGAGATCCTGGCCGAGGCCCAGGCAATGGGTGGCGTGGTGGCATTTATCGATGCCGAGCACGCGCTCGATCCCACGTATGCCGCGCGCATTGGCGTGGATATCGACGAGGTACTGATTTCCCAGCCTGATACGGGTGAGCAGGCGCTCGAGATTGTTGACATGCTCGTGCGTTCCGGCGCCATCGATGCCATCGTCGTCGACTCCGTCGCCGCGCTGACCCCGCGTGCCGAGATCGAGGGAGAGATCGGCGATACCACGGTCGGTTTGCAAGCTCGCCTGATGAGTCAGGCGCTCCGCAAGCTCGCCGGCTCGCTGTCCAAGTCCAACACGACATGCATCTTCATTAACCAGCTGCGAGAGAAGATCGGCGTCATGTTCGGCAACCCCGAGACCACGACGGGCGGCCGCGCCCTTAAGTTCTTCTCTTCGGTGCGTATCGACATTCGCCGCATCGATAGCATTAAGCTCAAGGATGAGGTTATCGGTAACCGCGTGCGTGCCAAGGTCGTTAAGAACAAGGTGGCAGCTCCGTTCCGTTCTGCTGAGTTCGACATCATGTACGGTACGGGCATCTCTAAGGAGGGCTCGATTCTGGACATGGCTGTCGAGTGCGGCATTTGCAAGAAGATGGGCTCCTGGTTTGCCTATGGCGAGGACAAGCTCGGCAACGGTCGCGAGGCCGCCAAGGCGTTCCTGCGCGAACACCCCGATTGCGCCGACGAGATTGAGCATAAGGTCCGCCTTGCCTGCGGGCTTGAGTTTGATGACGATGCTCCGTCCGAGGTCGAGCTGACCGATCAGCCTGCGCCTGAGGAGTTTGACGAGCTTTACGCCATCGATGGTTCCGCCATGCTCGATGATGACGACGAGTAGCGGTTACGCTCATGTCGTATACGGTGACCGAGGCCACGGTCGTCTTTCCCGATAAGAAGGCGGCCTCCTCTTTCTCGAGCGGGTATGCGTCCAAAAAGCCTTGCGCACATATCGATTGTGAGCTTGAGGGCGGTTTTGAGCGGTCCATTTGGATTCCCGTGCGGGTCGCGCGCCTGTATGTCAAAAATCGCCCCGATCTTCCCTGTGATTGGGATAACTTTCGTGAAGCGGTGCAGCTCATCGAGCGTAAATGTGCACTTACCATGGTGACCGAGATGCTATCGCGACGCGACCATGCGACGGGTGAGGTCTGTGACAAGTTGGCACGCTACGGCTTTCGCCAGCCCGCGATCGATTTCGCCGTCGAGCGCGCCACCGAGTATCGCTTTTTAGACGAGAACCGCTTTTGCTCGTACTTTATCGAGGAACGCAAGCGGCGCGGTTGGGGACAGCGTAAAATCGAGACCGAGCTCAAGCGCCGTCATGTCGTGCTCGATGACATTCCCGGTTATCCGGAGGATTATTTTGCCGTCGAAGACGATTTGGCGCGTGCGTCAGCCTTGCTCGCCAAGCGGCGTGTTCCAGAGACGCGCGGATTCGAAAAACTGGTTCGGTTTTTGATGGGTAAGGGCTTCTCGTATCACATCGCCGCCGATGCCGTTAAGGCACGTCTCGATGCCGAACGTGAGGAATGTGCGGTTTAGGCGTATGCGTTTTGTGGCCCTGCCGTTCACCGCGTTTTAGCCGCCGTGCTGGAGCCATTTATTTGACAGTTGTTGTGGTTCAACGTACGATAAACACTGTCATTTGCTTTGTGATATGTGCTCATCTGTGATGAGTTTGTTTATATGTTTATCTGTATCCGACCCGCATAAGCTGCGCCCATATTACTCAAATGTCGCGAGCCGTTCGTAAGGACGGTTCGCTTTGTTGTGTAACGAATCCATAAAAAGGAGTGAGCATGCCTATCATCGCAGCGCTCGTTGGCATCATTTTGGGTGCCATCGCCGCCATTGCCTACATGCGCACCGCCAAGCAGGGTAGTCTTCACGAGGCCGACGAAAAAATCCAGTCGGCACACGCACAGGCTGAGTCCCTGATCGGTGATGCTAAGCGTCAGGCCGAGACCCTCAAAAAAGAGGCTCTGCTCGAGGCTAAAGAGGAGATCATCAAGAACAAGCAGGCCGCCGAGGCCGAGGACAAGCAGCGTAAGAACGAGATTCGTACGCTCGAGAACCGCGTGATGCAGCGCGAGGAATCCCTCGATCGCCGCAACGACGCTCTCGACAAGCGCGAGCATCAGCTGTCCAGCCAGGCCGGTCAGGTCGAGAAGCGCTCCCGTGAGCTCGAGGAGCTCTGCGCAAAGCAGACCTCCGAGCTCGAGCGTATCGCCGACCTTACCCGCGAGGACGCCCACAAGGAGCTCCTCAATAAGGTTCGCGGCGAGGTCACCCACGAGGCCGCCACGATCATTCGCGAGTCCGAGCAGCAGGTTCGCGCCGAGTGCCACAAGACCGCCCAGGAAATTCTGTCTCTGGCGATTCAGCGCTGCGCTGCCGACCACACTGCCGAGGTCACCGTTACCTCCGTGCACATTCCCTCTGATGACCTCAAGGGCCGTATCATCGGTCGCGAGGGTCGCAACATCCGGACCTTCGAGCAGGTTTCCGGCGTCAACCTCGTGATCGACGACACGCCCGAGACCGTCGTTCTTTCGAGCTTCGACCCGGTCCGTCGTGAGACCGCCCGTGTCGCCCTCGAGAACCTCATCGCCGACGGCCGCATTCACCCTGCCCGTATCGAGGAGATGTATCACAAGGCCGCCGACCTGGTTCAGCAGCGCGTGCGCGAGGCTGGCGAGCAGGCTGCCTTCGATACCGGCATCCACGACCTGCACCCCGAGATCGTCAAGACCCTTGGTGCCCTGCGCTACCGTACCTCGTTTGGTCAGAACGTACTTCAGCACTCCCTCGAGGTCTCTGATCTGTGCGGCGTGATGGCTTCCGAGCTTGGCCTGGACGTTGTGACTGCCAAGCGCGCTGGCCTGCTGCACGACCTGGGCAAGGCAATCGACCATGACGTCGAGGGCCCGCATGCCGTCATCGGCGCCGAGCTGGCCCGCCGTTATGGCGAGAAGCCCGTTATCGTCCACGCTATCGAGGCTCACCATGCCGATGTCGACCCCAACACGGTGCTCGATGTCCTGGTGCAGGCCGCCGATGCTGTCTCTGCCTCTCGCCCCGGTGCCCGTCGCGAGTCTGCCGAGAACTACATCAAGCGTCTTGAGAAGCTCGAGGAGATCGCCAACTCCCATGACGGCGTCGAGCGCACCTATGCCATGCAGGCTGGTCGCGAGGTCCACGTCATGGTTCAGCCGGACAAGATCTCCGATGCCCAGTCCACGGTCCTGGCTCACGATATCGCCCATCAGATCGAGGAAGAGATGGAGTATCCCGGTCAGGTGCGCGTCGTCGTGATTCGCGAGAGCCGCGCTGTCGATATCGCTAAATAACATGAGCGACGCGAACGAGCTCATCTCATTTATCGCGTCGATGTCGGGGGAGGGCAACCTTCGCGTCGAGGAGAACCTTGGCGAGGGGTATGTCCGCCTCCGCGTTTCGGAGGCCGAGCGGCGCCAGGCAAAGCACGACATTCAGCATGTCGAGGATATCGTCATCGAAATGCTCCGTAATGCTCGCGATGCCGGCGCCGACAAGGTCTATCTCGCCACGACCAAGGAAGACGGCGTCCGCACGCTTGTCTTTCTGGATAACGGTTCGGGCGTTCCGCAGGATATGCAAGAGCGAATCTTTGATGCCCGCGTTACCTCCAAGCTCGAGAGCATGAAGATGGACCGTTGGGGCGTTCACGGTCGTGGCATGGCATTGTTTTCGATCAAGCAGAACACCGATGAGGCCCGTGTGGTCACGTCCGGCGTCGATCTTGGTTCAGCCTTCAAGGTGAGCGTTGCGGCCGACCGCCTCAGTGAGCGTGCCGATCAGTCCAGCTGGCCCCAGGCCGTCAAGGATGAGGACGGACGTTATGTCTGCGCTCGCGGTCCACATAATATTATTCGCGCTGCTTGTGAGTTTGCGCTCGAGGAGTTGCGTGGTTGCGATGTCTATCTTGGTTCTCCGTCTGAGATTGCCGCGACCCTTTATGCTCAGGCGTCAAGTCGGCTCGATACGTCTCGTCTCCTGTTCATTGATGACGAGAGCGAGCTTCCGGTTGTCGATCGTTTAGGCCTTGCTTCTGATGCCGAGGACTTTATCCGTATTTGTTCGGGTTTGGGTCTTGAGATGTCCGAGCGCACGGCCCATCGCATTTTGGCAGGGCAGATTAAGCCCGTTCGCGGTGTGACCGCGCGTCTGCTGCGCGAGCGTGATTCGTCCTCGCATGCGCCGGCTCCTGTCGATCTCGCGAAGGATCGTCGCGGGCTACGTATTGCCAAGGATGACATGGCACAGTTTTCGCGCGCTGTGGAACGCGACTTTAATGACCTTGCCGCCCGGTACTATCTCAACCTTTGCGGCGACCCAAAGATCCGTGTTTCGCGTGATCGAATCACCGTGACCTTTGATCTTGCCAAAGAGGAATAGTGCCTTTACCGAGTCCACTCGGTACGATACAGTTATTGCAGTTAAAACGTACTTTTAAATGCAGGAGTTTCTTCATGGATTGCCTGAAGGTATCAAGCAAATCATCGCCCGCGTCCGTTGCCGGCGCCATCGCCGGCATGGTCAAGGATGGTGTACCCGTCAACATCCAGTGTGTCGGCGCCGGTGCCGTCAACCAGGCCATTAAGGCCGTTGCTATCGCGCGCGGTTTTTTGATTCCAACCGGTTTTGATATTTCCTGCGCGCCCGTGTTCTCCGACATCCTCATTAACGGGGAGTCGCGCACGGCCATCCGCCTTTCTATCTACGTTCACCAGATCAATCGAGCTGCTATGGATAACGTCGTCATGGATGATGTTAAGCCTGTGGCATAGCTTCTGCTTGCCTCGTTTCGCTCCCCATCGTTAGGACTTATGCACATGGACCAGCGTTCCGTACGCGATATTCTTGCCGGTAAAACCTACTTTATCCGCACCTTTGGCTGCCAGATGAATCAGCACGACTCCGAGCGTGTGAGCGGTCTGCTTGATTCGTATGGCTGCCTCATGGCGCTCGATCCCGCGCATGCCGATATCGTTGTCTTCATGACGTGCTGCGTGCGCGAGGCCGCCGATACTCGCCTGTACGGTCAGTGCAATTCCTGCAAAAGCCTGCCGCCTTCGCCTTCGGGCAAGCGCGTGGTTGCCGTTGGCGGTTGCATCGCGCAGCGCGATGGTGAGGGCCTGCTCACCAACGTCGATAACGTCAATGTCATCTTTGGTACGCATTCCATCGCACATGTGGCCGAGCTCATTGCCGAGGCGTTCCTGGACGGCAAGCGTCATATCCGCACCAATGAGCATGAGGATACGGATGCCATGAGCATGCCGTGGCATCGCGAGACCCAGTATCACGCCTGGGTGCCTATCATGACGGGCTGCAATAATTTCTGCACCTATTGCATCGTGCCGTACGTGCGCGGTCGCGAAAAGAGCCGCCCCTTCGAGGAAATTGTCGATGAGCTGACCGGTTTGGTGCGCCAGGGCGTGCGTGAGATTACACTGCTGGGCCAAAACGTTAACTCATATGGTCGCGATCTGTTTGGCAAGCCGCGTTTTGCCGATTTGCTGCGTGCCGTGGGCGATACGGGCGTGGAGCGTATCTTCTTTACGTCTTCGCATCCCAAGGATCTGCTGCCCGAGACCATCGACGCCATGGCCGAGACATCTGCCGTTATGCCGCAACTGCACCTGGCCGTCCAGTCAGGTTCGACGCGGATCCTCAAAGAGATGAATCGTCGTTATACACGCGAGGACTATCTGGGCCTGGTCGATCGCATTCGCAACCGCATGCCCGATATCGCGCTCTCGACCGACATTATCGTTGGCTTCCCGGGCGAGACTGAAGAAGACTTTGAGCAGACGCTCTCACTTGCCGAGACGGTCCGCTATGCTCAGGCCTATACCTTCATCTATTCCAAGCGCGCCGGTACTCCGGCCGCCGAAATTGACGATCCTACGCCGCATGAGGTTATTCTTGAGCGTTTCAACCGCCTGGTTAAGGTTATCGAGACCACGGCACACGAGTATAACCAGGGCGAGCTTCATACTGTGGTTCCGGCGCTCATTGAGGGAACGAGTAAAAAGAACGACGCGGTCCTGCTGGGCAAGAGTCCCAAGAATCAGACCGTGCATGCGCCTATCCCCGAGGGTTACAGCATCGATCAGCTTGTTGGTAGGATCGTTGATGTTGACGTTGACGTTGCCAAGACCTGGTATTTGTCCGGCTCCGTTGTGGGCGAGCCGCGCTAATGGTTTCTCCCGGGGCAGGTCTTTCCGCCGTTGCGATCGTCGGTCCGACGGCGGTTGGTAAGAGTGATGTTGCCGACCGTTTGGCAGCTCGTCTTTCGTCCGAAGTGCTGTCGTGCGATGCGATGCAAATCTATCGCGGCATGGACATCGGTACCGCAAAGATGGTGCCCGATGAGTGCACGGCGCCGCTGCGTCTCGTCGACATTGTAGAGCCGGGTGTGGCATATTCTGCTGCGCTTTATCAGGCTGACGCTCGCGCGCATGTTGAACGTCTCCTTGGTTCGGGTTGCCTGCCGGTTTTTTGCGGAGGTACGGGGCTGTATCTCAAGGCTGCCCTCGATGAGATGGACTTTCCCTCGGGTGAACTTGAGGACGATCGCCGTGCGGGCTATCAGGAGCTTTTCGAGCGTATTGGCGAGGAAGAGCTGCATGCCCTGCTTGCCGAGCGCGATCCAGAATCGGCTGCTGTTATTCATCCCCATAACGTGCGGCGTGTGATTCGCGCGCTTGAGATGCATGATGATGGCGTCTCCTATGCGCAGCAAAAGTCGCAGTTTAGTGTTCCGCACGAGCATTATCATGCCCTATGGTTTGGTCTGACGCGTAATCGCGAGGTGCTCTACGAGCGCATTAACCTGCGCGTCGATCTGATGTTTGAGCAGGGTCTTGTCGATGAGGTCCGCGGTCTTATGGGCCAGGGGCTGGGTGATGCCCTGACGTCGATGCAGGCAATTGGCTATAAAGAGATCATCGATGCTTTCAATGGCGTGATGAGCATGGATGAGGCTCGCGAACTCATTAAGATGCGTTCGCGTCGTTATGCCAAGCGTCAGCTTTCGTGGTTTAAGCGTGATGACCGTATCGCGTGGTTTGATATGGATGAATGTACGATCGATGAGGTCGTTGAGGATATCCTGCATCGTATTGAGGCTGCCTAATGGCCCGTTTCCCCCTTGTTCCCACGGCACCCGAGCCCGAGCGTGCCATTTTAGTTGGTGTTGAGTGGTGCGACAATGCATGGCCGCTCGATCGCTCGCTTGATGAGCTGGAGCGTCTTGCCCACACAGCTGGTGCCCGGTGCGTGGCACGCTTGTCGCAGCGTTTGGTAAAGCCGTATCCTAAATCGTTTATCGGTTCCGGTAAGGTTGAAGAGCTGTGCGGCCTGGTGCATCGCATGGATGCCGATGTCGTTATTTTTGACGACGACCTGACCCCCTCGCAGCAATCCTATTTGGAGAAAGCCGTGGGCGAGCCGGTAAAGATTATCGATCGTACAGCACTGATCCTAGATATCTTTGGCCTGCATGCTCAGACGCGTGAGGGACGCCTGCAGGTACAGCTGGCACAGCTTCAATATTTGTTGCCTCGCCTGCGTGGCATGTGGAGCCATCTCGCCAAGGAGCAGACGCGCGGCGGCATCGGCTCACGTTTTGGTCAGGGCGAAAGTCAGCTCGAGGTCGACCGTCGCCTCATTCGTAATAAGATCGCTGCGCTTCGTCGTGAGCTCAAGCAGGTTGAACAGCGTCGCGATGTTCAATCCAAGAACCGCATTGAGTCACCGGCGTTTCGCGTCGCGTTAGCCGGTTATACCAATGCCGGTAAATCGACGTTGCTCAATCGTCTGACCGGCTCTACGGTACTTTCGCAGGACAAGCTGTTTGCTACGCTCGACCCGACGACGCGTTCGTATCGCCTGCCCGGCGGTCGCGGCATGACGATTACCGATACCGTCGGCTTTATTCAAAAGCTGCCCCATGGTCTGGTCGATGCCTTTAAATCGACGCTGTCCGAGGTTTTGGGTGCCGATCTAATTCTCAAAGTCGTAGATGCGTCTGACGAGGACTATGAGCGGCAGCTGGAGGCTGTCGACCGCGTGCTTGATGAGATCGGCGCCGGAGAGCGTTTAACGCTGACCGTATTCAATAAAATCGATCTTCTCGATAGCGTTGATCGATTGAGTTTCCGTCGTCGCTATCCGGAAGCCGTTCTGTTCTCGGCCCAAACGGGCGAGGGGCTCGACGATCTCGTTGATCGCATTGCTCGCGAGGCAGCTGCCACCGATGTGTTGCTTTCCGCTGATATTCCGTATCGCGAGGGCGCTCTCATCACGCTGGTGCATGAGCAGGGAACCCTTCTGCATGAGGAATATCTCGAGGACGGTGTTCGCATTGTGGCGAAGTTGCCGGCTCGTATTGCACCGCGGCTCGAGCGTTATCGCACCGAGTAGACGAGCTCCAAAATGCCCAGAATGATGGGCTGATGCAGCAGATAAAAGGGGAGTGCGTGACGTCCAAGGCCGGCGAGCACCGGCAGGGGGTTGGCGTAGGCCCAGCTGGGGACGGTCTTATCGATTCCCTGCGCTATGTGTGCGGCGAAGTATCCTGCAAGATACATAAAGATAAACGGGATGATGGGGTAGTAATCACCTGAGACAAACCCAGGGCTCGGAAATCCCAGCCACGCCAGGTAGGGGACAGGGTAGATCGTTTTGGGGATGCTCCAGGTGAGGGCGAACAACACAAGGCATAGGGGCATGCCCCATCTCGCCGTTATCTTCTTAAGGACGGGATCGGTCAACGCCACGATGCCGGTGCATGCGGCCATGCAGTAGATGATGCCAAAATTAACCGAATCGTCGAATGAGACAAGTGTTGTTGCCAACCAGACAACGAGTGCTGCTAAGGCGTATTTGGCGGCACGTTTGATATTGTTGCGCGAAAGAGTGCACATCCAACCCGCGATAAACAAAAATACCCAGCTGATGCTGGCGCGCCAGACGTCTTGAAAGACAGTCTGGGTAAACCAAGGCATATCCCAGCCGTACAGGTAGGCGAGATCATAGCAAGCGTGAAAACCTGCCATAGAAATCATCGTAAACCCGCGGACGGTATCAAAGATGGTTATGCGTTTTTGCATTACGAGAACCGGCGCATCAAGCCGACGACTTTGCCCAGGATAACGGGATTCGTTGCATAGATAGGTTCCATGGTGTCGTTCTCGGGCTGCAAGCGCACACGCCCCTGCTCCTTGTAGAACGTCTTGACGGTCGCCGAACCATCAATCATGGCCACGACAATTTCGCCGTTCATGGCACTCTTTTGTTCACGGACGATGATGTAATCGCCATTGAAGATGCCGACATTGATCATTGAGCTCCCATGCACCTCAAGGATAAAGGAACCCTGATCAGTGGCGATTTCGGTCGGGATAGTAAACGTGTCTTCGATATTCTGCTCGGCCAGAATGGGAATCCCAGCCGCGACGCGACCAACGAGCGGTAGCGAGACCGTTCCGCGAGGTGCGGTGGGCTCGTCAGATTTGGAAATTGAGACAGAGGAACCATCCTCGTTAAAGAGTTCCAGGGCGCGCGGCTTGGTGGCATCGCGCTTGAGTAGCCCGCGCGCCTCCAGGGCAGAGAGATGGGCGTGCACGGTGCTGGGGGAGGAAAGGCCCACGGCAGAAGCCATCTCGCGCACGCTGGGCGGATAACCCTTCTCCTGCTGATATTCCTTGATGAAGTCGTAAATTTGCTGCTGACGCTTGGTAATTTTGCGAGCCATCAGGGCATCCTCTCTACCCATGTCAAACAAATGTTCGAATTTTGCTTGACAGGAACAACTGTTCGAAGATAATAATAACCGAACATTCGTTCTCGCGCTAGACATTTTTGTCCGCGCGGCTTGATAAAACTGTTCTCAGCAAAACACGCGAGAGGAGAACATGATGAACGCAACGAATATGGTCCAGGGAAACCTCGCCCTTAAGCTCGAGACGCCTGCAGAACCCACTTTTACGGTTGTTCAGGGTGGCCGCTCCGGCTTTCAGCCTTTGACCGTAAAGCCTGCGCGCAATCAGCAGGCTGTAGTCGCGCCGGCCCGCGTTGCCCTGAAGGTTCCGACGATTGTCGCCGTCGCCGTTGCGCTTACGCTCTTCTTTGTCCTCGCTATGTCGGTCTTTAGCGCTCGTCACGCCGCGTATGCCGAGTCCGTTTCCAACATTACCTACGAGACCATTCGCGTTCAGCCTGGCGATTCTCTTTGGTCGCTTGCCGAAGAATATCCAATCGAAGGCCTTTCCACGCAAGAGACTTCCGACATGATCCGTAGCGTCAATCATCTGGAGCATGGTTCGCTCGCCGCCGGTGCGCATCTTAAGGTTCCTGCTCGTTCGTAATCATTATCGCGCTGCGCATGGTACCCTTGTTATCGTTTAAGAGGAGGTACCATGCGCTGTCCCAAATGCGGCAAGGCACATACCCGCGTCGTTGATTCCCGTATGCAGGAGTCAAATAACACCATTAAGCGCCGTCGCGAATGTTGCTCGTGTAACTACCGCTTTACAACGTTTGAGCGATGCGAGGACCCTATCGAGGTCATTAAGTCAGATGGAACTAAGCAGCGGTTCGATCGCAATAAGCTTCTTGTCGGCTTGATGCGCGCCACCATCAAGCGCGATATCGACACTAAGAAGCTCAATGAGATTATCGATGACATCGAGGTCGAGCTTCGCTCTCGCACGCTGACGGCCGTCACGTCCCATGAGTTGGGTGACATGGTGCTCAAGCGCTTGGCCAAGATCGACAAGGTTGCGTACATCCGTTTTGCCTCGGTCTACCGCGATTTCAAAGACGTCGATGAATTTCTGCAAGAGCTCGACAAGCTAAGGTGATTCCATGTCCAACATTACCGTCAACATAAAGCGTCTCGACCCCACCCTCGAGCTTCCCAAATACGCCCATCCCACCGATGCCGGCTTGGATTTGCGCTCCAACGAGGACTGCGTCCTGAAGCCCTTCGAACGCCGTCTGGTCTCTACTGGGCTGGCCATCGCCCTGCCCGACGGCTACGCCGGCTTCGTCCAGCCCCGCAGCGGCTTGGCCATCAAGCAGGGCCTGTCTATAGTCAACACGCCGGGCCTCATTGACGCCCACTACCGAGGAGAACTCAAGGTTATCCTTATCAACCTGGATCCCACCAACGACATCCAAATCAACAAAGGCGACCGCATCGCCCAGCTCGTCATCCAAGAAGTCCCCACGGTCAACCTCGTAGAAGTAGAAGAACTAGACAAAACCGACCGAGGCAAAGGAGGCTTCGGCTCCAGCGGCGTCGCCTAGGGACGCTCTTATCCCTCCCGCCCGCCTCTCACACATATCATTCCATGCTCAAACATTCTCGCGTCGCTTCGCTCGCTGCGAAACTGCGCGTGGAACGATATAGGTAAGCCCCGGGCGGGCGGCTACTCGCTTGAAACAATATTTACTTTTCTAGTAAGTCGATGCGATGAAGGGACGCCTCCTTTGTCGCATCGACTTACTGTATTTATATTTTCTGGTTCCCCTTTGCAGATTCTACTGGTGGGGAATCTGGTATAGCCGCTGGTACGTTAACGCAGCTTACCTGCGGGAGGCCCCTATATATCGTCCCGCGCGCAGTTTCGCAGCGAAGCGAGAATGTTTGAGCACGGGATGATATATAGGGGCCTCCCGCAGGCAAGCGGACATAAAGACGCTAGCGGATATGCGCGGGTTTTCCGCCCCAGTAGAAGCGGCAAAAGGCTCTTTTGCGCTTTTGGGGTTTGCCTACGAGCTCCATGGTTGCGATGGCTATGTCTTCGGCTGCGTGGGGGCGGCGTAGAACTTCGCCGTTGATGAGTAGCGCTTTGAGTGATTCGGGATGGTCGTGCAGGTGGCGCAGGGTTACGATGAGTTCTCGTGCGGTGGTGACATGCATACTGGCGCCCATGCCGGTGAGCATCGTGGTGTTGGCCTTTTCCTGGCCATAGGACTTGCCCAGCAGGATCATCGGCAGATGCGCGCACAGGCACTCGGTGACGGTGAGTCCGCCCGATTTGAGAATTGCCAGGTCGCAGCCGTGCATGAGGGCCGCCATGTCGTCCACGTAGTCCAGAACCGTAACGTTTTCGAGCTTCATGGCGTCGAAGAGCGTCTTGAGGCGGTCGGCGTATTCCTCATCCTTGCCCGGCAAAAAGACAAAATGCATGTCCTCAAAGCTGCGTAGGAAGGGGAGGGTCTGGTCCATCGCCGCGCGAAAGCGGACGTACGGTTGAGGTAAACTGGCGCCGGCCATAACCAGCACGACGGTCTTGTCGGTGGGGAGGTTGAACTTGGCTAGCTCTTCCTCGCGATCGTAATCCGTGTCGAATCCGGCGCGAATAGGAATGCCGGTAATGCGAATCTTTGCCTCGGGCACCTTGCGCGGACGCAGCGTTTCGGACATAAATTCGTTGGCAACACAGAATAGATCGGTGTCCTTGTGGGGCCACCAGCCCTCGACTTCGTAGTCGGTCGGTACGCAGATGACTGGATAATCGATACCCGTAATTATGCGGGCACCCACGGCAACATTGGCTGCTGTGATGTGCGTTGCGACCACGGCTATGGGCCTGCGGCTACGAATATATTCGTTGAAGGCGGGGAACATGATTCGCGACCATGCCGTGCCGCCACCCCAGAGAAGATGTCCCGTAAGTGTATATCTCCAGGTCAGGTCGTAAATGGGGCGCGTGGCTCCCGTAAAAGAAGCCGCGGTCTTATTACCGTCGAATTTAATACGTCCAAAATCAAGGATATCGAGCACTTCAATCTCAACATCCTCGGGGATGCCATTGGTGCCGCGGATGAGGTCGAAAGCCTGCGCAATCGCATTTGCGGCGGCCTTATGGCCCGAGCCAACGGAGGCGTGCACGATGGTCACGAGAGGTTTTTGCTGAGCCAGGAGCGTGGTTTGCTCCGATTGAGGAGTGCTGTGCGTGAGCAGGGGAGCGTCGTCACTCGTCTGCGCCTGATCCATCGATAACTCCCCTTCAGCTTTGTAATACGGTTTTATCATTGTAGTGCATGAGTGTCACGTTCACGTAAATTTGGGTACGAGCGCAAAGAACGACAACGTTTCGACGAAAGGACGCTTCATGACTACCGATAAGCCGATCGATGTTGCGATTATCGGTGGCGGCCCCGCGGGCTATGCTGCCGCCATTTATGCTGCGCGTGCCAACCTGACGACGACCGTGATTGAGCAGGGCATGTCGGGAGGGCAGATCGCCACAACCAATGAGGTCGAGAACTATCCGGGTTTCCCGCTCCTGAGTGGCGCCGAACTCGGCGAGCGTTTTCAGCAGCATGCAGAGGGCCTGGGAGCACAGGTTACATGGAGCATGGTTACGGGTATCGATTACGATGCCGATGCAGCGTTGTTTACGGTACATCACGATATGGGCGATACGCTGGCCTCGAGCGTTATCGCTTGCATGGGTGCCACGCCGCGTCCGGCAGGTTTCGCAGGCGAGGATACGTATCGCGGTCGTGGCGTTTCATATTGCGCAACATGTGACGGCATGTTCTTCCGCGGCAAACAGGTCTTTGTAATCGGTGGTGGCAATTCGGCATGCGAAGAGGCGCTGTTCCTGTCAGACATTGCCACCAGCGTGACCATCGTGCTGCGCCGCGACCAGTTTCGTGCGCCTGATGGTGTTGTTCAGAAAGTACTCGAAAAGGACAATATTACAGTTAGGTACCAAACTAGTATTGTGGAGCTCTCGGGCGAAGCAATGCCAACGACGATCACCTTTAAGGACAATGCATCCGGTGAGACTCATACCGAGTCATTTGAACCTGGCTCGTTTGGCATCTTTGTCTTTACGGGGATGCTGCCGCATACCGAGCTGGTTGAGCATCTAGTCGATCTGGCTCCTGACGGCGGCATTGTCACCGACGATTCGATGGCCACCCGTACGCCCGGCTTATTCGCAGCCGGCGATATCCGTTCCAAGCGTTTACGCCAGGTTGTGACCGCTGTTTCGGACGGAGCCATAGCGGCAACGAGCGCATACGCGTTTCTCCGTGGATAAGTACGATAATATATCTTATGTAAGGTTGCTATCTTTACACAAAGTGGTTGGACGATGCATCAATGTGTTGTCCAACCACTTTTACTTGCCGGCTATGTGGTATGCAAAACTAGATAACCTAGAATACAATATAGTAAATGAACGGAGGACCTTTATGAACCACGTTAAACACGTTATTCCGATGTCCGATTCGTCGGTCAGTATTAAGCCTGAGGATATTCAGCCCACGGTGCTGCCCGATGCATTTATTCAGTCCGAAATCGTGTGCAAACTCAATACGTTGAGTCTGTCGCGCTATGACCAGTTGCCCAATGTGACGCTCTATCGCGACCAGGTTATTGAGTATGTTGCGCTGTGGATGGAGCCGCTGTCCATTTGCGTTGAGCAGCCCGTCATTACGCCATCGATGATCAACAACTACGTTAAGGTCGGCCTGGTGCCTGCTCCGGTTAAAAAGCAATATGGCCGCGAGCAGATTGCCCGCCTGATCGCTATCTGCCTCTTTAAGCAGGTGTTACCTATTGCTGCGGTGCAGGCACTCTTTAACATTCAGCGTTTGAGCTACGATGCCCCGACGGCCTTCGATTATGTGGTCGATCAGCTCGAGGCATCGATTCGTTCGGCGTTTTCCGTCGAGCAGGCGCCGGTTCCCGATACGGCGCATCAGGTAACGCGTGAGTCGCTGCTTGTGCGCAGTGCGGTTTCATCCTTCGTTTCGAAGGCGTACCTGATGAGCTATCTAAAGTTTAATGGGTTTAATAGCTAGCCAACGTATATAACGGGCGGAACAAAGGGCCATCTGTCACTTTGTCCCGCCCGTATTTTTGCTTGGTTGGACGTTATTGGCCCGAAGCCACGCCCATGCCGTAGCCGATGATGAGGCCGTGCATCTCGGCGTAATAGGAATCTAGCCCGTTACAGGGCATGATGATAGTCTTGGAGCCGGGCCAATGCTCGACTATGCGGTCAGTAAGCGTATGGGCTCCAGCTTCGTTCTCAACGTGATCGATGACGACCTCGCCGCCCGTAAAACCCTCGGCTTCCATGGTATCGATGATCTTGTTGAGCATCTTCTTTTCGCCACGCGTGTGACCGACGAGTTCGATTTTACCGGCCTCACTCGCCGTGCCCAAAATGCGGATATTGAGCTTGTTGGCAATGACGCCGGCTGCCTTAGGGATACGTCCGGCTTTGGCCAGGTTTTCGTAATTGCACAAGCTGAAGAGGATTTTGCTGTTCTGTTCAAGGCTATCGAAGTATGCGCAAGCGTCCTCGAATGAGACATCCGGATTGCTTGCAAGATAGCGGTCGAACAGCAAGAAAATGAGGTCCATTTTGCCGCCAGCTGCGCGCGAATTGACTAGATGAATCTGCCGGTCGGGCTCCTCGGCAAGAACCATATCGCGAGCCGTGGCTGCCGCATTGTAGCTGCCCGACACGCCCTCAGAGATTGGCATGCAGATGGTCTTGTCTGCCAATTTGAAGAGCTCGGCCCACTCCCCTACGCTGGGACAAGCGCTCGAAGAAGCGTTCGTCTCCGCCTGAACAGCGCAGTTGAGCTCATGAACATCGAGCGAAAGGTCATCGATGAATTCACGCTCCCCCACTCGAATTTTGAGGGGCGCAAATGCAAAGGTGGTATGGGGCGCGGTCGGTTGCCAATCGCGGAGGTTGCAGCTTGAATCGGAGATAAGTGCCCAGCTCATAGAGGGTCCTTTCTAATTGTTCCTCAACAATTATAGCCATCTTGCAAACTGAATGTACGGCTATCTAGTTTTGAATACTAGATAGCCGTACAAGATTAGAGAAAAAAAGAATGGACCTCGCGACTTAAAGCCACGAGGTCCACATTCACACGCTGTGTAAGATGACTTAGTAACGCACGAAGATATAGTTGTTGTTCATGCCGGCGGCAACGGAGCTGATGATAACACCCGTGTTGTAGTCGGAAGCATGAATCATCTGACCACCACCGATGTAAATGCCGGTGTGGTACGAATTGACAACAACGTCACCGGGCTGCGGATCAGACACACGCGTCCAGCCCATAAAGGTACCCGTGGTGCCGAGGCGGCAATAGCGACCAGTGAGGCAATAGCTAACAAAACCAGAGCAGTCGAAGCTGTTCGGGCCAATTCCGCCCCAGGAATAAGCGCAACCAAGCTTGCTGTATGCACGCGAGACAACAGAACCGCCATCGACGGACTGGCTCGGAGCAGAAGGCGTCGGAGCCGGAGCAGGCGTGGAGGGCTGCGGCGTCGGAGCGGGTGTCGGCGTAGGAGCCGGAGTGTTGCCGCCCTGGTTGTTATTGCTGGTCTGGCCACCGTTGTTGGTGTTCTCGGTCGTACCGGCAGTCTCGTTGCTCACCGTGGCCTTCTCGGCGGTGCTAGCGTTGATGCCGGCCTGCAGTGCGGCATTGGCCTCGGCCTCGGCGGCAAGCTCGGCCTGCAGCTGCGAATCCAGGGAATTTACGACGTTCTGGGCTTCAGCCTGCTGAGCATTAAGCTCGTCGACCTTCTTTTGCGTGGCGGCGACGTTCTTCTCCTGCTCGGCCTGCTTATCGGTGAGCTGCTGCTTAAGCTCCTTTACCTCTTGAATGGTCTGAGCCTGCTTATCGGAAACTTTGCCGTAGTAGAACAGACGGTTGAGCATATCGCTCAGATCATCGACACCCGTCAGAACCTGAAGCAGGCTCAGACCGCCGGTTTTGTACTCGCCGGCGACATAGGTCGAGAGCTTGGCCTGACCATCGGCGATCTCCTGCTGCTTTTGCGTGATCTCGCCGGCAGTCTGATCGAGCGCCTGCGTCTGCGTGGCAAGCTCATCGTAAATCTGCTGGGTTTGGGTGCCGATCTGCTCGAGTTTCGTACGAGCAGCGGCAAGGTCGGATGCGGTATCGGCGTAGGCAGGAGCCGCGAGGCCCAAGCCCAAAACACAAGCGAGGGTTGCCGTAGCAGCGCAGCGTGCCATGTTTTTGTGCGTGTTTGCTGTGCGCATGTAGCTTCCTTTCCAGTAACTAAGGGTAACGGCTAGTCCACCGTCACCAGGCTAAAGAGCTCCACATCATCATCAGACGGCGTGAGCTTCTCGCGCGGGTTGAGAAACGCAAGCTCAAGGATACAACCGTAACCGACAAGCTTTGCGCCCATATCTCGCACCAGTTTACCTGTTGCCTCGACGGTTCCGCCCGTCGCGACCAAGTCGTCCAGAATCAACACGGTATCTTTAGAGCTGATAGCGTCGGCATGGATTTCAATGGAATCCGTTCCGTACTCGAGCTCGTAGCTCTGGCTTACGGTCTCGCGCGGCAGCTTGCCCGGTTTACGTGCAGGAACAAAGCCGGCGCCAAGGGCTACAGCCACCGGTACGCCAACCATAAAGCCACGGGCCTCGGGACCCACGACCTTGGTGATTCCCATGCCGGCAAAGTGCTCGGCGAGGGCATCGGTCATGGCTTTGAGCGCCTCGGGGTTGTCAAAGAGCGGCGTGATGTCTTTAAAGATGACTCCGGGCTCGGGATAGTCGGGGATGTCGACGATTTGAGATTCGAAGTCGTACATTGCATGACCTTTCAATGGGTTGCCGGATAAGCGGTAGCTGTTATTTGCCCGCGGTGACAGTGTCGGATTGCGAAGGGGCGACAACCTTGAGCGGCTTTACGAGAGAATCCTCGTGTGAAGCCGGCGCGGCAGTTTCTTCGTTTTTGGCCTTGGTGGACTCGGAGCGAGCGATTTCCTCATCGAGTGCATCGATATCGGCATCCTCGACCACGGCGTTGAGCGACTCAAAAACGCGGTTTTTGAGCAACGCGGTGTGCACGCCTTCCGTCAGGTCGTGAAGCTTCTTAAACGCACGCTCGAGCTTGGCGTCGCGCTCGTCATCGGAGGTGTCCATGCCGAGCATGCTCACGAGCACCTGCTCAAACATCGAGGACTCGCGGTTGGCGGAAGACACGTACTGACGCAGGTTGCGGGGCTCGATATGGAAGCGTGACAGCTCGGAGCAGTAGCGGATGATTGGAAAATCGCGACCATCGACGAGCTCACGATTCTGCGGACTCTTGATGATGCGAATGAGGTCGTTCTCGGCGAGCGAGCGGATAAACGAAATCTCGACGCCCAGCATATCGGGAATGGTCTCAATGGGATGCAGCTTTTGCTTAGTCTCCTTGGGCTCCGTCTTGAGCGGAACATCGGACAGCAAGCCCACCTCGTAAGCGAGCGTTGACAGGTCCGTGGCGTTTTCCAAGCGCTGCTTAATCACGTTGAGCGGCATGTAGCGGGTCTTCTGCAAATGCAGGATGACCTCCAGGCGATCAACGTCCTCCTTAGAGTATTGACGGTATCCCTTAGGCGTACGATGAGGGGTAATGAGCCCCTCATCTTCTAGAAATCTAATTTTTGAGTTCGAAAGATCGGGGTATGCGCCTCGAAGTAGGTTGACGACTTGGCCGATACTCAGATAGTTGCGTTCGGCCATGCCCTACTCACCGGTTTCGATGCGCTCCGGCGTGCTCTCGTGGTAGATGAGCGTAAACGTACCGATCTGGACGGAAGAACCGTCGTGCAGCGGGGCTGCATTGACGATGGCACCGTCGACCCAGGTGCCATTGAGCGAGCCCAAGTCCTCGATGCGAGCGCCGAGGCCCTCGCGGATAATGCGCGCGTGGCTGCGCGATACGGTCATGTCATTGAGGAAGATGCCGTTCGCAGGATCGCGGCCGATGGTGGTCACGTCGTCCTCGAGCTCAAAGGCGGCACCAGTCTGCGGACCCTTGACGATGGACAGAACGGGGGCGGTGATGCGCACGTTGGCCATGAGGTCGGGAACGGTGACGTCGCTTGAAGGCACGCGGAATACGCAGGTAGCGTCAGCAGTCTTATCATTCTGAGGCATATTGTTAACCATGTTGTCCATGACAACCCCTAACTTATCGCGGACGTGCCGCAAATAATGAACCGTACGTAATCATACCCCAACGAATCAGTCTTCGATTTCAGGGTTCAGAAAGTCGATGTCCTCGTCCTCGGGATGCGCGAGAGCCTGTTTAATGGCCACTCCGCCCTTAATGGAATAGATGACAGCCGTGAGCATGGAGAAGATCACGCCGCCGTACACAAAGAAGATGCCGAGGGGCACCGAGCTTCCGTTGAGGCCCGGGAAGGCCGTAAGGGTTGAAGGTAAAAGATGCAGGCCGTCAATAACGGGGAACCCGAGCAGCATGAGCGAGAAGCCGGTCATGAGCAGTGCAGTGGCAATCTTTCCGGGAAAGACGACATCGATGGGGCGACGGTGATAATGACGAACGATAAGCGTGCCGATGCCCAGATAGATGTCGCGGCCAATAATGAGCACGCAGACCCAGATGGGCAGCTCTCCGCGGACCACCAGCCCAAGTACGCCGGTGAACAGCAGCGCACGGTCGCAGATGGGGTCCATGACCTTGCCGAGCCACGAGACCGTCTTGGTCATGCGGGCGATCTGACCGTCCATCCAGTCGGTAGAGGCGGCAACGGCGTAGATAACGATGGCGATGACGCGGTTGTTATCCGTCACAAACAGGTACAGAAATACCAGAGTGAGGATCAGGCGCGTAAAGGTGATGAAATTGGAGATCGTAAAGATCTTATTCGACGGGTAATCGGAAGTGCCGATAAGCTCCTTTTTGATCTTCTTTTTGATGCCCACAGGACTCCCCCGCTGGTTAACGACAAAACTTTCGCTACTATACCCGTTCCGGCGATGTCTATCCAGCGTAAGCATAGAGAGTCCAGACATGAGGAAGGCGCTTTTGGGCGGCGGTGGATTTCACATTCGTGTACATCAGCCTCCAAACATGCCGAAAAATGTCGGTTTTGGAGGGTGATGTACACGTTTTGATTCGGTGATTACATCGATCGGGAAAGTTGTTGCCTTAAGCAAATTAATCATGATGTGCGGGTCGAGAAGGGTTGGCGCCAAAAGAACCCAACGGCCGTTATGGCTTCGTTAGAAACGCGCCCCACCATGGATGGTGAACCCGAAAGGTAAGGCGCGCGGGCACGGTGACTCGGCCCGCGCTCCCGGAAGAGAAAGGATAAACCCATGGGTTACATGCTCGAGACGCGTGGGCTCACCAAGCGCTTCGGCCGCGGCGACCAGGCGCAGGACGCCGTGGCCGACGTGAGCCTTCATATCCGCGAGGGCGAGGTGTACGGGCTGCTCGGTCCCAACGGCGCCGGCAAGTCGACAACGCTCAAGATGATCTGCGGGATGCTGCGGCCGACGGCCGGGGAGATCCTCTTTGCCGGGCACGCCTGGCGCCGCGAGGACCTCTACGCAATCGGCAGCCTCATCGAGGAGGCGCCGCTCTACCCCAACCTCACCGCGCGCGAGAACCTGCGCGTGCGCACCACGCTGCTGGGCCTTCCCGAGAGCCGCATAGATGAGGTACTCGCCGCCGTGGACCTCGCGGACACCGGGAAGAAGCGCGCCGGGCGCTTCTCGATGGGCATGCGGCAGCGCCTGGGGCTCGCGCTGGCGCTGATCGCCCGGCCACGCCTGCTCGTGCTCGACGAGCCCACCAACGGCCTCGACCCCATCGGCATCGAGGAGCTGCGCGCCCAGATCCGCGGCTTCGCGGCGGCGGGTACGACGGTGATCGTCTCGAGCCACATTCTCTCCGAGGTGCAGCAGATGGCGGACACCATCGGCATCATCTGCGGGGGGCACCTCGCCTACGAGGATGCGCTTCGGCCCGGGCAGGACCTCGAGGAACTCTTCATGAGCTTCTGCCGGGAAGGGCGACGAGCGCGCGGGGAGGTTGCGGCATGATGGGCGAGAAAGGCTGCCTGCTCGCGGGCCTGCGCGCCGAGGCCCTGAAGTCGCGCCACGCGGCGCCGGTTCGCCTGGCCGTGCTCATGGCGCTGCCGATGCCGCTGCTCGGCGCGATGCCCTACCGGGGCGTGCAGATATTCAGCGCATGGAACTACTGGTACGCGCTCTTCCTGCCCGTGTCTCTCTCGCTCGTGGTGGCGTGCGTCGCGCGGGCGGACGCTCGCACGCGGATGCGGGGGCTTTTAGGCCTGGGCTTCCCGCTCGGGCGCGCCTGGTGGGCCAAGGCGCTCTGGTGCCTCGCGCTCTGCACGCTCTCGAACCTCGTGGTCTTCGGCATCTACCTCGCGGGATCGGCGTTCTCCTCGCAGGGCCTCACGGCCGCGGGTACGCTCACGATGCTCTTCTGCGCGCTCGTCAACACGGTGACCGCGGCGTGGATGATCCCCGCAGGGCTCTTTCTCACGGTGCGGCTCGGCATGCTCGCGGGCATCTTCTGCCCGCTCGTCGCGCAGCTCGTGGGTGGGTTCGCCTGGTCGTTGGTGCCGTTGCCGCAGCTCTTTCCGCCGTCGGCGAGCATGGTCATCCCCACGAGCTTCATCCCCGTGCTGCCGAGCGGCGAGCCACTCGCGGCGGACATGGCGCTCGGCGGGGCGCTCGCGGCGGATGGCATGCTCACGCTGGCGGGCCTTGCGGTCTGCGCGCTCGCGTTCGCCGCGCTCACGGCGGCGGGCGCGGCCTGGTTCGCGCGCTCCGAGGAGAGGTGATGGCCGTGACGCGACTCTCCGACCCGACGCCGCGCATGACTCTCTCGCGGGCCCTGCTCTCCGAGGCCCTGCGCCTGGCACGCTCCCCGCTCACGGCGGTGCACCTCGTCTGCGGCCTGGCAGCCGGTCTTGCCTGCGGCGAGTACTTCTCCGTAGCCCGATGGGACCCGGCGCTGGGCGCGGACGCCTACGCCCAGTTCCTCGGCGCCCTCATGCCGCTCATGTCCGCCATCGTCTGCGGGCTCGCCGTGGACGAGGAGCGCGCTGCCGGGCGCCTCGCCAACTTTACGGCGGTCCCCTCGCGCGGGCGCGCCGTCGCGGCGAAGCTGCTCGCCCTTGCGGCGCTCGGCGCCGCCGCGCTGGCCGTGGCGCTCGGCGTGTTCGGGGCCGTGCTCGCCATTGCCGGGCGCCTGCCGCTCGGGCCCGCTCCGCTTGCGGCCGCGTGGGCGGGCATCGTGCTGGGCAGCCTGCCCCTCTACGCGCTGTGGCTCGGCGTGGCCCTGCGCCTCGGCCGCAACGCCGCCATCGGCGCCGGCGCTGCGGGGGTGCTCCTCGCGTTCTTCTCGGTGGGCGGACTTGCGCACGGCCTCATGACCGGCGAGCTCACCGGTGCCCTGGCGACGCCCCTGAGCTGGGTGCCGCTCGCCTGGCCCGCTCGCCTGGGGTCGCTCGGGGTGGAGGCCTTTATCGACGCCGCGCGTGCGGCGAGCCCTCTCCTCACGACTGCGCTCGCAGGCCTCGTGCTCACCCTGGCAGCCGACGCCGTCCTTCTCGCCTGGTTCTGCCGCTTCGAGGACGGGAGGGTAGATGCGTAGAAAGCCGCTCGCCGCTGTGCTCGTCCTCCTCTCCGCAGCGCTCGTCCTGGGCGGGAATGCCCTGCTCGACGCCGGCTGGGGGTCGGCGCTGCGCTCGATCGCCGACCGCGTGCTGCCCAACCCTGAGATCGCCATGTGGGCGCCCGCGCCCGAGCCCGGCAGCCACGTGAGCTCCTTCGCCGACGCCACCGGGGCGGGGGCAAACTACGTCTACCTGGTGGACGCGGCGGACGACAGAGGCGATGTCAGAGAGCTCCAGCTCATCTTCTTCGGGCGGGAGTCGAACGGCGAGGGCTGGCTCGAGATCGAGGCGCGCGGCGGCTCGGGCGTGCGCTACCGCGTGTGCGACGCGGCCGAGGCAACCGTGGCTGCGCGCAGGGCTCTAGACCGCTGGGCGCGGCGCTAGTACAATTCCGACGAGAGTTTCAGGAGGTCAACATGGCGAGGATACTGGCAGTGGATGATGAACGGGCGATCCTCGACGCGCTCGCGCGCGTCCTCGGCCGCGACGGCCATGAGGTCGTCAGGGCGGCGGACCCGACGGCGGTCCCGGGGATGGACCTCTCGCGCTTCGACCTCGTGCTCTGCGACGTCATGATGCCGGGGCTCGACGGCTTCGAGCTCGTGCGGCAGATCCGCCCGGACTTCGACGGGCCCATCGTCTTCCTGACCGCGCGCGTGGCCGAAGAGGATGCCGTGACCGCCTACGGCCTGGGCGCCGACGACTACGTCCGCAAGCCCTTCGGGGCCGCGGAACTGCGCGCCAAGGTCGCGGCCCATCTACGCCGTGAGCGTCGGCCGCGCTCGCACGCCCTCTCCTTCGGGGAGGTGCGGATCGACCTCGGGGCGCGCGACCTCTCCGTGGGCGGCGAGGCCGTGCCGCTCACGCCCACCGAGTACGCCATCTGCGAGTATCTCGCCCGCCACCCCGGGCAGGTCATGAGCCGCGCGCAGATACGCGAGGCGGTGCTCGGCTGGGAGAGCGACGCCGACGACGCGGCCATATCCATGCAGGTCAGCCGCGCGCGGAGGAAACTCTCCGAGGCCGGCGCCGATCCAATCGCGACCGTCTGGGGGATGGGGTACAAGTGGCAGCTCTGAGGATCGGGGCGCGAGGTCGCGGGGGCATGCCGCTCTCCTTCGTCATCGCGCGCTACTTCGCCTACGCGTTCGCGGCGGTCGCCACGGCGTGGCTCGCCTCGTTCATGGTGCTCTCCGTGGCGATCAACGCGGGCTTCGTCTACGAGGCAAGCTGGGGGCCGGCCAATGCGCGCGAGGTCGCGGAGGGCCTGGCACGCGACGGCGTCTGCGGGCAGCAGGACGTGCCGACGGCCTACCGCTACCTCATCCTGAACAAGGACGGATACGTGCTGATGACAGACCTCGAGGGCACGCGGCTCGAGGATGCGACGGAAATGGCCAGTACGGCACTCGCCGCGGATCCGGGCACAGTGGAGATCGAGGGCGGGGGCTCGGGCCTCACCTACGCTGCGTTCCCGCTCAAGGGCGGCGGGGCCTGCGCACTCGTCAGCGAGTACCTGCCGCAGTGGGTCTCGCGCGATCTCGCCAGCCTGCTTCCCAACCCGCAGAACCTCATGCTCGTCGGCGCCGCTGTGGGAAGCGCGCTCGCGCTCGCGCTCGTGGCGCGCCGTGCGAGCCGCGTGATCTCGCGCAAGATGGCGCCGCTCGCGGAGGCGGCGGGGCGCGTCGGCGCGGGGGAGCTCGACTTCGCGGTCGGCAGCACCAACGTGCGCGAGGTGAACGACGTCCTCGCCGCGATGGACGCCATGCGGGCCTCCCTCGCCGAGTCGCTCGAGGCCCGCTGGGCCGCGGAGCGGGGGCAGCGCGAGCAGATGACGTCGATCGCCCACGACCTCAAGACGCCGCTTACTGTGCTGCGCGCCAACGCCGACTTCGTGGCGGAGGAGCTGGAAGACGAGAAAGACGCCGACCTCGCGGCCGCCGCGCGCGACATAGCCGGCAGTGTCGAAAGGCTCGACGACTACGTGCGCCTGCTCATCGAGGCCTCGCGCGGGTCCGGCGGGGCGGAGAGGGCCCCCATGCGGCCGGCCGAGCTCTGCGAACAGGTCCTCGCCGAGGCCGCCCAGATCGCCCGGGCGCGAGGCGTGACGCTCAACACGGCCACGGGCCCCGCTGTCGCGGGCGCGCCCGAGGCCGCGCTCGACCGAACCGCCCTGGCGCGAGCCGCCGCGAACCTCGTGGCCAACGCCGCCGAGCACGCGCGCTCGCGCGTGGCGGTCTCCTGCGACGTCGCGGGCGGACACCTCGTCATCGAGGTGGCCGACGACGGACCGGGCTTTTCTCCCGCCGCCCTCGAACGCGGCTGCGAGCGCCTCTTCACAGACGACTCGTCCCGCTCCTCGCGCGACGGAGGCCGCCACTACGGGCTCGGCCTCCACGTCGCCTCCGAGGCCGCGAGCGCCCACGGGGGCTCCGTCTCGCTCGCCAACAGCCCCTCGGGCGGCGCGGTGGTCACCATCGCGGTCCCCCTGTGCGGGATCTGACGATTTCCTCGATGTCTACCTCGACTGCGATATGTCGCTCGCCGAGGCCGCGACGAGATGGTGTTGCGACTGCCCCATTTGGTGCTTCTAGCTCAAATTTGATCTGATGTAAGGCCCGTGCAATCCTGCATGGGCCTTTCTTTTGGCAATTGCTCGACCGATTCGTGGCTTGAAACACAAATTATCGAGTTAAGGAGACATGGGGTCACACAGCGGCTCTCAGAGCGCCCGCCGCACTCCCCCGCCATTACCCTGCGGCGTCCTCGTATAGAGCCCATCCCGCTTGGCGTTTCGTTGCAACAGCCCACTTGTCCACCGATCAAGTGAACTACTGGAATAAATACAGCGACATGTTTGTCCGTTATAGTCGCTATATCTGTGTTAATCGCCGCGATAAATACAGCCTGTACTCGGCTGCATACCAGCTACGCGTATGTAGATTCATATCGCGTTAATAAATCGGCTCAAGCGCGTGCAAAACGCGCAAGTAGCCGCAAAAGGCGATTATCGCGTAGGTAGATTTTTGGCACCCTGTTGCTTAATCAAAATTAAGCAATTGCTTAAAACAAAAAAGGTCAGGCACTAGGTGCCTGACCTGCAAACTTCTGGTCGGGACGACTGGATTCGAACCAGCGACCCCTTGACCCCCAGTCAAGTGCGCTACCAAGCTGCGCCACGTCCCGAAGCTTTTGTTTGTTGCTCTGCTCTCGCTCGCAACAAGGAGTATATTAACCCGAAACTTTAGACTTGTGCAAGAACTTTTTTATAAATTTTGAAGCAAGTCCAAAATTGTATCTGCGAGCTGGGGTTTTGTTAGAACGGGAAGTTCTTTCGTACCTGTTGTGCTCACAATCCAGGCCTTGTTAGTGTCGGTTCCAAAGCCTGAATCGGCGCGCGAGACATCGTTGGCGATAATTACATCGCAACCCTTGCGGGGAAGTTTGCGCTGCGCGTACTCCACGACGTTATCGGTCTCTGCCGCAAATCCGATCACGCATCGCTCTCCCTTTTGGCACGAAAGCTCGGCCAAAATATCAACCGTCTCGACTAGTTCGATGCGATCCAGGCGCTCGTTGGCCTTTTTGAGCTTGTGGTTGGCAGGGGCCGCGGGGGTGTAGTCGGCGACGGCCGCAGCGCAAATGGCAGCGTCGGCCGTCTGGAAGGCGTTTAACGCCGCCTGCAGCATCTCTGCGGCGGTCTGCACGCGCACGCACTTTACGCCGCGAGGAATATCGAGCGATGTCGGTCCCAGCACGAGCGTGACGGCGGCACCGCGACGTGCGGCCTCCCCCGCCAGGGCGATACCCATCTTGCCCGAAGAACGGTTGCCAATGAAGCGCACCGGGTCGATCGGCTCGTGCGTGGGGCCGGCGGTGATGACGATGCGCTTGCCCGTCAGGTCTTGCGGCACGGGGTTGAGCACCTCACAGACAGCCTCGACGACGTCCTCGGGCTCGCTCATGCGTCCCGTGTCCACGTCGCCGCAGGCAAGGTAACCGCTACCCGGACCCACAACATTGACACCGCGCTCGCGCAGCGTGGCCATGTTGGCCTGCGTGGCCGGTGCCTTCCACATGCCATTGTTCATGGCCGGTGCGATCACGATGGGGCGCGGCGTGGCAAGCAGCGTGGTGGAGATGAGGTCGTCGGCGATGCCGTTGGCCATCTTAGCGATGATGTTGGCCGTCGCGGGCGCCACGACCACCACGTCGGGCTCCTGCGCCAGCGAGATATGGTGGATGGGGTCGGAGGGGTCGTCGAATAGGCCCACGGCAACGGGCTCATTGGTGAGTGCGCGGAAGGTGAGCGGCCCCACGAACTCCGTGGCGTGCTCGCTCATGACGACCTTGACGTGCGCGCCGCGCTTTTGCAGCAGGCGCACGATATTGCACGACTTATAGGCGGCGATCCCGCCGGTAATGCCCAGCAGGATCGTTTTTCCCTCAAGTTGCATTGAATTGTTGGATGCCGCCGTCATCGCTAGGCTTCCTTGCTCGGGAGCACCAGGATGCGGTGGCAGTACGGACAGTGCGTAATCTCGCTACCGTCGTGGTTGAGGTCGCTCATGGACGATGCCTGCAGCGCGGTGTGGCAGACCGTGGGGATGTTGCCCTGGATGGTCTCGACGGCCAAGCCGCGGAACTGCTTGAGCAGACGCTCGTAGTCGGTGAGCACGTCGGCCGGCAGCGTGGCGGCAAGAGCGGTGCGCTCCTTAGTGGCGGCTTCGATCTGAGCCTGCAGGTCGGCAGCCTTGGCGCGGGCGGCCTTGGTATCGGCCTTCACGCCCTCCTCGAACTTGGCGATGATGGCCTGCGCGCGGGTCTCGCGGTCGAGCGCCTCTTTGTGGGCGACAACGACATCCTTGCGGGTGTGCTCAATCTTGTCCAGACGTTTGGCCAGGGTGGCGAGTTCATTCTCCAGGTCCTGAACCTCGCGGTAGTCGGAGCCGTCGACGTGGCGCTTCTTGGCAGCATCGATGGCGTTGTTGGTCTGAATCTCGGTGGTGTTGAGATCGTCGAGCTCAATATCCAGATCCTTGCGCTGGGCGTAGAGCTTGGTCATCTCGGACTTGAGCTTCACATAGGTCTTGCGCTTGGAAGCGAGCTCCTTAAGCTCCGGCATATTGGCAAGTTCGCTCTTGTTGCGGGCGAGCTCCAAATCGATCTGTTGCAGCTTGAGTAGCGTAGCGCCGGCGCTCATAAGTTCTCTCCTTTTGTCACAGTCCACCATTGGCAAGGGTTCAGTATTTTAATCGCATGACGGGGGTCGACCCCGGCGTCAACTGCAGAGTTCATCAATATATCAACGAACGGCTCCTCAGAGCGGTCGTGACCGAGCAAGATCACCGGCAGCCCGCGCAAGGCAAGGTCTTGCGCCACGTGGTAGCCCGCCTCGCCCGTCACGACAACATCTGCGCCCGCGGCGATAGCGGGCTCTCCAAAGTCGCCCAGGGAGCCGCCCAAAATGGCGACGGTGCGGCACGGGTGATCGGCTTCGCCCCACACGCGCGGGTCGCTGCCGAAGGCCGTGGCAGCACGGGTGGCAAGATCGCGCAGCGTGCACGGGTCGTTGAGCGTTGCAAGCGCACCCAGGCCGGTGGTCTCGGGGTCGTCCACGTGCTCCAGCGAGCTCATGGGCTCAGCGCCCAACAACTCACTCAGGCGAACGCGCGCTTCGTGCGATCGGTCCAGGTTGGTGTGAAGCGAGATGATGCTCACGCCGCAACGAGCTGCCTCGTACAACGCAGCGCTGCATTGGGGACGCGATACATCCGCCGGGCAAAACGCCTCGGGAGCCTTGATATAGATGGGATGATGCGTCAGCAGCACGTTGGCGCCGGCCTCGAGAGCGCGGTGCACGTTATCCTCGGTCGCGTCGAGTGCGCAGGCAACACTGGTGATCTCGGCAGCGGGATCTCCCACAGATAGCCCTACATGATCCCAGCCCTCGGCGTCCGCTTTGGGGTAGCGCGCCAGCAGCGCACGTTCAAGCTCGGATAGGATCATGCGGCACCTACGATCGAGAGCAGCGTCTGGGCGAACTCATCCAGGTCGACAGGATTCACGCGGTCATCAAACGAGATGCGCAGTGCGCCCAGCGCCTGCTCGCGACCAATGCCCATGGCGCTGAGCACGTGGCTCGGGTCCATGTTGCCGCTCGAGCAAGCTGATCCGGCCGAAACCTCAAAGCCGGCGGCGTCGAGCTTAATGATGAGCTCCTCGGAGTCCATGCCGTCGACGTAGATTGAAACCATACCCGGCAGACGATCGGCCTGCGCGTAGTCGCCCATCGTGGCGTGAATGCGCGGGTGGGCCGTAAGCGTGGCGTAGAGCTTGTCGGATAAGGCCTGCAGCGTTGAGCGCTCCTGGGCAACATTCGGCAACAGCGCGGAAGCGGCAGCGGCAAAAGCCAGCTGCGCGCGCAGGTCCTGCGTGCCGGCGCGACGACCGGCTTCCTGCCCGCCGCCAAAGATGCGGGGGCGCAACGGCGTGCGGGTCTTAACGTAGAGCGCGCCGGATGCCACGGGGCCGCCAATCTTGTGCGCGGCAACGGTCATGGCGTCAACGCCCAACTCGTGCACATCGAGCGGAATATGCAGATACCCCTGGATGGCATCGGTGTGGAACAGGGCACCCGTGGCGTGCGCGGCGGCGGCAAGCTCGCGGATGGGTTGCACCACACCGGTCTCGTTGTTGGCGACCATAATGCTCACGAGCGCTACGTCGTCGCCCAACAAGTCGCTCAGCGCAGCGGGCTCTATGTAGCCCGCGCGGCAGGGCTGCACCAGGTCGACGGTAAAGCCGGCAGCACGCAGCAGCGGCAGATTGTCCAGAATCGAATCGTGCTCGATGGCCGAAACGATGACACGATCGCGCTTGCGGTCGCGCTGCCGAGCGCCCTCGGCAAGACCGAGGAGCGCCAGCTGGTTGGCCTCGGTGCCGCCGTTGGTCAGTACAATCTCGGACGGGCGGACGCGTGCGCCAAAGCTGCGGGCGATCTCGCGACGTGCGGCCTCCAGACGCGCAGCGGCCTTGCGGCCGAGCGAATGCAGCGAGTTGGGGTTGACGCCGGCAAGCTCGTTGTCGTCGTACTCGCGCTGCGCAAGGAGCGCCTCGGCGCGCATGGGCGTCGAGGCGGCATAGTCAAGATTCACGGGTATGCGGTTTTGACCTGCGGTCATAAGGGTTTATGCCTCCTGTGCGGCCTCGTTGCCCAGCTTCTGCAGCAGCGCAACCTCGGCGGCGGGATCTTCGGACTTAAATACGGCGGAGCCGGCTACGAGCACGTTGGCACCGGCCTTGACGACCTCGGCGATGTTCTTGGAAGAGATACCGCCGTCGACCTCGATCAGGGGCGACACGCCGTGGCGCTCGCACATGGCCTTGAGCTCGTGCAGTTTGGTAATGGTACCGGGAATAAAGCTCTGGCCGCCAAAGCCGGGGTTCACGCTCATGAGCAGCACCATGTCGACGACGTCGATGATGCTCTCGAGCACGCAGACGGGCGTTGCGGGGTTGAGCACCACGCCGGCCTTGACGCCGCGCTGTTGCAGGTGCGTGAGCGTGCGGTGCAGGTGCGTAGAGGCCTCGTAGTGGACGGTGATCATATCGGCACCGGCGTCGGCATACCAATCGACGGTCTCGTCGGGGTTCGACACCATGAGGTGCGCATCGACCGGCACGTTGGTGGAGCGCTTGACGGCCTTGAGGATGTCAACGCCAAAGGTGAGGTTACCGGTAAAGTGACCGTCCATAACGTCAAAGTGCACGTAGTCGGCGCCGGCGATCTTGTCGAGTTCGCCCTTGAGGTTGGCCATATCGGCCGAGAGGACGGACGGAGCGATTTTGATGGAACCCATGGTAGTAGCCTTTCTGCGCTAGTCGGTGAGTCCGTAGAACTCTTGCGATGGGACGCGGTCGGTGAGAATTTCGAGCGCCCTATCCAAAGTAACACCGTTGTAGAGCGTTTGCTCCACGGCAAAGGTGAGCGGAATGTCTACGCCCAGTGAACGGGCGAGCTCGCTGACGCTACGGGCCGCAACGGCACCCTCGACCACCATATGCGTGCGTGCCTGGTACTCTTCGAGCGACACGCCATGAGCGAACTCGTAGCCAAAGGTACGGTTGCGCGAATGCTCCGAGGTACAGGTGGCGATGAGGTCGCCCATGCCGGCGAGTCCCATGCAGGTTATGGCCTGTCCGCCGCGTGCGTGCACCAGTCGACTGATCTCGGCCAGGCCGCGCGTCATGATAAGGGCGAGCGTGTTGTCGCCCGCGCCAGTGCCGGCGGAGATGCCGCACACGATGGCGATGACGTTTTTCATGGCGCCGCAGACCTCGACACCGGTCATGTCCTGCGACAGGTAGATGCGGAATGCCGTGGACAGGAGCAGGTCCTTAAAGGTCTCCCCTATCTGCGGATCTTCGCTGGCAATGACGGCGGCAGAAAGTCCGCCACGGCAGATTTCCTCAGCATGGTTGGGGCCCGAGAGGGCAGCCACGCGCCGCTCGTTGCCGATTTCGCTGGCAATGACCTCGCTCATAAGCAGGCCGGACTCTGGCTCAATGCCCTTGGTGAGGCACAGCACCGGGGTGTCGGCGGCAATAAACGGCGCCGCCTGGTGACATACACTTCGCAGATGCGTCGAAGGCACGGCGAAGATGATGGCCTCGACACCGTCGAGCGCCTGCGCCAGCTCCGTCGTGGCGACAACGTTGTCGGGCAGCTTGTAGCCCACCAGATACCGGGGGTTGCAGTGCTCGCCGTTGATGCCGGCGGCCGTCTGCTCGCTATGGGCCCACATGGTCACGCGCTCGGCTCGCGCAGCGGCAAGGCCGGCGACGGCGGTTCCCCAGGAGCCGGAGCCAATCAGCGCAACATTCATGACTCTCTCCTACTTATCGTCGGGCTCGGTGACGCGCTTGGTAAACGAGAGCTTGGACTCCTTACCGGCCATGAGCTTTTGGATATTCGAGCGATGGGCCCACACCACGGTGATGCCGATCATCGCCATGCAAAACTTGAGACCCAGGCTGCTGTACGGAAAGACCGCGCAGGCAGCGATAGGAAGACCGATGGCGGCGGCAAGCGAGCCCACCGACACGTACTTGGTGATGGCGACGGCCACGATAAACATGCCCAGCAGCGACAGACCAATGGGCCAGTACCAGGCAAGAATCACGCCCAAGCCTACGGCGATACCCTTGCCGCCATGGAAGTTGAGGTAGGGAGAAAAGATGTGTCCCCACACGGCTGCCAGGCAAATGACACCGAGCATCCAGTCGCCGGGGGCTCCAGGCGCCATGATGTTCGGCGGAAAACCATAGCCCAGATCGGCGATGAGCGGACGGGCGATAAGGACGCAGATGGCGCCCTTAAGGCAGTCGAGCAGCAGCGTGAGCGCGGCCACCTTGGGGCCGGCCACGCGCAGCGCGTTGGTGGTGCCGATGTTGCCGGAACCCGCCTTGCGAATGTCCGTGTGGTTGAACACGCGGCCCAGGATCAGGCCAAACGGAATCGCCCCGATAAAGAACGAGACCACGGCGCAGATGGCGGTCAGCAGAATCGGATTATGCATCCTTTTGTTCCTTCTTCCTAAAGAAGAGTCGAATGGGCGTGCCGGCAAAATCGAAAGTCGAGCGCATGCGGTTCTCCACGTAGCGCTGGTAGGTGTCGTTGACCAGGTCGCTGTGGTTGACGAAGAACGTGAACGTCGGCGGGTTGATGCCCGTCTGAGTCACGTAGTGCATGCGCAGGCGGCGCTTGCCGTCCACCACGGTGTGGCCGAACTCGCGCAGGTCGGTGAGGAAGGTGTTGAGGCGCGAGGTGGTGATCTTTTGCGAGCGCGTCTTCTCGGCGGCGTCGACCATCGCCCAGATCTTCTCGACGCTGCGGCCGGTGAGAGCAGAGATGCGCAGGTACTGGGCCCAGGGAGCCATAACGCCCAGACGGCGGTCGACGGTCTCCATGCAGGCCTCGCGCTTGCGGTCGTCGTCGAGCAGGTCCCACTTGTTGAGCAGCACCACGATGGCGCAGCCGCGCTCGATGGCCAAGCCCATGACCTTCTGGTCCTGCTCGGTGACGCCCACAGAGGCGTCGACGACGAGCAGTGCCACGTCGGCGCGATCGATGGCGCGCAGGCCGCGGACCATCGAGTAGTACTCGATGTTCTCGTACACGGTGCTCTTCTTGCGAATACCCGCGGTGTCGACCATGCGGTAGTGCTTGCCGTTGCGCTCCACGACGGTGTCGATGGCGTCGCGCGTCGTGCCGGCAATGTTGGACACGATGGAGCGGTCGGCACCTAGGATGCGGTTGAACAGCGAGGACTTACCGGCGTTGGGGCGGCCGATGATGGCCACGTTCAGCGCATCGGGGAACTCGTCGGCGACTTCGTCCTCTTCCTCCGGAAGCAGGGCCACGATATCGTCGAGCAGGTCGCCCGTGCCGTGGCCGTGCAGGGCCGAGAGCGGCGTGGGCTCGCCGATGCCGAGCGAATAGAACTCCCAGATACTGTCGTTCTCGCGATCGGGGTTGTCGAGCTTGTTCACCAGCAGAAAGACCGGCTTGTCGCAGCGCTTGAGCATGCGGGCGACCGACTCGTCCTCCTCGGTGACACCGGTGCGGCCGTCGACCACAAACAGGATGACGGCGGCTTCCTCGGCGGCGGCGAGCGCCTGGTCGCGGATGGACGTTGCAAAGACGTCATCGCTCTTGAGCGGCTCGATGCCGCCCGTGTCGACGATGGTGAACTCGCGGCCGTTCCAATCGGCCGTGTGATACGAGCGGTCGCGCGTGACGCCGCGGGACTCGTGGACGATGGCGTCCGAGGTCTGGGCCAGGCGGTTAACGAGCGTGGACTTGCCCACGTTGGGGCGTCCGACGACGGCGACGATAGGTTTCATCTGCTCTCCTTTAATGGGTAGGGTCAGTGGAAATGTTAGAGTCCGCGGACACAATGCCAAGGATATGCTCCAGGGTATCGAGCAACTCATGCGGCATGGTCGACACCACATGAACCTCGGCACCGCGACTGGTAAGGCTTGCGAGTAAATCGTCACGATGATACTCGTCAAGCGTCATGCCGTCAGCGTTGAACATGAGCTTAGGCACAAAGAGCATAACCCCCGACAGGTCTTGGGGCAGCTGCTCCAGAATGTCACACGCGACGATGAGGCCGGTCACGTCCACGTTGCCGCCAAAGTAGCGGTTCTTGATGGCCGTGACAGTGCCGGCGAGTCCCTGGGGCGACTCCACAAAGCGGGCCACCGTGTCGCGTGCGCTGGCACCCGAGAGGCACAGCAGGTGCTGGCTGCGGGCGGCGATGGCCTCGCGGACGCGGGCCAGTCGCTCGGCATCGGTAGCCAGCACGTCGTCGGTCTCGTCCAGATACGAGCGGATCATGCCGATGCCGTCGTAGTACTGCGGGTAACCGTCGTAAAAGTCTGCCTCGGGAGGATCGATGCCGGCGTCCAGATAGAACTCGTCGCTCATCTGGAAGGTGTGGCGGCCAAAGCGCTCATAGGCGCGGTCCTGGTAGGGACGGATCATGGCAATGGTCTCGCGCGCTAGCTCGGGCTTGTCGCTGTAGGACCAGCTAAAACGGTTCTGATGCTTGGTAAAACCGAGCGGCACAATGCCCAGGCTTGTGATTTGCTCGTGCTCCTCGCAAAAGCGCAGGGTCTTTTCCAGCTCCTCGCCGTCGTTCATGCCGGGGCACAACACGATCTGCGCGTGAATCTCGATGCCGGCGGCCATGATGGTCTCGAGTACGTCCATGCCTCGCTGGGCGTTGCGGCCCATCATACGACGGCGGACGTCGGGGCTCACAGCGTGGACCGACACGTTCATGGGACTCATGTTGCGCTGGATGACGTTTTGCACGTCCTCGTCGGTGAGGTTCGTAAGCGTGACAAAGTTGCCTTGCAAAAAGCTTAGGCGATAGTCGTCGTCGCGAATATAGAGCGTGGAGCGGCCGCCCTTGGGGAGCATGGTCATAAAGCAGAACACGCAGGCGTTGACGCAGGTACGCATGCCGTCGAAGATGGGGCCATCGAACTCCAAACCCCAATCCTCGCCGGGAAAGCGGTCGAGCTCGACGGGGGTGACGGTGCCGTCGCGCGGGTCGAAAACCTCGAGCTCGACGGTATCATCGTCGGCCTCCCAGAGCCACACGATCATGTCGGTAAGCTGCTCACCGTTGACCGTGAGCACGCGCATGCCCGGCTCGATACCCACATCCCACGCGGGCGATTCGGGACGCACGTTCTTGACGAGCGCGCCCTCACCCGGCTCGGGGTCGCGGCTGCGCCCGTAATCGGCCACCTCGGCGGCGTATGCGGGTACGGTCTGGTCCATGGTTAGCGGCAAAGCTCCTTGATGCGCGTGACGGCGCGTTCGATGTGTTCTTGCGGGGTGGAGGCTCCGGCGGTGATGCCGATGTGGTGAGCGTCGGCAAACCACGCGGCCTGGAGCTCGGAAGCTTCCTCGATGTGATGCGTGTGCTCGCAGGCATCGGCACAAATCTGCGCCAGGCGACGCGTGTTGCCCGAATTTTTGCCTCCCACGACGACCATGCAATCACAGCGGTTGGCAAGGGTTGCGGCTGCCTGCTGGCGCTCGCTCGTGGCGGCGCAGATCGTGTTGATCACGCGCAGCTCCTGCACGCGCGGGGTGATGGAGGCCACAACCTCGGCCAGGTTCTGCGCGGTCTGGGTGGTCTGCACAACCAAGCCTACCTTGCCCTTGAGCGGCAGTGCGTCCGCATCGGCGGCGCAACTCACGACTTGAGCGTCATCACCAGCGTGGCCCAGAATGCCCTCGACCTCGGGGTGGCCCGGCTCGCCAACGACGATTACGCGGTAGCCCTCGCGCACCAGGCGCTCGGCCGCCACATGGACCTTCTTCACGTAGGGGCAGGTGGCGTCGACTACGGTAAGGTCACGCTCGCGAGCGGCCTCGATCACCTGCGGCACCACGCCGTGGGCGCGGATGATCACGGTGCCCGAAGCGGCGTCGTCCAAGGTGTCTGCCAGACCAACGCCTGCCTCGGCGAGCTCGCGCACCACGATGGGGTTATGGATGAGCGGACCCAGGGTGTGGATCTGAGCGTTCTCCCCCGCCTGCGGGGCGGCCGCCAGGGCCATATCGAGCGCGCGCTGCACGCCGTAGCAGGTGCCCGCGTGGGCAGCGATCTCGATGGTGGGGACGACCTCCTCTGCGGCGGCCGCAGCGGTATTCATGACGTTCTCACCCATGGCTAGAACCTGCCCGGGTGCTCGGCGCACAGGTCGTCGCGCATGGCGTAGACGCGACTCATGGCCTCGGACTCAAACCAGGCCAGGCGCTCCTTGCGCTTGAGCTCGGCCGGAGCATCGGATAGCGAGATGGCCTTGCCGGCGCGGATCCAGCACTTCTTGGGGCGCATGAGCTTTTTGCCTTTAGGAGTGATATCGGACCAGCCACAAATGGCGAGCGGGTTGACGGGCGCCTTGCCCATCTGGGCGATGAGCGCAAAGCCGCCGTGGACCTCGGGCTTGATATCGCGCGAGCGGATGCGCGTGCCCTCGGGGAAGATCAGGACGTCCTCGCCGCGCTGCAGCGCATGCTGGGCGGCGCGCAGGCACTTCATATCGGCAGTACCACGCTCCACGGGGATGCCGCCAACGCGGCTAAAGGCCCAGCGCACAATCTTGCTCTTGGCGAACTCGGATTTAAAGATGGGACGAATGCGGCGGCCCCCAAAGAACAGCGCCGTCTCCACGGCCAAGAGCTCGGCCATCGAGGTGTGGTTGCAGATGACCACGCTGCCGCGGCCGTCCTGGCGCTCAAACAGCAGGTCGGCATCCTCGACCTTCCAACGCCACATGAGCTTGGAGAAGGCCCACAGGATGGCCATGACCACGGCGACGGTGCCGCGGATGAGCGCGGGGAACTCGGCGTAGGGGGCGTTGTAGTAATCCTCGGGCGTCTGCTTAAACAGGCGCATGGGCTACCTCCTTTGGTTGATGAGGTCCTCGATAATGCGGACGACCTCGTCGATGGTGTGGGCGGTGGAGTCGACGTGCACGGCGTCCTCGGCGGGAATGAGCGGTGCGACCTCGCGGCTGCTGTCGAGCTTATCGCGCTGCCTGAGGGCGTCGAGGGTCTCGTCGACCTCGGCCTCGAGCTGCTCTTCGGTAAGCGGCTGGGCGTCGTTTTGATGGCGCTGCAGCACGCGACGACGGGCACGCTCGCGCGGGTCGGCGGTCAGGAAGACCTTGACCTGCGCGTTGGGGAACACGACGGTGCCGATGTCGCGACCCTCGGCGACGATGTCGCGGTCCTCGGCGGCGCGGCGCTGGTGGATGAGCATGGCGGCGCGTACGCCCGGGTAGGCCGAGACCTTGGACACGTTGGCATCGACCTGCGGGGTGCGAATGGCGGCCGATGCGTCCGCGCCGTCGATGGTCAGACGCGTGTCCTCGCCGGTGCCGTTGGTAAAGCGGATCTCGATCTGTTCGGCGAGGGCATCGATGGCCGCCTCGTCGTCCAGGTCGATACCGCGGTCGAGCGCGGCGAAGGTGACGGCGCGATACATGGCGCCCGTGTCGAGCTTGTTAAAGCCCAGCTGGCGGGCGATCTCTTTGGCGATGGTGGACTTGCCGGAACCGGCGGGTCCGTCGATGGCGACGATCATGCAATGCTTCCTTTCGGTGGTTGACGTGCTGGTATGGGACGCGGACGCTGCTTACTGGCGGACTGACTAGCCCGTGTAGCGCTCGCGGTAGGTGTTGCGCTTGGGCGCGGAGCCGTGGCTGCCGTGGTGGCGCGTGCGGCTTGCGGTGTTGGTCGCGGGCGCGGCAGCGCGCTTGGAGGCGGTCTGCTTGGGCGGAATGCCGCCGGCCTTGAGGATCTGCACCTCGCGGTCGGTGAGCTCGCGCCACGACCCCTTGGCCACGTCCTTGAGTTCCAGGCCGGCAAAGTTGCAGCGATGCAGGCGGATCACCGGATGGTGAATCTTGCTCAGCATGCGCTTGACCTGGTTTTTGCGCCCCTCGCGGATGATGACCTCCACGGCGGTGGTGCCGGGCTTGACGCCTTGCGGAGCCACGGCCTCTGCCTCGCGCGCGTTGATGACGCGGCAGATCGCCGGCTGGCACAGGCCGTCGTCGAGTTCGATGCCGCGGCGGAGTGGTTCTAAGTCGCGATCGGTCAGGTGGCCGTCCACGAGCGCCTGGTAGGTCTTATAGACATGCTTGCTGGGGTGCAGCAGATCCTGCGACAGGTCGCCATCGGTGGTAAAGAGCAAAAGGCCTGTGGTGTCTCGGTCCAGGCGGCCCACCGGGAATAGTCCCGGAAAGCGGTCGCGGGGGACCAGGTCGGCCACGCAAGGGCGCTCCTGCGGGTCGCTCATGGTGGTGAGGTAGCCGGTCGGCTTGTAGAGCATCAAGTACACGGCGCCCTGGTTGAGCTTGACGGGCATGCCGTCGACCTCGATATGGTCGCGGTCGACGTCGACCTTGGTGCCCAGTTCGGTCGCGACCTGGCCGTTGACGGTCACGCGGCCGGCAGTCATCAGGTCTTCCGACCCGCGGCGGCTCGCCACGCCCGCGCGCGCCAAAAAGCGCTGCAGGCGCATGGTGTGCGGATAGACGGGCTGGGCGTCGGACTCGTGCGTATCCGCGTTGGGTACCGCAGCGCCGGCGCGCGTCTCCCCTACTTCGTTAATCCTCGTCATGCAAATCCTCCGAGGTCTCGTCGACGACCAGGGTCTCCAAGTCCTCGATTGCCTCAACATCGTCAACATCGGTATCGAGCAGTTCGCGCTCCTCGTCCAGGTCCTCGGCCTGCTCCTCGAGCGTGGACTGAATGCTGCGGCCGCTCAGGCGTTCGCGGATAAACTGACGCGACTGCTCGTCGGGGGCAAACTGCTCCAGGTCGGGCAGGTCGCGGGTGGAGCGCAGACCGAACTTTTCCAAGAAGGCGTTGGTCGTGCCGTAGATGATGGCCTGACTGCGCTGGGGGTCGCGTCCGAGCTCGCGCACCAGACCTTTGTCCACGAGCGACGCGATGACGCCGTCAGAATTGACGCCGCGGATGCCTTTGACCACCTCGCGCGTCACGGGCTGGTGGTATGCGATGACGGCCAGTGTTTCGAGCGCCGCCTGCGACAGCTTTTGCGTGTCCCAGCTCAGCACATAGGCCTCGACCACGTCGTGGTAGGCGGGATGCGTAAACAGGCGCCAGCCGCCGGCGACCTCGCGCAGCTGAAAGCCACGGTTGGCCTCCTCGTACTCAACCTTGAGTTCGGCGAGCAGCGATGCGCACTCGCCGGGGGCGATATCCAGCGCACCTGCCAGCGCGGGCGCGCTCACCGGGTCGCTCGACACCAGCAGCAGCGCCTCGAGGGCGCCTTTGAGGCTGTTTGCCTCCAGCGTGGAAAGGGTTGACATGGTTGCAGCTCCTATTCGGTGAGCTCGGGGCCCTCGCCAGGCACGTATGCCTCGGCGCCCTCGACGCGGTTGATTTGAATGGTTCCAAAGATCTCGTCCTGGCTCAGCGTGAGCGAGCCACGCTTGGCGAGCTCCAGCATGGCCAAAAAGGTGACGACGAGTTGCTCGGTCGTGGCGTCGCCGTCCAACAGCTCGCGGAAGGTGCAGGTCTGGTGCGCCATGGTAAAGCGGTCGACTGAGGCCACGGTCAGGTCGAGCGGCACGCGATGCGGTGCCACGTGCTCGGCCTCCAGCAAGAAGGTCTGTCGCTTGCCGTCCAGGTCGGCACAGATGACGGCCAGACCGCGCAGGGTGATGCCGGCCAGGTAGTCGGGCATGAGCCCCAGGAACTCGGGGTCGGGGCCGGCCACACGCGGATGCATGCGGCTTTCGGCCTGCATGCGGGCACCGAGGGCCGCAGCCGCGCCCTTAAACTGCTTGTAAGCGATCAGGCGCTGAATCAGGACCTCGCGCAGGGCATCGCCGTCGAGCGCGCTGAGTTCCTCGAGGTCTTCGTCGAACTCGTCATCGTCGTCATCTACTTTGCGCGGGGCCTCCTGCGGCACCAGCGAGGCAGCCTTGATGTCCAAAAGGGTTGCCGCGACTAGCAAAAAGTCGCTCGCCACGTCCAGGTCCAGCGCCTCGATGCGCTCGGCCTCGGCAAGGTACTGCTCGGCCACCTCGCTGATCGAGATAGCGCCGATATCGACTTTTTGGCGGGTAACCAGCTGCAGCAGCAGGTCGAACGGTCCGCTGTAGACCTGCGTCGACACGCGATACGACATCTTCGACCTCCTTTGACGGCGCCTTCGCGGCGCGGTTTGGGTGCATGTTGCGACCGATTTGCACGGTCGATTTGTAAGTTTACCCTAGATACCGGCGATTGCGAAGGTGAGCAGCTGCTCTGCCAGCGGATACACGGTAACGTCGAAATACCGGCCGATCACGTCGATGCCGGTCCACATGGGCAGCAGGTACAACACCAAGATGAGGATGGGCATGGCGTATTGCTGCAGGCGGTAGTAGCTGGCGAGCGCCTTGCCTTTGAGGAACGGCACGATGATCGACGAGCCGTCGAGCGGCGGGATCGGGATGAGATTGAAGAACGCGAGTGACAGGTTGACCACGATGAACGTGGCACCGAAGTTCATGATCTGTGACGCCACGGCAAAGGACATGCTGGTGTAGAGGTTGCCGTACGCTGCGTGCATGAGGGCGGCCGCGAGGCACGCGAGTGCGATGTTCGACGCGGGGCCGGCTGCGCTCACCAGGACCTCGTCGCGCTTGGGGTGTTTGAGGTTGTTGAGGTAGACGGGTACGGGTTTGGCGAAGGCGAACACCGGGCCGCCGGCGGCAAGCATGAGCAGCGGCAGGATGATGGTGCCAAACGGGTCGATATGGTTGAGCGGGTTGAGTGAGACGCGTCCGCGCGAACGGGCCGTCTTATCGCCGAGTGCCCAGGCCGCGGCGGCGTGCGCGCTCTCGTGGATCACGATGCCCACGATGACGGCGACGGCGCTGGCGAGTAGGTTCATGAGGTAGCTGCTGGACATGGCGCCCCACTAGCGGACGCGGCGCGAGGCGCGCGTGAGCAGATAGTCGATCGCAAACAGGATCACGGCGACGATGGCGTAATCCAGGCGGAACACACCGCCAAAAGGCGACGTGATGACGCCGTAGCCGGCGATGGCGCTCGGCAGCGCGCGCGAAAGCTCAACGACAAAGCCTACGATCTGCAGCTTGGCGGTCAGGCCGCTAAAGCACAGCAGCACGGTCATCGCGCTCATAAAGATGCCGCAGATGCGACAGGCGATGGCGATGATGCTCATCGCCACGGCAGCGGCCTTACGAGAGTTCACGCGCGGTCTCCTCTTCGATCTGGGTGGAAAGCTCCAGCCATTCGTCCTCGAGCTTGGGCAGCTCTTGCTTAAGGCCGTTATATTCCCCCAGCGCGGCGTTGAACTTGTCTTGATCGGCATAAAGCTCTTCGCTTGCCATCAATTCCATAAGCTCGTCATAGCGGGCGCGCTTTTTGTCGAGCTCCGTCTCGATCTTCTTGAGCTGGTTACGCACGCCCTTGAGCTTTTTGTTGAGCGCAGCGCGGGCTTGGGCCTCGGCGCGCTTTTGCTCCTTGGTCTTTTTGCCCTCGGCAGGCTTGGGGGCGGCGACGGGGGTGTCGGCCTGGGCGGCGCTGGCCTTGGTGGACTTGGTCGTGGCCGGCGCGCTCTCCGTGGACGCCTCGGCGGCGGCGCGGGCTGCGAGGTCCTCGCGCTTGTAGAGATAGTAGTCGTAGTCGCCGTCGTAGACCGTGACTTGGCCGTCGCGGATGTCGATGACGCGGTTGGCCACGGCGCGCACCAGGTGTTCGTCGTGGCTGATCAGCACGATGGTGCCGGGGAAGTTTTGCAGGGCGTTCTCGAGCATGTCCACCGAGTCGATGTCTAGGTGGTTGGTGGGCTCGTCCAGGCACAGGAGCGCCTCGGGGGCCACGAGCATCTTGGCCAGGGCCAGACGCGCTTTTTCGCCGCCGGAGAGGACGCGAACCTGCTTCTCGATGGAATCGTTGTCGCTAAACAGGAAGGCGCCCAGTAGGCTGCGCTGCTGTGGCACGGTCCACTTGGGCGTGACGGTGTCGATCTCTTGCAGGACGGTATTGGACTCGGTCATGCCCTCGAGTGCGTGCTGGGCGTAGTAGGCCACGCCCACGTTGGTGCCAAGGTCCCGGGTGCCGGTGGTGGGCGGCTCCAGGCCGGCGAGGATCTTCATGAGCGTGGACTTGCCGGCGCCGTTGGGGCCGACGAGCGCCACGTGCTCGCCGCGGTAGAGCTTGAGGTCGATATCGCTGTAGATGTGCTTGTCGCCGTAGGACTTGGATACGCCCTCGAGGCCGACGACCATGTCGCCCGAGCGCGGCGGGTCGGGGAACTTAAAGTCGATGTGCTTGTGGCCCTCGGGCAGGATGACGAGCTCCTTTTTGATCTGCTCGATCTTGCGGATGCGCTCCTGGGCCTGGGCGGCCTTGGTGGGCTTATAGCGGAACTTGTCTACGAAGACCTGCATGTGGGCGATGTCGCGCTCCTGGGCGGCACGCTTTGCGCGCATCTGCTCCAGGTTGTCCTCGCGCTGCTTGAGGTAGCTGCTGTAGTTGCCGGTGTAGGTGGTTACGCGGCGGTTCTCGAGCGCGGCGACGTGGTCGACGCAGGCGTCCATAAACGCGCGGTCGTGGCTGACGATGAGCACAGCGCCGTCATAGTTGGCGATAAAGCCGCGCAGCCACTGGACGCTCTCGAGGTCCAGGTGGTTGGTGGGCTCGTCCAGAAGCAGCAGGTCGGGGTGACGCAGGAAGAGCTTTGCCAGCGCAATACGCATCTGCCAGCCGCCGGAGAACTCGGAGCACGGGCGTTCAAAGTCGGTGACCTTAAAGCCCAGGCCGGACAGGATCTTGCGGGCGTTGCTCTCGAGCTCGTAGCCGCCCAGGTGCTCAAAGCGGTCTTGGACCTGGCCGTACTCGTTGAGAAGCGCGTCGACGTCCTTGCCCTGCTCGGAGAGCTCGGTGATCTGGGCCTGCAGCTCGTTGGCGCGCTCGCCCATGCGGCGGATTTCCTTGGCGGCGGCCATGACCTCGGCAAGGATGGTAGTGTCTTTTTGCTCCAGGTTGGTTTCCTGCTCTAGGTAGCCTACCTGGCAGTCCTTGGCGTACTGGACCTGGCCGGCATCGGGGCTGTCGATGCCCATGATGATTTTGAGCATGGTGGTTTTGCCGGCGCCGTTGGGTCCCACGAGCGCAAAGCGCTCGCCGGGGTTGATCTGGAAGGACGCGCCGCTAAAGAGGACGCGCGCGCCGAAGCTTTTTTCGATTTTGTCGACCAGGAGGATCATGGTGCCGCCTTTGACCTTGTGTGCCTATATGAAAAAAGGCCCCAACTTGCGTTGGAGCCTCATTCAATGCTCGGGTGGAGACGAGGGGAATCGAACCCCTGACCTCTTGACTGCCAGTCAAGCGCTCTCCCAGCTGAGCTACGCCCCCGTGCGAAAAAGTACTATACGGGAACTCGGACGACGATGCAAGGACAATTTTGGAAAATATTCTGCGGCGCGCGGAACGGGCACGAGGCCGAAGAGACACGCGATGCCCGGAATTGCCCGCGGGGCGCGCCCCGCGGGCGGCGGCGTGGCCGCCGGTGGTTTCAAAACCATGCCGGTTTACGGGGCCGGGCCGGGAACCCCCGAGCGTGCCGTATTCGGTAAAATCAAAACCGCAGGTAGACGACTTGCGCATTCAGTGAAATGCAAGGTATGGACGGCCGGTCCGAGTCCAGCCCCGTAATCCGGCATAGTTTTGAAATGACACTGATTCACTGGCAGGCAAACTAGGTCGTTCTAGCACCTTGTCGCCGACTAATTTCCGATTTCCAACCAGTTGCACAAAACATTTGCTCGCAGTCGCGTCTCGGCGCACTTCATTGCCTCGGATTTGGCTTTATATCGAATCCCCAAACGACTGCAGACGCTTTTGACTATGGTATCTAGTTGCTTTTTATCGTTAAGCATATCGTGGGTTACCAGGAACACGTCGAAACCCATGCTCTGGAGCGCAGTCATGCGCTCCGCATCGTGATCAAGTACCGCGCCTGAGCCATGGATGACCTCACCTTGGATCTCGATAATTACTGCCTTCATTAGCATTGGGTTTACAATCTCGATGTCGCCGTAGCAAACCTTTTGACCTGCGATGCTTTGGGCTGCCACGGATAGAGGGGTTAAATCGTTGAGGTACACGTATCTGAATCCTGAACCACCTAGACGCCGAGAGCGACTTAGGAGCAGGACCCCCGCGACCTCGAGTGGAGACGCAGCAATGCCGATAACCTTCTGAGCGGCATCATAAAACTGCTTTCCCCACATTTGACTTTTGACCTTGTCGGCGAATCGATACAGGTCGCTCAGTTCGATAAGCGGCTTTCTCATCCATAGAGAAGTGCCTTTGAGTTTCGTAACCTCTCTTCCATCCTCACGCTTGCTCGATTGGCCTTCATTATCTGGGTCCTTTATGGTTGCGCGAGCGTAAACTCGTTTCCAAGGAACCTCGTCTTCGCCTTCTCCAAGTTCGAACAGATCCTGCGTGCTGGTATTGCGATTCTCCTCTCCCGCTATTTTTAACTGCATGTCGGCAGCGGGAGCCGGCTCGAAAACAGAAAACCAGCCGCAGAGCTCGTACATAGCTAGCACCAGATCTATTTGGGACACAAAGCGTGTCATAGTAAATAACGTGTTAAGCGGATTGGTGACACTAAAACCTAAATGAGTGTCGATTGTTGTGCCGGCATCCGATGCCCCCTCCCAGCGAATGGTGGAGCGCAATCCCGAGTGGTGATTACAACAACCTGGCGAAGCAACGGCGATAATCGGGGCCTTGAGGACTTCGGTTATGAAAGGGGCTTGGGACAGGGCTCGCCAGCCGTCTTCGGAATTGGGCAGGCGCGGGTAGAGGTCGCGAACCTGCGGTGGGCAGCGCCAGTAGCGGAATGCGGTGTTTGCGCAGACGATTTCGTCCATTTGCGTCTCCCCTGGTATCGGCCATATGCCGTGCGGATTACGAACATCGCCGATTATCTACTGGGGCATCATGCGGGTAAGTACCGGAAGCTGACCAAACGCTGACCAAAAGCTTGACGAGTTGTGTAAAAAAACGTTGTGAGATAGAAATCCGCTGGAAGGCACCCTGGTTGTGTGGTCCCTGTCTTCACATTTGCGCATGAATCACATGGGGATTTCAATGAAAATACGCATGCGTTTTATACAAAACATGCAATGACGTCAGCAAAAAAGGTTGTGATAAAAAATTATGCCTTAGACGACTACGATTTATTTTTGGTGTAAGTTTAGGTGTCAAAAAGAAAAAGGCCAGAGACTTAACATCTCTGACCTACGCTTTTGATGGTGGGCGATACAAGATTCGAACTTGTGACCCCATCCGTGTGAAGGATATGCTCTACCCCTGAGCCAATCGCCCGTCGCCTTTCGGCAAAAGAGATACTATCATAGCCGCGCGTGGTTTACCAAGAACTTTTTGCCTCCGATTTTAAATTCGTGGGTGCAAGCCAAGCAAAAGTAAGCAAAGCAATCGGCAAAACCGCAGCCAAACCACCATTTACCGCTTTATCCACGAAGTCTCGGGGCGGCAGCGCAGGGTGCTGGGGATATCCATGTGGTGTCCAATCAATTCAATTACCGGCGTGCGGATGCTTTGATTCTATACGTGCGACGGGTCGCCCGTGCCCGCAACGCAACCGCGGAGCAGCTCTTCGGCGAGGTCGGCGCAAGATCGGTTTCCGGAAACGAGGTCCTGGATCCAAGCGTAGTACTGGTTGTCTTTTGCCTCCGGGCTGTCGGACAGCACGACCGGACTGCTGACGAGCCTTAGAACGGACAACGCAAAGACAAGGCTGGTGCGTTTGTTGCAGTCCTCAAAGATTTGGTCCTTGACCATGTGCTCGGCCACGTAGGTGGCCTGGTCAAAGATGTCTGCGAAGCGATCGGTTGGCGATTGGCCGAATATCGTACAGAATGCACCCGCAAGCACGGACTCGATGCGTCCAAGCTCAAGCGCGGCCCGGTCGCCTGTAGCGTCGGTCGTATAGCAGCGCCCGACCGACATCAGCGTGCTGTGTAGGCGCATCACGGCCGCGGCCATAGCTTCGAGCGAACCGGCATCATCGAGCACGAGCGGCGCTAACGGATGCGCGCCTCGCTGCGTAGTCGCCATCATGAGTTCTCCAAGAGTCTGAGCGCGTTGGGCATGGCAGCGATGGTTAACTCAACTGCATGGTCGATCGACATAAAGCCGTCGAGCGAAATCGGTAATGTTGAATTTGCCTCGTGCGCTACTGAGTAATCTTCTTGAGTAGCGCGACCAGTGCCGTCATCTGGCTGAACATGACTCCAAAGCATGTGCGTCTCCTTTATAGCTTCGTAGATGGAAAAGACTGCGAGTCGTACTCCAGAACGATCGGTTGCCAGATGAGGTCTTCAATACTGCAGTCGAGGGTGTTTGCGAGCGCCAATGCCGAGGAGACCGAGGCGCGGCGTAGGTCGAGCTGGTTCTGCTCGTAGAGTTGTATGGCGCGAAGTTTAACCCCCGATTGGGCGGCGAGCTGTTTTTGCGTTAGGCCGGCCGCCTTTCGTGCCGCTTTGAGGCCCCTTTTGTCTGCCTGGGCGTTGTTCCATTTATCAATGACAATCTGGGCGAATTTGTCTTCGGAGGCCTCGTGGAGCGGTTGGTACGAGCCGATAATCCAATCGAGCGGAGCGACTTCGAGTAGCTCATTAAAGCCCAGGCTGCACATCCATTGCGCATAGGCCAAAACCCAGCCCGCCCAATACTGAGGCGAACGGTCGAACGAATAGGTCTCCCTGCATTCGACGGGGGTCAGTCCCGCATGTGCGATAATATCGCGCGCGAGCTCGTCGCCCGCCATGCCGCAGACGACGCGAGGTATACCGCGCTCAAACTGTTTCATCTCAAAAGCGTTCGACAGGATCGCCGTCAACTCGGCTGGAGTCAGCCCTTGGTCACAGAGGGCAAAATCGACTGCCTCGCCCAGCGTTCTCATGGCATCCTCGAGATACATCTCACTGTAGGCGTGGGTCATCGCCCGTCATCCCCTCTCGAATGATATCGACGATACGGATTCCCTCAAATGGATTTTCGGCAAGTAGCTCCCGATACTGTGCCCTTGCCGCTTTATCTCGCTCCTTGGCCAATGGACCATACAAAGCTTGCGGCGCACGTTCAAATCCAGCAAAACGAATGCTCTTAAACGCGCGCTCGCTTTTGAGCACAATCTGCTCTCCCAAGTTGCCGAGCCTCATAGATCGACCAAGCTGATCGACGGTAATCGTATTGTTCACAAAAGCTCTGGCATAGCTAAAGTACGAGTCGTCCGCGCGCCATCCCCTTATTACGTCGCAAGTGCTAGTATCAGGTAGAAAATGATCGTGGAGATATTCGCACGCCCCCACGGCAATAGCGGTGTCCTTGCGAAAAGAACGATGTTCTACAAGCAACGCTATCCAATGCAGAACTGAATATTGCGGCGATAGCAGGTCGAGTTCCTTGAGATTGGCCATATCGAGTTCATAGCGATTCGCAAAGCCATCGGCATCACGCGAACATGCCCATTCCCTTGCAAGGTCGAGGCTCTCTGTGCAATAGAATCCCTGTCCATAGTCGTTATGGACTTTCCCCAGGCCAAGCTGGGGAGTCTCAATAATTTTCTGAGAACCATGCCACAGTTCCACGCGAGTCTCCTAACAGGTATCTCTCTAGCGATAGTATAGCAAACTATCGCTAGAGAGATACCTGTATTCAAAGAGCAAAAGGGTGTATGGAACCGAGTTTGAGTTCAATACTGGCTTCTAAGACTCGCCGAGCCCGGAAGTATGCGGCAAAATTAAGACTTGCTGATAACGCCGGAGCACACTAACGCCTCAGCCTGCTACAGCACTTCATAGATGCGCACCTCATCCTGTTCGATGCTTTTGCGGAAGGCCGGGCGCATGTGCTCTGGTGGGTTGGTGACGATATCAACCTTTCGCCCAAGTTCCTTTTCGAGCTCATGGGAGAGTTCGTAAAGCGTGCCGAACGTCATGGTGTTGCCGCAGACTAGGCGCAAGTCAATATCGCTATCAGGCGTTTGCTCGCCTCGGGCAAACGAACCAAATAAAAATGCCTCGCTGACGTCGTATTGAACCAGCATGCGGGAGGCCGCAGATGATATGTAGCAAGTGAAACCATGTCTCAATTGGGCGTTTAACAGTAGAACGTCAGCGAATCATCACCAAAGGTTTCACACCACTTGTCACATATGAATTGATGATTCATGGTGATTAGTTTTGAAAGATCCCTGAGATCCTTAGCCGGAATCTTGCTCTCGTTGTTGGCAAGTTTGCATCCGCCGTCTTTCGTCAGCCAAAACTTGGTCGAATTAGCAGCCGCCCTCTTTACACCTACGTGTATGTGAATTGGTTCTCCGTTTTCCGCAATCCAAAAGAACAGAACGTACTGCCCAAAAATAAGAACTCGAGGCATTATGCCACCGCCGGTCCGGCTTTTTGGCGTTCGGCGAGCTCGAAGATAAACGGGGCGTTTGATCTAACAAATTCGGTCAAGAAATTGAGGTCATCAGCAGTAAATCCTTCGACGTTGAACCATTTGACCGCAGGCAAGAAGCATTCCGCATGGTTAAAGCCAAAGTCAACCGGGCGCTCGACGGCCACGCGAACGGTTCCGTCTTCTCTTGTCTCTGAGTAGGCAAATTGGGTGCCATCATCAAGCTGAACATAGCTCCAAAACATGACTACCTCCTTAGTGTTTATATTCGAGTATAAGGAGCAGGCTAGACTTAACGCGGCGTGAATTAAATTATTCCTATAAGACACGAACTCTGACAGCTGGCCTTGTCCAGAAGTGGTGGGGGCCGAGTTCTGCCGACCAGAACCCGGTTTTGCGCTTTCGCGACCTGCGGTTTTATTAACAGAATTTGACTTGCGCTCGGCGGGCTCCGGTTTTCCCGCACATCCGGAAATCGGGAGCATCAGCAACGGCGCGCAGCTTTAAGAACCGCTGTTCCCAGCACGAACAGCAAGCCGGACACGGCGATCCAGTTGTTGTCGCTGGTTTTGGGAAGTGATGAGGAGGTCGCGGTGGCGGCCTTGGGCCTGGAGGTCTTGGCGGCCGTGTTGTTAGTCACTGTTGTCGTGGTCACCGTCTTAGTCGCGGCCGCGGGCTTCAGTGTGGGATTCGTCGACGGATCCGCGGCTGGCTCGCCGGTAGCAGGGTCAGTGTCAGGGGCGGACGGACCATCGCCCGGCACATCGGGCCCACCGGTCTCCCCCGCCGACGCCGTGACATCCACAGGCTCGATCGTCACATTCGCTGCCACGGATCCGTCAGCATCCACCACGCCGCCTTCGCCAAAGGCCCCGTCCGCAGGCGCCACAAAGCGCGCGGATGCAAGCGACCCGCCCAGGCAGGCGACGCCGCCATCGGGGCCCGACGCATCCAGCCAGGACGCATCGACGGTAAGCCGCCCGGCCGCGCCGCCGCCGGCAGTCCCGCCCAGCAGACACACGCCATAGGCGCGCACGCCCGCCCCGGAGCCCGCGCCCGCGGCGACAACTCGTCCACCGCCGCGAACGGCAAGACCGTCCGCGATCACGCCGGCCACCCGCGCATCCGCGATGCCGGCGCCGTCGGCCCGCACGTCAACCTTGCAGCCGTCCACCGCGAGCGTCCCCGACACGTAGATTCCGCACTGCGAGCCCGTGGCCACCAGCGACCCGGTGCCGCGGAGCGTCAGATCGCCCCACACTTCCATGCCGCACCGCGAGATGTCCACGTCGGGCGCGCTCGTCTCGATAACAGTGTTCTGCCCGGTCAGTGTCACCACCAGGTCGTCGTCCGCACCGATGGCCTCGCCCGCGTAGCCGTTTAGCTCCAGATGGTCGGCATCGGTCCAGGCCCACCCGGGGCCCGACACGCCCGGCTCGTAGTACGTGGCGCCCGCAATGAACAGGCTGTCCGCGCCCGCGGCATAAGAAGGCCCGCCCAGCAAAACGCATAGGCAGGCCATGGCAGTAAACAGGATGTAATGACGGCTGGAGTGGAACGCGGCAGCAAACATAACCGCTCCGATCTTCGCAAGAGCCATTGGAAACTGCGCCAGAAAACTACCTGGTAGCAGCAGTTATTAGTGTAGCGAGATCAGGCGAGTGGCGAACGAATTAGCTGTAAACGAACCCCAAAATTAGGTGTAAATCGTTTTGCCAGTCGGTGAAAGGAAGATTCACGTTAGGCAAATATGCCGACCGCTGATTCCAAAATTAGCAGCACAGGGAAATTGACAATATCAAGTTACCAAAACCTTTCCTCAATGACGCCCCATGTCGTGTCCTCGCAAGTTGGATACCGTTGTCGCAACACCTTAGTAATCGGGTAAATAGTTGAGAAGCTATTCACGGAGTTCACTACGATTGAAGGATTTAAATAATGCACCAACTAATAATTCTTGGAAATGGATTCGACTTGACCTGCGGACTGAAGTCAAAGTTCTCAGATTTTTATCGCAATAGGATGAACGCAGCATGCTCAATTGAATCGATCCCTAAGGACGAAAGAAATGTCTGGGATGTCATTCTTTCTGAAATCGGTGAAAACGACCCATTGTGGTGCAATATAGAAAGCCTTATTTCAGCGTATGTGTTCCATGATGACGACTTGGGTTCAAGATTGGACCACATGTATGAGCAACTGGTGTGGACAATTGATCCGTCAAAACCAAATCGTTCTGAACATCCAGATAACGCCGTATACAATTACGTTTCAACTAGTCTGGGTAAGGAAAACGTTTCCCAGGATGAGCTCACCCATTTCCTTCTAACCTCACTAAAAGATTACGAGCACATCTTTGCGAGCTATCTAGAAAAACAAGTCGATAATAACAATAAATACAGGGAAAAGGCTGTGGAGTATTATGCAGCCATTCGCAATGCCTGCATTAATAAGGCCCAGCAAAAGAACTATGAAACATCTATCTTAAACTTTAACTATACAACCCCATTAAAATCGGAAGATCAGCAGCTGGGAATTGTTGCTGCCCGGAATATTCATGGCTCACTGGACAAAACGGACACAATATTTGGCATTGACGGAAAAGACGTCGCTGAAGACCATCCGGCGGTGCCGTTTACAAAAACATATAGGCTTATGTCATTAGTGCCATACGAAAGCGAAACTGCAAAACTCTGCGACAGCAATACCCGTTTCATCAAGATATTCGGACACTCGCTTTCTCGGGCTGACTATTCCTACTTCCAATCGATTTTTGACACCGTCAATCTATACGGTGGAGTTACTAAGCTTGTATTTCTATACAAAAAATATCCAAACAAGTCAGATAAAACAGTTGATGAGCAGGCAATTCGAGAAGATCTGTACTCACGCATATCGCATCTTCTGTATGAGTATGGAAGCACACTCGACAATAAAGACCATGGAAAGAATCTCATGCATAAACTTCTTCTAGAGCAAAGGTTGCTCATTAAAGACGTTGACGAGAATATATCAGTCTTACCTTCCAATATATATTTGCTTTAACACCTAATCCAGATTCGGCTCCCTGAGGTGGTAATTGAAGAGTAGGACCGGAGAACGTACGTATATCTATAAAAGCGTAATCAAAGGCTAATGGGACTTGTTTAACCAAAAGAGGGTGTATCGGTTTGCGCCGATACACCCTCTTTTCAATAATTGGATTTATGCACAAGGACAGAGTCGCCGCAGCCGTCAGCTCTCCCCTATTCCCTCTTAAACAGATCCCTCGTGTACACCTTGTCCGCCACGTCCGTGAGCTCGTCGCTCCAGCGGTTGGCGACGATCACGTCGCAGCCGGCCTTGAAGGCCTCCAGGTCGTGGGTCACCTCGGAGCCGAAGAACTCCGGCGCGTCCAGCGTGGGCTCGTAGACCACCACGGGCACGCCCTTGGCCTTCACGCGCTTCATGACGCCCTGGATGGAGCTCGCAATCCTAGCCTTGTCCTCCTGCTCGGCCTCGAGCTTGCAGGTCTTGTTGTCCACCGTCTCGGGCTTCCAGCGCGAGCGTTCGGGCCACGCGGCGAGCTTCGCCTGCCTCTGGGTTCTGCTCGCAACGCGCTCGTGGCAGTATGTCTCGTGACGCGGGTTCGCCAGCGGCTCGTCGGCGTCCAAGCGTCACCTCCAATCAATCGCGCCCCGCCGCGAAAAGCGGGGAGCCGCCCCGGAGGGCGGCCCTGATTAGTCGTAGGTGTTTCCGCTTCCTGCTAGTTGTAAGCTGGCATAGGGATGAAGAATCTCGCGAAGACCGCGGCGGCGAGGAAGACGAGGGCGATGAAGTTTGCGATCTTCACGATCTTGGCCAGGTCAGGGCATTCAACTCTGGTCACCTTTCCCAGGAACGAGAGCAGGATCGCTATCGTGTCGAATAGGAATACTCCTATCACTGTCGCCATCGCGCATAGCCTGTAGATGCTCGCCCTGTCGATGCTCTGCAGGATGGATGAGGAGAAGGTCAGGCCCGCGACGAAGGCGACGACGATGCCGGTGAACACGCCGAGGACGGACACGTTTTCACGCTGCGCCTCTCTCTTTTCCTCCTCAATTCGCTTCAGCGAGTCATCTTCCAGACGTTTGATTTCGCTTTCCGTCTTTTCCTGCTGCTCTTTGATTTGCTCGTCGAGTTGCGTGCTCCTTTCCTCGAAGGAGCACATCATCTTCATCTGCTCCGTGTAGTGGAGTAGGCGCGTCTTCTCAAGCTCGATGTGGTCGCACAGCTTACGTACACTATCGGCCTGCTCCGAGCGGGGTCGGTCTTCCAGCATGCTTGTCAGGACCTTGCCCATGTTGTCGGCCAAGCGGCTTACGGGGTATGGGACGTTCGTCGGGTCGAGCTCGCAATCCTTGTAGTCAAACACGACGTTGCAGACGTCCGAGTATCTATGGCGGAACTTCACCTGCCCGCCGTACAGCTTTTCGAAGAAGGCCTTGACGTCGGCGATGTTTTCATCCGAGAGGGAGAGGCCTGGGTCGTCGGACGCTAAGGTTTCCAGAAGTTTGGTCAGCGCATCCCTTTTCTGTGTCTCATCGGAGTCCGCCTCGACGTCGGGAACAATGAGCATCGATTTCTCAAGATAGTCGCCGTTTGCGGCTTGGAGAACGCTCGTCAGAATCTCAAGGGCTCTTTTCATGCCGGCGGGCACTTCTTGATTCTCAGCCATTCTGGTCCGCCTTTGCGGCCGCGACGATGAGACCGTTTGGGATGATTCCCTTGTCTTGTCCGCGCCTATTGTAGACCTCATCCCACGGGGACCCCTTCGCATGGGAGACCCGTACGAGGTTCCAGGGAGAAAGTCCTCGCAGTTTTTCGATGATGGTGTTGATGAAATCTTCCTGCTCGTCGTTCTCGAAGCGGACTGCGTCAGGGAAAATCATCTTTATGGGCGAACCGCCGAACTCGGAGAACTTGACGTATACGTCGCGGATGACCGGGCCGTACTGCCATGCCTCGAACGTGTCGTCGAACAGGGGCGAGTCGTACCCCTTGATGAAAGTTAGTTGCAAGAAGTACAGCATCTTCTGTAGCTGTAGGTTGCTGACCGGCTTGTTGTCTTTATAGCATTTGTCAACTACGTATTTGGCGATTCCCATGGCGGTGTAGCTTGCGGTCGTGTTCATAATCTCCTCCTTTTGCCCATCATACCAGTGATGTGCTTCCCATCTGCGCGTATCGCGATAAAAGCATCTCAGCTCGCCCGGACAAAAAACGGACGGCCCGGACGGCCCCTCCAACGGGGGGGGGTTCGGTCTCGGACGCGCCCCCTAGTCTTCCACGGCCCCGGCACCAGGACGACCGGCACGAGCGGCAGAAACGCCACGAGCACGAGCGCCGTGACCGCAATGCCCAACGCCCATTTCACGTCTTCGCCCATCACTTCACATCCTTCCGCTCGAACCTGCAGAAGCGCCCACATGCGGCCAAGGTCGCTACCGCGTATCTCGCGGTCGCAGCACCCCCCCGCTGATGGCGCGGGCGCGCTCCCTGTACACGCCGTCCACGCGTGCCGCTGCGGCGAGCCTGGTTCTGCAGTCGGCGAGCCCGGACTCGAGCTCCCAGCTCGTCACCGATCAGATCGGGGGGGTCTGCCCCAAGGCCGCCGAGGTGCTCGAGAAGGCCGAGGCCGACGCCCTGGGCTACCTGGACTTCCCCTGCGAGCACCACGTCAGCCTGCGCACCAAGAATGTGCAGGAGCGCACCGACCGCGAGCTCAAGCGCCGCAGCCGCGTCATACAGGTGTTCCCGAGCAGGAAGTAGCCCATCAGGATGATGGGCGCCGTGTTCGCCGAGATGGACAAGGAGTGGGTCGGCCGCCGCTGGTTCAACGACGACTCCATCGGCAGGGCCGTCGAGGGCGCCGTCGCCGAGCACGTGGCCAGGTTCATCGCGCTCGTCGTGGCCGACAGCCCGATTCCCGGCGGGAAGGCGGCGTGACATACGCTAGGATGACGGCATTCTAGGCGATTCTCGGTTCCTCGGGTCGACTCCGGCTACCCTTGAGAACCGAGACCTACACCAACGATCGCGACACTACCGCACGCTTCGTGCCATCTGGATTGTTTTGGAAAAGAAAACGCCTCATGCTAGGCGCGTACAGGCTCTTCGTGTCAACGTGTATCAGCCTACCATGGAGCGGCGTTGCAGTGCGGCATGGAACGGCGTAGCAAAACTGATGCAATAATCAGCGAATAATCACAAGACCGGAATGGGGCCATGGCGACCTTCTTCAAAGGAGAAGGCCGCCATGGCAAGTCGAAATTCAACTCAGGGATTACTGAGCTCTTCGGAGAGAGTTCACATTCCGAAGACCTAAAGTATCAGTTCGTTAATGTGACCCTTGGAAACTTTCAAGAGTTGTTCAACGCGGTAGACAGATTGCTCGACGAGAGAGGCATCGTTCTGTCTGCCTATTATTATCCTATTGCTTTGTATGTAGCAGGACGGCCATCAGGCAATTATGCACGATGGCCGTCCATTCTATTAACTCCGTGCCTCAAGACGCGGCTCAATCCTGAGCTTGATTGGCTGCAAGTTGCGATACTCCTGGAGCGTACTGTTGTAAAGACTGCCATTGTAGCCTGGAGCATCGACCGTCACGACCGCATAGTAACGAGTGAGCGCATCGGGATCGTTATTATTACGGAATAAGGATTGGAGCGTCAGCTTCGGGTCATACAATGAGCTTGATTTCATGCGCTGTGTCCTGCTAATGACACTGTCCCACTTCATATCGTTGGCTCGTAACTCTGACTCTTCCCAGTACTTCTTTGCAGGCTTGCTCACCGGCAAGGTTGATGAGGTGTAGCCCTGCAGTTCAAGTTCAGCTGCCTTGATGCGCCCCTCCTCGGTGGCGAGATTCACCGTATGCCTATAGCTTGTACCTTTGAGCGAGTACGTGTATTTGTTGGCATGAGGAATGAGGGTATCTACTATGCAGCTTGAGGTGTATGCATCCGAATCATTGGGATTCGTTTCGCAGACTGCAACGATGGTCCAGCTGATTGTGATAAGCCCCTTCGCCGACTCGATGCCGGGGGCAAATATCGGCAGCGAGACAAGCTGCTTAGGTCTGAGCATGCCTTGATATAGCGTGGTGACGCGGTTGTCGTCACAGCTCAGACAACTCGATGGATCATCTGGAGCAATGCCGAAACCGTACTCTTCTCGAACAAAGCTATCACTGTGCTTCGAATTGTGGAGGACCAGAGCCCGGGCGAGATGCTGTGAGATATCCTCGCTTCGCGACATCATTCTGCCAAGCTTGTGGACGAGTAAAGGAGATGCAAAGCTGGTACCCGCGCTTGCGCCTAAAGCATTTCCGCTTGAGGCAACCACCACGAATGGCTTGTTGATGTCCCCTCCATACTCAAGGAGGTCGGGCTTGATTTTGGCACCCTCTCTTCCCGGACCAACACAGCTATACGGAGCGCGTGCCTTCGTACCATCAGGCAATATACAAAACGCGCCAACTCCGATGCCGTTGACCAGATCCGCTGGTGACTGCACACGATTATCTGGGCTTGGCAAATCGCCGTCATTGCCGGCCGCAATGCAAAAGAGGGGCGGCTCGGCATCGCGGTTGTACGACAGCACATCAAGCGCATAAGTGAAGCGGCTGATGTCATCGTCGAGAATGGGGCCAGCGGGGCCAAATGAGAGATTATACAGTTGGATGTCAGGATTATGCCCGACTACGTACTCGATAGCGTCGATCGACTCGTAGAGGTCAATGTCGATGGGATCGCTCGGTGGCAGCACTCGAAAGCTCTCAACCTTCACCTCGGGCGCAGGAAGGACGTCACCAGCTCCCTTACCAGAAAGCTCGCCATGCAGCACGGCTCCGCATACACCCGTTCCATGGTCGATGCCGTCTTGGTCGGGCAGCGATGCAACGGCATCATGCGCATTGACATAGCCGGAGAGGAGCGGGACATTGGGATTGCATCCACCATCGAAGACGCCGACGGTTACAGGTGGGACATTCTGGGCCGCAGCAACCTGCGGTGCTGGTGCGCTCATCGCGCTCCGTATCGGCTCGAAGGCGATTCTTCCCATCGGGTGAACCGTGCGCAGCGGGTTGATTCTCGCTGCTGCCATAGTAGCTTCCCTGCTCAACTGTGCGGCGATGAATGTAACGCCGTCTTTGTATGACCGTACCTCGATTTCGTCACGACCGAGTCCTGCTGCCTTGCAGAACAGGTCTACGGCATCCTCGGCGCTTTCTTGGAGCGGATGAAGCACGGCTTCGACCAGGCCCTCTTTCCATTCCGCATCGAAGCCAAGTATCTTTTCGCCCGGCTCAAGCAGGTCGAAGGAACGGATGGACATTACCTCGTTGCGCCATGCGTCCGATTCGTTTGACCCGGTGCGAAGCGCGTTTTCAAAATCGGCAAGACCCTTTGAGGTCGTGCGCAGGAAGTAGAGCTTTGCGAACTCGAGCTGCTCTCCTGCATCTTCGTCATTACTGTTCTTCTGAGGTTGCACGTTGCCTGTCTTGTATCTCCTGCCGCCGATGACTTGCAACTCGTCCGAAGAGGTGAGCACCGACGAGGGTGCATAGGACTTTGCTTCGAACTTGGGCTCCATACGTATACAGACCACCTTTTCCTCGAGGTAGGAATCAGGGTCGGTCTGCATCTGCCTGGACACAGCGCCGATATTAGCAAGGAGGCGGTTCCTAGCCTCTTCGTACTCGTGTGGCCGTGGCTTGGAACCTCCACCGGTTTTCTTCTGAACTGGCTGAGCATATGATTCGCCGTGAGCAAGGATTGGCAGCGGGTCGGACATGGCTTATGCCTCCTTCATGTAGCGGGAGACCGTCGAGGCGCCGACTCCGACGATCCGCGCAATGTCTCGCACGGTAAGGGCTGGGTTAATTTCTCTGAGTTTTATGCACGCCTCACTCTTCTCCTGCTTCGTTTGAGGTTTGCATTTGGAGTACAGCTCGCTCAGAGAAATGATCTCTATGCTCTCGCCCGGATTCATCACTGATTGGCGCTTAATGTGCTCGCAAAGCTTGCAAATGTCTGCGGCGCTCATGCCCGCGCTCTTCTCGACCATGAGGAAGAGCATCTCTTGCGAGAGCGTGAAGCGGTCGCTGGGCAAGTGTCTCTCGAAGAGTCGCATGCGTTCGTTCTCCTCGGGAAGCGGCACCTCTATAACTCTGTCGAAGCGCCGCCAAATCGCCCTATCCAACAACTCCGGATGATTTGTAGCTGCAAGCACGATGCTGCCCTTAGGGCATGTCTCGATTTCTTTGAGAAGAACGTTCACTAGGCGCTTCAATTCGCCGAGGTCACCCTCGTCATCACGCCGCTTCGCAATTGCGTCGAACTCGTCCAGGAAGAGCACCGCAGGCTGTGCGCGGACATAGTCGAAGACGCTCTTGATGTTTTGTCCGGATCGACCGAGATAGCTGGATATCGAAGTTGCGAGGTCGAGCGTTATGAGCGGAAGAGCGAGCTTGTATGCAAGCCAGTTGGCCGCGTATGTCTTACCCACGCCCGGAGCGCCAATGAAGAGGATACTGTTCGAGGGTTCGATCCCATCCTCGAAAAACCGCTGAATCAGACCTCTTTCCTTGAGAAAGTCGGCAAGCTCTTTTGTGGTTGCAGCATCAAGAATGGGGTCCGGTAGCTCGATTGGCTCTATGAACTCTACGAGAGAGAAGCGGGTCTCTCGGTCGATCGGTAGCGGGTTTATCTCGGCTGCACGGGTAGCCTCGCTTCTCATGTCAGATGCTGCAAGCGCCCCAGCGATCTCCGAAGCGAGATCAGGACGATCACGTCTCAGCTTGCGGGACACCGTGAGCGAGACTGACTCTACGAGTCTTCTGTCATTCTCTAAACAGGCTCTCACCAGCCTAGGTATGTAGTCTATTGCCTCCATATACCATTTCCTCTCTATTGCGGAAATTTGGAACATGCTTAGGATAGCAGATTTACAGCTGCTACCTTATAGATTGTGCTAAAGCTTTGAGCTCTTCGAAAGTGGCACAATACTAAATGTGATTTAGTTCGAGTTGACTACGCTCTTGTGACAGAGAAATACCCTGCTCCTAACATGCATTCGGGCGGGCTCCTGCCTGCGTGATTCACGAAAGTGGTTCCCATGAAGGAGGACACCGATGTGGGCAGGCGACGGAGACGCAGCAGCACCCGCAAGGGTAAACAGACGAACAAGTGCAGCATGCGGAAGAAGAAGTTGCCGCCACCGACGATGGCCCCGACGAGTTCAAGGTCCTTCTCGCCAAGCAAGAGGTACGTATCAAGGAGCTTGAGGGCCAGGTGGCCGAGGCCGCCAAGACCGCAGAGGCAGCCGATGCCCTACGCGGCGTGATCGAGCAGGTGAAGGCCCGGGCGGCAGACGAGCGCGCAGAGTAGGAGCTGCGGCTGGCAGGCCGTACGCAATGTGAAGGCGGCCAAGGCGCTGCCGGACGGCCACGACGGCGACGCCTCTGTGTTCAAGGAGGTGAAGCCTTGGCTGTTCTATGGCGGCAAGGCTGGCGGTGTCCAGGGCGGCACGACCGGGCTTTCCAACGCGGGGGTGGCAACCGACGAGAAGCGGCTCAACAAGCACTAGCGCGAGGTCGCCTTACTCGTGGAATTGGGAGGATTCAACATGGCTGACAACAGCATTGTCAGTGCCGACTGAATTTACCCACATGGGGCTACAAACAACTTGCGGAGGAAATCGGCGACCCGTCGGGCTGCATGGCGGTAGGCATGGAGGGGACGACGTCGTATGGCGCCGGTCTATGCTCCTACCTCATGGAACGCGGCTATGACGTCTTCGAAGTACTTCGCCCCAAGAGGGAAAAGAGGCGAGTCGGAGAGGGCAAAACCGATGGCATCGACGCCGAGCACGCCGCCCGCGCGGTGGCTGCCGGAAAGGGCATAGTGCCGAAGTCCCACAACGAGTGGGTTGAGGGCTTGCGCGCCCTTACGGTGGCGAGATCCATACACGTCAACACCATGACCAGCGTATCCAACGCCATAGGCTCCCTCTTGGTGTCGGCCCCGGAGCGGGTCAGGACCAAATACCGGCCGCTCAAGGGAGCGAGCCTGTACAGGAAACTGGGGTCTTGCCGCCCGAATGCGGAAGACGACGTCGCCGGGCCGCTGCTTGCGTCCCTGAGGGCGCTCGCCAGGACCTGGCTGGAGCTCGATGAGAAAGCAGGCCAATTGGAGGGCGCCATGCATCGGCTCATCGAGGCCAATGCGCCAGCCCTCTTGCAGGTGAAGGGGTGCGGCACCGTCAACGCCGCGGAACTCGCGATCGCCGCGGGCGACAACCCGGAGCGCATCCCGAGCGAGGCAAGTTTCGCTTCGATCTGCGGCGTGTCCCCCATTCCCGCCTCCAGCGGAAAGACCGACAGGCACAGGCTCAACCGCGGCGGGAACAGGCAGGCCAATAAAGCTCTCCACATGATTGCCGTAAGCAGGATGAGCGGGGACGAGAGAACGCTCGCCTACATGGCAAAGCGCAAGTCCGACGGCAAGACGAAGCGAGAGGCCATGCGCTGCCTAAAGAGATTCATAGCCAGGGAGGTTTACTCGACGTTGCGGCACCCCATGAGGCTGAAGTACGCCCGGGGCGAGGAACTTGCGGCGATGAGAAAATCGCTCAGCCTGACCCAGCAGCAGATTGCCCGAGAGCTTAACGTGCCGAATGTAAGACTCAGCGAAATAGAAAGAGACATATGCCCCCACGAGGAAATCAGACGCGAATACGACCGCTACCTGAATGCCAAAATGTCGGCCAGTAAAGGACTTGACAGCCCATAGGAGCGTCATTCGGGACGCTACCCTGTAAGTGACACGTCGGACTCCCTGGTGGAGTGGCGGTTGCGCGGCCCGGAGGGCATGGGCGGGTGCGCCACTCGCTCTCCAGCCAGGAACACCTCGACCGTCGACTCGGTCACCCTGATGTTGACCTCCCTTCCGACGAGCAGGTGGCTCACCGAGCAGCAGTTCCACCTGTAGGAGACACACACGACCTTGAGGCGTTCAAGAGGGGTGCCACGTGATTGTCACCAAACGTTGGGCAACGAGCTCGCGGACGTTGCGGACAAGGTGTAGACTCGCAATTTGTTTAAGAGACTAGAAGGGAAGGCCTTGTGCAACATCTCGCATTCCTCTTAGCCGACAGTGCCGATACTCTCATTGGCGGGTTCATAGGCTTCTTTAGCAGCTTTGTAATTATGCTCATTACAAGGTGGCTTGATCGCAAGGGAAAGCTTAGAATTTACGCTAAACGCACGGTCGTTGACAATAAGAAGAGATGGGGATTTCACGAGGACGGCGGGCAATCTTTGCTTGTTGTGCCGCTCAAGCTCGAGTTCCAGAACACGACGGGACGTTCGCGGGTGGTCCGAAACGTCGATGTTGTTCCCTACAGGAACGGCAAGGAAGTCGCTAAAACTGTGCAAATCGAATACACAGAGAAAAAGCGAGCTGCGGGGGAAAAGGTTACTGAAGTGACAACTTCAGAGTATGGCGAGGAGGATGCCCATAACTCGTATTCTTTCACGCTGCCTCCCAACAGCATCGTGAACAAGAAGTGCCTTTTCTGCCTAAAGCATGAAAACGTGCCCGATTTCGACGAGCTCAGACTCGATTACTTTAACGAGCGTGACAGGCGCATATCACTGCACATCGACGAAATCGCCGGGGATTGGAAGCCGCGCGTGTTCGAGCCCGACCTCGATTGGGTGCTGCTCAAGAAGCGGTAGCAGCAAATAAAGATGGACTTGGTTTTGGAGCGCCCGAGAATTTTTCGGATGCTCCATTGTTTGACGGCGGGCTTCATGAAGTGGCCCCGTGTGGGGGCGACAGCGTTTACGGCGCGTCCGCGCGAAGCTGTGTTGTTCTCGAAGACCCTTTAATTTGGCCACAGCGCCTGCCGCCCGGAGCCGCCACACGCAGGTGCTTGCCCGTCGAGGGTTGGGCCGCGAGCGCGGCCCGTGCTTCGTTGGCAAGGGCACGCGCCACCTCGTCTTTATCAACGGCCTCCTTGCCGACGACCAGACCCATGACGCGTTGCAGGAACGCGACCTGGGCTCCCGCTATGAACCCGTATTCGCCGGCATTGGCCCCCACGATCACGAAGTCGCGCGTCACAGCGTCGAAGCTTTTCACGAGGATGCGGCGCGCGCGAGGAGACGGTCAGCACGTCGTAGTAGGAGTCCCCCGAAAGCGCGGCCCTCGCCATAATCACGAAGCGCTCAGTCGCAATTCTGTTGATTGGCTTCTCGGGGTGCTTCTTGATGCGGTCGCTGGAGAAGTAGCCCAGGGGGATGTCGCTAACGGGCCCGTCGCTGTTGGCGAACGCGGCCACATTGACCGTCTTGCGCCTGAAGAGGGTCTCGAGGGCCTTGGTGAGGAGCTCGGCGATGGCAAGCATGGCGCGGCCTCCCTACGGACGACGGAGATTGAATTGGGGTTTTGATGCCCGGCTATGATAGCGCTGCCCTCCCGTTCCGAGTGTCAGCTTTCGATGCCCAGACGGCCATATTCCGCGAGCATAACATGCCAAAATAATCATTGACATATACATTTTGATAAATACTATTGCGCCAACGACCGGTAAGGCACCCGCTGTCATGGAAAGTGGCGTCGCGACGAACGAATGATATGCACAACGCCTCCATGGCTTGCCCTAAACAAGAAAGGCCCCCAGCCACCGCGTGGTGGCTGGGGGCCTCTTATCGCTCCGAGAAAGCTCGCTAGTCGCGCTTGAAGAGATCGCGCGTGTACACCTTATCCGCCACGTCCGCGAGCTCGTCGCTCCAGCGGTTGGCCACGATGATGGAGCACTCACGCTTGAAGGTCTCAAGGTCATGGGTGACCTCGCTGCCGAAGAAGTCCTCAGCGTCCAACGTGGGCTCGTAGACCACCACGGGCACGCCCTTGGCCTTCACGCGCTTCATGACGCCCTGGATGGAGCTCGCGCGGAAGTTGTCGGAGTTCGACTTCATCGTCAGGCGGTAGACGCCCACGACCGGCTTCTCCTTGCCGGCGTACACGCGGTCCCACACCATCTGCAGCACCTCGTCTGCCACGAAGTCCTTGCGGGTGCGGTTGGCATCCACGATGGCCTCGATCAGGTTCTGAGGCACGTCCTTGTAGTTGGCCAGCAGCTGTTTGGTGTCCTTGGGCAGGCAGTAGCCGCCGTAGCCGAAGCTGGGGTTGTTGTAGTGGCTGCCGATGCGTGGCTCCAGGCACACGCCGTCGATGACGTCGCGGGTGTTGAGGCCGCGGACCTCGCAGTAGGTGTCGAGCTCGTTGAAGTAGGCCACGCGCAGCGCCAGGTAGGTGTTGGCGAAGAGCTTGACGGCCTCGGCCTCGGTGGTGCCCAACACGAGCTCGGGGATGCCGACAGTTCCGTCGGCGTTCACGCGCTCCAACTCAGCGGGCTCCGCCCCTTGGGCGAGCAGGCGTGCAAAGCGCTCGGCAGCCGCGACGGCGTTGGCATCCTCCTTGGGCGCGCCAACCACAATACGGGACGGATGCAGGTTGTCGTAGAGCGCCTTGCTCTCGCGTAGGAACTCGGGGCTGAAGAAGATCTTGCTGTCGCCCAGCCTATCGCGAAGACCCGCGGTGTAGCCGACGGGAATCGTCGACTTGATGACAATCCAGGCATCCGGGTTCACCGAGCGCACAGCGGCGATGGCAGCCTCGACGGAGGAAGTATCAAAGAAGTTCTTATCGGAGTCGTAGTTGGTGGGCGTGGCGATTACGGCGTAGTCGGCGCCCGTATAGGCCTCGGCCACGTCGACAGTGGCGTGCAGGTCGAGCTCGCGCTCCCCCGCCTTGGCCTTTGTCAGGAAGCGCTCAATCTCGTCATCCTGGATGGGCGATATGTAGTTGTTGATCTTCTCGACCTTTTCGGGCACGATATCCAGCGCGTGCACCTCGTTGTGCTGCGAAAGCAGGACGGCAAGCGACAGGCCGACGTAGCCGGTACCGGCGACAGCAATCTTCATGTCATTCTCCAGTTTCTTAAATATAGTTGCGCACCCATTGCTACTGGGCGCAAAGAAATTGTGCAGCGTAGCTACTGCCCCTGTGCCCTATACCTGGCCTCGGTGGCCTCCTTAGCCGGGCGCCACCAGGACTCGTTGGCGACGTACCAGTCAATGGTGGACTTCAGGCCCTCGGCGAAGTCGGTGTGCGCAGGCCTCCAGCCGAGCTCGCGCTGGAGCTTCGTGCTGTCGATGGCGTAGCGGCGGTCGTGGCCGGGACGGTCGGCGACCCAGTCGAAGTCCTCGGGGTCGCGACCCATAACCTCGAGGATCATGCGCAGGACCGTGATGTTATTCTTCTCGCCATTTGCACCGATGAGGTAGGTCTCCCCCGTGCGGCCCTTGGTCAGGATGTCCCAGACGGCCGATGAGTGGTCCTCGGTGTGGATCCAGTCGCGGACGTTCTCGCCGCGGCCGTAGAGCTTGGGGCGGACGCCGTCGATGATGTTGGTGATCTGCCTGGGGATGAACTTCTCCACGTGCTGGTAGGGGCCGTAGTTGTTGGAGCAGTTGGAGATCGTGGTGCGCAGGCCGTAGGTGCGGGTCCATGCGCGCACGAGCATGTCGGAGCTGGCCTTGGTCGAGCTGTACGGCGAGGACGGGTGGTACGGCGTCTCCTCGGTGAACTTCGCCGGGTCGTCGAGCGCCAGGTCGCCGTAGACCTCGTCGGTGGAGACGTGGTGGTAGCGGACGCCGTACTTCCTCACGGCCTCCAGCAGGCGGAAGGTGCCCTCCACGTTGGTGCGCAGGAAGGGCTCCGGGTCGGCGATGGAGTTGTCGTTGTGGCTCTCGGCGGCGTAGTGGACGATGGCGTCGTGGCCCGGGACGAGCCTGTCCAGCAGCCCGGCGTCGCAGATGTCGCCCACGACGAGCTCCACGCGGTCAGAAGGCAAGCCCGCGATGTTCTCGGGGTTGCCGGCGTAGGTCAGCTTGTCCAGGACGGTCACGTGCACTTCGGGGTGGTTGCCCACGACGTAGTGGACGAAGTTGCTGCCGATGAAGCCGCAGCCGCCCGTGACGATGATGTTCTTGGGTTCAAAAATCTCAGACATATTTACCCCCTCTTTGCCTCGTTTGCGACACTCAAAAGATACTTTCCATACGCAGTCTTCTTCAGTGCTTCGCCCAGTTCGTGCAACTGATCATGGTCGATGAAACCACGGCGATAAGCGATTTCTTCCAGGCACGCAATGTAATAACCCTGGCGGCTCTGCACGGCCTCCACGTACTCGGCGGCCTTCAAAAGACCTTCGGGCGTGCCCGTATCCAGCCACGCCATGCCTCGGCCCATCAGCTCGACCGACAGTTGACCTTGCTCTAGATAGGCATTGTTGATGCTCGTGATCTCCAGCTCGCCGCGCGCGCTTGGTTTAACGTTGGCCGCGATGTCGGAAACTTGTCCATCATAGAAATACAGACCCGGTACTGCGTAGTTAGACTTTGGGACCTTGGGCTTTTCCTCGATGCCAACCACACGGTGATTCTGATCGAACTCAACCACACCGAAGGCTCTGGCGTCCTGTACGGGGTAGCCGAACACTACGGCCCCGCCATGGTGCTCCACTTTCTCCTTTGCCCGCGTGAGCACGCGAGTGAGATCCTGTCCATGGAACATGTTGTCACCCAGAACCAGCGCACACGGCTCGCCGGCAAGAAAGTCTCGCCCGATGGTAAAAGCTTCGGCTAAGCCGCGAGGCTCGGCCTGTTCGGCGTATTCCAATCGCATGCCCAACTCGGCGCCGTCGCCGAGAAGCTCCTCGAACGCTGGCAGGTCACGTGGCGTCGAGATGACAAGCACCTCGCGAATTCCTGCGAGCATCAATACGCTCAAAGGGTAGTACACAAGCGGTTTATCGTAAATTGGCAGAAGCTGTTTACTAAGGGCTTTAGTAATCGGATGCAGTCGAGTGCCGGACCCACCTGCAAGAATTATGCCTTTCAACGTTTTCCCTTCAGCGGCAGTCGAGATAAAGTGCGCATTGCTGCTCAAGTCACTTTTGGCTGCTTGGACAAATAATATTTCGGTCGTAAATCTCTTAGGAGTCTGATACCGTTCTTGCTAATTTCCGTGATTGGATTCAGTGTTCGGTTCAGATTTAGCTTTGGTGATGGCTTTGGTTCTATCTCAGATCTTTAAACCTATTGAGAGCCATTTCAGCCTTGAAGTCTTCGAGAAAGTCTAAGAAGTCATATTTCGGCTCGTAGCCTAATAGCTCACGACAGTTTTCGATATCCATTACATAAGAAGGACCGCTTGGCATTTCCGGACGATAGGCAATCTTTGATTCAACGCCTTCTGGATTGAATACCTTCGCGATACCGCGAATCCAGTCCTCGTTTGAAGTTCCAATACCGGTACCCACATTAAAGAAGCCGCCGTCAACGTTCTCTACGGTCACAGCTTTACGTAAGAGCTGACAGAAGTCCTTGACGTTTACAACATCTTTGGCGCGAGTGGGATCGCCCCAGATTTCAAGCGTTTCTCCTGCCATGGCTCGATCCATCAGCAATCGATATCCAAGTGTCCGACGCACGCCATCGACGTTATATGTCTTGTCGGGGGTAAATGCGTAGACAGTGGGAAGCCTAAACACAAAGCCTTTTAATCCGTACTCAGCCTGATAATGCTTGATCAAATCAACGGCGAAGCATTTGGAAAGAGCATAGACGGTGTGATCGCCAGTCATAATAATATTGCGATCATCGTAAGGATGAATTACGGGGTTTTCCGGAGTAACGGAACCCAGCACATCGGATATAGTCTGAGCATAAAGAATGCGATCAGCACCTGACTTACGGCAATACTCGAGTACGTTAAGGGCTCCACGGCTGTTTACGTCAATATAATCGGAAGGGTTATAGCCGCTCATATATGCTGGCAGTAAACCAGCGAGAAGAATCACCGCATGGACGCCCTCTTGGGGGAGCTGCTCTAGAGTAGAAGCATCGGACATATCTACACTTGTATAACCAATGTTGTATCGATTGAAAAAATTCGTCTCTCTACGACCGGCGGCAAACACCTCATATTCATCTGCAGGCAGGTGATTTACTAGATCTTCGGTAAGGTATGCACCAGTGTTGCCGGTTGCACCGATTACTACAATCCTCTTTTGCACGGCTAGCTCACCTTCGCCCTCATGAACTCACTCGGCTCGGCGCGAAATGCATCAAGCTCGGCTTGCGTGTCGAACCTAAGGAATACCGATCCGAATGCGTGATTTGCCGCTGTGAACGCCTCGACTTTGGCGCCGGGCTCAATCCACAGCTGCTCTTCGGCAAGATGCGAAGCGGCAAAACCAGATGCATATTCCATACCAGCAAATACACCGCCATGATCAGAGTGGAGCATTTGCTGATACCAGAAGCCGTCATAAACGGGCATCGAAAGATTGCCAACAGGTTCGCCGAGCGCAGCCTTCACCGCCGCCATGACAAGATCGGTCTTTCCGTCGGTGGCATATTTGAGCATCTCGCACAGTCGATTGCCGCCGCCGCGCGGAGAGCTCTCCATAATGTAGGCTTTGCCATCGGTTGCCACGCGAGTCTCTATGTTAAATACGCCGTCACGAAGGCCCAACAGATCAGCCAATCGCTGCAATTCCGAGACAAGCTCTTTTTGTGCCCACGCTGGCAATGATGCTGGCATTGCATACGCAGCTGGCGTGTAGGGATTTGGAACGGAGGGATCGAACAACTGCGAGGTAAAGCTTACACACGAGAACTTTCCGCCGCTAACGAATCCATCGGCATCGGACGAATCTCCCTCCTTTTCCAAAAATTGTTCGACGATACAGCGCCCATCACGCGAAAACTCGAGAGCGTACTCAACCGCTGCCTTAAGATCCTCAGGACCATCCACGCGAGAGCAGCCCTTCGATCCAGCCGAATCAACCGGTTTGGCAATCACGGGATAAGCAATCGAATCGGCTTCATTCATGGCCTCGTCGGCAGAGCGATAGATATGAAGCTCGGGACAATTAAAGCCATTATCACGAAGGAAGGCGCGGTAGCGCTCTTTATCTTGAAGTATGCTAACTGCCTCATAGCTTCCCTGGAACGGCAGCCCCAGTTTCTCGGCAGCATATGACGCGGACACCACACCCGGGTCTGCTGCAAACGACATAATTCCGTCCGCCTTGCATTTTTTAGCGGCGGCAAGAACAGCCTCGTTATCGATGATGCTTGCATTGATGTAGTCATCCGAAAAGGCATGTGCATAGTTATGCGGCAAATAATCGCAAGTAACAACCTTTGCGCCCAACTCATGCGCTGCCTTAATAACTGGCAGTGCATAACGTGCCCCACCAAGAAGGAGAAGTGTCTTACTCATCGGTTTCCCTTTCCTGCATCCAGAACCGTATTGCAGATGCGGTCAACGTCTTCCAATGCCAAATCGGCGTACATGGGAAGCGTGATCACCTGGGACGCCGCCTTCTTCGCCACAGGGGTGCGGTCGCTGGAGTACACGCTTCTGTAGCAAGCGTAATCGTTGACCAACGGATAGAAGTATTTGCGTGCGCCGACGCCAACCTTGTCCAGGGTATCGAAAACGTCATCGCGCGTGGCGCCGAAGACACTCGGATCGAACAGCACTGGAAGGTACGCATAGTTGTGGCGGATGTTATTGGCGGGACGGAAAACGGTCACGCCGGCCGTGCCTTCAAGGTTGTCCCAATAACGCTCAGCAACGGCCTTGCGCTTGCCAATCTCGGCGTCCAGGTGACGAAGATTGCAGACGCCCATCGCCGCGCAGAACTCATTCATCTTGGCGTTGCCACCGACGTACTCGACGTCCTCGGGTCCCGTGATGCCGAAGTTCTTCCATTGGTTGAGCAGCGGATACAGATCCTCGTCCTTGAAACAGACGCAACCGCCTTCGATGGTGTTGAATACCTTGGTCGCATGGAAGCTGAACATGGCTGCATCGCCGAAAGTCGCCGCGCTATCGCTGCTTCCGTCTTCGTTCACGCGCTCGACGCCGAAGGCATGGGCGGCATCATAGATGACCTTAAGCCCGTGACGGTCAGCGATCTCCTGGATGGCATCAACATCGCAAAGATTGCCGTATACATGCACAGGCACGATGGCGCAGGTGCGCGGGGTGATTAATCGCTCGATGCTTTCGGGATCCAACGTTAGATTCACGGGATTCACGTCGGCAAATACGGGAGTAAGTCCCTTTCGCACGATAGCGTGAGTGGTCGAGGCAAAGGTGAACGGTGTAGTGATGACCTCTCCGCCGGTCGGAAGAGCCATGGCCTCGAGGATGCACTCTAGGGCATTGTGACCATTCGTGAACAGAGCAAGGTTGTCGATCCCCAAACGCTCCTTGAGGTCCGCCTCGAGCTTCTTATGCTCAACACCCATATTGGTAAGCCAATGGCTTTCCCATAGAGGTGCGACCTCTTCAAAGTATTCCTCCATAGGAGGCATGGATGATCGTGTGACAAGAATGCGGTTACCCATATCAGGTACCTTCCCTTCGCTATGCAGCTTTCAAAGAACGATGACTAAAGTAACTAGAATTAATTCAAGGTGACGTTAGCGACGCCTTGTTCCTAAAAAGTCCCTTACAGTTTTAATGAGATAATCAAGTGTTTCGAGTTTGAAAACCCAAGCAATCCCTAGATAAACCAACGCCATTACGGTGATGTTAATAAATATTCTCAGAGCCGATGAAGTTACGAATGAGCCACACAACAAAGCGGCTATTCCTGAAACTGCTGAGATGCCAAATGCCGGAGCAATGTCACGCAATTGTTCAATATATGAGTAGCCAATAACTTTCTTGTTCGGATAGGCGTTGACGAAAGTAGAGAAAATGCCACTTATCATGTACATGCCAACCATCAGATGGATGTCATGCAAAATAAAGGCGGCAAATAAAATGAAGCAGATTCCGTATCCCTTTTTGATTAATTCTAATTTCAGAAATAAATCAGAGCGACCCATGCCATTTAGCGCTTGTAAATTCGTTGTATGAATCGGCAAAAGCGCATAGACGAAACAATACATTTGCAAAAAGGGAACACAGGGTAGCCATTTGGCTCCGAGAAGAATTCCCACAATGGGTTCTGCGGCAACAGCAAACAAAGTCATCGAGGGGACGATAAAAAATGTTGAGGTCTTTAGCGCTCTACGCACTAGGCGCTTAACATACGCTACGTCATCTTGAACGCGTGAGACCGCCGACAGCATCACAGGTTGTATAGCACCATCAAGCATGGATCCAAGTGCCTGCGGATATTTCTTTCCCTGAGATACCAATCCAAGACTCGAAGCACTAAATTGTTTCCCGATAATTAAGTCAGAAAGCGATTGGTAACCTTGATCTAATACACCAGAGACAAGCAATTTCCACCCAAATGAAAAGAGCTCACGAGCCCGCTTAGAGTTAAAGACGAGACGCGGTCGCCAATCGACTTGCGCTGCCATAAAAAAGCAATTGCACGTCTGATAACTGAGTTGCTGTAAAACAAGCGCCCATAATTCGGCTCCAAATACTGCTGAAATTACACCAATTGAACCAGACAGCACGGAAGACGCAATTGCGGCGTTAAAGACAATGCGAAACTTCAGCTCTCGCTGAACAATGGCAATTTGGACCGCGTTATAAGCATTGATAATCAAGATCAATGCAAGTGCACGTAACGGCCATATGATAGCGTCCATTTGGTAGAAAGAAGCAATCGAGGGCGCCGCGAAAAAAACGCATAAATATAGGGCTGCTGAAACCGTCAAACTGATCCAATAGACGGTCGAACAATCGCTGTCATCCATTTTCGGACTCTGAACCAAAGCCGTGTTAAGTCCAGATTGTACAAATATATTGCCTACATTTACAAAAACAAGCATGATCGCCAAAGCGCCAAACAACTCCGGCGCAAGCAACCGAGCCATTACGATTTGAACTGCAAGCTCAACAAACGCTCGTGAGCCTCTCTCGGTTATTTTCCAAAATAAAGACTTAATTGCGCCACGCTTAATGTCAGTTGAGGCCAATTTATTTTCCATTCTTAGAAAGTCGATTTAAATATAGGGTCTTAGCAAGGTACGGAAATACAGCAGACAGGATAACGGCAACCTTTTTTTCCCATCGCAAGTTTTGAAGATTCTGCCAATCGTTATTCAAAAGAGATGAAATGGATCCATTCCCACAAAAGTAAACTTGGGCCATGTATCCAGCAGCCTGTTCTTGGCAGAAAGTACCATAAGCCCCCCTTGTATACGCATCAAAAGCCTCAAATACCCGAACCATAGTTTCTGCATGGACCGAAAGCCTATCAAGAGACCCTTGTCGAAACAGCCAATCGCTCATACTGGAAGTTGTACCTCGGCGATAACATGACATCATGTCATCAAAATAATAAACCGGCCCCAGATTTCCAAAAAAGAGAAGCATCGGGACATCCCCTACCGGGCACAACTGTTTAAACTCGGGAGGATATTTAATATAGTCATGCCATACATCAGCTCTAATAAAATAAGAACTTGTTTGAAATGCATACTCTTTATTCAATGGTATGAAAGTTGACCTATCAATAGGGCCAGTTTCCAAATGGAAACGAGGAAAGAATGTGTTTAGATTGTCACCCTCGTTAGTAACCTCCATAACCTTGTGAACGCAAAGGCAACATTCATGGTGTTTTTCTAGAGCGTCAAATTGTTTCTGAAGCTTTCTGTTATCAGCCCAATAATCGTCACCTTCACACATGGCAATATAGTCACCCTCAATTAAAGGCTCAATATACTCTTTGACAATTGGAACCCCCTTACTGTATTGATTTTCGTTTTGTAAAACCAGCTTTATTTTTGTGGGATATCGAGCCTGATAATCCCTAAGAATTGCTTGAGTTGAATCGGTCGACGCATCATCGTGAACAATTATCTCGAAATCAAAATTAACTTCTTGCATCAAAAAGGAATTGATTGCACGTTCTATATACTGTTCATGGTTGAAAGCCAAGCAATAAATTGATACGCGGGGTTTAACTTTTCTGCAAGAGCAGTCGTCAAGAACGGTTCCCGACCATTTACTGGAAAACATGCACACCTCAAACTGTAAAGTGAAACCATAGCGATTCATAAGGGAGAATGCCCTGTCCATTTCCGGATAGAGCAGTAAACAAAACATAGAGGCTCAACAGCCATATCATGCGTTCATACTCCGCATTACCAATATCCTTTTGCGCTCGAGCAAGATATGAAAGGGAGACGACATCGAATATCGAAAAGAAATATCCGATCCTCTCCATATAATCAAATAAATAGCCAATGATCGAAATTGCTAGGCCAACTATGGTAAAGATAACAGTGGCTTTACCTTGCACATCAAAACGTTGAAAAAGCTTGTGCTTAGAGAGACCAATGAACAAAACGAGTAACTTGAGAATTGTCATTAGACCAATTTTAATATCGTTCGATTCAAAGTATTTCGCATAGTCTGTCAAATAACCTGTATTAATTAAAATAATAGGCGCTGCTATTACGCAAACAGGCATAACTAGGCTGACACAAGAAAGCACCGTTCGAGAAGAATAGGACATCTCGTCTTTAATAAAATAGAGAGCACATAGCAGCAAAATCGCAATCAGAGACGATCTATGAATTCCAACTGCGAATAATAGAAACGCTAAAAACAGCCAAACTTTATGGGTAAAGATATATCTAGAGCCCCAGAAGACAAGGGCAATCGCTAATAACTGTCTCGCAATATTTAGTTCAACTGGAATAAAAAAGGAATAAAAGAGTCCGAACGAAAGGCTTAAATTGATTTGTTCTTTAAAATCCCAGAGACGAAGTAGAATCAATAAGTTCGTTGCAAATGAAACAATGAAATTAAATAAGTAAAACCCATTTTCCATTCGAAATAAAGACATTCCATAAACATATACCGTGTCGTACCAACTTGCGGTTATGTTTGGTCCGTATTGTATGGTCTCAGTGTAGTATCTTAAGTAGTTAACGGTATCAATGCCGACCTTTTCAGTTCTTAGACCGAAAAACAAAGCTAAAACACAGGCTATGAATACAAGTAATTTTTTTCTATCGCTGGCTTGCGCCTCATTGGCGAAAACAATTCCAATAATAAATACGAGAAAATATATAAGAGATCCGAGTGGATAGTTAGCAATGGCGCCCACGTTACATGCTCCGCCCGTTATTTAACATAATTTTTAGCGCTTTTAACCGAGAAACAGTAAATTCATTACCGTGCCTAATTACGTCTTGTAAACACAACAATTTCCATTTACGGCTATCGATTAAAGAAAAGAGCAAAGATTGATCGCGAAGATATTTTTCATTCTTACCCTGTTCCCACGTTGACTCTCGCTCTTCAGTCAAACAAGCTATGTAATCTGGTACCGCAATGATGCGTAGCTTCTTTTTTAGGCAATCAGCCAGGAAGAGCGTGTCCTCACCATGAGAATGATCAGTTCCCCCACCAAAACAAAGATTGAAGAACACGCCGTTTGTCCGAATCGAATCTAATCTGATAGCCATTCTCGCCGCACCGTAGCGCATAAAATTAAAAAATCCAACCGTAAATTTCTTCTTATTAATAAAACGATGCGGTATTGGCTCTTCTAAGTTAAAAATAATGACATCGGCATTAGGGTTTTCTTTAAAAGCACGTAAAACTATTTCTTCATATCCATCAAGATAGACCATATCATCGTCAGCAATGAGACAATACTCCGCAGTAGCTCTCATCAGGGCATTATTACGGTTAAGACCTACGCCACGTTCATTAAAATTCAAAACTTTAATACAATGTTCGTTCGCATTAAAGTCATAAATCCTATTTTCGTCACATTGATTGGCGACAATTGCGTCTGTCTGAATATTCATTTTATCTATAAGCGACTCAGGATTACAATCCAAAGCCGCAATAAGCACCTCAACGCGATCGCTCATCTTGGCTCCCGTCAAAAGGAATGAACATATCTAATCTTCTTGTAAAAAGAACAAGCAATATTTAATGCTGTATGACATAGAGCTGTAGCCTTGAAGCATCCTCTGCTATTCCAAAGTTTATATAAATGTTTGGCCTGGATTAATTTTGACGTCCCATGCGAAATGGAAGAAGATCTCACGCGGTAACGACCGAGCACTTCTGGTAAAAGCAAACAATCGGCAACATCAATTACATTCAACCACATGGCGTAGTCATTGTGCTTCTTAAGATTTGCGATTTGCACAACGCCAACGATATGCGCGTCATACATAACCGTTAAACACCCGGGCCAGCAGTAACAACGCATACCAGCCCTGTCGATACGAGCAGGCCCGCTAAAACTCTTTTGAAGCGGCCTGCCTTTCTCGTCAACAGTCTCATACTTTGTATAGGAAAACCCGCACCGATTATCCCTCATAAAGGAAAGCTGCTTCGCTAACTTTTCCTTATCCCATAGGTCATCGCTGTCAAGAAATGCAATCCAATCACCCTTGGCCTCTCGTAGTGCACGATTTCTTGAATAAGCCGCGCCGGAGTTTTGCTTATTTTGAAAAACGTGGATTCGAGAATCACCACGAGCGATTTCGTTTGCGATTGAAATTGTCTTGTCGGTAGAACAGTCATCAACAATCAAGAGCTCCCAATCACCGTAAGTTTGAGACTGAACGCTCCTGATGCTTTCTTCAATGAAAGGTTCAGAGTTATATGCCGGCATTACAATTGAAACAAGACCGAAGTTGCTGCAAGCAGTGGTCATTACTTCACGCTCATTTCAGAAATCAATTGTTTTGCCTGAATCTGGAGAGCATCATATTTGTTACGAGACACTCTTCCTACTGAAAGTAGGTAATCGCCTAAATCAGCTGCCGTGGCCATGCCTTCCTCGGTTATTCCTTCCTGTTTGACGAAAGCCTTTAAAATCGTTTTAAAGAAAATCGAAATATCTTCACTTAACGAAATCTGATCGATGTACTTCAAGTCGTATGCGAGCTTTTCGTCCCATGCGATGGCGTTTCGTCCGTTAATCTGGGCGAGGCCTGAGAGGCCTGGTCTTACTATGTGGCGCTTTCTCTGCTCGGGTGTCATAAATACCATATCCCGAACAAGTTGTGGCCTTGGGCCAATGATCGACATATCGCCCTTCACGATGTTGAAGACTTCAGGCAGTTCATCGAGACTTGTTGCACGAAGCGCTTTACCAAACTTGGTAAGGCGTACTTTATCAGGAAGCAACTTGCCATTCTCATCACGTTCGTTCGTCATCGTTCGAAACTTATATAGTTCGAAAATCTTTTCACCGCGACCAGGCCGTGGCTGTTTGAACAACACGGGCCCGCCAAGTTTGACGCGTACGAGAGCGGCCACGATGGCAAGTACCCACCAAAATAGCGCCAAGAGAAGACAGGACAGAGTGACGTCAATCATCCTCTTGCCATAGCGCTGATAGAATGTCTCGTTACCAAGCCTACTCAAAACAACGCCTAATCACTTCGATGATTACGTCCTGCTGCTCGGGAGTCATCTTATTGTCGGAGGGCAGGCAGAGACCACGATGGAAGATGTCAGCGCCCACATCCAAAGGCAAGCCATCTGCGCCCGTTGCACCGCCGGAAATATACGCATTGGTCTTAGCTCGGCCATTGCCCTCGCGCGTTACGAAAGCATTCATACGATAAATAGGCTGCATATGCATGGGTTTCCAGATGGGGCGGCCCTCGGCGTTAATGGCAGCAATAGCCTCAAGGATCTCGGTGGGGCAGCTCTTTCCAGGGTCGCTTACGTAAAGCGCCTCACTCTCGCCACGAACCTGTTTGCACATCGCATCGGGATCAATCAGCATGCAAGAAAGCCAGAAGTTAGGCTCACAAACGTTAGGGTCATAGGGGTTCATGCTCACCGGCAGACCCTTGAAGCCCTTTTTGTAACGCATGTAAATAGCCTTCTTTTGGGCAATATGCTCCTCCAGATACGGAATCTGGCCACGCACGACACCGGCAATTACATTGCTCATGCGATAGTTATAGCCAAGCTCCTCATGCTGGTACCAGGGAGCGGCTTCGCGCGACTGGGTCGACCATTTGCGAGTTTTATCGGCTGCCCCTTTACTATCAGTTAAAAGCATGCCACCAGCGGAACCGGTAATGATCTTATTGCCGTTAAAGCTAATGGCGCTAATGTCACCAAACGTGCCGGTCTGACGACCCTTATACGTGGCACCAAGTGACTCAGCAGCATCCTCAACAAGGACGGCCCCGTGCGCATCGCAAATTGAACGAAGCTCTTCGACTTTGCCAGGCGTTCCGTATAGATGCGCCGCCACAACGACCTTTGCAGTCGGATGCAGTTCGAAGGCCTTTTCAAGAGCGACGGGATCCATATTCCAAGTGTCTCGCTCGGTATCGATAAATACAGGGACACCGCCCTCGTAAACAACTGGGTTCACCGTTGCGTCGAACGTCATATCGCTGCAAAGGACCTCATCACCGGGCTTAATTCCAGCAAGCTTCATGGCAAGATGCAAGGCAGAAGTACCACAAGAAAGGGCAACGGCAAAGCCGCAACCAATCTTCTCGGCCATTTGGCGCTCGACTTCGTTGATATTCTCCCCTACGGTCGACATCCAGTTGGTCTCATATGCCTCGGTAATGTATTTAAGCTCATCGCCGTGCATGGTCGGCGAGCTTAGCCAAACTTTATTCTCGAAGGGTTTAATGTCCATCTTGGCTCCTTATCCCTAATCGTTAAACTGCGGATGATACGTAGGTACAACCTCGGCGAGAACAGACTTAACCGTATCGTTATCTTTATCGAGGCAGTCATGAAGCTTCGCAAGTTTGTCTTTGATCTCTTCCATCTTGTCGGCTTCGGCTGTGGAAATGCGAATCTCGGAATGCTCGGTAGGCAGGAGCTGCTCGTTGTCCATAAGAAGCTCCTCATACATCTTTTCGCCAGGACGCAGGCCGACTTCTTTGATCTGGATATCCTTGCCAGGCTTAAGACCGCTCAGCGTAATAAGGTTGATGGCAAGGTCGTAGATCTTGACCGGCTCACCCATGTCCAGTACAAAAATCTCGCCGCCATGCGCTAAAGCTCCGGCAGTAATGACAAGCTTGCTGGCCTCCGGGATGGTCATGAAGTAACGCGTGATGTCCTTGTGCGTAATGGTGATAGGGCCACCCTCACGAAGCTGGCGCTTAAACAGCGGGATGACCGATCCGTGACTACCCAGAACATTGCCAAAGCGAACAGCCGTAAAGACGGTCTTACTGTTGGCCGCGTAATACTGAACGATCATCTCGTCCATACGCTTGGTGGCACCCATTACGTTCGTGGGATTAACGGCCTTATCGGTAGAAATCTGCACATAGTGGCTGCACTGGTACTTGTCGGCAAGGCGTACAACATTAAGCGTGCCAAAGACGTTATTCTCGATTGCCTCGCGGGCGTTGTGTTCCATAAGAGGAACGTGCTTGTGGGCTGCAGCGTGGAAAACAACTTGAGGATGGTACTTCTCAAAGACCTTGGTAATCGCTGGAAGATGCGTAATGGAGCCGATATAGACTTGAATATCAGTGCCTTGATCATGAGCGGTCTTGATGATGTCGTGATACAGCTCGTAGGTAGTATTCTCGTAAATGTCGAACAACACGATTTGCGCAGGCTTTGCCGGAAGCAGCTGACGTACAAGCTCTGAGCCAATAGATCCGCCGCCGCCCGTGACCAAAATGCGCTTACCGGTAACGTAGCCCATCTGGTTAAGGTCAAGCGACTTCTCCTCGCGAGAAAGTAAGTCGCTAATCTCGACCTCACGAAGGGCAACCCTGCCTACACCATCCTGCGGAATATCGCGGACATTGGGGAGCGTGAGGACCCTAAGACCTGTTTTCATGCACAGGTCGTAAATACGCTGACGTTCTTCATGCGTAGCGCTCGGAATTGCCACGACAATCTGTTCTGCTTCACAATCGTGCGCAATAGTAGGGATATCGGCACAAGTACCGCAGACCTTAACGTCATGGATACGCTGATTTTGCTTATTGGGATCATCGTCAACAACGGCAACCGGATCACCGATCATATCGGGATCTCCGTTGAGCATACGTTTGATGGAAAGAGAGCCGGTCTCCCCTGCTCCTACGATGAGCGTACGCGGGAGATGCGCATCGGAATTGCTTTTGAAGCGCCAGATCTGGCTACCATAAATAGCACGAATGGCAAAGCGTCCGCCACCGCAAATAATGAGGATGACAGCCCATGCCATAACGTCCTCACGAAGGGTCATGCCCTTGCCAAAAAACACGTTAAAGATAACGTCGCCAATTACTGATCCTACCGTTACGGCTGCAACAATACGTCCAGCCTCGGAAATGCTCGCATAGCGCCACAAGCTGCTATACATATGAAAGAACCAAAAGACGACAACGTTAACAAGCGCAAGTACAAGAATAGCCGGGCATGCGCCGGCTGCTCCGCCGAGAGTCGCCCAATGCTGCGTACCCCACGATGCAATAAACACGGCAATAAAAGTTGCAGCAATGTCATATGCCATCAACATATACGGCTCGAAGGCGCTCAGCTTCCCCTTTTGCTTTGCGCTCTTAGATTCGGTGTTCAAGATCCGCTCTTCTCTCTCCCTATTAATCCCGTTATCCCCGCCCGGGGATCCCCTTTGCCCCTTTGAGCAGCCGCCCGCAGTTAGGCGATTGCCTTTTTAAGGTTTCGCATTGCGCGCTGCTCGTTTGAAAGCACCGCGAGGCCAACGCGGGTGGTTACGCGTCGGCCGCACATGTCGAGCTCCAAATAAGCAGTGCTCTTGCGTCTGTTAATGGTTTTGATGAGGCCTTCGTGGCCCAGCAGCGGGCCTGCCGTTACTACGACCTGGTCACCGTCTTTTAGGGCCTCGCTCATGGGCACTACGCGGTCTCCCCTATGCGTAAAGCCGCCAATAAGTTGGACCTCTTCTATTGCCAGCGGCACAAACTGACCGTCCTGGGATAACACCCGGGCAAAGTCGTCCATGCGCAGCAGATACTGTTGCACGGTGCGGGGGTCTGCCGTATCGCAGATAAGATAACCGGGAAAGAGCGGCTTGGTCGTACAGACCCATTCGCCGTGTACTTTGATCTCGGTTTGAAATTGGGGATAAAAGAGCTCCTGCATGGCGCTCGCCGGCACCATACGCTCGATGCGCTCGCGCATTACGTCTTCGCGACCGTTAATGACCTGGATCACATACCACACGAGCACCACCCCCTTGCTGTCTTACGTGTGGCTCACGGGGTTTGGGCATGGCTTCGCCAGGGCGCTTGTGCGCGGAGGCGCTCCATATTCAAACCCTGAGCCCAGTTAGACAAGCACGTGGCTCTGCCCCACCGTGAACGGTATGTATGAGTGCAGTTGCTAGAGACGCGGACGTGTATCGCAAAAATGACCGCGACTCCAGCTGGCTGCGTGCGAACCAGTCAAGCGGGTACAAAACTGGACCGCACGCAAACAGCTGAAGAACTGCTGTGGTTTGCCGTAGCAGTTCATTGCACCGTCTAACGCAAACTTAAAAGCAGCCGCAAAAGCAAGTGAAAATCGCGCATGGCAATCGATATTGGAGCTCATGGTTTTTCTAACACCGCCGTTACGACCGGATGCTGATCAACCCCGTGCTATGTGGCCTGTTAGAGCCGTGAGCACAGTTGAACTCATGTAACGTTAGGTATCCTAGCACAAGCTGGTAGCGAAACTGATTTGGGTTGCGTTGGACAACATATCGTTCATTTGGCGTGCTTAAGGGGGTTGTTTTTGGATGTTGTTCACGTTGGCGCAGGATATTGGGGTGCGAGCGGTGATTAAGGGCGATCCTGAAGCGCAAATGGAACGGCGAGCTGCACTGATAATCACGTTTGTCTAACAAACTATGTACAGACATGGGAAATAAATTGTGCAACTTTTTGTTGGTGTGGGTGGGGTTTGTGGCGCGAGGTATTTTGGCATGAAAAAAGGCCTTCGGGATTCCGAAAGCCTTTGCATTCACGATGGTGGAGACGAGGGGGATCGAACCCCTGACCTCTTGACTGCCAGTCAAGCGCTCTCCCAGCTGAGCTACGCCCCCGTGACGACGAGATACTATAGGGGAAGTTGGCTCGACGTGCAAGGACTTTTTTGGGTCAGACTTTAAATGCCTAATGATATAGGTAAGCGATGGCGGTGCCGGTGTGGACTTGGATCGTGGCTGTTGATCTGACGACGTTGCTGATGCCCGTATCCGCCAAGAGTCCTAGCGGGGAATGGTTTAGCTCCCACTCTAAGCCGAGTTCGCTAACCACGGTGTTGGGGGCGATGGCGATGATGGAGAACGTCTTGCCTTCGGCGCCTTCAATAGTCCAGGATTCGCCTCCGTGCAGGATGCGGGCCGTGGTCTCCTCCTCGGCAATCCAGACGGGGGCGTCCGCATAGCTTGCCAGTAGCCCTAACACGGACAGGGCCATGTCGGGACGGCCGCCCGTAGCGCAAGTCGCAACCACTTCGGCACCTGGCCAGCGACGGCGGACGGAATCGAGCGCCAGCGCAAGATCGGTATAGTCCTTGTACGGGTCGTGGCGCTCAACTTCAAAGTCGGTGGCGGCATCGATCAGCGCGCGGCCCGCATCGCTCACCGTGTCGGCATCCCCCACATATACGTCGCAGCCCAGACCGGCGCCCAGCAGCACGTCGAGTCCGCGGTCCACGGCGACAACGTGATCGCACTCCCCCGCTAGCCTACGCAACAAATCCGCACTCGCCACCACGGGCGAGCCGCAGACCACTAATACCTTAAAAGCCACAGCCCTCGCCTAGCCCTCAAACTCAAGAACGCGGGCCAGGTCCAGCTCTTCATAGCTATCGATGAAGATATCGCAGTTGGCACGCACCTCGTCGCGCTCCATACGGCCGTGCGGGTCATAAATGCCCACGCGTTTAAATCCAGCGGTGCCAGAGCTCTTAAGGCCAAAGACGGCGTCCTCAAACACCCATGCGCGCTCAAACTTGTGCCCATGGCGCTCCTCCAGACGGCGCAGCGCCAGCTCGTATACGTCGGGGAACTGTTTGGAGCGTCCCGCCTCACCCGTCGTGGTAACAAACTCCATGTACGCGTCGAGTCCGGCTCCCGCTAGCGCAGACTTAACCAGCTCGGCCGGCGTGGACGTGGCAACGCACAAGGCAATACCGGCCGCCTTCGCCTGCTCCAAAAACGTCAGCAGACCCTCGCGTGGCGGCACCTTAGAGTAGCCATCGATCAGGATGTCGCTCAGCTCGCGATACAGCTCTTCGCCATTCGCGCCAATGTCCCAGGTGTCGTGGTAGGCCTGGCACTCGTCCTCGAGCGACAAATGCTCAAACTGGGCAAAATCGTCGACCGTCACGTCGACTCCGTGGCGGTGCAATAACTCGGGCTGGGCATAGGCCCAAACGGGGGTGCTATTAACCAGTGTGCCGTCGCAATCGAAAATAAAAGCAACGTTGGGGGCGGCGGTCTGGGACATAAACGAACCTTTCGATGTCAAAGGGTAAACAACCTGCTAAAAACGTTTTACCAAACGTCAAACTAACAATCTTGAAACCCTAATTGGTAAAACTGTCAAGAGTTTTACCATCGCAATTCTGCCAGTGGTCTAAACATGGCGCTCGCCGATTAAACACCGCCGCAAATCCACTTTTCTCCATAAAAGTAACGAACAGGTGTTATCGTATTTCGTGCCGAAAGTTCCACCGAGCACGCGAGGTGGAACGAATCATAGAACTATCGCCGTCCCCTCGATTCGTGCAGCCTTGGACCTTTCGCATCTAGTCACCAAGGCAACACGCTGCCGCGTCATGATGGGATCAAACGTGAGCGATACAAAGCTAAAGCCAGCAACCAAAAAGCCTGCTACCCGTAAAGCCGCCCCGCACGCACCGGAGCTCTCTAAGGACGATGTCTACCTGTTTGGCATTGGCATGTGGGAGCGCAGCTGGGAAAAGATGGGCGCGCACCCCGACACGCAGAACCGTACGCGCGGTTGGCGCTTTTGCGTTTGGGCGCCCGACGTAAAGAGCGTCCATGTCATTGGCGAATTTAACGACTGGAATGAGGAAGCCAACCCGCTGGTGCCCGTGCATACGAGCGCTATTTGGGAAGGCTTTATTCCTGGTGCCGAGCAGGGCCAGCTCTATAAGTATCTCATCGAGACCAACGAGGGCGAGAAGCTCTACAAGGCCGATCCGTATGCCTTTAAGGCCGAGTGCCCTCCGGGTACCGCGAGCGTGCTGTGGACCCTCGACGGCTATAAGTGGAACGACGCCGCATGGCTCAAGCGCCGCGCCGGCCACAACCACATGTCGCAGCCGCTGAACATCTACGAGGTGCATATTGGCTCGTGGAAGCGCCACGGCGATGCGCCGCAGGGCGATCCAGACGAGTACGGCAACTATCCTGGCCCCATGGATCCCTTCCCCGCGCAGCGCGGCGAGTTCTATACCTACGACGACCTGTCGGTGGAGCTCGTGGACTACGTGCGCGACATGGGCTACACGCATATCGAGGTCATGCCGCTCATGGAGCATCCCTTCGATGGCTCCTGGGGCTACCAGACGACCGGCTACTATGCCGCCACGTCGCGTTATGGCAACCCGCAGCAACTCATGCACTTTATCGATGCATGCCACGAGGCGGGCATTGGCGTGATCATGGACTGGGTGCCCGGCGGTTTTTGCGCCGACGCCCACGGCCTTGCCACCTTTAACGGCCATATGCTGTTTGAGCACGAGATTCACCCCAACTGGGGCACGCACAAGTTCGACTTCGCCCGTGGCGAGGTCCGCTCCTTCTTGGTCTCCAACGTGCTGTACTGGCTCGAGAACTTCCACGTGGACGGCATTCGCATGGACGGCGTGTCCAGCATGCTGTACCTCAACTTTGGCATCGACGATCCCGGCCAAAAGAAGTTCAACAAGTACGGTACCGAGGAGGACCTGGACGCCAGCGCGTTTATCCGTCAGGTCAACTGCGCCGTGGAGGCACACTTCCCTGACGTGATGATGATGGCCGAGGAGTCCACCGCGTGGCCGCTCGTGACCTATCCGCCGCAGGACGGCGGCCTGGGCTTCCACTACAAGTGGGACATGGGTTGGATGAACGACACCCTGCACTACATGCAGACCGATTTTCCGTGGCGCCCCGGCAACCACGGCCTGCTCACGTTTTCCATCATGTACGCCTTTACCGAGAACTTCATCTGCCCGCTGAGCCACGACGAGGTCGTACACGGCAAGTGCTCGCTGATCGGCCGCATGCCGGGCGACTGGTGGCGCCAATTTGCCGGCCTGCGCACGCTGGCCTTCTACCAGATGACGCATCCCGGTGCCAAGCTCAACTTTATGGGCAACGAGATCGGCCAGTTTATTGAGTGGCGCTACTACGAGTCCATCCAGTGGTTCCTGACCGAGGAGTACGAGACCCACCGTCATCATCAGGCGTTTATCAAGGCACTCAACCACCTGTACACCGCCGAGCCCGCCCTGTACGAGCGCGGCTACACCGACGACGGCTTTACCTGGATCGATGCGGACAACTCCAAGCAGTCCATCGTGAGCTTTGTGCGTCAGGGCGAGGACGTCGACGACGATCTGGTGATCCTGATCAACTTTGACCCGGCGAGCTACGAGAGTTTCCGCGTGGGCGTGCCGCGCGAGGGCGACTGGGAGGTCATCTTTGACTCTGACCGTCCCGAGTTTGGCGGCAGCGGTTATGCCGGCGAAGAGCCCTACACCTGCTCGAGCGAGCCCTATCCCTGGAACGGGCAGATGGACTCCATTGAGATTAAGGTGCCCGGTCTGGCAGGCGTGGTGCTTAAGCGCCGCGGTCCCAGCAGCTATAAGCCGCCCGTGGTCGAGGAGCCCAAGGCTGCGCCCAAAAAGCGTATGTCTTCGGTGAAGCCCAAGCCTGCGGCTGCTAAGAAGGCTCCGGCTAAGGCCAAGGCTACGACGACCAAGGCCAAGGCTGCCGCAAAGCCCGCTGCTAAGGCCGCAGCCAAGAAACCGGCTGCCAAAAAGGCCGCTACCAAGGCCAAGTCTGCTTCTGTTAAGCCGTCTGCCAAGGATGCGTAACAAAACCGTTACAGCTGTAATTACCCGCCCCGACGAGGCGTAGGATACAAGTCATAACCGTTCCGGGAGAAACATCCCCGGGGGAAGGAACGTATGAATAAGATCTTCGACAACAAGCAGGAGTTTACCGAGCTCTATCGCGATGCCGTCATGAGCATTAGCGGCAAGAGCGTCGAGGCCGCCAGTGACCTCGACCGCTTTAACGCCCTAGCCAAGCTCGTGGCCGAGAAGGCGCGCACCGTTGCCACCAAGAGTGACGCCCGCGTCACCGCCGAGGGCAAGAAGCGCGTGTACTACTTCTCGATCGAGTTTTTGATTGGCCGCCTGCTCGACAACTACCTGCTCAACTTTGGCGTGCGCGACATGGTCGCCGAGGCGCTCGACGACATGGGCTTCGACCTGTCCGTCATCGAGAACCAGGAGCCCGATCCGGCTCTGGGCAACGGTGGTCTGGGCCGTCTGGCCGCGTGCTTCCTGGATTCCATGGCAGCCGAGGGCATTGCCGGCTATGGCAACGGCATGCGCTACCGCTACGGCCTGTTTAAGCAGGAGATCGTCAATGGCAGTCAGGTCGAGGCCACCGACGAGTGGCTCACCCACGGCTATCCCTGGGAAGTCCGTCGTCAGGACAAGGCCGTGACCATCAAGTTTGGTGGCCATGTCGAGGGCTTTGAGGAGAACGGCCGCACGTTCTACCGCACGGTGGACACGCAGGACATCCTGGCCGTTCCTTATGACATCCCCGTTGTGGGCTATGCCGGCGAGACCGTCAACAAGCTGCGCGTCTGGGCCGCCGAGCCGGTCGAGGAGCACTTCGATCTGGAGGCCTTCAACCGCGGCGACTACGCCTTGGCCGATGCCGAGCGCGCCGAGGCCGAGGCCATCAGCGCCATCCTCTACCCCAACGATGCCGGCGAGCACGGCCGTCTGCTGCGCCTGAAGCAGGAATACCTGTTTGTCTCGGCCGGTATCTACAGCCTGCTCGACACCTTTGAGAAGGAGCACGGCGAGAACTGGGAGCTGCTGCCGCAGTTTGTGGCCATCCACACCAACGACACGCACCCCGCCATGTGCGGCCCCGAGCTCATGCGTATCCTCATCGACGAGAAGAAGCTCGAGTGGGATGACGCCTGGAACATCGTGACGCAGGTCGTGAGCTATACCAACCACACCATCCTGCCCGAGGCCCTGGAAAAGTGGCCCATCGGCACGTTCTCCAAGCTCCTGCCCCGCGTGTACCAGATCATCGACGAGATCAGCCGTCGTTGGCACGAGTCGTTCGACACCACGCAGGAGGGCTGGCAGGAGCGTCTGCGCCAGACCGCCATTCTGTGGGACGGCGAGATTCGCATGGCCAACCTGTCCGTGATCTGCAGCCATAGCGTCAACGGCGTGGCCAAGATCCACTCCGACATCATCAAGAACATCGTGCTCAAGGACTTCTATGCCTTGACGCCCGAGAAGTTCAACAACAAGACCAACGGCATCTCGCACCGTCGTTTCTTTGCCGAGGCCAACCCCACCTACGCCAAGCTCGTAACCGAGGCCATTGGCGATGGCTGGCTCAAGGACGCCTTTGAGTTAGAGAAGCTCAAGGAGTTTAAGGACGACACCGAGTTCCTGAAGGCCGTGGGTGCCTCCAAGCGCGCCAACAAGGAGCGCCTGGCCGCCTACGTTAAGGCCGAGACCGGTCTGGTCATTGACCCCAACACCGTCTTCGATGTTCAGGTTAAGCGCTTCCACGCCTACAAGCGCCAGCTCATGAACATCATGAAGGTGATGGACATCTACAACCGTCGCATCGCCGATCCCAACTTCCACGTGACGCCGACGACCTTCATATTTAGCGGCAAGGCTGCCTCGAGCTACACCTTTGCCAAGGAGACTATCCGCCTCATTAACTCCGTGGCCGACGTCATCAACAACGACCCGCGCGTCAACGAGGTCATGAAGGTCTGCTTTATCCCCAACTTCCGTGTGAGCAACGCCCAGCTCATCTACCCCGCTGCCGAGATCTCGGAGCAGATCTCCACGGCCGGCAAAGAGGCCTCGGGCACGTCCAACATGAAGCTCATGATGAACGGCGCCATTACGCTGGGCACCCTCGACGGCGCCAACATCGAGATCGCCGACCTGGCCGGCCGCGAGAACGAGGCCATCTTTGGCCTGACCGCACCCGAGGTCGAGCAGCTCTGGGCATCCAACAGTTACTTTGCGTGGGATACGCTCAACGGTGACCGTGAGCGCCTGGGCCGCGTGATGGACGAGCTCAAGGACAACACCTTTGCGGGTCTTTCGGGCAACTTCGAGAGCATCTACAACGAGCTCATGAACAACAACGACCCCGACCTGGTTATGGCGGACTTCCGCAGCTACGTGGATGCATGGGAGAAGCTCACGAAAAGCTACGGCGACCAGGAGACCTGGAACCGCAAGGCCCTGCTCAACACCGCCTCCTCCGGCTGGTTCTCGAGCGACCGCACCATTCGCGAGTACCGCGACGAGATCTGGCACGCGTAAAGGCGCGCGAGCTCCCTTTGCCGCACGGCATTACTCGACGGGCGCGACCGAGCGCCGCGCCCGTCGCTAATGGGTTTAGGAACATCGATGACAGAAGGAGAAATCGATGAGTAAGAAAGAATGCATCGCGATGCTCCTCGCAGGAGGACAGGGCAGCCGATTGGGGGCACTCACCCAAAAGATCGCAAAACCGGCGGTTAGCTTTGGTGGCAAGTTCCGCATTATCGACTTTTCGCTGTCCAACTGCTCCAACTCGGGCATCGACACGGTGGGCGTTCTGACGCAGTACCGTCCCTACCTGCTGCATGCCTACGTGGGCTCCGGCGAGGCGTGGGATCTGGACAGCCGCGACGGCGGTGTGTCGATCCTGCCGCCGTACGAGACGCAGACCGGTGGCGCCTGGTATGCGGGCACGGCCGACGCCATTACGCAGAACCTCGACTACATCAAGGCCAACGACCCCAAGTACGTCCTGATTCTTTCGGGCGATCACCTGTATCGCATGGACTACCGCAAGATGCTCAAGACGCACATTGAGAACAACGCCGACCTCACGGTAAGCGTTATGCCCGTGCCGTGGGAGGAGGCCAGCCGCTTTGGTATCCTGACCACCGACCCCGAGGACGGCCGCATCACCAAGTTCACCGAGAAGCCCGAGAAGCCCGATTCGAACCTTGCGTCCATGGGCATCTACATCTTCTCGGCCGACGTGCTGATCGAGGCGCTCGAAGAGGACGCTCTGGACCAGCGCTCGAGTCACGACTTTGGCAAGGACATCATCCCCAAGCTGCTCGGCGAGAACAAGCGCCTGTACAGCTACGAGTTCCACGGCTTTTGGAAGGACGTCGGCACCATCGCCAGCTTCCATGAGACCTCGATGGACCTGCTGGGTAACAACCCCGAGTTCGATCTGTTCGACAAGAACTTCCCCATCATGTCCAACATCACCACGCGTCCGCCGCACTACATTGGCCCGGACGGCCGCCTGGACGACTGCCTGGTCTCCAACGGCTGCAAGATCTACGGCACCGCTCGCCACTCGATCCTTTCGACCGATGTCATCATCGAGGAGCGCGCCGTGGTCGAGGACTCCGTGCTGCTGCCGGGTGCGCACGTTAAGAGCGGCGCGCACATCTGCCGCGCTATTTTGGGCGAGAACTCCACGGTCGAAGAGGGCGTGAAGCTCGGCTCTGTCGATACCACCAAGGATACGGCCGTCGTTGGAAATGACGTCGTTATCGGGAAGGGGGAATGATCCGATGATCAATCGCAAGGCCATCGGTTACATCACCGCTAACTACTCTTCGACCTACGGCAGCGTGCTGCTCAAGGATCGCCCCATCGCGTCCGTTCCGTTTTTGGGCCGCTACCGCCTGATCGACTTCCCGCTGTCCAACATGATGAATGCCGGCATTAAGACCGTCGGCGTCGTCATGCCGGGCAACTACCGCTCGCTGATCGACCACGTGGGCTCTGGCAAGGACTGGGGCCTGGACCGCAAGAAGGGCGGCCTGTTCATGGTGCCCGGCAACGCGTATGGCACCACCAAGGGCGGCATGCGCTTCCTGCTGCGCGACATCATCTCCAACAAGACGCTGTTCCAGCGCTCGGAGAAGCCCTATGTCGTGATGATGGGCACCAACATCATCTTTAACATGGACCTCAACACCATCATCGAGGCGCACGAGAACTCTGGCGCCCAGATGACCGTGGTGTACTGCAAGGCCACGCGCAACGTCGATGACGAGACCAAGCTCGAGATTAACGAGAACGGCCGCCTGACGGGCGTGAGCGCCGGCGTCGTGTACGGCGACAACGCCTCCATGGACTGCTGCATCGTCAACCGCGAGACGCTGCTCGAGATCATCGACCACTACCAGGCCGCCGACTATCTGGACCTGCTCGAGGCACTCCAGGGCGACTTTGGCAACATCGACGTGTGCAGCTACGAGTACAAGGGCGAGGTCGTGGGCGTGTTTAGCGAGAAGTCGCTGTATCGCCGCAGCATGGACCTGCTCGACCAGACCGTCGCCGACCAGCTCTTCGATCCCGAGCGCCCGATCCTGACCAAGGCTCACGACGTGCCTCCTTCGCGCTATGCGACCGGCAGCCACGCGTGCAACTCGATCATCTCAGCCGGCTGCATCATCAAGGGCACCGTGCGCAATTCGATCCTGTCGCGTGGCGTCGTGGTCGAGGAGGGCGCCTCGGTGACCAACTCGATCATCAACCAGAGCTGCATCATCAAGAGCGGCGCCCGCGTCGAGAACGCCATTCTGGACAAGAACAACGTGGTTCCCACCAACACCGAGCTTCGCGGCACGCCCGAGAACATCCTGGTGCTGGGCAAGGCTCCGTTAACTTCTGACACCACCATCGTACGTTAACGTTGGCACCGCAACATCGCTCGTAACATGTAGAATAGCCGCCCGGTTAGCGCCAGGCGGCTATTCTCGAATTGCAACATGGGAGACAATATGGCTGATTCCAGCAAAAAGATGCAGATCGTGTTTGCCTCGGCCGAGTGCGCACCGTTTGTAAAGACCGGTGGCCTGGGTGACGTGGCAGGTTCGCTGCCTGCGGCGCTTGTGCGCGCCGGCGCCGAAGTTATCGTGATGGTGCCCAAGTACGCCACCATCAAGGATGAGTACAAGGCACAGATGGAGCACTTCTCCGATTTTTACGTGAGCCTGGGCTGGCGCAATGAGTACTGCGGGCTCGAGAAGATCGAGCACGACGGCGTCACCTATATGTTCATCGACAACGAGCGCTACTTTGCGCGCGACTATCCGTACGGCTTCTTTGATGACGGCGAGCGCTTTGCGTTTTTCTCCAAGGCCATCACCGAGAGCCTGCAGCACCTGCCGACCGGTTTTGAGTGTGACATCCTGCACTGCAATGACTGGCAGACGGCACTGGCGCCCGTGTTCTTGCGCGAGTTCTACCAGGGCCTGCCGCTGTACGACCGCGTCAAGACCGTGTTCTCGATCCACAACGTGGCGTTCCAGGGCCAGTTTAGCGACACTGTGATGGAAGACATCCTGGGCGTGGCGCATATTCCTGCGGCCGCCTCGCAGCTGCGTTGCGACGCCTGCAGCATCAACTACATGCTGGGCGCGCTGCGCTATGCCGATGCCATCACCACGGTGAGCCCCACCTATGCCAACGAGATCCAGACGCCCGAGTTTGGCGAGGGCCTGGACGGCGTGCTGCGCGAGCGCTCCTATGCGCTGCAGGGCATCCTCAACGGCATTGACGTGGCGGGCTTTGACCCGGCGACCGACAAGCGCATTGCCGCCAACTACACGGTTGACGACCGCGCGGGCAAGGCCGTGTGCAAGGCCAAGCTGCAGGAAGAGCTGGGGCTCGAGGTTCGCGACGACCGTCCGCTCATGGTGATGGTCACGCGCCTGACGCGCCAGAAGGGCATGGACCTGGTCATGTACGCGCTCGACCGCATTCTGGCCGGCGGCGTGCAGGTGGCGGTGCTGGGCACCGGCGACCGCGACTACGAGGACGGCCTGCGCTACTTCCAGGACAAGTACCCCGGCACCATGGCCGCGCGCATCGAGTTCGATCCTGCGCTGTCGCAGCGCATGTATGCTGCCGCCGACATGTTCCTGATGCCGTCGAAGTTTGAGCCCTGCGGCCTGTCGCAGATCATTGCCATGCGCTACGGCACCCTGCCTATCGTGCGCGAGACCGGTGGTCTGAAGGACACTGTGATTCCGTATAACGAGTTTACCGGCGAGGGCACGGGATTCTCGTTTAGTAACTTTAACGGCGACGAGATGGGCGACGCCGTGTTCCGCGCGGCGCGTCTGTTCTGGGATAACCGCGACGCCTGGAACCAGCTGGTAACGCAGGCCATGAGCCAGGACTTTAGCTGGACGCGCTCGGCCGACAAGTATCTGGACCTGTACTTCTTTATGCATCCGGAGATTGAGCGGCCGGCGGCTGTTGTCGACGAGCCTGAGGCTGTTGCTGAGCCGGTGGCCGCTGAGGAGCCCAAGGCCGAAGAGAAGCCGGTTGAGGCTGAGCCCGCAAAGGCCGAGCCTAAGGTGAAGGCTGAGGTTGCTCTTGAGGCAGAGGACGAGGTCAAGCCCGCTGCAAAGCCCGCAGCTAAGAACACCACGACCCGCAAGACGACCACTAAGAAGGCTACGACGACCAAAGCTGCCGCGACTAAAACAACGGCTGCCAAGACAACGACCACGCGCAAGCGCACGACCGCCGCTGCCAAGAAGGCCGCCGAGGCCGAGGCTGCTCCCGAGGTAAAGGCCGAGGTCGCTGAGGCCAAACCGGCCGCCAAGGCTCCGGCAAAGACCGCTGCCAAAAAGACGACCACGACTGCCAAGAAGGCAACAGCTGCCAAGAAGACCACGGCAACGAAGTCGACGGCCGCCAAGGCTACTGCGACCAAGGTCGCTCCGAAGGCTGCCGCAAAGCCCGCCGTCAAGGTCGAGGAGACGCCTGCCGAGCCCAAGGCCGAAGCAGCTGTCGAGGCCGAGCCGACCGCCAAGACCACCACGCGCAAGCGCACGACGACGGCCAAGAAGACCACGGCAAAGGCTGCCGCTCCTAAGGCAGAGGCTATGCCCGCCGCCGTCAAAGAGGAGACCAAGCCCGAGCCGGCACCGAGGGCCGCCGAGGTCAAGGCTAAGACCAAGGCTGCCCCGAAGGCGGAGGCTAAGCCCGAGCCTGCCAAGGAGACCCCGGTCTCCCCTGCCGCTCCGACCGAGAATAAGGCTCCGACTAAGAAGACTTCCGTCCGCAAGGCAACGGCCACCCGCAAGCGCCGCTAATCCAGACGATCCAAAACCTCATCAAACCCTAAGCAAGGGGCGCTCCAACCGGGCGCCCCTTCTCTATAGATAGTTGGTAAAACGATTTTCTAGGACAACCGTTCGCCGATGGTAAACGGATGTTGTTTATACAGCCTATGTACAACAGATATACTTACATCCTGTGCGTAAAGCCATGGCCCGCAGGCCGTGATTCTATTGAACTGGACCGTATTATGAGATTGATACACAACAGCCGTCTGCCGCAGTTTCGCACTCCGTTTGGCGCTGTGACCACAGGAACTTCCGTTTCGCTGTCGGTAATTTTGGAGGATGCCGACCCCAACCAGGCAACGCTTACGCTGCGAACCTGGGTCGATGAGATCGGGGAAACTCTGTATCCCATGACGCACGAGGGCGACGGCATCTTTACCGCCGAGCTGGAGTGCACCGAGCCCTGTCTTATCTGGTACAGCTTTATCTGCAATATCGAGGGCCAGCCCGAGGTTCGTCTGGGCGCACCGCAGGGCCGCACCGGCGGCGAGGGCGTAACCTACGACTACGCCGAGGTGCCGTCCTTCCAGATTACCGTCTATAAGCACCGCGAGAACCGCCCTGCCTGGTACGAGCGCGGCATGGTGTACCAGATCTTCCCCGACCGCTATGCCCGCGACGAAAACTGGCGCGAGCGCACGCTGGCCGAAGTCGAAAAACCGCGCAACGGAATCCAGCGCCGCATGATCGAGGACTGGAACGAGCCGCCCGTGTACGAGCGCGCCGAAGACGGCTCCATCAAAACCTGGGACTTCTACGGCGGGTCGCTCAAGGGCATCCAGGAAGACCTGCCTCGCATCGCCGAGCTGGGCTTTACAGCCATCTACCTCAACCCCATTTTTGAAGCCGCGAGCAACCACCGCTACGACACGGCCGACTACACCAAGATCGACCCGATCCTGGGCACCGAGCAGGACTTTACCGAGCTGTGCCAGGCAGCCGAGAAGCTGGGCATCTCCATCATCCTGGACGGCGTCTTTAACCATACGGGTGACGACTCCATCTATTTCAACCGCTACGGCAACTACCCCGGCGTGGGCGCGTGGCAGAGCGAGGACTCGCCGTGGCGCGATGCGTTTTATTTCCACGAGGACGGCTCGTACGACTGCTGGTGGGGCGTGGGCAACATGCCCGCCATCAATGAGAGCTCCGAGCTGGTACGCGAGCGGCTTCTGGGCAAGGACGGCGTGATCCGTAAATGGCTACGTGCCGGCGCTCATGGCTGGCGCCTGGACGTCGCTGACGAGCTTTCCGACGACTTCCTGGCCGAGATCAAGAAGGCCGTACTTGCCGAGAAGCCTGATGCACTGTTGCTCGGCGAAGTCTGGGAAGACGCCTCCAACAAGATCAGCTACGGCCATCTGCGTCGCTACCTACAGGGCTCCGAGTTGGACTCTGCTATGGATTACCCCTTCCGCGACATGGTCATCGGCTTTTTGATGGGCTACAAGAACGCCTACCAGGCAGCCGAGGAAATCGAAACCCTGCGCGAGAACTATCCCCGTGAGGCCCTATCCTGCGCACTTAATCTGCTTTCGAGCCACGACCGTCCGCGCATTATCTCGGTGCTCGGCGGCGGCCCCGACGAGTCGCAGCTGCCCGAGTGCGAGCGCAGCAAATGGCGCCTGGACGAGAACTCGATGGGCCTGGCCAAGAGCCGTTTTTGGCTCGCCACGCTCATGCAGATGACCTTCCCCGGCGTGCCTTCGATCTACTACGGCGACGAATACGGCCTGGAGGGTCTAACCGATCCGGGCAACCGCCGCACCCTGCCGACCAAGGACCAACTGCACGACTTCGACACGCTGGCTATTGTCAAAAACGCCTCCGCCGTACGCCGCGCACTGCCGTTTATGATCGACGGCGAGATCAAGGCCTTCGCGCTCAACGACGAGGTGCTGGCATACAACCGCACGGGCAGGGATGGCGAGTCCGCGACGGTTATCATTAACCGTAGTCTGCGCAATTCGCACCGCGTGACGATTCCGGCGCTCGACGAATGCGCGAGTGACGTGATCAGCGGTCACGAGTGCGAGATCCACAACGGCACGGTCACGCTCGATTTGTATCCGCTGGGCTCGTCGATCATCTATCACCATGCCGAGCAGCGCCTGCAGGAGCCGCTCGATCACGGCGCGGGCGTTGTGTGCCATATCACCTCGGTACCGACCGATGACGGCAAGCCCGGTACGATCGGCGCACCCACGCGTCGCTTTATCGACCATCTGGCCGCTATGGGCATGCGCTACTGGCAGGTCCTGCCTGTCAACCCGACGGACTTCTTCCGCTCCCCTTACGCCGGTCCTTCGGCCTTTGCAGGTAATATCGACCTGCTGCCCGAAAGCCACGAGGAGCTGGCGGCCGACTTTGAAACTTGGAAGGCCCGTGGCGGCGAGGATGCCGATCCGCTGTACACCGCGTTTAAACATCGCAATGCCGATTGGCTCGAGAAGTACTGCGTCTACATGGCCGTCAAGAAATACTTTGAGGGCGAGTCGCGCCACGATTGGCCGGCAGATGTTGCGCGCTACAACGAGCACCTGATTGACGACAAGCGCTTCCACGACGATGCCGAGCTTCAGGCGTACATGCAGTACCGCTTTGACCTAGCCTGGTGCGAGCTCATGAACTACGCGCACAAGAAGGGCATCGAGGTCATCGGCGATATTCCTATGTACGTGTCCGACGATTCGGCAGATGCGTGGAGCGAACCCGAGAACTTCTGGCTATCCGATACCGGCAAGGCAATCGAGATCTCCGGTGCGCCGCCCGACAACTTTGCGCCCGAGGGTCAGGTGTGGGGCAACCCGACGTTCCGCTGGGACCACATGAAGCAGAACGGCTATAGCTGGTGGATGGATCGCCTACGTCGTGCGTTCTCACTTTACGACCGCGTGCGTCTGGATCACTTCTTGGGCTTCCACAGCTACTTCAGTATCCCCGCTGGCAAGGCTTGCGCCGAAGGTCGCTGGCTGGCGGGACCGGGCAAGGACCTGTTTCAGACCGCCTATGACGAGCTGGGTCCGCTCAACTTTATTGCCGAGGACCTGGGCTATTTGACGCCCGGCGTTCGCGCCATGGCCTCGACCTGCGGCTTCCCCGGCATGGACGTGCTGGAGTTTGGCGACTACGACGTCCGTTGCGGCGTGCACCCTACGCCAGGAAAGATCCTGTATACCTCGACGCACGACACGTCGACGCTCGCGGGTTGGTGTACGCGTTCCTTTGCGGGCGGCGACGAACCGAGCGGTGTTGAGGTGGCGGCCAAGCTGATGAGCGATGCGCTGGCAAGCGACGCTCCCCTGGTGATGATGCCGCTGCAGGATGTCCTGGGGCTGGGCGACGACGCGCGCATGAACGTACCGGGCGTGGCCACGGGCAACTGGACCTGGCAGGCTGACGAGGCCGACGTTGCGGCCGCCGAGGGCAAAACCGCACAGCTCCTGCGCAACACGCATAGATTCTGGGGCGAAGCGTGATAAAACGCCCGATATAGGGTACAGTTACAGACGTTTGAATTTTTGCGGGCAGAGTAATCTGCCCGCTTTGTGCTGAAAAGGAAGTATTATGGCGCGCTACGATTACAAGTGCTCGAGCTGCGGCAACGTGTTTGAGGTTGAGCATCCTATGTCCGAGACTCCCGAGGTCGTGTGCCCCAGCTGCGGCGCTCCGGCCGCCAAGACGTTCTCGGCCAGCGGTATTAAATTTGAGGGCAGCGGCTTCTACAACACCGACCAGCGAAGCGGCGGCTCCAGCACCAGCGCCACCAGCGGCTGCTGCGCCAACTGCCCACACAACCACTAACAGGCAAGTAGCCCCGCTCCCAAATTGACTACTCTGGAGTTGCGCCACGAAAGCGGCCCATTTACTACGTTTGACCCGTATTGGTCGAGCATAGCAGCGTATTTGCAAAAACGGCAAGCCGTCTACCTGCGGTTTTGATTTCACAAAATTCGGCATGGATGAGGACAGCCGGTTTAACGTAGTAAATAACCGCATTTCATGGCGAACGGATCGAAGAGGCACAAAGTAGCTAAAATAGTCCCGTCCCAAATTAGCTGATTTGGGACGGGACTTCGATTTACTGGCGGACCAGCCTGGCGCAGAAGTGGCCGTCGTAGGAGTCGGCGTTTACGGGGACGCTTTGGAAGAGGCCACGGTCGTTTTGACGGACGGCTACCAGCTTCTTGGCCTGCTCGAAATCGGGGAGCTGCAGAATCTGGGCTTCGGAGAGCGGCGCCACGGTAAAGCCGGCGCCCTCGGGAGAAGCAAGGAAGGCATCCACGACCTGCGTGTTCTCTTCATCAAAAACCGAGCAGGTGGCATAGATAAGCTCACCGCCGGCAGCCACGCGCGCGGCGGCTTCCTTGAGCATCGTCAGCTGCAGGCGGGGCAGCTCAGTCGTAACGTCGTTCTCGGTAAGACGCCACGGAATCTCGGGGTGGCGGCGCATGGTGCCAGTGCCAGAACACGGTGCATCGATAAAGACCGTGTCGAACAGGGCAGGCTCGCCGAGCATCGCGTCAAAGGACGTAAGCACCTCATTGAGCTCGCAGGCATCGCCTGACACCGTACGAACACCCGAGATACCCGCCTTATGCAGGCGCGCGAGATTCAGATCGCACTTACGATCGTGCAGATCGAGCGCGGTATGCTGACGGTCATAGCCGGCGCGCTTGGCCTGGCACATCATCACATAGGTCTTGGTGCCACGACCGGCGCCGATCTCCAAGCAGCGCCCGGGACGGGTCGCCGCGGTCGCAATAAGCTGGGCATTGAGGTCCGAGGCCACAGCCGCAGCGCGCTCAAACACACCCGATGCAACCGTGGCCTGCGCATCAACCGGGGCATGGCAGCCCGGGAAGACAGGTGCGACGAGCTGCGAGATATACGGATCGGGCTTGGTCGCAAAGGCGTTCTCATGCAGGGCCAGCGGCGCGGGGGCCAGATTGCCGGCAAAGTTAAGCGCACCCTCTGGCGTGTCAAACGATGCTATAATGCGAGCGCACAGCCATCGCGGCAAGCCCATCAGGCGAGACAGGCGAACCAAGCGTCGCTCAGACTCATCCACATCGGACGCAGTAGCAAAGTCCTCAACATTGTCCGCAACCTTATGCAATACAGCATTGGCTAAGCCAGCGGCGGACTTAGCACCACTGCGAACGAGCTCAACTCCCTGACTTACGGCAACGCGGCCCGGCGTATGCAGATAGAGCATCTCGAAGGCCGAGATACGAAGCGCCATGCGAACACGCGGCGCAACCTTTTTGGGCTTATCGAGAAACTGATCGAGCAACTCGTCCAAAATACCCTGCGTGGCGGCAACACCGAGCGCCAGGCGAGCGGCAAACGCAGAATCGCGCTGGTCAATGGCCTTGGCCGATGCGCGAGAGGACAGCACGTCGCGCGCATACATGCCGCGGCGATCGGCCTCCATCAGCACATCGAGCGCAAGCTTGCGCGCGGGAGACAGCTTGCTCATGACAATACACCCCACGAAAGATCGGCACCCTGCAAGCCAGAAGCCCAAGCAGAAGCAGTCATAGCACGCTTGCCATCAGGCTTAACCTCGAGCAACTCGACCGAGCCATCGAAAAGGCCCAGGTAAACATGCTTGGCCTGAACGGCGACGAGCCCCTCACCAAGCGACACATCAGCCGGCGCAGCATCGAGCACGCGCACGGTCTTGCCGGCAATCACGCAACGAGCAGGCGCGGTATCGGAAGAGGCCAGCACATGACGCGCGCAATCGAGCGCCGCCATGTGCGGATCCAAGCGCATCTCCTGCTTAGAAATCTTGGCAGCATGGGTGACGAGCGCCTCATCCTGTTCGATCCACACGGCGGTGCCATCGGCAAGAGAAGGAAGCGTATCGGCAAGCAGTTTGCCGCCGAGCTCAGCGAGCTCCATAGTCAGCGCCTCGGCATGCTTACCGGCAACCGACGTGGAAGTCTGAGCACAATAAGCACCAGTATCCACGCCATGCCCAATGCGCATGATAGAAACGCCAGCAACCTCATCACCAGCGAGAATCGCACGCTGAATAGGAGCAGCCCCACGCCAACGAGGCAGCAAGGACGCATGAACATTCACAATACCAAGCGGCGCTATATGCAGCACCTCATCAGGCAAAATGCAACCATAGGCAGCCACACAGAAAATATCAGCCTGCGCAGCCTGGAGCGCCGCAACAACCTCGGGCGTCATACGACTGGCCTCAACAACCGGCAACCCCAGCTCAAGCGCCTTGGCCTTAACAGGAGAAGGCTCAAGCTTCTTACCACGCCCACGAACAGCATCGGGACGAGTAATAACAAGCGCAATCTCGTTCCCAGCCTCAACAAGCGAAGTCAGCGAAGGCACAGCAAAATCAGGCGTACCCATAAACACAATACGCATATAAGTTTGTCTCCTCTCAATAACGAGCCGAGACGGCTACAAAAGAAGCGTTCCAGGCCGCATGCGCGCCCAGCCGCAAGAACAATTCAACAAGAACAAATATACCCAAAAACAAAGAAAGAGCCGCATGAAAGCAGCTCCCTCTCAACAAAGTCCTATCAGCAAAGACGCCCATCCCTGGCCCAACGGCACCCGGGCGAAACGAGCCAGAACAACGCAGTCCCCGGTGCTGAGCGCCCACATATCGTCCCGCGCGCAGTTTCGCAGCGAAGCGAGAATGTTTGAGCACGGGATGATATGTGGGCGCTCAGCACCGGGGACGGTGAGACCTACTCAGTCTCGCCCGGTCGAGCGCCGCGGGCCAGGGCGTCCTGGTACTCCTTGACGGCCTTGAGCCTCTGCATAGGCTTCAGTCGCTCGAACATAGTGTTGCCATGCAGGTGATCGATCTCATGCTGCAGGCACACGCAGAACAGGTCGCCCGTAGCCTCGTAGCGAATCAGGTTTGCGTCCAAGTCGTACGCCTCGACGACGACATGGTCGGGACGCTCGATCTCGCAGCTAATGCCAGGGATGGACAGGCAGCCCTCGCTAAACGGCACAAGATGGTCGCTCTGCTCCACGATCACGGGGTTGATGAGCACGTACGGGTCATAGTCGTTCTTGTCGGTGTAGTCGCAGTCGATGGTGACGAGCTGGATGAGCTCACCGATCTGCGGGGCAGCAAGGCCGCAACCGCCGTTGTCGAACATCATCTTCTTCATCTTCTCGGCAAGCGCCTCGATCGCCGGGGTGATCTCCTCGATGACGGCGCACTCCTGGCGCAGACGAGGGTCGGGCGACAGTACGATTCCGTTGGCTTCCATGGCCATCCTTTCGGGTTGTTACATCAAATCATAAGCGTCGACGTCAACGCTCACGCTCACGCCGCGCACGGAGCCCACCTCTTTGAGGCAGGCGTCGATATCATCAGAAACATGGTACCCCACGGGCGACTTCACAAGCAGATGGAAGCGGTAACGGTCCTTGGCTCTCTCGATTACACACGAAGCCGGACCCAGCACCTGCGGCACGGCACTCCCCGCCCGCAAAAAATCGGGCGCGGCGGCATGCCAGCGGCGCTTAAGAAGCTTTGCGATACGCCCGATGTAGTCCTGCGCGTCGTCTCGGTTCGCCGACCACACCAAGATGTTGACCAGGCGCACAAACGGCGGGTACAGCGCGTCGCGACGCTGGTCCAGGTCGTAGTCGGTAAAGATCGAGCGATCGTGCTCGGCGACGGCGCGAATGACCGGATCCTCGGGCAGATACGTCTGGATGATGACCTCGCCAGGGCGATCGCCGCGACCGGCGCGACCGGCGACCTGCTCAAGCAAATCGTAGGCGCGCTCCCCTGCGCGGAAATCCGGCAGCTTGAGGGCGAAGTCAGCATTGACCACACCCACGAGCGTGACCTCGGGAAAGTCAAGGCCTTTGGCGATCATCTGGGTGCCCAGCAACACGGCGCAATCGGCAGCATCGAACTGCTCGAGCAGCTTTTTGTGCGCATCCTTGCCGCGCGTGGAATCGGCATCCATGCGGATGATGGCGACGTCCTCGGGCAGCATCTGGTGCAGTGCGTCCTCGATCTGCTGCGTGCCCAGCCCCATTTTTGCCAGGTAGCGACTGCCACATTTGGGGCAACGACTCGTGGGCGCGGGATACGGCTGCACGCGCCAGGAGGATCCGCATGTGTGACATTGCAGCGTGTGCGTGCGCTCGTGATACGTAAGCGCGGTGGAGCAGTGGTTGCAGGTGGGAACGCAGCCGCACTCGCGACACATCAGGAACGGCGCAAAGCCACGGCGGTTATGCAGCAGCACGGCCTTCTCGCGGTGCTCTACAACGCGCTCCAAACCTTCCATCAGCGGTTTAGAGAACATTGAACGGCTACCGTGCGAAAACTCGCGGCGCAGGTCGGCAATGCGGACCTCGGGCAGCACGGCGTGTCCCGGGCGCTCGGGCATCTCGACGCGCGTCCAAGTGGTGCCGTTATACGTTCCACGGCGGCAGTGGTCGAGGGCCTCGGCCGAGGGCGTGGCGGAGCCCAACACGAGCGGGCAGCGGTAGCGCCGCGCCATCTCGGCCGCCACCTCGCGCGCGTGGTAGCGCGGACTGGACCCCTGCTTGTAGCTGGTCTCGTGCTCCTCGTCAATGATGATGAGGCCCAGGTCGCCAAGCGGGCAAAAGAGCGCCGAACGTGCGCCGACGACCACGCGGGCCGCACCGCTGGCAACCATATCCCACTGGTCCAGGCGCTCGCCGGCCGAAAGCCGCGAATGGAACACGGCGACCGTCTCGCCAAAGCGCGAACGGAAGCGGCCGACGGTCTGGGCCGTCAGCGAAATCTCGGGCACCAGCACGCAGGCCGAGCGACCGGCTGCGAGCACGCGCTCGATGGCGGAGAGGTAAACCTCGGTTTTGCCGGAGCCGGTGACGCCGTCGACCAGCACCACGTCGCCATGAGCGTCCAGACGGGCGCGCTCAATCTGCGCGAGTGCCTGTTGCTGGCCACTGGTAAGGGAGACCGGCGCTTTGCCGCTTGCCGAGGACAGCGTGGTCTGCTCGCCGCAGCCACGCCAGGCGCGGCGCTCTTCCACCACCACAACGCCGCGTTTTTCGAGCGCCTTGATGGTCGCCGACATGCTGTTATAGAGAAGGTTGAGGTCGCGCGTCGTGACCGGTCCGCACTGGAGCGCCTCGATGAGTTGGCGCTGGCGGACCGCGGTCTTGGGTGGCGTGTAGTCAAAGCCTTCGGGCGTAAGCATCACCCAGCGGTTTTGGATGGGTTTGACGGCTGGACGTTCAACCGTCCACACGCCGTCGTCGCCCTTGACCACACGCGGGCTGCCGCCCGGTGGCAAAAACAGGCGCAGGCACTCGGAAAGCGTCGCGACATACTCGCGGCTCATCCAGCGCGCAATGCGTGCAGCCTCGGCGGTAAAGAGCGGTTTGCTGAGGATGGCTTCGACAGGCTTGATGCGCGAAAGGTCAAGGGCGTTGTTGCCTTGCAGGTCGCCCAGCTCGGGCGCAATATCGACGATGTAGCCTGCGGCGGCACGGTTGCCAAAGTGGACCAGGACCGTCGATCCGACCTGGGCCTCGTTGGCAAGGGACTCGGGAATGCCGTAGGCGAATGGCTCGGACAGCGCTCGGGTAGGAATGTCGAGAACCACGCTCGCGTAGGCAGCGATGGGCTCAGGTGCAGGCTTAGGCTGAGCCGAGGCAGCGGCAGGCATGAGCTTCACCAGAGCCTCCTCCGGTTCCGGTGAACCAAACAGCGACAGTTGTTGAGCCATACACCACCTCTAACGAACGGACCTGAAAGGGGTGGGACAAAATAATCAGTGGTGTTTGTCCCATGGCCGATACGAGTGTCGAGCTTGTTGCGTCGCTCGAACACGGGACAAACACCACTGATTATTTTGTCCCAGCAACCCACTCATCGGTACAGAAACAAGAGCCCCGCTCGGGGTGAACGGGGCTCGAATACATACGTTTGCGCAGCTGCTACAGCGCCATCGTGCGGGCGCGGTCGATGCGTGCCAGGCAGTCATCGCAGCCGACGAGCGCCATGGTCTCGCCCAGCGGAGGGCTCACCATGTTGCCGCAAACGGCGACGCGCACGGCCTGGAACACCACGCGCTTCTTGAGGTCCATCTGCTCGGGCAGCGGCTCAAGCGCGGCGTCGATGTTCGCGGCTGTCCACTCGTCCACGCCCTCGAGCGCGGCCTTGGCGGCGTCCAGGATGGCGCCCATGCCTTCCTTGGCCAGGCCCTTGTTAACGGATTTCTCATCATACTCGAGCGTCTCGGCCGTAGCAAAGATGGGAGCGGCGACGGTCACGGCGTCGGCTGGCATCTTGGTGCGCGGCTTGACGATGGCAGCGAGTGCGTCAATCCAGTCCTCGCCGTACTCGACGTTGCCCTCGATGAGACCCGCCTCGTGCAGCTCGGGGACCATGATCTCGTCGGCAAACTGGGCATCGGACATGCCGTTGATGTACTCGGCATTGACCCAGTCGAGCTTCTTGGGGTCGAAGGTCGCCGGGTTCTTGGAGATGCGGTCGAGTGAGAACTTGCTGGCCAGGACATCGCGCGGGATGATCGTGGTCTCGCCGTCAAGCGACCAGCCGAGCAGCGCCAGATAGTTGACGAAAGCGTCGGACAGGTAGCCGGCGTCGCGGTACTCCTCTACTGAGGTGGCGCCGTGGCGCTTGGAGAGCTTCTTGCCGTCGGCGCCCAGAATCATGGAGATGTGGGCGAACGTGGGCACGGGCGCGCCGAGGGCCTCGTAGACCATGACCTGGCGCGGGGTGTTGGAGAGGTGGTCGTCGCCGCGGATGACATGGGTGATCTTCATCATGGCGTCGTCGACGACGGTCGCAAAGTTGTACGTGGGCGTGCCATCGGAGCGGAAGATGACAAAGTCGTCGAGCTCCTTGGCGTCGAAGGTCACCTCGCCGTGAACGGCGTCGTGGATGACGACGTCGCCGCGGTCCTCGGGCACCTTGATGCGCAGGACGTAGGACTCGCCGGCCTCGATGCGACGGCGGGCCTCCTCGGGATCAAGGTCGCGGCAACGGCGCTGATAGCCCTGGAAGGGGTCCTTGCGCTCCTGCGCGGCCTTGCGATCGGCGTCGAGCTGCTCCTTGGTGCAGAAGCAGGGATAGGCCTTGCCCTCGTCCCAAAGCTTCTGGGCGGCCTGCTTGTACAGGTCCAGGCGCTCGGTCTGGGCGTAGGGGCCAAAATCGCCGCCCACCTCGGGACCCTCGTCCCAGTCCAGGCCCAGCCAACGCATGGCGCGCAGGATAATCTGCGTGTTCTCGTCGGTAGAGCGGGTGGGGTCGGTGTCGTCGATGCGCAGGATGAACGTGCCGCCGTTTGCACGGGCGAAAGCCCAGTTATAGATAGCGGTGCGGGCGCCACCGATGTGCAGCTTGCCCGTCGGTGAGGGTGCAAAGCGGACGCGAACGTCTGATGCCATGGAAATCTCCTCGATTGCAGGATGGATGTCTAACCGCATTAGTATAAAGCAACAATGCCCACCTCCGCACAAAGGGCACCGACCCACTCATTGGGGACAGACTTAAATGATCAGTCTTTGGGCAACCTGTCGGCACTTAGGTAAGGCTGATCATTAAAGTCTGTCCCCAATGAGTAGGTGCGGAAAGGGTGTGAATGTTTGATTTACGCGCTATGATGTGCCCTTGCATAGAGAGCCCGGCGGAATGGTAACGGTCGCCGGGACACGTTTTTGAAAGGACAATCATGTCAGAAGAACTTCGTTCCATCCCACCCCAACACGGGTCCTTTGTTTTTACGTCGGAGTCGGTGACCGAAGGTCATCCCGATAAGATCGCTGACCGGATCAGCGACGCCGTCCTCGACGCAATCCTCGCCAAAGAAATAGAGCTGCAGGAGCAGGGCTACATCGCCCCCAACGGCGTGCCCGCCAACGTGGAGAACGTCCGCTGCGCCTGCGAGACCCTCGTGACCACCGGCACCGTCATCGTCGCCGGCGAGATTCGCACCCAGGCCTACGTCGACGTACAGGAAATCGCCCGCGGCGTCATCCGCCGCATTGGCTACAACCGCGCCAAGTTCGGTTTTGACTGCGACACCTGCGGCGTTATGAGCCTCATCCACGAGCAGTCGCCCGATATCGCCCAGGGCGTTGACGAGTCCTTCGAGACCCAGACCGGCGCTACCACCGACCCGATCGACCTGATCGGCGCCGGCGACCAGGGCATGATGTTCGGTTATGCCTCCAACGAGACCAAGACCCTCATGCCCATGCCGCACTACCTGGCAAGCCGCCTGGCCGAGCGCCTGGCCGCCGTGCGTCACGACGGTACCCTCGCCTATCTGCGTCCCGACGGCAAGACCCAGGTCACCGTGCGCTACGAGGAAGGCAAGCCCGTCGAGGTCACGACCATCGTCATCTCCACGCAGCACGCCGCCGAGATTGAGGACATGGGCAAGATCAAGGCCGACCTCATCGAGCATGTCATTACCCCGGTCATGGCCGCCGAGAACATGCCGTGGGACAACGCGGACATCTACGTGAACCCCACCGGTCGCTTTGTTGTGGGCGGCCCCATGGGCGACACGGGCCTCACCGGCCGCAAGATCATCGTCGACACCTATGGCGGCTACGGCCGTCACGGCGGCGGCGCCTTTAGCGGCAAGGACTGCACCAAGGTTGACCGCTCCGCCGCGTATGCCGCGCGCTGGGTCGCCAAGAACGTGGTCGCCGCCGGTCTGGCCGAACGATGCGAAGTCGAGCTTGCCTACGCCATCGGCGTTTCCAAGCCCCTCTCAATCATGGTCGACACCTTCGGTACCGCGCATGTTGCCGAGGACAAGATCGTCGAGGCCGTAGAGAAGACCTTCGACCTGCGCCCGGGCGCAATCATCCGCGACCTAGACCTGCGTCGCCCCATCTACGAAAAGACGGCAGCCTACGGTCACTTCGGCCGCGAAGACGCCGACTTCACCTGGGAGAATACCGACCGAGTCGAAGAACTCAAAGCAGCCTGCGGACTTTAAGCTAACGGCAAAAGCTACAGCCAAGAAACAACGCACCAAAAGAAGTACCGGCTCCAACCGGTACTTCTTTTTTATTTAAAGGTGGTGAAGATGAGCCGACCTGGGACATGGAATAGGTCATAGGCCTATAAATTTCGCAGCAGAGCGACTCCAACCATGTATCCTAAGTTCCGAGGGCTTTAGTATTTGGTCGATCGCGAGTTCCGCACGAGCCGGAGGCCACTTAATGTGGCCTCCGTGCGAGCAGGACTGTCCGAGCAGGCGACCAAATACTAAAGCCCTCGGAACGGCGGGACAGAGTATGCCCCGTCCCTCGGAACGACGGGATAGAACAGGAGCGCATATGGCAGGCAAGCCGCAAACACTAGCTACGACCTCGGCATTCGAGATCTTGGGGCCCGTCATGGTCGGCCCCAGCTCATCGCACACCGCCGGCGCCCTGCGCTGCGCACAAGTTGCCGCCAGCCTGCTGGAAGGCCGCATCACCAAAGTCACCTTTGGCCTGTGGAACTCCTTCGCCCACACCTACCGCGGCCACGGCACCGACCGCGCTCTCGTCGCGGGCATTCTGGGCCTCGACACCGATGACGAGAACATCAAGCAGGCCTTTAACCTCGCACGTGAGCAGGGCCTCGAATATCACTTTGACATCAAGGGCGACGACGCCTCCATCCACCCCAACACCGTCGACATCGATATGGTCGACGCCACGGGCGCCACGGCGCAGGTCCGCGGCGAGAGCTTGGGCGGCGGCAAGATGCGCATCAGCCGCATTAACGGCGTCGGCGTCGACATCTCGGGCATGTATTCCACGCTCTTCGTGGCGCACCAGGACGTCCCCGGCGTGCTCGCAGCGCTCACCAACCTGCTCGCCTACGCCCATGTGAACATCGCCTTCTGCCGCACCTACCGCACCGAAGTGGGCGGCCAGGCCTACTCCGTCTTTGAGACCGACGGCGCCCCCGACGACACCGTCGTCCCCATGCTCCGCAAGCTCGACAATGTCGATTACGCGACCTTTATCGAACTCCCCGGTTCTGCCTCGTCGCTCTCCCCCGGCGTCTCGGCAAAGGAAATCTTCGACGACGGCGAGCAGCTGCTCGATGCGTGCGAGGAACTGGGGCTCAACATCGGCGCCGTCATGGCCGTGCGCGAGGCACGTCTGACCGGCGAGGCACACGCTATCGCCGCCATGCGCCGCGTACTCGACGTCATGCGCGAAGAGACCACAGCCCCCATTTCCAATCCACAGCGCTCGCTCGGCGGCCTCATCGGCGGCGAGGCAAAGCTTGTCGATGCCACCAGCCGAAACGATCTGAGCATAAGCCTGATGGGCGCCGTCCAGACCGACGCCGTGGCCCGCGCCATGGCCGTGCTCGAGCGCTCCGCCACCATGGGCGTGATCGTCGCAGCTCCGACGGCAGGATCCGCGGGCGTTGTGCCCGGCTGCGTGCTAGCGCTCGCAGACCATCTGCAGCTGGACGACGAGCAGGTCATGGATGCCCTTTATTGTGCCGCCGCCATCGGCCTCAACCTCACCACGAGCGCCTGCGTTGCCGGCGCCGAGGGCGGCTGTCAGGCCGAGGTCGGAAGTGCGGCCGCCATGGCCGCCGCCGCACTGGTGCAGATGCTCGGCGGCACACCCGAGCAGGCGCTCGATGCCAGTTCCATCGCGCTGAGTAATCTGCTGGGCTTGGTCTGCGACCCGGTGGGCGGCCTCGTGGAGGTGCCGTGCCAAAACCGCAATGCCATCGGCGTGGCCGCGGCATTTAGCTCGGCGCAGCTTGCACTTGCCGGCATTAAGAGCCTGGTGCCGTTTGATCAGATGGCACACGTCATGCTCTCGGTGGGCCACGCGTTGCCGGCCACGCTGCGCGAGACGGCAAAGGGCGGCATCGCGCAGGCTCCGGCCGCACTTTCAGCCTGTGCAAAATGCGGTGTGTGCGGATAGCGACAAAGAACGACTCGAAGGTGGGACAAATGTCCCATCTCTTTTGAATGCCACCGTTTCCATACCACAATCAACTAGGTAATCGCTATAATGCAAGCCCAGTAAAAATACGATGAGCCGCAAGGCGAAATTCGAAGGATATGCACACGATGTCGCAAAACGATCGAACTCAACTGATTCCCGATCCGCAGCAGCCAAGCAGGCACACCGGCGGCGTTCAGTCGCCGCGTCCTATCGCGCCGAGCCACGGTCAGCAACGTGGTGCGGCAAACGCTTCGCAACGCCCGAACCAGCAGCGCCAGCAACGTCAGCAGCGCCAGGCAAACGGCAATACGCCCAAGCAGCCCCCCAAGCACGGTCGAGGCGATCGCGGCCCCGCGCGCAAACCCACCGGGAACAATAAGTCGGGCAAAAAGACGACGCTCTTTGTCCTCCTGGGTCTTATCGTCATTGTCTATATCGTAGGCGTCGTAGCGTTTTCGCAGGTAGCCTACCCCAACACCACCATCGCCGGCGTCGACGTCTCGTTCTCCAACGCTTCGTCTGCCGCCACCAAGGTCAACTCGGCGTGGAAGCACTATAAGCTCACCGTGGCGGGCGATGACTTTAGCTGGACCTATCAGCCCGAGTCCGATGAGCCCATCGTCGACGGCGAAGCTGCCGCAAAAGAGATCATCAACCACAACGAAGCCTTTGTATGGCCGGTCCGCCTTATGGAATCCTTAAGTGGCAAGACCAAAACAACCGCTACCTCCAACGAAGTCGATCTTGATCAAGACGTCGACCTGTCCATGCTCTCCGATACCTTTGACCAAAAGCAGTTTGAGAAGGATCTGGGCACCGCCATCGATGAGTTTAACGAGGGCCGTTCGGGCACGTTCGAGGCCAATAGCTCCTATGACGAGCAGGCCGGCAAGTTTACCGTCGAGAAGGCACGCTCCAACGAAAAACTCAACCGCGAGCATATCATTAAGTATGCCGAGCTCGAGCTTGCCTCGCTGGCCGAGACCGTAGATCTTTCCAAGCTCGGCAACGATGCCTATGAGCCGCTTAATGGAACGCTGACCGATGATCAGATTCAGTCCGCATGCAATGCCGCCAACAACTTCTTGGGCGTCAACGTGACCCTCAAGCTCAACGGCGAGGATGCCGGAAAGGTTGATGGCAGCTCCGTGTTGCAGTGGATCAGCTTTGCCGATCCTGCCAACCCCACGCTCGATACGTCGCAAATCAGCAGCTGGGCAGCCGAGCTCGCGAACGGCTTTAATACCGTGGGCTCCACTCGCTGGTGGACGCGCGCCGATGGCAAGCAGTGTGCCGTCGAAGGCGGTGACTTTGGTTGGTCCATTGACAGCAGCTCGCTCGCCAAGCAGGTCGAGGACGCCATTAACAACAAGCAGACCGGCGAAATCGAGATCAAGTACTCCCAGAAGGCCGACACCTTTACAGCAAAGGGAGAGCCCGACTGGAAGGCGTATATCGACGTCGATCTGTCCGAGCAGCACGCGCGCTACTATGACGAGAACGGTAATATCGTTTGGGAGGCCAACTTTATTTCTGGCAAGCCGGGAGAGGACGCCACCCCCGAGGGCGTATGGCAGATCAACAGCAACAATGGCGCCAGCAAGCTTATCGGTGCCAAGGACCCCGAGACCGGCAAGCCCAAATACGAGAGCCCGGTCAGCTATTGGATGCCGTTCGAGGGCAATATGGTCGGATTCCACGACGCCACCTGGCAAAACGACAAGAGCTTCGATAATGCCGAGTCGTACAAGTGGTGCGGCAGCCACGGTTGCATCAACCTGCGCCTGGCCGATGCAAAGGCACTTCACGACTGCATCAAAGTCGGCCTGTGCGTGGTTGTCCACTCGTAGTGCAACGCGCGCATTAATACAACGTGGAACCGCTGCAAACAATCTAACAGTTCCGAAAGAAACCGTCCTATGCGCCCATCCCAACCGATGGGCGCATATACTTATCGAGGTTCTATCTATAAAGGAGACGCTATGCCGAATGTCCCCACGATCGCCCCGGGCCCGGATGATACCGAGCACACGCCCGAAGGTGCCACCGAAACGATTCCTCTGATTACAAACGTACATGCCGACAAGCAGAGCGAACGCACGAACGATACGGCCGAGATTTCCGATGAAGAGGCGTACGCCAAGCTCAAGGCAAAACGTGCCGACCGTCGACGCAAAAAGCTGATTCGACGCGGTATTGCCGTCGGCGTCGTAGGTGCCATCGCGCTCATTGCCATTGTCGCAACCCTGGTTATCAATGCGCAGCCACAGGGCGCTAGCGAGCCGGTAACCGACATGGTGACCGAGGGCACGTTTAGCACAACGGTCGAGGCGAAAGGCCAGCTCAAACCCATTTCGTCCTCAGTGGTCTCCCCTTCTGTCGACGGCACGGTCGATTCGATCAACGTGCAGGCGGGCCAATCCGTCAACGAGGGCGACGTGCTCATGACCATTAAAAACGACGAGCTCGATCGTAACGTTGCCGAGGCGCAGCGTGCAGTTGCAGCCGCTCAAGAAGACCTCGCCAACGCGCAGAAAGCCGCAGCTGCCGCGCAGGCCAACCCAACGACGGACGTCGACGGAGGTTCCGCAGCGGCTGGCATCTCCGCCGCATCAGCGGACACGAACGCCGTATCGGCCGCTCAGCGCAGTCTCGCATCGGCCCAGGCAAACCTCGATCAGGCGAACGCCAAGGCCGCCAGCCGAACGGTCACGGCCCCGAGCTCGGGCAGCATCGTGGAGCTCAACGCCAAGGTGGGCGCCACGGTAACAGGCGGAATGATCATGGGCGAAAGCGATACGAGCGGCGGCAAGCAGTGCATGCAGATCGCCGACCTGTCCAAGATGAAGGTGACGGTTCAGGTAGGCGAAAAGGATATCGCCAAAATTGCCGTGGGCCAAAGCGCCAACGTGACCTATCCCGCGTTTCCCGATATCGTGAGCCAGGGCACCGTCACGGCTATCGCCTCGGTTGCAAACTCTGACTCCGGCTCCGGTAGCGGCGGCAGCGTGACCTTTAACGTCGACATCCTCATCGAAGCACCCGACAGTCGCCTCAAGCCGGGTATGACTGCCGAGGTCTCGGTAGTGACCGAGAAGCTCGACGACGTGGTTATGGTGCCGACGATGGCACTCATGACCGAAGATGGCGAACACTATTACGTCAACGTGGCAACCGATGACGAGGGCAAGCAAACCCGTCGCGTGAAAGTGAACGTCGTGACGCAAAACGATAACGAAGCCGTAGTCGGCAAGACGCAGGTCAAGCGCGACGACCAGGGCAACGAAATCAACCCAGACGTCCCGGTTACCAAGCTACGCGACGGCGACACCATCGTGACGGATACCGGCACAGGCATGACGGCAGACGGCGGCGACAATACGTCTGCCGACGAGGGCATGTAATGCGTCCCGTCATCGACATCCGCAACGTGCACCGCATCTTCGAGAGCGAGGCCGGCTGCGCCCATATTCTGCACAACGTGAGCCTGGCGGTTGATCCCGGCGAGTTCGTCGCCATCACCGGCCCCTCGGGCTCAGGCAAGTCGACGCTCATGAACATCCTGGGCTGCCTGGACAAACCAACGGCGGGCGACTATTACCTGCAAGGGCTCAACGTCGCCGAACTCGACGATGATGAGCTCACCGAGGTGCGCGCGCTGAGCATTGGCTTTGTCTTTCAAAGCTTCAACCTGCTGCCGCGCCTGTCGGTTATCGAAAACGTCATGCTGCCGCTGGCCTACACCAACGTGCCCCGAAGCCAGCGCGAAATGCGCGCCGTGCACGCGCTGCAGGCTGTCACGCTGCCCGTCGACCACTGGGACCACCGCATATCCGAGCTCTCGGGCGGTCAGATGCAGCGCGTCGCCATCGCGCGCGCCCTTGTCAACGATCCACCCATCATTTTGGCCGACGAGCCGACGGGCAACCTGGACTCCGCCACGGGAGCGCTCGTCATGGAAACCTTCCACAAGCTCCAGGAGCGCGGCAAAACCATCGTGCTTATCACACACGACCCCGGCATCGCCGCCGAGGCCGACCGTGCCGTGACCATCCGCGACGGTCGCATTCACGACGGCGCGTATATTCCGCATGCACCGCGGACCCTACGCAGCGCCATAGATAGCCTGCCCATGATTTCCGCCTCCGCCAACCCGCCGAAAGGAGTGATGACATGAGCGCCCGCGATCTTATCCAGGAAGCCCTTCACTCGCTCGAGGCCAACAAGGGTCGCAGCCTGCTCACCATCCTGGGCATTGTCATCGGCATCGCCTCGGTTATCGCCATGACTTCGCTCATCGGCGGCATCCAAAACAGCTTGGTCAACAGCTTGGGCCTCAACGCAGCTCGCATGGTTCAGATCTATTCGTCCCAAGAACTCTCTGATTCTGACGTCCAGAAGCTTAAAAAACTGGTACCGCAGATAGAACAGATCGGCATTGTCAACAGCGCGTATACCGAGTACAAGATCGGCGATAAAAGCTATACCGTCATGGCACAGGGTGTCGATAGCGACATGCTCGACGCCGTGGGTGCCAGTAAGCTCGTTGTGGGGCGCACCTACACCGATGTCGAGTCAAAGGCAGGCTCGCGCGTGGCGCTCATCAGCCGCGGCGGCGCCGATCAGCTTTACGGCAACGAACAGGATGCGCTGGGAAAAACCATCAAAGTGTCCAACGGCGAGGTGCAGATTGTAGGCGTGATTGATGGCGGCAGCGACTCCATGGGCTCGCTCACGCTGTATATGCCACGCGAAACCATCTCCGGCCTGTTTGGCGACGAGAATCCTTCATTCCCCAGCGTGACGGCACTTGCCGCCGAGGGCACGGACATGGATGAGCTCTGCAAAAACATCGAGTCCAAGGTGCGCGCGATGAAGGGCATCTCGGAGGACGATGAGTACGACAGCGTATCGGCGACCTCCATGAAAAGCGCCATCGATGCACTCAACTCCTTTATGGGCGCATTCTCGCTCATCATGGGTGCTGTCGCCAGTATCTCGCTGCTTGTCGGCGGGATCGGCATTATGAATATGATGCTCACCAACGTGACCGAGCGAATCCGCGAGATCGGTATTCGCCGTGCCCTGGGCGCCAGTCGTCGCGATATCACCGCGCAGTTTTTGGCCGAGTCCTCGGCGCTGTGCGTCACCGGTGGCCTGCTGGGTGTCCTGATTGGCTATCTGCTGGCCTGGGGCCTCGCGATGTTTGCCGCAGGATCAGGGGTTCTCAGCGAGCTCGGTGCCAGCGGGCAGATCACACCGAGCTATTCAATCGCCACGGTGCTGCTGGCCTTCGCCGTCTCCGTCGGCATCGGCGTAATCTTTGGCTTCTACCCCGCCCGCCGAGCCGCCAAGCTCGACCCGGTGGAGTGCCTACGCTACCAGTAAGCCACCACCGACAAGTTGCGGTGAATTAGGGACTGAAATATGCTATCTAGCAGAAAAAACAGACACTATTTCACCGCAACTCATTGAAGGGCTGTTTGCGCCAGTTCCGGGCGTCGTCCTCGAGCTACTGGCGGATGACGGGCTTGTACGGGTCGAGCTTGCTCGGGGCGCTCCTCCTCGCGGGCGGGAGGGCGCGCAGGCGCTGCGAGCGCCTAGCGCGCGAACTCCCGTAAGAGCGCGTCTTCCACTTCCCGAAGCGAAAGGGCCCCGCTTCCCTCGGCGGGACGGGTGACCACGATGCAGCGCGCTCCCACGTCGCGCGCGGCGGCGAGCTTCTCGGCCGTGCCGCCTACGGTTCCCGAGTCCTTAGTCACAAGCCACTGGGCGCCCACCTGCCGAAGCATCGCCTCGTTGAGCTCGCGGGTGAAGGGCCCCTGCATGCCGATGACGTGCGACGGCGAAAACCCCGCGTCGATGCACTTCGTTATAGCACCGGGCAGCGGGAGCACACGCACAAAGAAGCGTTCCGCGAAATCGGCGACGCGCGTGTAGGGAGCAAGCTCCTTGCTCCCCGTCGTGAGAAGCGCGCGACCCGGGTTCTCGGAGAGAAAGCGCGCCGCGCAGGCGATCGACGCGACCGGCACGACGCCTTTGGGCAGCGCCTCGACCGGGCGCGCAAGGCGCAGGCATCGTGCACCCACGGCGAGCGAAGCGGCCCGGATGTTGCCGCTTGCGAGCGTAGCGAAGGGGTGCGTGGCGTCGACAACGATGTACGCGCCGGAAAGCTCGCGCTCCATGTCGGCATCGTCGAGCCTGCCCGCATGCACCTCGATGCCCGGAAGCTCGCCCAAAAGCTCGCCTCCGTACTCGGTTGCCGCGTAGGCACGGGCGGGGATGCCCACCCCGCTCGCCCATTCGCACAGAAGGCGGCCCTCGGTGGTCCCGGCGAAGATGCGCAGCGCCGTCACTTCGGGCCGCCTGTGCGCGTGATCTGGTAGAGTAGCGCGTTCATAATGGCGGCCGCCACGGTCGAGCCGCCCTTGCGACCCCTCGCGACGATGGCCGGCACGCGTCGCGCGAGTAGCTCCTCTTTCGCCTCGACCACGTTCACAAACCCGACCGGCACCCCAACGACGAGAGCGGGCGCGATCTTCCCCGCGTCCATGAGCTCGGCGAGGCGCAGAAGTGCTGTGGGAGCGTTGCCGACGGCCACGATGAGCGGACCCTCGATGCCGCAAGCTTTGTCCATGCTCGCAACGGCGCGAGTCGTGCCCGCGGCGCGCGCAGCCGCGGCGACATCAGGGTCGGCCATGAAGCACACGGCCTTGCAGCCGAGCTTCGCGAGCGCGGGCTTGCTTATGCCTGCGAGCGCCATGTTCGTGTCGGTGAGCACCGTGGCCCCTGCGCGCAGTGCGTCGAGCGCACAGTGCACGGCGTCATGGGTGAACACGAGGGAATCGGCGTACGAGAAGTCGGCAGTGGTATGGATGACGCGCTTCACGACGGGCTCTTCGAACGGCGGGAACGTGCGGCCGCCGAGCTCTTCGGTGATGATCTCGAAGCTGCGCCGCTCGATGTCGCCAGGCGCCATCTCCTTGGAATCCATCTAGTACTCCACTCCTTCTCTTGCACATATCCCCTGAGCGTAGGGGTGTTTCTCGCACCGCATCTCGGTTATGTAGTCGGCCTTCTCCACGATCTTGCGGGAAGGCGCGCGCCCGGTGAGCACTACTTCGACGCCGAGCGCGGACATATCGAGTGCGCGATCCACAAGCGCCTCGTCGACAAGCCCCTTCGAAAGCGCGTCGAGCGCCTCGTCGAGCACGAGCAGTCCCTCTTGCGCGCACTCGAGCTCGACGAGCGCGGAAGCGAGGTTCCCATCGTGCAGCTCGCACGTCGCGGCAAGTTCTTCCGACGTCATCGACCAGGTAAACTTGTCCGACGCCTTCCCCGCGAACACGGGCACGCCGAAATGCTCAGCGAGCAGGCGCACCTCCCCGCTTTCGCCGTCTTTCAGGAACTGTACGACGACGACGCGGCGGCCTGCAGCGAGCATGCGAAGGGCGAGGCCCATCGCCGCCGTGGTCTTGCCTTTGCCGTCGCCATGATACACGTGGATCATACGCCCTCCTCGATAATGCGGTAGACATACTCCATGTCGAGCGCCCCGCGCACGACGTCGGCCAGGCGGTCGAACTCGCGCGCACGGTGATCGGCCGCGGACGCCGCGCCCGCGTCACCCACGACGCTCTCGGGCAGGCCGCGCATGCGCGCGAGCGAGCGCGCGAGGGCGAGCGCCACCCCCGGTTCGTCGAACAGGCCGTGGAGATAGGTTCCGAACACGTTACCGCAGGCCGCGCCTTCCGGTTTGCCGCCAATCGTGCCCGCAGGGGCGCAGGAGACGGTCGTTTCGCCGTCGTGAATCTCGTACCCGCGCGCCATCATGCCGTTCCACACCGAGAACGCGCCTTGGGCGCCCGTGATGCGCAGTGCCGACTGGGCGAGGCGCTTTTCCTCCTTGAAAACCGTACTTGCAGGGATGAGCCCGAGCCCGCGCGCGGTACCAGCGCCTTCCCTGCCGTGCGGGTCGGAAAGCTCGTCTCCCAAAAGCTGGTAGCCTCCGCATATGCCGAGCACCGGCGTGCCCGCGCCCGAAAGCGCGCGTACACAGGCTCCGATGCCGCTAGCCGCAAGCCAACGCGCGTCGTCGAGCGTAGTCTTCGAGCCGGGAAGCACCACCAGGTCGGGTCGGCCCAGATCGGTCGTCGAGGAAACGTAGCGCACGCCCACGCCGGGCACGCGCGAAAGCGGGTCGAAGTCGGTGAAGTTCGACAGATGCGGAAGACGCACGACGGCGACGTCGATGACGCCGCGCGCCTCGCGGGCAGATAGGCGCGGCGCGAGCGAGTCCTCGTCGTCCAGGTCAAGCGTGAGATACGGCACGACCCCCACGACGGGAACCCCGCACATCTTCTCGAGCGGGGCCAAACCCGGGCGCAGGATTTCCACATCGCCGCGGAACTTGTTCACCACAAGCCCCCGCAAAAGCGCGCGGTCCTCGGGCGCAAGGAGCGCGACCGTGCCGTAGAGCTGGGCAAATACCCCGCCCGGGTCGATGTCGCCCGCAAGCAGCACGGGGGAGGACACGGCGCGCGCGAGCCCCATGTTGACGATGTCATTTTCGGCAAGGTTGATTTCGGCGGGGCTGCCGGCGCCCTCGATGACGATGACGTCGTTTTCCTCCGCGAGCGAATCGAACGCCTCCAAAATCTGCGGCATGAGCGCCTTCTTTCGCGCGAAGTAGTCCCTCGCAGCGAAGGCTCCCTGCGCCTTGCCGGCCACGATGAGCTGGCTTCGGTGGCCGCTTTCGGGCTTGAGCAGGATGGGGTTCATGCGCACGTCGGGCGCGATGCCGCACGCCTCGGCCTGCATGATCTGGGCGCGCCCCATCTCGAGCCCGTCGGCCGTGACGCCGCTGTTGAGTGCCATGTTCTGGCTCTTGAAAGGAGTCACGCGCAGGCCGTCCTGCGAAAGTACGCGGCACAGCCCCGCCGCGAGCAGGCTCTTCCCCGCGTTCGACATGGTGCCCTGGATCATGATGGGCTTGGCCCTACCCACGGGTATCGACCTCCTTCGCCAAGCCTCGGCCATCCGCGCCCGCCATAGCGCCGCTGAAAGAAGCGCCGCCCCGTTCGTCGGGTTCGCCTTCGCCCGATGCGTCTTCCGCCCGAAGCGCACGGCCGAACGCCATCGCAAGCCGGGCGTTCTCCTTGCGCGTGCGCACCGCGACGCGGCACCAGAAACGGGACAGTACCGAAAACGAGTCGCACGTGCGGACCAAAACCCCCTGATCATACAGGCGCTCGGGGATGTCTTTCGCCGGCGTGCGGACTAAAAGGAAGTTCGCATCCGACGGCACGACGGAAAGCCCGAGCGAGGAGAGCTCGTGGGAAAGCCACGCTCGCTCGCCCTCCAATACATCGCGCGTGCGCGAGACGTATTCGACGTCTTCCAGGGCGGCGATGCCCGCGGCCTCGGCGACCGAAGAGACGGGCCACGCCTGCCCCGCCCGGCGAATCCCCTCGATGAGTTGGGCGTTTCCGCTGATCAGATATCCCAACCGCAACCCCGCCATTCCGTAGAGCTTGGTGAACGCGGAGAGCACGGCCACATGGCGCGAACACGCGGCGCGTGCGGCCACGCTCCTTTCGCGGGCGTCGGGCGCAAATCCGAGGAAGCACTCGTCCACGACGAGCAGCGCGCCCACCTGCTCGCAGCGGCAGGCCGCGGCATCGATCACACGGGGGTCGACGAGGCGCCCCGTCGGGTTGTTCGGATTGCAGAGGTACGCCACGTCTCCCGGCCCCTCGATCGCGCGGGCGAAGGAGGCGGGCACGTCGAAGTCGTCCGCTTCGGAGAGCGGGAACTCCTGCACGCATGCGCCGTAGTACGATGCCGCCTCCGCATATTCAGAGAACGTCGGCGCGCACACGACGATGCGTTTCGGGCGCACCGCCGCGGCGAGCCGCCAGATGATGTCGGACGCGCCCGCGCCGCAGACGATAGTATCTTCGGGAATGCCCTGGTCGCGCGCTAGGGCGCGAACGAGGGCGAGGCTTTCCCTATCGGGGTAGGCGTCGATTCGAGAAAGCGCCTTGCAAGCTGCGGCGACGGCGCGCGGCGAGGGGCCTGCCGGATTCACGTTCACCGAGAAGTCAATGAGGTCGGAGGCACCCCCTTCGCAAGCGATGCCGAGCGATTGCGCGCTGCCCCCATGCGTGCGGGCGCGCAGGATTCCCCCGGCAGCCCGGGGCGCGGCGTGGTCTTTCCTCATGCCATCGCCCCCACGGCGAGCACGACCGCCGCGCGCGCGGCGCCGAAGACGACGAGCGCGCATACGGACGCGGCGAGCATGAGCCTTGTCGCCCGGGCGATGTCGCCCCACTCGATTTCGCAGGACGCGTCGCCTATCGTCGGTTTCTCAACGAGCTTGCCGAAATACACCGCGGGTCCTGCCAGGCGCAGTCCGAGCGCACCCGCGCACGCCGACTCGGTCTGCGCCGCGTTCGGGCTCGCATGGCGACGCCTGTCGCGGCGCCAGATGCGCGCCGCCCCGCGCGCGTCGAGCCCGACGATCGGGCACACGGCGATCATGAGCAGGGCCGATAACCGCGAGGGAATCCAGTTCACCGCATCGTCGAGGCGCGCCGAGGCGCAGCCGAAGTCGATGTAGCGCTCGTTTTTGTAGCCCACCATGCTGTCGAGCGTGTTCACCGCCTTGTACGCCATGCCCAAGGGCGCACCCCCGATCATAAGGTAGAAAAGCGGCGCGATGACACCGTCGCTCGCGTTCTCCGCCACCGTTTCCACGGCGGCGCGCGCGACGCCCTGCTCGTCGAGAACAGACGTGTCACGTCCCACGATGAGCCCGACGGCTTCGCGCGCCGCGACAAGTCCGCCCTTCGAGAACGCGCGGGCAACGGCCAGGCTCTGGCGGCGCAGCTCGCATGCCGCGAGAATCTGATAGCTCGCCCATGCCTCGGCCACGAAGCGCAAGCCGGAGTGAACCATGCCGCAAAGATGCAGGATTCCCCAGGTCAAAAGCCCACACGCAAGCGGAAGCGCCACGGCGAGCACAAGCCCTGCGGCGCGCGTGCCCGCGGACGTTTGCGGGAATGCGCCCCGCAGGCGGCCTTCGGCCCACGTGATCGCGCGCCCCATGGCGACGACGGGATGGGGAAGCCAGCGCGGGTCGCCGAAGGCAAGGTCGGCCGCGAACCCGGCGGCGACGGCAAGAATCGTCATCACCGGGCATCGCCCCCCGAAGCGGGGCGAACGTCGCGAAGGCAGCGCCCATCCCAAGTGGCGGCCCATGCGCCGCCCGGCTCGGTATGCACGTCGAAGTATCCCATTTTCGGGACAGCTAACTCGGAGAGCAGCGCTTTCACGGTACCCGCGTGAACGACGAAGACGGCGCGCCCACTCCCCTGGGCACGCTCCGATTTGCACGCCTCCCGAAACGCCGCGACGACGCGGCGGGTGAAATCGCTCTTGCCCTCGCCATGCGGGCAGCGCGTCTCGCACCAGGAGTCTACCCAGGCGCGGTAGCGCGCATCCTCTTTAAGCTCGGCGGCGCTTCGTCCCTCGAAGTCGCCGAAATCCATCTCGCGCAGACCGGGGCACGCCATAAGCTCCGCGTTCGGGAAGAGGATGCGCGCCGTCTGGTCGGTGCGGGCCATGCCGCTCGTGATAACACGGAACACGACACGATAGCATGCGAGGTCGCGCAAAGCGCGCTCGCCCGCGCTCGACAGGGGCTCGTCGGTGCCCGCCCCGCTGTAGCGATGGTCTTCCGTGCCCGCCGTGGCACCATGGCGCACGAAGACGACTTCCAAAGGCGCGCCCGCGCCCTGCGTCCCTCGAGGCGCATCATCAAGGTTTCCCTTGATGACCTGGGGAATCCCGCACGTCATGCGCACGACGACGTCGGCGCGCGCAGCGAGCGCGCATCCCAGGCGCCCCGCGCGCTCGCGCCATTGGGCGTCTTCCGCACGCATGGGGACGACCCCCGAGCCGACCAAGGACAGAATCACTGCGTCGAAGCCGATCAGCCGCTCGAGCGCCCGGTCAGCGTCGAGCGCGCGTACGAGTTCCTCAGCACGGTATGCGACGCGGCCGGCAAAAGCCGCGGGCACGCCGCCCTCCGCAAACTGCGCCGCGTCGACGAAATCGTCCGCCGCGAACCCGAGCTTTTCGCGCACGAAGGTCCTCTTCCCGGAATGCGCGCCGCCTACCACGAGCATCATAGGAGCATGCCCCCCGCCACCAGCATGGCAAGCATCGCGAGCTCGGCCCATTGCAGAAACCATCCGGCCAAATCCCCCGTCACCCCGCCGAAGCGGGACAGGGCAACATGGCGGTACCACGCGAGCGCCAAAAGCCCCGCCACCGCCATAAGGGCGCCGACGGCCTGAGCGCACGCGACCATCCCTGCAGCCGAAGCCGCAGCGAAAGCGCAAAGCGGCACGACGATCGCCGCGCGCTTCTTCGCAGGCGAGAGCCCCGCGGCCATGCCGTCCGCCCGCGCGGCAGGCCAGCATTCAACGGCGAGTCCCGAAAGCGCGCGGGAGAACACGAGCGAGCACAGAAGCGCGAGGAACGCCCCCGCCGTAAGCGGCAGCGCGGTGAACAGGGAAAACTGCAGAATAAGGTACACAACAACACCGATAACCCCGAAGGCGCCCGCCCGCGGATCGTGCATGATCTCGAGCTTTCGCTCGCGCGGGGCCCAACTTGCAAGCGCATCGGAGGTGTCGCAGAGCCCGTCTAGGTGGATGCCTCCCGTCACCGCCACAGGCAGCGCCACGAGCACGGCCGCGACGATGGTCGCGGGCACGCCGAGCAGGTTCGCAACGTGTCCCCACGCCGTCATGAGGAACCCTTCCGCAAGGCCCACCAGGGGAAACGCGGCAAGCGCATGGGTTGACCCGAAATCGGTCCAGGCCGATTTCGGGACGGGGATGCGCGAGAACGTTCCGAACGCCGCGCCGATTGCCTCTGCTATCTTCACCTTGTAGGTCCTTCACCTTTCATCCACACGGGAATCCCGCATACCACTTCGACTGCGCGGTCGGCCAGCGCCGCCACGCCCGCGTTCACGCGCGCGAGCGCGCGCCTCCATGCCTCGGTCCCTTCATCGTAGCGCATCTCATCGGCGAACACGTCGACGGTGACCACCACCGTATACGCAGCGGCCTGAGCGAGCCGTTCGATGCCTCCGAGCACCTCGCGCGCCGCAGCGTCGGGGTCACGTGGGGACAAGCCGCCTTCCGCGAAAAGCTCGTTCGCAACCAGGTTGCCCACGTCCTCCAAAAGAATCGTGCAGCCGCGCGGAAGGCCGGACACTGCGGCGCCCACGTCACGCGTTCGCTCGAGGGTGGAAAACCCCTTGCCCTCGCGCAGCGCCCGATGGCGCGCGATGCGGCGGGCGCCCTCTTCCCCGAAGGGCTCCATCGTTGCCAGATACACGCGGGGGCCGTCGTGCCCGAGGCACAGGGACTCGGCGTAGGCGCTCTTGCCGCTCGCGGCGGCGCCGATGACGAGCGTCACCGTCATTTCCCGGCCTCGAAATGCTCGTAAGCAGCCATGCCAGTCGCCGTGAACGTCTTCCCATCCCGGTACACGCGCAGCGCCGAATCCAGAAGGGGGAGATACGCCATGGCGCCCGCGCCCTCGCCCAAGTGCATGCCTGCGTCGAGGGGCGCCTTTATGCCGAGCTCGCGAAGGAGCTCCCGGCTTGCGGGTTCGCTTGATGCGTGGGTGCCCACGAGGTAGCCCAAGGCGTTGGGGCACAGGCGCGCCGCGCACAGGGCCGCCGTGCAGGATATGACCCCGTCGAGGAGCGCCGGCGCCTTCGAGACCGCGGCCCCCAGGTAGAAGCCGCACATCGCAGCGATGTCGAAGCCGCCCACCTTCGAGAGCACGTCGATCGGGTCGGCGGGATCGGGCGAGTTCGCGTCGATAGCGCGCTCGACCACGTCGCGCTTGCGCGCGAGCGAGGCGTCCGAGAGCCCCGCGCCACGCCCGACAAGGCTCCGCGCGTCCGCCCGGATGAGCACTGCGGCCACCGCCGCCGAGGTGGTCGTGTTGCCGATGCCCATCTCGCCCGCGGCGAGAAGGCGCACGCCGGCGCGGGCAAGCCCGCACGCGACGGCGATTCCGACCTCGATCGCGCGCACGGCCCCATCGCGAGACATAGCGGAGCCGAGAGCGATGTTGCCGCTCCCCCGCCGCACGTTCGCGCGCACCATGCGCGCGTCTTCTATGCCCCGGGCCATACCCACGTCGACGGGCACGACCTCGGCACCCGCGAACGCCGCCATGCGGCAGGCGCTCGCGGCCCCCTCGCACATGTTGCGCGCGACGGCTCGCGTCACATCTTGCCCGCTTTGCGACACGCCTTCGGCAACGACCCCGTTGTCGGAGAAGAATACCGCGAGCGCACGGGGAAACTCGGCCACCTCGGCGCTCCCCTGAGCTGCGGCGATACACGCGACGGCGTCTTCAAAGTCGCCCAATCCCCCCAAGGGGTGCGCGATGGAGTCCCACGCGGCGTACGCGGCGGCACGGGCGCACTCGTCTGCGGGCGCGATCCGGGAAAGCGCGGCTTCGAGCACGGCGCCCGGCGCCGACGAGAACGCGCGCTCGACTTCCTCGCGGATGCAGGCAAGCGCGGTTTCGGTTGCTTCAGCCATGCCGCCTCCTCCCTGCGAACGACGCTGCGGCAGACGCGAACGCGCGCGCAACGTCGGGGTTCGCAGGATAGTACACATGCGGGAAGCCCGCCACCAGGGACGGGGTGGTCGTCATGCACGGCCAGCCCTTGTCGCGCCGGGGCTTCTGCGCCCAAAAGTCGCCGCCCGGGCAGGTGGACTGCCAGTAGTGGAACTCGTGCGCGCGGATGCGTGTGCCGCGCGGCCCGTAGAGCCCGTCGCGTTGGGAAGTAAGCTCCACGTACCCGAAATGGGACAGCCTTCCCCCGTTCTCGCTTGCGCCCTCAAGGGCGCCCGCAACAGGCCAGCGCCGCCCCTCGCTATCGGCGATTTCGCGCTGCAGGTACAGAAACCCACCGCATTCGGCGACCGTCGGCATGCCGGATTCCACCGCGCGCCGCACCGCCTCGCGCATCGGCGCGTTCTCGGAGAGCTGCCGCGCATGGAGCTCCGGGTAGCCGCCCCCCAGATAGAGGGCGCTTGTCCCCCGGGGCAACTCGCTATCACACAGGGGGCTGAAAAAGGCCAGCTCGCAACCCAGATCCTCGAGCGCGCGCAGGTTCTCCTCGTAGTAGAACGAGAACGCCTCGTCACGCGCAACGGCGACGATGAGCCGCGCTCCCGCGATCGGCTCCAACCGGTAAGGTTCCTCGCGGATATCGGGTGCCGTCGCCGCTATTTCGAGCAAGCGGTCGACGTCGACGCTCTTTTCCACCAGCTCGGCCATCTTGTCGATGCGCGCGGAGAGCTGCTCGACCTCGTCGGCGGTCACAAGCCCCAGATGCCGGCTTTCGAGCGAGAACGCCTCGTCGGCGGGGATATTCCCCAAAACCGCGACGCCCGTGTGCTTCTCGATCGCAGGCGCCGCGTAGGCGCAGGCAGCGGCGCTCGTCTTGTTCAGCACGACGCCGCGCACGTTCGCACAAGGCAGGAACTCGGCGATGCCGCGGATTACGGCGGCGAGCGATAAAGACGCCCCGCGCCCGTTCGCCACTAAAACGACCGGCGTTTCCGTGTCGCACGCAACCTGATAGCTGCTCGCGTCGGCCACGCCGGGTGCCATGCCGTCATAGAAGCCCATGACCCCCTCGAGCACCGCGACATCCGCGCCCGCGGCGCCGCGTGCGAGCAGGGCGCGCAGCGTCGGGGCGTCGGTGAAGAAGCCGTCTAAATTGCCCGAGCGCGCACCCACGACGCGGCGATGAAAGAGCGGGTCAATGTAGTCGGGGCCGCATTTGAAGGCCGCGCATGCAAGGCCGCGGCGCGCGAGCGCGCGCAGGAGCGCGCACGTTACGACCGTCTTGCCGCCCCCGCTCGAGGGCGCAGCGACCATGAAGCGCGGGATGGACGTGCTCACCGGGCGCCGCCTTCCCCACCTGCGGCGCTGCAGTTAGCAAGCGAGACCACCTCAACGGATGGGTTCCCCTCGACAGAGAGGTCCTCCCCGACAGGCGACTCAGCAAGCGCGCCGACTTCGGCAAGCTCCTCGGCATCCGCGCCCGCACCACGCGCGCCGACGAGGAACACGGGGTTTTGCGCCTTCATAAGATGGTGCGAGCCTACAGCCTCGGCACGGGCGGCCGACACCTGGCACGCCTCGAACCCCTTAAAGCGCGAACCCGAGAGGAGCGCGCACGCCTCGGTGAGCGTCTCAACGGTGACGCATGGCACGCACAGGCGAACCTGCGAGTTCTTCTCGAGCGCCGCCTCCACGATGGAGGGAAGCTCGCCCGCGCTCCCGCCGACGAACACGGCGTCGGGGACGGGCAGTTTCGCGAGCGCTTCAGGGGCGACACCGGGGACCGCATGCACGTTGCCGCACCCGAATGCATCAGCGTTCTCTCGGATGAGCCGCACGCCGGCCGCGTTGCGCTCGACCGCCCATACCGACCCCGCTCGCGCGACGAGCGCCGCCTCGATCGAAACGCTCCCCGTGCCGGCGCCGACATCCCACACGGTGTCGGTCGCGGTAAGGCGCAGCTTCGCGAGCGCGACGGCGCGCACCTCCTGCTTGGTCATGGGAACGTCGCCGCGGATGAAGAGCTCGTCGGGAATGCCCGAGGAAGCGTACGGCCAGCGGGAGCTCGCGGCGCGGGATGCGCCCGCAGAGTCCGCCGCGAAAGAAGCCGCCGCGGGCGCAGACGCGCCGGCCGGGGCCTCGGAGGCTGCGCTAGAGCCCGCAGGCGAACCGGCGCAGCCTGCGAACTCGATAAGCATCACGTTCAAGTCGTCGAACGTCTGACCTGCGATTTCACTTGCGGTCGCGCAGGTGATGCGCTCGTCGGGGTACGACAGACGCTCGGCCACCGTCACGCGTGCGTCCCCGAAGCCCGCCTGCACAAGCTCGCCCGAAAGCCGCGAGGGGTCTTCCCCGCCCGACGTGGCGAGGAAGAGCTCACCTGCGCGCTCGGCCTCGGCCACGATGTCGCACGCCACGCCGTGAGCGCTCGCGAAGCGCCAATCCTGCCATGGACGCGCGAGGCGCGCGGCGAGATACGACGCTGAGCTTATGCCGGGAATGACGCGCACGTCCACCCGCGCGTCGCCGGAGAGCGCCTCCACCAGGCGGCGCGCGCCGCTGAACAGCCCCACATCGCCCGTCATCACGACCACGGCGCGCTGCCACGACGCCGCATCGGTGAGAGCGGCGACGATGTCCGCCGTCTTCACGAGCTCGCATCTCACCACGTCGGGCGGCACGTCGATGCCGACAAGCGCGCGATGAGCGCCGATGACCACGTCGGCGATGTCGATCGCGTCGAGCGCCGCGCGCGTGAGCAAGTCGGGGTTTCCGGGCCCCGCCCCGATGATCGTTACCTTTCGCATGGAATCTCCCGATACCCGCGCGGCGTGACCATACGGCCGTCTACGCGCTTCGTGTCCGCGTTGCCGACGAACACGGTGGTGAACATGTCGGCGTCGAACTCCCCCAGCTCGGAGAGCCTGCACATGCCCGACTGCTGCCCCTCGCGCCCGATGTTGCGTACCCAGCCGCAGAGCGTGTCGGGGGCCTTCCATTCGAGCATAATCTTCGCCGCGCGCGAGAGCCTGTCGGCGCGCTTTCTGCTGCGCGGGTTGTACAAACAGATGCAGAAGTCGGCGCTCGCCACGGCGGCGAGCCTGCGCTCGATGACCTCCCACGGCGTGAGCAGGTCGGAGAGCGACACGACCGCGAAGTCGTGGGCAAGCGGGGCGCCGAGCACCGCCGACCCGCTCTGAGCCGCGGTGGCCCCGGCGATAACTTCCACGTCTACATCGGGGTAGTCCTCCGCAAGCTCCAGCACGGGGCTCGCCATGCCGTACACGCCCGCGTCACCGCTGCACACGAGCGCCACGGCTTCTCCGCTCTGCGCGCGCGAAAGCGCCAGGCGGCACCGTTCGACCTCGTGCATCATCGGCGTCGCGAGATGCGCCGCGTCGGGCACGGCGGCGAGCGCGAGCTCCACGTATTTCGTGTACCCCACAACGATGTCGGCCGCCTCGAGCGCGCGCCGAGCCGCAATCGTCATGCCGTCGGGGCCGCCCGGGCCGATCCCCACCACGAAGAGCTTTCCCATCACCGCTCCTTAAACGAAAGTTCGATAGTTACCTTGGAAAACGCGACGGTCACGCCGCCGTGAGCGAGCTTCGGGAAGATAAGTTTGCCCCCGCCCGCGAGCGCCGCGCGCTCGCACACATTGTCGACCCCCACCGTCGCACGCACGAAATCAGATGGCGAAACGCTGCCTTCGACCTGCGACAACTCCTCTGCGGAATACGTCGCAAGCGGGATATTGCGCGCGCGGCAGAAGGCGAGCAGACCCTCCTCGTGCGCCTTCACGTCGATCGTCGCCGCCTCGCGCACGGCCGAAGGCGAGATGCCCGCCTGCCCGCACGCGAGAAGAAACGCCTCCCCGATCGCTTCGGCGCACGCACCGCGACGGCACCCTATGCCCGCAACGATGCAGGGCACGACAAGGCGAAGCGACTCGGGCGCAGGCGCCTGCGCCCGCACGCCCGCCGGCTTCCCCGTCACACCGGCGGGTACGACCTCGCCCGTTGTCTCCGCCGCGCGAACGGACGCACCCGCATTCGCGCCAGCGAACGGCGACACGACGATATCGGCCCGAGCGCGGTCGGACGCAATGTCAACCCCCTCAGGCGGCTGTCCCGAAATCGGCATGTCGGAATAGAGCGCCACGCGCCCGCCCGAAAGCAGCCGCGCCGACACTCGCTTGATGGCCTCGGGATTCGAAACGGCGAGCCCCGCACAGCGCGCCCACGTATCCACCGCCCACACGCCGCGGACGTCGGTCGCCGTGGTGATGACGGGGATGGCCCCTGCCGCGCGTGCCACAGTTTGCGCAAGCTCGTTCGCACCGCCCAAATGCCCCGACAAAAGCGGGACGGCAAAGCGCCCCGCCTCGTCGATCGCCACAACCGCGGAATCGCTTGCCTTCGAGGCGACATGCGGCGCGATCGCCCGCACGGCGATGCCCGCCGCGCCCACGAACAGGAGCGCGTCCGACGCTTCCCACGCGAGCTCCGTCCATGCGCGAAGGTCGGCCTTCCCCTCGCCGAACCCGCGCGAAACGGAAACGTCCCAGCCAGGGTCATCTTCACCTGTCTGCGCGCAATCGGAAAGCGCGCGTGCGGTGCGCTCCGCCAACGCATATCCCCTCTCAGTGAACGCTATGCAGGAAACCCTCATCTAGCGCACCACCATCGTCGAGAAGTAGCTGCCCCGATCGGGCACATCGTCGACCGAGCGGTACACGCGCTCGCCCGGAAGCCCACAGTCCTCTACGAGCTCGGCACCGTCGAAGGCGCCCTCCTCGCGAAGGATGCACTTCGTGTCCGCAAGCGAGCGGCGCGCCTTCATGACCACCTTCGTCCCCGGCCAGCTGATTGCGCGGCGCACGTCGTCGTAGCCGCCGGGCACGATGTGCAGAGGCGACGACATCTCGGGCGTGAGGTCGCGCTCGAGCGCCGCGGCGACCGCGCAGAAGCTCGGCACGCCGGGAATGGCGCGCGCCTCGAACCCGCGGGCGCGCACGTCGGGCGCTATGCGCTGGAAGGTGGCGTAGATGCTCGGGTCCCCCAGGTTCAGCAGCGCGACGTCGCGGACCGCATCCAGGTGCGCGACAAGCTCGCGAACAAGCGAGGCATGCTCGGCCGTGCGGCGCTCGGCGTCGCGCGTCATCGAGAATCGCACGGGGATCACCGTCTTGCTTGTAAGGTCGACGGCGCCGCGCACGATGTCGAGCGCGACCATGGCCCCGTCCGCCGTCTGCGGTGCGGCGATGACCGGACACGATTCGATTGTGCGGACGGCCTTGATCGTGAGCAGCTCGGGGTCGCCAGGCCCCGTGCCCACCCCGTACAGCACGCCTTTACTCATACGTAGCCCCCAATTCCCCGATAACTGCATCGGCGCCCGACGTGCGGAAAAGCTCTCGGCGCTCGGCGTCGAACACGACCGCGGCGATGTCGCATGCGCCCGCCGCGCGGCGGCGCAACCTGTCATCGATTGCCGCAGCGAGCGAGGCGCGCGCAGCGTCCCCCACGCCGGCGGCCTCGATTACCTCGAGCGCCGCCGTGGTCGTGACCGACGACATGATCTCGCGCACGGTCTTCGCGCCAGCGCCGGCCAAGGCCGCGTGGGCGGCCAGAATCTCCGCGCGGCAGTCGGCGGTACGCGAATGGGTGTCCATGATGCCGCCCGCGACCTTCACTAGCTTGCCGATGTGTCCCACAAGAAGGACATTGGTAAATCCCTCGCGAACGCAGCAATCAATCGCATCGCCCACAAAGTTGGAGATGAAGACCACCGGCGCACCGTTTAGGTGGAAATGCCCCGAGATGAACTGCCCGCCGTAGTTGCCGGGCGTGAGCACGACTCCGCGCCGCCCCATAGCCGCATGCTGCCGGATCTCGAGCTCGATGCTGTCGCGCAAGGCAGCGAGGCTGCGCGGCTCGACGATGCCCGTCGTGCCCAGGATGGAGATGCCGTCCTCTATCCCCAGGTGCGGGTTGAAGGTCTTTTCGGCAAGGGCAACACCCTCGGGTACCGAAATCGTCACAGCAATATTTCCAGAAAAGCCGTGCGCGGCGCACACCTCGCGCACCGCCGAAGTGATCATCGCGCGCGGCGTCGCGTTGATGGCGGCCGCCCCCACCGGCTGCTCGAGCCCGGGCAACGTCACGCGCCCCACGCCCACGCCGCCATCGACGGAAACTTCCGATTCGCGCGCGGGCACGCCCTTGCTGCCCGCAGCGCCCGTGCCCGGCCCCGCATGTTCCACGAGCGCGTACACGAGCACGCCGTCGGTCACATCGGCATCGTCGCCTGCGTCCTTTCGCACGGCGCACTGGGCGCACCCCTCGCCGATGCATACGTCGACCACGTCCGTCTCGACGGGCAGCCCGCCGGGGGTGACGATCGACACGCGGCCCACGGTCTTTCGTGACAAGAGCATCTCGCAGGCCGCCTTCGCCGCGAGAGCGGCGCAGCTCCCCGTGGTGTAGCCGCAGCGCAGGCGGGTCGTCCCGGTATATATGTAGTGCTCGAAGGCCACGCTAGCTGCTCGCCTTTCGATACCCCGTGGCAAACGAAGGGTCGTAAAGCTTGCTGCGCTCGTACGACTCCGCTTGCGCGCCGTTGTGCGCAAGCCCGCCACGAGCTCCGAGCACGCGGCCCACCACCACGAGCGCCGTGCGGTCGATGCCCTCTCGCGCGCCCGCATCGGCGAGCGTGCCCACTGTGCAGCGCACCACGCGCTCCTCAGGCCAGGTCGCCTTGAACACGAGCGCCGCCGGCTCGTCGGAGCTGCGGCCCGCGCCCAAAAGCTCGGCGGAAAGCTCGGCGAGCATACCCGAGCTCAGGAAGATGACCATAGTCGAGCCGCTTTCCGCCATGGTGCGCATGCCCTCGCCCGCGGGCATGGGGGTACGTCCGGAAAGCCGCGTGATCACGACCGACTGGCTGATTCCCGGCAGCGTGTATTCCTGGCGAAGCGCCGCCGCGGCACCGCAAAAGCTCGACACGCCGGGCACCAACTCGTAGTCCACGCCGCGCGCGTCGAGCGCGTCCATCTGCTCCTGGATGGCGCCGTACAGGCACGGGTCGCCCGTGTGCAGGCGCACCACTTCCTCGCCCCGCGCATCTGCCGCGCACATCACGTCGAGCACTTCCTCCAAGGTCATGTGCGCGCTGTCGTAGACGACGCAGGATTCCTTGCACTCGGCGAGCAGCTCGGGATTCACAAGGCTTCCCGCCCAAACGACTACGTCGGCCGCGCGCAGAAGGCGCGCCCCGCGCAGCGTGATAAGGTCGGCGGCGCCCGAGCCTGCGCCAACGATATGAATCATCCGAGCCTTCCCTTCCCGTTTCTCATCGCAACCGTTTACGCCGCCATTCGCGCAGCGGGCAAAACACGGCGCCTGCGGCAGCAATCGGCGCAAATACGCAGGCAGGAGGCGCAATGCCGCCCGCGCTGGCTTTGACACGTTCACAAGTGCCCACTATCATAGTAAAAGTTTCGGCAACGAGCATATGACAATCGGATAAAAGGAAATGACCGGCGCGGCGCCTGCACAGCCCGCGCTGGCTTGCGGAGGGAACCAGGTGGGAATCCTGGGCAAGGGACATTACTGTATAGGACGCGCGGGCGAACCGCCTCGCGCCCCAAGCCAGACTGCTTCGCCTTTTCCTCACGGCATCGCCGTGGCGTTAGCTCCTTGTGAACCCCGAGGGGTGCGCTTTTCTTTCGCTTGTGCCGACAAGCAACTGTCGCCGGGGGACCGGCAAACCGAGGAAAGGAAAAACCATGTCCGACCAGATGTCACGCCGCGGCTTCATGGGCGCCGCAGCAACCGGAGCCGTCGCGCTCGCCGGAGTCGCGCTCGCGGGCTGCTCCAACACCTCCGCGAGTTCCGAGAAATCTAGTGAAAAGGAGAAGGCCGCGAAGCCGGTCATCCTCGTCACGAGCTTCGGCACGAGCTACAACGACTCGCGCCACATCACCATCGGCGCCATCGAAGACGCTATCCGCGAGAAGTACTGGCAGGACTACGACATCCGCCGCGCCTTCACCGCGCAGATCATCATCGACAAGCTGAAGAAGCGCGACGGCATCACGATCGACAACATGACCGAGGCGCTTGACCGCTGCGTGGAAGACGGCGTGAAGGAAATCGTCGTGCAGCCGACGCATCTCATGGCTGGCCTGGAATACGCCGACGTGAAAGACGAACTCGACAAGTACGCCGACAAGTTCGACAAGATCTCGCTCGGCGACCCGCTGCTCACCTCCGACGACGACTACAAAAAGGTGGCCGCAGCCATTAAGGAGAACATGGCGTCCTTCGACGACGGCGAGACGGCGCTGTGCCTCATGGGCCACGGCACCGAAGCCGATTCCAACGCCGACTATGCCAAGATGCAGGAAGTGTTCAAGAACGAGGGTTTGACGCAGTTCTTCGTCGGCACCGTCGAGGCTGAACCGACCTGCGAGGATGTTATCGCCTCCGCGAGCGCCGCAGGCTACAAGAAGGCCGTGCTCGCGCCGTTCATGGTGGTCGCGGGTGACCACGCGAACAACGACATGGCAGACGAGACCGACCCCGACAGCTGGGCTGCGAAGTTCGTGGCCGCCGGCTTCGAAGTGACGTGCCTGCTCCAGGGTCTGGGACAGAACGTCGCGGTCGACGACATCTACGTCTCGCACGTGGACGACGCCATCGCCAAGCTGTAAACTCGCCGCGCACGGGGGCGCCGGTCGCGTCCCCGTGCAACGGGCATGCGCCTTTCCCCGACTGACGACGCATGCCCGTTGCATTCGCATCCCGACCGCCCACCGCACGGCACGGGCGGTCGAAGCGATTGAAAGGAACCCCTCCATGTTGAAGAAAACCCTCGTCTTCGCCCTGTCGGCGGCGCTTTGCGCGTTCTCGCTCGCCGGCTGCGCCGGAAATTCAATCGACAGCGCAAAGGCAAGCGATGCCGATTCCCAGGAAAAGACCGAACAGGCGGCCGATGCGCCCGCGGGCGCAAGCGCTGCCCCCATCACCGCCGACAAGGTGGCCGACGGCACCTATCCAATCACCGTAGATTCCAGCTCGAACATGTTCAGGATCGTGGACGCCCAGCTCATCGTGGAAAACGGCTCCATGCACTGCGTGATGACGCTTTCCGGCACGGGCTACGGCAAGCTCTTCATGGGCACGGGCGACGAGGCTGCCGCCGCGAGCGAGGCCGACTTCATCCCCTATGTGGAAAACACGGAAGGCAAGTACACCTACGACGTGCCCGTTGATGCGCTCGACGAGGACACCGCCTGTGCCGCGTGGAGTATTAGAAAAGAGCAGTGGTACGACCGCACACTTGTGTTCGAATCCGCCGGCGTCGATCTGCGCGCCGACGCACTGAAGTAACGCCATGCGGTCGATTCTTCCCAAGGGGGAAAACAGGAAGCTCCACAGCATCGCGGCGCGCGCGATCGCCTGCGTTCTCGTCGCCCTGCTCGCGCTTCCCTTCGCGGGGTGCAGTGCGAGCCCGAACGCGACCGGTGGCACGGCGGGCTCTCAGGAATACACGGTGAGCGTCTCGCTTTCCGGCGGGTCAGGGCGCGCAAGCATCGCCTCACCCACCACAATTGTGAAGGATGGCGACACCTACACCGCGACCATCACCTGGTCGAGTTCGAACTACGACAAGATGACCGTCGACGGCGTGGACTACGCGCCCGTAAACGACGGCGGCAACTCCACGTTCGAGATACCCGTCACGCTCGACGAGGACATCGCCGTGTCGGCCGAGACCGTCGCCATGTCGACGCCGCACACCATCGACTACACGCTCCACTTCGACTCATCCACCATGAAGGAGAAATCGGGCGACGATGCAAGCGGCGGCTCCCCTGCGGGAACGGCTTCAAGCGCCGCGGCCGACTTCCACAACGCCGATTTGGGCTGCGGCTGGGAGCCGACGGGAGCGCTTCAGCTTGAATACGCCGAGCACTTCACTGTCGACGAGTTCGAAGGCGGCCTGCGGCTTATCTGCGTTTCGAACGGGGAGCGCTTCCTCGTGGTGCCGCAAGATGCGAAGGTACCTGATGGGTTAAGCTCCGACATCGCGGTCATAAGGCGCCCCGCCGACAAGGTGTACCTCGTGTCGTCGGCGACGATGTGCCTGGTCGACGCGCTCGATGCGAACGACAATATCTTAATGTCGGGCACGAAAGCCGACGATTGCTCGGTCGCGGGCTTCAAAAGCGCGCTCGGAAGTGGGGCGATCGCCTACGGCGGCAAGTACAGCGCGCCCGACTACGAGCGAATATCGGCCTCGGGCTGCACGCTCGCCATCGAGAACACCATGATCAACCACACGCCCGATGTGAAGGAAAAGCTGCAGAAGCTCGGGCTCGTCGTGCTCACCGAACAGTCGTCGAGCGAGCCCAAAGCACTCGGGCGCGTCGAGTGGATTAAGCTTTTCGGCGTCCTGTTCGACAAGGAAGACGAGGCCACGCACCTGTTCAACGAGCAGAAGGCCCGCGTCGAGCAAACGTCGGGGCTCGCGTCGTCAGGTAAAACCGTGGCGTATTTCTACATTAACTCGAACGGGGCCGCCGTCACGCGGCGGGCGGGCGACTACGTGGCGCAGATGATCGAGCTTGCAGGCGGCAGCTACGCGCTCGATGACGCGCAGACGGCGTCGACGTCAGGTTCGTCAGTAACGCTCGAAATGGAGCGCTTCTACGCGACAGCGAAGGATGCCGACATCATCGTCTACAACGGCACCATCGACGAATCGGTTGCCACCTTGAACGACTTCGTAGGCAAAAACGCGCTATTGTCGCAGTTCAAAGCCGTGAAGAACGGCAACGTCTGGGTCACAAGCGCCGACATGTACCAGCAGATGACTTCTACCGCCGACATTATCGACGAGCTGCACGGGGCGTTCACCGGCGATGACGCGAGCGACTTCCATTATCTGAGGAAGCTCGGCTAGCACCATGAGAAGCCGACTTTCCATGGCATACGACGAATCGGGGCGCGCCGCGCGGTGTCGCGTCGTGACGGCGCTGCTCGCTGTTGCCCTCATCGTGCTCGTCGGGACCAACCTGTGCATCGGGAGCGTGCTCGTGCCCGCAGACCACATCCCCGGCATCCTTTCGGGCGGCGCGGCCAATTCCATGGAAAGCCAGGTCATCTGGGAGATTCGACTGCCGCGCGTACTTTCAGCCGTGCTTCTCGGCGGGGCACTTTCGCTCTCCGGGTTCCTGCTGCAGACGTTTTTCAACAACCCCATCGCCGACCCGTTCATCTTAGGCGTCTCCTCGGGCGCAAAGTTCGTCGTCGCGCTTACGATGATCGTACTTCTGGGCGCAAACCAGGCCATGTCCTCGCCGGCCATGGTGGCCGCAGCGTTTCTGGGCTCGCTTATCACCATCGGTTTCGTGCTCCTCATTGCACGGCGCATAAGTTCCATGGCCATGCTCATCGTGGCGGGCGTCATGGTGGGATACATCTGCTCGGCGGCGACGAACTTCCTCATCGCCTTCGCCGACGACCAGTCCATCGTGAACCTGCACAACTGGTCTTTGGGTAGCTTCTCGGGTTCGAGCTGGGACGACGTCGCGGTCATCACGGTCGTGGTGATCACCGTAAGCGCATGCGTATTCGCGATATCGAAGCCCCTTTCCGCCTTCCAGCTGGGAGAGGCCTACGCGAAAAGCGTCGGCGTGAACGTCGCACGCTTCCGCGTGGCGCTCGTCCTTCTAGCGAGCATGCTCTCCGCCTGCGTGACCGCGTTCGCTGGTCCGGTGTCGTTCGTAGGCATTGCGGTTCCGCATCTCGTGAAGTCGGCGCTAAAGTCGTCGAAGCCCATCCGCGTGATTCCTGCGTGCTTCTTGGGAGGCGCCATCTTCTGCGCGGGCTGCGATTTGATCGCGCGCACACTGTTCTCTCCCGTCGAACTTTCCATCAGCGCTGTCACCGCCATCTTCGGCGCGCCGGTGGTTATCGCGCTCATGTTGAAGAAGCGGGTGAGGTAGATGGGAGAATTCGCGCCGCGGCCCAAAACGCTCGGAGGGGACATTCCATGCTTAGACAGTCCTGAGCTCGCACGAAAGCGCCAGAAGGCACTTTCGGCTCGTGCGAAACTGCGCGAGGAACGCCTCCTCCGAGCGGAGCCGAACCTCGAAACTCCGGTCGAAACGCAGGCTGACGGAGCGCCGCTTTTCCGCATAAGCGACCTGGCGGCGGGCTACGACAAGAAGGTCGTAGTCGAAGGCGTCGATCTGGAGGTTCGCGCGGGCGATGTCGTGGCGCTCATCGGGCCTAACGGCTCGGGCAAGTCGACCATCTTGAAAACCATCACACGCCATCTGGCACCGCTTGCCGGCGCGGTCGAGCTCGACGGGCGGGAGATTTCCCGATGGAAGACGGCGGAGTTCGCAAGGAACCTTGCCGTTATGCTGACAGATCGCCCCCGGACCGAGCTCCTCACCTGCCGCGATATCGTAGAGGCGGGAAGACATCCCTACACCGGGCGAATGGGCGCACTCTCGCCTAACGACCATAGTCGGGTCGACGAGGCCATGAAAACCGCACATATGGAAGAGCTCGCCGAGTGCGACTTCATGCAGATAAGCGACGGGCAACGCCAGCGCGTCATGCTCGCACGCGCCATCGCACAGGATCCGCGTGTGCTCGTGCTCGACGAGCCCACGTCGTATCTCGATATCCGCTACCAGATCGACCTGCTGCGAATACTTCGCCACCTTGCGAAATCGCGGAATGTGGCTGTCATCATGTCCATCCACGAACTCGAGCTCGCGCAGAAAAGTGCCGACAAGGTGATTTGCGTGAAGGACGGCCGGGTCTTCCGCGCCGGCGCACCCGAGGACATATTCACGCGCGAGACGATTGGCGAGCTCTACGGCCTTCAACATGGCACCTTCAACGAGCGCTTCGGCAGCGTGGAAATTGGACGCCCGCACGGCGATGCGCACACGTTCGTCATCGCCGGCGCAGGTACGGGGTCGGCTGTGTTTCGCCAGCTCATCCGGCAGGGCAAGGCGTTCTACACGGGCGTTCTGCACGAAGGGGACATCGACTGCGAGCTCGCGCGCGACCTGGCGGCGGAATGCGTGGCCGAGCGCGCCTTCGAGCCGATCGGGGATAGAACCATAGCCCGCGCCAAAGAGCTCCTCGTCCACTGCGCGCGCCTTATCGTGTGTCCCGCCGCCTTCGGCACCATAAACGCCCGCAACGCAGAGCTCGTCGAGTTCGCACGCTCGCACGGTATCGAGGTCATGCGAGCGTGCGAAGGCACATCGGAGGATTCCCAATTGGGGTGGAAAGGATAAACTGGACTTTCTTTTAAGGATCCTCAGGCTACAGCTCCTACGCCGGCGAGGTCTACAAGGCGCCGGAGAACCTCGTAAACAGGAATTTCCACGCCGACGAGCCCAACCTGCTGTGGCTCACCGACATCACCGAGTTCAGGCTCCCGGGCGGCGAGAAGGTCTACCTGAGCCCGGTCATCGACTGCTTCGGCGGGATGCTCGTCGCCTGATCGATCGGGCTGCACCCCGACAAGCGCCTCGCGAACTCGAGCCTGCGCCTAATCCAAGCGAGATTCCAGACTCGACAGGCCATTGAGAGTCAGGTCGTTGGCGACCTCCGAGACGCGCTCGATAGGAACCGAGTCGTCAGACAGCGCCCACGTGCGATAGATTCCGATAATACCCGACAGCAAAAACGCCAGATAGTAGTCGAACATCTCGTCCTTGAGACCGTGGGGCAGCAGATCGCGCTCGGCAATCTCGTGCTCGAGCGGCGCACGAAGACGAGCCATAAAATCATCGAGCGGAATGTTCTCGATCAGCTGACGATTGAGCACCAGGTTGTTGCACAGCGCCTCGTTAACGGTTTTAAAGAAGGTCGCCGCCGCGCCCAGGGCGCGCTCGTTGGTGTCACCGTCCATGGAAGCAAGCGTTTTCTCGACCGAGTCGACAATCATCTCCACCACATCGACGGCAATGGCATCGAGCAAGCCATCAACCGTACCAAAGTGCACGTAGAAGGTTTTACGGTCGACATTGGCCTCGCGCGCGATGGCACTCACCGTAATGTCTGCCAGCGGCTTTTCCATGAGCAAGCGCTCAAAAGCGGAAAGGATGGCATTGCGGCTGCGAACGATACGGCGATCAATACGCGGTTTACTGGTGGCCATGGGTGTGTCCCTTCGATATGCGAGCATTCATCAACAGATGAGAGATAATCTACGTAAGAGGATTATCCCCCATACAGCTCAAATATGCCCCGCATCATGAAGAACGCACGACTGCCCTACCGCGACTTAGGGTGCTTCTTCTTATTGAGCGCCGACGGAGATACGCGGATACCGTCGCCCGTCTGGCGCACATAGGCTTTATGAGCCGGCTTAGCGGTCCCAGAAGCCTTCTGAGCGTGCTTCCTGGGATCAACGGTAACAGCATTCGTGGGGTGCGGCTTAGTGGGCGCAGAGGGCGTCTGAGGCTCGCGGCCGAGCTTGCGCATCACGCGATCCCAGCGCGCATGGATGCTCTCGTTGTGGGCGCTCTTAAGGCCCAGCAGGGGCGCAGCCAAAATGGTCGGCGCGATAAACGTAATGAGACGCCACAGCAGATAGCCGGCGGTCGAAGCCGACCCAAAGAAATGACCCAAGAACAAAGCAAAGCCGCCCTCAGCGCCACCAGTTCCACCGGGCAAGGGAACCGCAGAGCTCAGCAGCTGGACAAAGGCGCTCGCGGCCATGACCGAGAAAAAGTCGACCTCGTGGTGGCCAAAGGCGAGCATCAGAAAATACGGCACCAGATAGAAAAACGCGAGCTGCAGCATGGTGATAAACACGGTGAGCAGCATGGAAGAAAAATGTCCGGCCGAAAGCTTGAACTTCTCGGAGAAGGAGTAGATCTCGCCATCGACAAACGAGCGCCATCCATCGATCTTAGTGGCCGAGACACCTATGCGCTCGAGCCAATTGATGATGCAATGGGCGACGCGCGTGACGGTCTTAGGCATGAGCGCGACGGCGAAGATGCCGAGCAGGATGCAGCAGTGACCGCCAAAACTAAAGACGCACAGCAGCGTCATGTCGCCATAGCGCTCGGCAAAAAACGGCATGCGAGCAAGCAATAGGATAGCGCCCCAGGCAACGAGGCCAAACTGATACACAATAAATCGGGTGAACTGCGTGGCACCCGCTTCGCCCACGTTTTGGCCCGCTTTGGTCAGGCGGTAGATCTGGGCAGGCGTAGAGCCCATCATCATGGGCGTCAGGTTGCCAAAAAAGATGCCACTCGCCTCGACCGAGATCAGGTCGCGAATGCCGACGGGTGAATTGGGGTCGAGCCAGACGGCGATCGCATAGGCCACAATGCCAAAGAACAGATACATAAACATGCAAAGACACGCGACAACGAGCCAGGGCGCCTGGACGCTCGACATAGCAGCCCAGAACTGCCCCATCTGCCCGGTTACCACCAGATAGACGATATAACCCACCAGCACAACGCCGATAAAGATTGCGCCGCGGCGTGCGCTCTTATTGTCATCGCCGCCCGAGGCCTCAACCTCGACCTGGGGCTTGGACGTATGCTGAGAGGACTCCGTCATGAGACTCCTTCTAACAGTCAAAATATCTTGGTTATTGTACCCGTAAGGGCCATAAGCAGAACGCAAAGCTCTTGTTCAAACGGGAATGACAGACAGTTGTTTGATAATAAAAAACCCGGCCTTCCGTGGAAAGACCGGGTATCAGATGCGTGGTAGCCCGTACCAGATTCGAACTGGTGATCTCCGCCTTGAGAGGGCGGCGTCCTAAACCGCTAGACGAACGGGCCATAGGCCTCGGCAGAAAAGAAGTGGTAGCCCGTACCAGATTCGAACTGGTGATCTCCGCCTTGAGAGGGCGGCGTCCTAAACCGCTAGACGAACGGGCCACATGACATCTGCACTGCCGTGCTGCGAGGAAATATATTACGGGACAAAAAACATCAGCGCAAGAAGAAATTCCAAATTGCCGAAAAATTGTCGACAGGTTATGGAACGCGCAGGTCAACTAATTAGCTAATTCAAGTTGAGATGAACCAAAAGGGTTTCGCGATCGTTGGGGATGTTGTCCTCGATAACGGCTTCGAGGGCGGCGTTGAGTAGCTGGCCTAGCTCGGGCCCCGGCTTCACACCGGCACGAATCAAGTCGCCGCCGTTGATAGCAAGCATCTTGAGCGAATAGGGCTCCCCCGCCTCCAACAAATCATGGGCGAGTGAGCGCATCTCTTCGATCGTCTCGACGTAATAGAAGCACGACGGCGCCTTGCCCAGCGTGTCGGCACGCTTAAGGTCCATAAGCTCGTCCATCAGGCGCGGCGTATCAACGCCCTCGCCCGAAAGCAAGCGCATCATATTGAGCAGGCAGGAGCGCTCGGGGCGCAGCGGCTTGTCGTGGTACTTAATGAGCAGGCACACGTCGCGGACCAAGTCGTGCGAAAGCGCCAAGCGATCCATGATGGCGCGCGCCTTCTTGGCCCCGAGCTCGGGGTGACCGTAAAAGTGGCCGCTGCCCGCATGGTCGACCGTAAAGCAATCGGGCTTGGAAACGTCGTGCAAAAACGCCGCCCACATTAGGCTCATTGAGGGTGTAAAGCCGTCGCACAGCGCCAACTCCCCCGCCACCGTCAGCACACGGGCGATATGCTCGTAAACGTTAAACGCATGATAGACGCTGCGCTGATCAAACCCGCGACCCGCTGCCAACTCGGGCACGGCGGCGCAGATGAGCTCGGGGTAGCGCAGCATGGCGTCTCCCCCGTGGCCGGTCGAAAGGATACCCTCGAGCTCAATGCCCACGCGCTCGCGCGCCACAGCATCGAGCAGCGGCGCGCACTCGGCAAGCGCCTGTTTAGTCTTAGGCTCGATCATAAAATCCAGACGGCAGGCAAAACGCACCGCGCGCAGCATGCGAAGCGCGTCCTCGTTAAAACGACGCTTGGGATCTCCAACGGCGCGGATGAGCTTGCGGTCTAGGTCGCCCTGACCATCGTAGCGGTCGACAAGACCACGCTCGGGATGCCAGGCCATAGCGTTAACGGTAAAGTCACGACGCGCCAGATCGTCCTCAAGCGACGCCGCACGCTCCACACTCTGGGGATGGCGGCCGTCGGTGTAAAAGCCGTCTAGGCGGTAGGTGGTGACCTCAATGCGCTCATCATCGCAAATAGCCGTGATGCCGCCAAATTTTATGCCCGACTCAACCACGGCAATATCAGCCGCTTCGAGCGCCTCTTTGGACTCCTGCCACAGGCCGCTGCAGCACATGTCAACATCGTGGCTGGGGCGTCCCATCAGGGCATCACGTACCCAACCGCCCACGTACCAAGCCTCAAGACCTGCTGCCTCAAGCGCACGCAGGACACGGATAGAGGCATCGGTCGGCTGCGTACCGTTGAGCGAAACATTGCACATGCCTATGGCCTCCTGCGACTATCAAATTGGCTATCGATTGCGTCTGCAAGAAGTCTAGCAAGAAACAGCCTCCACTGCACACGCAAGTCCGATAAACAAAAACGCATCCGTCCTGGTCTAAGACGGATGCGAAATAATTAAACTATTCAGGCAAGGTGCCGGAACTAGCAAACCTGACGGATTGCAATACCCTTCTGATACTCATCGACCTTGGCAAAATCGCCCAGACCCGGGCACTCGACCACGTTGGCGCCGGTGGCCATCGAGAGGCGCAGGGCATCCTCGACGCGCTCGGGGGCGTCGTGCCACACGGAAAGGAAGGCGGCCAGCGAGGAGTCGCCCGCGCAGACGGTCGACAGCAGCTTGACGTCGAAGGTGCGGTTGGCAAACCAGATGTGCTCGCCGTTGGAGAAGTACGCGCCGTCGCCGCCGAGCGTCAGCAGTACATTCTTAGCGCCCTTGGCGTGCAGCTCGGCCATGGCGCCCTTGACGGACTCGTCGTCGCCACCGCTCACCTTAATGCCAAAGATGTCGAGCAGCTCGTCGTCGTTAGGCTTAATGAGGAGCGGCTCCATAGCAATGAGGTCGGCCAACTGATGGCTCGAGATATCGAGCACGAACTCGGCGCCCTTCGCCTTCACGCGACGCAGGACCTCTGCCAGGAAGCCATCGGAGGTGTTGGGGGGCAGCGAGCCGCTGATAACCAGGCAGGTCATGTCATCGAGCGAATCGATAAGCTCAAACATCTCCTGCTCGTTGGCAGCGTTGATGGCGGCACCGGCATTGACCATGTTGTACTCGGTGTCGGGACCGGCGTTGAGGAACACGTTGACACGCGTGATGCCGTCAGTCCACACGGGCTTGACGGGCACGCCCAGGGCCTCGGCGCCCTTAACGATATACTCACCCGAGAAGCCGGCGAAGAAGCCCAGGATCGTGGTGTCGACGCCGTAGTGGTCGAGCGTAAACGAAACGTTGAGACCCTTGCCGTTGGGGGTGTAGACAGCGTTACGGGTGCGGGTAACGGTGTTGGCGGTCAGACCATCGCAGGAGATGTTGTAGTCAATAGCGGGATTTGCAGTAAGCGTGTAAATCATGAATGTTCCTTTCACGAAGTAACGTGTTAATGAAAGTATATTCCACGCTTCGGCAAAAGGCTACAACAACTCGGTGAACGGTGTGGAAGCGATGAAGTACGGCAGGACACCTCTCCACCATGGCGGAACAAAAAAGGCGCCCCGGCCGAAACCGGAGCGCCGCATGCGCACGAATATGTCGCGTTTCGCTTACTTGCGATCGAGCTTGCGGACAGCAACGCGCTTGCTGTACTCGTCGACGTGACCAAAGTCGCCGATGCCGACGGACTCAGCAACGTTGGCGCCGGTGGCCATAGCGAGCTTCATGGCCTCCTCGACGTTGTCGCGATCCCTGTACCACTTGTGCAGGAACGCAGCGAGGGTGCAGTCGCCGGCGCAGACGGAAGAGACAAGCTTGATGTTGAACTCACGCTTGGCATACCAGATGTCCTCGCCGTTGGAGAAGTAAGCGTCACCGCGGCTACCACGGGTGAGCAGCACGTTCTGGACGCCGGCCTCGTGAGCCAGCTTCATGGCAACGCGGACCTCGTCGTCGGTGTCGACCGGCACGCCGAAGATAGCCTTCATCTCGTGATGGTTCGGCTTAATGAGCAGCGGCTTCTTGTGAGCGAGCTCCTTGAGCTTGTCGGAGGACAGGTCCAAGACGACGTCGGCGCCACGGGCCTGAGCGTGCTCCATGACCTGAGCCAGGAAGTCGGGCGTAGCTTTGGGAGGCACGGAGCCGGAGACGATCAGGCACTCAAGGTCGCCCGCGGTGTCCAGGATGTTGTAGAGCTCCTCCTGGTGCTGCGGCGTGATCGGAGCACCGGGGTTCAGGATGCCGTACTCGTGCTGGCCATCGTTGACGTAGGTGTTGATGCGCGTGATACCGTCGGTCCAGACCGGGCGGCAGAGGCAACCCAGGTTCATGACCTCCTCGACGATGAACTTGCCCGTGAAGCCGGCGAAGAAACCGAGCGCGACGGTGTCGACGCCCATCTTCTTAAAGGCGAAGGACACGTCGAGGCCCTTGCCGTTAGCCGTGTAGCTGGCCGAGCCGGTGCGGACGTTCTCGTCGGGCTCGAGCGGAGAGCTCGAAACCGTCATGTCGACAGCCGGGTTAGCGGTTAGCGTGTAGAACATTTACAGTACCCCCTGTATATGTGAGGGCCGCGTGGCCGGCCCATTCCAACCACGCGGTTACCTCTGATACCAAATTAGCGAGCTGCGGACTCGAGCAGTGCCTTGACCTCGGCAGCGGTGTTGCAGGCGAGCGCCTTCTCGGCGAGCTCGTCGCACTCGGCCTTGGTCCACTGGCTGATGGTCTTGCGGGCGCGCAGGATGGACGGAGCGCTCATCGAGAACTCCTCCAGGCCCCAGCTGATCAGCAGCGGCTCGAGCAACGGATCGGCAGCGGCCTCGCCGCACATACCGACCATGATGCCGGCCTTCACGCCGCTCTCAATGATATTCTTGAGCGAGCGGAGCACGGCGGGATAGTAAACCTGGTACAGGTTGGAGATGGTGTCGTTGCCACGGTCGGCGCACATGGTGTAGCCGATCAGGTCGTTGGTGCCGATGGAGAAGAAGTCGGCGACCTCGGCCAGGCGGTCAGCGAGCAGCGAGGCTGCAGGCGTCTCGACCATGATGCCGACCTCGATGTTCTCGTTGAACTTGCGACCCTCTTCGGTCAGCTCGGTCTTGCACTGCTCGACGAGCTCCTTGACAGCCAAGACTTCCTCGACGCAGGTGACGAGCGGGATCATAATCTTGACGTCACCGAAGGCGCTGGCGCGCAGCAGGGCGCGGAGCTGGACCTTGTACTGGTCGGGGTTGGCCAGGCAGTAACGCACGGCGCGGAAGCCCATGAAGGGGTTCTCTTCCTTGACCATGTGCAGGTACGGAATCTCCTTGTCGCCACCCACATCGAGCGTGCGGATGATGACTGGAGCGCCCTTGAGCGCGCTGGCGACCTTACGGTAGGCGTTGAACTGCTCCTCCTCGGAAGGAAGCTCAGCAGAGTCCATGAACAGGAACTCGGAACGGAACAGGCCGATAGCCTCGGCGTCGTGATCGAGCGCGTTGGGCACGTCATCGGGGTTGCCGATGTTGCAGGCAATGATCTTCTTGATGCCGTCGGCAGTCACGGACGGCTTGCCGCGGAAGGCCTCGAGAGCCGCCTTCTCGGCAGCGAAAGCCTCGGCCTTGGCAGTGTAAGCGGCGAGCGTCTCCTCATCGGGATCGGCCTCGACGATACCCTTGCCGCCGTCGACGACAACGGTCATGCCGTTGCGCAGTGCGGTGCAGCTGTTGGAAACCGAAAGGACAGCAGGGATCTCGAGGGCGCGCGCAATGATTGCGGAGTGCGACGTGCGGCCACCAGTCTCGGTGACGATACCGGCAACGTGCGCCTTATCGATCGTGGCGGTCATGGACGGCGTGAGGTCGTGCACGACAACGACGGTGTTCTCGGGCAGGACGGAAAGGTCGACGACCTCCTTGCCCAGCAGCTCGGCCAGAATACCGGTGCGGATGTCGGCGATGTCGGCCGCGCGCAGACGGAACATCTCATCGTCCATGGACAGGAACATGTTCTCGAACATGGTCGAGGTGTCCATGAGCGCCTGCTCGGCGCAGGTGCCGCCGTCAATGGCGGCGTTGATGGCGTCGGTCATGCCCGGATCCTGAGCCAGGACAATGTGTCCGCTCATGATCTCGGCCTCGGCCTCGCCCACCGTCTCCTTCATGTGATCGGCCTGAGCCTGGGTCTTCTCGCAGAAGACCGAAAGAGCGGTCTGATAGCGCTCCTTCTCTGCTGCCGAATCAGCAACCTCGTGCGGCTCAAACGTCAAGTCGGGATCGACGGCGACCATGACGGTGCCGATACCGATGCCCTCGGAAGCGTTGACTCCCTGATACATTCCCATTCCTCTCTCCGTGTCATGTGATAAAGCGTTTTGCCATATCCATGACAAAAGAGCGCAGCTACCTTAAGACAGGTCACTGCGCCCCCAAATATGAACTTAGTTGTTCAACATGCGACCCGTTTGAGTTCTACTCGCCAAGACCGCTCTTGATGAGCTCGATGGCAGCAGCCAGAGCCTCGGCCTCGTCGGCGCCGTCGCACTTGACCTCGACCTCGGTGCCGCAGGGGATACCAGCAGCCATGAGGGCCATCGGGGACTTGCCGTTGACCTCCTTCTCGGGGGTGACGACCGTCACGTCACAGGCGTACTTGCCCATGGTGGAGGCGAACAGACCAGCCGGACGCATGTGCAGACCCTGAGGATTAACGAGGGTAGCCTTCTCAGAAACCATAGTTGACTCCTTTTTTGTGTTTAACCCCTGTCATGCATGTGGCAGGAGTCAGATTCACGACGTTGTTTATATTAACTCACATCAAACGGTTTTTCATTGTGTTTCGCACGAATTGTTGGACAGATGTCGTTCGCTGTCCGCTCGCCTGCCGGGCGGGGCGGTTAAGTTTGCTGCTCTACAGTCCTGCGCAAGACGGAAAGCACATTAAGTGCTTTCCTTTGCGTGCGGAACTCGCGACAAACTTAACCGCCCCGCCCGGCAGGCGAGCTGCGGGAACATGCTTCCGTCCAAGAAATATCGTGCAAAAGGAATTCTGGCTGAATTATTGTTCGCGTGGGTGATTCAGTCGATGAGGGCTATTTATGCCCTGTTGGGGACTAAGGAGTGTCCCGGGGTGCCGGCAGGAAAGGAACATCCCTGAGTGCCGGGTGGTATGAAAAAAGGCGAGGACCCGTAGGGAGTCCTCGCCTTTGTTACAGGGGGCGATGTTATTCGCGTACTGTGGAATTAGACCAGGCGGGCGTTGATCGTCTTGGCGATCTCGGCGGCGTCGGTGGAACCCTTGACGGTGGCACGGAAGTCCTCGTCCATGAGCGCCTCGGCGACCTTGGACAGGATCTTGAGGTGCGTGGTGCCAGCCTGTGCACCAGGGATGAGCAGAGCGATGGCCACGTTGACGGGAGCGCCGTCCATGGTATCCCAACCGGTCACGCCGGACTCGTCCTTAACGACGATGACGGCAGCCTCGGTAATGGCGTCGGACTTGGCATGCGGGATGGCGAAGCCCTCCATCATGCCCGTGGTGCCCTCGGCCTCGCGGGCCAGGAAGGCGTTCATCACGGCGTCGGCGTCGCTGGCGATACCGGCCTTGACAGCCTGGTTGGAAACGAAGCTCAGAGCCTCGTCACGAGAAGCGAAGTCCTCGGCGACAAAGACATTCTCGACCTTCACGAAGTCGGCAGCCTCGGCCTTAGGGGGCTCAACGGCAGCAGTCTCGGAAGCCTCAACCGGCTTGGCTACAGGAGCGGCCTTCTGATTCTTCTCGAAGTCGTACTTCTTGAAGGCCACGAACAGGATGCCACCGATCACAGCGCCGATGAGGATCGAGAGGACCCACAGCGGACCGTTCTCGACAACGGGCAGGACCAGGAAGCCACCGTGAGGCGCCGGATCGTGAACGTTGAACATAATGGTCAGGATCGAAGCGATGGAGGAACCGAGCATCATGATGGGCATGACCGGCCAGATGTTCTTGGTCATGAACGGAATGGCGCCCTCGGTGATGTGGGTGCAACCAAGAATGAGGTTGACGATACCGGCGTCGTGATCCTCCTGGCTGAAGTACTTCTTGCCGACAACGACAGCGAAGGTGGTGATCAGCGGCGGAACAATGCAGGCGGCAGAGACGGCAGCCATGAAGTTGGTGCCAAAGTTGTAGGTATCGGTGCCAACGCCGGCAGCCAGTGCCTCGGTGAGCATAGCAGTACCGGTGACGTAAGCAGCCTTGTTGACCGGGCCACCCATGTCAAAGGCGCACATGCAGCCGATGGCAAGACCCAGGACAACGGCGCCAGAGGCGGACAGGCCCTTGAGGAAATCCATCATGGCGGTGTTGATGGCAGCCATGGGGCCCGAAATGCCGAGCATGACCAGGCCGACGATAGCCGTCGAGAACAGCGGGTACAGGAAGATAGCCTTGAGGCCGTCCAGGTTCTTGGGCAGACCGGCAAAGACCTTCTCGAGCAGCAGGATGACATAGCCAGCGAGGAAGCCGCCGACGATGCCGCCCAGGAAGCCGAAGCCCACGCCGGCGCCACCGGCGTCGATCATGCCGGTCTCGGCGTTAACAGGCAGGCCCTGAATGGCGATCATACCGGCAACAAAACCAGGGACGAGCGCCGGGCGCTTACCGATAGACTCGGCGATGTAGGCAGAAAGCACGGGAACCATGAGGTTCATGGCGATGCCGCCGATGATCTTCAGCATAGCGGCGAAGGTGTTGTAGTCGGCAGCCGTCGAATCGAAGGACGTAATGCCCCACAGGAACGAGACGGCGGTCAGGACACCACCGGCAACGACGAAGACCAGCATATGGCTGACGCCGTTCATAAGGTGCTTGTAGATGACGTGACCGATGGACTCCTTCTCCTCGGCCTCGTCCTCGACATCGGCAGCGGCTGCAACCGTGTTGTCGCCCTTGGCGGCGAGCGCGCGGTCAATCAGCTTACCGGCGGCCTCAACGGACAGGGCCTTGGAAACACCAACGGAAACCATGGGCTTGCCGGCGAAACGCTCAGCCTGGACATCCTTATCGGCTGCGACGACGACGGCCTTGGCACCGGTGATCTCGCTCTTGGTGAGCTCGTTCTCGACACCGACCTGGCCATGGGTCTCGACCTTAATAGTCAGACCTCGCTCGGCAGCTGCCTTCTCCAGTGCCTCCTTCGCCATGAAGGTGTGCGCAATGCCGGTCGGGCAACCGGTGGCGGCGATGATGTCAAACTTAGCCATGTGTCCCTCCTTTTTAAGTTTTGCGCCCGCAGGCGCTCCCCTACACGCGCGTCCTTGCGCGCTTTTCCACAACTGAAAGATACCAACCTACCGTCCGCGTGAGAAGAGACAAGGCGCAATTCTCCGGTGAAAGGTTCTTTCATAACCGTAAACGGTAGGTGAAAGTTTACCATCAACACTTGAAACGGCAAGGTGTATCTTGTAATTGAAAATCCCCCTATACTATGACATTACAAAACGAGTCCGATTTTCATGCCAACCAGGAGCCATCCATGACCGATAGTAGCAAGAGCGCACTTTCCCTCATTAGTACCCATCAGGGATACAGCGAGTCCGAGCAGCGTATTGTCGACTATATATTGGAGCACCAGTCCGAGGCGCCACGCCTCACGGCGGCTCAGCTCTCGCGCGCCGCCGCCACGTCCGAGGCGACCGTTTCGCGCTTCTGCCGCAAGCTTGGCTTTGGCAGCTTCCGCAGCTTTCAGTTTTCGTTGGCGAGGGATTTGGAAAGCCAGCGCAACGAGGGCCTGACTGACGAAGTCTCGCTCGACAATATGGAGCAGAGCCTTAAGAACATCCTGGCTGCCAAGGTGAGCGAGCTTAATGCGACCATCGACGGGATCGACCACGATACGTTGGCGGCTGTTGTGCATGCCCTTAAGCATGCAGGAGTTATTGAGTTTGCGGCTGTGGGCAATACGAACGCGGTCGCGCTCGATGCGACGTTTAAGTTTTCGCAGCTGGGCCTGCGCTGCATGGCGAGCACCATTAGCGAGACATCAATCGGCTTTGCGCTCACGTTGCGCCCGGGTGACGTCATCGTGCTCATCTCAAACTCCGGCAAGTCGCGCCGACTGAATCGCATGGCAAAAGCGGCTCGCGACTGCGGTGCCACCGTAGTCGTCATCAGCAGCGACAGCAAGTCTCCACTCGCGCGCCTGGCAGACTACACTTTTAATACCGTCAACCACGAGGCGCTGCTGACGACGGGTGACTTTGCGTTCTCCAAGATCAGCGCCACGATGATCATCGAAGTTATCTACAACTTCCTGCTGCCCGAGATTGAAGACGCTCGCGAACATATCAGCTACTACGAGGAGCTCATCCAGCCGGACAAGGTCGTTGAGTAAAACGCGTAGTGGGACAAAAATTTCAGTCTATTTTGTCCCACCAACACCGCTGATACGACCTAGCCTCGAACTTCTTCGAGCATCTGCTTTGCGTGGGCCAAGCTTGCCTCGGACTGATCGCCGCTGAGCATGCGGGCGATCTCGGCGGTACGCGCTTCGCCGGTTACCTCGTCCAAATGCGTCTGGGGAACATCGCCCGGCTCCTTGCTGACAACATAATGCTTGTCGGCCATGACGGCGACTTGCGCCAAGTGGGTTACGACAATCACTTGATGCGTAGCGGCAAGATCGGCCAGCACACCAGCAAGAGCACGAGCCGTGGAGCCGCCGACACCGGCATCGACCTCGTCAAATACCAGTGTGTCGACGCCGTCAGCATTACCCAAGACCACTTTGCTCGCCAGCATAACGCGGCTGAGCTCGCCGCCCGACGCAATGCGGCGCAGGGGTCGCGGCGTCAAGCCGGCACCGCTGCGATACAAAAGCTCGTAGCTCGAAGGACCCGCCGGCGTCCACTCGGCGCGCGGAAGATCACGCGACTCCCAAACGAGCTCGGCGCCGCCCATCTCCAAGCGTGCCATCTGACGACCAACCTCGTGGCAGAAGCGCGGGGCAGCCGTATTGCGAGCGCGCTTAAGCGCCTTGGCAGCGGCAAACAACTCGCGCTCGGCAGCACCAAGTGATTCACGCGCCTTTTTGATCTGTTCATCGCCATCATCGACCAAGGACAGCAGCTCTTGCGAGCGATCGCGCATGGCAAAAACATCGTCCATGGTGGGACCCCACTGACGCAACAGGCCCTTGAGGTCGGAATACCGCTCACGCATGCGAGCGAGCTCGCGCGGGTCGAAGGCGACGCCATCGCGATAGGCACGAAGCTCGTTCGCGCTATCCTCAAGGGAGATACAGGCATCCGAAAGCGCATCAGCAATGTCGCCCAGTTTGCGATCGACGGTAGCCATACGGGAAAGCTCTGCCACGGCGCTGTTCACGGCATCGAGCGCTCCCCCTTCGGCGACAAGCGATGCATGGGCATCGTTAGCTGTGGCAACCAGAACCTCGGCATGTTCGGAGCGCGGCAGCAGTTCCTCGAGTTCCTCATACTCGCCCGGCTTGGGGTCGACCGCGCCGATGCGCTCGAGGGCAAAGCGAGCCTCCTCGACACGGCTCCCCTGCGCACGCGAGGCTTCCTCCACACGGCGAAGCTCCTTGGCGGCGTCACGCGAAGCCTTAAAACAGGCGCGATACTTCTCGAGCGCCTCATGCGCTGCGCGTCCAGCCCAGGCATCGACCATGGCAACATGATGCGCCGGATCGAGAAGGCGCTGGTGCTCATGCTGGCCGCACAGATCCATCATCACGCCGACGCGCTCGGAAAGCTCGCGCACACTGGCGATGCGGCCATCGATCCTGACGCGACTGCGGCCTTCGGCAGAAAGGCTGCGCTGCACGGTGAAACCCTCCGAGTCGTGCGGGCCATCGAACAAGCGCGCCTCGACGCTGGCAAGCTCCTCTCCCTCGCGCACCGTCGACGAATCTGCACGCTCGCCCAATATGAGCTTGAGCGCCGAAAGCAGAGCGGTCTTACCGGCACCAGTCTCGCCGGTTAGGACAGTCAGGCCAGCACTCGGAACCAACGTCGCCTCGCGAATGAGTGCAATGTTAGAAACCTGCAGCTCATCGATCATGACGCACTCCGTAGAACACGCGGCTCACCGAGTTATAGAAGCTCTCGGGGCCGTAATCCAGCAGCAGCACATCGCCGGGACCACGACGCACGGCCACGCTCTCGACCGTGCCATCGCAGGTAATAAACTGCCCGTCGATGGCAATCGCCGGCACGCTCGGGCGATCATCGGACATAAAGATCTCGACGACATCACTCGGCGAGGTCAAAAAAGCGCGAGCCTGAATGGTATGCGGAGCGATGGGCACACAGACCATACCCGTGTAATCGGGGCTGACAATGGGGCCGCCGGCGGAAAGCGCGTAGCCGGTGGAGCCGGTCGCCGTCGAAACAACGACACCGTCGCCGCGAAGGCGGTCGATATGATGGCCGGACACCGTGATGTCAAATTCGACCATATCGGACAGGGGGCCGCGCGTAAGTGCCATATCGTTGAGGGCAAACGTGCGCACGACATCCTTCGCGCCGTCTTCGCGCACGGACACAATATCCGCGGCGATGGTGGCGCGGCGGCTCACGTGGAGCTCGCCGGACAGAGCATCGCTCACAACCTGCAGAATGTCGCGCTCCTCGGGGCTCGCAGCAGTTAAAAAGCCCAGGTGACCATAGGAAAGACCAAGGATAGGAATCTCGCGATGGTTGAGGATGCGGGCAGCGCGCAGCAACGTACCGTCGCCGCCGAGCGTAATGACCAGATCTGAGCCATCAATATCAGGCGTGCTTTGAATCTTCGATCGCTGGTCGGCAGCCCATGCGACCTCGTAGCCCTGGCGCGAAAGCCAAAGCTCGAGCATCAGGCCGCTCTCGACCGCCTCTTGCTTGTAGTAATTGGGAACCAGAAAGACCTTCATAGCGTTGCAGCTTTCTCGCTCAAAGCCGATACCTGGGGTTGCAGCTCATCGTCGGTGCGTTCACCAGGGGCAAACCTTGTGCCGTACAGGAAAAACTCAACGTTGCCCTTAGCGCCATGGATGGGCGACACGCACACGTCAAGCGGGAACAGGCCCTTGGCGGCAAAAAGCTCAATCGCCGCCACGAGCGTATCGCGGCGGACGGCGGGGTCGGTCACGATACCGCGCTCGCCCACCAGCGCAGCCGGCGCCTCAAACTGGGGCTTTACGAGCGTGCAGAACGAACCCGAAGGCTTCAGGCACGCCAGCACGGCGTCGATGATATTCGCGATGCCGGTAAACGAGACATCACATACAGCCAGGTCGATGGCACCGGCATAGCCAAGCTCAGGCAGCTGCGTCACGTTTGTGCGCTCATGCAGCGTCACGCGATCATCCTGACGCAACGACCAATCGAACTGGGCGCGACCCACGTCCACCGAGACAACGGTCGCAGCTCCGCGCTTGAGCAGGCAATCGGTAAAGCCGCCGGTAGAGCAGCCCACATCCAGACAGCTAAGGCCCGTCGGATTGATGCCAAACGCATCAAGCGCGCCTTCGAGCTTAAGACCGCCGCGGCCAACATAGGGAATGCGCCCCTTCACGTGCAGTGGCAGACCCGGAATCACCTTAAGGCCCGGCGAAGTCAAGCGCTCGCCGCCACTCGAGACCAATCCGGCCATAAGAGTGCGAAGGGCATCCGCGCGATCGGCGCAGATGCCCTGTGAAATCAGTTCGTCATCAAGACGCACGCGTTTCATGAATGCCATCAACCATTCGTATCCGGAGATGCGGCCTAGCTATCCTGGGATTCGTTTGCCGCATCCTCATCGTATTCCTGCTCGAGCTTATCGGCCTCACGCGGCGTCAGCTCAAACTTGTCGACCATATCGACCGCGCGGGAGCCCAGCTCAATCGCTTCGTCAAACAGATCGAGTGAACGCTCCAAGGACGTATCCTTGGAGCGAACGGTAGCGATGATCTGGTCCAGACGGTCCGAGATCTCGTCAAAGTTGCGGACAGAACCCTCTGGCATGGCTACTCCTCGACGGAGTCGGCCTCGACGGCCTCAGCAGCGTCCACATCCTCGGCAAGTACACCGGCGGTAGCCTGAGCGGCAGCGACCTTGGCGGCAGCCTCGGCAGCCTGGGCCTCCTCGCGAGCGCGATCCTCGGCCAGCAGCTCCTGGTACAGGTCCTCACCCGGCAGCTCCTCGCTGCGAGCGATCTTGCCCAGCACGCCGTTGACGAACGACGCGGACTGGTCGGTCCCATAGGCCTTGGCAAGCTCAACGGCCTCGTTGATCACGATGGCGTCCGAGACCTCTTCGTCGGTGAGGAAGCGCATCTCGTAGACGGCGATACGCAGCAGATTGCGGTCGGCGCCGGGCATGCGCATAAGATCCCAGTTTTTGGCAACGGAACGCAGAGCGCAGTCGATGCGGTCGATATGCTCGTAAGCACCGCGGCACAGCTCCAGCGCATAGGGGTCGAGGGGACCCTTCGAGATCAGGAAATCGCCCTCGAGGACGCGCTCGAGCGGGCTGTCCGTGGCCTCGGCCTGGAACAGCAGCTGCAGCGCCTGACTGCGGGCAAGCGTGCGCCCGCGATAAACCTTAAGGCTCAAAGGTTACTCCTTGGGGAAAACGAGGCCGTCGATGCAAACGTCAACGCGCTCGACCTCAACGCCAACCTGGGCATCGATGGCGGCGACCACGGCAGCGCGAACGGCCTCGGCGAGTTTCTTGAACGGATAGCCAAAGAACACCACAACGCGCACGGTAAGTGCGAGCTTGTCGCCGATGACCTCGGCCTCGACCGCCGGCTCGGAAGCCGGGGCCTTGGACGAGAGCATCATGGAGACAAGGTTGGTGGCAAGGTCCTTGACGCCAACGGAGGCGATGCCCTCGACATCCGACACGGCGCGCGAGACGATGGCGGTCAGAACATCGGGCGAAATGCCGATGCCGTCAATCTTGATTTCCTGGGGCATGAGTCCTCCTAGAAGAGTTGGTTGCTAGACGCGGGAGACGAACTTGCCGTCGCGGGTGTCAACCTTGATGACCTCGCCCTCGTTGAGGTACATGGGGACCTGGATGACGGCGCCGGTGTCGATCGTGGCCGGCTTGGTGGAACCCTGGACGGTGTCGCCCTTAAAGCCCGGGTCGGTCTGGACGATGGTGGTCTCGATGAACATCGGCGGGGTCACGCCCATGAGCTCATCGTCGGCGAAGAGCAGCTGGCAAATGTCGTTCTCGCGCAGCCACTTGGAGTTCTCGCCCACCATGTCCTCGGGAACAGGAACCTGCTCATAGGTCTCATTGTCCATGAAAATGTAGTCGGTGCCATCGTTGTAGAGGTACTGGAACTCACGGGTGGTGAGCATAACGCTCTCGAACTTGGTGCCGGCGTTGCAGGTGTTCTCGACGACGCGGCCGCTCTTGATGTCGCGGGTCTTGTAGCGCACAAACGCGCCGCCCTTGCCCGGCTTGACATGCTGGAACTCGACGATGGTGTAGACCTTGTCCTTGATACGGAGACCGAGGCCGTTCTTGAAGTCGGCGGTAGAAATGGTAGGCATAGCGACCTTTCTTGTTATGGGCAGAACGCACAAGCGTCCAAATTACATACGACAGAAATTATACACTTGCAGACGGCGCCTGCGGAGAGCGCATAAAAAGAGAACGCGGGGCGTCCGGATCGATTCGGACGCCCCGCCCCAAACTATCTACCGAAGTAGACTAGCAGTCGATAACGTGCAGGTCGTGCGGGGTCTTGGTGAAGGGCTCGTAGCCGTTCTCGGTGACAACGCCGTAGTCCTCCAGGCGCACGCCGCCCACGCCGGGCAGGTAGACGCCGGGCTCCATGGTGACAACCGAGCCGATCTCGATGGTGTTCTTGCTACGGTTGAAGTTGGGCAGCTCGTGGATGTCGATACCAACGCCGTGGCCCAAGCCATGGTTGTAGTAATCGCCATAGCCGGCATCGCCGATGATCTTCTTGGAAAGCTTGAAAATGTCGTTGCCCTCAACGCCCGGATGGATGGCGGCGACGCACTCCTCGTGTGTACGGCGCACGAGCGCGTACAGGTCGAGCTGCTCCTGGGTAGGCTCGCCCATCACGACGGTGCGTGTCATGTCGGAGCGGTAATCACAGTAGCCCGCGCCGTAATCCATAAGAACGAAATCGCCCTTCTCGATCACGCGGTCGCTCGGCACGGCATGCGGGTTGGCGGTGTTGGGACCACTCGCCACGATGGAGCCGAAGGCAAGGCTATCGGCGCCGTTGGCGAACATAAAGTTCTCGAGCTCGTTGCGAACCTGCTTCTCGGTCATGCCGGGCTTAATAAAGCCGAGCATATGCTGGAAGGCGGCATCGGTGATCGACTGCGCATGGCACATGAGCTCGAGCTCCTCGGCGTCCTTGATGGCGCGCATCTTGCGAATGTCGTCATGCATCAGCGGCAGCATGCAGGCGACGGAACGATCCTCCAGACCACGCTGAATGCCCTGGTAGAAGTTGATCTGCATGTCGTCCTCGACAGCGCAGACACGGCACTTGTTAGCCGCGATCTTGCCGGCGACCCAACCGGGGATGGTGCCCTCGTCCATGTCGTAGACCCAGGGGCTGCCGGCGGACGTGTTCTCCTCAAAGCTGTTGAGATAGCGTGAGTCGGTATGGAACAGGCACTGGTCGGCCGTAATAAATGCAGCGTGCGGGAACTCGAAGGTGTAGTCGAAGACGCCCTTCACGCCCGTGAGCCAACGAAGGTTGGCCTCGTCGCGCACGACGATAGCGTCGTAGCCGCGCTCAGCCATCAGGGCACGGACACGCTCGATACGACCGGCAGGACCGGCAGCAAACTCAGACATGCAGATTCCTTTCTTATTGTCCTCATAAAAGCGGGACGGGCCTCGATCGAAAGATGGAATCGCGCGCGATTCGCAACCGATTGGAAACCCGCCCCTCAACATGATACGAAAGACGATGTATGTCAATAAATCCTAGAGAAGTTCTTTGCGAGAAGCCAAGTATGCGTGAGCATGGCGGTCGAGAACCTCGTCCTCAACGCTCGTTAGACGAATGGCGCCGAGCGCCGCGGGCAGCGGCAACATGCTGCGGTTCGAGCGAACAAACTGCTGCCTGCGGAACTCCTCGATATATGCGGCAGGCTCCAGATCGAAGGCAAGCTCCTCGATACCAAAGTCCTCCAGGCAGTCATCGACCTCAAAGACGTAATCGATATCAAAGTCGCAGGCATCATGTGCTAGGCGCGCCTCAAAGCGCATCCCCTCGGACAGCAGCTGGTAGGCAGGAACCTGCACCGCGGCTTTGCCCAGGCAGACGCGCAGAGTACGCTCCCCCGTCTTGCCAAAGTCTAGAGCGTGGCGGGCGCTGGGATTCGTAGCCATCAGTACGTCCTTACGGGCAGTCTGAGACCACTGAACGGCATTGACGAGCGCGACCTCCTCGCCCGCGAGAATCTCGGGGACGGTCTCGGTAAACTGATTCCAGCGGGACTTGCTGCTCGAAAGCATGGTGCCAACAAGTACCACATAGCCAAGTTTGAGGTCATCGGGGTCCGCCTCGCGAACAAGATCAAGGTCACACACGACCAACCCCGGCTCGGGACGGAACGCGATAGCGGGAAGCGCATGCGCCGACGAGGCAACGAGCGGCCTCATGGTCGTCGCGACCGTGAGCATGGCGTCAAACGTCGTCGGCAGCAAGGCGCACTCGGTGCGACCGCACCACTGATTGGCACACCAACAAACGACCGAGCAGGTCGCCGTGTCACCGACAGCGACAACGAGATCGTCGCAGGTAATGCCGTTAGCCGACAGGGCGCCAAAGACGGTATCGGCATCGGCCAGCGTAGCACCGGCAGGAGAAACCTCGAGGACGAGCAGCGACACGGCAAAACCGGCGTCGACCAGCGCATGCTCGACGACCTCGCCAAAACGCTCGGATGTAGCGTCGTTCCAAACCACCATCGCGCGCTTAGGCTTGCCCACGGCCGAGGCAAACATGCGCGACAGCTCCTCGAACGCGCCCAATCCAACGCGGACATCGACACTGCGGTTTTGGAAATTGATAAGTTGACGGCGAATCATAGCAGTCCACGCTCCAAAAGCATCTCGGCACAAAGGTAGGAAACGTCCTCGAAGGACTTGTTGCGAATATCAAGGGTAATATCGGCGGCCTGGCGATACAGCGGACGGCGATGCTCAAACAGGCGCGCAGCGTGCTCGGGCGAGCGGAAATCGGGCCGGGTATCGGAGCGGCGAATCTGGCGCAACGAGTCCTCAAAGTCGCCTTCGAGGTACACGCATATACCCATCTCATGCATCAGCTCAATGTTCACCGGCGTCTCGACGATGCCACCCCCGCACGACACCAGCAGGCTGCGCTCGCTTTGAAGCGAACGGAGTGCCGAGGTCTCAAGCTCGCGAAAACGATCCTCGCCCTCGGTCTCAAATATCTCGGTAACCGACTTGCCACATCGACGCACAACCAAACGATCGGTATCGATAAAACGCCGCTTGAACATAGTGCCGACGTTGCGCGCGAGCGTCGATTTGCCCGCGCCCAAAAAGCCGATAAAGAAGATATGGTCGCAGCCGTGTTTGATGTGCTGAGACATGGCGAAACCTATTCCTCGCAGGGAAGGTCGCGCAGGGCCCGGCGCTCAAAGATACGGAAGATCTGCGTGTACCACAGGTCCTGGGTTGCCTGCGGCTTGACCAGAATAGTGTCAACGCCGGCAAAGTTACCGCTCCACACGTCCGTGTACAGCTGATCGCCGATCAGCACCGCCTCGTCTGCCGTGGCGCCAAGGCGCTTAAGACCCGCCTTCAAGGCAAACGGGGCGGGCTTCATGGCGTGGCTGATGGCCTCGAGTCCCAGCTCGCGTGCAGAGCTCATGACCTGATCGCGATGCCAGTTGTTGGACACCATGCACAGCTTAAAGCCTTTGGCGCGGGCGGTATCGAGCCAAGCGGAAACCGCGGCGGGAACCTGCTCGGTGTCGCGCGGAACCAGAGTGTTATCGCGATCGAGCAGAATGGCGCGTTTGCCGTCGGCCCACAGGGTATCAAGGTCGATGCGATCGACCGAGGCAACGTATCGTTTGGGGCTAAAAATCCTCATGCTAATTCCAAGACAGTTGATGCTCTTCGTAGGTTTGCGAGAAGTACTCCTCGTCCTGCGTAATGTAGAAATACAGGTCATCGGAGTCGGTTGGCTCAAGCGTGGCCTTGAGTGCCTCGAGCGACGGAGAGCAGATGGGCGTGGGTGGCAGGCCCTCGTGCTTATAGGTGTTATACGGGCTATCGCTCTGCAGGTCGTCGGCGGTAACCTCGCCACCGGTGACATACATCATGGTCGCATCGCTGTTGAGATAGCGCAGACCGTCGAGCTTGCCGGCAAGGCGGTTGTAGAAGACCGAGGCCACGTGTGCACGTTGATCGGCGTTGAGGCCCTCGCGCTCAACGATAGAGGCCAAGTTGACGATGTCGTAGTCGGACATCTCCACACCGTAGCGCTCCTTGATCTTGGCTTCGCAGCTCGCAAAGTCAAGCGACTTGTACTCGGTCTTAAACTGATCGAGCATGGCGCGAATCACGTCATCGGCCGTCGGCGAATCACCCAACGAATAGGTCTTGGGGAACAAAAAACCCTCGAGCGAGTCGTTGGCGGCGCCCTTAAGGAAGCTATAGTCGTCCACGTAGTTGGAGGCCTTGGCCTGGTTGAGGAAGTCTTCCTTAGAGATGCTGTCGTAGGCCTGGGCCACGCGGTCGGCGACTTGATCGACTGTCAGACCCTCAGGGATAGTCAGCGCATTGGAGCCCGCGTTGGGGCCTTCCATGAGCTGCTGAACAACCTTGGTCGCATCCATGAGTGTGGTGAACGAGTAGGTGCCAGGCTTAAGCGACATATCGGCGTTAAGCTTTTTCACCGCCGCGTAGTAATCCTTGGGATTTTCGACGATATGGTTCTCGGAGAGAATCGAGGCGATCGTATCGCCCGAAGCACCGTCGGGAATGGTCACCGTAACTTGCTGGCCAGCAGCGACTTTCGCATCCTCACCGGCAAAGAAGCCCTTAACGGCAGGTACGACAAAGAAAGCGATAGTAGCAAGCGCGATTACGGCCACCACAACGCCGATGATCATAGGAACCGGAGAACTCTTCTTTTGAGCACCGCGACGAGCATGCGTGTTGTAGCTCGAGCGAGTCGCCGGAGCAACGCCATGCGACCCGCGAGCGTGATGCGAATGCGATTGGGGGGCCTGCGTTCGCTGGGTAGGTGCCTGTTGCTTAAAGCGAGCACCGCCTGCAGGCTGAGCCGAACGAGCAGTGGGCTGCTGAGCCGCGTGAGAAGCCGGATACTGAACCGAACGAGCAGAAGGCTGCTGACCCGTCCGTTGAACAGGTTGGGCCGAACGAGAGGAGGACTGCACCGGGCGCGCGGCAGACTGAGCTGCGCGCTGGGTCGGCTGTGCCGGACGCTGGCCAGGCTGGGCAGGGCGCGACGCCGACTGACGTGTACAATTCGGCTGGCGCGGATCGGAAGCGCTAGGCATGCGAAACCTCCTCGTTTTTACGATCAAGCCACGTCTGCAAAAACAGGCTGGCGGCAATCATGTCAATCTTGCCCCTCATCTGCTTTTCGTTGAGGCCCTGCTCGCGCAGGATACGCTTTGCCTCTTGCGAGGACAGGCGCTCGTCCTCAAACTCCAACGGAAGATCGAGCTCGTCGGCAATCTTTTGCGCAACAGCGGCAACGCGCTCGGCCTGGGGACCGGGCTCACCGGCCATGGTCAGGGGACGCCCACTTACCAGGATATCGGGCTCATAGTCCTCAACCAGGTAGCGGAACGTCTTGGCCATACCGGTGACCTCTGCAGCCGGGAGCACCTTGACAGGCATCGCCATCTTGCCATCACGGCTCGAGACGGCGATGCCGATCCTGGTCTCCCCTATGTCCAGCGCAAGCGCGACCACAGCGACTACCTAGATTCTTAGGCGCCGAGCGCGGTCTTAGCGGCCGCGAGGGCATCGGCGATGCCGGCGGCGTTCTTGCCACCGGCCTGGGCCATGTTGGGACGGCCGCCACCGCGACCGTCGACCAGGCCCGCGATCTGCTTGATCACGTTACCGGCGTGGAAACCGGCCTTGACGGCGTCATCGGAGCCGGCGGCAAGCAGGGCCGGGGTGCCCTTCTCGGTCACGCTGGCGACGACGCAGGCGACAGGGCCGACGACCTTCTGGTGCACGGTATCCCACACGTTGCGCAGGTCGGCAGCCTCAAGGCGCTGAAGCTCGGCAACAACGAGCTTATAGCCATTCAGCTCAACAGCACCGTCGATGGCGCTGGAAATGGCATCGGAGGAGCCACCGGTGAGCGCCTTCTTGAGCTTGCTGGACGTCTCGCGCAGCTCGGCCTGCAGGTTCTCCACGCGGGCGGGAACCTCTTCGACGCGGCACTTGAGCGCAGCGGCAGCGGCGTCGACGAGCGCCAGACGGTCGGCCATGTAGTCGAGGGCACCCTTAGAGGTCACGGCCTCGATACGGCGGACGTTGGAGCCCGTAGAGGACTCGGAAATGATCTTGAACAGGCCGATCTCGGCGGTGTTGGCGGCATGGGTGCCACCGCAGAGCTCACGGGAGAACGGATGGTCCTCGGCGCCCACCGAGACGACGCGGACGACATCGCCATACTTCTCGCCAAACAGGGCGACAGCACCGGCAGCCTTGGCCTCGTCAATGCCCATGACGCGGGTCACGACCGGCTTGGAAGCGAAAATCTGCTGGTTGACTAGATCCTCGACAGCCTTGAGCTGCTCGGAGGACAGGGCCTCGAAGTGCGTGAAGTCAAAGCGCAGGTGCTCGGGCGTCACCAGCGATCCGGCCTGGGAGACGTGCTCGCCCAGGACCTGCTTAAGCGCGGCGTCGAGCAGGTGGGTGGCGGTATGGTTGCGGCGCAGGAAACCACGGCGCTCGGCATCGAGCGCCGCGGTCAGGGTGGCACCGACGGTCAGTGTGCCCTCGGCAACGTGCGCGACATGGGCATACAGGCCATTGTGGTTCTTGGTATCGGAAACGGTCAGAACAACGCCCTCGTCGACAAGCTTGCCAGCATCGCCCTGCTGGCCACCCATCTCGGCGTAGAACGGGGTGCGGTCAAGCACGACCTCGACGTTCTCGCCGGCGTCAACGGACTCGACGGACTCGCCATTGCGAACGAGGGCGACAACCTTGGCGCCATCGATAACGTCGTTGTCATAGCCGTCGAACTCCGTCGCGGCGACCTTGTCGGAAAGCTCGACCCAAACGTCGTTGAAGCTGCCCCAGGCATCGCCCTTGGCGTTGGCGCGGGCGCGGGCCTTCTGGTCCTCCATGCAAGCGGTAAAGCCATCCATATCGACGTCGTGACCGGCAGCGCCGGCAATCTCGACAGTCAGGTCAATGGGGAAACCAAAGGTGTCGTGAAGCTTAAAGGCAACGTCGCCCGGAAGAACGGCGCCGTCGGCGAGCGCGGCCAGGGCCTCGTCCAGGTAAACGCGGCCGTTGTCGAGCGTCGTGGAGAAACGCTCCTCCTCGGAGGCGACGATGCCCTTAACGAGCGCGACGTTCTTGAGCAGCTCGGGATAGGCATCGCCCATCTGAGCGTTGACCTCGTCGATGAACTTGGTCAGGAAGGCGCCCTCGATGCCCAGTAGGCGGCCGTGGAACACGGCACGACGGAGCAGACGACGCAAAACGTACTCGCGTCCCTCGTTACCGGGAAGGATGCCATCCGAGATCATAAAGTCGACGGCACGGGAGTGGTCGGCGATGATGCGCAGGGAGCGACTGGCGCCGGAGTAATCGTCGGCGTCATAGGTCTTGCCGCTGATCTCCTCACCGAGCTTGATGAGGTGCTGCATCAGATCACCGTCGTAGTTAGCGGTCTTGTGCTGCATGATAGCGGCCATGCGCTCCAGACCCATACCCGTATCGAGGTTGCGGTGCGGCAGCTCCGGCATGGAGCCGTCCTCCTGGCGGTCGTACTGGGTAAACACGAGGTTCCAGAACTCAAGGAAGCGGTCGCAGTCGCAGCCGGGCTTGCAGTCGGGGCTGCCGCAACCGACCTCTTCGCCCATGTCAAAGTAGATCTCGGAGCACGGACCGCAGGGACCGGTGGGGCCAGCGGCCCAGAAGTTATCGTCCTCGCCCAGACGCGAGATGTGATCCTCGTCAACGCCCAGGGAGCGCCACACGTCATGGGTCTCGTCGTCCTCGGTAAAGACGGTGAAGTACAGGCGGTCGAGCGGCAGCTTGAACTCCTTGGTGATGAGCTCAAAGGCCCAAGTGCAGGCCTGCTGCTTGGAGACGCCGCCAAAGGAAAAGTCGCCGAGCATCTCAAAGAAGGACAGATGACGGCCGTCCTCGCCAATGCAGTCGATGTCGTTGGTGCGAACGCACTTCTGACAGGAGATCGCGCCGATCTCCTTCATGGTCTTCTTACCCTGGTAGTACTCCTTAAACTGGTTCATGCCGGCGTTGGCGAGCAGCAGCGAAGGATCGTCGGGAACGAGGGACGAAGAAGGATAGAGCTTAAGACCGCGCTCCTCAAAGAAGTTGAGGAACTTAGAGCGAATCTCGGCCGTAGTCATTGACGGGTAGTCAGCACTCATAGAGGGAATCTCCTCGGTTTCACATCGAAACAGTTCAAACGTAACGATATTACCATCCCACTGCGCCTGTGCAAAAAAGAGGGCCGCCAAACAGCGACCCTCCAGCGAAAGTGCATGTTATTTAGGACTAAGCAATCCTATGAAAAAAATGTTTCTTTCTAAAATGTTCAGCTAAAGTAAACTTACATTCAGGATAATTTGAACAACCATAAAACGATTTTTTTAATACAATATTGTTGCCACACTTAGGACATTTTCCTACAAGGGGTCCCGAGCGCTTAGTGGGAATTTGCACCCCTTATCGATACAAATTCCCCGTAGGCGCTAGGGACCTCTTTAGCTTCTTGGAAGCTGTCAGTAGTATATCTAATAATTTATCTCCATTCCCTTTAGTAACGTGTAACTTTCCAAATTTAAAAAAGCGACTCATAGAATTATTTCCTCCCGTTAAATAATAGATAACTATTAAAAATAGACAATACTTGCTCATAAGTAACGGTACTTAAATTGTTTACTTTGGCGTGTTTCATTGCTTGATGAAACTGATTTTTAGTAAACAGTTGACGATATTCTCGATTGACCCATTTTGAAACAAAGTACGTATATAGCTTCCAATATTTATCTGGAACATCTGTGGTATGGCGGGTAAGTTTTATTAAGACACTGTTTACTTTTGGTTTAGGATGAAAGCATTCCGCTGGCAGCTTAAGCAATTGCTGAATCGAGACTTGAGTGTGCAAGAGCAACCCTAGTGTTCGGTGAATATCCAAGGTACGCTTGTAGAATCCTTCTTCAACAATCAGATAGATGTCAGACACATGGCTTTCAAAAACCACTTTTTTAATAATTTGTGTGCTTAAATGGTAAGGAATACTCCCAACAATTTTATACCTCTGTTTGTTAGGGAATTGAAACTGTAGAATATCTTGGTGAATTAAAGTGACACGAGTGTTCAGTTTTAATTTTTCTGACGATAAGTTGAATAGATGACTGTCTAATTCAATAGACGTTACCTGTTTACTTATTTTAGCCAGTTTCGTCGTTAAATGCCCTTTACCTGTTCCAATTTCGTAAACGGTATCGGTTTCTTTTAAATTCAATTGTTTTATTATTTGGTTGAGTACTTTTTCACTCGTTAAAAAGTTTTGAGAATATTTTATATTTTTGTTCATGTAATCACTCCTGAAGTGATTACATCTGTAAATAAATACATAAGTTAAACGATTTGTTTGTAATTTTAGTTATCTGTTTAAAAAGTCATAAGATTAGTCACTGGTAGGAATTAATCTAACGTATTTATTTATCTGTGTAATCACTGTTTTTAGTCTGTTTCAAAACAGTAGATGTTTTATCTACATTACGCATTTGGAATACCAACATGACGAATCCCTCCTTCTTAATTACAAATTTTTAGCATCTAATTTAACTTCAATTCCTATTATACACAAAATTTTAAGATAAATCAATAGCTGTTGTTAAAATATCGCTTGCTGAAATAGTTTCTTTTTCCGTGTGAATATCAAAATCAATAAAGAAGGTATTGATTTGTCTTAAATTGTTTTCAGAATGTCCTTTAGTGTATGAACGGTTTTCGTCTGCATACGTACCATAACGATAAACGTTTGGTGTCCAATGCGTAAATGTATCTTGATTTTCGTGAATCGCTTCTTCGGAAGTCAGAACAACGCCACGTCCGCCAATCATGCTTTTTTTTGAGCGATACGCAAAAATAGCCCCTTTACTTTTACCTGGCTTGGTAGTGATTGAGCGAATTTTACTATTTTTAAATTTGTGCTTTAACAAGCCGTCATGAAGCACAGTTTCTACAACAAAAGGGATATTCATTCAGCTGTTCTCCTTTCTTACGAAAATTAATTAGTTAGAAGCTACGATCAAAGTTGAATCACAACAAAAAAGGCAATCAACTAAGTTTTTCTTAATTGATTGCCTGGTATCTTCTTAAAGACTTGAAATCCCCTCAAAAACCCGATATAATGGGTTTACAGATATTTAAGTATCTGATTAATAAAGTAATTAAATACTTTACCAAATTTTGGGTCTCGACTTCTTTAATTGATTGGTGGTAATCAATTAAGGCTCGCAGTTAAAGTTTCTCAGGCTTTAACTGGTCGTGGCTCTTTTTTTGTATTCTTTATTCAGTTCGTTGTTTCGTTATATCTAGTATATCGCTTTTTAAAAAAAATACTATATAAGAATCATCCGGAAGGAGCGGCCGATGAATACCAAACGATTTATCCTGAATGCACTTCTGGTTGTAGCACTTTTAGCGCTCTTGGCCTTCTCCCACTGGTATTCAAACCAACCAGCATTTGGCTACGTATTATATGCAGTAATGTCCGGAGATAAGGCCTGTTGCCCTCTGCGCGCAATTGACGTTCTCTATTTCTATGTAGCCGGCCCCTTATCAATCGCTTTGCTCTTGTTTCTTGTCTTTTACAACATCAAAAAACGCTAACAGGGCCTCTTAGGAATCCGAATCATCCATGGAGCCGTCGATGCCGGTTTTGGTGTCGTCGTCCGTATTGGAATCGTCGTCCTTGGCGAAGGGGTTCTTGAAGAAACCCGTCGCGTCGGGCTGAAGACCCGAGAGCTTGATCCATGAATTATCGAGCTCGGGCTTGGGCATGGCCTTGGCCTCGGGCGCGGTCTCATTGCCGATGAGCTCGGACTCATAGATGAACGTGTCATCGCCAAGCGCGTCATAGGCGGCGACCGGGTTGCCCTCGGCATCGCGATACGGCGTACCCTTAAACACGGCGCCTTCGTAGGCAACGAGCTGGCGGCCGGTCTCGTTTTCGAAGTAGTACACGAAGATACCCTTGAGGGCCGCGCACAGCGGGATGGCGATAACCATGCCGATGGGGCCCATAAGCGCCGAGCCAATAACCAGGGCCGTGAGGCTCATGATGGGATGCACCTGTACCGAGCTCTGCATGACCTTAGGCGAAATGACGTTATCGGTGACATTTTGTGCCACCATGGTCACAACCAGGGTCCACAACGCCAGCATCGGGCTAAACATGAAACCGAGCACCGTGGCAATCGCCGCGCTCACCCAGGGACCGACAACCGGGACCAAGTGCATGATGCCGGTAAAGATGGCCATGAGCGCCGCATACGGATGCCCAATGATCGTAAAGCCGATAAAGGCAAGGATACCACCGCAGATGGACGTCACGACCATGCCACGCATGTAACCGCCGACTGAGCGCGAAAGAATCGCGACCATAAAGCGGTACGAGGTCTCCTTTTCCTGACCGATGATGGTGCAGACCTCGTGGTGCATACGGGGATAATCGCAGGCAAGCCAATAGGCAAGCACCAGACCCAAAAAGATCACGAACAGCTGTGAGGCCGTGTTGGTGATAAGCGGAAACACGCCGCGGCCGAGCTCGGCGGCAATCTGTGAGACATATTTGGACGCCACCGTAACGAGCGAAGAAAGGTTATCGTCCAGGTACTCCTTGACCGGCGTGTTGTTGAGCGTCTTGGCGCGCGAGATCATCTCATTAAGGTCGCCACCCGCAACACGTAGCTGCTCAGGCAGGCGGCTCAAGACTTCCATGATCTGACCAAAGAGAATCGGCGACAGGATACAGACGACACCGACGAGCACGGCTACGACCACAATGAGCGCGATGAGCGAGCCGATGCCACGGCCCACCCCATGATGCTCGAGCCAGTTGGTGATCGGCGACATCACAAAGGCAATAATGGAGCCGACGGCCAAAAACTCAATAACCGGCGCCAGAATCCCCATGAGGTTAAAGATGACGGCAGCGATCACGATGCAGCCGACGACGGCCCAAATGCGCAGCGTCAGAATGCGGGTGTCGCGCAGCACGCGATCGGTTTGTTGGGGGTGTTCACTCATGAACGAACCATTACTCCGTCGGGGTCAATCTTGTCCTGAATCTTCTTAAGCGTACGGCGCAGCAGACGCGAAACCTGCACCTGGGAGATGCCCAGCTTCTTAGCGATCTCGATCTGGGTCATGCCCTTCACAAAGCGCAGCTCGATCACCTCGCGCTCGCGCGGCGAGAAATCGCGAATGGCCTCCTCAATCACCAGGCGGTCATCGGTAAAGTCGAGCTCGTTGTCGTCGTCGGCGTAGCGATCGAGAATCGAAGGCGCATCGTCGGAATCGGACGCACCGGGGGCCTCGATGGGTACCGAAGTGTAGGCCGAGGACGATTCCATAGCTTCGAGCACCTCGTCGACGGTCACGTCCAGATATTCAGCGATTTCCTCAACCTTAGGAGAACGCTGCAGCTCGTTGGTGAGCTTGTCGGTGGCCTGGTTAACCTTGGCCGAGAGCTCCTGTAGACGACGCGGCACGCGCACGCTCCAGCCCTTGTCGCGGAAGTGGCGCTTAATCTCTCCCAGAATAGTAGGTGTCGCGAACGTGGTGAACTCGAGCCCGCGCTCAGGGTCAAAACGGTCGATAGCCTTGAGCAAGCCCAGATAGCCGACCTGCAAAAGGTCATCGAGCGGCTCACCGCGGTTCTTAAACTTGTTGGCAAGAAACCTTACCAGGTTCATGTGGGACATGACGAGTTGCTCGCGGGCATCCGGATCACCGGTCTCCTTGTAGCGACGAAACAACTCGCGGGTTTTCTCCTTGTCCCAAGCGGTCTTACCGCTCCGGGAACGTTCGGTCATATTAGATATCCGCCTTGAGGTCGAGGGAAAGCGTCAGGGGCGCCGCGGTCTTTTCGTAGGAATCGCACACGCTTGCAAGAATGAGTTCGGCATACACGGCAGCCTGGTCATCCTCATCGACAGTCGCCTGATCGCCAAAGGTAAAGGTCATTCCCACATGAGATTCGTCGACATCGAATGTGATCGAGATATCGTCGCAGTCGACCGCGGTGCACCCAAAGATGAAGGCCTCCTCGGCAGCCATGCGAATATCCTCGATGCGATCGACGGACATAGAGCACAGGGCGCCGACGTTGGCGGCCGTCATGCGCACCAAGCGCGCGAAACGCGGATCACCGGCAACGCTCAGCGTAATGGGGCAGGTTGTTTCGCTACTCATCGCAGGACTCCTCGGAGGTCTCGGCGGGCGTATAGGTGTAATACTGAGCAGGCTTGGCTGCGGGCTTCCGAGCCGTATCTGCACCATCGGCGGCCTCGTCCTCAGCCTCACCAATCAGAACGCGCTCGGTAGGCTGTTCGGCCTCGGCGGCAGCGGCGAGCTTGCGATCGGCGTCGGCTGCAGGAGCCTTCACCTTGTTAAATAGTTTCTGCACGGCACCGGCCGCAGAGTCGGTCACGCTCGACACGGCATTGCTGGCCTCGGCCACACTGCCCGTGACCTCAGAGATGTCGCGAACGACCGCCTCAACCTCAACAAGGTTGGACGTCAGGGCGTCAACGGCAGTCTTGCTCGATTTGAGGAGCGGCTCCACCTGGGCAAGTGCCGGTGTAAGCTCGTCAACGGCGCCATCGAGCTTTGCCACCACGGGCTGTGCCTCGGCGAGCGTGTTGTTGAGGTCGCTCACCGTCTGGTCGAGCGAATCAACGACGGTGCGCGTCTTGCGCAGCGTGAGCGCGAGCTCGATAACAGCCCACACGCCGGCAACGGCAAGTAGCACCAAGGCGATTTGAATGGGACTCATACAAGCCTCCCAAATGAATCGAAAAACAGACGCTCTTCATGGTACCCCAAAGGGGACCGAACATGCCAAGTGTGAGATCGTGGGACAAAATAATCAGCAGCTACTTCGGAGCATTCCCGCTACGGTCGCGCTCGCTTTGCTCTACGCGCCACTCTTCCCAGCCGCGGCCGGCAGGCTGCCAAAACGCACCGCGCTCCAGCCCCTCGGGCAAATAGCGCTGATCGACCCAGCCTTCGGGATAATCATGCGGATACTTGTACACACCGTACTCATCGCTGCCCGGGCGATGGCGATCGCGCAGGTAGCTGGGCACCTCGCGAAGACCACTGCTGTGGATATCGGCCAGCGCCGCATCGATCGAGGCCTCGCACGCATTAGACTTAGGCGCCAGGCACACATAGAGCGCAGCCTGTGCCAGGTTGATGCGACACTCGGGATAGCCAATGACCTCGGCAGATGTAAATGCGGCATGTGCCACCAGCAGCGCCTGTGGATCGGCATTGCCAACATCCTCGGAAGCCTGAATCATGATGCGTCGGGCGATAAACTTGGGATCCTCCCCCGCATCGATCATGCGCGCAAGCCAGTAGATCGTGGCATCGGGGTCGCTACCGCGCATAGACTTGATGAACGCGCTGATAATGTCATAGTGCATGTCGCCGTTTTTGTCATACGAAAAACCTCGGCGTGGATTGGCAATCTTAACGTCATCCACGGTGATGGGATAACGCTTCCCCGCCGCCGGCACTGGCGTTCCCTCGGTATCGGGACGCGTGACGGCAATCTCGCTCGCAAGCTCAAGGGTCGTCAGAGCCGAGCGCGCATCACCCGCGGCCAGCGTGCAAATGGTCTTGACGGTATCCTCATCGGCCGAGAACTTACCGTTTAAACCCTGCGGTGCCTCGAGCGCACGCTCAATGAGCGTGGCGATATCCTCGTCTTTCAAGTGCTCAAGCTCTACCACGCGCCCACGCGACAACAGCGCGGAGTTGACCTCGAAGTACGGATTCTCGGTCGTGGCGCCAATCATAATGACGGTACGGTTCTCAACGGCATGCAGCAGGGCATCCTGCTGTGACTTCGAAAAACGGTGGATCTCGTCGATGAACAAGATGGTACGGCGGTCATACGTATTCAGGCGCGTCTTTGCCTCGTCGATCACGCGACGCAGGTCCTTTACGGTGCCCGTCACGGCGCTGACCTCGACAAACTCGCTCTTGGTATGGTTAGCGATAATGTGAGCCAGCGTCGTCTTGCCCGTACCGGCCGGCCCGTACAGTATCACACTCGATAGCACGTCATGCTCGATTGCGGCACGCAACCACGAGCCCTTACCGACGGCCTTTTGCTGGCCCACATACTCGTCGAGCGAATTGGGGCGCATGCGCACCGCAAGCGGCGCATTCTGAAAGGAACGCTCACGCGTCGAAGCAGAAAAAAGGTCGTCCATAGCCATCCCGTACATCAATCAAAAATGTTTTCAACGAACAGTATACCGGAAAGATACGAACTACCGTTCGTTAATATAGGTACGATGCGGAAACTCCAGACCAGGGAATAGCTTGCTCGTCAGCTCGCAGAAATAGCCGTCCGTCATGCTCGCGATGTAATCCACCACCGCTTGATCCTTGTCCTCCTGCCAGGCATACGTACGATCGTAGTAGGAAAGCTGCTGCTCGATGCGCGAAATATGATGCTTAAAGATGTACGAGGACTCGTCGCCTTTATCAAGATCTTGCAGGCAGCGGTCGTAGAGCTTTTCGAATGCCTCGCGCAGCTCCGCCTCGGAATCGCCCTCGATACCGCCCTTGCTGTAGATCTTCTCGTAGTTCTCGCGCTTGGCTCGGCGGATCTCTTCAAACAAGTCCTCGCTCATCTCGATACGAGGCTTGCCGTAGCTATGCTCGACGATATCGATGGAAGCATGCGTGAGGATCCAGCTGTTGTAGGCGCCGCCCCGACCATCGTCAAAAGCGTCGGGGTCGAGCAGGCCCGCCGCAATGGCGTCCTGACGATCGCGACCGACGTAGGCGAGGATATCCGAGATACGCACCACGCAGCCCTCAAGCGTCATGGGGCGCAGGTGCTCAACCGCACTATAGCCCGTGGCGATACAGTCCTCAACCGTCCGGTCGAACTGGCCAAAGGATACCATGTGTGACAGCTCAAACACGCGCTGCTCGTACTCGCCGTTATGGCACAACACGCCATCGAGCGTCTGGAGCGACACGTTGCGGCCATACAGCGCATCGAGCACGCGTACCGACTGCACGTTATGGAAAAAGAAGCGGCCGGTACGCTCGTGATAGATATCGTTGAGAAAGCGCTCACCGGCATGGCCGAAAGGCGTGTGTCCCAAGTCATGGCCCAGGCCAATCGCCTCGATCAGATCGCAGTTGAGACCTAGGGCGCGACCGATATCGCGAGCGATGCGCGAGACAAGCTGCACATGCAGACCGCGGCGCGACAGGTCATCGTTGCTGCGGAAGCTAAAGACCTGCGTTTTGCCTGCATAACGCGTGTACGCCGGAAGATGAAGAATCTTTTCGGTATCGCGCATAAACGCCGGACGCATAAGCGTGCCTTTGTCGACAGCGCGATCAATACGACGAATGACCTGATCATCGTTGCAGCGATAGGGGTTGACATAGCCCGAAGCACGATCGGCAGAAATGCGCTCGACAAGTTCGGGCGACAACGCCGAGGGAATACGGTCCATGCGCGCCTTAATGACGGCCGTTTCTTGATTAGTTGCCATGGCATGCTCCTTAAGAAGGATGCGCAATCGGTTACAATGTGCAGCCCACGACCTCGATTATGGCAAAAATCGGCACCAAAAACGGGAGCAATGGCAGGGAGCGCGATTTTGTGAAGAGGCAGGAGAGGGCAAGGACCAGGAGCGCGACGGCAAATGCCGCGATGCCGCCCATAGGGTTGAGCGTGCAAAGCGCGAAGAGCGCCTTGGCGTCCCCCATGCCGATACCTGGGGTGTGGCGAACACAACGCCAGAGTGACTCAGTAAGCACGAGGACAAGGTAGACAATAACCGCAAGACCGGCGTGGTCAAGCGCCGTGTTAACGCCCCTGTCGAGCCAAACGCCTGCAAACGCCGCCACCGCACACGCGGCCGCAAGCTCATTGGGAAACCGCCGCTCACGGAGATCAGTCACCGCACCGGCAAAGATGCATATCCAAAAAGGGATATAGACCATCGAGTACCTCCTCGAGCTGCATCGCAAAAGCAAAAACCACCACAAAGGTGCCTATCCCCTTTGTGGTGGTTTTGGTGGTGATTATTTGGCGCCTTGCATGACCTCGTCGAGGGTAACGTTGACGGCGTGTTGCGTCGGGACCCAATCGACCTTGAGGAACAGTGCAGCCACCGTGATGGGGATATAGCTGAACATAAAGATCGGGAAGGTAAACAGGTTGGTCACCAGACGCCACTTTTGCGCGCAATGAATGTGCTTGTACTCGAAGACGGTCGTAAGGAGCGCCATGGTAAAGAACGTCTGATACATCATGGCAAAAGTCATAATGAGCGAAGCGGCACACGCCTGCATCTCGACCTCGGTGGCCAAGAAGCCGTGCGAAAGACCACCTACAATGAGGAAGGTCGCATTGGCGAGCATCGAGATGAGCGATAGCAGCATACCCGGGGCGATCGTCATGAACATGTCGTAGGCGGCAAAACGATGATAGCGGAAAGTCGATTTGACCAGGTGCTTACCGTAGGTAAAGAACACCTGGTAGAAGCCCTTAGTCCAACGCATGCGCTGCTTCCAAGAAGCCTTGAACGTCACGGGCTGTTCGTCAAAAAACTCCGCCGGTGCATAACCGATGCGAATACCGTGAATGGCGCAGAACGTGGTGAACTGAATGTCCTCAGTCAGCGTGTGGAACTGCCAGCCGTGCATACCCTCGATCACGCTGGCAGAAATGAGGTAGCCCGAACCCGAGACAGCGCAGGACGTCTTGCAAATATTACGCGCGTTGTTGAGGAAACGGGCCTCGCGCAGATACCACGTGGCGTTGGCCGAAGAGATCCACGAACTACCGAAGTTCTTAGAGTTGCGGTAGCTGGTGACCACATGAAAACCCTGGTCAAAAGCGTCGTTCATCTTGGAAACGTAATCACGGGAAATGACGTTATCGGCATCGAAAATAAAATAGCCCTCAAAGGTGTCGGGATACTCGTTGAGAATGCGATCGAAGCCAAAGTCCATGACCCAGCTCTTGCCCTTACGAGCAAGGTCATTGCGCTCATAGACAATGGCGCCGGCCTCGCGCGCAAGCTCCGCCGTGTTGTCGGTGCAGGCATCGGCGACCACGAAGACCTCGATAAGCTCGGACGGATAATCCTGATCCTTGATGGAGCGCACGAGGTTGGCAATTACGGCCTCCTCGTTATGCGCCGCGATAAAGAAGGCGTAGCGGTGGCGTTTTTTGGCCTTGGGAGGCGCGACCTCGCCACGAAAGGCACCGATGATAAAGAAGACCACCTGGTACAAAAAGCAGACCGTGAACAGCGTAAAGACAATCTGGTTGAAGATCACGATGGGTGTGTTGATTTGTAAAAAGGCGAGCATGCAGGCTCCCGGGAACGCGTAACGTAGACAACCGTATATCTTACCGCAGGCTTACCGAGTTCAAGAAACAACCTAATACTGGCTAGGCTTCGAGCAGACCGAGCTGCGGGACGATTTCGGCGCCAGCGGCAGTGCGACCGAACGAACGCGGGGCCAGATCATCCAAAACCGCCGCAAGATCCCACGGTAGCTCGTCACGGCACTCAATGCGTTCCCCCGTCACGGGATGATCGAACGCCACGCGCCATGAATGCAGGAACTGCCTGGTCAGACCCTGATCGGCACGTACATCGCACTTGCCGTAGAGCGGGTCGCCCACACAGGCGTGGTTGATATGGCGCATGTGTACGCGAATCTGATGCGTGCGGCCGGTAAACAGGTGACACTCGACGAGCGTATAGCCGTCGTCGAAACGCGTGGTATCAAAGCGCTCAAGGACCTTAAAGGTCGTGATGGCCTGGCGTGCAAAAGGATCATCGGAAACCGCCATCTTCACGCGGTCGCGCGTCGATCGGGCAATTCCAGTGTTGATGGTACCCTCGTCCATGGCGATGTACCCGTGGACGAGGGTAATATAGCGACGGTCGAGCGTGCGCGTGCGTATAAGATTTTGAAGCGCTCGCTGGGTATCGTCGTCTTTTGCCGCGAGCATAAGGCCCGAGGTATCGCGATCCAAACGATGCACGATACCGGGGCGGTCCTCGCCCTGCACGGTACCAAGATGCTCGATGCCGCAGTGGTAGACCAAGGCGTTCGCCAGGGTGCCGCTCTCGTGGCCATGGGCTGGATGGCACACCAGGCCGCGCTGCTTAGAGAGCACGATGAGATAGTCGTCCTCATAGCGAATATCGAGAGGAATGGCCTCGGGAATCACATCGGCCGGGTCGTGCGGCTCGGGCAGGTCGACCGAGATGCGGTCGCCGGAGCGCACGGCATACTTTTTGGAAAGGCAGGTCTCGCCGTTGACGACGACGGCGCCGCCCTCAATCAGATGCGCGCAGGCAGAACGTGTGGGACAGCCGTCGTTGGCACCCAGATAGGCGTCGAGACGCTGACCGACAGCGTCGTCGGCAACAAGAATATGGATGTCGGCCATTAGCGCTCATTCCTTTCGCGAATCTTGCGGGCACGCTCCCCACGCTGCTTGGCCTTACGTTTGGCCCGGGCCTCGTCACGGGCGTTGAGCTCGGCGGTCGCATCGACCTCACGAGCGGCAGGGCTCAAGAACATGTAGCCGATGAGCGCCAGCACGACACCGACCGTAATACCGATATCGGCAACGTTAAAGACAGGGAAATCAATGAAGGTGGTGGCAATAAAATCGGTCACGAACCCAAAGGCGAGACGGTCGATTGCATTGCCGATAGCGCCGCCCGCAACCATAGCCATGCCAACAACTTCTAGGCGAGCGAGCTGAGGCGCACGAACCAGGTACACTGCGATAGCAATGATGACGACAAGTGCCAGCACAGCAAATGCTACGCCATGACCCTCGCCCATACTAAAGGCAGCTCCGATATTGCGGACAAACAGAAAGTCAATCACACCAGGAATAACGGTCATATGCAGAGCATCGCCCACGACACGAACCGCAAGCTTAGTCAGCTGGTCAACAAGCAGCACAACGAACGCCACCCCACCAGCAACACCCAACCGCCAACGCAAAGGCGGCGTCATATCCGCACCACGACCCAAAGAAATCCCCTACCCTCAAATAATCAAATTCCGTTTAACGCAAATTACCATCTTATATTGCCACACGTTGAGCGCACGACACATTCGCTAACGTCAGAGAAATAACCAGCATAAAAGAAAGCGGCATTCCGGATAACGGAATGTCGCTTTTCTTCAGCGGAGCAAATGGGCCGAAGGCGCCTAAATTCTCCCTATAACTAAAATGCCGAGTTACCGTGCCTTAAAGGGCATTCGCGCAGCGCTTGCAAATGTGAGCGTGACCGTTGTACTCACCGACGGTGGTGCGGTAGTTCCAGCAACGGTCGCAGCACTCACCCTCGGCGGCCTCGATGGCAACGGAGAGCTCCTCACCCTGGGTCAGCTCAACATCGGAGACGATGTAGAACTCGGCCAGGTCGACCGCCTTGTCGCCGGTCAGCAGCGCGTACATCTCGGCGGGAACGACCGCTTTGACGCGGACCTGCTGGCTCTTAGTGAAGGTGCCGGCGGAGCGGGCATCCTCAAGGGCCTTGGTCACGGCGCTACGGAGCTCGAGTGATGCCTCGAGCACGCCCTCGAACCCATTGGCCTCGTCGACCGTGATGGGCGACTTGTACCAATCGAGCAGCGCGGCGTACTTCTGGTGATCGACGCAGCCGGCAGGCGCATAGGCCATGGCCTCGTCGACCGTGTAGGACAGGATCGGCTGCAGGTCGCGCATGAGCATCGAGAAGAGCTCGGCGAGCACGGTTTGGGCGCTGCGGCGCTCGAGCGAGCCGGGCTTGTCGCAGTACAGACGGTCCTTCAGGGCGTCGAGGTACACGTTGGAGAGCTCGGTAACCACGAAGTCGTAGAGCGCACGGTAAGCGCGCGGGAACTCGTAGCTGGCGTAGGCGTCGTCAACCTCGGCCTGGACCTGGGTCAGGCGGGCAACCATGAGCTTGTCGAGCGGCAGCAGGTCGGCAAAGGCGACGCCGTCGGTCTCGGGCTCAAACTGACCCTCGAGCTCGGAGAGCAGAAAACGCAGCGTGTTGCGGAAACGACGGTAGGCATCGGACGTACGAGCGAGAATCTCGTGGTCAATGGAGACGTCGGAGCTGGTGTCGACGGAGGCAACCCACAGACGGATGATGTCGGCGCCCATCTCGTCGCAGACCTTGTTGGGGTCGATGACGTTGCCGAGCGACTTGGACATCTTACGGCCCTGGCCGTCGAGGGTGAAGCCCTGCGAGACGACCGCCTTGTACGGAGCGTGGCCGTTGGCGCCCACCGAGGTGAGCAGCGAGCTCTGGAACCAACCGCGGTGCTGGTCGGAGCCCTCAAGGTACACATCCGCCGGATACTCCAGTTCGGGACGGTACTCGCAGACGGCCTTCCAGGAGACGCCGGAATCCCACCACACGTCGAGGATGTCCTTATCGGCCTTGAGGTGATGGCCGCCGCACTTGGGGCAGACGCAGGCCTCGCCCAGGTAGCTCTCGGGAGCATCGGTAAACCAGGCGTCGGAGCCCTTCTCGTGGAAGAGCTTGATGACGGCGTCGAGTGTGACGTCGTTCATGACCTTCTCGCCGCAGTCGGCGCAGGTGTAGCTGGGGATCGGCACACCCCAGTTACGCTGACGGCTGATGCACCAGTCGGGACGCTGCTCGACCATGGCGTCAATACGGTTGGCGGCATGGGCCGGATACCACGTGACGTTCTCGCGGACCTCCTTGCCAGCCTGCTCGCGCAGACCGGTCTTGTCCATCGAGACAAACCACTGGTCGGTAGCACGGAAGAGCACCGGGTGCTTGCAGCGCCAGCAGTGCGGATAGCTGTGCGTGATCTTCTTCTCGAGGACCAGGGTGCCGTGCTCGCGCAGGAACTCGATGATGTGCGGGTTGGCCTCATCGGTGTCCATACCGCTGAAGGGACCACCGGTGCCAAACTCCTCGCCGGTGTAGAACTTGCCGTCGTCATCGACCGGCATGCAGATGTCGGTGATGCCCTCCTTGAGGCAGGCGAAGTAGTCATCGACGCCGTGGCCGGGCGAGTTGTGGACGATACCGGTACCGTCATCGACACCGACGTAATCGGCCAGCAGCGCCACGCCCTCGACACCATCAAAGATCGGCTGCTTGTAGTGGATGTGGTGGAAGGTCTCGGCGGGAACCACATAGGGCTTGCCGTCGACCATCACCGGGGTGTACTCCCAGCCAAACTCCTCGCAGCACTTGGGAGCCAGGTCCTCGAGCATGACCTCGGCGCGGCCGTCGTGCTCAACGGCAACGTAGGCGGCGCCGGGCTTGAGGGAAACGGCCTGGTCGGAAGGGATGGTCCACGGGGTGGTCGTCCAGATGATGAAGTCGACCGGGCCGTCGAAGTCCTCGAGGCCGGCGGGCTTGGAGGTCATCTCAAAGCGCACGAAGATGGACGGGCTCGTCTCGTCGGAGTACTCGATCTCGGCCTCGGCCAGCGCGGTGTGGCAGTGCTTGCACCAGTGAACCGGCTTGTGGCCGCGATAGATCATGCCCTTATCGAACATGGCCTTAAAGACCTCGATATCAGCGGCGTCATGCTGGTGATAGAGCGTCAGATACGGGTTGTCCCAATCACCGAGCACGCCCAGGCGACGGAAACCGGCCTTCTGGAGCTCGATGTTCTCGACAGCGAACTTATTGCAAAGCTCGCGGATCTTGGCCGTGGAGGTCTGGTTGAACTTCTCGGTGCCGAGCTTCTCCTCGACCTTGTGCTCAATCGGCTGACCGTGGCAGTCCCAACCGGGGACAAAGGGGACCTCATAGCCCTGCATCATCCAGTAACGGTTGATCATGTCCTTGGAGATCTTATTCATGGCGTGGCCGATGTGGATCGGGCCGTTGGCGTACGGAGGGCCGTCGTGCAGCACGAACTTCTTGTGACCCTCGTTCTTCTTCAGAACCTGCTCGTAGACCTTGTTGTCCTGCCAGTCCTTGAGTCGCTTGGGCTCGGACTTGGAAAGACCGGCACGCATGGGAAATCCGGTTTTAGGCAGATTCATCGTCTGCTTGTACTCGTTTGCCACGGTACCCCTTTCATGTCATGGGCGCGCACGCCCTCTGGGCACCAAAAAAGCGCCCGTCCCTACAAGCTGGGACGAAGCGCCACAAAACGGGCTGTGCGCCCGCAAAAGCTCTTCGCTTAACCACCCAGCTTAGATGCCCTCGCCCGCGTATTTGCGCGCTCGCATCCGTTACTCGGCTGGTCTGTATCGACGACCATCTCGGCGATGTCTACTAAGACGAACCTGCGCGGCACGTCCGTTGGGACCGCAGCTCCGGGGTGATTTTCATCGGTCGCATGCACGGGTTCTCAGCGCTCCCCGCTCTCTGTAGCATGCGGACGGCCGACTACTCGTCCCCATCAACGCTTATGCGCTGTATGGTAGCACGGTCAACGCCGGCGAAAAACCCTCAACATCGGTTTCATACTTTAGAAACTTCTCGCGGTCGCAAGCACTCACTTGGAGCAAAATACCTGAAAGCACTTTATCGAACGAAAGAAGGCCGCTATGCGCACGCTTGGAATGAGCGACTACACCGTCGGCGAGGACTGCTTTGACGAGCTGCCCGCCGCACTGGCAGAGTACGGAGCGACCAAGGTCGCCATCATTGGCGGCAAGCGAGCCCTGGCTGCGGCGCTGCCGGGTATCGCGGCGGCGCTGGCAGGCACCGATGTCGAGATTCTGGAGACGCGCGTCTACGGCACCAACAGTACGCGCACCAATATCGCCAAGGTCGTGAACTCCCCCGCCTGCCAAGAGGCCGACGTGCTCATCGCATGCGGTGGCGGCAAGGCGCTCGACACCGTCAAAACGGCGGCCATCGAGCTCAAGAAGATCGTCTTTACGGTACCGACGATTTGCTCCAATTGCTCGGCCGCGACCGCCATTGCCGTTGTCTACAACGACGACGGCTCGCTCGAGGGCTATTCGTACCCCAACCGCCCCGCGCACATTTTCATCAACCCCAAGATCATCGCCGAGGCACCGGCGGAATACTTCTGGGCCGGCGTGGGCGATGCCTTGTCCAAGCAGCCCGAGGTCGAGTACGCCACGAGCGCCGGTAACCTGGAGCACACCGCCGGGCTTGGCCTGGCGCTCGCACACACCTGCTCCGAGCCGCTGTTTACCTATGGCGTGCGGGGTCTTGAGGACGTCCGCCAGGACCTATCCTCCGAGGCCGTCAAGCAAATCGCGCTCGATATCGTGGTCAACACAGGCTATGTCTCCAACCTGACCAACCAAAACGATTACTACTACAACTCGAGCGTGGCGCATGCGTTCTACAACGCCACGTGCAGCACTCCGCGCGAGGGCACCTACCTGCACGGCGAGGTCGTGAGCCTGGGTGTGCTCGTGCTTTTTGCCTACACGGGCGACACCGAGAACCTTGAGCGCTACGCCGCCTTTAACAAGCAGATGGGGCTGCCCGTAACGCTTGAGCAGGTCGGGCTTTCCGTGGCCGATATCCCCGCCCTGTGTGAATACGCGCACGCCACCAACGAATGGAAGCAGGGAAACCCCGAGCCCTTCACCGACGAAAAGTTCGCCGCCGCCATCAAGGCCGCCAACGCCTACGGCCACACGCTCTAGGCCCAGCCCAAAACCACCACAAAGGGGACAGGCACCTTTTGTGGTGGTTTTTTATTGCTCCACCATTCAGTTCGTACTCGAACCCGGTTCTTTACGAGAAAGGGTTCGGATACGTTTTTTGTTTATCGGAAATTCTACGGAAGGACTACTCGGAACGGTAAACAGGAACGAACAAAGGCAGGGTATCATCGTGGTGATGGTATCCTGCCTTTTGTTTTGCGGGATCAAGGTCGCTTTGTGCGAACTTGATCGCCACTTATATGGCGCATTGATGGCAATTGCTTCGTACGTACATACCGGGAGCCTGTACACCCCTGGCAAGGCGTAACACACTAGACTTTGTTCCAAAGTCCGTGTGCTAAGAGGGCAGGCCCCTTAGAATTCCTGTGGAGTGTGTACGCACGTACGCTGGAAAACGGCAAAATTTCGCTATATCAGGGCGTTCTTCCATTGGAGAGTATGGTATACACGGCTTAGTTCAACAAATTAGAATTTATATATAAAGGAGAATAGTGATGAAACTGTTTTTATGTTCTCACTTTTCAAGTGTAGGAAGTCTGATAAAGGAAGAAATTGAAAATAAAAAAGTCGCATTTATTCCAACAGCTTCGCTGCGTGAAGGCTACACCGGTTATGTCGGCTCGGCTCGAAAATTATTCAAAAAGTTGGGAGCAATCGTAACTGAAATTGATATTTCAACGGAGGCTTATTCAACGATACAGTCTCTTTTTGAAGATGCGGATGTGATCTATTTTACCGGCGGAAATTCTTTTTTCCTTATAGACCAGCTCCGTAAAACGGGAACGGATGAGCTGTTGAAGAAAGAATTGGCAAAGGGAAAACTGATGATTGGTGAATCGGCAGGTGCGATTGTATGCGCTCCAAGCATCCAATATATCGAGCAAATGGATGAAATGCCGGAGGACTACTCACAAGAAGATGATTCAGGGCTTTATTTGATTGATTTCTATGTTCTTCCGCATTATCTCACAGCACCATTTAAGAAAGTTACCGAGAAAATAATGGCTGAGTTTTCGGATTTGAATCTATGCCCAATTAACAACCGTCAGGGAATTGTAATTGATGGTGAAGGTTCAAAGGTAATTTGCAAAGACTAATTTGAAAATTCCAGTTAGCTGTACTCGTTCCTAGCAGGGTTTGGGGCAGGCACGCCCCAACAAGAAGCTGTCCCAAAGGGGCAAGAATGGGGACTGCGGATGATTTCATGGACCGTCACGCGGCCCTTCCCAGCGCGGAGCGGAACTCAGCCGGCGTGCGGCCACCGAGCGCATCGCTGCGCCTCTCCGTATTATATCGACCGATCCAGCCCCCGAGCTCCTCGATGAAGCGGGCGGGGGGTCCAGTCCGACCAGTCCCGGCCGTGCCAGAACTCCTTCTTGAGCAGGCCGAAGAAGCCCTCCATCGCCGCGTTGTCCGGGCTGCAGCCCTTTGCGGACTGGATTGGCTACACTGATGTGGACAGTTCCGGGAGGGGCGCAAGAGACGGGAAGGCCGCGTGCGCGTTCCTGCGCGAGGGCCGCGGGGAGGGGCTGCCTGGGTACGGCGCCTGTCAACTCGGTCTACGTCTTTGATGACCGGGTCGTACTCAATATCAACTTCACGGATGATGCCAAAACGGTCACCCGTGAGGAAGTGCTGGGTTCGAGTGCTATGGACAATGCTCCAGCATGCTGGGATCGAACTCGCTAGCCGGAATCACACGGTACCCGTGACGCAGCAACAGATCGACGAAAACGCCGTTGCCCGCTGTAAGGGTGCCGCTGAATGTTCCGTCGTAGATGCGGCCCGCGCCGCACGAGGGACTACGGTCCTGCAAGATGCACGCAGCGATCTCGGACGGGCCGCCAAAGTGCTCGCACATATCGAGCGCGCGTTGGGCACCATGGCGAAACTCGCGATCAACCGACACGCCCTCGCGGGTGCGAACCTCACAGCCCACGATCTCGGACGGGTCGCGCGGCGTGGGCAGACCGCCAAAAACCTCGGGGCATACGAGGAGCACCTCGGTCCCCGTACGCTCGCAAGCCTCGACCAACGCGCGGTGGTAATTGTCGAGCCCGTTATACTTGCAGCTCTCGCCCATCAAACAGGCGCTTACCACGATCTTCATTTCCATCCCTCTCAAGCAAAACGCCCCATTTGAGAAAGCTGCTCAAATGGGGCGTCGGCGTTTACTGGCTCGGCCGCGGCTTTACTGCTGCTTTGGCATCAGTGGATTCTCGCGCGTGAGGAGATTCATGAACTCCTCGCCCGTGATCGTCTCCTTCTTGTACAGATAACGAGCCAGCTCATGGAGCTTAAACTTGTTCTCCTTGAGGATCTGCAGGGCGCGGTCGTGCGCATCCTCAATCAGCTTGGCGACGATCGCGTCGACGCGCTCGGCCGTACCGGGGGCACAGGTGAGCGACGTGTCCTGGTTGAGGTAGGCATTCTGAACGGTACCGAGCGCCATCATGCCAAACTCTTCGGACATACCAAAGCGCGTCACCATGTTGCGGGCGAGCTTGGTGGCCTGCTCGATATCGTTGGCGGCGCCGGTCGTCATCTCGCCAAAGATAAGCTCCTCGGCTGCACGGCCACCGCAATAGACAGCGAGCTTGTCCAGGACTTCCTGGCGCGTGGTCAGGAAGCGCTCATCCTCCTCGACCTGCATGGTGTAGCCCAGAGCACCGCTCGTACGCGGCACGATGGTGATCTTGGTAACCGGCGCAGAACCCTTCTGGCGGGCGGCAACGATGGCATGGCCGATCTCGTGATAGGACACGACCTGTTTCTCGTGGTCGGACAGAACCGTGGACTTACGCTGCTGGCCGGCGATGACGACCTCCACCGACTCCTCAAAGTCATCCTGAGTCGCGCGCTTGCGACCCTCGCGGACGGCACGCAGCGCGCCCTCGTTGATGATATTGGCCAGGTCGGCGCCCGAGGCACCGGGCGTGGCGCGGGCAATCGCGGTCAGGTCGATCGGCGGCTGCGTCTTCACGCTCTTGGCATGCAGCTCAAGAATGTTCTTACGTCCGGTCAGGTCGGGCAGCTCAACGGGGATGCGGCGGTCAAAACGACCGGGGCGCAACAGGGCGGGATCGAGGCTGTCGGGACGGTTGGTTGCGGCAAGCACAACGATACCCTTGTGGTTATCGAAGCCGTCCATCTCGGTCAGCAGCTGGTTGAGCGTCTGCTCGCGCTCGTCGTTGCCGCTAAAGCCACCGCCGTCACGCTTCTTACCGATGGTATCGATCTCATCGATAAAGACGATACACGGGGCCTTTTCCTTGGCCTGCTTAAACAGATCGCGCACCTTGGCAGCGCCACGGCCGACGAACATCTCGACGAACTCAGAACCAGAAATACTAAAGAACGGAACACCAGCTTCGCCGGCCACAGCCTTGGCAAGCAGGGTCTTACCAGTGCCCGGAGGGCCCACAAGAAGAGCGCCGCGCGGCAGCTTGGCGCCGATCTCCTCGTAGCGCTGCGGCTTCTCCAGAAAGTCGACGACCTCCTTGAGGGACTCCTTGGCCTCTTCCTGGCCGGCGACGTCCTTAAAGGTCACGCCCACGTCCTTGGAGGCGATCACGCGCGCGCCGGACTTACCCAATCCGCCGCCGCCAAAACCACCGCCGCCAAAGTTCATCGACGGGCCGTCATCGCCCATAGCCTTCTTCATGCGGCGGTTGAGCCACCAGCCAATCAGGAAGAAAATCGCCATGGGAAGAATGAGCGTAATCAGGTAGTAGGTCATCAGGCCCGAGCTCTTGTCGGGAACGACCGACTCCAGCGAAGCGCCAGACTCAAGCACGCGATCGGTAAAGCCCGCGTCATTCGGCACACCGGTCGTCTTGTAGGCGATGTTCTCGTCCTCGCCCTTTTTAGTGTAATAAATCGTGTAATCGTCAGTGTTGTACTCGACCTTGTCGACGCTCTTCTTATCAAGCGCTTTGACAAACGTCGAGTAATCGGTCTTCGTAATCTGCTGCGTGTGACCGATGTTGGGGAACAGAACGGTCGAGAGCACGAGGTAGACGACGAAGGCGATGAGCACGTAGAGAATCATATTCCGTCTACGTTTGTTGTCATCCATCTCCATCTGCTTGAACTCCATCTACTGGGGTTGATAATGCTTTCTAGAATACCCAACCCGAGCGACGATAAACCGACGCCGGGCACGAAAGGACAGAGATGGCATCACTGGAAGTCGGCAAGGTTCAGATCTACACGGGCGACGGCAAGGGCAAGACGACGGCTGCGCTGGGGCTTGCACTGCGCGCCAGGGGCTATGGACTTAACGTGCTTATGCTGCAGTTTGCCAAGAAGCTGCACTGCGCCGAGCATGATGCGGCGCCCCGTTTAGGTCTGCGCATCGTACAAGCCGACCGCGACACGCCCGAAGCCTGTGCCGCACAGATCATGGAGCTGGCGCGCGAGCAGATATCACAGGTCGACGTTCTGATTTTGGATGAACTCGGCGAGGCCATGCGACGGGGCTTTGTAACGCGCGAAGATGTCGAAGCGTTGATCGCGATGAAACCAACCACCACGGAGCTCGTGCTCACCGGCCGCGGCCTGCTGCCCCTCGCCGACCTTGCCGACCTAGTTACCGAAATGCGCCCCGTCAAACACTACTTCGACGAAGGCCTCCTAGCCCGCCAAGGCATCGAATACTAATTGATCCGAAAGGGACGGAGGAAAACGGATCATTAGGCGGTGGCGCGGCCGAGCCAGTTGCCGCTGTGGTGGTAGATGGTAAACATCGTGGCCGTGATGAGCCAGGTTACGGGGTAAACCAGCAGCAGGTGCTCAAGCGACGGATCGAACGGCATAATCGCAAACACCCAGATCACCCTGAGCACGACGGTGCCAAAAATCGTGAGCATCATAGGCTGGAAGCTCACGCCAGCGCCGCGGATGGAGCCGGACGCGTTTTCGATAATCGAGAAGATCGCGTAGAACGGCGCGATGAAATGAAGAATCGTCGTGGTGTAGGCCGAAATCGAAGCATCGTCGACAAACAGACGCGACAACGGACCCGAGAACACCAGTAGCACGGCAGACAGGCCACCAATGAGCATAAACGACAGCACAAGCGACGTATGGTAGCCCTTGCGCATGCGCTCGTAGTTGCGCGCGCCAAAGTTCTGTGCCGAGAACGTGGTGATCGAAACGCCAAGCGCCTCGGTAACCATCCAGACAATGCCATCCAAACGGCCCGAAAGACCCCACGCCGTGGTGACATCGGCACCAAACGAGTTGACCGACACCTGAATCAAAACGTTGGAAATCGAATACGCAGCAGACTGAAAGCCAAGCGGCAGACCACACGAGATCATGCTCTTACAAATGCCAGGATCAATGCAGAGTTTGGACAGTGAAAGCCGCCACGCACCCGGAGCGTGCATCATACGAATCACGATCATCGTGGCGTTGGAGCAAATGGTCAGCGCCACCGCGATGCCGCAGCCCAGAGCCTCCATATGAAGCACGGCAACGAAGATGACATCCAGCACCGCATTAACAAGGCAGCCGGAAGCAATGATCACAGCAGGACCGCGTGTGTCGCCCACGGCGCGCAGCAGCGCCGTTCCCATATTGAGCAGCAGCGCCGCAAACATGGCGGCAAAGTAGCAACGGGCATACGCCACACCCTCGGCCAGCAGCTCATGCGGTGTATTCATCAGCACAAGCATCGGCTCGACAAACACCATGCCCAGAATGGAAATGACAATGCCGCCCACCAGCGCGAGCGTCATGGCCGTATGGACCGATCGGCTCAAGCGCTCGTCATCGTGCTGACCAAAAAACTGGCCGGTAATAACGGCACATCCAGCACCAACACCGACGCAAAAACCAATGCAGAGCTCCGTAAGCACCATCGTGGCCTGAATGCCACCCAGCGCAAGCTTGCCGCCAAACTGACCGACGATATAGGTACCGATAAGCGTGTATGCCTGCTGAAAGAACGAACTAAAGAAGATGGGGACGCACAGCGACAGCAGCTGCTGCCAAATAACGCCCTGCGTTACATCGATAGCCGTAGATTTCTTAGCCACACGCCCTCCCCACCAGCGTACGTCAAACAACAAAACGGCACTTTAAAACGAAAGCCAAAACCAGCTTAGCACCGACCGACGTCGGCCGAAACGTCCCGAACCAGAGCCCGGTGCGAAATATCTGCCTAGTGATACAGCCCCGGCTGGTAGTGGTACTCGTTGCTCACATGCGGGCACAGTTGCCAAAAGGCGACGGCACTCGCAGCGGCAACGTTGAGTGAATCGACCCCGTGCGCCATCGGAATGCGCGCGGCTCGGTCGCAGCCGGCAATGGTCTTGGTGCCCAAGCCGGCACCCTCGGTACCCATAAAGATCGCTAGGCGGTCAATCTCCTGCAGCACGGGATCGTCCAGCGACACCGAATCATCCGTCAACGCCATGGCGGCACACGAAAAGCCGGCATCGTGCAGCGCCGCCAGTCCATCATGCGGCCATACGCGCGCCTCGCTGCCAATGCGCGTCCAGGGCACCTGGAACACCGTGCCCATGCTCACGCGGGCCGAGCGACGGTACAGCGGGTCACAGCAAGTGGGGCTCACCAAAATGCCATCGACGTTCAGCGCAGCCGCCGAGCGGAAAATCGCGCCGACATTGGTGTGGTCGACAATGCCCTCGAGCACGCACACGCGCACCGGGCGCTCACCCGCCGCCTCGACGACGCCACTCAAGAACTCGGCTACCGGAATCTGGCGTGGACGACGGAATGCCGCGAGCGCACCGCGCGTCACGTTAAAACCCGTCAGCTGCTCCATGAGCTCCATGGAGGCAACGAACACCGGGGCCGGACCCGCGCCCTCGCGCACAACCAGGCGCTCAAACAGCGGCATCATCTGATCGAGCCAGCGTTCGCCCAAAAGAAAGCTCACCGGCTCGTATCCGGCACGCACCGCACGCTCGATGACCTTGGCGCTCTCGGCGATAAAAATGCCCTTCTGCGGCTCCAGCACGCAGCGAAGCTCACGCTCGGTCAGTCGCACGTAGGCATCGAGCCGCTCGTCCTCGAGCGAATCGATTCGCAGCACCTCAACGGCATCAGTCATAGCAGCCAGCCCGCACCCTTCTTTACAGCACATCTATACCAAACGAGGCGACGCTAAGCGCCGCCCCTCAATCATTCCAACCCGATAATACCGTGGGCAAATAGGAGATTTACGCCTCAACGCGACGATACGTCACGAACTCATAATCGAGGCCTTCGTCACCCTCGCCCGCAGCAATCGTGGCAACCCCTTCGCGCCGCGCAACTTCCCACGCGGGATCGGCGTCCAAGTCGGGAAAGTACGTGTCCACGGGATGGACGCAGTGGTCATGCGTGACCTCGGCCTCCACGCAGTACGGCAAAAACTGCCGATAGACATCGCCGCCGCCGATCACCCAGGCAACGGGCTCATCGGCAACCGCGGCGAGCGCCTCGCCGATACTATGCACCACGTCGACACCTTCGGGCGAAAAATCCTCGTCGCGCGTGAGCACGATATTGCGACGATTCTTGAGCGGCCGTGCGCCGGGAAAACTCAGCAGGGTCTTGCGCCCCATAATAACCGGGCAACCTTTGGTGCACGCCACAAAATGACGCATGTCGGCACGGTTGGACACCACCATGTCGCCCTCGCACCCAATACCCCAGTCATCGCACACGGCGACAATGGCAGAAAGCTTACACGTCATGCGCGTCACCTACACCGCAATGGGGATGTTCTTGACCTGCGGGCCGTGCTCATAGCCCTCGACAATCAGGTCGTTGGTCGTAAACGCATAGAAGTCATGCACATCGGGGCTAAGCGTTACCTTAGGCGCGGCAAACTGCGGACGCTCGATAAGCTCCCGGACGATATCGACATGACGGTCGTAAATGTGGGCATCGGCAATCACATGCAGCAACTCGCCGGGAATCATATCGACCGACTGCGCGACCATCATCAGCAAAATGGCGTACTGGCACACATTCCAGTTGTTCGCAGCCAAAATGTCCTGGCTGCGCTGGTTGAGAATCATGTTGAGCGTCGGTTTATCATCCTGCGGGCGCTGCGTCACGTTATACGTCACGCTGTAGGCGCACGGATACAGGTGCATCTCGGACAGGTCGCTAAACACGTAGGTATTCGTCATAATGCGGCGGCTGTACGGCGTATTCTTGAGGTCGTACAGCACGCGATCCATCTGATCGAAGTCACCCTCGGCATAATGGCTCTTCTGCCCAATCTGATACCCGTAGGCCTTGCCGATGGAGCCGGTCTCGTCGGCCCACTCATCCCAAATATGACTGTTGAGGTCATGCACGTTATTGGACTTCTTTTGATAGATCCATAGGATCTCATCCATGGCAGATTTGAGGGCCGTGCGACGCAGGGTAAGCGCCGGAAACTCCTCACGCAGGTCGTAGCGGGCCGTGACGCCAAAGTTTTTAATGGTATAGGCAGGGGTGCCGTCCTCCCACACCGGGCGGACCTTTTGGCCCTCGGTGGTGGTGCCATGGTCCAGAATATCGCGGCACATGGTTACAAACTGTTGATCAGCCTTGCTCATTGACCCTCCTGTCAGTTGCCTATAAGCGAGATTCATTGTAGCCCAGGCACATGCGGCCCCACAGCCCAAACATAAGCCCACAATTTCTGGCATATGCCAGAAATTCATTGCATAAATCTGCGCGTTCGCTATTCTATTGTTGACATATGTCAGATAAGGAGAGCACATGGCAGGAAGACGCGAAAAACTGCGCCGCGTCGGGATCATCCCCGAATACCGCGGCTTTACCCCTGACGGCCTAGCCAGCGGAGACGCCATCGACATGACGGTCGACGAACTCGAGGCGCTGCGCCTGTGCGACCTGGAAGGCCTTAACCAAGAGGCAGTCGCACAGCAGATGGGTATCGCGCGCGCCACGGTGGCGGCTATTTGCAGCCGCGCGCATCGCAAGGTGGCAAACGCGTTGGTCAATGGTCGGGCGCTCATCATCGAAGGCGGCAATATTGCGTACTCCCCCATTACCACGGCAACGGCCGTATGGCCAGCAAAGGAGGTCGACACCATGAGGGTGGCAACCACGTACGACAACGGCAACATCTTTATGCACTTTGGCCGCAGCGAGCAGTTCAAGATCTACGACATTCAGGATGGCAAGGTACTCAACGAGCAGGTCGTGGGCACCGACGGCACCGGCCACGGTGCCCTTGCGGGCCTGCTCGCCAACGGTGGCGTGGACACGCTCATCTGCGGCGGCATCGGCGGTGGCGCCATCAACGCGCTTGCCCAAGCCGGCATCACAGTATACGCAGGTGCCCAGGGCAGCTGCGACGCTTGCGTCGAGGCCCTCATTGCCGGCACGCTCGCGCAGACCGGCGAGGCCACCTGCGACTGCCATGGCCACGGCCACGACCACACTCACGAGCATGGCGATTCCTGCAGCTGCCACGGCCATCACGAGCACGAGGGCCACGAGGGCTGCGGCTGCCACTAACGGCACGGCACCGCGAGCTCGGGGCGCGATACTGAACGCAATCCAACAATCAAAGCCAACAACAAAGGCCACCCGGTAGCTTCCGAGTGGCCTTTGCCATATCAAGCTGGAATTACAGCTCTATTTCTTATTACGCATCTGCGCTTCCATCTGGCGCAGCAGCTCCATATCGGACTTGGGACCGCCCGTACCCAGGCCGCCCATGCTGCCCAGACCCATAGCGTCCAGGCCAGGGATATTGGGCATGCGCATCTTCTTGCCCTTCTTGCCCTTTTTGCCCTTCTTGCCGCCGGCCTGCGCCTGATTGGCCATCGTGCGCATGCGTCCCATCATCTTGTTCATCTCGCCCCACTGCTTCATAAGGCTGTTGACCTCGGTGGGGGTCACGCCGGCGCCCTTGGCAATGCGGGCGCGACGCTGGCCGTTGATGATGGAGGGGCGCAGGCGTTCCTCCTTGGTCATCGACATAATGATGGCCTCGTTCTTGTCGAAGATGCCCTCGTCCAAGTTGCCGCCCATCTGGTTGAGCGCGCGCTGGCCACCGGGGAGCATGCCGAGAATGCCCTTCATGCCGCCCATCTTCTTAACGGCTTTCATCTGGTCGAGCATGTCGTTCATGGTAAAGCCCTCGCGCAGCATGCGCTCGGCGGCCTCGAGCTGCTCGGCATCGGCGGCCTCCTGGGCCTTCTCGATGATGCCGACGACGTCGCCCATGCCCAAGATTCGCTTGGCCATACGGTCGGGGTAGAACGGCTCCAGCGAATCGGGCTTCTCGCCCATGCTCACGAACTTGATGGGCTTGCCGGTCACCTGGCGCACGGAAAGCGCGCCGCCACCACGGGCATCGCCGTCGAGCTTGGAGATGATCACGCCGTCAAAGTCGGTGCGCTCGGCGAAGGTCGAGACGACGTTGACGATATCCTGGCCGGTCATGGCATCGACGACCATCAGCACCTGATCGGGCTTGACGGCCTTCTTGATGTCCACGGCTTCCTGCATCATCTGCTCGTCGATCTGCAAACGACCGGCGGTATCGACGATGACCACGTCACGCAGGTGGTCGACGGCCTCCTGAATAGCGCCCTTGGCGATGTCGACCGGGTGTGCACCGTCGCCGCGGAAGACCGGCACGCCGATCTCTCCGCCAAGCGTGGCTAGCTGGTCGGCTGCGGCGGGACGGTAGACGTCGCACGCGGCGAGCAGCGGCGAGCGGCCCTGCTTCTTGAGCAGGTAGGCCAGCTTTACGGCCGCCGTGGTCTTACCGGAGCCCTGCAGGCCCACGAGCATGATGACATTAGGAATGCGGTTACTAAAAACGAGCTTACTCTCGGTGGAGCCGAGCATCTCGGTAAGCTCGTCGAGCACGATCTTGACGACGTTTTGCGCCGGCGACAGCGACTCCATGACCTCGGCGGTCATGCAGCGCTCCTTGGTCTTGGCGACGAACTCCTTGACAACCTTAAAGTTGACGTCGGCCTCGAGCAACGCCATGCGAATGTCGCGCATGGCCGAGGTGATGTCGGCCTCGGTCAGCTTACCCTTGCCGCGCAGGCGGTCAAATGTGTCATTGAGGCGATCGCTCAGAGAATCAAACACTAGTCACTCCTTAATTGGACTCGCCCACCAGGGCGCGGCAGAAATCTTTGGCATTGAACTCCTGTAGGTCATCGACCTGCTCGCCCACGCCCACGCGCAGAATCGGGAGCTTGAGCTTCTCGGCCACGGCCATGGCGATGCCGCCCTTTGCCGTACCGTCGAGCTTCGTCATGATGATACCGTCCAGACCCAGCGCCTCGTTAAACTCGAGCGCCTGGTTCAGACCGTTCTGGCCGGTGGCGGCATCGATCACGAGCACGACCGAGACGGGCATGGGGCCGGCGGCCATATTGGCGGCGCGCTTACGCGTCACGTTAACCACCTTGGCAAGCTCGCGCATGAGCTCGGGGCTCGTGTGCAGGCGGCCGGCGGTGTCGATCAGCACCAGGTCGCTGCCGCGCTTATCGGCCTCATCGAGCACGTCGTAGCAAACACTTGCCGGGTCGGAGCCGCGATCGCGCTTGATGACGGGGACGCCGGCGCGCTGACCCCACACATCGAGCTGCTCGATGGCGGCGGCGCGGAAGGTATCGGCAGAACCGATCACGACATTCTTGCCGCGGGCGGCCATGGCGCTCGCGATCTTGCCGACCGTCGTGGTCTTGCCGGCGCCGTTAATGCCTACAAACAGCACGCAGCTCGGCGTGTCGGAGAACGGATCGCGCTCGGCGGGCACAAAATGCTGCTCGAGCTGCTCAGCCAGGGCACGACGGAGCTGCGGGGCGGTCTTGAGGTTCTTCTTGGCGGCCGTCTCGCGCAGGTCATCGGAGACCTGAATGGCGACCTCGGCACCCATGTCACCCATAACGAGGGTGTCCTCAAGGTCCTCCCAAAAGTCCTCGTCGACCTCGCCGCCAAAGTAGAAGACCTCGTTGAGGGCCTCGCGGCTGCGCTCAAGTCCGCGCGAGAGAGCGTCAAAGAATCCCATTATGCATTCACGACCTTTCCGGTTTCGCGATCGAGTTTTTGCGAGACGACGCGACTGACGCCGTCGGCTTGCATCGAGACACCGTAGAGAACGTCAGCATCCTCCATAGTACGGCGCTGATGCGAAATGACCAAGAGCTGCGTATCGGAACGCAACACGTCGAGCGCGCCGATGAGCTTGGACAGGTTGGCGTCGTCAAGTGCCGCCTCGACCTCGTCCAGCACATAGAACGGCACCGTGCGCGTGCGGTACACGGCAAAGAGCAGGGCGAGTGCCGTCAGACTCTTCTCGCCGCCAGACATGAGCATCATCTTGGTGATGCGCTTGCCGCGCGGCTGCGCCACGACCTCGATACCCGTCTCGGCCGGATGCTCAGGATCGGTCATCTCCAGATGAGCCTGGCCACCCGGGAACAGCATAGCGAAGATCTCGCGGAAGTTCGCGTCGACCTTCTCAAACGTCACAAGGAACGCCTTGCGCATCTTGCGATCAATAGCCACCGCGATCTTGGTGAGCGCCTTACGCGCGCTCTCCAGATCGGCCAGCTGCCCCTCGATGTAATCGGCGCGGCGCTTGAGCTGCTCGTACTCCTCCATGGCAACTTGGTTCACGGGACCAAGGTTGTTGATCTGGCGCACAAGCTGGTTGAGCTCGCGCTCGGCGGCATCGCGGTCCGTGGGCGCGGGAAGCATGAGCGCTTCCTCGAGTACCGTGTTGCCATCGGCGGTAATGGCCTTAATGGCGGCCTCTACCTGCACCTCGAGCTTGCCACGCGCGACCTTAAACTCGTTTTGCGTGGCGGTGGCAGTATCGACCTTCTCCTTAGCGCGGGCAACCTCTGCCTTGGCATCCTCGATGGTCTTCTTGAGCGAAGCGGAGTCCGCCTCCTCCAGAGAGGCCTGGTCACGCAGACGCGCTGCCCAATCCGACGCGCGCTCCAGCAGGGCCGAATAGCGCTCGTGCATGGGATCGACGCGCAGGCGCAGCAGCTCGAGTGAGCGCGAGGCCTGGCGTGTTCCGCGGATACGGCGGTCGATGCCCTCCAGGCGATGCTCCAGATCGGGTACTCGGCCCTTCAGAGAACGAAGGCGCTCGCTCGTCTGGGCCAGGCGGACCTTGGCATCAGCAAGCTTACCGGCGGCCTCGGAATCGTCACGGCGAACGCGGTCGAGTTCGTCGTTGGCTTCGGCAATCTGAAGGCCAAGATCGCTTGCCTGCGCTCGGGCCTCGTCACGCGAGCGGGTGAGCTCGTCCACGCGCGGGCGCGCAGCGCGAACGGCCTCGGCGGCCTGCTCGCGGCGCTTGGAGATGCGCACGCGCTCGACCTCGGCGTTGTTGGCGCTTTGCTCCAGGCGGCCAATCTCGGAGAGCAGCGAGCGGCGCTCGCCCTCAAGACGGGCGATCTCGCCGGCGGCATCGCCCTCAGCGGCACGCGCCTCTTCGACGGCCGCATTGGCCTCGACGACCTGATCCGAAACATGCTCAAACACAGCAGCCAGATCGGGTTCCAGGCCCTCCAGCTCGCGAATGCGACGCTTGCGCTCCAAAGCACCCGAAGCCTCGCCGGCGTCGAGCCCCACACGCACCAGGCCGCCGCAGGCGACGCGGGCACCATCGGGGGTCACGTAAATCACGCCGTCAACGACCGGCGCCGACAGCGCGGCAGCAAGATCGTCCACGACGTAATAACCGCCGAGCAGCGCCTCGACAACCGGGCCATAGCCGGCGCGTACGGACAGGCGATCGACCAGGCGGGAACCGGCAGCGCCCTTAGCGGCAGCAGAGGCGCTCACACCGCGCGCGACCAGCAGCGCCTCGCCCGAGGCCTTCTTCTGGTCCAGAGCGGCACGACCGGCACGCTCAAGCGCGGACGCATCGTCGAACAGCAGCGCATCGATATCGCCGGCGAGCAATTGCTCAACCAGGCCCTCAAGCTCACGCGGGGCCTCGAGCACGTCGCCCAGACGACCCGAGACATCGTCGCCCAGCGCACCCATCAGACGGCTCACCAGCGGCGAGCTGTCAGCCATGCGGGCATCGAGCTTCTTTTGGCTGGCAAGCTCCGAGCGCACCTCGGACAGTTTGTTGCGCGCCTCGCTCTCGCGGGCACGCAGGTCCTTAAGGGCTGCACGGGCGACCTCGGTAGCCTCGCGAGCATCAATCTGGGCTTGACGGGCCTGATCAAGTGCACTGTCGAGCTCCTCGGCGCGGTCGCGACGGCTCTCGAGTGAGGCCGTGACTTCCTCGAGCTGCTCGTCGATCTGCTCCAGGCGTGAGGCGTACATGTTGTCCTCGACCTCGGCGTTGCTCAGCGAGTCCTTCACCTTGGCGAGTTCGAGCGCCGCGTTATCGGCCACACGCTGCGCATCGCGTTGCTCACGCGTAAGCTGCGAAATCTGATTGTCGAGCGCAACGCGACGCTCGTGGAGCTCGGCGGCGGCAGGTCCGGCGGCGTCAACGTCCTCCTGGGCCTGCATGTGCGCGCCGGTCACTTCCTCAAGCTGCGCACGTGCATCCTCGAGCTCCTCTACCACGCGACGACGCTGATGCTCGGAGCTCGAAATCTGCCCGCGCATGTCGGACAGGCGCGACACCATGTTGTGGCCCTTTTCCTCGAGCAGACGCATATCGGAGTTAATGCGACCGACCACATCTTGCATATGGCGGCGCTGCTCGCCCAGATCGCCCACAAACAGGCCCTTTTCCTCGAGCATGACCTGGAGCTTCTCGAGCTCGCGCTCCTTTTCGCCCATGCGGTACTGCGCAAGCTCCAGCTCGGCGGCGCCTTCCTTGGAGCGGCTCTCCAGGTCGTTCCACTGCGACTGCAGCGAACGCAGCTCGTCGACGGCTAGCATCTGCGTAAGCTCGTTCGCGCGCGAGGACAGCTCTTTGTACTTGCGCGCACGATCGACCTGACGCTCCAGCGGTCGCAGCTGACGGGCAATTTCCTTATTGATGTCGCGGGCACGCGTCAGGTGCTCGTCCATCGACTTAATCTTTTTGAGCGCACGCTCCTTGCGGCGCTTGTGCTTGGAGATGCCGGCGGCCTCCTCGATGAGGGCACGGCGCTCCTCGGGGCGGCTCTGCAAAATGGCATCGAGCTTGCCCTGGCTGATGATGGAATGCGTATCCTTGCCCAGGCCCGAATCGTGCAGGATGTCCTGAATGTCCATCAGGCGGCACGGACTCGAGTTGATGAGGTACTCGCTTTCGCCCGAGCGATACATGCGCCGGGTGATGGCGACCTCGTCAAAGTCGACGGGCAGCAAATGGTCCGAGTTATCGAGCACCAGCGTGACCTCGGCGACACCCACCGGCTTACGCGCCGACGAGCCCGAGAAGATAACGTCCTCCATGGCCTGGCCGCGCAGCTGCTTGGCGCTCTGCTCACCCAGGACCCACAGAATCGAGTCAGAGATGTTCGATTTTCCCGAGCCGTTGGGACCGACGATGACGGTCAGGCCCGGCTCAAACGTCATATGGGCGCGGTCGGCAAACGACTTGAACCCTTTGAGCGTGAGGGACTTGAGATACACGGTTCCTCGCTTAAACAGGCTTCTTGTTGAGAATCACGCCGTTGGTGGTGTAGCCCATGCGGTCAAGTGCCTCGAGTGCAGCGGCTCCCTCGGCTTCCTTCTTTGAGGAGCCGGAGCCGCGACCCTGGCGAATACCATCGATCAACACCACGGCGGTAAAGGTGGGCGCATGCGCCGGGCCCTCGGAGCCAACGAGCTTATACGCCGGGGGTTCGTGACCGTCGGCTTGCACGCACTCCTGCAAGAACGATTTGGGGTTCGCGGGGTGCTCGGCACGCTCGGAAGCCAAATGCGGCTTAAGCGTACGGTGGATAAACTCCGCTGCGGCATCCCAGCCGGCGTCCAGGTACAGCGCGCCCACGAGCGACTCGTAGACGTTCTCGAGCGCCGAATGCAGGCCGCGTGCACCGGTACCGGTCTCGGAGGCACCAAAGATGATGATGTCGTCGATGCCCAACTCGTGAGAAACCTCGGACAGCGTGGCGCCCGAGACAAGCGACACCTTCAGGCGCGTGAGCTTGCCCTCGTCAAACTCCGGATAGGACTCAAAGAGCGAACGAGCGACGACGGCGCCCAAAATGGAATCGCCCAAGAACTCAAGGCGCTCATAGCTGGCAGAAACCGGCTGGCCCTCGACTGCCGAGGGATGCGTAAGCGCCGCGCGCAGCAGTACCTTATTATTGAACTCGTGGCCCAGGATTTCCTGGGCACGCGTAAGTCGTTCAGACAAAGCCAAGACCTAGGCCTCCCTGGCGTGTTCGATCGCGTCGACGGCGTCGGCGACAGAGTTGAGCGAGAGCAGAGTCTCGTCATCGATCTCGAGGTTGAACTCGTCCTCGATAGCCGTAACCAGCTGCAGGCGCTCGAGCGAGTTGGCATCGAGATCGTCAAAGGTGGTCTCATCGCTAATTTCGGCAACATCGACGCCCAGAACGTCAGCAGCGACCTCGGCGATCTTGTCGAAGATTTCGGAGCGGTCCATAGCGCTTCCTCTCATAGTGAATGAATACCAAAAGAATGGTACCGCCCGGGCGGTACCAAGACACGGTTCTGATTCTACCCCACGAAGCAGGCCGCGAGGCACATAACAGCGCTCTAACTCGCTCTTACAAAACGATGCCGTCCATGGAGTTGGCGACGTTCTCGACCAGCCCCGCGCGCACGGCTTCGGCCGCCGCGAGCGTACCGTTTTTAACAGCCTCGACCGAGGTGGCGCCATGGCCGATTAGGACCACGCCACGCAGGCCCAAAAGAATCGCACCGCCCTTGGCATCACCAGAGAGCTTGGCCTTAATCTCGCGCATCTGCTTTTTGATGAGCAGCGCGGCGATCTTGGTGCCGAGCGAGGCCATAAAGGCACCCTTGAGTTCCTGCAGCAAAAACTTGGCAGCGCCCTCGGTGGCCTTGAGCGCAATATTGCCCGACATGCCATCGGCAACGACGACATCGAAATTGCCCGAGGTGAGGTCGGTGCCTTCGCAGTTGCCCACAAAGCCGGGAACGGCGGCTTTCATGGCCGGGAAGCAGGCCTTGGTAAAGTTGGAACCCTTCTCGTCCTCGGTGCCATTGGCAAGCAGGCCCACGCGGGGATGCTCGATGCCCAGGACGACGCGGGCATAGGCGCTACCCATCTGGGCAAAACGCACCATGTCATCGACCTCGACATCGGGGTTGGCGCCCATATCGCACAGCACCGTCAGACCGCCGGCGCGATTGGGCAGCGCATTGGTCAGACAGGGACGCACCGGCTGCTTCTTGCCTTCGGCCATATATCTAAACGGCGTCACATAGGCGGTGGCGGCAGCGGTCATGGCACCGGTCGAGCCGGCGGAGAAGAACGCGTCCGCGTTGCCCTTTTTGATGGCGCGGCAGGCAAGCACGATCGACGATTTACGCTTGGTCATCACGGCGCGAATGGGATCGTCATCCATGGCGATAACGTCGGGTGCCTCAAGAGCCTCAACACGTGCATGGGAAGCAGCAAAGGGATTGACGATTTCAGCGGGGCCAGCTGCCAAGACCTCGATATCGGGATCGGCGGCAAGCGCAGCCTCGATACCATCGAGAACAACCTGAGGTTTCTCGTCTCCGCCCACAACGTCTACACAAACGCGAACGTTACTCATATACATGCTCCTTATACAAAAATGGCCGACTCATTGAGCCGGCCATTGTGGTTCCATTTGGAACGGCATCGCATCCAGAGTATACCGTTACTCGGTAACGATAACCTCGCGGTCCTTGTAGAAACCGCAGCTGGGGCACACGTGGTGCGGAAGCTTGACAGCGCCGCAACGGGGGCACGTGGACTGAGCCGCAGCCGAAATCTTCATGTTGGCGGAACGACGGGTGTGAGTGCGGATACGACCCTGCTTTTGTTTAGGTACGGGCATAGTGACCTTCCTTATGAACTATCCAGTGTGGCGATTACGCGCAAGTAGCGATACTACCACAGTTTTACTCATCGAGCGTGAGATTCTTCAATGCTGCAAATGGATTTTCCGTGGCAGCAGCCCATTCTGCCTCTGCCTGGGCGGCGCAATCGCATTGCTCGACGTTGAGATTGCAACCGCAAGTGGGACACAGACCGCGGCAATCGGGCTTGCAGAGCACCACAAACGGCGTGTCCATAACGACCGCGTCATTGATGGGCTCACCCAGATCGACGATGCGGTCCTCACCCAGGAGCTCGTAGCCGTCCTCGTAGGCCTCGGGATCCTCGGGCTCCTCAAAGAGGTAGAACTCCTCGATCTCGCCGGCGATATCAAACGAGGCGGGCTCCAGGCAACGGTCGCACTCGCCGGTGGCGTGCGCGCGGACCATGCCCGTGAGCAAGACACCGGTACCGGCATTGGTAAAGACAACGTCGTAGTCGATGCCGTCCTGTAGCTGGTACTCCTTCTCGCCCACCATGTAGGTGGCGACATCGACCTTACCGGTCAGCGGATACGAATCTCCGGGAAACTCGAGCTGCTCGGAAAGATCGACGGTAACGCTCGGGAACTCAGCCATTACCACTGACCATTCTGTTGGGCGGCACCCTCGTTGAGCTGCTGACGGCAACGGGTAACGGTGCCGGTCAGGCTCTTGAGGTTTTCCTCCAGGTGCGTAAAGACCTGCTCTGCGTAGTCCTCGGCAGCGTAACGCGTCTCGCGCTCGTACTGCTGGGCACGATCGCGGATGTCGTCAGCCTGCTGCTGCGCTAAGCGGACGATCTCCTGCTCACCGGCAATGGTGAGGGCCTGCTGCTGAGCGTCGGCGATGATGGAATCGGCCTGGGCGGCGGCGGAAGCCATAAGCTCCTCGCGCTCCTTAAGGATACGGCGGGACTTCTGCCACTCCTCGGGATAGCTCATGCGGATCTCGTCGAGGATGTTGAAGAACACGTCGGCGTCGATGACCTTGAACTGAGCGTTCTTGCCGAAAGGCGGCTTGGCTTCCTCGATCAGCCCTTCGAGCTCATCGACCAAGCTGACGATCCTATCGCCAGGAAAATTCTCGCCCGGCATCCGGTCTCCTTTCATAGGTAACATATCATCGTGCTAGTTTACCACATGCCACCAGGCAATAAAAAACGTCACGAAAAGCGATGTCTGAGCGCTTCGACCACGTTGGGCGGGACAAACGTCGATACATCGCTGCCGAGCGAGGCGATCTGGCGAACGACCGAGCTCGAGATATAGCCGTACTGCGGCGCACTCATGACAAAGATAGACTCCAGCTCGTTATCTAAGCGATAGTTGAGGTCTGCCTGCTGCAGCTCGTACTCAAAGTCGGTCATGGCGCGCAGGCCCTTGACCACAGCCCCCGCCCCCTGCTCGCGAGCGAAGTCGACCAAGAGGCCGGTAAAGGGCAGGACCTCGACGCCGTCGATATCACCGAGCGCCTCACGAGCCAGCGCCACGCGCTCATCCAGCATAAACGTGGTGCCCACACCGTTTTTACCCTGCGACTCGGCGACAGCGACGATCACGCTGGGAAAGATGCGGCGGGCGCGGCGGATGACATCGATATGGCCAAACGTGATGGGATCGAAGGTGCCCGGGACGATCACGCGGTTGATGGTGTCACTCATGGGCGTTCTCCTGAACCGTCATGGCATCGGTGTTGTGAGCATCGGTGCCGGCGCAATCTTCCTCACCATCGTCATCGCCGACCCAACGAAGCAGGTCGACCGAGGTAATGCCGTAGCGCTTCTCGCGCACGATCTCAAAGCCTGCCGGATGCGCGCCCGCATCGGCGGCGGCATGCTCAAACAGGGCATAAGCGCCAGGTGCAAGCAGACCCTGCTGAGCCAGGTTCTGCAACAGTATCTCGACCGGCTCGGCACCAAAAGCATAGGGCGGGTCGAGCAGGACCAGATCAAAGGGGCCGCCCGGCACACGACCGCGCGAGGCGCTCGCCAGCATGTCGCCCGTTACCACGCGCCAACGCGCACGGTCACGGCAGAGCGACTCGATATTCTTGGTAATGAGCCGCGCGGCATTCCGATCGATCTCGAACGTCGTGAGTGAGCGGGCACCACGTGAGAGCATCTCTAACCCTAAGGCACCGGAGCCGCCAAAAGCGTCCAGCACGCGGACCTCGTCCAGATCGAAGTCGAATGCCGACATGACCATAGATGCGCATGCCTCGCGCACGCGATCGGTCGTGGGGCGGGTGACATCGCGACCACGGGGCTCCTCGATCTTACGACCGCGCCATTCGCCGCCGATGATTCTCATCCTCCGCTGACCTCCTTAAAAATGTGTCGATATCGCATGGCGACCGCATCGCGCAGGGGGCGCGTCGCCACGGAGTCAAGGTTGCAAGCATACCGCAAGAGCTCAACCGCGTCCAAATGGGCCCACTCGATCAGCTCCTCGTCGGCATCCAGGTCGACAAAGCGCAGGGTCACTCCGCCATGCTGGCGGTACCCCAGGATTTCGCCCTCGTGGCGCAGACGCAGGTCCATCTGGGCGAGCGTAAAGCCATCCGAGGTTTTTTCGAGCGATTGCAGGCGATCTTGTGCTGCCGAAGCGCCGCCGTTGCCCTTGGAGTGCGTCATGACCAGGCACGTGCCCGACACGCTGCCACGGCCCACGCGACCGCGCAGCTGGTGCAGCGCCGCCAAACCAAAGCGCTCGCCGTTCTCGATGACCATGACGGTGGCGTTAGGCACGTCGACGCCCACCTCGACCACCGTAGTCGAGACGAGCACGTCAATCTCGCCACGCTTAAAGGCATCGATAACCTGGTCCTTCTCCCCCGCTGGCATGCGGCCGTGAAGGCGCTCGATGGCAAGACCCGGCAACGCCAGACGCAGGCGATCGAGCTCGGTCGCCGTATCGTGCAGCGGCACGGGGACCGTCACGCGGCCCTCGCCGTCGCGGACGATACCGGGCACGTCCTCCAGATCATCGGCCGAGTCACTCGGCTCCACGAGCGGGCAAATCACGTAGGCCTGCTGACCCTTTTCATGCGCCTCGCGGATGGCGCCATAGGCAAGGTCGCGACTCGACTCGGTAAGCACGCGTGTCGTCACGCCAGCGCCAGGGACGGGCCGATGGCGGATGATACTCGTGTCCAGATCGCCGTAGACCGAAAGCGCCAGCGTACGCGGGATGGGCGTTGCCGTCATAACGAGCAGATCGGCACCGGGGCCCTTCGCGCGCAAGGCATTGCGTTGGCCGACGCCAAACCGGTGCTGCTCATCGATGACTACGAGCGACAGATACTTAAACGCCACGTTATCCGAAAGGACCGCATGGGTTCCAAAGAGGACGTCGAGCTCTCCGGATTCCAGCTGTGCATGGATGCGCTCGCGCTCTGCGGCCGGCGTGGCACCCGTCAGAAGCGCCCAAGACATGCCGGCCTGCGAGAGCAGAGGGCCGGTCTTATCGGCATATTGACGCGCCAGCACGCCCGTGGGCGCCATAACGCAGGCCTGTGTGCCGCTATCGGCAGCCACAGCCAGCGCGCAGGCGGCAACGGCGGTCTTACCGGTACCGACATCGCCCAGCAGCAGGCGGTTCATCACGCGCCCGCCATCGCACATATCGCGCAGGATGTCTTGGAACGCGGCCTCCTGCTCGTCGCTCAGCGAAAACGGCAGGGCCTGCTTGAGCGCGGCCAGGTGCTCGCCCGCGGCGTGGGCGTAGGGAGCGACTTCGACCAAGCCACCGTCGTTGCGCAGGCGCAGCGCCAGCTGCAGGTAGAGGCACTCCTCGTAGGCAAGCCGTGCGCGCGCGATATCGCGCTCAGCCATGCTCGAGGGAAAGTGGATCGATCGAAGGGCACGGGCATGGCTCATCAGGCGACGTTTAACGCGTAAGCGTGCCGGAATGGGATCAAAGGGATTGCCGACGACCTCGAGCGCGCCACTTACGATACGGCGCATCCATGCCTGACTCACGCCGTCACTCACGTAATGGACCGGCAGGATAGTGCCCGCGGCGCGCCCTTCCTCAAGCTTTTCAAAGTGCGGCGAGGCCATCTGCTTAAAACCGTAGGCAAACTCGACCTTGCCCATCACGGCCAGGCGGTCGCCCTGCTTAAGCTGCTGGGCAATCCAAGGCTGACGGAAAAAGGCGACCTGCAGCACGCCCGTCTCGTCAACGAGTGAGACCTCGGTCACCTGCATGCGCGGACGCGGCTTCTTTTGAACGATACGGTCGACCGTGGCGATGATGGTGCACACGGTACCGATGGGCGCCATCTCGATGGACCAGGAGCGCGTAAAGTCCAGGTATCGATGAGGGATATGGAGAAGGAGGTCCCCCACCGTCCGAATTCCCAGACGGCGAAGGGCCTCCTCACGTTTACCCGAAACATATTTGAGTCGCGCGATATCCTCGTCGAGCGCATTGCTCTGGGCAAAGCGATCCGAGACGCGCGGCACGGAGCAGAGCTCGGACATGGGCAGATGCCTACTCGATCGAGAAGATCACGGGATAGAGCGGCTGCTCGCCACGATGGGCGTCGATCTCCAGGTCGGGCTGAGCCTCCTCGATAGCGTCGACGATCTCCTGGAAGGCCTCGTCGGACAGCTCCTCGCCGGCCAGAATCGTCAGCGCGTCGCCCTCCTCTTCCTCCTGCATGCGGTTGATGCAATCGAGCGTGACCTGCTTCACGTCGGAGCCGACCACATCGATGGAGCCGGCAATGATGCCCATGACGTCACCGGAGTGAATTGGCGAACCGTCGGAGGCGCTGGAGTCGCGCACGGCGCGGGTGACCTCGCCATCGCGGACCTCGCTGATGGCGTCGACCATAGCGGCGACGGCATCCTCGAGCTCGGAATCGGGCAGGACCGCGAACAGCGCGGAGAAGGCCTGCGGAACGGTCTTGGTGGGAACGACGGCGACCTTCTTGTCGGTGCAGGCTGAGGCAGCGGCCTCAGCGGCCATGCGGATGTTGCCGTTGTTGGGCAGGATGATGACCGAGGTCGCGTTGACCTGGTCAACAGCACCCAGCAGGTCTGCAGTCGAGGGGTTCATGGTCTGACCACCCGACACGATCACGTCGACGCCGAGGGACTTGAGGATGTCGGCCTCGCCGGAACCGGCGGCAACGGCGACAAAGCCCAGGGCCTTCGCGGGCTCGGCGGCCTTCTCCTGATCCTCGTGGATCTTGGCGGTACGGTCGTGGGCCTCCATCTCCATATTATGGATAAAGACCTCATAGATCTGACCAAGCTGCAGCATGTGCTCGAGCACCAGGTTGGGGGTGTTGGAGTGCACGTGGATCTTGTAATCGGGGTAGGCGCCCACGAGTAGCTCACAGTCGCCCATGGAACCCAGGAACTTAAGGCACTCATCCTCGTCAAACGGGGCGTCGGCCTTAAAGAGGAACTCGTTGCAGTAGCGGAACTCCGAGCCCTCCCAATCGTCGTTGGCCTCGATCTCAACGCGGCCAAGAGCGGCATCGCGTGCAGAGCCAGCGGAATCGAACGTAGCGGAGAAATCCTCGACAACGGTGCTGCGACCAAGTGCTGCAGCCACAAAGTTCTCCAGGAAGATGGCAAAGCCGAAGGCGCCGGAGTCGACCACGCCGTTCTCTTTGAGGACGGGCAGCAGGTCGGGCGTGCGTGCGACGGACTGGTAGGCCTCGACGACGATAGCGTCGAGCGCATCCTCGGCCGAGAACTTCTTCTTTTCGCACTCGTCGGCCTTGGTCGAGACATCGCGCAGCACCGTGAGGATCGTGCCCTCGATGGGCTTGCGGACGGCCTGGAAGGCCACCTTGACGGCACGACGGAAGGCGAAGGCGATGTTGGCGGACGTAATGGGCTCGTCGGCGGAGACAAGGCCCTCGGCCACGCCGCGCAGGATCTGCGAGGTAATGACGCCGGAGTTACCGCGGGCGCCCATCAGGGAGCCGTGGGTGATGGCGCCGGCAATGGCCTCCATGTCGGCATCGGCGGGAAGGGCGGAGAGCTCCTTGGTCACCGAGGCGAGCGTGAGCGACATGTTGGTGCCGGTGTCGCCGTCGGGCACGGGGAAGACGTTGAGCTTGTTGATCTCCTCGGCCTTGTCGGAAACGGCAGCCGCAGCGATCGGAAAACAGGTGCGAATGGTCTTTGCAATCATGGGTATTTGAATCTCCGTTTTCGGATGCTAGTTCAGACGGCTCTTGAGCGCGTCGATATGGATGCCGATCTTAAGGCTGGCGGGATCGATCTGGGCGATCTCCTGCAGGGTGAAGGCAACGGAGCTCGAAAGATTGTGGCAGACGGACTTCATGTTGACGCCGTTCTCGAGCACGACGTGAAGATCGACCGTAAGGCCGTTCTCGTCGGCGGAGACAAGCACGCCCTTGCGGAGGCGCTGACCGGCAAGCAGGCGCACGCTCTCGGCGCCTTGGAGCTGCTCAGCCATACCGACAACGCCATAGCACGTCATCGCGGCATAACCGGCAATATCGGCAATAACGTCGTTCGAGACGCTCAGGCTGCCGTTAATGGTCTCAGACACAAGAATCTCCTTATCTGGTGCTCGCGGCACCATCTCGTGGGAGCAATCATTGCAATATTCTACAACGAGCGCGCCATGTTGAGGTGGTGGGTCGCGGGATTACATCCTCGACACGAAATGTTGATATGGTAACGTTCGCGCCAGGCGATCGCGGTATGAAAAAACCCGCCGCATAAGCGACGGGTTTTACAACCTGGCTCCCCGGGTAGGACTCGAACCTACAACAGCGCGGTTAACAGCCGCGTGCTCTACCATTGAGCTACCGAGGAATTTAAAAGCCCAACGGAATGGGCTGAAAATTCTGGCTCCCCGGGTAGGACTCGAACCTACAACAGCGCGGTTAACAGCCGCGTGCTCTACCATTGAGCTACCGAGGAATAGGTGCGTGCTCTCAAGCAACGAAGTTTATTATACGGACGAATCAGCTCAGGGCAAGAACTTTTTTAAGAAATTTTCCGCCTAGTCGTTGGGGACGTTCTTAAACGACTAGTCATTCAAGAACGTCCCTAACGACTACATGAAAGCGCCCCCAAGCGGATGTGCTTGAGGGCGCCTCTTGCTTGACTAGCTTTCGATATAGTCCTTCAGCTTGCTCGAGCGGCTCGGGTGGCGAAGCTTGGCCAGGGTCTTGGACTCGATCTGGCGGATGCGCTCGCGCGTGACGCCAAACTCGCGGCCGACTTCCTCGAGCGTACGGGGATGTCCGTCGACAAGGCCAAAGCGCAGCTCGATAACCTTGCGCTCACGATCGGCAAGCGAGTCGAGCACCTGGGTGAGCTGCTCCTGCAGCATGGAGAAGCTGGCCGCATCGGGCGGAACGATGGCCTGGGAGTCCTCGATGAAGTCGCCCAGCTGGGAATCCTCTTCCTCGCCGATGGGGGTCTCGAGCGACACGGGCTCCTGCGAGATCTTCTGGATCTCGCGGACGCGGTCGGCGCTCATGTCCATCTCGGCACCGATCTCCTCGGGGGTCGGGTCGCGGCCCAGGTCCTGAAGGAGCTGACGCTGCACGCGGACGAGCTTGTTGATGGTCTCGACCATGTGCACGGGAATACGGATGGTACGGGCCTGGTCGGCGATAGCGCGCGTAATGGCCTGACGAATCCACCACGTGGCGTACGTGGAGAACTTAAAGCCCTTCTGGTAGTCGAACTTCTCGACGGCGCGAATCAGACCGAGGTTACCCTCCTGGATCAGGTCCAGGAACAGCATGCCGCGGCCAACATAGCGCTTGGCGATGGAGACGACCAGACGCAGGTTTGCGCTGATGAGAGCCTGCTTGGCCTCGAGGCCGACATTCTCGATACGGGTCAGACGGCGCATCTCGGCACGCGTGAGCTCGAGCTCGCCCGCCTCGGCAGCCTCGAGCTTCTCGGTGGCCTCGAGACCGGCCTCGATCTTCATGGCCAGATCGACCTCTTCGGAGGCGGTCAACAGGTCGACCTTGCCGATCTCCTTGAGGTACATACGGACCGGATCGCCGGTCAGCATCACCGTGGAGGCATCGATGCCACGCACGCGGGAGCGTGAACGGGACGTGCGCACGGTGCGCTTCTTCTTGCTCTTGGAAGAACCCATCTCGGCGTCGGCCTGACGGGCCATCTTGAGCTCATGATCGTCGAGCGAGCCGGAATCGTGCTCGTCGTCGTCATCGAAATCGTCGGTATCGGTATCGTTATCGTCATCGTCGACGTCCATGGGGGCGTCGTCGTTACCGCTCGCGGAGATAATCTGGATGCCGCTGTTGCGCAGCGCGGAATACACCGCGGTGAGCTGCTCGTCAGAAACATCGATATCCTTCAGGGCGACCTGAATCTCGTCCTCGGTTACCGAAGTCCTGTTTGAGCCGTTGCCCATGAGCTTTGCAACGTAGGATTCCAGCCCAGTACCCGTGCTCTCAGTCTTTTTTGGCACAGATTCTCCCTTCATAGTCCACAGGACTCAATACTTTAGCACACACATCGACGTCTATACCCAAAAAGAGGACTGGATATAGGCGAGAATACGCTGGTTGACCACAACATCTAGGCTTGTTCGGTGCCCGCGGTCTCCAGACCGATCAAACGGAACGGGTCCGCCACGCCGCCGATAGACTTTTGCAGCTCGCGTTGACGCTGCGAATCCTGCGCGGCCTGCACGGTCAGCGCGCGACGGGCCTCATCATCGAGCGAACGGTCCTGGCGCAGCTTGGCCTGTGCGGCACGCATGCGGCGCTTGATGGTGTAGAGCTCGAGCGTATCAAGCATAAACACGATGTTCGTCTCGGTGGGGTGCTTGCTCGTCGCCGAGATGCGCCCGGAACTCACAAGCGTTGCCGCCTCGGGACACACCGAGCGCGCCGCATCCATGCAGACCGCAGGATCGGTACCCGGGGGCGTCGCCAGTACGGCCCATGCGATGGACTCGTGGCGCGGGTCGACCCACTCGATGGAGCAGATGCGATCGGCATACGTGCGGAACAGGTCGGGGTAGCTCGTAAGCATCGTCAACAGCTCGCGCTCCCCTGCCAAGGACTTGCGCTCAAGATCGGTCAGAACCATCGGCGCCGCCGCAGCCGATGCGCCCGAACCGTCAGCCACAGGCACAGCACCCATACCATCAGGCACATCGATTGGCGGCAGATCGTCGACGACCTCCACGGGCGCGGCACCGTAGGCATCGAGTGGGACGTAGTCGTACGGCTCTTCCTCGACCGGCGCGGACACCGACGGCGTCGCGCCCGATGCCCAAGCACCACGAGATGTCCCCTGCGAACCAGACGACCGACCGCCCGCGCTACCAGATCGCTCGGCTTGCGCCCGCTGGCGTTCATAGTTCTGCTCACGGCGACGCTCCGCATCCTCGCGTTTAGCGACATCGCGAAACACACGGCCCGAACTCGCGCGCACCGTCTCCAAATCCAAACCCAGCAGATCGGCAATCTGGATAAAGTACGTATCGATCATATAGCTGTCACGAAGCGGATAGATGAGCGTGAGTGCATCCTCCAGCGCCTTGGCGCGACCGCCCGGCGTGGTGATGTCGCTCGACTCCTGCAGCGAACGGTACACGAAGTCCATAAGCGGCTCGGCGGCGTCAATGCGTTTCTGCAGCTCCTCTCCGCCGTGGGCCGTGATGAACTCCATGGGATCGTTGCCGTCAGGCAGCACCACGCAGCGCAGATCCATCGAATCCTGCTCGATAAACTGAATCGCGCGACGGGCGGCCTTCTGGCCCGCGGCATCGCCGTCAAACATATACACGATGCGCTTGGCAAAGCGGGTGAGCGTCTTGACGTGATGCTCCGTGAGCGCGGTGCCCAGCGTAGCGACAACGTTTTTAATCCCCGCCTCCCAACAGGCGATGCAGTCGGTATAGCCCTCTACCACGATGGCGGTATCCTGCGCGACGATAAACTCCTTGGCCCAATTAAAGCCGTAGAGGTTTCGCTTTTTATGAAACACGCTCGTCTCGGCGGTGTTGAGGTACTTGGGTTGGCCGTCACCCATGATGCGACCGCCAAAGGCGATGTTGTGACCCTGCTCGTCAAAGATGGGGAACATCACGCGGTCGTAGAAGCGGTCGGCAAGCTGCCCGCGCCCTCGACTCACGGCAACGTTGGCGTCGATCATCTCCTGCGGGGTAAAACCCGCCTGGGACAGGTGCGACACCAGCGCGTTGCGGCCCGGTGCAAAGCCCAGGCAGTAGCGGCGGCAGACGTCGCCACCCATGCCGCGGCTGGCAAAGTACTCACGTGGACGGCCATCCTTACCGCGCATAAGCATGGTGTGGTAGAACTGGGCGGTCTCGGCACACAGATCGTAGATGCGGGCACGCTTGGTACCGCGCTCGCGGCGATCTCCGGTGTCGTGCAGCTCAATACCTGCACGATCGGCCAAATAACGGATTGACTCGGGAAAGCTCAGGTTCTCGCGCTTCATGATATAGGTGAAGACGTCGCCACCCTCGCCGCAGCCAAAGCAATGCCACACCTGCGTGGCGGGAATAATGTGGAAGGACGGAGTCTTTTCGCCATGAAAGGGGCAGCAGCCCCAAAACTCATGGCCGCGGGGCTTGAGCTCAACCGTTTCCTGCACGATGGCAACTAGGTCGGACGCAGCGCGTACCTGGTCTTTTTCCTCATCGCTAATCACGGATGCTCACCCCCTGCTCACCCAAGTTGTGACGAATGTCCTCGATATTACCCTCGACGGTCGCAATCAACTCATCCAGCGAATCGAACACACGCGAGGGACGCAGCCAGCGCGTAAACGCCAGCGAAACGGAAGCGCCGTACAGGTCGCCCGTATAACCAATTAAGTTAGCCTCGAGATGCGATGAAGCGGCATCGTCGGCATACGTCGGCGGCAGGCCGACGTTAACGGCAGCAGGCCATACGGTGTCATCAACGAGCACCAGGCCCTCATACACGCCATCGGCAGGCACCTGAATGCCGTCGGGAACCTGCAGGTTAGCCGTGGGAAAGCCCATGTCAGAACCCTCGTGACGGCCACGAATAACACCGCCACGCAGCATATACGGGCGGCCGAGCAACTCAGCAGCAAGCTCCACATGGCCCTGTCCCAGCTCATGACGAATGCGGGTGGCGCAAATGGCCTCCCCGCCCTCGCAAAGCAGGTCGTGCCCGTATACGTCAACGCCGCGCTCGGCACCCCAGGTGCGCATCTCGTCAACACCAGAAGCACCGCCACGACCCAGCCTAAAGTCGCTGCCAACGCGAATCGATCGAATGTCGACCAGACGCGACACCAGCGAGAGAAAATCAACATGGTCAAGCGCCGCAACCTCAGGCGTAAAGGGAACGGCCACCACCGCATCGACCCCGGTCTGAGCCAAGGCATGTAGACGGTCGGCCGTCGTCATCAATTTTTGAGCGGGCGAAGGACTCACCACAACGTCCGGATCGGGATCGAAAGTGACCACGACCGCCTTGCAATCATGGGCGCGCGCATCGCTAACAAGCGCCGCAATGAGCTCCTGGTGTCCACGGTGAACGCCGTCGAACACGCCGATGGCAATCGATGCGGCACCCAAGTGCTCGCACTCATCAAACGTATCGGCAGCAACGATGCGAGCCTCGTCCGACTCGCCCTCGAAAAAGATACGCGCGAGCTCGCGAGCGGACAACATCATCGAACACCGCCGATTGCCTGCGGAAACACGTGCTCCATGACAAAGCGGCCACTCTCAATGCGGGCGAGCGCCTTGAGTCCCCCATCGAGCACCAACGCAAAAGGCGACTTCGAGGTATCGAAATCGGCAAGCGCACGCTCAACGGGAATGCGTCGGCCGCAGAGCAGATCGTCGGCAAGATTGCCCGGCAAGTCAACACGCGTGGCGCCCAGGGCCGCAATGGGATCCAGGGCAAAGCCAGCCGCGGACTCGGGAGAAAGCTCCTCGACCGCATGACAAGCGCCAATGGAAACAACACCGGAGGCCGTGCGGCGCAGCGCGGAAATGTGCGCGGCGCTCTCGCAGGCGCGGCCCAAATCGCGAGCGAGCGCACGGATATAGGTGCCCTTGCTCACCGAGAACGCCACGGTCCACACACACGTATCACCTTCGCCGCCCACGGCGATCAGGTCGGCGGCATAGACCTCGACAGGGCGCGGAGGTAGGTCCACCGCATTGCCCTCGCGAGCAGACTTGTAGGCGCGAACGCCATTGACCGAGATAGCCGAAAACGCCGGCGGCACCTGCATCTGCGGACCCAGCATGGCCGCCAAGCGCTCACGGGCATAGGCAGGATCGCGCAGCTCGTTGGCAATAGCCACCGTGCGGACCGCCTCGCCCTCCGCATCATCGGTATTGGTCTCGGCGCCAAACGAGATGTCGGCGACATAGCTTTTGGTATCGAGGGTTAGCATGCCCAGCAAACGAGTAGCCTGGCCAACACCCACCACCATGACACCCGATGCCATGGGGTCGAGCGTGCCGGCATGGCCGACGCGACGCTCATGGAGGGCGCGCCGACATTGCGAGACCACATCGTGGGACGTGCAGCCCACCGGCTTATCGACGGCGAGCAGCATATTCAGTTGAGAAGGCGTACGACGAGCCATGTACCATCCAAAAAGTTAAAGCTCGACGGTCACCGAAGCGGGATCCTCCCCTACCAGTTCGGCCAGCATGGGAAGTGCCACAGTGAGCGTCTCGAGAATCGTTCCGTTGTTGGAGAAACCAGCGGCAGCGGGATGTCCGCCTCCGCCAAAGGCAGCAGCGATCTCGGACACGTTGAGGTCGCCCTTGGAGCGCAGGTTGCCGCGCACCTTGGTATCGCCCTCAATGCCCTTCAGGAACAGGCAGACTTCGACGCCCATCACCGAGCGAACCACATCGACCAGGCCGTCGCACTCATCCGAGGTGACACCGCAAGCCTCAAGGTCACTCTGGTACGCGTAACTATACGCGACGCGCCCGTGGGCCACCGTCTTGATGCGGCCCATAACGATGGACTTGAGGTGCAAAAACTCAACGCGCATGCTCTGGTAGACCTCGAGTGCCACACGCGCCGGATCGGCACCGTGGGCAACCAGACGCGAGGCTGCATGGAACGCGGCGGCATCGGCGTTTTGGTACTGAAAACGGCCGGTATCGGTAACCAAGCCACACAGCAGGCAGGTCGCAACGCCATCACGTGCGACAATGCCGCAATTGTCCAAGAAGCGGTCGATGATCATGGCGCAGGCTGCAGCTTCGACGCGCCTCAGGCTGAGCTCGGCAAACTCCTCGCGCGCCGGATGGTGATCGAAGCACACCACATGCTTGGAGCGACGAAGCACCTCGGCGGAATTATTGAGACGCTCGACGACCGGCACGTCCACCGAGATGAACAGGTCCGGATTGCCGGTATACGCAGATGCCGGTACCAGGCGATCGGAGCCTTCCATAAAGCGGTAGATACGCGGAACCGGATCATCGTCTGCCAGCAGCAGGGCAATGTCCTTGTTGGGGAAAAACTTCATGAGTGAAAGGCCCAGACCCAAAACGGAGCCCAAGGCATCGCCATCGGGAGAAGTATGTCCCGAAATCGCAATGGAGGACGCACCCTCGATGAGCTCGAGGATGCGTCGCTGAATATCTGCAGACTCGCACGAGGCGAGGTCGGCGGAATTAGTCATCTAAAGCTGCCTCCTGGGCGGCATCCGCTATCGGATAGCCGTCCTCGTCCTTTTCGATCGCAAGCGTGGCGGGAACGTTTTCCAGCGCACGCGTGATGCGCTCGGCCTCATCGGTCGAGCGATCGATGCGAAAATCGAGCTCGGGCGTGACACGCCAATCGAGCGAGCGAGCCAACAGGCTGCGAATACGGCCCTTGGCGCTTGCGAGCGCCTCCATGACCTCGTCGTAGCGGCTCGCATCGCACGACACGTACACGCGCGCGAACGAACGGTCCACCGCGACCTCGACCGCGGTCAAAGTAACCAGGTCGAGACGCGGATCGGAAAACTCAAAGAGCAGGATATAACCAAGCTTCTCGCGAAGCTGCTCGCCCAGACGGCGGGTTGCCTGCGTTTGCTTCATAGCGCTACCCCCTACTCGGTACGGGCAACCTGGTCGATGCGGTAACCCTCGATCTGGTCGCCGGGCTTGATGTCCTGGAAGTTCTCCAGGCCAATGCCGCCCTCGGAACCGCTCTTGAGGCTCTTGGCCTCGTCCTTGTAGTGACGCATTGAGGCGATCTTGCCGTTGAAGACCACGATGCCGTCGCGCACCAGACGCACGGAATCGGTCGCGGCGATCTCGCCCTCTTCGACGCGGACACCGGCGGCGATACCGACTTTGGGCACCTTGAAGGTGTCCAGGACGGTCGCGGTACCCGTGGAGACCTCGACCTCGGTGGGCTTGAGCATGCCGATACGGGCAGCGTCGAGCTCCTCGAGGCACTTGTAGATGACGTCGTAGCAACGGATCTCGACGCCCTCGCGCTCGGCGGCGGAACGCGCCTTACCGTCGGGGCGGACGCCAAAGCCGATGATGATGGCGTTGGAGGCGTCGGCCAGGACGACGTCGGTCTCGTTGATGGCACCAACGGCGGAGTGGATCGTGTTGATGCGAACCTCGGACTGATCCATCTTGTCGAGCGAGTCCTGAAGGGCCTCGATGGAACCCTGGACGTCGGCCTTGATGATCAGGTTGAGCTCCTTGACCTCGGCGTCGGCAATGGTCTCAAAGAGGTTCTCGAGCGTGACGTGCTTGACGCGGCTCTGCTCCTCGATACGGGCCTTGAGCGAACGCTCGTCCGCAAGGGCACGAGCCTCGCGCTCGTCCTCGAACACGCGGAACTCGTCACCGGCGTTGGGTACGGACTGCAGACCCAGGATCTCGACGGCGTCGGAGGGACCGGCCTCGGTGACGGCGTTGCCCTTGGGGTCGAGCATGGCGCGGACGCGGCCGTAGGTAAGGCCGGCGACCAGCGTATCGCCCACGTGCAGGGTACCGCGGGTCACGAGCACCGTGGCAACCGAGCCGCGGCCCTTGTCGAGCTTAGCCTCGAGGACGTTGCCCGAAGCGAACGTATCGGGGTTGGCCTTGAGCTCGAGCACGTCGGCCTGGAGCAGGACGGTCTCGAGCAGGTCGTCGATACCGATCTTCTGCTTGGCCGAGATGTTGACGAACATGTTCTGTCCGCCCCACTCCTCGGGGATGATGCCGTACTCGGTGAGCTCCTGGCGCACGCGGTCGGGGTTGGCACCCGGCTTATCGATCTTGTTGACGGCGACGACGATGGGAACACCGGCGGCCTTGGCGTGGTTGATCGACTCGATGGTCTGGGGCATGACGCCGTCGTCGGCAGCCACGATCAGAATGACGATGTCGGTCACCTTGGCGCCGCGGGCACGCATGGCCGTAAAGGTGGCGTGGCCGGGGGTGTCGATGAAGGTGATCTTGCGGTCATTGATCATGACCTGCGAAGCGCCGATGGCCTGCGTAATGCCGCCCGCCTCGCCGGCAGCGACGCCGGTGTGACGGATGGCGTCGAGCAGGCTCGTCTTGCCGTGGTCGACGTGGCCCATGACGGTGACGACCGGGGCGCGCGGCTTAAGGTCGGCGGGATCGTCGTAGAACGAGAAGGTGTTCTCCTCCTCGGGGGTGATGATCTTGATCTGACGGCCCAAGTCGTCGGCAACGAGCTCGACAAGGTCGTCGGACATGGACTGCGTCATGGTAAGCGGCGTACCCAGCAGGAACAGGCGCTTGATGATGTCGTTGGCCGGAACATCGAGCGCCTCGGCGAGCTCCTGGACGGTAACGCCCTGGGAGACCTTGATGGCGTCGAGGTCCTCGGGGTTCACGCCCTGGGCCAGCGCCTCCTCAATCTTGCGCTCTTCCTGAGCCTTTGCGGCCTCGCGCTCGCGCTTCTCCTTACGCTTTTTGCGACGACCAGTGGACTCGCGAGAGGCCTCCTCGACGGCGGCACGAGCCTCCTCGAGCACCTTCTCGCGGCTGTACTCCTCGGCCTCGCGAGCCATGCGGCTGTAGTGGTCCTCTTCGTTGTTGTGACCGCCCTTGCGCTTCTTGCCCTTGCCCTGCTTGTCGGGGTTGGGGAAGTCCATACCGGCAGCGACGTTGTTGCTGGCATTGGTGCGATGGCTGTGCGGGCGGTTCTCGGAGGCATTGCGCTCGGAGTTGTTATCGGAGGCGTTGCGATCGTTACGACGGCCACCGCGACGGTCGTTGTTGCCGCCACGACGGTTGCCGCGCTCGGCAGCGCGCTCGGCCTTGGCCTTCTGCTCGGCGTCCTTCTTCTCCTTGAGCACGGTCTCCTGTGCGGCGATCTGGTCAAGCAGAGAGCGGAAACGCGAACCGGAGTCGGAAGCGGGAACGGCGCGGCGCTGGGCCTCGCGGGCAGCCTCCTCCTTCTCGCGAGCAAGACGCTCCTGCTCGGCCTTCTTCTTGGCCTCGGCCTCGGCACGGGCGGCCTCCTCGGCAGCCTGGGCGGCGGCGAACTGACGGCGCTCCTCCTCGCGTGCCTTCTCGGCGGCGATGCGCTCGCGCTCGGCCTCGGCAGCGCGTGCTGCCTCCTCGGCGGCAGCGGCCTGCTCCTCGGCCTGCTTGGCGGCCTCGACTTCCTGGGCGCGGGCCTCGATCACCGAGGCGAGCTGCTTGCGGACCATGGCGACGTAAGCGTCCTCCAGGGCGGAGGAAGCGGACTTAGCGGGAATCTTCATTTCGGCGAGATGACCCATCAGTTCCTTAGAGGTCATGCCGAACTCTTTGGCCAGGGTGGACACACGGACTTTTGCCATATGACTTCACCTACCCTTTCTGGCACCTTGGGTGCCTAGAGACTGAACGAGCGTGGGGTATGCGCTGGGACCTGCCCGGCGCGACCGCGCGCTAGATCAGGTCCTCCGCATCATCGAAGGCGTCGGTGTCGTGGACACCGCAGAAACGGGAGCCGGGACGGGCCTGGTTGCGGCACTGGATGCCGTCCTCGGACACGAACTCGCAGCGACGGACGTCCTCGTCCTCCTCGTCACCGATCAGGTCGGCGGCGGGCTCCTCGTGAACGGGAACGTTCTTGAGGATGTCGGCGGCAAGCGTCTCGGACTTGATGTCGATGTGCCAGCCGGTCAGGCGCGCGGCGAGGCGGGCGTTCTGGCCCTCCTTGCCGATGGCGAGGGACAGCTGGTCGTCGGGGACGATGACGCCGGCGTAGGCCTTCTCCTCGTCAATGAGGACGCGGGTGACCTTAGCGGGCGACAGGGCGTTGGCGACGTAGACGGCAGGATCGGCATCCCACAGGATGACGTCGACGCGCTCGCCACGGAGCTCGCCCACGACAGCGCGAACACGGCTGCCCTTGGGGCCGACGCAGGCGCCCACGGGATCCAGGCGGTCGTCGAGCGAGTGGACGGCAACCTTGGAACGCTGGCCGGGCTCGCGGGCGATCGACTTGATCTGGACGGTGCCCTCATAGATCTCGGGCACCTCCTGCTCAAACAGACGACGCATGAGCTCGGGGTGGGTACGGGAGATGACAATCGGCGGACGGCTGTGCTCGCCACGAACCGGCTGCAGGTTGGAGTTGGGGTCGCGAACGTCGATGATTACGGCCTTGATATGCTGGTTGTGCAGGTAGCGCTCACCCATCGGGCGCTCGTTGCGCTCGTTCTCGTAACGGCGCTGATCGAAGTGCGGCAGCTCGGCCTCGACGCCCTCACGAATCTTGACGATCGTGAAGTCGGGCGTGGACTGCAGCACGGTGCCGCTGATGAGGTCACCGATGCGGCCGGAGAACTCCTCGTAGATCTGCTCGCGGGCGGAGTTGCGCACGATGGCATTGATCTCGGCCTTGGCGTGCTGGGCGGCGATGCGGCTCGTGTTCTTGGGGGTGACGTCGATCTCCTCGAACTCGGTGAAGTTGCCCTCCTCGTCCATGGAATCGTCGATCGGCTCCAGGCGGTAGACGTAGATCTTGCCGGTGGTGCGGTCGATGGTCACCTTGGCGCCCCACTCAAGATGCAGGATCTCGGCATAGCTCTTGGCGAGCGACTGCTCCAGGCGGTCGATCAGGTAGAGCTGGTCGATGTGCTTCTCCTGGCAAAGCTCCATCAGGGCGGACATCATGTCGGATGCTGCCATCTTACTTTCCTTCCTTCGCGGGCTTGAAGTCGTAGGTGGGCTTCAACTTGCACTTTTTAACATCAGAGAAATCGAGGGTGACGGACTCGCCGTCCTCGAGCTCGAGGGTCACGTCGGTCTCGGTCGCAGCCGCAATCTTGCCGGCGTACTTGCGACGGCCCTCGGAGGCGGTGGAGGTGAGCTCACAGTTCTCGCCCACAAAGCGGGCAAAGTCGCGCGGACGGCGCAGCGGGCGCGCCATGCCCGGGCTCGACACCTCAAGCGTATAGCTCGAAGAGATAGGGTCGAGCTCCTCAATCACATCGCCGACCCACTTGGTGTTGGCCGTGACGTCATTGAGCGACAGGCTCTGACCCTCGGCACCCTCGATACGCACACGCACGCAGGGGGCCTTGGTGGCACCCACGAGCTCGACGTCGACGATGTCGACATCGTGCTGGGGGGCAAGGGCCTCGAGCGCGTCGATGATCGCCTGCTCGGTCTTAGTCTTGACCATTGCGGCACCTCCATCCATACAAAAAAGAAGCGGGGCCGAAACCCCACTTCTTTCAATTACAACTTCATTTGCAAGCAAACTATACCAATACCTGCACAAACGTGCAACCACAACACAAACCCGCAGGTCAGCGTGAGCACAGGTTCTCCACAAGAAATGGATAATTGGGTGTTGTCGCAAGTGTCCTTAACCAAAAAGAGGGGCGACTCCCTACGGAATCGCCCCTCGCTTTTTGATGTCAGCTTTACGCGCAGAGCTTATTTGACCACCAGGTTAACCAGCTTGCCGGGCACGCAGATGGCCTTGACGACCGTCTTGCCCTCAAGCCACTTGGCAACGGCTTCCTCAGCGGCAGCCTGCATCTCCTCGTTGGAGGCGTCGCGGGCGACGTCGATGCGGCCGCGGACCTTGCCGAGCACCTGTACGACGATCTGCACCGTGTCCTCAACGGACTCGGCCAGGTCGAACTCGGGCCAGGCGGCGGTGTAGGCATTGCCCTCACAGCCGAGCGCCTCATGCCACAGCTCGTCGGCCCAGAACGGGCAGATGGGAGCAAGGACGCTCACGATGTCCTTGGCCACTCCATAGCACAGGGCCTTGTCGCGGGTGGCACCCTCGGTGGCGTTGAGGTAGGCGCTCGCCGCGTTGACGAGCTCCATGACGGCCGAGATGGCGGTGTTGAACTGGCCGCGATCGAAGTCCTCGGTGCACTTGGCGATGGTCCGGTGACGCTCGCGATAGAGCTTCATCGCAACCTCGTCGAGCGCGGACTTGTCGAAGGCCACGTTGGCGTCGCCGGACTGGACGAGCTGCCACACGATACGCCAGGCGCGCTTGATGAAGCGGTTGGCGCCCTCAACGGCCTTGGGATCCCAGTCGAAGTCCTTCTCGGGCGGGGCGATAAACAGGATCGCCAGACGCATGGTGTCGGCGCCGTAGGGCTCGATGACCGAGCTCGGGGGCACGACATTGCCCTTGGACTTGGACATGGTGTCGCCGTTCTCGTCCTTGACCATGCCCTGACACAGCAGGTTGGTGAAGGGCTCGTCCACACTCAGCAGGCCCAGGTCGCGCAGCGCCTTGGTAAAGAAGCGGCTGTAGAGCAGGTGCAGGATGGCGTGCTCGATGCCGCCGATGTAGTTATCGACGGGCATCCAACGGTCGGCGGCCTCGCGGGAGAAGGGCAGCTCGGTGTTGTGCGGGTCGGTATAGCGCAGGTAATACCAGCTGGAGCAGGTAAAGGTGTCCATGGTATCGGTCTCGCGCTTGGCCGGGCGGCCGCAGACCGGGCAGGTGGTCTCGTAGAAGTCCTTGCACTCGGCGAGGGTCTCGCCGGCGCCCAGGTCCAGGTTCTCGGGCAGCGTCACCGGCAGTTGATCCTCGGGCACGGGCACGATGCCGCAGTGCTCGCAGTGGATGGCCGGGATGGGATTGCCCCAATAGCGCTGGCGGCTGATGAGCCAGTCGCGCAGGCGGAACTCGACCTTGCGACGGCCGCAGCCCATGGCCTCGAGGTCGGCCACGATCGCAGCCTCGCCCTCGGAGTGCTTGCCGCCGCGCATGCCGGTGTACTTGCCGGACTGGACGAGCGTGCCCTCGGCAGCGTGGGCGCAATCCCAGTCGACAGTCTCGGCATGGAAGGTGTCGATGGTCTCGCCGCTCGCCTCGACGGCAGCGCGATCCTCATCGTCCAGGATGATCGGCACGATCGGCAGGTCGTACTTGCGGGCGAACTCAAAGTCGCGCTGGTCGCCGCAGGGAACGGCCATGACGGCACCGGTGCCGTAGTCGGCAACGACATAGTCAGCAACCCACACGGGGATCTTCTCGCCGTTGACGGGGTTTACCACGTAGCGGCCCGTAAAGGCGCCGTGCTTCTCGAGGGTACCCTGGGCGCGCTCGACGGCAGAGATATGCTTGGAGTCCTCGACAATCTTGGTGACGGCCTCCTCGTACTGAGTGCCCTCGACGAGCTCGTGCAGACGAGCGTACTCGGGAGACAGGACAAAGAAGGAAACGCCAAAGAGCGTGTCGGCGCGCGTGGTGAAGACGGTGATCTTGCCCTCGTCGCCTTCGATGGGCTCGCCATCGGCGTCGCACAGGGTAAAGTCGACCTCGGCGCCCTCGGAGCGGCCGATCCAGTTGGCCTGCATCTGCTTGACGCGCTCGGGCCAGCCGGGGAGCTTCTCCAGGTCATCGAGCAGCTCCTGGGAGTAGTCGGTGATCTTGTAGTACCACTGCTCGAGGTCACGCTTCTCGGGCTCGGTGCCGCAACGCCAGCACTTGCCCTCGGTTACCTGCTCGTTGGCCAAAACGGTCTTGCAGGTGGGGCACCAGTTGACCGGGTTCTTCTTGCGGTAGACCAGACCCTTTTCCCACATCTTTTCAAAGATCCACTGACCCCAACGATAGTAGTCGGGGCTGCAGGTCTTAACGGTACGATCCAGATCGTAGGAGAAGCCCATGCGCCTCATCGTGGCGAGCGCCTGGTCCATGTTCTTATACGTCCAGGCGGCAGCCTGCGTATTGTGCTTGATGGCAGCGTTCTCGGCGGGCAGGCCGAAGGCGTCAAAGCCGATGGGGTGCAGCACGTCGTAGCCGCGCATGCGGGCCTGACGGGCCATGGCATCGCCGATGGTGTAGTTGCGCGCGTGGCCCATGTGCAGGTCGCCCGACGGATACGGGAACATTTCGAGCACGTACTTCTTGGGCTTGCTGGCGTCGGTGTCGACGGCAAAGAGGTTGGAGTCCTCCCAGGCCTTCATCCACTTGGACTCAATGGCCTGCGCGTCGTAAGCAGGGATCTCATCCTTATGATCTGTGCAATCGCACATATCAGCTCCTTTAATCTTGCTGGGGTCGGACGGCTTAGCTTTATTCGCTACTGCGGACAGTCCTGCGCAAGACGAAGAGCACATTAAGTGCTCTTCTTTGCGTGCGGAACTTGTAGCGAACAAAGCTAAGCCGCCCGACCCTAAGGTTGACTCGACTGATAATAGCAAATACGACAAGCGAGATGCCTGCGACTTGCAGGCATCTCGCTTTATCTAAATAACGTGGTTGAGGCTCAACCTTTATGTGCAGGTCTTATCTTATCGATACGTTACGCTCTGTTGGGAGTCCTTGACTACGACGTCGTGGGCTCCGCCTTCGACGATCGAGGTCGAGGAGACCAGGGTCAGGCGCGCCTTTTCCTGGAGCTCGGGAATCGAGAGGGCGCCGCAGTTGCACATCGTGGACTTGACCTTGTAGAGCGTGCCGCCCACGCCGTCCTTGAGGGAACCGGCATAGGGAACGTAGGAGTCGACGCCCTCGACGAAGCTGAGCTTCGCGGCGCCACCCAGATCGTAGCGCTGCCAGTTGCGGGCACGCGCAGAACCCTCGCCCCAGTACTCCTTCATGTACTGGCCGTTCACATTGACGCGCTCGGTCGGGCTCTCGTCAAAGCGAGCGAAGTATCGACCCAGCATCATAAAGTCGGCACCCATCGCAAGGGCGAGCGTCATGTGGTAGTCGTAGACGATACCGCCGTCGGAGCACACGGGCACGTAAACACCGGTCTCCTCGTAGTACTCGTCACGGGCGCGGCAGACGTCGATCAACGCGGTGGCCTGGCCACGACCGATACCCTTGGTCTCGCGGGTAATGCAGATGGAACCGCCGCCGATACCAACCTTAATGAAGTCGGCACCGCAGTCGGCCAGGAAGCGGAAGCCCTCGGCGTCGACAACGTTACCGGCACCAACCTTGACGTCCTCGCCGTAGTTGGCGCGGATCCACTCGATGGTGCGCTTCTGCCACTCACTGAAGCCCTCGGAGGAGTCGATGCACAGGACATCGGCACCGGCCTCGATGAGCAGCGGCACGCGCTCGGCATAGTCGCGGGTGTTGATACCGGCGCCGACCATATAGCGCTTGTCGTTATCGAGCAGCTCGTTGGGGTTGGTCTTGTGGCTATCGTAGTCCTTGCGGAAGACGATGCCCATGAGGTGATCGTTGTCATCGACGATCGGCAGGGCGTTGAGCTTGTTGTCCCAGATGACGTCGTTGGCAACCTTGAGGCTGATGTTCTTGTCGCCCACGATGAGCTGCTCACGCGGGGTCATGAACTCGGAGACCTTCTTCTGGTGGTCATCGCGGCTGGGACGATAGTCACGGCTGGTGACGATGCCCAGGAGCTTGCCCTTGGGAGTGCCATCGTCGGTGACCGGCATGGTAGAGTGGCCGGTCTTCTCCTTGAGCTCGATGACCTGCTCCATGGTCATGTCGGGGGTCAGCGTGGAATCGGACTGAACGAAACCAGCCTTGTGATCCTTGACGGCCTTGACCATAGCAGCCTCGGACTCGGGGGTCTGAGAACCGTAAATGAAGGACAGGCCACCCTCGGTAGCGAGCGCGACGCCCATGTCGACGCCCGAGACGGACTGCATGATGGCGGAAACCATGGGGATGTTCAGGGTGATTGCCGGCTTCTCACCGCGCTTGAAGCGGGTTAGCGGCGTCTTAAGAGAGACGTTGTTGGGGATGCACTGCGAGGACGAGTAACCAGGAACCAGCAGATACTCCGAAAACGTGTGGGACTCACCGGGAAAGAACGTAGCCATGTTTCTCCTTTTTCCATGCGACCGGCCGGCTGCAGGCCTCGTAGGACCCAGCCCAACCTTGGGCGCCCAATACTGGCCAAGTATCTTAACGCACTTTGACTGCTACAATGCATGATTTAAGAAGAGCACACGAGGGCTTGACGCAGGCTTTGCGTTTGCCCAGCAAACACTTTAGCGGGAAGACGTGGAGCACATGGAGTACAAGACAACGGCAAAGTTGGTCATTCAAGCGTGCGACAAGGATCTGCCGGGCGTGTTCGGCCACGGCTGCGTCTTGCTGCTGCAGGGTATTGCCCGCGAGCACTCGCTCAACCGCGCCGCCAAAAGCATGGGCATGGCGTATTCCAAGGCCTGGCGCATCGTGAACGAGGCCGAAGGTCAGCTGGGATGCAAACTCATCGAGCGCGACGGCGCCCGCGGATCATCGCTCACCCCCGCCGGCGAGCGAGCCATAGCGGTCTACGAGGAGCTGCAGGCCGACATCAACAACGTCATCGCCTCAAAAGCCGACGACCTCATCGCCAGCATCAATGCAGAGTAGTCCTTTTGGGACTGAATTGTTGTCCACCGTGCCCTCGGATTGAGGCTCATGCCACAAAACGGGCCCATCTACTACGTTTAGCTGAATACCCTCGACCATACCGGACATTATGAAAATAAAACCGCTGGTAGACAGCTTGGCAATTTTCGAAATAGGCGGGTATGGTCGACCCCTATGGCTTAAACGTAGTAAATAGGCCGTTTTCGTGACACACACCCCGATTAGTTACTTTCGGAGCGCGTTGTCCAGGGTGGACGCTACAACCAGGGGGTCGTCGGTACCGGCGAAGAGGCGAATGGTGCTCCCCTGCTTGCCGCGCGGAGCAGAGAGTCGCGTCGTTGCGCCGCCGGCGGGCGATGTGCGAAACTCCCCCGGCAAAGCATCGAACAAATCGCCCGCACTGCGCTCGATAAGGTCAAACTCAACTGCCGGACCAAAGCCGTGCTCGAGGATTCCAGTTGCAACCGCATGGTCGGGATGCGAGCTCAGTCCAGGATAGCGCACGGCGTGCACCATCTCATTGGCAGCCAAGTACTCGGCCAGCGCACGTGCGCGGTCGAAATGTGCCTGCATGCGGGCATCGAGCGAGTCCAGCCCGCGCTCCAGCACACCGGCCTCATCAGCAGGCAAATCAAGTTTGACCAAGCCACGGCCCTCAAGCAGAGCATGCGCGCACTCGGCAGCAGCATCCACACGATGGCGCTTGAGCTGCGAGCGCGCGACCGATATGGCAACCAACTTGTGCGGAGCCTCACCGGCGCACACGCGGTCAAGTGCCTCGAGCGACAGCACGGCACCCAAGCGCAACGGATCGCACCCAAAGACACCAGCCACGGTGTTATCCACCACGAGCAGCGCATGAGCCTCACGCGCGGCACGTCCTAACGCGCGCAGATCGGGCACGCGCAATCCAAACCCGCCAATAGAGTTGACGAACCACCACAGGTGCGGCCCCTCGACCTCAAACGAAGCATCAAAGCCCTCGGACGCAGCAGTAAACGCCGCAACCGACGGCTCCTCCACCATAGCCACGTCGCAGCACTCAAAGCCGCGCGCAAACGCATCGGCAAAGTCATCGGCAAACGCAACCAGGCGATCGCCGGGACGTACAATCCCCAACAGAGACAGCGCCGCCGGCACATGCGGCGCTGCAGCAAGACGCGCCTCACGCGCGCCGGCCCTTGCAGCCCAGGCCTCTTCTAGCTGCTGTACGTCCACGCGGCACCGTCCCTTCATAAGCAAAAAACCCACGATGCGGGTGTTCCCCGCATCGTGGGCAACGGCTGCAGTATAGCGCCGATAGGCGACGAAACGCCTAGATGCTGAGCGTGTGATAGGTCACGCTCGCACCCGGAGCGTCAACGGTCACGCCATAGGCCTCGGGTGGCCAAAAGCGTCTGCAACGTCGAGCATCTCAAAGTTGGCATCCCAGCTGTCAAAGATACGATGCACCAACACCGCGAGTTCCTCGGCACACAGCAGGGGAAACGGCGCATCTGCCGCACCCTGAAGCGCGACCGACCCGCCCGAGCATGCCTCGAACAACGGCATCAAAAATGGGTCGGTTAATGCCGGCGATGCGGTATACAGATACGGCACGCGCAGGACTTTGGCTTGGATGCCGTCGCGCGATGCATAGTAACGGCACAGGTCGTTGGCAGCGCGGGCGATAATGCCCTTGCCCGTCTGGGCCCCACTGGCGGCCGTGGCGTCGTCGTCACATCCGCCAGTGGTGCCCTCTGCACCCGCGGGCCCCGCAATAAACAGCAGCTGCACATTGCGTCCCATACAGGCACGAAACACCGAGCGCAGCAGCCCAATGTCGCCAAAAGTCACGGTATGCGGGGTGAGGTAGGTAGAAAGGTAGACCACGCGCTCAAATTCGTAGGCCTGGTCCAGGTGCTGGAGGAGCTCTTTCCACGAAGCATGGGGCGACGACTCATCGCGGCGCGCGTCCTGCGCGGCTACGACCTACACATGGTCGCCGGGGAACGCCTTGGAGCAAAAGTCATCGTCAACATATGCGGTGTTGCCAACAACCAGCACTTCCACGGCGTTCCCCCTCCCCAAAAATCTACTTTTGCCATAGTCAAACATGCGTATTGTACGCTGTAAAAGCGAGCCAAGGCGCCTTTAAGGCTGTTTTAAGAACTTTTTAGAGGATGTGAGAGCGGCAACTCATTCGACTTAGATTCATCGAGGAAATGCTATTCGCTCTGAAAAGGCACATCGCAATCTGCTGACAGCTCTGCAGGGAGAATGGCAGGCAATGTAAGCGCTCCCATGGGTGAAAGTCCAGTAACAACCATCAAATAGCTCTTTGCATGGGCATATGCCATCGAAATAGCATTTGAAAGAAGGTAGTGACGCGCCTCGTCATCGGGAGAGTTCATTGGCATTTGCGCTGAAACCGAGATGGATACTGTAACGCCAGCGTGCATCTTCTCCTGTGCACCTTCGTCTCTGTCAAGGAGGCTGCCAATTACGCACATCTTTAGACTTGCGCGTGCATCATTACCTTTTTTCGAAAGATGGACATCTTGGTAGCTAACGTCAACTTTTAATTCCATGTTATCCGAGGGCGAATCCTCGATATGGAAATCGGAGTCAACGACGAACAAATGAACGACTTGAATCGGAGCAATAAAATCCCCACTCATGCTGCCAAACCTCCGGAAATCATCTCGAGATTCACATGCGAGGACGGACGCTCGTTCCTAAAAGACCATTGCTCTCGCACGAAATTGTTGGATGAAAGAAACGGTAGCTCTTTAGAATAGCTAACGGTAACCTTAGGAACGATATTGATACCCAAAGCAAGCTCGAACCTAGCGATCGTCTTCAGCGTCATATTGGGCTGAGAATTCAACAGCTTCGAAAGCGACTGAAGGCTCACGCCCATACGCTTTGCCAAATCGCTTTTGCTTAAACCCAGACGCTTCATCTCGCGATGAACAATAAACTCGATATCTAGCGCGTGTTCATAAGCGCGTGTTTCGCTGGTTTCTGTATCGGCGTAAAAATCAGATAAATCTACTTTATTCATTGTGTTCTCCGTTTCGAAAGCCAAGTATAAAAGTCAAGGCTCAGATTCCAGAAGTTGACGTGCTATTCTGGCCGATCATTGTTCGAGCGGTTAATTTCCGCTTAGGGTCTGACAACATTTTCTGGAATTGAGAGTTGTCGGGAGAAGCCGTCAATTCCCAAAACGGTCGACCCTTGAGGTCTCTATATTCGACAAGATCATATCCTTCTGCCAAAGGGCACCTCCCATTTCTAGATGAACTTAACTTATAGGTTAAGTTCATCCATTTAAATACATATAACGAGGTCCAGACAAGATTCCTCTGCCCCAATCGATAAACAAACCAGTCGAGCTTATGCAAAATCCGGAAGTGTGCGGCATATTCTAGACACGTCAACCACACTGGATAGTGGCAACGCTTCTACCTGCGGGTTCTTTTCATGAAAAGGACGATGTGCTCGAGGGTTCCAAAATTTGCCGCATGCTTCCGTCGGGCGTTTCCGGAAGTGCGGTGAAAAACCGAGATCGACAGACCAGACCCCTGTTTTAGCCTTCCGCGACCTGCGGTTTTGTTGCCGAAATTCGGTTTATGCTCGGAGGTTTCCGATTTTTCCCCGCACTTCCGAAAAGCACCCTTAAACCGCGCGTCCCGAAGCGGAAAACCGCCGGATATTTGTTCTCCCCAAATGAGATCCTTGTTTTGCCTGGCCGAATCTTACATCCAAACAAAAAAAGAGGACCGACGCATCAACCCTCTTCAGGTGTCGCCCGAAGGCTTCCAGCGCAATTGATTTAATTCTAATCGATATCACTTGTTTGACCACGATCACGTCAACCAGTAGAAGCCGCCCATGCTCGATCATTCCATTGCCGGGATGGTGCTTGGCTAGTACGTCACACATTGCATACATGAAAAAAGGGCAACACTCTCAATTTGAAAGCGTCACCCTTAAAGCTCCCAAAGAGCTTTTGTATTGCAGGAAGATACTCTACACTATCTTCCCTTGATTGGCGGGTCGAAACAGACACCATTGTGATTTCAAGCAGAAAGCGTTATATTAAGTATGCATTTGCACGTGGTGTTCGCACTATACGCTCAGATGCCATAGTTTACAAAGATGGCCTTCTTCATAGACGCTAGGTGGGATTACTCACTAGTAGCCGATATGTCGAAGGCCTTCTTGTACTTAAGGAAATCATACATTCTAATAAGCCGTTTCAGCTCGCTATTACCGTGGATTATCTTGCGATCGTCCATGATGAGCGCCCTCAGATATTCAAGCAACTTATTTAGATCGATCTCATCTTCTTCAAGTAGCACAAGCTTTTTAAATGCTTCCTCAAAGCCTTCGTTAGCTATAACAGACTGAACCGAGTGTCTAATTCCCGAATGATGATAGCTACCTTTTGCCTTTCGTAGGCTGTTGTTTAGAAAAGCATCTAAATCCTTCTTCTCATCTATTTCCTTTAGCATCCTTGGATTAAGAACTTCCCCTGAATACGCGCTTAAATACTTATACATGGGCAAACCACCCGAGTTAGAAGCAAGCAGCGAAGGAAGGTATTCCTCGACGGCAAGCTTAGGAGCAACATGTTCGTCATCAAACACAACATCACGATATAGAAGTTCGGCTTTGACCATATGCCCGTGCCCTAAAGAAGCATTCGCAACACCGATACCCAGCACAAGATGCTGTCCCTCCGGAAGTCTCTCGAGGTCGCTAAAACTCGCTTCAACTACCAGAGAGTCATTCGGATCGCCCTCATCAGCCAAGGCGTAGATGCTCCTGCGAAGCTCACGAATGATCCTGGGCGAGAAGGAGCATTTGGATTGTCCAATTGCTTCATACACTGCACCAAAATCGTTCGTCCTAATCTCGGTCATGCTTATCTCGCCAATACCTGGAAAGGTAAACGAATGAGTTGAGGTTGCGTTTTCTCCCCTAGTAAGGAAGATAAAGCGCTTTCTAAGCAACGCAAGATTGTTAGAACCGAGGCAGCGCGAAATCGACATGAGGATAGCTTGGATATCGGGGTCGTTAAGGGAATAACCGATAAAAATAATTGGGTATTCCATAAAAATAGTTAACAACTTGGCAGCCAAGTAATCCTGTGTTTCGGCGAGTTTTGCGTAATCTGCCTCCTCAAGAACCATAGATTCAGGATTATCCATAGAACCGTGGATCTTATAGATTTCACCCATTTCAAAAGTTCTGTGAAAGACGAGATCGTCTTGGCCAACAAAAACTTTAAACTCGGGAAATAGCGACTCCAGGAGACAGTCATAGTTGGTTGTTATAACTCCAGAGATACGCCGCCTGCCAACCTCTCTCAAGATATCAAGCTCATGCGTCATATATTCAGGTTTGAACGAGGATAACCTCTCGGCCGCCATGATCTTTAAAATAGATTTACGCTGACGAATGTCCTCTACATGATCGTTTCTAAAAGAAGCGAAGCGAGGGTCCTCAAGAACAGCTATGCGCATATCCTTATCAAGCATCGTCGCGGCAGAGGGCAATGCGCTATTGTCAGACTCATCTGGACAACGTGCCAGGTACGAGTCAAGCCGAAAGGGATCATCGGAAAGACGGGAACAGAGGTGCCTTAACAAACCAACCCAATCGTCGGTACCCATGTATCTACGGGAAAAGCCCGAGCCGACGAATAAATATGGGCTACGCCCCACCCCATTTATCAAACGTACAACGCTTTCTACAATGTCATCTCTTCCGACTTCCATCTAGCGCCTCCAAACAAGCTACTTCCATAAGTATAGAACATATGTTTGGATTTTACTAGAATTGCAAGACTTCATCGGAGACAAAGCTGCTCGACAATTGAAAATTCGAACCGCACAGGTGACCCAATATTCAGCAGTGTTCCGACGAGCAAATATTCATTTCGCGCCTCAGGCAATCTAGCGCAGCGGCATCAGTTAGAACGCCATGACTCTCTAGGAGTTCGATAAGTTGAGCGAAAGTCTAAAATTCCATCGCCAAAGTAACTCCTAAAATCAAAGGGCCGTTGCCGATAACAACCAAACAACGACCCTCCTTTGTCATCGCCTCACGTAGAGCCCACGACAACTGCATCACTAACTGGATGTTAACCTAGATGCGCAGTAATTGCGCATCCAAAAAAGTTAATCATGTAGCAAATACTCTTCGCGTTGAAACTAATGCGAAGCATTTTCGCGTCCGTGCACGAGAATGCGCAATCAATATGCGGAAAGGCAAAGATGATTCACCTAGCTAACAACCATCCAGTCACTACCGACAGTACTCGAAATCTTCGAGGAATCGCCGATGCACACGATGGTCGCCGAAGCGCCGGGCACATACTTGGCCTCAAGAACGGAAACACCTTGCTCCTTAAGCCTTAAGGTCGTCTCGGTTATCTGGGTTTTATTCACATCATTTTTGCTGACCAGTTTAACGCCATTGCCATCATTTTCATTCAGGCAGGATACAACCGTATTGTAATCGGCCCAATAACAGTACTCCCCAGAAAGCCATCCAAGCTCAGTGGCGCATATCGATCCAGTCGCAGAAACCGTCTTTGGAAGCAATCCGTAGCGCTGCCTTTCCTCAAATTCAAGAACATCGCAAAATACGCGATTAGCATTAAGTAATCTCGTTCCACAATAGTCCCCGTAAAACGGCGCAAAATGATTGCGGATAGTCCGCGACAACATACAGTAATCGTAGGTGTAGTAACACTTGAAGATTCGTAGGGCGTCTCCCCCTGCCCCTTCGGCAGAACGGGCGAATTCAACAAGAAACTGGTCCCACATGCGCTCAATATAGGGAATTGCGAGTTTAACGCTATCCATATCAGACAAAGGAGCATCGCTCGTCTGCTGCATTATTCCAGTGGTTTTTGCCAAATGGAAATGAGCTGCCATGCGCTCGATCGTTCGGATAAACTCGGGCCGATTCCCGTCCTCAATCGCCATAATTGCAAAGAAAACACTTCTCAACAGAAGATCACTTGAAAATCGCTGAGGTAAGAGATCGCCATATTCGCGCTCGTATGAGAAGAGCCTGGCCTCACCCGTATCGATTGAAGAGTAACCAAATACGGAGTCCGAAGGAACGACATATGATGGAGCGGCATTTGAGTACACACGGCTAAACTTAATTTGATAACGCTTAAAAAAGGTTGAAATCCAAAAGGTCACAACACCAAATAATGCCAGCTCAAACTCAAAGGCAATACTCGAAGTATCAAGCACATCTAGCCCCTGGCCTCCGAGATAGCCATCGATAACAAAGTGATCGAATGCGACGGACAGCAAAAGAGACATGAACGCCTCGAATGAGAAAGGAAGAGTCCGGTACCGCAATTTACCCCTTGCATGCTTGATTACCCCAAGAAACAACCAATAGAAAAGGGTAGGCATGTATCGCAGCGAAGGACCTGGAACTGAAAACGCATCGCAAATCGCAGCCATAATAAACACCGAGAGCTGGCAACAAATTGTTGGAGCGAGAATTCGGTAGGCAACGTTCAGCCTGCCCGACTCATCGGAGGGATACAGTTCTTCGACGGTGTATTGCCCTCCGATCGCCAAGGGCCCAGCAAAGCGGACAAGCTGAACGCTCGACAAACCGATAAAGACATAAAAGACAATCCAATGAATAGTGACCGATTCCACCTGTAAACAATCTCCTCAGGTCATACGCTTGCGATTAATTGTAGATAGACAGAATTGAACAGGAAGCAACAATATTTGAAACTGTTGTTTTGCGCACCCCGGATCAACCAACATACCCCAGAAAGGTCGCTGATGTTGACTGGGGTTCCCGTAAAACCCCAACAAAAAATGTGCGGAGTGCCGGCCTGAAACTGCCTTCGGACCCTATTGGCTGCACACCGAGAAGCTCCGCTATGAAACGCCCCCTTTACCACCCGCTCTGTGCGACCGCGTGCACGTCCATGGTCAACGCGACGATGCCTATGGCAGCCATTGCAGAGGGGGTTCAGCCTCAGAAGGCCGCCGAGCAGCAGGCGCAAGCCGTGAGGTCGAGCTCAGCGTTGCTTTTGAATGCAGAAAAACGAGTCCGAACGCAGCGGCGTCCGGTCCTCTTGGCAGGTCCCATCTTGGGTTGATGTCCACAAAACTAGCCCTTGCGGTCGGTTAAACAAGTTTCAACAGCCTTTGATACTCTCCGGGATCACGCATACGCATAATATCCATGTATGTTCTGCTTTTTGCGACCATGATATCGTCGAACTTGGATAGGCCGTGCCCGCTCGCTCTTGTGACAACCATGCGGTCGTCGCAAAAATATGAAAGGAAGGTGTCCTTGCCGGGATGGTGTATCCGTCGGACGTCGAGCACGTTCCGGAAGTCATAGTAAAGTGCGGCGTTGGCGGTTTCCTCAAGTTCAGGCAGTCTGTCGATGCCTTCAAAGCGGCAAGGATAAATTAGCAGCAAGTTTTTCGAATGACTGATTGAGCGAAGAAGTCCTCGGGCCTCACGGTCTTCTTCGCTCAATTGTTTATTACTCTCAGTTTTTAGAAGCTCGTCAAGCTTGGCGAGGCTGTAATCCCTGAGAATTGCATGCAGGCGTAAGCCTCTCTGTTCTTTTACATGACTTCTGCAAAGTTGTTCTAAAGTTATTCCGCGGTCTGAAACTCGCCTTGACGAAGTGAGACTTACGGCGCGCATCATGGATTTTCCGAAGATGAGCTTGAAATCTAACTGATACGCGTCTGATACCGCATCACACTCCCCATTTGCCTCGGATACGGGCGCATGAAACTCCGCACCTCTGGTCAGTTCCTTGAAAGCGTTAGAGTGGTTGATGAGCTCGCGCGTCCATTCCTCGTATGTATATAACGGACGCCCAGAATAGTCTTGCATGAGGTCCTTAACAAACAATTCTGGGGTAATCATTGCGGATTTAAGTCTCTCGGCTCCGGGAACGGCTTCAATAAGCCTCTTATCTATCACTGTGGCCTCCTCTTTGCGGTAGTTTTACGGATGTTGACGGAAGCCGTTCCAGCAGGGTACGCCAAAGTTGGCCGAGCGAGCGGCCCGTCCTGGCTCGGAAGGGTCCGTGCCTTCGCCTAGAATACGCGCACCATGGCGCGTTCAGGCCGCTTTCGGGGTTATCCTGGCCGTTTCCATGGCAACCTCGCGCTACTTCTCGGAGAGGAAGATGGCCGAGTTGCACGACGCGGCGCTGCGAAGGGGAGCATCGTGCTGTCATGACTGGGCCGAGCTGGAAAAGACTGCCGGGAAGATGGTCGAATCCAGCCTTGAGCTTGCCGACAGAGTGGAGTCGGCCTAGGATATCGATAGATTCCGGATCCTGGACACAGGGGCCAAGGAGTCCATTACACCAACTTTCGCGACACTACCGTTCTTGTCATATCATTCTGATGTTCGGCTCGAGTTTCAGAGACATCGTGCCACGACGACGTGAGGGCACATCAATTATTACCTAGTGATCGGAATTGGCCGATATCGATTAAGTATTTATGGCTATGAATGATCTGGCGTTAAAACTATCGTCTACCGAGCACTCAAGCGTTTAATCTTCCTGTAAATCTTAGACTCATCGGGGGCAATCGGATCATTGGGAAACGCCTTTTGGGCTCTCGCTACGTAGGAAAGAAAGTTCCCGTAGCGGAAAAATGCAGAAGAGTCGGAGCCAGCCGATGGGCACAACCCTCTCCCCTTAATACCAAGCGGCGAATAATGTTGATACAGAGCGGAGACGCGCTTTTTTGATGCGTGCCTTCCCTCCCCCTGATTAGAACGCGCAATCGCACTGGCTGCCTCACGGAGACGCTTATGGTACCTTCCAACCGTAGACTGTCGAAGTCTTACAACGCGCCCGTCAAAGTCAAACCCCAAGAAGCTAACTTTCTGTGCCGGATGTGCACCGGAGTACGAAAGGACCTTACCCGTACGAACGCTTTCAAAATCAAGCTGAGCAACCCCGCTGCTATCAACCCGGAACGCTTTGGTTTTCTCAGGCTGCAGTTTAACGGAATCAACATCGGTCATTAGATTGATTGCCTCTACAAGTGCATCAAAGCCAGATTTTGGAACGGCAACAATAAAGTCATCGCAATAACGAAGATACAAGCCACCAACCCGTTCAACGGCAAGCCTGACTTTCATATCGATATCGGCCATATAGATGTTAGCGAGCACTCCACTTGCAGCAAGACCCTGAGGAATGCCGAGATCAATACCCGTTCGCCGCCACGGCCTGGTGATGACTTTACTTTTGTTTGCAAGAAACTCAGACTTTGGCAAGATAACATCCAGCTTGTTAAGTTCGCGAATAGACTTGAACCGAAGATCGATAGCCGCATCACTAATCGTTTTCTCCCGAGCAGGATCGATTACTGGCCATGGCAATTCATGTCGAGCAGCCAAATCACCAATAGGCCAGCACGAATAGCGGAGGATATTTTTAATGACTTGATAGTGATCGTCCGGCAAGCGTCCACTGGGAAACAACGAACGCAACGACGCCATTAGATGGACATGGTTTAAGTTGTCGAAGAAGCTCTCGAAATCACCCGTAAGCACAAAAGCCGAATCTTGCACACGCATATAGTCGAATGCCTTTTTAGCTGAGGAAATATTGCTACCAGCAGTTACGGCGCCGTCTGATGAAAGCGAAGAGCGGTACGCTACGGCAACCTCATCAAACTCTTCGGCAATAGCCTTCTTGTTATATAAGTCCGACCACAGATAAGAGTAGTACTGGAAGACGCGGTGATCGAAATGCGAGGCATAAGCGATATTACGAACCTTGCAGCTTCGCTTGCCTCCACGATACCGAACAGTAATGATCTCGTTGGAAATTAAAGGGTAGAGCGCGTGATTGGAAACGTACTCTGAATCTAAAATCTTGGCCTGAACTTCGGCAAAAGAGACCCTATGATCGAAATGGGCATATGAACTTTTGGAACTATATCGAGGAATACGAGTGATATCGAACTCGACCAAAATACCCCCAAATAAATCAACCTGTCCGGATCAACAAGCGGCGGCTAACCCTCCCCGGACAGGCTAATCAAAGGCGCAGCAAGTGCAACCAACGCTTTCGCGGCCACCTAAAACAATGCTTGCCTATGCGATACTAGACGAAAGCGAGGAATTGGTACTTATGACCATCGAGGCTCTTATCCAGCTAGCAGCAGGCAACGCTGGTGTCAATGTTGCGAACGTCGGAATTTCGTCGTTTGCGATATTGACGGCAGTAGCGTACCCCATCGCCAGTTCGCGATGGGCACCAAGCTTTATTCCCCATTCTTGCTTTGCTTAAACAGGTTATAAGAAATCGGCTCATGCAGTTAACAGCGCCTTGATGCACACCCAATTGTCTTGACGGCGGTCGCATCGAAAATGCCGATGCGTCTCTACGGATACAAGCGCCTCCTCATCTAATGCATGCACACGGTCCGCGAGACAAAATCGCCGACAACACCGTGAAAATCCCGATATGCATAATCTAGAAGTTTGGATGCACAGACAGGTGGAGTGGCATTGTTCAGCATGGCCGCTTCGCACTCCTCGCCGACGGGTGCATCGCCGAGGGCGAAGACATCAGCGCACAGCGAGGCAGAGGACCAACTCCTCCCCCTCCCCAACATTCCCCAGAAAGTTCCCTGATGTTGACTGGGGTTCCCGTAAAATAATCCCCAACAAAATATGTGCGGAGTGCTGGCCTGGAGCTGCCTTCGGACCCTGTTGGCTGCTCACCGAGAGGCTCCGCTATGAAACGACCCCTTTACTACCTGCTCTGCGCGATCGCGTGCGCGTCCATGGTCAGCGCGACGATGCCCATGGCAGCCATTGCGGAAGCCATCCAGCCTCAGGAAACCGTCGAGCAGCAGGCGCAAGCCGCCATCACGAGCAGCGACGCAGGCAAGTCTGAAGATGGCACCAACACAAATGCGACAGCAGATACCGTAGAGGACAGCACCGCAACATCCACTGACACCAGCGTCATCAACACTGAAAGCGCTGACGCCGCCACCACCGCAACCGACACCCCCACCCCATCCCTCCACGCCCAAGCCACCGGCACGCCCGAGGCGATCTCCGCCGCGGCAGAAACCACCTACGCCCACTCCGCCACGGCAAGCCAAAACGGCGTCACCTTCACCGTCTCGTGGAACGACGCCCCCGCGGACACCGCGACGACCTTCCACGTAACCCAAGCCAACGGCTCGTCCCAGGCCAAGGCGCGCATGGACGTGCCCACCTATTGGGACGGCGGCAGCCAGGAAAGCGTCTGCGACCCGTCGCGCCAGGCATGGGCCAGCTACTACAGCCTGGGCACCACGGGCCACGACTTTACCTTTGACTTCACGGCATCGGGCACGTACCGCATCTACTTCTACTTTATGGACAACGACAGAAACGACCCCCAAAACGACAAGGGGATCTACTACCTGCGCACCACGGCGGAGGTAACCGTAAACGACGCCGCCCGCCCAAGCGTCACGCAGATCGTCAACGACGCCGTGGCCCAGTGCAGGCAAGAGGCAAACGGCTCGGAATACGACATGGCGCTGTGGCTCCACGACTGGACGCTCGACCAGCTGGAGTACGACCACAGCCTCAACTGGTGCTCAGCCGAAAGCGGCCTCACGCGCCACCAGGGCACCTGCGAGAGCTACCAGCGCATCTACTCCAAGCTCCTTGACGCCGCGGGCATCGCCAACGGCCGCATCACCGGCAACGGCCACACCTGGAACGCCGTAAAAATTGACGGCAAATGGTGCCAGATGGACTTAACCTGGGACGACACCAACGACAACTGGTACGGAGACCTGGAGCAACACCTTGCCGTTGCGCGTGCGGTCTACTCCAGTCCCCCGTGCTCCTGCTCGATGAATGCACATCGGTCCTCGACCCCAAGACCGAGTGAGAAATGCTGGGCCGCATGCGAAATCTCGGCCGCACCGTCATCATCGTCACGCACAGGCCTACCGCGCTGGAGGTTTACGATCGAGTTGTAAGCCTTGAACCCAAATGAGGAGTGGATCGCTGCGGTTGTTTTCGACAGCGCTCTCGCCATACTCATTGATGCGCGAGACACAAGGTGACTCAATCCCGCACGATGGTATTTGACGGATAGCCGAATATATGGGTCGTAAATCAAGCCCCGAAAGGAGGTAAAGATATGTACGAGACGACTCAGCACTATTTGGACTCACTGCTTGCAATCGCGTTCCCGAACGGCCAGGCCTTTGTTGAGCGCCAGGACTTGCCTTTGGCAAAAAGGCTTATAGACCTCGGTTTGGCAGTAAATCGAATTGAGTATGCTGACTGCAGCGGAAACCGCTGGATTTGGTTGAACAAGTCGGCAATGAGGCTCTAAGTCGAGACGCAAATTGCTCAAGGCTCAATGAATAGCGGCTCGTCGTGAGTATTTGCTCGCATGAGCATTGCCGAATATCGCGAAACAGCACCGCCGTTATTGCGCTTGGGCACCGGGGCCGACATGGATCCCGCTGCCCATTTATTGCTGACATTCGACGCCGCGGCGCTACCGCATGTTGGTCTCGCCCATGACGACCTGCTCGGCGAGCCGTTCTTCGTTAAGCAGGCGCCAGGGTGCCGCCCTTACACCAACATTTTCGACGCGAGCATCATTTTAGGAAAGAGCCTGGCCCCATATCGTTAGAGCCAATCCCGATTTAGCCTCTTGAAAATGTCCCGACCGAATTAAAATAGGCAGAAAAGAGTTCCATTCACTTCGCACTGAAGCAAGACGTATAAGTACTAATGTTTGTCCCGAGATGGCCTTTTTGCCTTCGAACCACTGCCGAACTGCTTGATCTTATTGGCGCAAAGCTCTGTTAGGGGCTCGCCGATTGCTGCTTTGTAATTGAAACCAAGAAGTTGCATGGTTCGAAGGGTATCAGCGGAAATAAGCTGACGAAACTGGTCAAACGCCATCGCCGTTGCGCTAGGCGAAGATGGTTCTTCACCGTCCGATTGCATTGAAACAAATATCTCCAATACACGAGCTATGGTGGCATCAAGGCTCTGAATGTCGTCGTCGCTAATCTGAACACGCTCAAGCTCAGCCTTATACGCTTGAGCGATTCTTAAAGCCTCAGAGCGCTCTTCAAGAAGTTCATCGACGAGCTCATCATATGCGGCGCGCACTGAGGCGGCGTCCTTATCTCCCTTAATTGCTTTAACCTTTGTCGCTACAGCAGAGGCCGTACCTTTTGCCGCAAGAACAGCAAGAGAACTTCCAAGATCGACTAAAGCCTGCGTTGTATATGGATCCATAGCCCACCTTTCATTGTTTAAACGCTAGCCTTAAATTGGTATAAGGGTAGCGCAGCATTCATAGCGTAAGAATAGATGCCGTCAACTGTTTTGATGCGGCACAACCAAATCAAAATCAATGGGAAGACCGAGTTCATAGTGGTTAAACGGCGACACATCAAGCTCATCAAGAGTACCGTTTCCGCGACGGACCCATGATTTTCCCTTTGCACACACACAGGCAATCTCGACCAGCGGATGTCGATGCATTCCGTAGAAGCCGCCCATATCGATAGATACCGAATGAAGTCCCGGAGGAATCAAATCGAGTATTTTCCTGTATTGATATGGGGATTCCAAATCCTCACCCTTGCAGCACCCCGCTCCATGGGTGACGACAATTGTCGCAACCACCTCATATACGGGAAGATCGCTGTCGTTGCGAATTACGATACGCGCATCACCCGTAGGATCTCTTTCAAGCCATGCAGCAATCGAAGATGGCTGCGCTAACTTCTCGGCCGTTTTCAGGCGCTTGTCATCTGTATTCATATGCCTTGTGTCGCGCCAAACAACATATATCGTTAGACAAAGTGTGACAGCGGCGCAAAACGCCTGAATGCCAGTATAGAGGACAGTCATGATGCGCGATCTTCCACGAAATCGATTATTACCAGCCCAGCATAATCGCCGATAAGCAAAGCCAAGCAAACCGGCAATCACTCATTAATCAGCTTGACGTTGCTCAGCAAAACGGGAATACCGTTGCCGGCGTATCCTTTAGTGCTGTAAACCCTAAACTCAAGCCAATCATATTCAGATAAATCAATTTCACCTGACGGAATATCAGTTGGTGCAGAATTCATCGTAATGTGATCTTTTTGCCAAATCACTTTTGATTCGGATCCGTCAACAGAACCCCTTAATTCAAATCTTGCCTCATAGTTCTTCAGACTAGTCGTATTTTCTAGGTATTCAACAGCAATTGTGCCATTCAGTGAACGGTATTTCTTTCAATTATAAAATGAAATAACAGAAGGAGAATCAGCATTATAAGGACGGCCAACCCAAGTATCGTCACTTGAATAACTATTGCCAGCAGTGTCTTTTTGGGAACCTTCAATCAGCTCAAAACAATTGGAAGAAGCAACCGTAAGAGAGGTCGACGCCACTTCGGAAACACCTTCGAGCTCATCCAATAGGTCATTGATTCTTGCCGAATCTTTCACAATCTTCGAAGCAGCCTTCAAAACGCTTTTTGCATCATCATACTTTTTTGATGAGACCAGCTCGTTAGCCTTGGCTAAAATCTCATCAGTGTAGGCAGAAGAGTACTCTGCAAAAGCAACAGCACAGTCTCCAGATTTCTTAGAAGCCTTTGACAGCGAAGTCAAGGCTTCCTCATGTTTACCGGAATCCCAGGCAGCGGTAGCGTCAGCAAGAACCTGTTTACCCGCTTCCACATCCTTGAGGGCATTGAGTTCCGCCTCGGCGTTAGCATAATCCCTATAAGCGCTTTCGAGGGCTTCGTTAAGGCTCATGCTTTCTTCCACGGAATCAAAGCGCTTAGACAACTCGCCAACCATCACAGACTGACCATGCAACTCGCCAAGATACGCCGACAGGAGGCACGGTATTATTGCAAGCAAGAGATTAAAAATAATCGGATGATTGGCATAAAATCGAGACTCTTTAGTGCTGGAATCTTTATCAGCCATTATCTCTCCTAGTGCAAAACAAACAATATGAATACAGCACCCCTCGAAGCATAAATAATCTGGCCACTGTTTCAAACGATAACAGTGTGCCGACCCATCCAATCAGCCAGACGAGTTGACAGTCAACCTACTACTTCTGGCATGTTTTAGAACCCTATTGCTCAGCAGCATGACAACCCCCAATAATCAGTCAACCAGATTGAAAGGTCAACGACCGGATTAAACGTCATGCTCCAGGCAGTGAACGACTGAAGTAATAGTAAACCCTGACATTTTTAAAGTGAGCATCGGCCTATTAATATTCGCCGAACGGTAGAGAGTCGTTCAACCTCCTACCGATTGCTATTACCACTGACTAGCAACGCTGGCCTCATTATCTAGAGTACCGGCAGCATCGCAATCTAACCACAATCCATCAAGCAAATAAGCACGGCAGGATGGAGAGCAAATGAGCCGAATCCGATTATTTCAGAAATTACTGAGCTGAATGAGCAGGTAGTCAGCCTGCTCTCAATGGCCCGAAAAACTCAAAACAGCAGCCAGCGAAACCGATCACCTCTTAAATTGAGCTAACAGTCACTTACCGGAAGTAGCGCCCTGGTTGTTATAGACGGAAACATCTACTTGAAAACCAGTAGAAGAAAGGCTGGTTTAACAGTTGTTCATTAGTCTGGCCGCCCTTCTTTGCCTCAAACGCCGATGAGCTGCCCACTGAGATCAGTGAGCAGGAAAACAGTTGCCTCAAGAAAATCTGACCCAATCGAGGTACAAGCCAGAAGCACTTCGGTCTCAGATAAAATTCAAAATGATCAAACTGTCAACGTTTTTACCAATGAAAATCTACCAGCGGTAGATACATGCTATCCACCGAAAAATCATGCTGAGAAATCCTGTTTCACGTTCGAAAGCAACCGCCACCATCTATTATTAGCACAAGATAAAGGCACGATTTCAATCAAGGAAGGCGCCCGGAGACCTTAACTTTTTTGGCATATGGCACAAAACAAGTGTCATTCAAAAAGCTGATAGGAAAACGGGCCCCAATCAACCGAAAACCCGCTGGGTGTTACAGGAAACGCCAAGAAGGCAGCCCAGCAAATGGCCCACTACTAGAAAGGATGATCATGTACGCAGTTATCACTCGCACACGCTATAGATAAATAGTGGAGGAAAATATGGAAGAAGAAGTCGAGGGTATTCCATATAACCATTAGTTAGCAGACGTTAAAGTTCGTGAGTCAGGCCACACAATATGTTTTCAGTTTCAGCTCCAGTCATGAACTGGAGCTATTTTTATCCGTCCATTGCTAATTGTTGTTCTTGAATATACCGAAGATTATTGAGCCCAGTTTAGAAACAGTTGACGGCCCCTGAACCTTTAGTCCGATCTCTTTATTTATTTCATAGCCTCTATCAATTTTTAACTGATAGGTCTGAACCCCACGATCGATCTCACGCTCACGTTTGCCCCATACTTCCATTAGTTTAGTTATATGGGTATAGCTGAAATTTCCTACTTCCCTGCCATTGTTTACGGAACACAAAAAGGGGAAGACATAATTAACGGCTTTGAAGAAAGGCCTATGAAACGACGGGTATAGAACTTCCTCATTAACCAATCCGCTATTAACCATTAACGACAGCTGCTCCAGATAATTCGATAGCTCCGTAAGCGTTTTATTAAAGAGTGAAGCAAACATATCGCTATCAATGCGAGATCGATCGATGGGCGCATAAACGTCTGGATATAATTCTGCAAGCTTAAAGTACTCACCGGTTGCCTTTTCAAGGTTATCTATGTTTGCCAAATAAGACGATAAACCCTGCTTAATAGCCGAGCTTGAAATACCAGCTATGGCTATTATTTCTTTTTCGGAAAACGACCGCAGAGAATGAACCGATAAGCTCATAACGGCTTGAGCATAAATTGGAACCTCAGAAGAAACGAAGCTGAACAACTTCATTCCGGGCAGCACCTCGGCTCTAAAGGTGTCAGCAAAATTTATCGACCATTCAGAGGCTTTTATATATCTGTCGTTACGTAATTGCTTAACAGATAGCCGATACGAAACGAAAGCAGCAATGAGAGCACCGGCAGTCGCACAATCTGCCAATGTGCTCAATTCGTTTGAATAAGCTCCTAATAACCCCTGAAGCACAGCGTTCCCTATCAAAGTGACGGCTCCATACGAAGCCAACTAATCTGCATTGATTTAACGCCATGCACCAGTCAATGAGCGTATTCTGATTTTACTTCAGTTTTCCCATGTCGATCACGAGCGCGCCTCTTTCATAAACAAGGAAAGACAAAATGAGCAGCGGAAACACTCAAACAGAGTCAATCAGGTACTAATTTGTGTAAGATTGGTCGTCAATCATAGTCTTTCTGCCCAGGCATTCTAGCTCGGCAACATGGAGCCCGTTTTCTTCCTTCTTGATTTTCAACTCGAACGATTGCATATACCTGAAGCCCAGACAATCATAGAAAGCAATTCCCAGTTCATACTCCCCGATCGCAGAATCAGTTTGCGTATCTATGAAAATACCAAGGTAAAAACTCTCCCCATGATCAAGCGTCAAGGATCTAACGCCTCGCCAAACCGCACCTTTGCGATTAACGCCGACCTTTACATTGTTGGCGCAACCAGGGCCGACGTTCTTGAACCTCAATGGAACATAAATTGTCGGATTGGGTGTTGCGAGGCTAAGGCCCTCTATTGATTCAGATAGATAACTATGTGTAACACGCTTCCGCTGCTCACTGGTAAGACCGTCTTTATACTCAATTGTATTTCCAATTAGCACGTAGGTATCGCGTTCTTCAGCCTCATAATACTCTTTGGATTCGCTATTAGACCCCGCATCAGAGGAAGCAGATTCTTCAGGATCGCCTTCGCATTGCGGAAGATCTGATAGCCAGCCTTTCCTGTTTTTCTGCGTCAGCATAATCATTGAGAAATATGGAGCGGCGCTCATCCTGCTCTGCGTCCGTTGTTGATCCCAAGCATCAACGATACCGTAAACAATGCCCAAAAGGGCAATAAACGCTGCCCCCATGGTCCCACAGTAGCCAAGCATCTCGCCGGCACTCCACGGTGTTCTAATAACGACTTGTTGCGCGTCAACTGAATACAGGAACGCTATAACAAGTGGTGGAAGAAAGATAATGACCAGACTAGCTATAAATAGATTGGCAGTCTTCTTACTAAAGGCAAAGGTTTTGCCTAGCCGTTTCTTAAAGCCTTCCTTCATCTTGCCTCCCGATAGAAAATAGGATGCCGCGAAAAGCACCAATATGCAGCCAAAGAATACGCCCACAGAAAGCAATTGTAAGCGCAGCATATATGCCAACAATTCACCACTATCAAAAAGCTTCATCAGGCAGCAGATTGCCATTTGAACGCCCCCAAACAAGCAAAGTGAAGTTGGAATCATTCACAGAAGAGGAGGGGGCGCTATCGACCGAAACCCAAAAGCCGCCGAACGCCAAAACAGGATCGCCGAATAGAGGTCATTAATCCAAACCGTAAAGCTACTTGCTAACTACATTTTCTAGACCTAGAATTAGGTTTAGAAAATGTAGTTGATTGGAGATAGATGTTTGCTCAACAGCTTGACAGTTTAACGCCAAAGGGCCACCAACGACCTTGCTTTGCAAGCCCTTCTGATGTGCATCCGGATCTTTCCGAAGAGATGTTCAGGAAAGCACTGGAGTATGCACGAGACACCACGACCGTCTTGGATAACGGCTTCCTTCCCCCAACGGCGCGGGGCACCTTTATGTATCACAACACAATTGCCAAAATTTGTGAGTTGATGGCGGAAAAGGGTTGGAAGTCGGAGAGCGTTTAAAACCTACCTTATACGATCTCCGCAGACGCTAGCGTCAAGATTACCGTTGCCACAGGCGACGCCTCAACTGGCAAAAAAGGAGGATTTGGCCCAAAGCTAAAAGAGAAGGGCAAGACACCGTCAGTCGTAGACGGTCAAATGACCCTATTCGATCCTGATAATTACGCCGTGGATCAACAAGAAGGGAAATTGTGGTACCTGGTAATCTATGTGGACTATTGTCATCAAGAGATCCGCATGGAGCTCTCAAAGCCAGTCTTCGACAAAAACAACCAAGTCAAAGATTGGAGAAGCCGCATCATCATGAATCCCATTCCGCTGCAGGACGTCCAGATTTCGCTCCCGCCCGACGAAGAGGTGCCGACCATCAACATTTCGCCTGTTGAACCGAGTGAACCCGATTTGGCGGTTGGATAATAGCCAAAGCGTTCATGCGGACCCCCATATCATTAGAAATGACAACCGCTTTGAACCCACTATACGAATGAGGAAGTAAATGGAAGGCACACGCCTAACTCTTGCGCGAAAATTGAGAGGCTTTTCGAAAAAAGAGCTAGCTGAGCTTGTAAAGGTCACGCCCAAGTCTATCGCCGACTACGAAAACGACGCTACTAATCCGAGTTCTGAAATCGAGCAGCGCTTGATGCAAGCACTGCGTTTTCCCGAAGCATTTTTTAATTTACATACAACGGAGCCCATGCCAGAAAAGGCTATTTCATTTAGAGCAAGAACTAAACTCAAAAGAAGTCAAAAAGACATTGCAACCGCCGAGGCAACGCTTGCAACGGAACTATCCGACTGGTGCAACACCAAGTTCAACCTACCAAAAACAGACGTCCCCACCATAGAAGGCGTAGGCCCCGTTCTCGCGGCAGAAATGCTTCGTAAAGAATGGAAAATGGGAGAAGGCGCTATCCCAAATTTGCTAGCCCTCCTCGAGAGCCACGGTATCCGTATTTTCTTTGCCGGAGAAATCGGAAACGAAGTTGACGCCTTTTCATACTGGGAGCCAAGAACCGAATGTCCATATGTGTTTCTCACGACTTCAAAGAGTGGTGAGCGACGCAGGATGGATGCGGCTCACGAACTCGGACATCTAGTGATGCATCGAAATCTCGACATGGGAACTTCGGCTACAAAAGAAATCGAGGCCGAGGCGAACAGGTTCGCCTCGGCATTCCTAATGCCCAAATCGACTATGCTGAAATATACGCCCAGAGGCTTCAGTCTGCGGGATGCAGTAGCCCATAAAAAGCAATGGAAGGTATCTGTAGCAGCATTTATCTTTAGATCACACGACATTGGCCTGCTCACGGATTGGCAGTATCACAATCTTTTCAAGCAGTTAAGCGCGGCAGGATGGAGAACGGATGAGCCCAACGCGATAATTCCAGAACAGTCTGAGGTAAATAAGCAGGTCATCACCCTGCTCTCGAAGATGCCGCAAAAACTTAGTACAGCAACCAATGAAACTGCATTGCCCCTTGAGCTGTGCTATCAGCTGCTTACCGGAACAAGTGCGCAAGTTGTACTAGGTGGGAAAACGCCCACAAGCAAAACATGTAGACGAAAGGCCGATCTAACAGTGGTTCAGTAATCCAAGAGCGATCGCGTTGACGCGCTTCCGCACGGTCGAATACAGGCTGGATGCAGAGGAGGGGCTGCGGCACATCCGAGCCGAGTTCTCGGGGCCGAACGCCCCCTACAAGCAGACAGCCGCTACGGCACTACTGGATAATCTACTAGGCACTACTGAGTAATTTACTGGGTAGTGCCCAAGCGCGAGTTGGCAAGTCCGCCGAAGCCCAGAGAAACGGCTCCGAAGAATGAAGCGCCTTGCCGAAAAGGGGCTTCTCGAATGGGTCGGATTAAACCGGCACGACCCAGGACAGTACTATCGAACAAGTGGCGGGAGGTAAGTGCCTGCCCGCTACTGCTCGCGGTATTTATGCAGATTGGGAAACCGCCGCATTGCAAAGGACGGATTGGACTGAAGACGCCCTCAATCGAGCAGTTCCGTATGGCTTCCCAGTCACGTTGCCGTCAGCGTCAGCCTGTCGCCCTCGACGCGGCATATCAGAAGCCAGCCGGGGGCGAGGTGGCATTCCCTATGCCCCTTGTAGTTGCTGACGAGCTCATGGTCGTGAAGTTGCGCGGGAAGCTCCTCTTCTGGTTGGAGCGTCTCGAGCACATTCTCAAGCACCCGCATGTTACGGCCCTGCTTCTTCGCCCGCTTGTAGTCCTTCTTGAATTTGGCAGTGAACTCGAGCTTCAGCATGGGCTAGTTCTCATCGAGGGCGGCGATCATGTCGGATACCGTGTCGTACGGCCCGCTCACGCGGCCCGCCGCAGCGTCATCCATAGCGGCAAGGGTCTCGGCATTGAACCCGTAGGAGTTGGAGGGGTCGAAGGGAAAGCCGCCGCGCCTGTTGAACGCGGAGACGAACATGCGCAGGGCGTTGCTCGGGGAAGTACCGATGCTATCGCACGTTTCGAGGAATGCCCGCTTCTCATCGGGGCGCAGCTTCGTGGACACCGGCTCCATCGTCCGTGTGGCCATTGTTCCTCCTTGGTTTACTTGGTATTTCAGAGTTAACCATATTTTATGACTCCCGGCGTGCGTAAATACAAGAGTAGCGGCGTGTGACACCTAGAAGCGCAGCTCCCAGCAGGAATAGCGCCAGGGAGGCGGCGATCCAGCTGCTGTCGGCAGTCTTGGGGAGCGTGGCGGTGGCAGCGTCAGCGTTCTTGGCATTGGATGGCGTGGACGCCGCGGTCTTGATCGCTGTCGTTTTGGTCGTCGCGGTCGTCTTGGGCGTCGTAGACGCGGGCTTTAGGACGGGATCCGTTGCGGACCCGGCACCGGGCCGCTCAACGGCGGGGCCGGCACCGCCGGCCGGCTCGCCGGCGCCACCGGGCACCTCGCGCCCGTCGGTCTCCCCCGCCGGCGCCGTGGCGCCCTGGGGCTCGACCACCACATGCGGCGCCATGGCCCCGGAGGCATCCACCACGCCGCCGGCACCGAAGGCCCCGCCCGCAGGCGCCACGAACCGCGCGGACACGAGCGACCCGCCCGTGCATGCAACGCCGCCATCGGCACCGGTCGCATCGAGCCGCGAGACATCGACGGAAAGCCCGCGCCCGGCCGAGCCGTCGCCGGCGCCCGCGTCCTGCAGGTACACACCGAAAGCCTGTACGCCGGCGGCGGGCGCGGCACCGGCGGCGACGACGCGCCCGCCGCCGCGCACGGCCATACGTGCGGCGATCACGCCTGCCACGGCCTCGTCCGTGACGGTTGCCCCGTTCGCCCGGGCATCGACGGCGCAGCCGTCCACCGCGAGCGCCCGCGAGACGTGGATCGCGCACTGCGAGCCCGAAGCCGCCAAAGAGCCGGTGCCGCGGAGCGTCAGGCTGCCCCACACCTCCATGCAGCACTGCGTGATGTCCGCATCGGGCGCATGCGACTCGACCACCGAGTTGCGCCCGGCAAGCGTCACGACCAGGTCGCCGTCGGCGCCGATGGCGTCGCCCGTGTAGCCGTTGAGCTCCAGATGGTCGGCATCGGTCCAGGCCCAGCCGGGGCCCGACACGCCGGGCCCGTAGTACGTCGCGCCCGCGATGAACAGGCTCTCCGCGCCCGCGGCATAGGAAGGCCCGCCCAGAGAACGCATAGGCAGGCCATGGCGACGATCGCGATGTGATGACGGCTGGTGTGGAACTCGGCAGCAAACATACCCGCTCCGATCTTCGCAGGAGCCAATAGAACGTGCACCAGAAAATGCCCTGGTAGCAGCAGTTATCAGTTTAGCGAGATCAATGCGGGAGCAAAGGAAAATCGCGTAGGCAATGTCCACAATTAGGCGTAAATCGTTTTGCCAGTCGGTGAAAGGAATGGTCAACTTACACGCCCTGCCGAGACTTCACGCGGTAGCCAACCGAAATGATAATGTCGAGGTCGTAGTGCTCGACCCGACGCCCGACCGTCCTTGTGCCCCCGTTTTGAACTAGTGCAAAAAATGCACTAGTTGGAATGTGATCACGCCGGAAATGTTGGCGTAAACGCGCCGACGGCCAACCATTAAACGCAAGCGGTCTTTGTCGATTCTCAGAACCGCGTTTGTGGTTATTCCAGATTCTAGGACGAGGGCCGCTCTTCGTTGAACGGGCGCTGGGGCGTCACCCTTACACCAATATTTTCGACGCGGTCGCACTCGGGCATGTCGGGCAATTAGAGCCAATGAGCGTAGTAAATGGCAACAGTAATACATCTCGGCTTTGCGTTAACAACCGGGTAGTACCCCTCGCACTCCAGAACTAAACGAGTATCGTTATCGCATTCGAGCCCACGGCTTTCAAGAATAGTAATCTGCTCGGTAATAGATTTAAATAGCTTATCCGTATGGGCCCCTTAAACGCGAAAACCGCCTTTCGGCGGTTCCCACGGACCAAGCCGGACGTACCGTCGCAAGGCCTCATCACAGCAATCACTTTAAAGGAGAACTCAGGGGCCATCAATCCGATAGCACGAATCTCCCAAATCAGCCTTTATTTCAACTTGGCCGTAATTGTCTCCAGAAGCGTCATAAGAACTCTACGAGTTACCGCACCATATCTGCGCCATGTCAAGCAAACCTCAATAGCAAACAACAGCAAGCCGGCGACTAACCCGGCCGATGCTGGGAGAATGGATACCAACACCACCTGTACGATCACGGCTGCTACCAAAGCTGCCTGCAAGGCAACCTCATAATCTAGTCTCATGAATCTTCGGCTATCCACCATGCGGACCACTGCATTAGCGACCTGTCCCGCCAAAGTAGCCAAAGGCACTCCCCAAATCCCAAAACTGCCACCGAGGCAAAACGCAAGGACAACATTCACCGCCGCGCCTGCAACAGATGAAACAAATAGAGCGCCAGTGCGCTCCGCAGCCGTATAGAACGCTTCGAAGAATACCGAGATGCAACCGATAAGCGCTGCAAGCATAAGAATGGGAACTATATGCCAACCCTCATAAAAGTCACCCTTGAGGAGCAAACGCGCAAGCGGCTCGGTAAGGGCAATGACTAGCGAGCTCCCACACACGACAAAGGATAAAAATAGGCCGAACACCTTGGAAAAATAGGAGCCATCATTCTCGCCGTCCATCTCCTTCGCCGCCGATATCTGCCAAGCCTGACGAAAAATGGACGACATGAAGTTAACCAGAGAGGGAAATTTACTTGCCGCAGTGTAGACGCCGGCAGCAACCGAACCCTGAAATGCAAGGATGACGTAACGGCCAAAGATATTTAAAAACCACCAAGCAAGTTGATTCGGCAGCATCGGCAGGCTATACGCAAGCATTCGCATCAGGAGACGCCTATTGGGCAATTTGCCAAGACAACGCCATATTTTGCAAGACACAAACAAGTAACAGGCCGAGCAACAGTTACCGAGCACAAGTGCGAGAACATACCCGCTTACGCCACCATCAAACAAGACAAGGAAAACAACGTCAAAAAGAAGTAAGAAAAGGGCGTTGAGAACGCCAGACGCGGCGAAGCGAGTGACCTCACCTGACCCGCGGGCAAACTGAGCAAGCAGCATTCTCACGGAAACTGCAAGAACGAGGATATAGCAACCCCATGCCTGATCGTACGAGAAGAACGTAAAGGCAACTCCCGACACCAATGCGCCCACAGGAATTGTCACCAGAAGAACGAGAAGCCCTCCCCCGAGCAGCTCTTCCTTCGGAGCGTCCTTCTCCATGAGAAAACGAAAGACAGACTCATAGATTGCCAGGCAAAACAGCGGATACAAGAAATCTGAGAGATTGTTCACAAGCTCGGCAACGCCATAATCGGACGTAGCCATATAAGAAGTGTAAAGCGGCAGCAACAGCAGCTGAATCAGCTTCACAAGGGCATTTCCAATAGTAAATATGAGCGTATTCGAGGCGAGAGATCGGTATTTGCCCGCGTTGCTCCGGGCGTCTTTGATAATTGCACTAGGCTCTTCGTTTGCCATATATGCACCCCTATAATTAGTTGATTAAACCGAAAGTGTTTAAGCTAGACAAAACCACTTCGCTCGGGCAGGCGAAGGCTGATGTCTCAACGTTCCGAGAGCAAACCTTTCATGCTATGTTCTTGATTGCATGAAAGATAATCTGCCAATACGTAAAAAATAATGAGGAATAGCCACAGCGCCACTGTTCGTTCGGCACCAACGATGAGCCAACATACAACGATACCCGGACATAGGGCCAAGGGTGTATAGCCCTTCCCTTGAAGCAAACCTCTGAAAATGCGGATAAGCACTGAAAAGAACAGCAGCAGGCCAATCAAACCGAAATCAACTAAAAAATCAGTAATCGTGCCATGAGTTGTAGTTGACGTCTCCACGACGCCCCAGTCCTCCGCACTGAAATAATTATAATTACCCACACCAAAGCCAAATAGCGGCCTACTCATCCAACGTTGTACAGCTTTCACCCACAGTTCAACGCGAAATTGGTTTGACCCATCATTGTAGCTGTTCTTAAAAAAACGATTAAACATCCAATCGCCCATAAAGCGATTAATTAGAAACAGGGCAACGGCAACGAGCACAAAAACTAATACCGTAGTAGAAAGCTTGCCGGTTCTCTCACTACAGACAAACGCAATGTAGCCGAAAGCAATAACCAAGACAATACAAAGAAGCCCGCTTCTTGATCCAGTTAACATAACTGATGCCAGGCCGAAAGATATGAGAATGAAGTACAGAATCTTCACCCGCACATTGCTACTATAAACTACCAGTAAAAAGGCACAGCTAATCTGAACGACCAACAAAAGCGCAAAAAAGTTTGCATCGATCATGTGCCCCGTAAGACTCACTGGATACACACGTCCTGCATAAAAACCGTTTTCAACCCATGTCTTTAGTTCAAGGAATGCAGACGCAAACGTGGAAAGTGCCACTGATTTCAGCAGGAAGGTTATCTCTCGAGGACTCCACCTCCGGGAGATTGCGTGAGCAAAGAACCAGATAATGGCGAGGAACATTAAGGCACGGATTAACGATCTGCTGGTAATCATCTCAGATGCAATTGCAAGTGTCACTAAGTTGCCTATGCCCATGATTATAAGGTACGAAACAATAAGACCGATCGCATGACGAGAATACGCAGCCCTCTCTTTCGAGAAAAAGGCAGCGAACACCATTAGACCCAAACAGAAATAAGCAGATTGGAATGTAAAGGAATTATCCCCACAAACCAAAATGAAATAGGGAAGCAGGGCAACCGCCCACACTGCAGGCGAATATCCTCGCTTTGAAACAGAGCCCGTTGGATTAAGCAAATGCGCAGCAGAAACTACGGCGCTCATAAGTCACCGCCGTTTCCTCGCGATTTAAATACCAAGATTAACAAGTTAAAGCTAGCCAATAAGATACCTTTCGGGTTCGCCATTAAGCCATTCCTCCAAGTCAATGTACCGAGAGTAATAGTCCGTATCATTGAGGACCCCTCCCCGCTCGTTATAGCCGGGAAAGTGCACAGCACACGCGAGCTCGGGCCTTAGCGAAGCGGTGAAGCAGAGCTTGTTTCTGAAGGGAATGGCATCGAAGGCCCTGAGGTCCCCTTCTGTGCAGCAGTTCATCTGGCTGAATTTGATGAAGACGTTATCCCAGTTGATTCGTTTGCAGCGGCGGGCCCACTTCTCTGCGGCTTCCTCCGGGGAGGGATAGTGCAGGAACACGACCTCAATGTCATCGAGTCGGGCGACGGGCTTGCCGAGCTCGCCCTTCTCGCGCAGCTGGTCGGCATATTGTGATTCCCGGGCGTCGATGAACTCAAGCGGCACGGAAGTGTAGTATCTGAGCCTTGAGGCGAACTTCACGTAGTCGCTCGCGAAGAAGTAGAGGCCGGCGGTTGGACTGCTATAGGGAAGCCCGTAACGCCGATACACCGACCCGGCCCAGCAGTTGTTCGAGAAGATGCTGAAGTCAGTGCGGACGAGCTTCTCCCTTCTGCCCTTGGCGAGCAATGGATTCGTCTTATCACCGATTTTTCTTGAGATCCTGCTTACGTAGCTCATCGGCTCAACAGCCTTTCGTAGTACTCCATAAGCCGCGCGGCGTTTGCCTCGGCAGAGTACCCCGCAGCCTCAAGTCTGATAGGGGCCTCCGGGTGCCTGCCGCCCTCGATCGCCGCCTTGAGTGCCCTCGCCCAGTCGGCCAGCGGCGCGTCGAGAGCCGTGAACGAACCGGTCCCGGCGATGTCGGTCTCGGCCGGCACGCCGGTCGAGTACACGCACGGCAGCCCCGCCGCCTGTGCCTCCACGGCCGAAACGGGAAGGCCCTCGTAGAGCGACGGCATGAAGAACACGTCGAAGAGCGAGTAGAACCGCTGCGCATCCTCGCGGATACCAGGCAAGTGCACCCGGTCGGCGAAGTCCAGCTCGCTCGCCCGCTCGACCAGCGAGTCGCGCACAGTGGTCGCGCCGTTTATCTCTCCCCCGAGGACCACGAGGTGCGCCTCGGGAACCTCGTGCAGCAGCGCCGCGAACGCCTCGACGGCGAACGCGTAGTTCTTCTGCGGCACCATGCGCCCGACGCACCCCACGACTGGCTCGCCCGCAACGATGCCAAGCTCGCCGCGCAGCTCGGCCGCCGCACTCGAGTCGTAGGCGTAGTCCGCGAGCGGGATGCCGTTCCTCATGAGCGTGAACGGGGCTCTGCCGAAGAGAAAACGGCCCGCCTCCTCCGAGCAGGCCATGTTATCGGTGGCATAGCGCTTCCCGACAGCGTTGAGGGGCACATTACGCAGACGATGTAGTGCATTGTCGGAACTGCTGTTGAGATGGCTGTGCAGCACGCGATGCTCAATCCCCACACGTTTTGCCTCGCGCAAGACGCAGAACGCCGAGTTGGGCATATGGCAGTGCACGACGTCGTAGCTCGCGCCGTACTCTGATATGACAGCATGGACCTCGCGGATGAACCGTCTGAAATCATGGCCGGCATAGTCCACGCGGTAGATGCGATGCCCGAGTGCCTCGAGCTCCTCGTCGAAGCGCTTCTCGTGGTGCGGCACGCCATCGTCCTGAGCGTGGTGGAGGATATCGTAGTGGACGCGCGACTCGTCGCTTGCGACCGTCATGTTGTAGACGAAACGCGACACCCCTGCCGACCTATTTAGGGACGGCAGCACCTGGAGCACCCGTATTTGCTTTCCTTGTTTCAAATCTACTTCCTTAAAGTTCGAATGTCGCGTCAGCATCGTCAAAGGTCACCACGCCGCTGCCGCCGCACATGCGCACCGTGTCGCCCACGGTCGAGCGCGAGGCGTCGGAGAGCAGCGTCACGACCATACTCGCGATCTCCTCAGGGGTGACGTAGCGCCCGATGGGGCTGTTCGGCTTCATGACGTTGCCCGCATCGCCCTCGATGAGCATCCCAGTGGCAGTGGGGCCAGGGGCGATGGCGTTCACCACGATGCCGTTGGGGCTGAGCATCTTGGCCGAGCCCTCCACGAGACCGCGCAGCGCCCACTTTGTGCACGAGTAGGCGTTCGTGGCAGGGCGGTAGGCGGAGGAGGAGGTGACGAAGCAGATGTTGCCTCGGACTCCGCCCGCAACCATGCGCCGGGCGACCTCTTGCGTGAGGAAGTAGGTGCCACGGAGGTTTGCGCCGACCACCTCGTCGAAGTCCTCAACGGATGTCCTGCCAAAGGGCGCGCCCTTGAGCACGCCAGCGTTGTTCACGAGGGCGTCGACGGGCCTGGGCGCAGCCGCGTAGGCCGCGTCAACCTGCACGGCCATCCCCTCGGCATCCGCGAGGTCGAGCAATGCCGGGCGGGCATGCGAGCCAAGTCGGGCGCAGGCCTCCTCGGCGCGAGAGAGGCTACGCGAGGTAACCACGACGTCTGCCCCGGCGCGCAGGCACGCTTCGGCGGTCGCGAGCCCTATGCCCGACGTGCCGCCCGTGACGAGCACGCACCTCCCCGCGAGGAGCTCGCTCCCACCTCGCAGCGTCTGCTCAACGCGCACGGGGCGCCCGAGGTTGGAGAGGACGAAGCGCCCGGCGCGCTTGGCCTTTGCCTTGAGTCCCACGTTGCCCCCTATCCCAGCTTGACGCCGAACTTGCCGGCGATCTTAACTGCCGTCTCTTTGCCAATTGTTTTTTTCACGATGTCCTTGGCCGCGCGGGTAGCGTCGGAAACAGCATCGTGCGGTCGAGAGAGGTCGTAGAAGTCGTAGATGTCCTTAGAGTCCTCGCTCATCTCGGAGAAGCACTCGAGGAGCACGGGCCTGTCAGACTCTTCCGCCATGAACTCCGGAAGGGCAGCCTCGAACGATGCCTTGTCGTCCGCTCTGAGGTATTTGAACCCGCACGACCCGGCCCAGGGGCCGGCGACGGCGTTGTGCCTGGCAGCGGTGTGCAGGTCGCTCGACGCGTTCTGCCAGATGCCGTTGTAGTAGAACTCCTCGCCACCGTGGTTGTTGCAGAGCAGGATGCGCACGTTCGGGCCGACATGCCTGATGCGCAGGGAGTTCATGTCGTAGAAGAACGCGAGGTCGCCGGTGACGAGGAAGGCGAGGCCCTCGGTCGCCTGGGACTGCCCCATGAGCGACGACATGCAGCCGTCAATGCCGTGCGTGCCGATGTTTGCAAAGACGCGGATGTCGGGCTGCAGCTCGAAGAAGTTCGTTATGCGGATGGAGTCGTTGATGCTGAGGTGAAGCACGGAACCCGATGGGACTCGCTCGACGACGTTTTTTATCGCATAGATGTTGCCCCACCCGAAGTCGGGGTGCACGACGGAGGCCGCGTACGCCGCAATGGCGTCGTGGTAGGCCAGATCGTTTGACGCCTTCTCGCCCGCCAAATCGCTCATGCGGCGGAAGAAGAACTCCGGCGAGCACTCGAATACCGTGGTTATACATCCGAAAGCGTCGCAGACGACGCCACCCTCGTCGATGAGCCAATGCTCGACGCCTGACTTCGAGCCGCGCAGCATCTCCTTGAGCCCCTGCATGATGTTCCCGCCATAGCTGATGACGATCTCGGGGGCGAACTCAGCGAACTTCTTCGGCGTGACATAACGGCTGTCGAAGCAGACGGATGTGTTTACGGCACCCTCGACTAGCGCGTTGGACATGTACTCGACCGCTATGGCGCTGTTGAACCGCCCGAAGAACTCCCCCAGGGCCTCCTTGAGACCGTCTGTGGGCTGACCCTGTCCGCAGGCCACGAGGACGCGCGAGCAAGACCGGAGCCTCGCTGCGCGGGCAAGCCATTCCGCATCGGGGGACTCGTGCTCGACGCGAGCGATCCTCCTGACCTTAGGGAGCTCGGAGGTTGTAAAGGATGTGCTGTACCAGCGCGATGGAACGTTGACCTGGACCGGGCCGCCCCCGTGGTGGTCGAGCTCGAGCAGGGCCTCGTTGACGAGCCGCCAGCAGTGGCGGAAATCACCGTCGTCGCGGACGATAGGCAGATTCACCGACTTCCGGACGTGTCGGTCGTACATACCAACCTGGTCGATCATCTGATCCTCGAGCTGGCCAAGCTTCGCCGGGTCGCGGTCGCTCGTGAGCACGACGAGCGGGACGTTCTGGTAGAAGGCCTCTGCCACCGGAGGCCAGTAGTTGCAGGTCGCGGTGGACGAGGTGCAGGAGATGACGACCGGCTCGCCCGCCTGCTGAGCGAGGCCGAGGGCGAAATAGCCCGCGCTGCGCTCGTCAACGACCGAGTAGCACTCGAACCAGGGGTCCTCCTCAACGGAATGGACGAAGGGGAGGTTGCGCGACCCTGCCGAGAGCACGCACTTCCGGATGCCGTACTCCTTGAGCAGGGCGATGATTATTTGGTATGACTTGAGTTCGGTGTACACGTCACTCACTCCAATCTGTGTCGGGTGCTGTTTTATCGTAGGGTGACGATTCGGACGGGTCTTCTACCGGGAGAAGGGAGACTACCTGGCGCACGACCTCACGGTCTATCTCCCTAAGGGACCATTTCTCCAGTTGGAAATCTGCTATGGTTACGCTCTCGCCGATGGGCTCGACATCTACGCCCAGCCTCTCGGCATACTGGGCAGTTTTCTCCCGCGCGAGGCGGACAACGTGCTCGCGCTTCTCCTCCACGGTCGGAGGCACGAATTCGCAGATAAGGTCAAAGCGCGTTAGTAGTTCGGGCGCGATCCTCTCTTGCAGCTCCTTCTCGTCTTTCACGTTCGATGTGAACACGACAACATAGCCGTCCATGTCGTGCTCCACGCCCATTCGATCGGTGTAGGCCCCATCCTCAAGCAGCTCCAAGAAGAAAGCCCTCACGTCTTGTTTGGTTTTCTCGAACTCATCGCAGAGGAGCACCTTCGCCTTGGCCTTCTCGACCTTGTCGTTGAGCTCTCCGCCCTCGCAGCCCACATAGCCGGAGGGGCTCCCGATGAGGCTGTTGAGAGAATCCTGCGAGCTGTACGCCTCGAAGTTAATCTTCGCAAGATAACGCTCTCCATCCGAGACCAACTCGCTAAGTACGCGTGCGGTCTCGGTCTTACCGATGCCGCTGCCTCCGAAAAGGAACATCGAGAAAATCCGCTGATCCCCCAGCGCATGCGCTAGTCTAAAATTAGTGAGGCGCTCATGAAGGTAGCACTTAAAGTTGGCGTGTCCCGTGAGCCTCTCATCGAACTCGGCCATAGTCCTAACGAACTCTCCGTCATTGAGGTCGCAAACGGAACGAGGTCCTTCCATTCCCGTCGTCATCTCTTTGGGACATTCGGAAAGCAAATCCGCCACGTCGCGGATCTCGTCGAAAAGCGACGGGAAGTTCTCAAACACCTTTGCGGAGCGGGCCTCGCTCACGAGGAAATGAGGGACGTTTGGCGCCGAAGCGAGAGGCTCTATGGATAGAAGCCTCGCGTCGGCGAGAGCCGCCTCGGAGGTGAGGTCGATGAACACCTCTATCTCGGAGTTCTCGAGCGCCGCAGAGAACTCCGAGGTCCTCTGGGAAAGTCCTTGGAGCGTAAAGACCTGATAACCGGAGCCATCGGATGCGAGCCGCGCGAGGCGGTCATACTCAGCTCTGTTAGAGAACGTGTAGAGCGGACAGCGCCTGGGCGCGAAACGACACCCCCTCTCCTCGGCCACCAAGGGCAACGCCGCCTCGAAGAGCAGCGGAAAGGTGTCAATCGCCGACTGTGCGAGCGAGTCACGGATGAGCAGGAAAGCCTCACCGTCTGCACAGGAGAGAGTCTCCTCGACGTTGAGCATAAGGTGCTGGTTTGCCGGTAGAAGTGCCACGACGTAAGACAGGTCGGAATAGAGGCGTCCCCCCTCAAAGAAAGCAGCCTTTGTGCCTCCCGTGACGTCAAACGGGACATATGAGTAGCCCTTCGACTCCAAACGGAGGGTCTCCTCGCGACATTCCTTGCCCGAGCGATAAGTATGTAGCGTAAGGCTATCCACAGAGCATCGCCTTCAGTCGGGCGAAGAAGCAAGGCTTCGCTTCCCCGGAGTCGGAAAGAACGACACCCGCGTCATCGGGGGAACCTCCGGCCACCGACGTGCCTCTGCCGGCCAGCTCATCCGCAGCCAAATCCTCGCCGACGGAATCCGCCACCTTGACGTCTTGGACAATCGCTATGAGATCGATGTAGTGGACTGGGCCGAGGAATCCCTGCGAGGCCTCTTTGGCTGACTGCTTCGACTCCGGAGCGGGCAATGCACTCTTGATGACACGGTCTTCCCCTTCAGCGCCCTGGCTCAACCCCTTTCGTTGCAGGTCTCCGAACGTCGTGTTAGTCAGCACATCCACGTCGACGAGACCCTTATAGACACCGATGAGACTGACCTCGCCGAGGAGCAGATCGCGCATCCTGTACTTGCTCTCGAACTCGTTATCGTTCTCCGAGGGTATCTTGATTGCGAGCCATACGGGATCGTCTGTTCCGGGGAGCTTCTCCATTGCCGTGAGGACATATGCGTAGTCCTCCAGCATTGAGGAGACGATGTTGTTGACGTCTACGCCCTCGACCCTCATGCCCTTCAGCGCGTCGTGCCTCAGAACCTGCATCTGGGTAATCTCCTCCCAGTTGCAGGGCCAGAGCCTGACGCCATCCACGCGGACGAGGTCGCCGGGGGCGCAGTTCTGGATATTTGCGCACGAGGGCAGCATTTTAGCCCGCTCGAGGATGAGCTTGAGGTACGTCGACTTAGTGTGCTTCACCTCGTAGGTGTCCGCCACCTTAAAAGACTCGCTGTCGCTCAAGGTCGTCCCGAGACTCGCCCCCACGGTCGCCTTCAGGGCGGCAAGGTTTGTAGAAGCGTCCCCCTTCAACTCGGTTTTTAGAGTGTCGGAAGCCTCGGCGGTCGTCTCGACACTACTGCTCTTGCGGACCACGTTATCCATGGTCATGCAGAGTTCTATCGCCTTGGGATAGTTGAGGTAGTAGATTATGAAGTTGAGATCGTCGTTGCTCAGCGCCATGCCTCACTCCACGAACTCGGTCGGAAGCGCACCGCGCAAGAAGCATAGCGCCCGTTCGCGCTCACGCGCCAGGGCGATACGAGCTTGCGCGAAGTCTATATCCCCAGCCGCGAGGGCAACGTCGCGATAGTCCGAAAGAAGCCGGCCCTCCAGCCCGGTCATGGCAAGGAGGTTTCCGATGCGCCCTGAGAAGCGCTCCGGGGCAATCGCCACAAAGGGCTTCTCCAGGTTGACGGAGAACGCCGTGCCGTGGAAGGAGTCGGTGACCACAATCGAGGCATTAAGGAAGAGCGAGAGAAAGCGCCCGACGCTCGGGCACACGACGGCCTCCTCACCCCGACGACGCTCGTGGACCCCATAGGCGGGGCGCAGAACCCTGAGCCCCGCCGCAGCAGCGACGTCCTGCACGTACGCGTCGAACTCGGGGTTGCGGTTAAGCTGGTACACGAGCAGGTATGGGAAATCGGGCACCCAGCCGTCAGAGAGGGCCCCCCACTCGGGACGGCCGAGCATGAGCGTGGGATCCACGACGGGGACGGCACCGGGCACTCCGATGGAGTCGAGAAGCTCCGCCGCCTCGGGCTCGCGGACCGAGATGGCGTCGTAGCGCAGCAGCGCCTCGCGCATGAGGGGCTTCTCCCAATCGTCGAGCGTCGACTTGCCGATGCTGGCGGCATAGGCGATCTTCTCGGCGCCCTCTGGAGCATAGGAGAGGTAAAATGCTCGCTCGAACCCACAGTTCCACGTGCTGTTCCACACTTGGTCGCTGCCCGTAACGTAGACGTCGGCCCTGGGAGGATCGGCCTCGAGCTCCTCCGCCGAGTAGTACTTGCGCGGCGTGAGGTTCAGCATCTCGCGCCTGAACGCGTCGAGCGGGGCGCGACGGCGCGCGACCATGCGTGAAACGGGAACGCGAGCGAGCGACTTGACACCCGGCAACCCCAAGATGGGAAGCTTCTTGGCAAGCTGTCCGTTAAGTGCGCGCTCGGTCTCGTTCTCCGGGATCGCATCGTGTCGGTAGTAGTCGACCACTGTGGGTGCGACTCCCAGCGACTCGAAGACGCGCTGCGTCGCATAGGTCTGCAGGCAAGAGCCATAGTTCGGCGAGTTGTGGAGAGTGATAATTGCTGCAGTCGCGGTCACTCCGCATCTCCCCCTTTCCGGAGAATCCTTGTGTATACGAGCCCGCGAAGGGCGTTGGGCATGAGGCAGACAACTGCCTGGGGAACAAACGAGATGAAGTAGTCGGCAGCGCTGAAATACCCACATGCCAGCTGCGCCCGCTTGAAGCGCCGCGCGTGCGACAGATAGCCTCGACCTCCTCTGCGAGCGTAGAAGTCTGGGCTCACGCGCATTGCCACAAGGGCCTCGTGCACGTTGGCCGCACGGCAGCCCGAGGCAAGCATCCGGTTGAAGAGATCCCAGTCTTCGAAGTAGGGGAAGTCGGCGTTGTAACTCCCAGCGGCGAGCACCTTCGAGCGCCGGAAGGTCATGGGCGGGTGCCGGAAGGGGTTGCGGCGCTTGGAATAGGCGACGATCTCGTCGTGGGTTATGGGCAGGTCCGTCGTTGCCACGGGCTTGTCCCAGGCCTCGATAAACTCCGTCACATTGCTGCCCACCATGTCGAGTCCCTGCTCGGACATGAGAGCAAGCTGGCGCTCCATGCGCCCCGAAAGGGCGTGGTCATCGGTGTCCATGCGGGCTATGACCTCATTTGAGCACGCCTCAATGCCCCGGGCAAGCGCGTAGCCGAGGCCTCTGTTCTCGGGGTAGGAAACGAAACTGAACAGGCCGTGGTTGGCCGCGTCGTACTCGGAGAGGACGTCCTCGAGCTCGTCAGTCAGCGGGCCGTCCTTCACGACGACGACCTCCGCCGGGGGCACCGTCTGGTCGAGCATCGAGTCCAGCGCCTCGCGCAGGTACTCTGCGCGCTCCTTGGCATAGAGACTCATGAGCACGCTGTAGGGAGGGAAAGTCTGGGAATCCGTACCTACCTCCCCGTCTTGTTCTTGCCGAACATCACAGAGAAGGTCTTGAAGAAGACCCGCCAGTCGGCCTTGAGGTTCGCGCCGCGCGCGTAGGCGAGCTCGAACTCCTGGCGCAGGCCGTTCTCGAAGGTCGCGAGGTTGCGCGGGCCCGACTGCCAGGCACCGGTGATGCCCTGGGGGACGGCAAGAACCTGCACTTGCTGCTCGTGTGTGAAATTCCCGAGCTCCTCGTAGGTGATGGCCCGGGGCCCGATTACGGATAGCTGCCCCACAAGCACGTTGAAGAACTGGGGCAGCTCGTCCAGGGACGTCTTACGCAGGACGCGGCCTAGCTTGGTGATTCGGGGATCGTTTGTGACCTTGCGCTCGCGGTGCCACTCCTCAATCTGTGCCGGCGTGAGGTACTTCTCCACGTCGTCGGCATCGGCGACCATGGAGCGGAACTTGAGCACGTGGATGGGGCGGCCGAAGCGCCCCGCACGCTCGTGCGCGTAGAGGGGAGCGCCCTTAGTGTCCGCCGCGATGAATGCGCAGAGCACCGCACCGGGGATGAGCCCCACGGCACAGACGCAGAAACTGAGGCCTATGTCGAAGGTGCGCTTCACGAAGCGATAACCGAACGACCTCGTGTCGAGCGCACGGGACTCTGCGGCGAACTCGCGCGAGCCCGGGAGGCTCACCGTCCCCGTGTCTACCTCAGCGCCGACCCCAGCACCCGCCCCGTCCTCGCGCCGGTCCATGGTCTGAGCAATGAGCGCCGCGCCTTCGGGCGCATTGCTCTCTGTTATTTCTTTAGCAGCCACAGTCATACTTACGTCCCTGTCCCCCAGAAATCCCCCAGTCGATGAATTCAAATTGCGAATGAATTGCCGGCGCAACGTCCCCTTACGTTTTGCTGGGTACGTCCAGCGGAAGCAGCTCCCTAAAAGCGGAGTCGCCTTCGCCCACGTCTACCAGGCACCAGCGCTTATGACGGTCGACCTTCTTTACACGGGCCTCTTGCCCTACCAAGGGCCCTTGCTCTATGTGCAGCACGCCGTCTTCTATGCGGGCGACGCTGTTGCGCACCACGCCGTTGTCGTCGAGCACGCTGCGGTACCAGTCCTGCGCATCGTCCGGCATGGGCGCATAGGCCCGCTCCCTGCTGCCGGCAATGCGACAGCCAAAGCTCAACTGGGCCAAAGCCTTGTCGAGCAGGGCGGCATCGCGCGTGGCGACGAAGAAGTATTCCTTGTACATGGGTTTGGTTTGGAGCGACCAGGCGCCGTCCCGCTTAAACCAGAACTCCTTTTGCATCACAAAAGCGTCCTGCATCAGCTCGTGCGGGATAATGCAGCGGACCTTTTCACAGATCTCGCGCTCTTTACCGTTGGGGGTGTGGACCAGATACCAGCGGACGCGGCCGTGCTGGCTGTTTGTGGTGGCGCCACTAAAGGCACCGGGCAGCTGCTCTTGGCGCCGCATTGTCTGTTCCATATTCTCGCCCCCTTCCTTGCTCCGCGACACACGCGGATGCAGGGGCGTTAAGAACAGGCTTCTCGCTCGCAGCTAGGCGCAGTCGCAAAAGTACAGGTTTTTGTATCTTTCGACGTTGCTCATTATACGAGCAAACTGCCCGCGTTTTCCCAGATTGCACAAAATGCGCCGCGAATGGGTGCATCTCCATACGCCTCTACAAAAACCTGTACCTTTTTGCACAACAAAAAAGCCGCTCTAACCAGCGGCTTTTCTTCTATAGACAACAAAAAAGGCGACCGCCCTATGGGACGATCGCCTTTGTTAATTCTTGTATTGTTTGTGCTAGGCGCGGGTCTTGATCTCCTCGAGCACCTTGGCAACGAACTCGTCAACGCTCATCTGAACGGTCTCGTTGGAACGATCGCGGACGGAGATGTTGCCGGCCTCGACCTCTTTCTCCCCCAGAATGAGCATATAGGGCACGCGGTCGATGCTGCGGGCCTCGCGGATCTTGTAGCCGATCTTCTCGTCGCGGTCGTCGCAGACCACGCGAATGCCGGCCTCCTCCAGCTTGGCGCACACCTCGTGAGCGTAGTCGCGGCTCTTCTCGGAGACGGGAAGCGCCTTGACCTGCACGGGAGCCAGCCAGGTAGGGAACTTGCCCGCAAAGTGCTCAATCAGAATACCGATGAAGCGCTCGATGGAGCCAAAGCAAACGCGGTGAAGCATGATGGGGCGCTTCTTGGTGCCGTCGGCGTCCACGTACTCCAGGTCAAAGTTGAGCGGCATCTGGAAGTCGAGCTGGACGGTACCGCACTGCCAGGTACGGCCGAGCGAGTCCTCCAGGTGGAAGTCGATCTTGGGGCCGTAGAAGGCGCCGTCGCCCTCGTTGACCTCGTAGTCCATGCCCAGCTTCTCCAGAGCGGTGCGCAGGCCCTCCTCGGCGCGAGCCCAGTCCTCGTCCGAACCCATGGAGTCCTCGGGGCGGGTGGAAAGCTCAACGTGGTACTTAAAGCCAAACTTCTGGTACACGGAGTCGATAAGGTTGACCACGCCCACGATCTCGTCGGTCAGCTGGTCGGGACGCACAAACAGATGAGCATCGTCCTGGTTAAAGCAGCGCACGCGGAACAGGCCGTGCAGGGCGCCGCGCAGCTCGTGGCGGTGCACCAGGCCAATCTCGCCGGCGCGAATGGGCAGCTCACGGTAAGAGTGAGGCTTGGAGGCGTACACCAGCACGCCGCCCGGGCAGTTCATGGGCTTAATGCAGTACTCTTCGTCGTCGATGACGGTGGAGTACATGTTGTCCTTGTAGTGGTCCCAGTGGCCCGAGGTCTTCCACAGCTGCTTGTTCATGATAAGCGGCGTGGAGATCTCCACGTAACCGGCCTTGTGGTGGATCTCGCGCCAGTAGTCCAGCAGCGTGTTCTTAAGAATCATGCCATTAGGCAGGAAGAACGGGAAGCCGGGGGCCTCGTCGCGCATCATAAAGAGGTCCATCTCGCGGCCGATCTTGCGGTGGTCGCGCTTCTTGGCCTCCTCCAACATGTGCATGTGCTCGTCGAGCTCTTCCTTGGTGGCAAAGGCGACGCCGTTGATGCGGGTGAGCATCTTGTTGTCCTTGTCGCCCTTCCAGTAGGCGCCCGAGACGCCGGTGAGCTTAAAGGCCTTCAGCGCCTTGGTGTAGCAGATGTGGGGGCCGACGCACATGTCGATGTAGTCGCCCTGCTGGTAGAAGGTGATGCGGGCGTCGTCGTCCAGGTCGCCGATGTGCTCGACCTTGTACTTCTCGCCGCGCTCCTCCATAAGGGCGATGGCCTCGGCGCGGGGCTTCTCGTACACGGTGAACTTGAGGTTCTCCTTGACGATCTTCTTCATCTCGGCCTCGATCGCAGGGAAGTCGTCCTCGCTGATCTTGACGCCCTCGGGCAGGTCGACGTCGTAGTAGAAGCCGTTGTCGGTCGCGGGGCCGTAGGCAAAGTCGGCCTGGGGGTACAGGCGCTTGATGGCCTGCGCCATGATATGCGCGGCAGAGTGGCGGATGACGTGCGTGACCTCGTCCTGCGGGAGCTCGGCCACCGAACCGTCATTGTAGAGTGCCTTCATGGGTATGTTTTCTCCTCTCGGATGCCTGATGCAAGTGCGTGCGATGCGCTCGGCGTTTTAACTTGCATCATTATAGGCAGGTTGCCTTGGTATACAAGCGCCCGCCGCACCTTAATGGCACGGCGGGCGATTTTCTACGCATGCTTCATCGTGTGGGGGCGGGGTGTGGGGCGCGCGTGGCTTGCGGCGCGCCCGTGGCTTGCGCGGGACGCGCGGTGCCCGTGGCTTGCGGCCGGCCCGGCGATGGATGCGTTACTGGATGCGAGTTCGGCAGTAGGGGCAGACCTTCCAGTGCGCATCGAGCGGGCGATGGCAGCTGGGGCACACGTTGCGAACCTGGGTGTCGCACACCGGGCAGACCACAAAGTCCTTCTCGATGGGGGCACCGCACTGCGGGCAGGTGCCGTACTGGGCAAGCTGGCGCTCGCGCAGGGCCATGTCCAGCTCCTGCTCCTCGCGGTCGGCCGCATAGGAGTGCGGGCGCAGGACCAGGTAGGCGATGAGGCCCACAAACGGGATGAGGGCGATGATGCCCCATGCCACGTAGGCGCTGGCGCCGCGGCGGCGAGCGTCGATGAACACATAGACGACCGACAGCACATACAGGGCGATGATGAAGCCGACGAAGGCATAGATGACGCCCATAAGCTGCGGCGACATGAGCTCGTTGATGTATTTGGACATTGAGGTGTACCTTTCGGAATATTTACAGTCCGGTCAAGTTTACCACGGGGTTTGTTTATATGGGACCACGGCTGGGTACGGGGCTGGCGCGGACACAAACATCTCAATCTGTAACAGGTGGGAGCGGAATCCGGGTCTAGGTGTTACAGATCGAGACACAGGGGTCCCTCCCCGATTTCAATCTCGATCTGTAACAGTTACTCGGCAAAATCGGGTCCAAATGTTACAGATCGAGACAAAACATCCCCTCGCTGGCTGCAATCTCGATCTGTAACAACTGAGGCCGAATTTCCTCTCTTACTGTTACAGATCGAGACATTCAAAATCCGTCGGAAGGTTTGTCTCAATCTGTAACATCTAGAACCCAAATCCTCAGCTAACTGTTACAGATCGAGACAAAGAAAACCGTCCACACCGAATGTCTCAATCTGTAACAGTTACTCAGCAAATACAGTCCCAGATGTTACAGATTTAGACAAACCATTCTCTCCCCGACTTAAATCTCGAACTGTAACATCTGGAACCCAAAAACAGTTCTTACTGTTACAGATCGAGAAGAACGTGCGCCTGTGGACTCAACATCTCAATCTGTAACAGGTAACGGCGCAGACCGCGAGGTTGGGCGGGAAGATCTCGCGTTCTAACGTGGCCGGCATCCGTGCTGAGCCGGCCCACGCCTGCCGTTGGCGGATGCAGTGGGGCTGTTCGCCGCATTGCCGCTGCACTGGGGGTCTGCAGACCGTAGGATAGTCCTATTGACAGCCTGTCAACTCGTCTGGGAGGCACTGTGACAGAAACGTTTGATATCACGGTTGTGGGCGCGGGCATCACCGGGTGTGCCATTGCGCGGCAACTCGCGCGCTATGACCTGACCATTTGCGTGGTCGAGGCGGCCAACGATGTCGCCCTAGGCGCATCGAAGGCCAACGGCGGCCTGGTACACGCCGGCTACGATCCGGCGCCGGGCACTGTAAAGGCGCAGGTCAACGCCCGCGGCTGCGAGCTATATGGCACGTGGGCCCAGGAGCTTGGATTTTTGTTCCGCCGCACCGGGTCGATGGTGCTGGGGTTTAACGACGAAGACCGCGCACACCTAGAGAAGCTGCGCCAGAATGGCCTGGCCAACGGCGTGCCCGAGTTGTCGATTATCGGCACCGAGCGCATCCGCGAGCTGGAACCACGCGCGAGTGCAGAGGCGACGTGCGCGCTGTGGTGTCCCTCCACTGGCTTTGTGGATCCGTTTGAGATCGCCATCGCTGCGCTGGAGAACGCCGTGGCCAACGGCGTGACGTTTATTCGGTCGGCTCCGGTGGAAGCAATTGAGGTTGCCGGCGGCGACGCTACCGACGGGGCTGCGCGCTTTACGCTGGTGACGCCTGTCGGCGATGTGCGCTGCCGCTATCTGATCAACGCCGCGGGCAACGGTGCAGCGGACATCTCGCATATGGCGGGCGCCGAGGAGTTCCAGATGGTCTGGCGCCAGGGCAACATCGTGGTGCTGGACAAGGAGCCGCGCGCGCTCATGCCGCTCTACCCCGTGCCCACGCCGGTGTCGAAGGGCGTTATCGTGACGGGCACCGTGCACGGCAACACCGTGATCACCGCGACGGCTGCCGTGCGCGAGCCGGGCGACACGCAGACCTATGCGAGCGATGTGAACGCGCTGCTGAGCGGCGCGCGCAAGCTGGTGCCCGATCTGGATACGCGCCGCGTGGTGCGCGCATTTGCCGGCGGGCGTCCGGTCATTCAGGGTACGAACGACTTCTTTATTGGGCAGTCAGCCGTGGTGCCGGGGCTTTTCCAGGCGGCGGGCATTCAGTCGCCGGGTGTGGCAAGCGCACCGGCCATTGCCGAGCGCATGGAGCTTGTGATGCGTGAGGCGGGCGTGGAACCGCACGAGCGGGCGGACTGGAACCCAATTCGCCGAGCGCCGGACGACTTTGACCGCGCACCGCTGGCGCGCAAGGAGGAGCTGATCGAGTCCGATCCCGCGTGGGGACAGATTGTTTGCCGCTGCGAGACGGTGCCCGAGGCCGAGATTGTGGCCGCGATTCGACGCCAACCGGGCGCGGTTTCGGTCGAGGGCGTCAAGCGCCGCTGTCGTGCCGGCATGGGTCGGTGCCAGAGCGGCTTTTGCCAGAGCCGTGTGGTGACGATTCTTGCCCGCGAGCTGGGCTGCGACCCCAGCGAGGTATTACTGGAGGACGCCGGCTCCTGGCTGGTCGAGGGGCCTTTGAAGGGGGTGCGCTAGGATGGCGGAATTCAAATCGAACGCGATTGATTGCGGCGTCGTGGAAGCCGTACAAACGCGAGCCTTCGACGTGGTCGTTATCGGCGGCGGACCTGCCGGCATGGCTGCCGCGCTGGCCGCGCATAAGGCCGGAGCGCGCGTGGCCATCGTGGAGCGCGAGCAGCACCTGGGTGGAATCCTCCGCCAGTGCATCCACCCCGGCTTTGGCCTGTCGCACTTTAAACAGGAGCTCACCGGTCCCGAGTACGCGCAGCGCTTTATCGACAAGGTGCACGCAACCGACATTGCGCTGTTCCTAAACAGCATGGTGCTTGGGATTGATTCAGGCGAGCCTGCGGAAGACACCGCGGTCCATACCGTCACGCTCATGAGCCCCGCCGGCATGCTGCAGCTCACCGGACGGGCGGTCGTCCTTGCCATGGGGTGCCGCGAGCGCACCCGCAGCGAGATCAAGATCCCCGGCAGCCGTCCCGCCGGTGTGTTTACGGCAGGCCTGGCGCAGCGATACATCAATATCGAGAACCTCAAACCCGGCTCGCGCGCCGTCATTTTGGGTTCGGGCGATATCGGGCTGATCATGGCACGTCGCTGCACGCTCGAGGGGATTTCGGTCGAGGGCGTGTACGAGCTCATGCCGTACGCCAACGGTCTGCGCCGCAACGTCAAGAACTGCCTGGACGACTTTGGCGTTCCGCTACATCTGTCCACCACGGTAACGCGCGTGATCGGGCATGACCGCCTGGAAGCCGTGGAGGTGAGCCAAGTCGACGAACGCCTAGCGCCCATTCCGGGGACCGAGCGCATTATTCCGTGCGACACGCTGCTGCTTTCGGTGGGCTTGATTCCCGAGAACGAGCTTTCGGTTGCCGCGGGCGTAGAGCTTGACCCGCGCACGCGCGGCGCCGTGGTGGACCAGAGTCTGCAGACGGGCGTACCAGGCATCTTTGCCTGCGGCAACGTGCTGCACGTGCACGACCTGGCCGACAACGTAACGACCGAGTCCGAGAGAGCTGGCGCAGCTGCGGCGGCGTACGCGCTGGGAACCGGCGCGGGCGCCGTTCCGGACTGCGAGCTCACCGTCTCCCCTGCTGGCATTGCGGGATACGCACTGCCGGGACGCATTACGGCTGCGGCGCTCACCAAGCTGAACTTCCGCGTGCGCCGACCGGTCGACGCCGCCCGCGTGCGTATTCTGGCAGGCGACGAGGAACTGCTTGCAGGCAAGGTCCGCGCGTTTATGCCGAGCGTTATGGAAAGCTTCCCGCTGCCGGCAAAGGTCATCAAACAAGCGCTCGACCTGGGTGCCAGCGAGATTGTCCTATCCGTCGATCCCGTCGAGGAGGCATAGACTATGAGCACGAATGCAATCGAGACGCTGCAGTTCAACTGCACCACTTGCCCATCCGAGTGCCTCCTGACCGTGGAGGTCGAGCGCAGCGCAGACGGCGCCGTGGTAGAGGTACGCTCCGTAACCGGCAACAGCTGCCCGCGCGGTGATAAGTTTGCACATCAGGAGCTCACCTGTCCCATGCGCGTGCTTACCACGACCGTGGCCGTATCCGGCGGCGACGAGGCGCTGCTGCCCGTGCGCACGGCCGAAACCATCCCGCTCGAACTCCACGCCCAGGCGATGGACCTCATCCGCGGCCTAGAGGTCAAAGCCCCCATCCGCATGAGCGATGTAGTCCTCCCCAACCTCCTAGACACCGGTACCGACCTCATCGCCAGCATGGACATCGACCCTGCCTAAGCAGTTAATTTGGGACGGGGCTCTTTTAGCTACCCCGCCATCCACCCCGCCCCTCCTCAATTGCGGTGAAATAGTTCCTGATTTCCGCCAAAACCCCGGCATCCAGGAACTATTCCACCGCAACTTGCCTTGGGATCGATATTTAGATTGTGCCTACTTTAGTGCCATTTCAAAACTATGCCGGATTACGGGGCTGATTCGGAGACCCCCATCCATACCGGCATTTTTCGATTTTTGATAAGCCGTCTACCTGCGGTTTTAATTTCGCAATTTTTCCAATGGTCAAGTAATACAGGTCCAGCCCCGTAATCCGCCATAGTTTTGAAAGCAGCCCATTTGGGATGGGCCTCTTTTGACAACTTTTACTGCTTGATAGGCTGGTCATGCCAAGGAGTGCCCCGAAGTGCCGGCATAAAAGGAACGTCCCTTTCTGCCAGGCATGGGATACCATGGTGGCAACCTAGCGAAAGGACGATGTATGGCACATGTCGATGATCAGCGCGTGGCGCACGTGCTCGATGCGCTCGAGGCTCAGCACCCCGGCGCGCAGCTGCTCGTAAACGACCCGTGGTCGATTTATTACCTGACCGGCTTTTATGCCGATATGTTCGAGCGTTTTTGCGGCGTGCTGCTCGTACGCGGTAGAGAGCCCGTAATCTTGGTCAACGCACTGCATCAGCTGCCCGAGTACGATAACGCCCGTGTCGCCTACCACACCGATACCGACGTCGTGGCCGACGCCATCGCGCGCGAGATCGATCCGACCAAACCGCTCGGCATCGACACCGTTATGCGCTCCGGCTTTTTGATGCCGCTCATGGAGCGCCACGCCGCCAGCAAGTTTTTCCTGGGCGACTTTGCCGTCACCGCCGCGCGCACCCACAAGGACGCCACCGAGCAGGAGCTTATGCGCGTGTCCTCGGCCGCTAACGACGCTGTGATGGCCGACGCCATCAAGCTCGTCCACGAGGGCGTGACGGAACGCGAGATTGCCGACCAGATGCTTGGTCTGTATCGCAAGCACGACTGCGAGGGCTTTAGCTTTTCGCCGATCGTGAGCTTTGGCGCCAATGCCGGAGACCCGCATCACGAGCCCGACGATACCGTACTCAAGCGCGGCGACGTGGTGCTGTTCGATATTGGCGGACGCCGCCGCAACTACTGCTCGGATATGACGCGCACGTTCTTTTGGGGCGAGCCGGACGAGGAGACGGCGCGCATCTATGACATCGTGCGCCGCGCCAACGAGGCCGCCGAGGCACTCATCGCACCGGGCGTGCGCATGTGCGACCTGGACCGCGCCGCGCGCGACGTGATTGAGGATGCGGGCTATGGGCAGTACTTTACGCACCGCCTGGGTCACTCAATCGGTCTGCAAGACCACGAGCCGGGCGACGTCTCGCTCGTCAACGAGCAGGTCGTAGAGCCTGGCATGACGTTCTCTATCGAGCCGGGAATCTACCTCCCCGGCCGTACCGGCGTCCGCATCGAGGACTTGGCCCTGGTTACCGAGTCCGGCGTCGAGATTCTCAACGCCTATCCCCACGGGGCCAAGCGCCTAGACTAGCCAATGTGACAAAGGGCCAGTCCCTTTGTCACATTCCGATTAGGCTGCGCACAAATGCGGCCTATCTACTACGTTTGACCCGCATGGGTCGACCATACCCGTGTTTTTGCAAAATCGGCAAGCCGTCTACCTGCGGTTTTAATTTCGCATTTCATGGTGTGGTCGAGGGTAGTCGATAAAACGTAGTAGATAGGCCCATTTTGTGGCGAGCGGCCCAAATTAGCTGTCCGCAGGATGAGCTAGCGCAGCAGGCCGGCCACTTCGCCGGCTAGGGTGATGGTACCGGCTGCTACGAAAGGCTCGCCCGCGGCATCGAAGGCGGCGAGAGCCTCGGATACACTAGGGTACACACCTGCGAGCTTATCGGCGTCCACAAGACCAGCGAGCTCCTCTGCCGGCAGGGCGCGATCGGAATCGGTCTGCGTCACGACCACGCGCGGGAAGGCCGGAATCAGCACGTCAACGATACCCGCCACATCCTTGTCGGCCAGCGCGGCGCACAGCAATGTGGGGCGGTTTTCCACGCACGGATCAATCTCGTCCAGTGCGCTCACAAAGTTCTCGCAGCTCTGGGGGTTATGGCAGGCATCAATCAGCTTGAGCGGATCGGTTTCCAGTACATCAAAGCGACCCGGCGTGGGGCAACCCATAAGCGAGGCATCGAGCTTGTCGTGGTCGAGCTCGCGGCCCAGATAACCCTCGCACAGCATAATCGCGCACGCAGCATTCTGCGGCTGATACGCCGGCTTGACCATGCTCGACGTATAGATCGCACGCGGCGTGGTGCAGCTAAACTCCACCGTATCGCCCACGTGGGCCGGCACCTTAGTCGTGGAGTGGCTCACCACGAGCGGCACGATGTCGCAATCGCGGCAGCGGGCATCCATGACGCGCTGAACACTCGGCTCATGCGTGCCCTCGCCCAGCACAACCAGGCGTCCGGGCTTAATGACCGCGGCCTTCTCCCCTGAAATGGCCTCGAGCGTGTCGCCCAAAATGCGCGTGTGGTCGAGCCCGATGCCCGTAATAGCAACGGCAACGGGATCGGTCGCACTCGTGGCGTCCCAACGACCGCCCATACCGACCTCGAGCACGGCGACGTCCACGCGAGCCTCGGCAAACACCACGAGCGCAGCGGCCGTCAACAGGTCAAACGGCGTGATGGTATAGGCGCGCTCCCCCGCCGCCACACGGCGTGCATTCACGCGATGTCCCGCCTCGACAGCTGCCGAAACGCCACGGGCAAAGGCGTCATCGCTCACGACGCGGCCATCGACCTCCATGCGCTCGGGATAGCGAACAAGCTGCGGCGACGTATACAGTGCGCACTTGAGTCCCTCGCCGCGAAGGATGGCAGCCGAAAAACGCGTAGTCGAAGTCTTGCCATTGGTACCGGCAACCTGAATGCAATCAAAATACTCATCCGGACGCCCCAGCTCATCGAGCATATCGACAACCGTCTCAAGCAGAGGCCCAGCATCCCCAGAGATCCGCCCCGTATCAGCAGCAAGTCCCACAGCCTCACCAAACGAAAGCAAATCAAACTCAAAAGGAACGGTATACAAGCCAGAACGCTTAGGCATTTTTAGAACCGCCATTCATAGAAAAATAAAACAGTATAGGTTGAGGATAGTCAGCGAAAACGCCTCTGATGAGCCAAGGTGCCGTGAAACAAGGGCGCATAGGGCTTATGCCCATGCGCCCGAAGTTGAACGGCAGATTGGCCATCAGAGGCGTTTGCAGCGTCGAGTCAGCCGCCGTTCGTTAGAACGGCGGAATAGGTGTCCGCAGTAGCGAGCAAAGCGTCGGGACGCGCCCCAGAGTAAACCTTACGAGAAGTCAGCAACCTGAGCAGTCAGCGCCGCCAGGATCTCCTTGAGCTCAGCTGCACGGTCCCTCTTCTTCTGGACCACCGCGGGCGCGGCCTTGGCCACAAAGCCCTCGTTGGCGAGCGTCTTCTCGCAGCCGGCGAGCTCCTTCTGGGCCGCGGCAATCTCTTTCTCCAGGCGCGCCTTCTCGGCCGAAAGGTCAACCTTGCCCTCGAGAACCACAAAGACCTCGACGCCGCTGTCGACCACGGCAATGCTCGCCGCCGGCTTCTCAACGTCAGTGCCCATAACCAGCGAAGCCGTGTTGGCCAGCGGCTCAATCGTGGAGCGCAGGCTCTCGAGCTTCTCGATGTCCTCGGCACCGGCGCGCACGACCACGTCGAGCTCCGCCTTGGGGCTTAAGCGATAACGCGAACGCGTGGCGCGGGCGGCGGAAACGACGGTACGGCACAGCTCAAACGCGCGCTCGGCGGGCTCGTCGACGTACTTGGCGTAGTCGGCGGGCTCGGGCCACTTGGCGATCATGAGCGCCTCGGCGCGATCCACGTTGCCCTCGGCATCCAGGTCGAGCACGCTCGCCGGCATGTTGTCCCAGATCTCCTCGGTGACAAACGGCATGAGCGGGTGCATCAGGCGAATGGAGGTATCGAGCACAAAGATCAGGTTGCGCTGCGCCTGCAGACGGCCCTCGCCCTTCAGGCGGGCCTTGGTGACCTCGACGTACCAGTCGCAGACCTCGTTCCAGAAGAACTGCTGCACGCCGCGGGCCATATCGCCAAAGGTGTACTTCTCGATGCCCTCGGTGACCATCTTTACGGCCTTGGCCAGACGGCTGAACATCCAGGCGTCTGCCGGCGTCTCCACGACGGGCTCGCCGGGCATGTAGCCCTCCATGTTCATAAGCAGGAAGCGGCTGGCGTTCCAGATCTTGGTCACAAACGACTTGGCCTGCTCGGTGCGCGGGCTGTCGATAAGCTTCTTGGTCTTCTTGTCGATGTTCGCGTCGAACTTGACGTCCTGGTTGTTGGTGCACAGCGTAAGCAGGTTGTAGCGCATGGCGTCGGCTCCGTACATGCCGATGAGGTCCATGGGGTCAACGCCGTTGCCCTTGGACTTGGACATGCGGCTGCCGTCCTTGGCCAAGATCGTCGGGTAAATGACGACGTCCTTAAACGGCACCTCGTCCAAGAAGTACAGCGAGCTCATGACCATGCGGGCGACCCACAGCGCGATGATGTCGCGTGCGGTGACGAGCGCCGTCGTGGGGTGATGGCCCTCGAGCAGCTCCGGCTTTTGCGGCCAGCCCTGCGTGGCGAAGGTCCACAGCTGCGAGCTGAACCAGGTGTCCAGCACGTTCTCGTCCTGATGCACGTGATGGCCGCCGCACTTGGGACACACATCGGTGTCCTCGGTCAGGGCGTCCTCCCAGCCGCAGTCCTCGCAGTAGAACACGGGGATGCGATGGCCCCACCACAGCTGGCGCGAGATGCACCAGTCCTTGAGGTTCTCCATCCAGGTGGTGTAGGTCTGCGTCCAGCGCGCGGGGTGGAAGGTGACCTTGCCGGAGTTGACGGCGTCGAGCGCCGGTCCCTTGAGCTTGTCGACGGCCACGAACCACTGCTCGGACAGCCACGGCTCCAGGGCGGAGTCGCAACGGTAGCAGTGCATGACGGAGTGGTCGAGGTCCTCGACGTGATCGAGCAGGCCGTGCTCGTCGAACCACTTGATGACGGCCTCGCGGCACTCGTCGCGGTTCATGCCGGTGAACTCACCGTAGCCCTCGACGACCACCGCGTGCTCGTCAAAGATATTAATCTGCGGCAGGTCGTGGGCCTGACCCATGGCGTAGTCGTTGGGGTCGTGTGCCGGGGTGACCTTAACAAAGCCGGAACCAAAGTTGGCGTCGACGTGCCAATCCTCAAAAATGGGGATCTCGCGGTCGACGATGGGGAGCTTGACGGTCTTACCCACGAAGGCGGCCTTCTCGGGATCCTTCGGGGAGACGGCGACGCCCGTGTCGCCGAGCATGGTCTCGGGGCGCGTGGTGGCGACGACGATGTAGTCCTGGCCGTTGACCGGCTCGGTCAGCGGGTAGCGCAGGTGCCACAAGTGGCCCTTCTCGTCCTTGTACTCGGCCTCGTCGTCCGAGATAGCGGTGGTGCAGTTGGGGCACCAGTTGACGATGCGCTTGCCACGATAGATCAGACCGTCGTGGTACCAGTCGCAGAAGACCTTACGCACAGCCTGGGCGTAATCCTCGTCCATGGTGAAGCGCTCGTTGTCGAAGTCGACGGAGCAGCCCATACGCTTGATCTGCTCGACAATGATGCCGCCGTACTCGTGGGTCCAATCCCAGCAGGCGTCGACAAACTTGTCGCGGCCAATCTCCAGGCGGCTGATGCCCTCGCTCTTGAGCTTTTTGTCGACCTTAGTCTGCGTGGCGATACCGGCGTGATCGGTACCCAGCACCCAGCGCGTGGACTTGCCGCGCATGCGGGCCATACGAATGATGGCGTCCTGGATGGAGTCGTCGGTGGCGTGACCCATGTGGAGCTTGCCGGTCACGTTGGGAGGCGGAATGGTGACGGTGCAGTCGCCCACACCCTCACGGCGCTTGTAGTAGCCGCCGTCGAGCCACTTCTGCAGGATCGCCGGCTCGTTGGTCGACGGATCGTAGTTCTTGGGCATCTCTTCCATATATCTCTCCCTTGCCCGTCGGGGAGGAATGTAGGCCCGATTTTCGCTCGGTCAGGTCCTGGGCTCGCTCGAAGACCACATTAAGTGGTCTTCGGCTCGTGCGGAATCTACGAAAATCGGGCCTACATTCCTCCCCTTAGGTATCGATTACTTCAGTCTGAATTGACTTTGCCGAGGCTTAAACAAACACACAGAATAGCACAGGTAGTTGGGGTTATTGCGTATATATAAAATAGCCTCCGACCGCGGGTGGTCGGAGGCTATCGACAAAAACGTTTTGACAGGTTTTAGCCGTAGATGCGCTGGGGCTGCTCTTCGCCCTTTACGGAGGCTTCGGTTACGACGACCTTGGTGACGCCTTCCTCACTGGGCAGGTCGAACATCGTCTGCTGCAGCACGTCCTCGCAGATGGCGCGCAGGCCGCGGGCGCCGGTCTTGCGGGCGAGCGCCATGCGGGCGATCTCGTGCAGGGCCGCGTCCTCAAACTCAAGATCGACATCCTCGAGCTGGAACATCTTGCGGTACTGGCGCACCACGGCGTTCTTGGGCTCGGTCAGGATCGACACCAGGTCGTCCTCATCGAGCGCCTGCGTCTGGGTGACGACGGGCGTACGGCCCACGAACTCGGGGATCATGCCAAAGGCGTTGAGGTCCTGCGGGAGCACCTGGCGCAGCAGGTCGTTCTCGTCGACCGAGGTGGGGCCGGCGATCTCGGAGTTAAAGCCCACGCCCTTGTTGCCCACGCGATCGGCAATGATCTTGTCCAGACCCACAAAGGCACCGCCGCAGATGAACAGGATGTTCGTCGTGTCGATCTGCAGCAGCTCCTGCTGGGGATGCTTGCGGCCGCCGGTGGGCGGAACGCTTGCCACCGTGCCCTCAAGAATCTTCAGCAGTGCCTGCTGAACGCCCTCGCCCGAAACATCGCGGGTGATGGAGAGGTTCTCTGCCTTGCGGGCGATCTTGTCGATCTCGTCCACATAGATAATACCGACCTGTGCACGCTCAATGTCGCCATCAGCGGCGTTGATGAGCTTGAGCAGGATGTTCTCCACGTCCTCGCCCACGTAACCAGCCTCGGTAAGCGCGGTGGCGTCGGCGATAGCAAACGGCACCTCGAGGATGCGCGCGAGCGTCTGGGCCAGCAGCGTCTTACCGGTACCGGTGGGACCGAGCAGCAAAATGTTGGACTTGGCGAGCTCCACCTCGTCCATATCGTCGTCAAACTGGCCGCCCATACCCGAGGCTTCGTCAAAGGCGGACACCGCGGCGCCGCCCTCGATCACGCGTCGGTAGTGGTTGTACACGGCCACCGACATGGCGCGCTTGGCGTCCTCCTGGCCCATAACATAGGCCGAAAGCTCATCATAGATCTCGTGCGGCGTCGGCACGTGCGTGATGACCTGACGGTCGTCCTCGAGCTCAAAGCCCTCGGCCTCGGGATCCACAGCGGGCTGAGACGCGGCCTGGCCGTGATCATTGAGGAAGCCCGGCAGCTTGCCGTTGCGGGCAGCATCCATAAAGTCCGAAGCCAGCGACTCCTCCAGGATCTCGGAGCAGGCGGCAACGCACTCGTCGCAGATAAAGATATTGGTCGGGCCCTTTACAAGGCGGCGAACCTGCCCCTGCTCTTTTCCGCAGAAGGAGCAGCGGATGGGGTTGCCGCTCTCGTCGAAGTTATCCTGCATGTTACCGGCCATCCTAGGCGTCCTTCGCGGCGAGGTCGCGCGAGGTGACAATGCGGTCGATCAGACCGTAGTCGAGGGCCTCGGCAGCGGTCAGGTAGTTGTCGCGCTCGGTGTCGGCCTGGACCTTCTCGATTGGCTGGCCCGAGGCATCGGACAGAATCTGGTTGAGCTCGCGACGGGTCTTCTTGATCTCCTCGGCCACGATCTCGATCTCGGTCTGCTGGCCCTGCGCACCTCCGCTGGGCTGGTGAATCATGACCTTGGAGTGCGGCAGGCAGAAGCGCTTGCCCTTGGCGCCGGCCGAAAGCAGCACGGCGGCCATGGACGCGGCCATACCGACGCAGATGGTGGAGACCTGCGGCTTAATGAAGTTCATGGTGTCCAGAATCGCCAGGCCGGAGTATACCTCGCCACCGGGCGAATTGATGTAGAGCGAGATATCCTTCTCGGCATCCTGGCTCTCAAGATGCAGCAGCTGGGCAACGACCAGGTTGGCGCTGACGGAGTTGATCTCCTCGCCCAAGAAGATAATGCGGTCGTTGAGCAGGCGCGAATAGATATCGTAGCTGCGCTCGCCGCGCGGCGTCTGCTCGATAACGTATGGCACGAGGGCGGAATCGAACTTAGCGATCATACGCATCTCCATTTCTCTTACGGACCAATAGTGGTTCTAGACAAACGTACGGTGCCCGCATGCTATGCATTGGCTGGCACCGTACGAAGCAACCGGATAACCGGCTTATAACTTTACCCCATCACGAGCGCACGCAAGCGCTCGTGGGCAAGGTGGCGAGAATTACTCGGCGTCCTTGGCGGTCTCGTCGACCTCGGTCACCTTGGCATTCTCGACCAGGTGATCGACGGCCTTGGAGCGACGGATGGACTCACGGACGGCAGGCATGCGGCCATCGGCGATGAACTCGGCCTTGGAAGCCTCGACGTCCTTGACGCCGGCCTTCTCGAACTCGGCGTTGATGTCGTCCTCGGTGACCTCGATCTTGAGCTCGCGGGCGAGGGCGTCCAGAGCCAGGGACTCACGGGCAACGTCGTTGGCCTGCTTATGCAGGTCGCCGATGAACTGCTCCATGGTCAGACCGGAAGCGGGCAGCCAGGTGTCCAGGGTCATGCCGCGGGCAGCAAGGTTGGACAGGAAGTTCTGGCCAAGCTCCTCAAAGACGGACTGCTCGTAGTCGGCGTCCATCTCGTCGAGCTGCAGACGCTCGGCGAGAGCGGAGACGCAACGGTTCTCCTTCTCGGCCGGCAGGCGGGAAGCCTTGTCCTGCTCGATCTCGATCTTGATGGCGTCGCGCATGGCGTCGATGCTGTCGAAGCCGAAGTCGGACTTGACAAGCTCGTCGGTGAGCTCGGGGGTGTTGCGGACCTTGATGCCCTTGACGGTGACCTCGACGGTGTGGGTCTCGGCCTCCTCGTCCTCCTCGACCTCGTCGGTCCAGGTGACGGTCTTGACGTCGTCAACGTTAGCGCCGATCAGGGCCTCGTTGAACTCCTTGGGATTGCTGTCGCTACCGGCGATGAGCATGCGGCCCTCGGCGGCGAAGTTGTCGGCGTTCTCGACGGCCTTGAGGTCGACGGTGACGTAGTCCTCGGCCTCGACGGCGCGACCCTCGACGTCCTCGAAGGTGGCGCGGTAGTTGAGGAGCATCTCGACCTGGTTGTTAATCTCGGACTCGGTGACCTCCGCGGGAGGCATCTCGATCTCGACGGCGTCGAAGGAGGAGAGCTCGGCAGCAGGACGCAGGGAGAACTCGACGGTGTAGGTGTAGTCCTCGTGATCCTTGGCGAGGTCGAGCTCCTTGTAGTCACCGCTCTTGGTGGGGACGATGTCCAGCTCGTTGAGGACGGCGGGCTCGTTGGCGGCGATCAGGTCGTTGGTGGCCTGAGCGAGGGTAGCCTCGGCGCCAAGAGCGGAATCGATGACCGGACGGGGAGCCTTGCCGGCACGGAAGCCCGGGAAGCGGTACTTCTTGGCGGTGTCCTTGTAGGCCTTCTTGATCGCGGCGTCGACGTCGGCGGCCGGGATGGTGACCGTAGCGGTGAGCTTGGCGTCCTTGACGTCAGAAGCGGTGATGTTCAACACGTTCCTCCTCATACTGCCCAGCTTATCTGAGGTGCTGGTACCTTTATGCAACAAAGAGTCGCGACGGCCGAAGCCGACGCAGATGCGTTGGTGCGGGCGAAAGGACTCGAACCTTCACGGGAATCCCACCAGAACCTAAATCTGGCGCGTCTACCAATTCCGCCACGCCCGCATGAGCGCACAGACTAGGAATGATAGCAGATACGAACGACAAGCGCACGCACACGTTTTACAGGCTCACGACCTCACCACGAGTGCGAAAGGCGGGGCGAGTTGCCCCGCCCCGCCCATTACGACTTGTTCGCCGACCCGCTACTCCCCCAGCAGGGCCTTCTCGGGCGTGATCGGCAGCGAGCGGACCTGATGGCCGGTCGCGTGCGCCACGGCCGAGGCAACGGCGGCGAGCGGCGTGTTGATGACGACCTCGCCGATCGACTTGGCGCCAAACGGACCCGTCGGCTCGTAGCTCGGCTCAAAGGCCACGCGAATGCTGCCGATATCCAGGCGCGTAGGCAGCTTGTAGCTCATAAAGTTGCCGGTGCGCAGGCGACCGCGGTCGTCATGCTCGACGATCTCGTAGAGCGCGTGACCGATGCCCTGGGCAATGCCGCCCTCGGCCTGGACGCGCGCGAGCGCCTCGTTGATCACGGTGCCGCAATCGACGGCCGCGGCGTAATCCACCACGGTCACCTTGCCGGTTGCCTTGTCGACCTCGACCTCGGCAATGCCGGCCATAAACGGCGGGGGCGAAACGGGCAGGCTGGCAGAGGCATGCGAGGTCAGCGCGTCGCCGCCCTCGATGTTCTTAACGCACAGGTTGGCAAAGTCGCGCAGCGTGAGGTAGCGGTTCTGCTCGCGCGCGGCACGCTCGTCGGACAGGCGCACGTACTGGCCGTCGAAGACCACGTCGGCGGCGTCCACGTCCCACATCTGGGCGGCCTTGGCGCAAATCTTCTGGCGTAGCTCGGTCGCGGCGTTCTTGGCTGCCAGGCCCGTCACGTACGTACCCGAGCTCGCGTACGAGCCGGCGTCGAACGGCGACACGTCGGTGTCCACGCCGCGCACCACGATCAACGAGCTCTCCACGCCCAGCTCCTCGGCGGCAATCTGCGCCAGGATCGTGTCGACGCCCATACCGTTATCGGTGGCGCCGGTGCCGATGGTAATGAAGCCGTCCTCTTCCAGGCGCATGTCGATGCCGGCGATGTCCACGTTAGAGATGCCCGAGCCCTGCATGGTGAGCGCGCAGCCCAGGGCACGCACGCGGTCGCCCAGGTCGACGGCCAGCGGCTTGTCGCGCCAACCGATCATGTCCATCGCGCGCAGCAGGCAGCGGTCGAGCGCGCAGGCGTTGAGCTTCTCGTTGTAGTACTGCGGCATGACCTCGCCCTCGTGCACCATGTTCTTAAGGCGCAGGTCGGCGGGGTCCATGTGCAGCATGTCGGCAAGCTCGTTGACGGCGCTCTCCACGGCAAACTGGCCCTGGGTGGCACCGTAGCCGCGATACGCGCCGCCGCGGTTGGTGTTGGTGTAGACGGCGTCCCACCTAAAGCGGCTCGCCTTCACATGGTTGTAGATCGGCAGGCTCTTGTGGCCCGAAAGGCCGATCGTTGTGGTAGCGTGCTCGCCGTACGCGCCGGCGTTGGACAGCGTGTGCAGATCAATAGCCGTGATGGTGCCGTCGTTCATGGCGCCCAGCTTAACGGTCATCTGCATCTGGTGGCGCGAGTTGCCCGCAGTGATGGTCTCCTCGCGGGTGTAGCAGCAGTAGCTCGGACGGCCGGTCTGCTGGGTGACGAACGCCACGAAGATCTCGCAGCAGCCCGTCTGCTTGGAGCCAAAGCCGCCGCCGATGCGCGGCTTAATGACCTGCACCTGCGACTGCGGAATGTCGAGCGACTGCGCGACCATGCGGCGCACGTGGAAGGGCACCTGCGTCGAGGTGGTCACCGAGATGCGGCCGAAGGCGTCGGTCGTCGCAAAGGCGCGGAAGGTTTCCATGGGCGCGGTCTGCGTGGCCTGGCTGGTGTAAGTGCGCTCAAAGACGATGTCGCTCTGGGCGAAGGCCTCGTCCAGATCGCCATAATCGCTGGTACCGCTGCACACCAGGTTGCGCGGAACATCGCCGCCCTGCGGGAACATAAAGGTCACGTCGCCCTCGGGGTGGACCACGATGTCGTTATCGAGCGCCTGGGTAAAGTCGAGCAGGGGCTCGAGCACCTCGTAGTCGACCTTGATGAGCTTGAGCGCCTTATCGGCGGCCTCCTCGGTCTCGGCGGCGACGATCGCCACCTCTTCGTTTTGGTAACGGACGAGGTTTTCGAGAATCAGACGGTCGTAGGGACTCGGCTGCGGATAGCTCTGGCCGGCAATGGTAAAACGGCGCTTGGGAACGTCCTCGTAGGTGTAGACGCCCACCACGCCGGGCACCTTCAGGGCGCGCGACGTATCGATGGAGCGGATCTTGGCGCGGGCATAGGGGCTGCGCTTGAGTTTGACGATGAGCGCACCGGCGGGCACCATATCGCCGGTGTAGACCGGACGACCCTCGAGCAGGGCCTTCGAGTCCTTCTTGGGCTGCTTGTGGGTGATCTGCTTGTATGAGACGCCGTCGGAGCTCGTGTCGTTGACGGGCAGCTCGGGCATCTCGAAGCCCACCTGTACGCCAGACTCGTTGAGGAAGCGGACGATGGCGCGCAGCTGGCTCTCGTAGCCGCTGCAGCGGCAGAGGTTGCCGGCCAGCTGGCGCGAGAGCTCCTCGCGCGTGGCGACGAGGCTCGGGTCCTCCTTGGCGGCGCGGGCGAGCGCCAGCACGTTCATGATGAGGCCGGGGGCGCAAAAACCGCACTGCTCGGCGCCTTCGGCGGCCATGGCGTGGGCGAGCGCCTCGGACTCGGCCTTGAGGCCCTCGAGCGTGGTAACCGAGCGGCCCTCGACACGCGCGGCGGGAACCGAGCAGCTCAGCACCGGGTCGCCGTCGAGCCACACCGTGCACAGGCCGCAGTTGGTGGTTTCGCAGGCGCAGCGCACCGACGCGCAACCCTGCTCGCGCAGCAGTACAAAGAGCATGGTGTCGGGGGCAATCTGAACCTTGACCTTGCGGCCGTTGAGCGTAAAGGAAAGATCGATGAGTTTGGCAGCCATTAGCGCACCTCGCTAGAATCGACGCCGGGCACGCGGCGGCAGGAATACTCGTCCGTGGCAAACTTGGGGACCTGAACGGTCTCGAGCTCGCGGGCAAGCGCGGCCGAAAGCTCGATGCCGGCGGCGCGGCGCACGGCCTGGACGGCGAGCGGGGCCGAGATGCGGCGGCGGTAGTCGGCCGAGCCCCACATGTTGGTGCCGTAGCTCAGGGCACGCACGGACGCGGCCAGGGCGCGCAGCTCGTCCTCGGAAGGCTGCTCGCTGGTGAGGCCACACGCCTCGCCCTGCAGCAGGGTTGCGCGCAGCGGGCGGGCGCCCACGGTGACGTGCCAGGAGCCGTCCCACCAAGCGGCGGTGACGTTCAGCGAGGGGAAGTCGGTCGCGGCCTTGCGCACGGCCTCGTAGCTCGCACGGTACTCGTGCTTGACGACCACAACATGCTCGATCACGTCGCGCACGTAGCCCATGTTCACAAACTCAGCCAGCGGCACGCGGCCGGCACCCGTCAGCTCAACGTACGAGTCGAGCGCTAAAAAGGCCGAAAGCACGTCCGAGAAGCCAAAGCGGCCGTAGATGCTGCCGCCCACCGTGGCGGTATTGCGCAGCTGCACGCCCACGATGTCGTGGACGGCAAACTCAAAGACATTGTTGACAAGCGAATTGAGCCCGGCATGACGCTCGAGCTGGCGCAGGGTGCACATGGCACCGATGCGAAACTCGGTCTCGGTCTCCTCGATCTGATCGAGTCCGCAGGCCGAAAGGTCAATCGCCGTCGCCACGCGACGCAAACCAAGGCGCATCCAGATGCCGCCGCCCACAATCTTGTTGTTGCGGTTTTTCTGCAAGAGCTCATAGGCTTCGGCCGCGTTTCCAACACGGACGTAGGTACCGAACTTGAGCACGTTCTCCCCCATCTCTTTACTTGTCCAGTACCTCTTAGTGTACCAAACGAGGGCGCACGACCCTCACCGCCATAGAAAAAGGCTCCCGGCAGGAATTGCCGGGAGCCTTAGACGCATCAGCTGGTGCTGTACGGAGCTATGTCGAGCTGAATTTAGCAGACGCCCTGGGCGAGCATTGCGTCGGCGACCTTCAGGAAGCCGGCGATGTTGGCGCCCATGACGAAGTTGCCCTCCTGGCCATACTCCTTGGCGGTGTCGTCCACGTTGTGGAACATGCCGCGCATGAGCTGCTCGAGCTTGCCGTCGACCTCCTCGAAGGTCCAGGACAGGTGCTCGGCGTTCTGGCTCATCTCCAGGCCGGACACGAGCACGCCGCCGGCGTTGGCAGCCTTACCGGGCATAAAGGCGACGCCGTTCTCCTGGAAGTAGGTCGTGGCCTCGATGGTCGTGGGCATGTTCGCGCCCTCGCCGACCACCTTGCAGCCGTTGGCGACGAGCGCCTGGGCGTCCTCGAGCAGCAGCGTGTTCTCGCGAGCGCAGGGCAGCGCGATGTCGCAGGGCAGCTGCCACACGCCGCGGCCGTCGCCCTCGTGCCACGTGGCATTGGGCTTCTCGTCGACGTACATAGCGAGCGTGACGCCCTTGTCGTGGCCAGAGCGCTTCTTGTTATAGACATGCTCGAGCACGGTGTAGTCGATGCCGTCGGGGTCCTCGACCCAGCCGTGGGTGTCGGAGCAGGCCAGCACCTTGCCGCCGAGCTGGGCGACCTTCTGGACCGCGTAGATGGCGACGTTACCGGAGCCGTGAACGACGACGTTCTTGCCCTCGAAGGACTCGCCGCGGCTCTTGAGGTACTCGTCCACAAAGTAGACCAGACCGTAGCCGGTGGCCTCGGTACGGGCGAGCGAGCCGCCAAAGGAGAGGCCCTTGCCGGTAAGGACGCCGGTCCACTCGTTGGTCAGGCGCTTGTACTGACCGAACATGTAGGCAACCTCGCGGCCGCCAACGCCCAGGTCGCCGGCGGGAACGTCGGTATTGGGGCCAATATGGCGATAGAGCTCGGTCATGAAGGACTGGCAGAAGTGCATGATCTCGTTGTTGGACTTGCCCTTGGGGTCAAAGTCGGAACCGCCCTTGCCGCCGCCCATGGGAAGGGTGGTCAGGCTGTTCTTGAGGATCTGCTCCAAGCCCAGGAACTTGAGCATACCCAGGGTGACCGTCGGGTTAAAGCGCAGACCGCCCTTGTAGGGTCCAATGGCAGAGTTGAACTCGACACGATAGCCGCGGTTGACCTGGACCTTGCCCTGGTCATCGACCCAGGGAACACGGAACATGACGATGCGCTCGGGCTCGACGAGGCGCTCCAGCAGGGCGGCCTCCTCGTACTCGGGGTGGGCGTCGAGCGCCGGCTGAATGGTGCCGAGGATCTCGGTCGCGGCCTGGATGAACTCAGGCTGCTCGGGATAGCGGGCCTTGAGCTCTTCGAGAACTTTCTGCGTGTAGCTCATGCTTCCTCCAATTGATGGAAAAGAAAGGTGTCGTTCGCGGCGCCCCATGCGCCGTGAGCTTTATCGAGTATGGATAATATCGCACTGTTGCAGCAAAGTTTCGCATAAGCCGACGAGCAGATGTTTCGTTTTGATTACGATGCAGGTAGAAGCGTTTTTGAGCACCCGACGTACAAATCGCGTGTTTCGAAGCTGTTTCGTCCACATGGTCCATACCACCACAAAGAGGACAGGCACCTTTGTGGTGGTTGGCAGGATGCGTTGGCGGGAACGTATGTGAATCGAACACATCCAAGACGTTTTGCACGCCTCACAACGGTTTTGAGGACCGCGGGGCCCACCGGAGCCCATCCGTTCCCAAACGTGGCGGTATTTTACCAAACGCGCAGTGTCGCGCCACGAAAACGGCCCATCTACTACGTTTAACCAGCAAGGGTTAGCCATACCCACTTTTTCGTAACATCGGCAAGTCATCTACCTGCGGTTTTGTTTTTGCGGTTTTTGAAATGGTCGAGGGTAGTCACTTAAACGTAGTAGATAGGCAGGTTTTGTGGCGAGCGGCGATTCGGAGCCCTAGCGAAGCGATCTGAGGCCGCCGGCCTCTTTGTCGAGCACCGTAAAACGCACCGCATCCAGATGCTCCAGGATGCTGATGGCACGCTTGCGCGACACGCCCAGGGCCTCACGCAGCACGCTCGTGGTGGCAGCACCGCCGGCAGCCTCGATAGCGGCGGCAACAAGCTCGTGCGCATGAGCATCCGCGGCGGCGGACAGGGCAACGTCGCGTTCGATCTTAACGATCGCGCGGTTGAGCGAAAGCTCGCGCAGGGCACGCGTCATGGTGTCGCGATCGAGCTGCAGACGCTCACCCACCTCGGGCAGCGTCGCCGCACCGAGACCCGCCTCGTCGAGGGCGGCCACGATGCGCTGGCTCGCCTCGCGCACCACACGTATCGCCGCAGCGGCAGAGTGCGGGTCGAACACCTCGGCACCGTCGACGGTGCACACGCCGCGCGCACAGCCCTCGAGAACGAGCGCGGACGCGACGTCTTCGCCCGCTGTCGGCCAGGCGGCATGCGCGACCTCGCCCGGCGTGAAACCCGTCTGCTTGGGCGCGGCCCCGTGCATGGCGGCCAGCGTGACGGAGAGCGTGGCGAGGGCGGCATCGAGCACAGCGGGGGCGGCATAGAGCTCCTCGGTCGAGCGCTCGGCACGAAGCGCCACGGCGTCACCCGAGGAAACCGCCCCGTGCAGGAGCGCAGCCGCCTCGGCACCCGAAAGATCGAGAGCACGGGCTGCGGCCGCGGCAGACACGGGCAGGCGCTGCAGCCCCAACCATGCGGCAACGGCGGCGGCGCGGTCGTCGGCATCCAGGGCCCCGAGCAGCGCGCACTCGCCCGCGGAGAGGACGCGCGAGCGGCGACACCGCGAAAGAAGAACACGACCGCCGCCGATAAGCACCACCGGCGAGAACGCGAGCACAATGAGGCCGTCGCCCGATCGCACGGGAAGGCGCTCCTCCAGACGGACCTGCACGATGCGGGTCTCGCCAGCCTCAATAGGACCCTCACCCTCCATGAGCATGATTCGGCCGAGGACCTCCGCCGTGCCCGCCATCACATGCACGCGCGTACCGGACTCGAAGGGCGCGGGCTTGGTGCCCTCGCGCCCCAGATACGTGAAGCGGGCGATGAGCCTGAGCGTCGAGCCCTCGGCACCAGACCCGCAGAGGACCTCGCCACGCGGAAGGTCGCCCGCACCGTCGCCCACGATGTTGAGCGCCGCGCGCTGTCCGGGCAACGCCCGAGGAGTATCACCATGCACCTGAATCGCGCGCACGCGGCAGCGCACGTCCGCGGGACATGAGACGAGCTCGTCGCCCACCGCTACGGGGGCATCGTGAAGCGTGCCCGTGACGACCGTCCCGGATCCCTTGATGGTGAAGCAGCGGTCGATGGGCAGGCGCGGGGCCAGACCGGGGCGCACCGGGCGGGATGCGGCATCGGCCAGGAAAGAGTCGATGGCGGCATCGAGGGCAAGGCGAACGTCCTCGATGCCCACGCCCGTGCGCGAGGAAACAGGCACCACGGGCGCATCGGCAAAGACGGTATCGCTGAGGAAGTCCATCACGTCGAGCTCGGCGAGCTCCGCCGTCTCGTCATCGGCCAGATCGCGCATCGTGAGCGCCACCACGAGGTGCCTCACGCCCAACAGCTCCAACACGTACACGTGCTCTCGCGTCTGCGGCATCACGCCCTCAACGGCAGAAACCACCAGCAACGCAACGCCCACGCCGGTGGCACCCTGTACCATCGCGCGCAGGTAGTGCGCATGCCCGGGCACGTCGACCAAGCCGACAAGCTTGCCGCTCGGCAGCGCCAGCTCGCCAAAACCGAGCTCCGTGGTCATGCCGCGGCGCCGCTCGACCTCCAGGCGGTCGGGATTTTTGCCGGTCAGCGCCTCGATAAGGACCGACTTTCCGTGGTCGACGTGTCCTGCCGTTCCAACGACAACGGGACACTCGACAAGCTCGCGCGCACTCATCGATGCAAACCCGCCCGCACGGCATCGGTCAACGCGGACGCGCACAGATCAAGGTCGGTATCGTGCAAAAGCGTGCGAACGTCAAACAGTACCTGACCATGCTGCACGCGCGTCACGACCGGCGTATCGGACTCCTGTACCATAGCGCGCTTTAGGCCATCGGCGGACAGGCGCCCATCGACGGGGCAAACGGCAACGCAAAAAGTTGGGAGCTCGACGGTCGGCAGCGACCCGCCGCCCGGGGCAGAGGCGCCCTCGACAACCTGCAGCTCCACCGCCTCCTCGAACTGAGAGTCGCGAAGCTTGCGCAGCATGCGGTCGTGCAGGCGCTTGGCCTGACGATCAAGCGGAACCGGCGCGCCGGAAAGCATGTTGAGCACCGGGATCTCACGATGTGCCGTATCGGGACCGGCCACATACAGACGCAGGGTGGCCTCGAGCGCCGCGAGTGTGAGCTTGCCGGGACGAAGCGCGCGCATGAGCGGATGCGAAGCGCAGGCGGCGATTACTTGGGCGCTACCGAGAATAATGCCCGCCTGCGAGGCGCCGAGCAGCTTGTCGCCCGAGCACGAGACGACGTCAACGCCGGCGCCAAGAGACACGGACGTGGGCCTCTCCCCCGCATCGGCGAGTACCCCATCTGCAAGCAAAGCGCCTGAGCCTTGGTCCTCGTAAAGCAACAGGCCATGTTCATGCGCCAGCGCAGAAAGCTCCGCCACGGAAACCTCCTCGTGGAAGCCCTCGATACGGTAGTTGGAAGGATGGACTTTGAGGATCATCGCCGTGTTGGGCGTGATGGCGTTTCGATAATCATCCAGATGTGTGCGGTTGGTAGAGCCAACCTCGACAAGCTTGGCACCCGAAGCCGCCATGATGTCGGGGATGCGGAAGCTGCCGCCCACCTCGACAAGCTCGCCGCGGCTCACGATGACCTCTTTGCCGAAGGCATGCGCGGCAAGCACCAACAGCACCGCGGCGGCATTGTTGTTGACAACTAAGGCGTCCTGCGCCCCCGTGAGCGTGCGCAGCAGACGCGCGGCATGCTCTTTGCGGCCCCCGCGAGCGCAGGTTGAGACGTCATACTCAAGCGTGCTGTAGCCTCGGGCGACATCGGTCACCGCCTGCACCGCCGCGGGAGCGAGCGGAGCGCGGCCCAGATTGGTGTGAATCACAACGCCCGTCGCGTTGACGGCAGGGCGCAGGGTCGGCAGCGACAGGCGATGGGTCCGCTGCTCAATTGCCAAGGCGAGCTCGCGCTTGTTCCTTGCAGGGGCGCCGGAGCGAATCGCCGCGCGCTCGGCATCGAGCTCGGCGTCAATCGCCTCGCGTACCATCGTGTCGCCTGCATCGCCAGCAGCCTTCATGACCGGCCACTCGGCAAGCAGCTCGTGAACGGCGGGAATGGAACGCAGGCGGCCGCGCACCTCGGCAGACATGGATTCGCAGTCGCTCATGAAAAGCCTTTCGACATGTTCAATAAAAAGCTGGTCCCCCGCGATCGTCATCGGGCAAATAAATACCGGCGCGCACGCAAAAGGGACAGGTCCATTATGGCAGCTCGTGACAAGACGTCGAAGCGCCTCGTCTAAAACCTGCCAAAATAAACCTGTCCCTTTTTGGTCGGTTATGGCTTGGTGGCTTTAGGCCTCCTTATTGGCGTAGATAAACCAGTAGCCCAGCGCCACGATCAGGGCGCCACCCACGATATTGCCCAGCGTGGCGACCGTAAGGTTGAGCGCCAACCCGGCAGCGTTGAGGGCATCGGCGCCAGCGACATCGGCTCCATAGCCGCAGGAGTGCATCAAAATACCCATGGGCAAAAAGTACATGTTGGCAACGCAGTGCTCAAAACCGCAGGCCACAAAGGCGGCAATGGGCAGCAAAATGCCCACGACCTTATCGACCACGGTCTTGCCGGCAGTGCCGATCCATACGGCCAGGCAGACAAAGATGTTGCACAGAATGCCGCGGAAGAAGATGGTAACGGCGTCGATCGTAACCTTACCGGCGGCGACGCTCACCATGGCGTTGGCGACGGCCTCGCCGTTGAGCTTGTAAATAGCTGCCATGTAAATCAAAAAGACAACGAAGAGGGCGCCGGCAAAATTGCCGATCCACACAATAGCCCAAGCCTTGAGCATCTGGACGAGCGTGATCTTGTTGCTCTTAAGCGCGCAGACCATAAGCGAGTTGCCGGTAAACAGTTCCGCGCCGCAAATGAGCACGAGCACCAGTCCCAGGCAAAAAGCAAGACCGCCCACGAAGCGCTGGGCGCCCCAGCAAAGCGTGGGATCGCTCAGAAAGACCGTGAAGAACAGGCCGCCGAAGGCGATGAACGCGCCGGCGAACATGGCGAGCAAAAAGGCCTTCGAGACCGGCAGGTTGGCCTTGGTAACGCCTGCGGCCTCGGTCTTCGCCTCGATCGCGGCGGGCGCCAGGCAATCGGAGGTGGGGTATTCTGCCTTACTCTGTGCCATGGAAATCACTTCTTTCTTACGATTCGGGACAAACGCTCCTGGTTCATTTGCCCTGCGAGGTCGGACGGTATAAAAAATAAACGCGAGCCAAATTAGCATATTGGCCTGCGATTATATAGCTTGGAGCGGGCGACGGGAAGTCCAAGGATTTGCTTCGCTGCGGGCCTTCGGCCCTTGCGTGCTGCGCTGGAAATGCTCACGCATTTTCTCAGCTCCGCACCCTGGCGGGTTCGATTCCCGTCGCCCGGCGCGTAAACGAAAACAGCTCTGATCCCCAAAGGAAACCAAAGCCGTTAAAACAATTCTTATGGAGCGGGCGACGGGAATCGAACCCGCGTCATCAGCTTGGAAGGCTGGGGTTCTACCATTGAACTACGCCCGCAAGATATGGTCGGGACGACAGGATTTGAACCTGCGACATCCTGCTCCCAAAGCAGGCGCGCTACCAAACTGCGCCACGTCCCGAAGGTGTTGAGCAGCTAAGGTCTAAACCTTGCGTGTCCCAAAGCGAAGGAAATTATAGGGGAGACTCCCCGCCTGTGCAAGCGACGATACCCTAGCTCCTCGAATGTACGACAAACCGACTGTGGAGCAGGCCGATCACAAACGCCACCACGGCAACCGGCGCCCACGCGGCTCCAATGTCTGCCAGCGGCAGCGCATCGAACGGCAGCCACGCGCCCGTAAAGAACGCATCGCGGACCGAGGTAATCACGCTCTGCACCGCGACAACGCCGCCGACCCAGACCCACACCTGCGGATGAGCGTCGCAAAAGCCGTGCACCAGGCCCATCAGTACCAGCACGATGGCAACGGGATACAAGGCGTTGAGCATGGGCACCGAGAACATAAGAATCACGTCGAGGCCCACGTTGGAGAGCACGCACGAAAACGCTGCGAACACAAAGGCGAGAACCGCAAAGGGACGGCGCATGGCCTCCTCAGAGGCCTCCGCTCCCCCTTCGACCACATACGTCTCGCAGAAGTAACGCGAGCAGCAGCTGATGAGGCCGATGCACACGTTCATGCAGGCGAGGAAGAAGATGGCGAAGACCACGACCGTGCCGGCAAGCCCAAAATGCATGGAGGCCGAACGGGCGAGGATGGCGGCGCCGTTGGTAGCGTCGGGCATCACGGTGCCGAGCTGCATACCGGCAAGTCCCAAGCCGCAGTAGATGATGGCCATGAGCACGCCGGCGATCACGCCGGATCGCGAAATCTCGAAGGCCACGCGCTTGTCATCGGTAACGCCCAGCTCGTGGATGGTCTCGGCGATGATGATGCCAAAGGCGAGCGACGCGAGCAGGTCCATGGTCTGGTAGCCGGTCAAAAAGCCCTGCACGGCAGCACCGGCATCATAGGGAGCCTGCGGCGCGGCGGCGGGGCCCAGCGGCGAGACCATGGCGGCACCCACGACCAATACGATAAGGGCAATGAGCGCGGGGCCCGTAATGCGGCCGAGCACGCGTGTGATGACGCCCGGGCGCAGCGTGAGCGCAAACGCGACGACGAAGAAGCCGACGGCAAACACCAGGCGCGCCGTGCCGAGCGAGACGCCCTCGGGCAACAGCGGCACCAGCATCTCGAAGGCCGTGGAACTCGTACGCGGAATGGCCAGGCACGGGCCAATGGCCAGATACACCGCCGCGACAAAGAACTCGCCAAACTTGGGGTGCACGCGGCCAGCAAGCTCGCGCGCCGTTCCGGCAAGCGCCACGGCGATAAAGCCCATGACGGGCAGGCCGATGGCGGCAATCAGAAAGCCGAACATGGCGACCGGCGTGGCGGAACCTGCCTGCAGCGCCAGCAGCGGCGGAATAATGAGGTTGCCGGCGCCAAAGAGCATCGAGAACAGAGCGATGCCGACGGTGACGACATGGTCGGAGCGCAGACCGCGCGGAGCGGATGAAGCCATGGGACCACCTTTCGAGTCAAAAACAAAAACGGGACGGGCAAAAGACCCGTCCCGCAAGTATATACGCTTTAGCAGACTAAATCGCGCAAAGCTTCAATCTAGCCGCCCCTTTTGAGCCGTTACGCGTCCGAGCGACGGCGACGCAGCAGCTCGAGTCCCAGCGCGACAAGCGCAACGGCGCCTGCAGCGACAGCGACGGCCAATGGCGCACGATCGCCCGTGTCGGCGAGCTGCTGAGCGCTCGACTTGGAAGATTCCTTCTTGCCGGAGTTTTCCGCGCCCGAAGCCTTTGCCTTATCAGCTGCGGAGTCATCCGAACTACCGGGTTTTGTCGGATCCTTTGAATCCGGCTGGTCGGAATCGGGCGTTCCGGGCTTTTCCGGCTCTGGCTTGCTCGGGTTGTCAGGCTCAGGCTTATCCGGGTTATCCGGGTCCGGCTTGTCCGGCTGATCAGGCTCCGGTTTGTCGGGCTCAGGCTTGCCCGGATCAGGCTGGTCAGGCTCGGGCTTGTCCGGGTCCGGCTTGTCCGGATCGGGTCCATCGGGCTTGTCCGGATCGGGAACCACCGGGTCCGGGTCGACAGGCTCCTGCTTCTTCTTCACCGTCAGCGTACCGGGCTCAACCGTGACATCGAAGTTCGGGTCGGCGACCGTCGCCCCGATCTGGTACTCGCCCGCCGGGGAACTCTCATCGGCGACGCAGGAGTACTCGACCTTCACGCCCGAGGTATCAGCCGAGCTCTTTAGGCTCGAGGTAAAGGCGGGATTCATCTCTCCCTCGAAGCGTTCAACATCGTCGACCTTTACCTTAAGCTTCGCCGGTGAAATCTTGAACTTGCGCGAGGCGGCGCTGATATACCCGTCGCTTCGCAGCGTGGCAACGGCGCGATACGTGCCGGCATCGGTCGGGGCCTCACTCGACGAATAGTGCGTGCCGCCCGTCCCGTAGTACCTAACCCTCAGGTCACCTTCGCAGGCCTTGGGAACCCCCGTGACCTTGGGCGCTTGAGCATCACCGCTATAGACGAAGTTGCCGCCCTCAAATGCAAGCTCGACCCGCTTCGCCTGAACGACTAGAACAAAGTGCGCGGTCACGGTCTTGCCCTGAGCATCCTTGCACGTGATGTCAAAGGTAGACACTCCGACCTTGGACGGGGTGCCCGAGAGCGTCAAACCGCCCGCTGTGCGGGTAAGCTTAAACCCGTCGGGGAGCTTAGCGTCGTCCCACGTGTACTCATACGGAGCTTCGCCACCCGCGGCGCCCGAAATCGTCGCGCGATACGTGCTATGCGCACGTGCGACCGGCAGCAGACCGCCGTTGAACACAAGGGCATCCCGGGGCACAACGGAAACGACGGCACGATCGCTTTCCACCTGCGTCTCGGTACCAAGGTAGCGCTGGGTGACGCGGCAGAAATACTCGCCGGCGCAATCGTCATCGAGGCCCTCGATGAGGAGCGTCTCCCCCGTCTCGCCCTCGAGCGCCACGGCCTCGCCGCCCACCATGTGGAACCATTGATAGGACAGTTCGACATCAGCGGCGGAACCCGTGGACGAGGACGCGTGGTCGAGGACGCCCTTGCCCGCCTCGGCAGCAACCGAGAGCACGACAGCATCGCTCTCGTGGGCGCTCGCATCCTGCGGCTGGGCGATCACCTTCGGAGCGTCCGCCTTCACGAACTCGAACGTGACCTCCTGCGACGCGGTGACGCTACTCAACGTGACCTCGTACGCCCCGCCCTCATAGTCGGAGATATCGAGATCGATGGCCTTGTCCGAGCCGGCTTCCGTGACCGTCACCAGCTCGAGGTAGCAGCCCTCGTCGGGCGTCGCCGAGAGCGTCACGTCGCCGCCCGCATCAACGGTGACGGAAGCGTTGTCGACCGAACCGTTGACCGCCTTTGCCGTCACCTCAATGCGCTCGGGCTTGTCCGGGTTATCGGGCTCGGGGTTATCAGGGTCGGGATTATCGGGATCCGGCTTGGGGCCCGGATCAGGATTATCAGGTTCAGGGTTAGGATCCGGGTCGGGGTTGGGACCAGGATCAGGCTGATCGGGATCCGGGTTGTCCGGATCAGGATTGTCCGGGTCCGGAACCACCGGGTCTGGATCGACGGGCTCCTGCTTCTTTTTCACCGTCAGCGTTCCGGGCACGACCTCGACATCGAAGTTCGGGTCGGTGACCGTCGCGCCGATCTGGTACTCGCCAGCAGGAGAGCTCTCATCGGCATCGCAGGAATACTCGACCTTCACACCCGAAGTGTCAACCGCACCCTCCAGGCGCGAGGTAAACGCTGGGTTCGCCTCTCCCTCGAAGCGCTCGGCGTCGTCAACCTTCACCTTGAGCTTTGCCGGAGCGATCTCGAACTGGCAGGTAGCGGCACCGATGTAGCCGTGGCTGCGCAGCGTGACGACAGCGCGGTACGTGCCGGCATCGGTCGGGGCCTCCGTCGAGGAATATTGCGTGCTTCCGGTACCGAAGTACCAGACCCTAAGGTCGCCCTTGCAGACCTTAGGAGCACCGGAAACTTCGGGCGCCTGCGACGCGCCATTAAAGGTAAAGTCGCTATCCGTGAACGATAGCTTTACGTGCTTTGCCTGGACAACAAGCGCAAAGCGGGCGGTCATGGCCTCGCCACGAGCATCCCTGCACGTGATATCAAAGGCGGAAACGCCCGTCTTGGACGGGATGCCCGAGAGCGTCAGACCGCCCGGTGTACGGGAAAGCTTGAATCCGTCGGGGAGCTTCGTCTCATCCCATGCGTACTCGTACGGAGCCTTGCCGCCCGCGGCCCCGGCAATCGTTGCGAGGTACGTGCCGTGCGCGCTCGCTGCCGGCAGCAGGTCGCCGTTAAACACAAGGGTGTCCCACGGCACGACGGAAACGGCGGCACAATCACTGTCCGCTTGCTTCTCAGTACCAAGGTAGCGTTGAGTGATGCGGCAGAAGTACTCGCCGGCTTTCTCGTCATCGAGGTCCGCGAGCGAGAGCGTCTCCCCCGTCTCGCCATCGAGCGCCACGGCCTTGCCATTCGCCATGCGGAACCACTGGTAGGAAAGCTCAACCTCGGCAGCGCAACCCGTGGACGAGGCCGCGTGGTCGGCGACGTTCTTGCCTGCCTCGGCAGCGACCGAGAGCGCGACGGTATCGCCCTCGTGGACGCTCACGTCCTTCGCCTGCGCGACCACACGCGGAGCGTCCGCCTTCGCAAACTCGAACGTGACCTCCTGCGATGCGGTGACATCGTTCAGCGTGACCTCGTACGCCCCGCCCTTGTAATCAGAAATGTCGAGGTCAACGGTCGCATCCGAGCCGGCCTGCACGACCGTCACGCGCTCGAGGTAGCAGCCCTCGTCGGGCGTCGCCGAGAGGATCGCGTCCCCGCCCTCAACAACCGAAACCAAAGCATTGTTGACCGAACCGTTGACTGCCTTCGCCGTCACCTTGTAGTGCTCGGGCTTCTTCTTGACCGTCAGCGTGCCGGGGTCGACCGCGACATCAAAGTTCGGATCGGCGACCGCCGCGTCGATCTGGTACTCACCCGCTGGCGATTTCTTATTCGCCGAGCAGAAGTACGTGACCTTTACGTCCGAGGTGTCGCAACGGCTCACCAAGCTGGAAGTAAACTCGGGATTCTCCTGGCCCTCAAAGCGTTCGGCATCGTCGACCTTCACCAGCAGCTGAGCCGGCGCAACAGCAACCGTCAGTTCAACGTCTTCGGCAGCAAGATAGTTACGCGAGGCAGCGGCATGGGCGACAACACGCGCCGTACCGGCGGCCTTCACCGTCGCACAGCGTCCCTTAATCGAAACCGGGCTCGCATCGTCATCGGAATCAACCAGCTCAAAGCTCACGGGAGTCTGGGCAACGTTGTTAAACACAATGGGGTCTCCACCGTAAACACCCGAATAGCTCGTCGTTCCCGTAATGACCTGGCTTGCCTTTGCAATCGAGAACTCGGCGGACTTTTTACCCTGATAGTTGGGGTCAGTCACCTTAACCGTGACGCGGTAGTTGCCACTGTCGTACGGCTCCAGCGCCGTCGGACCATAGGACGTTCCATCTATACCTCGATAGGCAACGGAATAGGCAGACGTATCAAGACCGGCAACCGCAACCGCCGCACCGTGTCGTGCGCCATCGTATGTCACATCAGCCGTCTCGATCGAAATATCGACCGGGGCCTTCTCGATCGTGAAGTCACAGGAGGCATTACCGACATATCCCTTGGCATCGAGCGTCGCCACCGCACGATACGTGCCGGCATCCACCGGCGCCTGATCCGACGAGTAATGTGTGTCACCCGTGCCAACATAGGTCAGTTTGACATCGTCCTCGCAACCCTCGGGCACGCCCGAGAGCTCCGGGGCCTGCGCCGTCGCGTTGTAGGTAAAGGTCTGGCCCTCAAATGCAAGCGGGGCTTTCTTCGCCTTCACGAGCAGCACGAAGTGCGCATCGCACTTGTTGCCCAGGTCATCAGTGCACCTAATCTTGAAGCGACACGCACCCGTGGCCGCAGGCACGCCCGAGAGCACCAAGGCGCCCGATCCGTCATCTGCCAGCGTCAGCTGCATGCCCTCAGGAACCTCAACATCATCCAAGTTGTACGCATACGGCGCCTTGCCGCCCATAGCGCCGGCAATCTGCGCGCGGTATTCATCGTGAGCGGTCGCCACCGGCAGCACGCGCCCGTTAAACACAAGTGCTTCTCGGGGCACGATGGATACCTTCGCATGTTCGGTATCCGTCTTTGCCACCGTGCCTAGGTAGTTCTGCGTAATGCGGCAGAAGTACTCGCCTTCGCCGTCGCTGTCGAGCTGGGCGATCGAAAGAGTCTCCCCCGTCTCGCTCTTCAGCGCCACCGCCTTGCCGCCATCGTCAGACACGCGATACCACTGGTAGCTCAGCTTGACGTCTGCAGCGGATCCAGAAGACACGGCCGCATGGACGCGAACGTTGCGCCCCGCCTCGGCGACGACCGAAAGCTCAACCGGATCGCCCTCGTAAGCACTCGCATCCCGCGGCTGAGCGAGCACCTCCGGAGCCGCAGCCTTCTCGAATTCAAACGTGACCTTTTGCTGAGCACTCACGCCACTCAGTGTGACCTCGTACGCCCCACCCTTATAGTCAGAAATATCAAGGTCATAGGCATTGCCGGCCGAACCGTCATCACCTGCCTCTTCGGCAACGGTCACGCGCGTCAGGTAGCAGCCCTCATCGGGCGTCGCCGAAAGCGTCACCTTACCATCCGTAGCGTCCAAAGCAGACTCCGAATCAACCGATCCGTTGACCGCTCGGGCCGTCACCTTGTACTTAGGCGCCTCCGCAAAGCGCGCCTCGACGGTCATGTTGTCCTCGGGGACAAACGTCCAGGTAGCATCCGTGCTCAGCGGCTCATCGCCCAACGACCCGTCATCATTGCGCGCATACCACCCATCGAACACATACCCCGCATCGGAAACGGCAGTCAGGGTCGTGGACTCACCGTTCTCGACTTCGTTGGTCACGGCATAGCCCAGAGATTCGTCCTCGGAGGAGCCCTCGACGTGTCCGCCCTGACGCGGATCAACCGCCGTAACCGACATCGTCGCCCGTTCATAAACGGCCGTAAAGGTTCGGTTGCCAAACACCACGCGGTTAATGACCGGCGTAAAGCCAACGGGCATGCCGTTCTCATCGACCCAGTATTTAAACTTCCAACCCTTATGCGGCACGGTAAACATAATCGCCGCGGAGTGGTAGGAGCCACCCGTACCGAGCGCTACCATCGAAAAGCCAGCATCCTTAGGATACGTAGCGACCTGAACATCGCAGCCCGTCTCGTAGAACACGGCCGTAAGCTGCCTATTCTCCTTTGCGGTACCGATATAGAACGCGCTGTAGCTCACCGTGACACCCGCATCGTCGACCCAATGCGAGAAGTGGTACTTCTTCCACGGAATCGCGATGGCCATAAACATGTCGCCCCTGTCGTAGGACCTGCTGCCGGCAGGAATGCCGTCGATCAGAAGGGCCGTACCGCGGAAGATGGACGAGCCAGTGACGGTAATGGTCACCTGTCCATCGGATTCGAACTGCGCGTAGTACGTTATGTCTTGCGTGGCGGTCACATCGAGGGTCGTCGCGGTCTCGACAATCGAGGTGCCCTCCTTATCGGTGCTCCAGCCCACAAAGCGATAGCCCATACCGGCAACAGCGGACAGTTCCACCTGGTCGCCCACGGCAAAGCTACCGCTGCCCGTAACACGGCAGCCCCTGTTCGAAGCCTTGTCCTTCACCACGACCTCGCCCGTAACGGTCACCTCGTACGGATCGGCAAACACGGCCTGGAGCTCCAACGTATCGTCCTCGAGCCCCTCGACCATGTCCTTGTCGAGCTTAACCCAGCAATGGGCGTCGCAGCTCAGCAGCAACTTGTTGCCCTCGGCATCCAGGACATACCAACCGACAAATCGCTTGGTACCCATAGGCGTAGCGTTGAGTTCGACCGTATCACCGAATTGATAGGAGCCCTCGCCGCTCAGGGTGCTAACGCTATCGTCACTCGCGCTCAAAACGACCTGATAGGACTTAGGCGTAAAGGTCGCCGTATAGGTGGCGTCACCCGCGACCTTAACGGTATAGTCGGCGTTCTCGCTGACTGTCTCGCCCTTGTCGTCCGTCCAACCCGCAAACGAATACCCGGTGTTGGCGATCGCACGAAGCGTTGCGCGGTCGCCAGCCTCATAGCCACCAAAGCCGCTCACGGCTCCGCCCTCGGCAGGCGAAGCAACGGTATGCACGACATACGAACCCGACGCAAAGACGGCATAGAGCGACGTATCCTCACGCACGGCAAATCGATAGGTTTTCTTGGAGCTCACGCATGTGCCGTTACGGAACCAGCCCACAAAAGCCGTATCCTCGGCGGCGACCGCACGCACGGTTGCGACCTGTCCAGCGGCATACGCCCCCGCGCCCTCGACCGTGCCCATGCTCTCCTCGCACGAGACGTCCACCGTATATTGTTTTGCCGAGAACACGGCCTGAAGCGTCGTGTCAGACGTCGGCACCACGTGATAGGTGCTGTCACGGCTTACCACGGCGCCCGAAGCATCGGCCCAATACTCAAACGCATAGCCCGAAAGCGCATGCGCGGTCAGCGTGGCGGCATGCCCCGCCTCAACGGTACCCGTGCCCTCGGCCCAGCCGGCGACACTCGATTCGACCAGCGAACCGGTGCCGGAATCGACTACCGTCGTGGCGTCGACTTCATAGCTTTTTGCCATAAAGCGAGCGATGTGCACATGGCTGCGCTCCTGGTGGCAGGTGAACTCCGCATCGGCAGACTCAAACGTGCCGTCTGCCGTATACCAACCAGTAAAGACATAACCGGGATTGGGCGTTGCCTTAAGGGCAACCTCCGCGCCGCGGTCCGCAAGAACGCGGCTCGCCTTGACGGTGCCGCCCTCCGCAGGATCAGCGAGGGGCACGCAGACGGTATCGATAGGCACAAAGCCCGCGGTAATAACGCAGTGCCCGGTTTTACCGCGAGCCTTCGCAACCAACGAGGTCTCGTGCTTAAGGCTCTTCAGGCGGCCATTGACGTACCAACCCCAGAACAAAAAGCCAGGATGGGCCTTGGCCGTCAAATGAAGGGTTTCCCCTAATTTGAACGTATCGGTCGTAGGCTTCACCACGGTCCCATTGCACGTCACGGTACCGCCGAGCCATGAATCGGCGGTGACGATGACCTCGGGCTTTGAGTCGGTAAAAATCGCGGTATAGGTATCGCTCTTGGTGACCTTGACGACCAGCTCGGCGGTGTCGTACTCCCTACCGGAGTCATCCTTCCAATGGTCAAAACGATAGCCGTCGTTGGCCTTTGCCTTGAGCATCACTGTATCGCCGTAGCCACAGGTAACAGAAGATGCGCCAGGATGCCCCTCGATCTCAACGGCACCGCGCTCCACAAAGGTCTTTTTTGCCTTCGCCGTCACGGTATACGTGTTTTCCTCAAACACCGCACGCACCGTGCATTCCACGTCCTCGGGATAGAACTCAAGGTAGCTGGGGTCGGTGCCCAAAAGCAGGTCCGTCTTGGCGTCGTACCAGCCCTTAAAGGTAAATTGTTTGCTCGCCTCGGCCGTGAGCTCAATGCTCAGCGTGGCAGGCTCGCCCTTCATGCAGTAGCCCTCGCCGTGCACCAAATATTTGCCCGCCATGGCCGCGGCCGGCTCAACGACAACGTCCACCTTGCAGGCACGCGTAAACTTTGCCTGGATCACGCAGTCGGTAATGGGCTCAAAGGTATAGGAGCGCTCGCTCGAAACCAGCGTCGAGGTGGCATCCGAGCCGCCGTTGCTCAGATACCAACCGTCGAAGATATAGCCCTCGGATGGGGTGGCCTCCGCGGTCACGCGCTCGCCTTCGGGAACCTCGAGTACCATGCCAGCAGTCTCACCGCGCTTCAGCGTAACGGTACCGCCCTCGAGCGGGTCGGCCTCGGCACGCACAGTATGCGCATCCCTGCCGTCCATTACAGCCTCGATCCGGGCATTCCCGTTAACGCGGTATTCGCAAACTTCCTGCTTGTTGGCAATCGTGATACCCTGCGCATCGGTTTCTCGCCACTCTACAAAGCGGTACGTCTTCTCCGGATTGTCGGGGCGCACCTTGGGCCGCATCGTAAACGTGAGAATGTCCCCATCCTTCGCGCGAACCTTGCCATCCACGACCGGCACACCATCGCACAGCACCTCGGCGCTGTCGAAGGGATCGGTATTCACTAGGATGGTCTTGTCCGCCTTGCGGAAGCGCGCAACCAGATGGCGGTCGACCTCGGCCTTGAAGATATACGTGCGCTCGGGCGAAACCTCGATGCCGTCCTCAAACCATCCCACAAAGGCATAGTCGGGACCCTCGCTCGCAGTGACCATAGCCTGATCGCCACGGGTGATGCTCTGCTTTACAGGGCTTGCGGTGCAGCCCGTCGAAAAATCGGCCTGAATGCCATCGGCTTCGGCAACTGCCGTGACCTCGACTTTTTTCTCAAAGACGGCCGTCATCTTTACAACCTCGGGCGTCAGGTCCGTGATCGTCATCGTCTTGAGAGGAGATGTCGAGACCTCGACGCCGTTCTCTTTCCAACATACGAAGCGATAGCCGGGATTGGCGACAGCCTCGAGCGTGGCGACCGTCCCCTCATAGTGGATACCGCCTCCGGTAACGGCACCGCCCACCTCGGGCTGCGCGGTGGCAATAATCTCAATCTTATGGTCGCCATGAGGCTTGGGCTTCTTGTGGTCGTCGATGATGTCCTTAATCTCCTTGAGCACCTTGGTGCCCACAGCGGCAACATCCTCAATGTTGTCGGCCATACCGATCTCAATCACCGCGTCGGCCGCGATGGGGTCGACAGTCTCGCCCAGGCCATACATGGTGGCGAGAACGGCCGCAGCCGTAATCGCGGCGATGAGCGCGGCCTTCAGCGCCGCGAGTGACTCGTCGGGGTCAGTCGCCTCGCGGAAATGCGCGGTGTACTGCACATCTCCCTCGAGCACAAACGTGTAGGACGGACCATCGTCGCCGGTAAAGACAACGTTGCCGAGGGCATCGGTCGCGTAGTCAAACACATAGCCAGGCATTGGCACCGCCACGACCGTTACGCGCGACCCGATGCCGTACAGACCGGTGGAAAGGAACTGCCCGAGCGGCTGCCCGTTCTCATCGACCCCATCCACACTCAGCACAACGCTCGCCTGCGGAGCGCAGTATCGCGGAGTGATCTCGATCCTAGCGTCAGTCTTGTCCTCGGACACAATCGCGTCCGCCTTGTCCACCGTATAGGTAAAGTCGAGCTGATCGCTCGCGGCGAACGCATCATCGCCCTCGCCCAGATACCAGCCCAGGAACAGGGCGTTATCCGTGACGGCAGAAACCTCAACCGTCTCGCCGGCATTGCGATAGCAGTTTTGGGCGGTAACACTCAGGTGCGCATAGTCCTGCGACGAATCGGTCGCCTGCGCATCGTTGACATGCACCGCATAGTCCTTGAGCTTAAAGCGAGCCTCCAGGGACAGATCCTTATCCGGCGTAAACGTGTAGACCGGCTCCCTGGAGATGTACTTGCCGGACTCGGTGTCATACCAACCCTTAAACGTGATGTTGTCGTTGAGCATCCCCAAAGCACCGGCATCGAGCGTGACCTCGGCGCCCGCATCGATCGTCGTCGCGCCGGAAACATCGGGCAGCTCAACGCCGTCCATCAGTTTGCGTTCGCCTTTATCGATCGTTTGAGCATAGGAGATCTGGAACGACGTCGGCTCAGGCTTCTTGAGCCGTAGCGTGCCCTTGGTCTGGGTTTCAAAATGCGAATAGCCGTCGTCATACACGAGCTTTACGGGCTGTCCGTCCATCGACTCATCGAAGACGTCACCGTCGCAGGGGGTGGCCGTAAGGTACTCGCCGAGCTCTTCCTGTATGAGCGCCTCGTAGTTCCAAATCGATACCGTATGCGGGTAATCGAGCTCAACGCTCATGCCCTCGAGCGAAATGGTCTCCCCCGTCTCGTAGGTCATGTTGTTGGGGTCGCGTGAGATCTCAACGTTCTCGAGCACCTTGCCCACCGGGACGGGCAGGCAGCCGTTGCACCTCTCCCAAACAGCTTTGGGATGCCCGTTAGCATACTTCGGAATCATCCTGGCAGGGACCATGACGGTCATGTTGTATTTGGGGAACGTGTCGGTGTTAATGAGCACCGCATGGTTGCACCCAAAGAACACGGTCTCGAGATTGGTACTGCCAAACGCCTTTTCCGGCAACTCCTCGATCTTGGAGTTATATGGCAGCGTCAGTCCGCCGCTCAAGTCGGTGCCGTAGAAGCAGGTGTGGCCAAGCGTTTCGACCGTTGTGTTGCTCTCGAGCCCTGTGGTAGCAAGGTTCGAGCAAAACCTGAACGCGCAAACGCCAATCGATGTAATGGAGGCATTCTTGTCCAGGCCGGTATCGGTCAGAGCCTTGCAGCCTTCGTAGGCTCTGTCGGGAATCGATGTGAGGCCGATAACCTTGTCGAGCCCCGTGGACACCAGTCCACTCTCGGCAAACGCGGCGTCGCCCATCGAGCCAATGGTAGTAGTCTCGCTGATGTTCAGGCTCGCAAGCGACTTGCAGCCATAGAATGCCTCTTTCCCGATGGTGCCGATGGTCATACCGGAAAGGCTGATATCGGTGAGATTCGGGCAGTTATAGAAGGCGTGCAATCCGATTTTGGAAATGGAAGTGTTCTCAAAGCGCACTGAACGCAGATTGGTAGAGTCGGCACAGAGCTGTGCGTCGACTTCATCCACCCCGTAATCGACAATCAAATTCGTTACCATTCGACCGTCGACGGAGTTCTCGCGCGGGCTGTTCTCATCGATTTCTACTGTAAGATTTCCGTTTGCGTCGCACGGATACAGATAGTAGTTGGGCATGAGCTTGGCATACTCGTAGGCCGCCTGCTGCAGGTTGCCCTTGCTGTACGCGACAAGGCGCGTGTAGCCATCGTCGTACACGAGCTGTATAGGTTCTCCGTCCATCGACTCGTCGAAGACATCACCATCGCAGGGGGTCGCCGTAAGGTATTCGCCGAGTTCTTCCTTTATGAGCGCTTCGTAGTCGCTATCCATCGTCGAATGAGGATATTGAAATGTGACACTCATGCCCTCGAGCGAGATCTTTTCCCCCGGCTGATAGGCCATCTTGTCGGGATCACGCGAGATCTCAATCTTTTGGAGCATCTTGCCTACGGGGACGGGCAGGCTACCATTACAGCTCTCCCAAACCTCTTTAGGGTGGCCGCTTTCGTATTGCGAAACCATCTTGGCAGGGACCATGACAGTCATGTATTGCTTGGGAAACGTGGTGGAATTAATGAGCACCACATGGTCGCACCCAAGGTACACGGTTTCGAGCTTAGAGCCATAGAACGCACGGCTCGGCAGTTCCTCGATTTTGGAATAAAGGGGCAGCGTCAGCCCGCCGCTCATATTGGTCCCGGAGAAGCAACCTTCGCGGAGCGTCTTGATCGTCGTATTGCTCTCAAGTCCGGTCGTCGCAAGGCGGGAGCAGTTTTTGAACGCATTAACGCCGATTGACGTGATGGATGTGTTCCCGCCCAGACCGGTATCGGTCAGAGCGCTGCAGGCATTATAAGCGTTCTCAGGAATCGAACTGAGACCAACGACCTTGTCGAGACCCGTAGACCGCAGCCCGCTCCAGGCAAACGCGGCATCGCCCATAGAGCCGATGGTAGCAACGTCATTAATGTTCAGGCTCGTAAGCGATCCGCACCCAGAAAAGGCCCCTGTTCCGATACTTCCAATGGTCATACCGGAAAAGCTGATATCGGCGAGATTGGAGCACCCAGAAAAGGCGTGTAGTCCAATTGAAGAAATAGAGCTGTTCTCAAAACGCACCGAACGCAGATTGGAGGAATACTCACAAATATATCCGGGGACCCCATCCACTCCGTAATCAACGATCAGATTGGTTACCAATTTACCATCGACAGAGTTCTCATACGGGTCGTTTCCATCGATCTCTACCGTAACGTTTCCGCTTGCATCACACGGATACACATAGCCGTTCGGCATAAGCTTGGCATACTCATAGACCGTTGGGTCCTCATACACGAGGGAATCGACTTCGCTGTCATCGGACGAGGGTTCCGCCGTAGCAGCCAAGCTCTTTGCAGCATCGGAGTTGGTCGCGGAGCTCGAAAGGTCTTGGGCCAAGCTCGACGTGGAAGTGCTGGTATCCGAGCTGGACGATTCGTCCTGAGCGTTATTCGTTTGGTCGGAAGTTGTGGATGAGCTGCCCTCGCTCGAAGACGACGCGTTATCGACCGCATCGACATCAGCGTCAGAGCTCGAGTCGGTCTCTTGGGCCTCGCTCTCGACGGCGACCGCCCCGGCATCATCGGCATAGGCCGCGCGGGGCGCAAGGGGTATCGAGGTCACGACCATCGCAACCGAAAGATAGACAACCAAAAACCTATAGAGGGCAGCAGTGATCCTGTTCATAGGAACCTTCCCGCAATTCGCAAAGATACAGAGTCCCAGTGTGGGCCATCATTTCACATTACCCTGTATAAGCGACAATGCGGGAAGGTAGCGTAAACGGTTTATCTAAGGGCGCAAAAGGTTGGTCTAATCGCAGCTCAAATCGCGCAGAGCCTCAATCGCCATGTTGACTTCCTCGGCCGTGTTGAAGTAACCAAACGAGAAGCGAACTACGCCCTGGCGCTCGGTTCCCAGCGCACGGTGCATGAGTGGGGCGCAATGGGCACCGGGGCGCGTCGCAATCCCCCACCCCTGCATGAGCGCGTCCGAGATCTCGGCAGAGTCGATATCACCCACGTTGAGTGAGACGATCGCCGAGCGCGACGGCTGGTCAAAGGCGCCGTAGAGCTTGATCTCCGGGATTTCGCGCACGCCAGCGAGAAAGCGATCCGCCAGTGCTCGCTCATGCGCCGCAATCGCCTCGACTCCGCTTTGCGCCTCGATAAAGTCGAGACCTGCGGAAAGTCCCGCGATGCCGTGGCCGTTGAGCGTGCCCGCCTCCAGGCGCGTAGGCCACTCAAGCGGCTGCAGCGCAGCGAAACTGTGTACGCCCGTACCGCCCATAGCCCAGGGCGCCACGTCGACGCCCTCCGCCACGGCCAGGCCGCCGGTCCCCTGCGGACCCATGAGCCCCTTGTGGCCGGTAAAGCACACAATGTCGAGCCCCATACCAGCCATATCGATCTTCGCCGTGCCGGCAGACTGCGAAGCGTCGACGATCACCAACGCACCGGCTGCATGGGCCATGGCAGCCACGCGCGCAATGTCGACCGCGTTGCCGGTCACATTGGAGGCGTGCGTCACCACCACAGCACGCGTGCCCGGCGTGACCAACCGCTCGAGCTCGTCGTAGTCGAGCACGCCGTTCGCGTCGCAGCCCGCATGCTCAACGGTCACGCCCTGCTCTGCCGCCAGGCGGTTGAGCGGACGCAGCACGGAGTTGTGCTCGAGCACCGTTGTGACCACGCGGTCGCCGGGGCGCACCACGCCATTGATGACGGTGTTGAGCGCCGCGGTGGAGTTGGGCGTAAAACAAACATGGTCAGCACGCGGGCAGCCCAGCAAGCGCGCAAGCTTGGCGCGACAGCCGTGGATGGTACGCGCCGCGTCGAGCGCACCCGACGTGGCGCCACGCCCGGCATTGCCAAGCGAGCACATCGCCTGCGTCACGGCATCGATGACCGCCTGCGGCTTGTGCATGGTCGTCGCCGCGTTATCCAGGTAGATCATCGCACGACCTCCCACATATCAATCACGGTATAGCCCTCGGTGGGAACGCCCGCCGCGGCAAGCTCGCTGCGCAGCAGCTCCTCATCGGCAGGCAACGCCTTCCACGCCAGACCGCAGCCGGCAGCGACCTCCCCGGGCACGGGAATCGTTCGCCCAGGAAGGCCGCGCTCAATGCACAGGGACTCGCAGCCCATGGCGGCCGCCGTGGTGGGAAACGTGATGACAAGCGCCGGGCGCTTCTCCCTCATGGCAACTCCAACCAATACGCTACGGGCGCACGACGCGCACGGCCTGCTCCATCTTCTCCACGATCACGTACATGTTGGTGACCTCGCCCACCGCAAGCTGGTCTTTAATGCCATAGTGGTCGAGGCAGGTACCGCAGGTGAGAATCTCGACACCCTGCTCCGCCAGGCCCTTCAGGTCATCGAGCACCGGCGAGCCTTCGACGGTGAGCTTGGCGCCGCCGTTGTAGAACAGCATGGTCGCGGGCAGCTCCTCCTGCTGCGTCACGGCGAAGATAAACGCCTTCATGAGCTTGTGGCCCAGCTCGTCGTCGCCACGGCCCATGCAATCGGTGTAGACGGAAATGACGAGCTTGCCCTTGCCGGCGCTGGCGTCGCAGAAAGCGGCACCGTCCTGCTCGGGGTCTGCAACGGCCACGGCACCGGCGGTCGCGACAGTCACGTGCCACTCGGCGTCCGAAATCTTCTCGACCGAGGCCGTGCAGCCCTTCTCCTGCGCCATCTTGGAGATGTTCTTGACGGCGGTCTCGTTGTCGACCGAGGTCACGACGGCGCCCTCGCCATCAAGCTGTTTGAGTGCCTTAAGCGTCTTGACGACGGGCAGCGGGCAGGCATCGCCCATGGCATTGACTTCAATTTTGGTAGACATAGCAAATCCTTTCGAAAGAACCGTTCTAGAGAACGGTAAACAGTTACATAAACGTGCGGGCTAGCGAACAACGTGGACGGCAGGACCGCCCGGCTCCGCCTCGCACACGCGACCGACAACGGCGGCAACGCGCCCCTCGGCATCCAGGCGACGCGCAAGCTCAACCACATCCGCCGCGGGCGCCGCGATGAGCAAACCACCCGAGGTCTGCGGATCGTACAGCGCATCTAACATACCCGGCTCCAGGTCCTCGTCGGCAGCCACACGCGGGCCAAAGAAGTCCTGGTTGCGGTAGGAACCCGCGGGGATAATGCCCAGACGTGCCATGTCGAGCACCTGATCAAAGAGCGGCACCGCCCCCGACGTAAGCTCGATCTGCACACCCGAGCCCTCGGCCATCTCGCACGCGTGCCCGATCAAGCCAAAACCCGTGACATCGGTGCAGCCGTGAAGCTCAAGTCCCTCGGCCAGACGAATCGGCGCCTCGTTGAGGGTGCGCATCGAGTCAAACATGGCTGCGGCCTCGTCCTGCTCGATGAGCTCGCCCTTAATGGCCGTGGTGATGATGCCCGAGCCGACCGCCTTGGTCAGCAGCAGAACATCGCCCACGTGCGCGCCGCTGTTGGCGAGCATGCGGTCGAGCGCGACAAAGCCGCTCACGGACAGGCCATACTTGGGCTCGTCGTCGTTGATGGTATGACCGCCCGCGATGGAGCAGCCGGCCTCGACGCACTTGTCGGCGCCACCCGCCAGAATCTGCCCGGCAACCTCAACGCCCAGGCAATTGGGAATGCAGAGCAAGTTCATGGCATGGCTCGGCCGCCCGCCCATGGCGTAGATGTCCGACAGCGAGTTGGCCGCGGCGATCTGGCCGAACAGATAGGGATCGTCGACCATCGGCGGGAAGAAGTCGATGGACTGCACGAGACCCAAGTTCTCGCCAACGCGGAAAACGCTCGCATCGTCGGAGGTATCGAACCCCACGAGCAGGTTGTCGTTATGCACATTGGGTAAGTCGCCCAGGACCTGGGCGAGGGCTCCGGGAGCCAACTTAGCGGCTCAACCGCTCGCGGCAGTCATAGACGTGAGCTTAATCTGATCGTCAGCCATCGATACCTCCTCTCATCGGTCAATCATTTTCTCCCAGTATACGCATGAATGCGAGCCTGCAGCGGATGCATTAATTGAGCGCCTGTGCGTGAATCGCCGCACCGATGGCACCGGCAAAGCGGGCCTGGGGCGAGGTGGTGACCGGCGACCCCAGCAGCGCTGCCAGCCGCTCCACCACGAAGGCGTTCTCGCACAGGCCACCGGTCAGGTAGTACGGGGCGCCCGCGGCCTGCCCGGCCATGGTCGCCACGCGCGAGACCACGCTATCGATCACGCCACGCGCAATGTTCTCGCGCGGCTCACCGCGACCGATCAGGCTGATAACCTCGCTTTCGGCAAACACCGTGCACATGCTGCTGATCTTGGTAGGCTCGCCGGTGCGGGCGAGGTCTGCCATCTGCTGCTGGGAAATGCCTAGGCGGTCGGCCATGATCTCCAAAAAGCGCCCCGTGCCGGCGGCGCACTTGTCGTTCATGGCAAACTTGGCCACGCGGCCACTTTTAAGCTGAATGACCTTGGTGTCCTGGCCGCCCACATCGATCACGGTGCCATGGTCGCCAAACAGACGCACGGCACCGGTGCCGTGGCAGGTGATCTCGGTCACAACCTTGTGCGCATAGGGCACGGCAACACGGCCGTATCCAGTCGCGACCACGCGTACGTCGTCGGCCGCCACGTCGTAGCCGGCAGCGGCAAGCTCACAGCGCAGACGCTCCCCCGCATCGACCGACGAATACCCGGTTGGCTGCACGCACGTCCACGCCACCGAACCCTCTCCATCGACCACAGCGGCCTTAGCCGCCGTAGACCCGATATCGATCCCGATACCTATCATGGCTCTCTCCTCATCAAAACATCAAGGACAGCGGCGCGCTCAGGCGCCTTAGCTCTAGGTTTCTCAGGTGCCGGAGGTTGCCCAGAAAGAGGAGCGCAGCGTACTTTGGTACGCAAGCGACGGTTTGAGGGGCAAGATCCGGTGCCTGAGGAAGCTAGAGCGTCTCAATAAAGGCGGCGATGCGCGTCTCTATCTGGCCCATGTCGCCGTTGCTGTAGTCGGTCTCGATCTTCATATACGGAATACCCGCACCCTCGACGGCCTCCTGCATGCGTGCACTCTCCACGTTAAAGGTGTGGCACGCCTGGAGCACGCTCTCCACTACGCCATCGACGTGATACTTCTTGCACATGGCCAGCGTGTTCTCCATACGACCGTCGTTGGGCGTCATAACCGAGCAGTTGATATCCAGGTAGCGGTCGGCGATCGCACGCAGGATGTCGGGCGCATCCGGGTCGACCATCATGGCCGCCGTGCGCTCACCCGAGCAGTCATCCATACACACGACCACGCCGCCGTTGGACTCGATGGTGCGACCGATCTTGTTGATCACGCCGCCCACGGGGCAGCCGGTGATCAGGATGCGCTTGGCATCCGCCGCAACCGGGCGCTCACCCGCGTCGTAGGCCTCGCGCAGCTTGGCAACCTTTTGCTCCAGTTGCTGCGTATAGGCCTCGATATCAAAGCTGAACGTACCGGCGAACATGGTGCTCATCAGGTCGACGCCGCTCATGGCCGCCGGCTGGTTGGCCTGCAGCGCAAACATCTCGAGCTGAGCCGCACGCAAACGGTTGCGACGACGGACGGCAGCGTGCAGGTCATCGTCGGTAATCGTGATGCCGTAGAAGCCCTCGAGTTCCTCCTTGAGCAGGCGGCACTCCTCGTACCAGCCCTCGCGCTCGTAGGCGCGGTCGCGACCCTGCGGAAGATGCAGAATGTGCGTGCGCTTAAGCTCGTTTAAGAGCTCGTACATCTTCTTCTTGCCGTCGCAGGTGGTCTCACCGATGATCATGTCGCTAAAGTACGTAAACGGGCACTTTTGCGAGTAGGCAAAGCCGTACGTCGATTTGATGAGCGGACACAGATTTGCCGGCAGCACTTTCTCGGCCTCGGGGATCACCTCATCGGACGTACCGCACAGAGCGACACTTGCGGCCCCCGCGGCATCGATAATCTCGAGCGGCGTATAGCTGCACAAAAAGCCGACCAGGCGATTGCCCGCCTGCTTATAATCCTTAACGCGAATAAACGCGGCCTTGCGCTGCTCGTTGAACTCCTCAAACGTGCTGGGCAACGGCTGCTCAATATTTTCCGACATATAACTCCTAAACCTTTTAACCAACCAAGGAAGCGGCTTTCCCAGGTGCCCGAGGTTGCCGTGAAAGAGGCGCGCCGCGTACTTTCGCACGCAAGCGACGGTTTGAACGGCAAGATCGGGTGCCTGGGAAAGCCGCCGGGACGGATAGCCCTAAATGGTTTCCAAGAAGGCCTCGATCCTGGTTTGCAGTTGGCCTGCATCCTCACCGGCGTAGTCGGTCGTGATGTGCATAAACGGAATGTCGGCTTCCTCGGCGGCCTTCTCGACCTGGAAGGACTCCATCTCATAGAGCGTGCAGAACTGCAGCGCCACGTCCACGATGCCGTCGGCATGCAGGTCCTTGGCCATCTGGACAATGTCCTTCATACGCTGGTCGTTGGGCGTAAAGACGGCGCAGTTGATCTTAAAGTAGCGCTCGGCGATGGCATCGAGCATCTCGTCCACCGTCTCACCGGACTCGTCGACCAGGTCCCTGTAGTAGCGCGAGCCCGTGCAGGACTCCTCGCCTACCACAACGCCGCCGGCTTTCTCGATGAGGTTGAACAGCTTCCAGTTGGGCACGGCCATGGGCGTGCCGGTGTACAGAATGCGCTTGGTCCCCTTGGGCGCCACGCCCTCGCCGGTCTCGACACGCTGCTCGCACTCAGCCGCCATATCGTTAATGGCTCCAGTCAGACGTGGCGTGTCGTCCATAAAGGCGGCCTGAACGGTCAGCAGGCTGTCAAGACCGCTGATGGGCGCCGGGTCGGCAGCGCGCGTGGCAGCGAGGCGCTGCAGGGCGCGACGCTTCTCATTGACGGCGCGGATGGCGGCCTTCAGACGCTCAGGCGTAATCGTGACGCCGCACTCTTCCTCGATCTTGGCGGCGAGCTTCTTGACCTCGGCCTTCCAGGTCACGAGCGTCGACTCGTCGTGTACGTTGGGAATATCCATGACGTACATGTTCTTTTGCGTGGCAAAAAACTCGTAGGCTTTCTTCTTGCCATCGCAGGTGTTCTCGCCTACCACCAAGTCACTCGACTCAATGTAGGGGCAGACCTCGCCCAGCTTAAATCCGGCAAAGCTCTTGATAAGCGGACAAGTGTTGCGCGGCAAGTGCTCCTCGACCTTGTCCGTTGCCCAATCGGCACCCGAGCACAGACCAACGGGAATGCCGTCACAGGCAAGCACGATCTCCTCGGGCACGTAGACGCAGAACGAGCCCACGATCTTGGTGGCCTCGCCAGCCTCCTTCTTGTCGAGCATCTCCTTAATGCGGCCACTATGGATGTTGGTGGCCACAAAGTCCAGGTAGGACGTGGACTTGGGGCGATTGTTCTGCGTCAGGAACATGTCGCCGTACATCTGGCCCACGGCGCCCAGCAGCATATCGTGGTCGGCAAGATTCATGCCGAGGCTCTCCCACATCGGATGGAAATCGAATTCTTCAGCCATGGCGGTTCCCCTCTCGAACCAAAAACGGATAACAGCGGTATCGATGCACGACGGGCGGCGATTGCCCTGCCGTGCTCAAACCCGGAATTTTGGGGAACCTGCTTTGCGGTTGACTATTTAGTTGTGCGTCGTCTCTCCCGGAGCCGTGAACATACCTGCTCATATGCGGCTCCGAGCGATATATAGGGCACGCGCGGCAACGCGGCAAATGTATGTCGTCTGCGGCATGTGCGCACCCTCCTTTACAAGTTGAGGTCAACTATATCAACGGTCATCGACCATGCGAACACCGTTGACATTCGTACGACAGCGTCGTGTGCCGCCTTTAATAAATTATTATCCTGATTGATAAGAGTTTGTCATCTCTCATTCGACGAACGGCAAAAACAAAGCCGCCGAGGCTTATATCCCCGACGGCATTACCCGGCGCTATCGACAAACCAAATGAATCCTGCTCGCATCAAAATGCATGCGCAAGGTCTCCCCCGCCTGCGCCAACTCCTCTACAGACACGCTCACCTTGTTGACCTTCCACTGCAGACGCGTGGGTGCATCAACACATGGCACGTCCAACAGCACCAGCCGCTCAAAACGCGAATCACTCACACGGGCCACGTGCAAATCGTAGCTGTTGCGGCCCCGCTCGGCACGATTGTCAACATGGAAGTAACTTGCGCGAATCCCCAGGTACGCCACATCATCGGGAACCTCGCGTCCCACGTTAAAGGTCATGCCCCAGTCGAGGGCCTCAACCTCTTCGTCGCCGATCTTGCGCGCACGGCTCGTGTTCTTGCAGCCCGTCAGGCGCAGTGCCGCCAACGTCTGCGGGCGGCGGACCACGTCCTCGACAGAGCCGATCTCCTCAACATGCCCGTCGTGCATCACGCAAATGCGCTCGCACAGGCGGCATGCCTCGTCAATATCGTGGCTCACGTAGAGCACGGTACGGTTACAGACGTCGAACAGGTCGAGCATGTTCTGCTCAAGCGCGCTCTTGAGATACGCGTCGAGCGCGCTCATGGGCTCGTCGAACATAAAAATGCCCGGGTGTGCCGCCACCATGCGAGCAAGCGCCACACGCTGCTGCTGGCCGCCCGAGAGGCGCGCGGGATAACGGTCGGCAAAGTCGGCCAGTCCAAAGATGCCCAGGTAGCGCTCGGCAAGTTGCCTGCGCGCTGCGGCGTCACCTGCACCCTCAACGCCGGCGCACACGTTATCGGCCACCGTCATATTAGGGAACAGCTGATAGTTTTGAAACATCAGGGCGCTTTTTCGCTCCTGGGGCGAAAGGTTGATGCCCGCCGCAGAGTCAAAGAAGGTCACGCCGTTGACGACGATCTTTCCCTCGTCGGGCGTCTCCACACCGGCAATGCAGCGCAGCGTGCAGCTCTTGCCACAGCCCGAGGCGCCCAGCAGCGCCACACGCTCCTCGCCGGCCTCAAGCTGCATGTCGAGCATAAACCCGGGATAGCGTTTTTTGATTTCCAAAACGAGCGACATAGCTTATCGACCTCCCTGCGGTGCTGCGTCGTCGCGCATAAGCTCGGCCAGCGCCTCGCGATCGATGCGCAAGGCATCGCCGCCGACCGGGTCGAGCGAATCGGTCTGGCTGCCCAGCCGCTTGGCCTGCTTGCGCTCCGCACGGGAGAGACCACGCTCGCGATACTTTTGCGAATGCGCCGTGTACATGTTGATGAACAGGATTACCAGGAAACTAAACACGATCACGACGACGACCCAAAAGAGGGCCACCGAGGTGTTGCCGCCCATCCACTCAAAGTAGATGGCGATGGGAATGGTCTGCGTAATACCGGCGTAGTTGCCCGCAAAGAACAGGGTGCAGCCAAACTCTCCCATCGCGCGGGCAAAGGCGAGCACCGTGCCGGCGGCAATCGAGGGCCAGCCGAGCGGCATCATGAGCTTGGTAAAGATGCGACACTCGGACCATCCCAAGGTTCGCGCGGCGTCGAGCATCTGCGTGTCGAGGCTCTCGAAGGCTCCGAGTGCCGTGCGGTAGACCAGCGGAAACGACACAACGACGGCCGAAATGACCGCCGCCGGCCACGTAAAGACAATCGAGATGCCGTGCGCGATGAGCCACTGGCCCACCCCGGTCGAGCGGCCAAACAGCATGAGGAGCAGAAAGCCACAAACCGTGGGCGGCAGCACCATAGGAATCGTAAAGACCGAATCGAGCAGGCCCTTGATGCGACTCGAGGTACCCATAGTCTTCCACGCGGCGAACAGGCCCAGCGCAAAGGAGATCAGCAGGGCAAGGCCACTCGTTTTAACGGACACCCAAAACGGGCGATAGTCGATGTCGCCCAAAAAGGAAGCCAGAGAGGTCAAGGGGCCCTGCTCATCCCGCAACGCGACAGACGACGCCTCTACCATTTGAGCGCTATCAAGCCAACGCGCGCCGCCCTTGGCATCACCCGAGGCTGATGCAATCACCACATAGCGGTCCCCATCCGCACCACGCGCATCAAAGCCATAGGTATACCCGCCGGCATCAAACGTTGTTTCCGCCGTGACATACCAAGGAAGATCCACGTCCCCTAGCTGCGCACCTCCCATGCAGTTTGCGCTGTCGAGCTCACAGACAAGGGCCTTGAGACCCGATACGCACTCGTTGTCCTGCGGATCCAATCCATACTTCTCGACTGCCTTGGGCGATATCCACACCACAACGCGATCGGCAGCGGGCGCCACCACAAGGTCCACGTCCTCGTCAACGGGAAACCGGTAGCCCTCAGGCTGGCCCTCCATGGCACGAGCGGTCCCCTTGGCCAACCGCTCAAAACCCTCGATCCCATAGGAAAGCCCATGAGCGGTCGCAGCAACCTGGGCCCCGTCCTCAGCGTCCCCAGCAACCGCAAATCCCGGCACCCAGCAAAGCGCGAGGGTCAAAGCACAGGCGACAAGCATGCGGAATCTTTTAAGCACGAAAAGCTCCAAGCGAATACAAGGACGGAGTGAAACACAAAACGATGGAATTATCGCGCCAAGCCGCACTACTCGGAAAGCTCAAAGCCGTACTTAGCCCAAATCTTCTGCGCCTTCTTGTTGGTCAGACAGAAGTCGATGAACGCCTTGGCCTCGTCGGCGTGCTCGGAGCTCTCGGCAACGGCACCCGGGTACACGATGGGCTTGTGCGAATCCTCGGGGCACACGAAGGCCTCCTCGATGCCGTCGTAGCGGAAGATGTCAGAGCTGTAGACAAAACCGGCCACGCAGTCGCCTGTGGACACATAGGCGGCGGCGGTACCAACTTTGTCTGCCAGTGCGACCTTGCCGGCGATCTCGGGTGCGTACTCGCCATCATCACCCTCGGTACCGGTGTAGAGGCCCACGGAAGCCAGCGCTTGGTTAGCATACTTGCCGGCGGGAACGGTCTTGGCGTCGCCGATGGCGATCTTGCCGTCCAGGTTCGCAACGTCGGCGATGGCCTCGACCTTGGTATCGGAGCCCTCGGCGCGAATGATCACAAGGTCGTTGACGAACATATCCTCACGGGTGTCGGTGTCGACGAGCTCGGCGGCTTCGGCGTCATCCATGGTGCCCTTGGAAGCGGTGATGAGCACATCGGCCGTGGCGCCGGCACGCATCTGCTCGACGAGGTCGCCGGAGGCCTTAAACTGCGTGTCGGCAAAGGTGGTGCCGGTCTGCTCGGTGTAAAGCTCCTGAACCTCGGGCAGAGCCTTCTCGAGCGAGTTGGCGGCAAAGACCTGCAGCTCGACAGCTTTCTTGGAAGATGCCTTAGCAGAACCGGCATCTGATCCGGCCGGCTCGGACGTCTTGCTGCCCGAACAGCCGGCAAGACCAAGGCCGGCAGCGGCGACAGCAGAGAGCGAGACGAATCCGCGGCGAGAAACCATATCGAACATGTTCAACCCTTTCGAACGATACACCCGGGCACCTCGCCGCAGGCTTTATTCTGTAATTAGATTATACTTCGGTGCGAATAATGATTCTGAGAAATTATTCTTGTCTGAGAATATAGTTTCAGGCACGCCTACAGAATGCCGTCCCCTTGGGCGCAAATAATAGGCGGAGCAGCCGTTCAGGTCGCCCCGCCGCAGGTAAACCGCTTAGTTGGTATGTCCGCCGCCCGCTGTCATTTGGGCTGCATGCTCCAGCTGGTCCGCTATGGCCTCCCAGCTTTCGCGGGCGGCCTTCGTAGAACCGGGAAAGTTTACGACAAGTGTATGACCTCGTTGCATGCAAATAGCGCGCGAGAGCATAGCGCGGTGCGTCTTGGTCATGGAGTAGGCACGGATCGCCTCTGCAATACCCGGCACATCGCGCTCGCAAACGGCACGCGTCGCCTCGGGCGTCACATCGCGCATCGAAAGCCCCGTGCCGCCGCAGGTGAGCACGACATTGGCGTGGCACTCATCGGCGGCTTCCACAATGGCATCACCGATCTCGCTGACGTCGTCGCGCACAACCACATGTGAGGCGACCGTCCAGCCCTGCGCCTCGATAAGTTCCTCGAGTGCGGCTCCGGCCTCATCCTGGGCAAGATCGCGCGTGTCCGAACACGTCACGATCGATATCTTCAGCTCCATAGTATTCCTCCTACAACACGGCGCCCTCAGGCAGGTCGACGCGAACAATGTCCACGACATCGCCCACCTTGAGGTCGCACGGTCCTTCGTCAACACGCAACAGGCAGTTAGCCCGCTGCATCGTGCCGAGCAGCGCCGAATTCTGCGTCTTGGCCTCGGTCACCAACAGCTCACCGGTCTCGGGGTCACGCAAAACCGTGGCGCGATCGAAGAAGCGTCGGTCCTGGCGCTTCTTTACGCCGTGCGTCAATATCGCCTGCTGCACGGGACGCGTACCCTCGGCAAAGCCGCGCATCTTGCGGATCGCGGGGCGGGCGAGCATCTCAAAGCCCACATACGCCGCCGCGGGATTGCCCGAAAGCCCCAAATACGGCTTGCCCCCAAGCAGGCCAAACGTGATGGCTTTGCCGGGACGCATCGAGATGCGGTCGAAGAGCACCTCGCCCTCGCGCCGGACGAGCGCCGTCACATAGTCGTAATCGCCCGCCGAGGCACCGCCGCTCGTAATGACAAAATCGCACTCCTGCACGGCGCGATGCACGAGCTCGGCGATTGCCTGCTCATCATCGGGAGCGATGCCAAAGAACACCGGCTCGGCGCCGGCATCGAGTGCCTCGGCCATCAACGCCGACGAGTTGGAGTCGCGAATCTGCCCGCGCGCCGGCAGCTCACCCGGCGCGACCAGCTCCGTGCCCAGCGAGATAATGCCCACACGCGGCGCGGCATGCACCTTCACGCTCGCATACCCGGCGCTCGCCAGCAGGCCAGCGCCGGCCGGGGCCACAACCTCGCCGGCGTGCATCACAACATCGCCGACATGGGCCTCCTCGGCGGCAGAGCGAACGTTCTCCCCTACCTTGGCAGGCGCCGAGAAGCTCACGTGCGAGCCCTCGTTGCCGTCGCCGTCAAGCACCTCGACGATCTCGTATTTCACCACGGCATCGGCACCTTCGGGTACCGGCGCGCCCGTCATGATGCGGACCGTCTCGCCCACGCCGACCACGCCCTCAAAGACATGGCCCGCGGCCTCGTGTCCGACAACGTCGAGCGTCACCGGCGCCTCGCCAGATGCCTGCGCCAAGTCCGCCGAGCGCACGGCATATCCGTCCATAGCGCTGTTGGCAAACGGCGAAATGTCGATATCGGCCACCGCGTCCTCTGCCAAGGGAAGACCGGCGGCCTGCCACACGGGAATCTCGACAACTTCGGTGCGATTCACGTGCGACAAGACGATCGCCTGCGCGTCCTCCAACGGAATGAGTTTCTCAACCATATACACCTCTAGCATGCTGCGGCGCGCAACAAAAGCGCCGATTCTTTATGTTTCTCTCAGTATAATCCCTCGACGCGCGACCGCGACTTGGCCTGTACCCGCAAATACATCTGTCGGCCGCAAGCCGCGAAACAAAACCAAAACCAACCCACCGGCTCGTCGCGTTTACCGCGTTTTATAATGCTCGTGTTGCAACCCAAAAGAGGAACGTATGACTTTTACCGACAAACCCGAAAGCGCAAACGAGGCGCAGGATCATTCCCAGCCGCTCGACGACGGCGGCCTTTTCTCCCTTAACGACGTCATCATGGCAGGCAGGCAACAGCTCACCCGCTCCGAGCATCTCTTGGCTGCCGACACGCGCCGCAACGCCCGCAACCTACTCGCGAGCGCCAAGCTGCTCGTGCTCGTAGTTATCGTCTCGCTCGCCATGGGCGTTGCCGCTTGGGCGTTTTTGGCCTCGCTGAATATCGCGACCGACTATCGCGAGAGCCATGCGTGGATCTACGCCCTGCTCCCCGTCGTGGGCGTGGCCACCGCGTGGGTCTACAAGAACCACGGTCTCGCCGCCAAGCGCGGCAACAATTTGGTCATCGACTCCGCCCTGGGCACACGACTCATCCATGCGCGCATGGCCGTTCTCACCTTCGTCTGCTCCACGCTCACGCACCTAACGGGCGGGTCGGCCGGTCGCGAGGGAGCTGCGGTGCAGATTGGCGGCACCATCGCCAGCAACATCTCGAGCCTCGCCCACCTCAAAAAGCATGACCACCACGACCTCATGCTCGCCGGCATCTCGTCGGCCTTTGGCGCCGTATTCGGTTCGCCCCTTGCTGGAGCTTTCTTTGGCATGGAGATGTGCTTTATCGGCAAGATCGACTACACCGCGGGCATCTACTGCCTGGTCGCCTCGTTTACCGGCTACTTTACGTCGCTTGCCTTGGGAACCGAGTACGAGGCGAATGTCATCGCCAGCGTTCCCAACATGACACCACGGACGGTTGTCATCGTTGTTATCAGCGCCATTATCTTCGGCCTGACGGCACGCCTCTTTGCCTGGTCGGTTCGAACCGTCAAAAGCCTGTACGGTCGCTTTATCGCCAATTACCTCGTCCGCGCACTCATAGGCGCACTCGTGGTTTTGGCCGCCTATGCCCTCCTTGACGCCTGGAACTACGCCGGCCTTTCCACGTGGCTTTCCGGCGCCGGATTTGCAGGCAACACCACCCTGGCGGACGCAGCCATCAAGTTGGTCGTCACAGCGCTTACCCTGGGCGCGGGCTTCCAAGGCGGCGAGGTCACGCCCCTGTTTGGCATCGGTGCGGCACTCGGTGGCTGGATCGGTTGCCTTACCGGGCTTGACCCCAGTTTTCTGGCGGCTCTCGGCATGCTCGGCGTGTTCTGCTCCGGCCTCAACGTGCCCATCACCACCTGCATGATGGCTATCGACTTGTTCCATGGAACAGCCGCGGGCTTCTTTGTCATCGTCTCGTTTATTAGCTATCTCGTCGGCGGCCACCGTGGCGTGTACCCCGCCCAGCGCATCATCTCACCCAAGCGCCGTTCGCTTATTGTGGATGAGGGCGGTACGGTAGCGGATGCTATCGAGCGCCACAACGACCTGATAGAGTAGATGTAATAATCGCCGTGCAGCCACAATCGGGGGCAATTCGACCTGAGCGCGACCGCACTGTCATGCCACACGCCGGGAGTCGCCCCATGCACGCAACTGATTTTGGTCGCACGCTCATCATCGCCAACCCAGCCGCCCAGTCGGGTGCGGCGCGCGAGGTCGCTGAGCGCCTGCAGCGCTTTTTAGACATGACCGCGCGCTCATCCCAGTTTGACTTGGTACTGACCGAGCGCATGGGGCATGCCAAGGAACTTGCCGCACAGGCCCAGGGCTACCGCACCGTTATCGCTCTTGGCGGCGACGGCGTGATCCACGAGGTCGTCAATGGGCTTATGAAGCAAAAGCAGGACGCCCGCCCCGCCCTTGCCGTCCTGCCCGTGGGCTCCGGCAACGATTTTGCCCAAACGCTCGGTATCGACGATTTCTCCGGCAAGGATTTTGGCGCGCTGCTCACCTGCGAGCTGCAACGTCAGGACATCGGGCGCATTCGCTCATGGAGCCCTGCAAGCGGTAGCGGCGAGGCGACGGTCGAGTATTATGACCAGACGCTTTCGGTCGGTATCGACGCCGCCATCGGCCTGGGAACCACCGAGCTGCGCAAACAGACTGGCTTGACGGGCGCTCCGCTCTACACCCTCTCGGGCCTTGAGCAGTTTGGCCTACGCTATCGCAACTACCCCATGAAAGTCAGCTTTGACGGCGCGCCCGCCGAGCGCGTGCGGGCGATTATCATGGCGATTCAGCTGGGCCCCACCTATGGCTCGGGCTATCGCATCTGCCCCGATGCCGACCCCTGCGACGGCATACTCGATGTCTGCTACGCCTGCGGCCCCGTCCCCCGCGCCGTTGCCCTGCCTATGTTTCTTTCGGCCAAGGACGGCCACCACACCAAGTTGCCGCCGGTTCGTATGCGCCGCTGCCGCCATGCCGAGCTCACCTTCGAGCAGCCCGATTTCCCCATCCAGGCCGACGGCGAGCCCATTGTCGCCTCGCGCATCGAGGTTGACGTCCTCGGCAGCGCCCTCCAAGTTTGGCACCCCGCCCGCTAGCAAGGCCAGCGGGACAAACGGCTACTCGTCGCTGCCCGGCTTGCGACGGTTGGCCTTTTTAATGGCTTTGAAGTGCTTGTCATTAAGCCTGCGTTGGCGAGAGCGCTGGGGTACCTTGGTCTTTACGCGTCGGCGCGGTGGACGCCCGCGACGCTCAAGCTCAGCGCGCAGCTTACGCAGGCAGCTCGCGCGATTTTGGAACTGGCTGCGGCTCTCGCGCGCCGTCACGGTAATCCCTGTGGGCACGTGCTTCATGCGCACCGCCGAGTCCGTCGTGTTCACGCCTTGTCCGCCCGGACCCGTCGCGCGAAACACCTGAACCTCGCAATCGCGCGCCAACTCTTCGGCCGCCATCGCGGCATAGCGCGCATACTCACGCCATCCCATCTTGTTCTCATCCATATCAACACCTCCCCTCATAAAAAATGTGACAAAGGGAAAGTCCCTTTGTCACATCGCATACCAATCGCTTGTGTTGCGCGCTTAGGCGAAGGTGATCTCGCCGGTATCGCAGTCCATATCGGCGATACGGGCTAGGCTTTCAACGCGGAAGCCGCGCTCGCGGAGCTTATCGCCACCGCCCTGGAAGCCCTTCTCCACCGCAATGCCAATACCGGACACCTCGGCACCCGCAGCCTCGCAGATCTTGATAAGACCCTCGAGCGCGCAGCCGTTGGCCAAGAAGTCGTCGATGATCAGGACCTTGTCGCCCTCGGACAAGAAACGCTTGCCAACGATGACCGGGTACTCCTTCTGCTTGGTAAAGGAGTAGATGGTCGTGGCATACTGCTCGCCGTCGAGGTTAATGGACTGGGCCTTCTTGGCAAAGACCACCGGCACGCCGCCAAAGTGCTGGGCTGCAATGCAAGCCATACCAATGCCCGAAGCCTCAATCGTCAGGATCTTGTTGATCTCAACATTCTTGAACAGACGGGCCCACTCGGCGCCCATGTGGTCGAACAGCTCAACGTCGCACTGGTGGTTGAGGAAGGCATCAACCTTAAGGACGTTACCGGCCTTTACGATGCCGTCATGGCGAATACGATCCTCAAGCTCCTGCATGGCGCAACCCCTTCTCGCGGCAACGATACCGCGCGATTAATAAACGTTGTTCGATAGTCTACCACGGACCGACCCCCGCCTGTCCCACAAGCCGCATCGCACCACAAACCAGTCTTTTTGGGACGGCGCGAATACGTGGCAGGCAGCCTCCCAACACGCTAATGGCGGGCGCGCATCCTCACCAAACGCACCATGGCGAGCGCAAAACCCACAGCGGCCACAGCCATAAGCACGTAGAACACCGAGCGAAAACCGAATAGGAATACATCCGGACGGCCTGCAACGAAACTGGTTACGGCCTCGCCCATCGCCACGCTCATCTGCCCATACAGGATATGCGACGCCACCGTAATGCCGAATGCCATGCCAGCGTAGCGCGCCAAACTGCCCAAGCTGCCCGCAAAACCGAGCGCCTCGCGCGGGGCCGAACCCATATACAGGGAGTTGTTAGGGCTTTGGAAAATCGACGTACCGAGCGACATAAATGCGACGCAGCACACGATCACAAGGATGGAGGAATGCTCGTTGAGCGTGCTCACCGCAAAGAGACCGCACACGTACACACCCAGGCCGACCGCCGTGGGGCCCTCGCAGCCAACACGGTCCGAAACCGTACCCGAAAGCGGGCCGATAAAGGCATTCACCATCGGCAACGCCAAAAAGAGTAGTCCAGAGATGTCGGAACCAAAGCCGTGGGCGTCCTGAAAATAGAACGGCAGGATAAACTCGGATGCGCCAATACCAACGAACACGATGAGCATGCAGGCGAGGTTGATGGTGAAGGCCGAATTTGCAAAGCAGCGACGAGCAGCCTCGATCAGGGACATGGGGCGCTCGCCAGCCTCCGGCTTAACATGCGGCAGCGTATAGAGCCCCACGATAAACGAGATGACGCCAATGGGCAGGTTGATGAGGAAGATGCTCTCCCTGGGAAAGCTTGCCACCAGCATGCCGCCCAGCACGGGGCCACACATCATGCCGAGGGCCACGAAGGTCGCGAGAATACCCATGGCACGACCGCGCTCGCGCGCCGGAAACGACTCGGTGATGATACCCATGTTGTTAGCCATGGCCGCCGCGCAGCCGACGCCCTGCACAATGCGTGCCAGAATAAGAACTTCGAGCGAACTCGAAAGGCCGCAAAGCAGCGAGCCGGCCGTAAAAACGATTACGCCCAGCTGGAATACGCCCACCTTGCCGCGCACGTCGCCCAAGCGGCCAAACGGCAGCATAGCCACGCATGTCGCAAGCAGATACACCGAGCTTACCAGCTGAATGCGATCGAGGCCCACACCCAGCTCCTTTTGTATCACGGGCAGCGCCACGGTCACGACGGTCGAATCCAGACACACCATAAACGTCATGATGAGCACGGTAAACAGAATCGCCCACTTGTTCTTGCCATGGGTGTCGCCCTCAAGGGCAATGTGCTCGCGGCGCAGCTGCTCTGCAGTTTTCTCCATATCCATCCTTTCGAGTGGTGCAACGCAAAAACGGGGCCCCAATCGCCTGCGAACAGTCGCGATTGGGGTCCCGCCTACGGAATCGGAACTAAAGGTCGCCGAAGCTTTCTGCCAGCATCGGCGACTTGTGCGAACGCTAGCCTAGCACTGCTCGAGCGCCTGCTCAAGGTCGGCAATCAGATCGGCCGTGTCCTCGAGGCCGCACGACAGGCGCACCATGTCGGCGGAGATGCCGCAGGCGATGAGCTCCTCATCGTTCATTTGGCGATGCGTGGCGTTAGCGGGATGCAGGCAGCAGGTGCGGGCGTCTGCCACATGCGTGGCGATCTGGGCGAGCTTAAGGCTCTTCATAAAGGTCTCGGCCGCCGCGCGACCACCGTTAAAGCCAAAGCTCACGACGCCGCAGGTACCGTTGGGCATGTACTTCTGAGCCAGGTCATAGTACTTATCGCCCTCCAGGCCCGGATAGCTCACAAAGCGCACCTTGGGATGACTCTGCAGGAACTTGGCAACGGCCAGGCCGTTCTCACAATGACGCGGCATGCGTACATGCAGGCTCTCGAGCGAGCTGTTCAGGAAGAAGGCCGCCTGCGGGTTCTGCATGGGGCCGAGGTCGCGCATGAGCTGAGCGGTTGCCTTGGTAATGAAGGCACCCTCGCGACCGAACTTCTCGGCATAGGTCACGCCGTGATAGCTCTCGTCGGGCGTGGTGAGACCCGGGAACTTGTCTGCATGGGCCATCCAGTCAAACTGGCCGTGGTCGACGATCACGCCACCCAGGTAGGCCGCATGCCCATCCATGTACTTGGTGGTAGAGTGCGTGACGATGTCGGCGCCCCACTCAAAGGGACGGCACATCACGGGCGTCGGGAAGGTGTTGTCGACCATCAGCGGCACGCCGTGGTCATGCGCGGCCTTGGCAAAGCGCTCAATATCGAGCACGGCAAGGGCGGGGTTGGCAATCGTCTCGCCAAAGACGAGCTTGGTATTGGGCTTAAAGGCGGCCTCGAGCTCCTCATCGGTGCAGTCGGGGGCAACAAAGGTGCAGGTGACGCCCATACGACCCATGGTGTGGGCGAGCAGGTTGTAGGTACCGCCGTAGATGGCAGAGCTTGCGACCACGTGATCGCCGGCACCGGCAACGTTAAAGATCGCGAGGAAGTTCGCAGCCATGCCCGAGCTCGTGAGCATCGCCGCGGTACCACCCTCCATCTCGCAGATCTTGGCAGCGACCAGATCGCACGTGGGGTTCTGCAGGCGGCTGTAGAAGTAGCCCGACTCCTCCAGGTCAAACAGCTTGCCCATGTGCTCGGACGTGTCGTACTTCCACGTGGTGGACTGGTAGATGGGCACCTGGCGCGGCTCCGCATCGCCCGGATGATAGCCGCCCTGAACACATGTAGTTCCGATGGTCTGCTCGCTCATATCCAACTCCCTTACTTGGGTTTTGTTTTTATTCGGTTTACGATACCGCTACCCCGCACCCCTCTCAACCCATCCCGCCGATAGGTTATGGGACAAATTAATCATGTTTATTTGTCCCAAATCTTAAGAAAGTGTTCGATGGCGAAAAACAATGAGATATGCACTGCGGTCTCGATAAGCGAATGCGCCAGCAAGGGTACCATAGGCGGGTACACCGCAATCAAGGAGACACCGATGAAGCAGATTGATACCACTCAGCTCAACACTGCCACCTGCCAGGCTCAGGCTGCCGAATACCACGCCCGCGGCTTTAACTGCGCGCAGGCCGTCGCCTGCACGCTCGCGCCCGCCGTCGGGCTCGACCCCCAGGTCGCCTTTACCCTCACCGAGGGCTTTGGCGCCGGCATGGGCGGCATGACCGAAACTTGCGGTGCCATCTCGGGCGCCGTGGCCATCATGGGCTTTGTAATGAGCGATGGCATGGAAAACCCCAAGACCAAGGGCCAGACCTACAAACTGTCGCGCGAGATTGCCAAGCGCTTTGGCGAGAAGAACACGACGACCGTCTGCGGCACGCTCAAGGGCATCGGATCGGACAAGGGTCCGCTCCGCAGCTGTCCCGGTTGCATCGACGATGCCGTCGAAATCGCCTGTGATGTACTAAAGCAGCTCGCCGAGTAAACGGCAGCGACATAAAACGACGGTCGGTGTGCTTGGGATCCGTCCAAAAGCACGCCGGCCGTCGCCGTTAGAACTCGGCAAATTCGGGAGTGCTGACCTCAATCTCCTCGCGCCCCGCCATAAGCTCGCGCATCTTAGCGCAAAACGACTCCTGCTCCCCCGCCTTAAACACCAAATGAAGTGTCACGGCATCCGCGTACTCGGTATCCGAAACCTTGGCACCGGAATCCTGGGCCAAGCGAAGCACCTGCTCATACTGCGGATAGGCCACATGCACGTCAACAGGCACGACACTCGTCATCTCGACGATCTGCCCGGCCTCCTGAGCCGCGGCCACCGCCGCTTGCGTCGCCGCAGTATAGGCGCGAACCAGGCCGCCCGGCCCCAACAGCGTGCCGCCAAAATAGCGCGTCACTACGCAGCAAACATTTTTGAGCTCCGCACCGCGCAACACCTCGAGCGTCGGCATACCGCTCGTGCGGCTCGGCTCACCATCGTCGCTCTGGCGCTCGCGTCCATCGACCAAAATCCACGCGGGAACATTGTGTCGAGCGTCGTAATGACGTTTGCGAACCATCTCGATAAAGGCATTCGCCTCGTCCTCGGACACAATATGGACCAGCTGGGCAATAAACCGGCTCTTGCGGTCCACAAACTCGCCCGAAGCCTCAATATTCGATTGCAGAGTAAAATAGCTGTCCAACAAAGCCCCTCAACAAAATAAAGCGCAGCAACGAACAGCTTCAATAATACGGCAAAGGCCGTACCGATTGTCAGGGTAACAAAAATGCCAAGTGGGCCTGTAAGCCGGGTTCTGTCGTGAACGGTCATTTATCTTGTCTGCACGTTACCATGCAGCTCCACGCACGCTACCCGAACGCGGACCGGGCCGGCCCATAGCGTTCCTATTCGCGCTTGCTCCGGATGGGGCTTGCCAAGCTGCCGTGTTGCCACGACGCTGGTGGTCTCTTACACCACCGTTTCAGCTTTTCCCTTTACGCCTTGCGGCGCAGGTGGGAGTCTTCTTTTCTGCGGCGCTTTCCGTCGGATCACTCCGCCCGGCCGTTAGCCGGCATCCCGCCCTCTGGAGCCCGGACTTTCCTCACGCGTACTGCAAGCAGCACATCGCGCGACCGTCTGGCCCACTCAGCAGTGCAAGAGTGTAGCACACCGTTACCGCAGGCAATGGCACAACGCAAACGCTCGACACGATAAACCAAGAACCGCCATGCGCTACAATGGTCCTGTCGATGGGCCACGTCGTCAGTCGAGACGCGACCGCGCTCCGCACCCCTCCGTCTACTCGGTGTGTTCCCGCCTCCTCCCCGAGGCGGGATGTCGGCTTTTTTCATGCACCGACAATCCAATAGCCTGTGGACAGCCCGGCAGCATTGCGCATCTCGGCGCCAAATGCAAAAAGGGACCCGTCCATTACGGACGAATCCCTTAAAACAAGTGATCGTCAAACCGAATTACTCGGCGTCGGTCTCCTCGTCCTTCTTCTCGGAAGGCAGCGGGGTAACCTCGATCTCGACGCCCAGAGTCTCAGCAGCAGACTTCATGGACAGGGAGATACGACGACGGTCGAGATCGATCTCCATGACCTTGACCTGAACCTTGTCGCCCACGTGGGTGACCTGAGAAGGCTGATCGACGTGCTTGTTGGCCATCTCGGAGATGTGCACCAGGCCCTCGATGCCCTCGCCCAGGTCGACGAAAGCGCCGAACGGGACAAGCTTGGTCACAGTGCCCTCGACGATAGCGCCGACGGGGTACTTCTTGACCAGTGCGCGCCACGGATCCTCCGTGGTCTGCTTGAGACCCAGGGAGATGCGCTCGCGGTTGAGATCGACGTCGAGAACCTCGACCTCGACCTCCTGGCCGACCTTGACAACCTCGGAAGGATGGTTGACGTGGTTCCAAGAGAGCTCGGAGATGTGGATGAGGCCGTCGATACCGCCGAGGTCGACGAAGGCGCCGAAGTCGACGATGGAGGAAACGGTGCCCTGGAGACGCATGCCAGACTTGAGCTTGGACAGGATCTCGGAACGCTCGGCCTTACGGGACTCCTCGAGCACGACGCGACGGGAGAGGACAACGTTGTTGCGGTTGCGGTCCATCTCGATGACGCGGGCCTCGATGCGGGTGCCCATGTAGGAGGTGAGGTCCTTGACGCGACGGAGGTCGACGAGGGAAGCGGGCAGGAAGCCACGCAGGCCGATGTCGAGGATCAGGCCGCCCTTGACAACCTCGATAACCTCGCCCTCGACGTTCTCGCCGGAGTTGAACTTCTCCTCGATGCGGTTCCAAGCACGCTCGTACTCGGCACGCTTCTTGGACAGGACCAGACGACCGTCCTTGTCCTCCTTCTGGAGAACCAGAGCCTCGATGGGATCACCGAGTGCAACGATGTCTGCAGGGTTAGCGTCCTTGCGGATGGACAGCTCGCGGACCGGGATAACGCCCTCGGACTTGAATCCGATGTCAACGAGCACCTCGTCATGCTCGATCTTAACGACAGTGCCGTTAACGAGATCGCCCTCATCAAAGTCGGTAATCGTACCGTCGATGAGGTTGTTCATCTCCTCCTCGTTGACATCGTCAAGAGAGAAAATGGACGAGTTCTGAATCTCACTCAAAGGTGGACCCCTTTCGAACTACGGGGCCCCGATTGCTAGGACCTACAGAAGGGTGCGACAAGCACACAACGTTTAGGAACACTCGGGAGCCGACAGATACTAATGTGACGCTTATGCAATCACGTTCGTATAGGTTACGGGGAAATGAGTTCGATTTCAAGCGTGAACTGCGATTTTTTACTCGTGTGGAGACTTTTTCGTAATCTTATGAACACACGTCTCCGCAACTTGACGATAACCAGCCAGGCATTCGGCTTTGGGGTAAAGTATCCGGAGCCAACGATTCTAGATCGATTTTTCGAGAAAGGTGCCCGCGTGCTCAAAGCAGTCGTTTTCGATATGGACGAAACGCTTCTTAGCATCAACCTCAACGCGTTCATCCTTCGCTATTTTAAGGATGTCTCTTCGATGCTCGCGGATATCGGGCGCCGCAGCCGCGGTGGCACGATGGCACGCCTCGGCACCATCCTGGTCGACCTCAACGCCAATCGCCGCAGCGGCACGGACAACCGCACCAATCTTGAGTTTTACCAAGAAGAGGTCAAGCGCCGATGCGGGATTTGCCTCTCCGATCCCCTCATCTACGAGGCGTTTACCTACTACGACCGCGAAGTTCTTCCGTACAAGAATGACGAACTCATCAACGCCCATGCCATGCCGGGCGCACACGCCGCGCTCCAGGCCGTACAGGACGCAGGGCTGCGCTGCGCGCTCTTTACCAACCCCAGCTTTCCGCAGGGGGCCATCGAGTGCCGCATGGGTTGGGGCGACCTGGCCGACGCCCCCTTTGAGCTCGTCACGCACATGGGAAACGCCACCCGCTGCAAGCCTGATGCCACCTACTATCTAGAGCAGCTTCAGGTGATGGGGCTCGAACCGCACGAGGTCCTTATGGTGGGCAACGATCCCAAACGCGACTTCCCTAACCCCGCCTGCGGCATTCAGACTGCCTATGTAGGCCAGGGCAAGCCCAACCGAGTCACCTGGCGCGGAACCATGGAAGGCTTCGCCCGCGACTTTAACGCCGTAGTAGAAGCCTTCTACGAACACCAAGTAGCCGACGAACTGTCCTAGCACACTTGGGTTTTGCCGATCATGATGTTGAGGATCTCGACGTCGGTGTCCTTCATACCCACACGGCCCACGTAGCCCATGCTGGCAATCGTCTGCTCGACGGTATCCTGGATCAAACCCTCGCCGGCACGGAAGCCACGCCCCTGCATGGCCATGTCATGTCCCAGAATCGCCGCATCGACGGCAGCCGAAATCTTGGCGGCACAACTCGCCTTGGCACCGTCGCACACGATGCCGCCCACGTTACCGAGCGTATTCGAGACCGTCGCGCCAATCTGCTCGCGCGTGCCACCGCACAGCCAGGTAATCGCAGCGCCGGCGCCGCACGCGGCGCAGATAGCACCGCAAAACGCCGAGAGCGCACCAATATAGCTCTTGATATGCACGGCGATAAGATCGGACAGCATCACGGCGCGCACCAGGCGCTCGTGGTCGCAGCGCAGGTATTCGGCATACTCCATGACGGGCAAGGCGCAGGTAATGCCCTGATTGCCCGAGCCGCACACAATGGCGACCGGCAGCGCGCAGCCGTTCATACGGGCATCGGAGCCGGCGGCCGCACGCGCACGCGCACGGCAGGCGACGTCATCGGCACGAGCGCCCAGCAGCGTACGGCCCACCTCGGCGCCCCAAGCGTGCGCGAGGCCCTCGGCACTGATCGCGCCGTTCAGCTCAATCTGACGCTCGACGGCCGCGCGGGCATCCTCAATGTCGCCGGCCTCGATAAAGTCGATGATGGACTCGATCGACATGGGTGTGTCGGCCTTATCCGCCGCCCGCTCGGCCACCACGCGCTCGGCGCAGGCGGCACACTCCCCCGCCGACTTGCCGCATACCGGAATACCGTCGAGCGTATGGCACGTGACATTGGTGTGGTGATCGGTAATCTCGACGACCGCGGTATGGCCACCAGCCGTGGCAGTCACCTTGATGTAGAGGTTGGGCACGCCCTCGACGAGCGACACATCACAGTAGTCGGCGTCGACAAGCAGCTCAGTCACGCGAGCACGATCCGCATCGTCAACGCTCTCGAGCACCTCGAGCGCGCTCTTGGCGTCACCGCCCACCGCACCCAGCACGGCCGCGGCCTCAATACCGTGCATACCGCCCGAGTTGGGCACGGTCACGCTCTTAACGTTCTTGATGATGTTGCCCGAGCAGGCAACATCCATATGTTCGGGCTCGCAACCGAGCGTCTGGCTCGCCAGCGCCGCCGCATAGGCAACGGCAATGGGCTCGGTGCAGCCGAGCGCACAGACAAGCTCGCGGTTCAAAACATCGCAAAACGCGGCATCACGAAGGGAATCGGTAGGCATAGGTATCTCCTGCTTGCATAACGGGCTGGTCTCTCAAAAATAATTAGCTCTTCTATTTGATAACAATGCATCAAAAACCGCAACCATGGTTCCGGCGGACGGCGCTCAAGCACAAACTGGCGGCATTCATTCATGAAAAGCGGGTCTTGTTGCCTGCTAAAGCGTTTGACCAAAAAACGCCCGAGCGTTTACGCAAAAGTCGCGCTATCATGCAGTCGAACGCGGTAAACACCTTTAGCATTTGCGCCGCACAGACCAGAGAGGAACCATCCATGAAGATCGGTATCGGTAACGACCACGCCGCCGTCGAGCTCAAGAACATCATTTCCGAGCACCTGAAGGAGCGCGGCTGCGAGGTCGTGAACTTTGGCACCGACACCTCCGAGAGCTTTGACTACCCCATCGCCGGCTACAAGGTGGGTAAGGCCGTTGCCAACGGCGACGTCGACCTGGGCATCCTGATCTGCGGTACCGGCGTCGGGATCAGCCTGGCTGCCAACAAGGTCGAGGGCGTACGCGCCGTCGTATGCTCCGAGCCCTTCAGCGCCAAGCTCTCCCGCATGCACAACAACACCAACGTGCTCGCCTTTGGCGCCCGCGTCGTAGGCTCCGAGCTCGCTAAGATGATCGTCGACGAGTGGCTCGACGCCGAGTTCGAGGGCGGCCGCCACGAGCGTCGCGTCAACCTCCTCAACGAGATCGACCAGACCCGCGGTCTCAAGGTCGTCGACGAGGCCTAAAGACTTACAACGCCATACGCTAGCGACAGCCCCCGCCTGGAATGCACGCACATTCCAGGCGGGGGCTTTTTAGTAGATTTCTAGGCATGTCCCAAAAATCAGCTGGAATATAAAAGGGCGCCGCGGATGGAGTTCCGCGGCGCCCAAGCCACACGCTAACAGCTTTAAGGAGTCAAAGCTGGTTTAGCCAAAGAAGCGCTTGATCTCGATCTCGGCGTTCTCCAGGCAGTCGGAGCCGTGGATCACGTTGGCGTTGACATCGACAGCGAAGTCGCCGCGAATGGTGCCGGGCGCAGCATCAAGCGGGTTGGTAGCGCCCATAAGGGTGCGCATCTTGGAGACAGCGGAGAGACCGGAAACGACCATCTTGACGACCGGACCGCTCGTCATAAAGTCGCAGAGACCGCCAAAAAAGGGCTTGTCGGCCAGATGAGCGTAGTGCTCCTCGACGGTAGCGCGCTCGAGCGTGGTCATCTCCATGCGCTCGATGACAAGGCCGCTGCGCTCGATGCGAGCAACGATCTCGCCGATCTTGCGATCGCGCACCGCGTCGGGCTTAATCATGATGAAGGTCTTCTCGATAGCCATAAGGTAGCCTTTCAAGTAGGTTCGCGCGTGCCCAAGTCCCATTCCGGCACCCGCCCGGACTGCATCGTAACAGAGTTTTAGCTGCAGTTAAACAAAAAGCTGTTTATTGAAGCGCTACAATTTATTAAAGCGCTCCATATGTGTCACTTCTGTTTCGAAGCCTGATTAGAGTACCATCCGACCGCCCATCAACCGCATCGAACCGAGCGGACGGTCGGTTGCCGCCTGTGAACGTACCCCCTACACAACCTGCCCAAAGGTCCTACAGAAGTTCTCGACAAGCCCCTCCCCCATAGCAACAAAATACGGACGCCCGCATCAGCAGACGCCCGTAAAACAAAAACGATTTATCAATAAATGGACAATACGTCTTCAGCCAAACCTTTACTTTGCCCCGTGACCCATCTCGACAACCTTGGTTAGCGATCCAAACACGCCTTCGTCGGCCACGAGCTGCGCCTCGGCACGCTGCAGCTGCACGGCAACGGCGGCAGGGGCGGTACCGCCCTCGGTCGTGCGTGCGGCGACAATCGACGGGATGTCGAGCGCCTCGGTAATGTCGCGCTCAAAGAGCGGGCTTGCCTCCTGGAACACCTCAAACGGCAGGTCCTCAAGATTGCAGCCGTGCTTCTCACACATCAGGACCAGATGGCCCACCACGGCATGTGCCTCACGGAACGGCAGACCACGCTTAGCCAGGTAATCGGCAACATCGGTGGCGGCAAGATGCCCCACGCCGCACTCGCGCGCCATGGCATCCTCGTTGACGGTCCAGGTCGAAATCATTCCGGCCATAACGGACAGGCACTGCATGAGCGTGTGAGCGGTATCGAGCGCGCCCTCCTTGTCCTCCTGCAAGTCCTTGTTATAAGCAAGCGGCAGGCCCTTCATGGTCACGAGCAGCTGCACCAGGTTGCCGTACACGCGACCGCTCTTGCCGCGGATAAGCTCAGCAAAGTCGGGGTTCTTCTTCTGCGGCATGATAGACGAGCCGGTGGAGTAGGAGTCTGAAAGCGTGATAAAGCCAAATTCGGAGCTCGACCACAGCACGATCTCCTCGGAAAGACGCGACAGGTGCATCGCCATGACGGATCCGGCGTAATGCAGATCGAGCAGGAAATCACGGTCGGAAACCGCATCGAGCGAGTTGGGAATCACGCCCGCAAAGCCAAGTTCGGCAGCCGTCATCTGGCGATCGAGCGGATAGCTCGTACCGGCAAGCGCGGCAGCACCCAGCGGGCAGTTGTCGGCGGCATCAAAGGCGACCTTCAGGCGCGTAAAGTCGCGCGCGAACATCCAGGAATACGCCAGCAGATGATGCGAGAGCAGCACGGGCTGAGCGTGCTGCATATGCGTGTAGCCCGGCAGAATCACCTTGTCGTACTTCTTGGCCGCATCCACCAGCACATGGCGCAGCTCAAGATTGGCCTCCATGAGCTCCTTGGCCAGCGCCTTGACGCCCAGGCGCGTATCGGTCGCCACCTGGTCGTTGCGCGAACGCCCAGTATGCAAGCGCTTGCCAGCCTCGCCGATACGACGCGTCAGCTCGCTTTCGATGGACATATGAATGTCCTCGTCGTTGATATCAAAGGTGAAGTTGCCGGCATCGATATCCTGTTCGATTCCAGTCAGGCCCTCGGCAATCGCCTGCTCGTCCTCGGCGCTGATAATGCCCTGGGCCGCCAGCATCTTGGCATGTGCCTTAGATCCGGCGATATCCTGCTTATAGAGATGTTTGTCAACCGGCAACGACGCGCCAAACTCCTGCGTGACCTCGGCCACGCCTGCCTCAAAACGACCGCCCCAAAGAGCCATGGAACCGTCCCCTTTCATCAAATCCCAAAACAAGCGCCCAAAGCAATGCGCCCTGTCGCTAAAGCGATTTCTCAACCGCTAGTTTTGTATATTCCCCACCATGTGCGAGGCCCTATAGCTAATTTGCAAAGAAGTGACGCGCCATGCACTTGGCGCCCAACGTCTCCCTCCGAATGTTGCCCTGCGAACCATCGATCCAGGCCTTTAGGCTCATAGGAACGTCCTCGACCTTTGCAGCATCGAACTCGGGCGCGAGGGCAAGTAAAGCATGCGCGATAGCATTGAACATAATGGATACTCCCCATATATATAGGCGCAGGGCCGTCAAATTGATAGGAGGAGCCCCGCCGGACAACCCCGGCGGGGCTCGGACTCAGCCGCAGACGCGGCATCATATATGCGGGCGGAACGTAGGGGCCACCGATGTTAAGAAGTGTCAGCAAGCATAACGAAAGGTAGGGACCCCATGCGCCCGTTATGTATCACGCGGATGGGCCGCGCGGATACCAAAGGAAGGAGGCGCTAGGCCTGGGCGGCAGCAGAGCTGGGGCCCTGGACCTTAGCCCACGTCTTGAGCGACAGCGTATCGATCTCGATAAAGCCGGCGCTGGCCTTCTCGTCAAACGTAGTGTCGCGGTCGTAGGTAGCCAGACCGTAGTCATACAGGCTAAACGGGCTCTTGCGGCCGACGACATGGCAGTTGCCCTTAAAGAACTTCAGACGGACGGTGCCGGTCACGAACTTCTGGGTGTCGGCCATAAAGGCATCGAGCGCGTTTTTGAGCGGGCTGTACCACTGGCCGTTGTACACGGCGGTGGCCCAATCCTGCTCGAGCTTAATCTTGGTCTTGAGCAGGTCGCCCTCGACGCAGATGTCCTCGAGCGCCTTGTGGGCGGTGATGAGCGTCAGGGCGCCAGGAACCTCGTAGCACTCGCGACTCTTGAGGCCCACCAGACGATCCTCGACCAGGTCGAGACGGCCAAAGCCGTTGTCACCCGAAATCTTGTTGAGGGCGATGACGATCTCGGAGAGTTTCATCTTCTTGCCATCGACGGCGACGGGCTTGCCCGCCTCAAACTCAATCTCGGTGTAGGTCGGGGTGTCCGGCGTGTCCTCGGGGTTCTTGGTCATAACCCAGGCGTCGTCGAGCGGCTCGTTCCAGGGATCCTCCAGGTGACCGCACTCGATGGCGCGACCCCACAGGTTGTCGTCGATGGAATAGGGGTTGTCGTTGGCGCCCTCGGGAACCGGCACGTTGTGGGCGTGAGCATAGGCAACCTCATCGGGACGGCACTTCAGATCCCACTCGCGAACCGGGGCGATAACCTTAAGCTCGGGGTCGAGGGCCTTGACGGCAGCCTCAAAACGAACCTGGTCGTTACCCTTGCCGGTGCAGCCGTGGGCGACGTAGGTCGCGCCAAACTCGTGAGCGACCTCGACAAGCTTCTTGGCGAGCAGCGGGCGAGACAGCGCGGAGAGCAGCGGGTACTTGTTCTCGTACATGGAGTTTGCGGCGATGGCCTTAGTCAGGAACTCATCGGAGAACTCGTCGCGCAGGTCGAGCACCTGGCAATCGAGAACGCCCAGGTCAAGCGCCTTCTGCTTCTTGGCATCCAAGCCGGTCTCCTCCTGGCCCACGTTGCCGCAGACGCAAACGACATCGAGATTCTTCTCGTCCTGGAGCCACTTGACACATACGGATGTATCAAGACCACCGGAATATGCGAGAACGACTTTTTCCTTGCTCATGGCTGTTTCCTTTCGCCCTTGGTAGCTAGTTAGAACATCGGTCAGTTGCAAGTCATTTCGAGGTCAAAAAACCGTGCAATATCAGGTTAAATAGCAAAAAGCAGCACAGCATGCTCTAGAAACATGCGTTTATATCGTGCTAAAACCCAACGACCTCAAAATGACTCTGTTGGGGCATTTCACCCCATACGAACAGAGACGATTGTTATCGTCGTCGGGAAATTGCGCGCTGGCGTCGGATGGCATTATCTGCAGTGGTGATGATCTTTACGAACTGCATCTGCCTCTCCTTTCACCTATCGCCGGGCGCAATTCTAATATCGCAAACGGTACCTTTTCCTCGGTAAGCGGTGCTTTTGCCGTCTCCGTTTTCGATGGTCGCTATATTACGCTAAAGTGCCTGCTGTACAAGCGACAAATTCAAATTTCTGAAAAGTTTTTTCATTAGTTTGTGAATTGCAGTGCAAGTACGCACCATTCCTGCGAAAATACGCTCGATTACATAGCAGAGGGTCATTACGCCCGAAACAATCTGGAAACGGAAAGGAGCATTTATGCAGACTTATGAATCAGACGCTAACATCGGCAACATTAAACTCATCGCCGTCGACATGGACAAGACGCTGCTCACCGACGAGCGCGTGTTGCCGCAGGGTCTTGATGAGCGCCTGGACAAGCTCGCCGACGCCGGCATCGTATTCTGCCCCGCCAGCGGACGTCCAGCCCCCAAGCTCGAGGAGATGTTCGAGGGCATCAAGAACCGCCTCGCCTTTTGCCCCGACAACGGAGCCTGCGTCATCTATCGCGGCAACTATATCTATAAGAGCAACATCGATGTGGCGCTGTATCAGCAGGTCTTGAGCCGCGCCTCGGAGGATTCTCGCGCCGTCCCCGTCCTATGCTGCTACGACGAGTTCTACGTACTTGCCCGTGACCATCAATACCACGACGAACTCAGCGTCTACTACAACACGATCAACTACGTCGATAGCTTTGAGGGCATTGATATCGAGTCCAACAAGATTTCGATCTTCTTCCCCGCCTACGATGCCGAGCCCGCGTTTCGCGAGAACTACAGCCCCGAGTTCTCGGACAAGCTCTACGTCACCAACGCCGGGCGCGAGTGGATAGACTTTATGAACCTGGGCGTCGACAAGGGGTCGGGCGTCGCGCACCTGTGCGAGCAGCTGGGCATTGATATCGCTGATGCCGCCGCCGTGGGTGATACGTACAACGACATCCCCATGCTGGAGCGCGTCGGGCATAGCTTTATCGTGGATAATGCCGAGGAGCACATGAACGCGCACGCCAAATGGCGCATTCCGAGCAACAACGACGGGGGCGTACTGACACTCATCGACGCTATCCTGGCGGCACGTTAACGTTGCTCGTCGGACCTGGCCGGGCGAGTCGGGTCCTTGGGCTACTTGCTTGCCGCCTGGATGGCGTCTTGGTGCCTAGATACTTGGCTGAATTGTTTGAATTGAAAAGGGCTCGTCGTTGATACGAGCCCTTTTTCTGTACGGTCAATTTGGCTAGGCTTCAGCCGCTTCGAGCTGCTGCGTCTCTTTGATCTTGGCGATCATGTCGATGCGGCGCTGGTGACGACCGCCTTCGAACTTGGCGTCGAGCCATTCGTCCACGATCATCTTTGCGAGCTCGGAGCCCACCACGCGGGCACCGAAGGCCACGATGTTGGTGTTGTTGTGCTCGCGGCTGAGTTTGGCCGAATAGGGCTCGGAGCATACCACGGCACGCACGCCCTCAACCGCGTTGGCTGCCAGGCTGATGCCCACGCCCGTGCCACAGATAAGAACGCCCAGATCGCACTCCCCTGCCGCCACGGCGCAGCCGACCTTGTAGCCGCTGATGGGATAGTCAAAACGCTCGGTGGAGTTGGTGCCAAAGTCCACGACCTCGTAGCCGCGCTCCTCCAGGTGCTCCTTGATGATGTTCTTGAGCTCGACGGCCACGTGGTCGTTACCGATTGCGATCTTCATTTACAGGTTCCTTTCGATCGAGCCACATGGCTCTTTGCTATTAACTGACAGCCTCTGGCCTGCCGCGGTTAGTACTCCTCTCCCTGACGCAGCTTCTCAAGCGCTTCCGCATAGGTCATGTCCTTGCCAAACAATGCGCTCGTGCCCAAGATGAAGCCGTCGGCACCGATGGCCGAGAGTTCCTTGACGCGCGCGGGCGAGCAGGCGCCGTCGATCATGATCTTGAAGCCGTACTCATCCTTGAGAGCCGCAAGCTGTTCAATCTTCTTTTTAGTGAATTCGATAAACGCCTGCCCGGCAAAACCGGGATTGACCGTCATAACCATCACGTAGTCGCAGAGGTTGAGAATCTCCTCGAGCAGGGTCACCGCGGTATCGGGGTTGACGGCGATGCCCGCAGCGCAACCGAGCGCTTTGATGGCGGCGAGCGTCTTGACCACATAGCGCTCGGACTCGGGATGAATGTAGATGATATCAGCGCCCGCATCGGCAAAGAGGTCGATCTTGGCCGCCGGGTTCTCGATCATCAGATGCACGTCGACGAGCTTTTGCGTGGCAGCGCGCACGGCCTTGATGTCCTCGAGGCCCATCGCAAAGTTAGGTACAAAGCTACCGTCCATCACATCGCAGTGAAAGATATCGGCACCCGCGGAGTCGAGCTCACGCACCGTGTTGGCAAGCTCGCCGTAATCGGCGCACATCATACTGGGGCAGAGAAGCATAGATGATCCCTCACAAATTCGTCCAAGAGCGTCATTTGGTTAATCGTATAACCAGCTGAGAATCTACCAAATGCCAGTGTATGAATCGGTAAGCGGTAGTTATTCACTCCGTGAACGGTACCTAATTCATGGTTAATCGTATAATCAAGTGTTAACCAAATAGGACGTTATAATTGTTAACCAGCAGGCGTTAACCAAGCTGGAGGTCCCATGGCGCAAAAACAGCTCTCAATGAAAGAAATCGCCCAACTTGCCGGGGTCTCCGTAGCCACCGTGAGCCATGTGGTCAACAACGTTGGCCGTTTCTCCGAGGACACGCGCAAACGCGTGCAGGATGTTATCGACCAGTACGGTTACGTTACCAACCAGTCCGCCAAGACGCTTCGCCAAGCGCAGTCGCGCTCCATAGGCATGATCGTGCCCGATATATCCAACGACTTCTTTTCCAAGATCGCCTACCATGTAGAGCGCACGCTTGCGGCGCAGGGGTACTCTGTCTTTGTCTGCAACAGCGGCAACGATCCGCAGCGCGAGCGCGATTACTTCCATAGCCTTGCCAGCAAGCAGGCCGACGGCATCATATGCATCTCGGGCCTGCGTGAGCTCACGAACGACATCGTCACGCGCGGTATCCCCGTGGTCTGCATCGACCGCATGCCGCAGTCGGACCTCGCCATCCCCCACGTGGGGACCGATGACGAACGCGGCGCCTACCTGGCAACGAGCGCACTCATTGACCGCGACTGCAAAAACATCCTCACCATCTCGAGCTTTACCGCAGACTACGACCGCAACGACCGCCTCACGGGCTATATGCATGCGCTCGCCGATCATGGCCTGCCGCTTCGCCGCGAGTACATGGCCTACGTCACCGGCCAGCGTCCTAGCATGGACGAGGCTCAGGATATCGTTGCCGGAATGATCGATGCGGGCATGCCGCTCGACGGCATCTTTGCTACAAGCGACCATTCGGCCGCAGGAGCGCTGCGCGCCGTGCAGGCAGCAGGTCTCAACGTGCCCGGAGACATCAAGATCGTGGGCTACGATGACTCCATCTACTCAAAGCTCACCACGCCGCAGATCACCACGGTTCAGCGCCACCCCGAGCTCATGGCACAAGAGGGTTGCAAGGCGCTCCTCGACCTCATCGCAGGCCGCACCCCCGCCATGGAGACCGTGGCCCCCGTAGAGCTCGTGCGCCGCAGGAGCTGCTAACCGCACAGAAAGACGCCGCGGGACGCATCCAAGCCTGGAAACGTTCCGCGGCGTCGGCATTGGCGACCTGCGACCATCGGGCGGCCAGAAGCGTCGCACCCATGGTCATCGCCCGCAAGCTCGTCGCTCGCTACTTGGCCTCGGCCCAGGTTATGCCGGTGCTGGCTTCGGCGATTAGGGGGACGCGGAGGTCTACTACGTGTTCCATGACGTCGCGGACCATGGTGGTTAGGCGCTCGACTTCGTTGACGGGGCACTCAAAGTCCAGTTCGTCGTGTACCTGCAGGATCATGTGGGCGGCAAAGCCTTCTTCTTCCAAGCGACGGCTTACGCGGGCCATGGCGATCTTGATGATGTCGGCGGCGGTGCCCTGCATGGGGTGGTTCATGGCCGTGCGCTCACCAAAGCCGCGGAGCTGTGGGTTTTTGGCCTTGAGCTCGGGAATATGGCGTCTGCGGCCATACATGGTCTCGGCATAGCCCGTCTGCTTGGCTCGCGCCACCACATTGTCGAGGAACGTGCGCACGCCCGGGTAGGCCTCGTAGTAGCGATCGATCATATCGCGCGCCTCGGCCATCGAGATGTGCAGCGACTGCGACAGACCATAGGCCTGCTGACCGTACACGATGCCAAAGTTCACGGCCTTGGCGCGGCTACGCAGGTCGGGTGTCACCTCGGACACCGGCACGCCAAATACGCGCGCGGCCGTCTCGGCATGGAAGTCCTCGCCCTCGTTGAAGGCGCGCACCAGGTGCTCGTCACCCGAAAGATGCGCGAGCAGGCGCAGCTCGATCTGCGAGTAGTCCACCGCCAAAAAGACGCTGCCCTCGCCCGCCGAGAACGCCGTCTTGACGGTACGCCCCAGCTCCGAGCGCGTCGGAATGTTTTGCAGATTGGGGTCGCTCGAAGACAAACGCCCCGTCGCGGTGATGGTCTGGTTGTACGTGGTGTGCACACGCCCGTCACCACGGCGCAGCGGGCCCAGCGTGTCCAGATAGGTCGACTTAATCTTGGACTTCTCACGCCAGTCCAAAATCAGGCGCACGATCTCGTGGTCGCGGGCAAGGTCGCTCAGCACCTTGGCGTTGGTCGAATAGTAGCCGCGCTTGGTCTTTTTGAGGCCCTTGGTCGGAAGTCCCATAACATCAAACAGCACGTGCGAGAGTTGCATGGGGCTGCCGATGTTAAAGGTCTCGTCGCCGGCCAGGTCGCGAATGCTGCGCTCGACATCGGCAATCTGGGTCGCCAGGCCCTCGGACAGACTGTGCAGGCGGTCGGGGTCCACGAGCATGCCCGCGCGCTCCATCTTGGCAAGCACCGGCACGAGCGGCATCTCGATCCCATCGAACACGTTGGCGGCGTTCTCGCGGGCCATGCGGTCACGCAGCGGTGCAACCAGCGCCAGCGTCAAGGCCGCCGTGCGAGCGGCGGGCGCAGGAGCGTCCTCGCCAGCACCCTCTGCGCCGCGCGCCGCAGGCAGCGCCATCTGCAGATACGTATCGGCCAGATACACCTCGTCAAACTCGGAGCGGTCGGAATCCAACAGGTAGGCGGCAACAACGGTATCGAAGATGCGCGTGGAATCGACTGCCAGCGGATCCATGAGCTCGAGCTCAGAAGAATCGATGGGCGAAAGCTCATGCAGAAGCGCCTTCATATCCGGGCTCGCCACACGGCCTTCCATAAACAGACGCGCGAGCACGCCGGCAATCACGCCGTGGGCGAAGTTGAAGCCCTCAACCTCAGCCGCCGCACCACTGTCGCCCTCCTCGAGCGCAAACAGGCCCTTGGACGTCGCCAACCACAGCGTGCGCGTCAGCCCAAAGAGCGCGCCCTCTTCCTTGTCATCGTCCACCACGGCGGCGACCCACTCGCCGGCATCAATCACGCGGGAGACCTCAGCCGCAACGGCACCAAGCGCGCCAGCATCGCCGGCGGCTGCGCGCAAAACGGCGGGAATCTCAAACGTGCTGGCAGCTGCCCCGCCCTCGCCGCCGATCAGCGCCAAGAAACGGTTCTGCATGGCGGTGATACCAAGCGTGCCCAGCGCCGCGGAAACCTCATCGGCGGAAAACGCCGGGAAGGACGTCGCCTCAAAATCGAGCTCAACGGGTGCATCGGTGCGGATGGTCGCCACCTTACGGCTCAGCAGCGCGTCGTCGATGTGTGCGCGCAGGTTTTCTCCCATCTTGCCCTTAACCTCGTCAGCATGCGCGATGACCTCGTCAAGGCTGCCGTACTGCGCGATGAGCGCACTCGCCTTTTTGGGGCCGATGCCCGGTACGCCGGGAATGTTGTCCGACGTATCGCCCTTCAGACCGTAAAAATCGGGCACGAGCGCCGGCGTGATGCCGTGATACAGGTCGTCCACGCTCTCGGGCGTCATGATCGCCACGTCGGACAGGCCCTTGCGAGTCGAGACCACGTTGACGTGCTCGGTCACGAGCTGATACATGTCGCGGTCGCCGGTCACCAGCAGCATGTCGCAGCCGGCCTCCTCGCCCAGGCGCGCCATGGTTCCCAGGATATCGTCGCCTTCCCAGCCCTCGGACTGCAAAATGGGCACGTTGAGCGCGGCGAGCAGCTCCTTGATCATGGGGAACTGCGCGTGCAGGTCGGGGTCCATGGGCGGGCGCTGCGCCTTGTACTGCGGCAGCATCTCCATACGCACGCGCGGCTTGCCCTTGTCAAACGCCACGACAACGCCGTCGGGATTAAAGGCATCGATCATCTTGAGGAACATGTTCAGAAAACCAAAGATCGCGTTGGTGGGGCGACCGTCCGGCGCGTTCATGGTCGGCGGCACGGCGTGGAAGGCGCGATGCATGAGCGAGTTGCCGTCGATGACGGCAAAGGTACGGCGCTTTTCAGACATATTGAATACCTCGCTTTGGGCTGGGCACGGTTTGCTCACACCAGTTTACACGCTCCCCGCCCCGCGGCCACCGCACATCAGGCTTCCCTGCCGCCGCGGGCCCGCGCGTGATACGATGGCTCACGGTACATCAACCAGCACGATCGATCCGAAAGGAGCCTGCGTCATGGAGCGTCCCAGCGCATGGAAAAAGTACACGCCACAGCAGATCGAGGAGCTCGAGGAGCTTTGCCGCGGCTATAAGCAGTTTTTGAGTGAGAACAAGACCGAGCGCCTGTGCGTCAAGGCCGGTATCAAGATGGCCGAGGAGGCGGGCTACGTCAATCTGGAGACCGTGATCGCCGAGGGCCGCGCGCTCAAGGCCGGCGACAAGGTGTACGCCGCCAACCACGGCAAGGACCTCATGCTCGTCAACCTGGGCACCGCCCCGCTCGAGCAGGGCTTTAACATCCTGGGCGCCCACGTGGACTCGCCGCGCCTGGACCTCAAGCAGAACCCCGCCTTCGAGGCCGGCGACATGGCTTATCTCGACACGCACTACTATGGCGGCGTCAAGAGCTACCACTGGGTCGCTTCCCCGCTCGCACTCGTGGGCGTCATCTGCAAAAAGGACGGCACCACCGTCGACATCAACATCGGTGACAAGGCCGACGACCCGGTCTTTACCATCTCCGACCTGCTGATCCACCTCTCGAGCGAGCAGATGGCCAAGCCCGCCAAGGACGCCGTCGACGCCGAGATCCTCGACGTGATCGTGGGCGGCCGCCCCGTCAAGTTTGACGAGGACGACAAGGACGCTCCCAAGGAGCCCGTCAAGCAGATGTTCCTGGATATCCTCAAGGAGCAGTACGACGTCGAGGAGGAGGACTTCCTCTCCGCCGAGATCGAGGTCGTGCCCGCCGGCCCCGCCCGTGACATGGGCCTCGACCGCTCCATGATTCTGGGCTATGGCCACGACGACCGTGTCTGCGCCTATCCGTCCATGCTCGCCCAGATCAATGTGGCCAATGTGGAGCGCACGAGCATCACACTCATCGTCGACAAGGAGGAGATCGGTTCCGTGGGTGCCACCGGCATGACGAGCCGCTTCTTCGAGAACACCGTCGCCGAGATCATGACGCTCGCCGGCGAGGATAGCCCGCTGGCCCTGCGCCGCGCGCTCGCCCGCAGCCGCATGCTCTCCTCCGACGTGTCCGCCGGCTTCGACCCGGGCTACGCCGGCAAGTTCGAAACCAAGAACGCAGCCTTTATGGGTCGCGGCCTGTGCTTTAACAAGTACACGGGCAGCCGCGGCAAGGGCGGCTCTAACGACGCCGACGCCGAGTATGTGGCCCTCATCCGCGACATCATGGACGAGGCCGGCGTGGACTTCCAGACCTGCGAGCTCGGTCGCGTCAACGCGGGCGGCGGCGGCACCATCGCATACATCATGGCTAAGTACGGCATGAACGTCATCGACTCTGGCGTTGCCGTCCTGTCCATGCACGCCCTGTGGGAGGTCGCTAACAAGGCCGATATCTACGAGGCCTATCGCGGCTACAAGGCCTTCATCGAGCGCGCGTAACCAACCCTTCATCAGTTGCGGTGAAATACAGACTAACCTGGCCCATAAACGGCCAAAACAGACCGTATTCCACCGCAACTTCCTTTTTGGCAGAGGAGAGTCCATGCTGCAGGTCGTCATTTCGCCCGCCAAGCAGATGCGCGCGGCCCAAGATGCTTTTGAAGTCCTGGGCATTCCACCCTTTGCGCGCGAGACGGCTCGCCTCCACCGCGCACTGCTAGATATCGAGCGGAATGAAGGCAGCGACAGCCTGCAGGCGCTATGGAACGTGAGTGACAAACTGCTGGGGCCTTGCCTCAACACCCTGCATGAGTTCCGGCCCATCCTGAATAACGGCGATCTCGACAATCCCGCACTCGCCCGCCGCATCTCCCCTGCCATCATGTCCTATCACGGCATTCAGTACCAGAGCATGGCGCCCGAGGTGATGGATTCCGCGCAGCTCACATGGCTGCAAGACCATCTATGGATCCTCTCCGGCCTCTACGGGTGCGTTCGCCCCTTTCATGCCGTCGAACCGTATCGGCTGGAGATGGGCGCAAAGCTTGCCGTCGACGATACCCGAGACCTCTACGCGTTTTGGGGCGACAAGCTCGCACGGGCTATCGCCCCGGCAGGTTCAAACACCACGATCGTCAACCTCGCCAGCGTAGAGTATGCCAAAGCCGTTCTGCCCCACCTCGCGGGCGACGCCACGGCCGTCACATGCCTCTTTGGCGAGGGTATCCGCAACGGCAAGCCCATCCAACGGTCGACCGCCAGCAAAAAGGCGCGCGGCTCCATGGTGCGGTGGATGGCAGAAAACAAGCTCGAGGATGCAAGCGAACTTACCGCATTCAACATCGGCTATCGGCACATCCCCGAGCTTTCAGACAAAAACACCCTGGTTTTCATGAACGCGCAGGCACAATAGACCCGCCGTTTCCAAACACCCCGTTACTCCGCCAAGCCGTCGGCCTTTGCAATCTCGCTCGTCGAGCCATCTTGGTAGGTAATCTTAACGTGCTCTACGTCGGATACTTTGACGCCCGACGGGGGCTCCAGGCGCCATTCCGTCAGCGCGATATCCATCGTCGTGGGCACATCCCCTTGATCTTTGAGCTCGACCGTCAGCGTTTTGAGCGTCGCATCAAACGTCACGCGTTCGATTTCTTCGCCCGGAATGGATCCGCCACTCAGTTGCAATTGCACAAACTCGTCGCGCGGATACCAATAATCGCCCGGAACGGCGAGCGTATTGGCATTACCGCCAGTACTCCTCATCGTCATAATCGGTAGACTATCATCAGCCTCGAACTCCCATGCAGCGCCGCCGCGACCGCCAAGCGTCCAGATACAAAAGGCAATCACCAGCACGGCAAGCACCGCAAAACCAATCGCGACAAGGCCATGGTGCGCACGGCTTTCCTCGGCCGATACATCCCATTGTGTCTCTCGATATAGATGCTTGTCTTCCATGTTCGCCTCCCCACGGACATGCTCGTTGGCCCAATCGTACCCATTCAGGCTATACTTGAGCCCATGACATAACGGGGAGCTTGCAGGACAAGACGGCAGGCTGAGATTGGGCGCGCCCGCCCTGACCCGCAAACCTGATATGGGTAATGCCAACGAAGGGAGCCGTGCCAATGAGCACACAGACCGAGCCCAAGCTCGTCACGCAAATCGACTTCGCCCGCGCCGGGCAAATCACGCCGCAGATGAAAGAAGTCGCCGAGCGCGAGCATCGCGACCCCGAGTACATCCGCGAGCGCGTGGCCGACGGCCGCATCGCCATCCCCGCCAACATCGTGCATATCAAAAAGGGCATGCGCGCCTTTGGCGTCGGCGAGGGCCTTTCCACCAAGGTCAACGTCAACCTGGGCATCTCGGGCGATAAGGCCGATGCCGCCGAGGAGTGGAAGAAGGTCAAGATCGCCGAGGACTTTGGCGCCGACGCCATCATGGACCTCTCCAACTCGGGCAAGACGCGCCAGTTCCGCCAGCAGCTCATCGACGAGACGCCGCTCATGGTGGGCACGGTGCCGATGTACGACGCCATCGGCTACATGGAAAAGCCGCTGGTCAAGCTGACCAAGGACGACCTGCTCGAGGTCGTGCGCGCGCACGCCGAGGACGGCGTGGACTTTATGACCATCCACTGCGGCATCAACAAGTCGGTCATCAAGACCTTTAAGGAGACTGGCCGCCTCATGAACATCGTCAGCCGCGGCGGCTCGCTGCTGTTTGGTTGGATGGAGGTCACCGGTAACGAGAACCCCTTCTACGAGTTCTACGACGAGGTGCTCGAGATCTGCCACGAATACGACGTGACGATCTCGCTCGGCGACTCCTGCCGCCCGGGTTGTCTCTACGACTCCAACGACGCAACCGAGACCGCCGAGATGATCGAGCTGGGCAAGCTGTGCAAGCGCGCCTGGGCCGCCGGCGTCCAGGTTATGGTCGAAGGCCCGGGTCACATGGCGCTCGACGAGATCGCAGCCAACATGAAGCTGCAGAAGCGCCTGTGCCACAACGCCCCGTTCTATGTGCTGGGGCCGCTGGTGACCGATATCGGCGTAGGCTACGACCACATCACCGCCGCCATTGGTGGCGCCATCTCCGCCAGTTCCGGCGCCGACTTCCTGTGCTACGTGACACCGGCAGAGCACCTATGCCTGCCTAACGCCCAGGACGTGCTCGATGGCCTCATGGCCACCAAGATTGCCGCACACGCCGCCGACATCGCCAAGAAGGTACCGCACGCCCGTGACATGGACGACAAGATGGGCCAGGCACGCCGCAAGCTCGACTGGGACGCCATGTGGAAGTGCGCCCTCGACCCGGTCACCGGCAAGAAGCGCTACGAGGAATCCCCCGCCGCCACTGAGGGAACCTGCACCATGTGCGGCAAGATGTGCGCCGTCCGCACTGTCAACAAGGTGTTCGAGGGCACGACAATCGACCTCGGCATGGAGGACTAACTCGTCGCCACGATTGCTTTTGGAAGCACCGCGACGTCGACCGTTGTTGACGTGTGAACATTTGCTTACATTTGCGTAAAGATTGCATCGCCCGCCCGGGTTCGACATAGAGTCGGCCCGGGCATCTTTATAATGCTGGCTTAAAGACCCATTTGATTCCGACCGAACAAGGGAGCAAACATGGATCGCAGTAAGGTACCTGCCGTCCTGTCCATCGCAGGATCCGATTCCAGCGGTGGCGCCGGCATTCAGGCCGACATCAAGACCATCACGGCGCACCGCCTGTATGCCGAGACGGCCATCACCGCCATCACCGCACAAAACACGCTCGGTGTCACCGCCGTGCAGAATATCTCCCCTGATATCGTCGCTGCGCAGATCGACGCCGTATTTGACGATATCCGCCCCAGCGCCGTCAAGATCGGCATGGTTTCCTCTGCCGAGATTATCGAGGTTATCGCCGACCGCCTGAGCGCCCGGAACGCGACAAACGTGGTCGTCGACCCCGTCATGGTAGCCACCTCGGGCGCACGGCTGATTGCCGAAGATGCCGCCGAGGCGCTCACCCGCCGCCTGTTCCCACTTGCAACCGTCATCACGCCCAATATTCCCGAGGCCATGGCCCTGCTTGACTACGAGGTCGACTCCGAGCGCACACAGCAAAATGCTGCCATGCTCCTCACCCGCCGCTTTGGTTGCGCATCCCTCGTTAAGGGTGGGCATCTTGTCAACGAGGCCAACGATGTATTGGCCGAACCCGCGCCACTCGATGACGAGGGCAACCATCTGGGCGATCCGCTCACCACGTGGTTCCGCCACAAGCGCATCGAGACCGACAACACACACGGCACCGGCTGCACGCTTTCGTCCGCCATCGCCTGCGCGCTGGCCCAGGGCATGGATCTTGCCGATGCCGTCAACGCCGGCAAGGCATACCTGACAGGCGCTCTGGCCGCCGGCCTGAACATGGGCAAAGGCTCCGGCCCTGTCAACCACATGTGGCAGTACTAAATAGCCAGTAACCTGCCAAAAAGAGACAGGCTACCTTGCACCAAAAACCGTCGCAACATTCGATGAAAATCGTGCAAACGCGAAAAATCATCGGATGTTGCGACGGTTTGATTTTAGATAGCGGTCGAGCAAAGGGCCGGGGCGTCTAGTCGTCGGCGAGTTGAATTCCCAACAAACCCGAGAGTGCCAGCGCCTGCTCGGCATTGACCGTCAGGCCACGCAGCTCATGGTAATCGCCCGAAACAACGGGCGCTGCAAATGTACAGCGCGACACATCAACGCCGGAAAGCGACGTCTTGAACACATCAACACGCGTCAGGTCACAGCCATCCAGGCGTATCTGACCCAGCTTGGCACCCTGAAACGCAGCCTCTCTCAGACGTGTATCGCATGCTGTCATAGGGCCAATGCGTCCCTCCGAAAGGTTCGCATAGCTCAAATCGCACGATCCAAACGACACGCTCGACAGGCGCGCCTTGAGCAAGTTGAGTCCCGGTGCCGAGCAGTCAACGAAGTCGCAGCGGCTGAGCCAGCAGCCTTCCATGTTGCAGCGGATAAAGCGGCAACCGCGAAACACCACGTCGCGAAACGTCGAGCCGCTCCAGTCAACGCTATCGAACTCGCAAGATCGGAACACAACGCCATCGAAGGTCGCGCCGTTCGCCACGTCGTAGGCAAGATCCAAATCCTCAAAAGCGGTATTGGAGACGAGCTCATCGCCCTCGGCAAAGAGGTCGATGAGCTCGTCCATGCCCATATGGCAGCCAATCCGTTCGTTTACCCGGGCAAAACCACCACAAAGGTGCCTGTCCCCTTTGCGGTGGCTTGGGGCCGTGCTACTCACCGAGCATCTCTTTGAGCTTGGCTGCCACGGCGTGACCCAGGCTCTCGTGGCTTTCGGGCATCATATGCAGATAGTCGATATCGCCCGGCTCGGCAAACTCGGCGGCATTCAAAAAGTCGCAGCCAAACTGCTCGGCCACGTGCGCATAGTACTCGCCAAAATGCTCAGATGCCTCAACGGAATGCTCGTCAAAGTCGGTCATATACACATCGGCGATCTGCGGCTTGATCTTGATAGGAGCCATCAGCAGGATGCGTGGGCAGGGCGCGGCATCGGTCCAGGCAAACGCACGGACGGCGCGAATCAACGCCATGGCACCACGGGCGATATCGGAAGCTGTCACGCCAAAGACCGTCTTACAGTCGTTGGTGCCCAGCATGATCACAATGGCGTCCAGCGGCTTATGGGCCTCGAGCAGCATCGGAAGTGCGCGGATGCCGTTAAGATTGGTGTCCAGATGGCACATGTCGTCGCGTACCGTCGTGCGGCCGTTGAGGCCTTCTTCAATTACATGCCAGCCCTCGCCTAAGTCACGTTGGGCCACGCCGCACCAGCGCACATCCTGCGCATAGCGCACCGCGGTGCCGTCGCGCATGCCCGCCGGATCGTAACCATAGGTGTTGCTGTCGCCAAAGCATAGAACGTTTTTCATCGTAAGCCCCTCGCTCAGTAAAAAGCCGACGGAAGCAGCCTCTCCCGTCGGCTCGACCTATCTGTCAGCACGTACCGATTACAGGTACTTGCGCCAATCGTCCTCGTCCTCATCATCCTCGGTAGCAGCCTGGGCCTGCTCGGCGGCGCGAGCTGCCGCAGCGCGAGCGGCAACCTGGGCATAGGACTCCTCGTTGCGCTCGGGGAAGTTTGCCAGCACGTGCTCGAACTTGGCAAAATCCTCATCCCAGCGCGTAGAAGGCACGGCAAAGAAGACCTGCTTGACCTTGAAGTCGCCCGATGCGAGCTCCTTGCGGAAAATCTCGGCCACGGCCTCGGCATCAAAACCGTTGTTGTCGCAGCCCCAAGCGCCCAGTACGAGCTTCTCGCGATCCAGCTCGTCGCAGATGGCGAGCACAAAGCGGATACGGTCGCGCAGCGCGTCCAGCAGCGCATCGTCGCTCACGCGGTACTCCTGGCGTGCGCGCTTGGCATTGGGCGCGGCGGCCACGATGACATCGGCATACGCATGCACGTGGTTGCGGTCAAAACGCACCGCAGGCACTACCAGCGCACGGTTGCGGTAGAGCTCGCAGTTGATATTGCGGCGACGGTTCTCGCCATACCACTTGCGCTGCTTGTCGAGCACGTTGTACAGATACGAATCGGCGCAGAGCGTAGCCTCCTGGCCCAGATAGCCCTGGACGTAGCCGCCACCCGGGTTGGTGAACGAGGCAAAGGCGAGCACTGCCATGTCGCAAAACTGCGCATAGCCACGGCCGTTGTCCAGAATGGCCTGCGTGGCGGAGGCATCAAGCACGGTGACCTCGGGCAGGGTCGGAGCGGGCTCCTCGGCAGGCGCGGACTCGGTCTCTGCGGGTTCCTCGGCAGGCGCAGACTCGTCCGTGACCTCGGTCTCGACGGACGCAACCTCAGCGGCCTCGACCTCGGCGGACTCAGACTCCTCGGCAACCGGCTCCTCGGCAGCCGCAGCCGCTTGGGCCTTGGCCTTCATCGCCGCGACAAAGCCGGCAGGCATACCGTCGAATTCGCGAACGCCGGCAAGCGAGCGCTCGATATCCTTGGCACACGCCTCGGACACAGCCGCCACGTGGCGCTCGGCAGCCTTTGCGCGAGCCTCACGCTTGGGGTTGGGCTGTCCCGCGCGGTTGGGCCTGCGGTTACGGTTCCTGTTGTCGACATCTGCCATGAGTGGTCACCTTTCCTGTCGCTGCCGCTTTCGGTTTTTCCCATCCATGATACCCCGCCACGTACAAAAAAGACGGCCCCGAAGGACCGCCTTTCGCATTGATTTACGCACGCGGCGAGCACCGCTGCAACTCGCCGCTAGTCGCGACGACCAAGGATATTCAGGATACGCAGGAACACGTTGATGATATCCACGAACAGGTTGGACGCCATGAGCACGGCGTTGGGCAGCGTGGGCGGCACCGTCGTGGCCACATAGGTGTCGTAGCCAATAAAACCGGCGAACACCACGATCACGATCAGGTCGGTAATAGACTGCGAAACACCCATAAACATCAGCACGATCTCGACCAGGATCGTGGCAAGCAGAACGCCAAAACCGATGCCGTACACGCGCTGGAAGAACTTGGGGAAGGTCACGCCCAGCGCGCCAAAGACAAAGGTGATGGCGGCGGTGGCGATAAAGGCGGTGTTGATGGTGGGCAGGTCGTAGTTGGCAAGGCCAAACGACGCGGTCAGGCCAAAGGTGCTCGCAAAGATCACGTAACCCGTGAGCGACAGGCCCACAGACTGCTTGCCCGCGGCAGCCGACATCATGACAATGCCGACGATAGTCAAAATAAACGAGCCAAAGACCAGCGGCAAAGCGGCGCCGCTCATCATCATGCGGGCAAACGCCATGGTGCTCGTAAAGTAGGCGCCGGCGCCCATGGCGCAAAAGCCCAAAAAGATCAGGGCAGACATGACAAGGTTGTACGCGCGCGGCGACATCTCCTTGGCGCGGCTTGCGCCGCTCTCGACGGGGCCGTTCTGATAGCCCTGGATATCGTTCATAGGTTCGTCCTTTCAAAAAGCGCCACAAATAACGGCGCAGTAGCTGACAAGATTCCTGTCATTGTACCCGAACGCCGTGCGTCCTTACCTACGGCGCTCGCCCTCAAGCGTACGATCAAACGCCCAGACCCACCAACGCATCACGTGGGCCTGCGAGCCGTCCGGCCGTCCGCACGCCTGGTCCTCCAGATACAACTCGGTCGCATGCCCGCCAAAACGAACCTTATACGTTGCCGTACGAACACCGTGAACCGTTAAGCCAAAGCCCGTGGACGAGACAATCTCGTCAATTGTAAAGCAACGACCGTCGACCCAGCAGACGGTGACCGGCACGACTTGTCCGCCCGCGAGGATGCGAGCCACAACGTCCACATACTGCTTGTGCACGCGCCGAGTTTTGCCATCTGTCTGTCGATATTCCATGTCTCCTATTATCGAACGCATGTTTGCATATTGTAAAGCGAACAGACTGTGGTTTTGGAGTGTCGTAGCAATCGCACGTGTCCGCATGGCGTGATAGCAAAAAGAACACCCGCGGTCAACAGGGCTAATATTCAATTTTAGTGCCAAAAAATTACTTCTCCCATCAGAACTCGGCAAAGAAACCCGCAGGAGGTGATACGATTTATCATGTTTTTGTAACGTGCCTGCAAACTTCGAGAAAGCCCATATATGGACGTAACGTTCTCAACCTTCCTCGGCCAAATTGTGTCGAACCCAGTCCTTGCCGTCACCGTGATCCTCGCGTTGGGCGCCATCTTCGTCAACGGATGGACCGACGCGCCCAACGCCATCGCGACCTGCGTCACTACGCGTTGCATGCCCGCCCGCGCCGCCATTCTCATGAGCGCCGCATTCAACTTCCTCGGCGTGCTCATCATGACGCACTTTAACGCGAGCGTCGCCAATACCATCTCGCATATCGTTGACTTTGGCGGAAACAGCACCATGGCGCTCGCCTGCCTGTGCGCGGCCCTGTTCTCCATCGTCGTCTACGGCGCCACAGCATCGCGTTTCGGCATCCCCACCTCGCAAAGCCACAGCCTTATCGCCGGCCTGACCGGTGCCGCTATCGCCCTCGGCGGCGCGAGCAGCGTCAACGTCCACGAGTGGATGAAGGTCATCTACGGCCTGGCACTCTCCATCGGCCTGGGCTTTGTCATGGGCTGGGTCCTGTGCAAACTCGTCTCGATTCTTTTCGCCGCCGCCAACAGGCGACGTGCCAACGTCTTCTTTAAATACGCTCAGATTGCGAGCGCTGCGGCCATGAGCTTTATGCACGGCGCGCAGGATGGACAGAAGTTCATCGGCGTGCTCTTTTTAGGCGTAGCCTTCGCAAACGGCCAGACTAGCGTCGGCGATGCCGGCATCCCCATCTGGATTATGCTGCTGTGCTCGGCCACTATGGGTATCGGCACCAGCGTGGGCGGTGAGCGCATCATCAAGTCCGTTGGCCAGAGCATGGTCAAGCTCGAAAAGTACCAGGGCTTCTCCGCCGACCTGGCGGGTGCCGCGAACCTGCTGCTTGCCACCCTTACCGGCATCCCCGTGTCCTCCACGCACATCAAGACCTGCGCCATCATGGGCGTCGGTGCCGTCAAACGCCTCTCGGCCATCAACTTCGGCGTCGTCAAGGACATGATGTTCACCTGGTTCTTCACCTTCCCCGCCTGCGGACTCATCAGCTTTGTCATGGCCAAGCTGTTCATGATGTTCATCTAGTCAAACCGAACGTCCATCCGGACCGTAACACCTCGCCCACCCGTCTTCGCCTCGAAAGGACCCACTCATGGCAAAGAAACCCGATTCGTTCTACTTTGACAACTACGTCGCCTGCGCCGACCTCGCCGTCCAGGCCGCCGAGCTGCTTACCAAGATTTTCGAGAACTTCGATCCCGCAAAGATTCACGATATGCTCGACAAGATGCACGCGATCGAGCATGCGGCCGACAAGAAGCACCATGAGCTTGAGGACGCCCTGCTCACCGCCTTTATCACCCCGCTTGAGCGCGAGGATCTGGACCTGATGAGCTGCTCGCTCGACACCGTGCTCGACCGCATCGAGGGCGTCGTGCAGCGCGTCTACTTCACCAACATCCAGAGCATCCATCCCGATGCCATCGTGATCGCCCACAAGGTGACCGACGCCTGCCGCGCCATGAAGGACCTGATGGTCGAGCTGCCCAACTACCGCAAGTCCAAGACGCTGCGCGAGCTCGTCATCCAGATCAACACCATCGAGTCCGAGGCCGACGAGCTCTATATCAACGCCATGCGTAACCTGCACGTTAACGGCAAGGACCCGCTCGAGGTCATCGCTTGGCGTGACGTGTACGCCTTCCTGGAGTACTGCGCCGACTGCTGCGAGAATGTGGCCGATGTCGTGGATTCGATCGTCATGAAGAACAGTTAATTGGGGGTACGTGTCCCGGCGGCGAAGGGCCGGCCACGGTTTGCTTTCTCACTCCGGCTGCTTTGCAGAGTCGTTCGAAAGTAAACCGTGGCCGGCCCTTCGCCTTACGTACCACCATTGGGAACTTTGGCTGATAGTTGTAGCGCGATGGGGGGTTTGGCTGAAGGGACCTATGGTACCCGTTCGGACACTTTGGCCCTTGATGAGCGTTTGGCTGATTGCTGCTTTGGGTATTGTTTGGGTTACTTTGGGTTTGTTTGATTTTTAATTGTTGGAGGGCTTGTATGTCTTATTTGGATCTGGCTCGGTCTCGGTATTCTTGTCGCGAGTTTGAGAATCGTTCTGTTGAGCAGGCTGTGGTGGATGCCATTGTTGAGGCTGGGCGTATTGCTCCTTCTGCTTGTAATAATCATCCAGCCCGTGTGATGGTGCTGGATACGCCTGAGCTGTTGGAGAAGGCTGCTGCTTGTCAGCCTCGGTTTGCTCGTGATGGGTCTATCTTTGGAGCTCCGCTTGTCTTCCTTATTTGCAGCGTTACCGATGATGCTTGGGTACGCCCGTATGACCAGATGAATTCCAGTGAAATCGATACGTCCATCGTGTGTGATCAGATGATGATGGAGGCCACCGAGCAGGGCCTGGGAACGTGCTGGGTATGCCATTTTAAGCCTGAGGTGGCACAGGAGCAGTTCAATCTGCCCAAGGGCGTCTATCCCTATCACATGCTCGTCTGTGGCTATCCCGCCGACCACATCGCCGATCCCGAGCATCGCGAGGCCCGCACTATTCCCCTCTCCAACTTCCTCCTCAAGTAGTTTTTAGACATACCTTAAAATCTACCTTTTACCACGCGCCCTTCGCCGAGTTCTGTCCTATCGCATGCAGAGCTCGGCGTTTTGTTTCCCAACCCGTATACAGCCACAAAAAAGGAGCCCGCAGGTGCGAGCTCCTCTTAAGGACACTAGATTGTAGCTCTGATGCTAGTCCAGGTCGTCGGCGGCAAAGTTGTCGATCGGGGCGAAGGGATCGGCCACGGGGACAACCGGGTCAGCGACGGGCAGCGGCTCGGCGGGAACAGTCACCGCAGGAGAAGCGGCAGAACCGACCGGCGTGGAGGCCATGAGGTCGGCCGGGAAGGAGTTCTGGGCATCGTCCATGAAGTGCTGGATGAGCTTGAGATACTCTGCCTTGAACTCCTCACGGGAAGCCTTGAGACGATCGATTTCCTCGAGCTCGGCCTGCTTTTCGGTCAGAGCCTGGCGGATAACCTCGCGGGCCTTAGCGTCAGCCTCGTTGCGGATACGCTCAGCGTTCTCGTTGGCATCGTTGACGATGGTCTCAGCGGTCTGCTGGGCAGCGATCAGGGCAGCGGAAATCTGGCGCTCCTGAGCGGAGAAGTCAGGGGCGGGAGCAGCCACAGGGGCGGCAGGAACGGCCTGGGCGGTGGCATCCTGAGCCTGGGCAAGCTGAGCCTGTGCATCGGCAAGCTGCTGCTCGGTAGCAGTCAGACGACCCTTAAGGTCGACGATCTTAGCGAGCATAGCGTCAACCTCGGAGGACAGCGTCTCCAAGAAGACGTCGACCTCAGCAGGATCGTAGCCACGCTTGGCCTCAGAGAAAGTCTGAGCCTGGATGTCTGCAGGGGTAATAGCCATAACAAGTCTCCTTTTTCATCGCCTCGGCGCTACACGCCCGACGTAAGTTACAAAGTCAGTTCTATACGAGTATACCTATAAGAAGCTGCAGAACCAGCCTCTGCACCAACTGCAACGCAATAATCGCAACGACCGGCGAAAAATCAATACCGCCCATCGGCGGAATGAAACGACGGAACAGGTTGAGCCACGGACCGCACACGCTATCGAGCACCACAGCAATATCCTGAAGTAAACCACCCTGCTTCATGGGAATCCACGTCATAAAGCAGTAGACGACAATGAGCGTGGAATAGAAGTTGAACAGCGTGTTGACCAGCTGGACGATAGTGTAGATGTTGATGGGAATCTCCTCGTCTTGTCTTTACTTAAGGTAGCCGTCGGCACGAAGCTTCTTGAGATCGGAATCTTTGACCTCGCAACCGGCGGGCAGCACCATGAACACGCGGTCGCCTACCTCCTTGACCGTGGCGCCCAGACCGCAGGCAAAGCCGTAAGAGAAGTCCAAGACGCGCTTGGCAACTTCGGTGCGTACGCCCACAAAAATCAGTGCGACAGGCTGCTTGGTGCGAACGCGGCGCACCACGGTCTCCACGTCGTCATAGCTCTCGGGGCGCAGGACATAGGCCGGCAGCTGCGGCGTGGCGTTGATGATATTGCTCGCATAGGCCGAGGCATCGCTCGGTGCAGGCGCGGGTGCAGCGGCGGCACGGGCGCGGGTGTTCTCGGCGTAGCTCGACGGCGTGTCATAGGCACCAGGACGATAACCGCTCGCAACGCTGTCCTGCGAGCGCGAAGGCGGGTTATACGTCGTGGCATGGCGGGAGTCATCGCCGACCAGCTGACCGGAGCGCGTATACACGGCAACCGACTCAGCTTCACCGCGGCGCGTCTGACCAAGCAGGCCGTTGCTCGGCTCGTCTTGGGTGTAGAAGCCCTCGCCCGAAGCACCGCTGTAGCCGTTGCCCTGATAACTATCGTCATAGCCGTCATCGTAGCCGTAGTCGTCGTCCTGGCCATAACCCTGGTCGTAACCCTGCTGGCCGCCCAGGTGCATCTTATTTTTAATCTCGTCAAGGAAGCCCATGGTTGTGTCCTCTCGCGGTTTAGTGCAGGCGCCCCGATAATCAGTGCGCACTTCAGAGCCTTATTTTACTGCAAACTCCGGGCTAAATACTACCCTGCCCAGGCGAACGAGCGTAGAGCCCTCCTCAAGGGCAGGCTCAAAGTCCTCGCTCATGCCGCAGGAAAGCTCAGGCAGGTTCAAATCGGGATGCGCCGCCTCCAGCTCATCCCTCAGCTCACGAAGCCCCGCAAAGGTGCGGCGTGCCACATCCTTATTCCCCCGGGGCGCCATAGTCATAAGCCCCTGTACGCAAATTCCCTCAAGTTCCGCAAGCTCACCCGCGGCGGCGCGAATCTCATCGGGCGAAAAGCCTCCCTTCGACTCCTCACCACTCACATTGACCTCGATGAGCACACGCTGGGGGCCGGCGAGCTCGCCTGCCTCAATCTTGCGGACAGCACGGCTCGAGATCGCCTGTGCCAGATGCAGCGAACCCACCGAGTGAATCAGCTCGGCTGAGCCCAGCACCGCATTGATCTTATTGGTCTGCAGGTTGCCGATCATATCGAAGCGCACCTCGGGCAGCTCCGGATGCTCCGCCAGACCCGTGAGCTTGCGAACCAGCTCCTGCGGGCGGTTCTCGGCAAAATGGCGATACCCCGCCTGGATGGCGGCAACGGTCTCATCGACACCAACGGTCTTGGACACGGCAATGAGGCGCGCGGCGTCGTGGGGGCGGCCCGCGCGATCGAGCGCCGCATAAAAACGTTCCAGAATCTGCTCGCGGCGAGCGCGCATCAAGTCCAAATAGTTATCCATTGCCAATCGCCTCCGCTGACAGCCAAACAAGTAGTCCCATGCTAACGCAAGAGCGCGGCCCCGCATGTGCAAGGCCGCGCTCACTTAGGTATTTACAATCTTTCGACGAACGGGGTCACTTACTCCTCGTCGTCCTCGCCATCGTCCTCGTCCTCAAGATGATCGAGCAGGTAGCGAAGACCCTCGCTGACCTCGTTAGCGGGCACCTTGGCAACGTAGCGCGCGTCGACGGCGGGCCTCATGATAACACCCTCGCCCGAAGGCACGCGCATGCTCTCGAGCTCATCCTCGTCCACACGGGCGATATCGCCGGCGTTCATACGCTGACCAGTCAACAGGAAGGTCAGACGGCAAGCGGCATCGATGGAAATCGAAGCGATGCGATCGAGGTAGCGCGAAACCATGATAGCGCGGCGCAGGTCGTCATAGTTGCTGTCGTCGTCCATAAAGTCGCCCGTATCCATACGGTTAAAGGTGCGGAAGAACTTCTCGTAGGCGGCGTGCACCGGCTCGTCCTCGACGGCCAAGTTGCAGATGATGGACATGTCATTGGTGACGAGCGCAGAAAGCGAAGAGCCCAGCACCTGGTAAACAGCTTCGGCCTCGGCCTCAACCGTACCGACGAGCTCCTGGGGCAGCGAGATGTCGGCCTTGACCATGTGACGCGTGGCGCGGCAGATCTGGCGAACCTTATCGGTCATGCGCTGCAGGTTAAAGTCGACGTAGATAATCGTCTGCAGCAAGCGGAAGTCGGAGGCGACCGGCGACTGCGTGGCGATCAGGTTGTAGCACACGGCCTCCAAGTTGGCGCAGCGCGCGTCAATCGAAAGCGTGCGCTTCTTGGTCTTGGTGGCGAGCTTGCGGTCGTCGGTCACATAGGCCTTAACGGCATCGTGGAGGGCCAGATCGACGGCCTCGTAGATGCTCAGCATCTCGTGGCGGGCCTCGATGAGCTGACGGGAAAACAGTTTACGCATGGTTCACTCCAATCAGTTGGGTGCGGTCATGCCGCCCGCACAGTGAATACGCACCGGACCAGGTCCGATCGGCTTGGGACTAGTCGCACCGATCAGCCAAAGCGGCCGGTGATATAGTCTTCCGTCCGCGAGTCCACCGGGCTGGTGAAGATCGCGTCGGTTTGACCATACTCGATGAGCGTGGCGGGCTCGCCGGCAACTTCCTGCAAGAAGAATGCGGTGTAGTCGCTGATACGAGCTGCCTGCTGCATTGAATGCGTGACGATGATGATCGTCATCTCGGGCGCCAGCTCGGCCATCAGATCCTCGACCTTAGAGACGGATGTGGGATCGATGGCGGAGCAGGGCTCGTCCATCAGGAGAACATCGGGTTGCACCGCAAGCACGCGCGCGATGCACAGACGCTGCTGCTGACCGCCCGAGAGCGCCAAACCATCCTTGTTGAGCTGATTGGATACCTCTTTCCAGAGGTTGGCGCGCTTGAGCGATTCTTCCACGATGTCATCGAGGTCGCTTTTGCTAGTCACGCCCTGCAGACGAGGGCCAAAGGCGACATTCTCGTAGATGGATTTAGGAAACGGGTTGGGCTGCTGAAAGATCATGCCCACGCGACGACGGAGGTCGACCGGGTCGACGCCCTCGGCATAGATATCATTGCCGTCGAGCGTCATGGTGCCCTCGACGCGCGTACCCTCGATCAGATCATTCATGCGGTTGATGCAGCGCAAAAACGTCGACTTACCGCAGCCCGAAGGGCCAATGAAGGAGGTGATGGCGTTTTTGGCGATGTTGAGGTCGAGCCCCGTCAGCGCATGAAAGTCACCGTACCAAAAGTTGAAATCCTTGGCCGTAATGGCCGCTTGCTCCAGCGTGGGAGCGGACTGGTAAACGGACATGGGACTCCTTAACTAGCGACGCTTGCGCGACAGGAAGCGCGCAAACAGGTTGAAGGCCAGAATGATCACCATCAGCAAGAGCGCGGTGCCGTAGGCTGCGTTCATGTTGATGCCGTCGTTGGCAAGCAGGTACAGGTGAACCGTCATGGGGCGGCCGGAATCGAGCGGCGAGATAGGTAGATTGATGGCCTGGCCCATGGTGTAGAGCACCACGGCGGTCTCGCCAATGGCACGGCCGATGGCAAGGACAATGCCCGTGGCAATACGGCCAAAGGCAGAAGGAAGCACGATCTTGGAGACAACCTGCCACTTGGTGGCGCCCAGGCCATACGCGCCCCAACGGATATAGCGCGGAACGGCGCGAATGGCCTCTTCGGTGGTGCGCATGACGATGGGAAGCATCAAGAGCGCAAGCGCCAGAGCGGCCGAGACCATCGAAAGGCCCAGACCCATAGCCTCGACAAACAAGGCGTAGCCAAACAGGCCCATAACGATGGAGGGCACCGAGGCCAAAGCGTCAGCAGCGTAGCGAATGAGCTCGACGATCTTGCCCTGCTTGGCGTACTCGGCCAGATAGACGGCTGCCAGCACAGCGATCGGCGTGCAGATAAGCATGGCGAGCGCCGTCACATAGACGGTCGAGACGATCGTGGGCCAAATACCGCCCTCGGCGTTGACGCCCTGGGGCCAACCGAAGATAAAGTCGAGCGAGATGTGTGGCAGGCCGTTGATGACCACGTAGGCGATGATAGCGACCAGCACCAGCGTGGTGATGTATGCCGCGGCACGGAACACGCCAAGCATGATCTTGTTGGACAGGTCCTTGTTGATGCGGCCCTTCTTGCCGTGGGAAAGGGCACGCTTGATGCGCTCGCGCGATGAGGTCGTATCGACCGTCGTGTCAACGGAATCGGACATAGCCTACCCCCTCTTCTTCTTGGAAACCAGGCGGACGATGCCCACCAGCGTGGCGGAAATGATAAACAGGACCACGCCCATGCCGAACAGCGCCGAGCGATGCAGACCCGAGGAATAGCTCATGTCGAGCGCAATCTGGCTCGTGAGCGTCGAGATGGGGCTCGCAATGCTGTCGGGAATAACCGGGGCGTTACCCACGACCATGAGCACGGCCATGGTCTCGCCGATGGCACGGCCCATACCCAGCACGATGGCATCCACGATACCCAGCTTGGCGGCAGGTAACACGACCTTATAGATAGTCTGCCACTTGGTGGCGCCCATGGCATACGATGCCTCGCGAATGCCCATGGGAATGGAATTGAGAGCATCGATGGTAAGCGTCGTGATGGTGGGCACGATCATAATGGCGAGCACGAACCACGCCGTCAGCGCGCCAAAACCAAGACCGCCGGTCAGTTGTGCGATAAACGGGCGGATGATGATCATGCCAAAGAAGCCATAGATGATAGAAGGGATGCCGGCCAACAGGTCAACGGCAGGGCTGATGAGCTTGCGCACGCGCTTGCTGGCGATCTCGACCAGATACACGGCCGTGCCCACGCCTAGGGGCACACCCATGGCGAGCGCGCCGACGGTCACCAGACCCGAGCCGGCAAGCAGCGACACGATGCCGTAGTGACCCTCAGAGGGCGCCCACGTAAAGCTAAAGAAGTCCGCCAGACCGATGTCGGTAAAGACGGGCAGCGCCGAGTACGTGGTAAAGACAAAAATCAGGATGACGGTAACGACCGCCAAGAACGCGCAGGCAAAGAAGATCCACTGCAGCGCCTTCTCCTTGATATAGGTGCTGCGCGATACGAGCGCCAGCTCGCGCTTCTTGGGCGCCTGACCATTCTGCTCAGTCTGGGAGTTTTCCTGTGCTTCCATGCTACTCACTCCCCTTCTCGTCGTTGGTGACGGGGATAAAGCCCGCCTCGCGAATCTGCTTGTCCATCTTTTCGGACGTCACATAGTCGATGTAATCCTGCGCCTGCTGCGAAGGCGCACCCTTCACAAAGAAGTAAAGGTCGCGTGAGATGGGATAGCCGCCGCTCGCGACCGTCTTCTCGGACGCCTCAACATGATTGACCGAGACGGCCTTGACCGAGGTCTTGGCGTTGAGGCTATCGACGAAGCCCAGCGAAATGTAGCCAATGGCACCGCGCGAACGAGATACCACGTCGCGCACCTGGCCCGTGCCCGAAAGAACGGCGGAGCGGCGATCGAACGGGGTGCCATCCATCACGATGGTGCGGAAGGCTTCACGCGTGCCAGACGCCTCATCTCGGTTGATAACCTGAATCCTCAGGTCCTCGCCACCGACTTCTTTCCAGTTGGTGATCTTACCGGCATAGATATCGCGGAGCTGCTCGGTCGAGAGGTTATCGACGGGGTTGTCTTCGTTCACGATGACCGCGATACCGTCGTGGGCAATGACGATGGGAGTCAGGCCCAGATCCTGTTCGTCGGCATTGAGTCCACGGGAGGAGCTGGCGATATCGGCCGTGCCAGCGCTGACGGCTTCGATGCCAGCGGAAGAGCCCAAACCGGAAACGAGCACGTCGATGCCGGTCTCCTCCTTAAAGCCCTCTGCCGCAATTTCGGCGATAGGAAGGCAGGTCGTGGAGCCGGCCACGGTAATGGAAGAGGTAGAAGATCCCGAAGAACAGGCGCACAGCGTAAGCGTAAGCACAGCGGCGCTCAGGACCGATACGATCTTTCTCATAGCATCACGCCGATCGCAGCATGGCGCCCACAGGTGCCGCCCTCGTTACGGTAGGAATAAAAGCGGTCGTTCTGACGCACAGTCGAAAGCTGGGTATCCACGATATTATCCGCGTCCACACCGGCATCTACCAGCGCCTCACAAATGGCAGCGGAAAGATCGAGCATGCGAGAGATGCTCGCATCGATGCAAGAGAACTCGACGGCAAAGCGATCCATGAGTTCCTGGGATACCTCATATTCGTCAGCCAAGATATGGGGGCCGATATAGGCGGAAACGTCGCTCGCATCGCAGCCGGCAGCATCGCAAAGCGCCTGGCACGCCTTGGCAGAAATACGTGCAATCGTGCCCTTCCAACCGGAGTGCACCACGGCAAATCCGCCAGGGGCCACCAGCACCACGGGAACGCAGTCGGCAAAGCAGAGCAGCACGGGCACGTCATGGGCCGTACAGACGATGGCATCGCAGCCCTCGGCAATCTGCTCGCGAACAGCCTCAAGATCGTCGGCGCCGTTCGAAGTCACCGTAACGATATGGTCACCATGTACCTGATTGGGCACGAGCAGATTATGCTCGCACTCAGTGGCGCCCATCGCTTCGAGCGCTCGACGACGATTTTCTTGAACAGCAAAGGGGTCATCGCCTACATGCGAGCCCAGGTTGAGCGAGGAGTACGCATCTTCAGAAACGCCACCGGTGCGCTCGGTAAAGGCAAAGCGAACATCGGATGTCGCGCCCTCCACCAACGTAACTCCATCATGGTCGACACGCGAAACGTTGTCCGCACGTGCTGCCATACTAAAGCCTCCTAATAACACAAGTACCGCGGCATCGCCGCTACAGCCAGCGTTTATACGGCTGTCATACTTCCCTAAAAGGATACCCGCAGCGGTAGGGACCAAACGTAAAGGGAACGTAAGGAGATTGGAGGCTTTCGTTTACAAACGAGAAACAAAACGGGGTGCATCCAAATGGACACACCCCGTGCATGTCGTTGAGAAAAACGAACTAGAAGCTACCGCGCTTCAGGAAGTCGGGAAGCTCGAACTGGTCGTTGCCAAAGTTGGGCAGCTCGGTACCACCGACGTTGCGGGTCGGAGCGGCCTGAGCCGGGCTGGCAGCCGGAGCGGTGCGCTGCGGCTCAGCGGAGGCAGCGGCCTTGCTCTGAGACTGCTGAGCAGCAAAGAGCTCGTCCTGACGGTTGACGTTGGAATCGGAGAAGCCCGTAGCGATGACGGTGATACGCACCTGATCGCCCAGGGACTCGTCGACAACGGTACCGAAGATGATGTTGGCCTCGGGGTCGACGGCGTTGGCGACAACGTCGGCGGCGTCGCTGATCTCCTGGATGCCCAGGTCCTTGGAACCGGCGATGGAGAGCAGCACGCGCGTGGCACCATCGATGGAGCTCTCGAGCAGCGGGCTGGAGATGGCCTGCTGGGCAGCGTCGACGGCACGTGTATCCCCAGAAGAGGTACCGATACCCATCATGGCGGTACCGGCCTGCTTCATGATGGTCTTAACATCGGCGAAGTCCAGGTTGATGATACCGGGGACGGTGATGAGGTCGGTGATGCCCTGGGTGCCCTGGGAAAGGACGCCATCGGCAATCGCGAAGGCCTCGAGCATGGTGGTCTTCTTCTCGGCGATGTCGAGCAGCTTATCGTTAGGGATGACGATCATGGTGTCGACGCAATCGGAGAGGGTCTTGATGCCCTCCTCGGCGCTCTTCTTGCGCTTGCGGCCCTCGAAGGTGAAGGGCTTGGTCACGACGGCGACGGTCAGTGCGCCGACCTCGTTCATCGCGATATCGGCAACGATGGGAGCAGCGCCGGTACCGGTGCCACCGCCCTCACCGCAGGTGATAAACACCATGTCGGCGCCAGCGAGCGCCTCGGCAATGTCGTCGCGGGACTCATCGGCAGCCTTGCGGCCAACCTCGGGGTTGGCGCCGGCGCCCAGGCCGCGGGTAAGGTCGGTGCCGATGTGCACCTTGATATCGGCATCAGAGATCGCGAGTGCCTGAGCATCGGTGTTGATGGCAACAAACTCGACGCCGCGGATGCCCTCTTCGATCATTCGATTGACCGCGTTGGTACCGCCGCCGCCGACGCCGACCACCTTAATGACGGCAAGGTAGTTGTTGATCTCTGTCTCGTGCATGTCGGTCCTCCGAACAAAGGTTATAGCCATAGCATGGGTCGACCCCTGCGCACATTAACCTTCAGGTTGAAAGTAAATGCAAAGGTAAACCGTATTATGTTTGCACATTATGAACGTATCAGTCAAATAATTGACCGTGAAAACCAAACAAACCAGATAAACGGCGTGGTATGGCCCCTCAACAAAGCATCAACCAGCGCTACGAGGTCGGAGCATTCCTAAATGTGTAGTTGCCCGGAGAGCGCACATTGATATACGTTACGCCCTCTACCTGCGAAAGCAACTTGGTGACTACGCGTTCCTTCTTGGCGATATCGTCCGAATCGCCCAGCGACACCTCAATGCCGTTATTGAGGTTTGCCGAGATGGCTTCGACTGAAGGCGTGGAAATATCCTTGACTTGTCCCAAGAACTCGCTCGAAAAACCACGCACATAATCCAGGCCGGCCTTAACGGCTTTGGAGTTCACCGCCTGGCCGGAAACCGGAGCGACATCCGCCGAGACATCAGTCAACAACACCGCGCCATAATGCTTGGCGAGCGCCAGCGCGGCATCGATTCCGGTCAAGGTATTTGAGCCCTGCCCTGTCGTGATGACGTTGCCCTGGTCGTCCACTTCGACCGACGTCGACAGCGGGGCGATCCAGGTGTCATCGTCTCCGATAGCCCAGGCAAGGTCGTCGGAGCTGATATACGCAATGGCGATAACTTTACGCTCCGTCGGCGTGATGATAAGCGTATGGGGAAACTGGCGCTGGACATCCACGCCCGAAACCCACGGGTTCTGCTTGAGATCCTCGGTAATCTGGTCGGGATCGACGTTAAAAAGCGACGTTCCCTCGGGCAAGTCGATCAGCTGGATAGCATCGTGCTTCGTCACATGCTCGCTGCCTTGAATCTGAATATCAGTGGCAGTAAACAGTCCAGAGTTGATCACCACGATGGCAACGACGACGAGCACGGCCAAGACGGCCAGAACGCCGCCCACGATTTTGCCTTTGCCTGTAACGACAGAAGCGGCGTCTGATGTTTTATTTGCCATCGCCCCAAGTGAAGATAACGGGTTGAAACCTTTTTTACTCGAAGGCTTCTTGGCGGTAGCCGGCACCGATGTCAGCGAGCGCGGTTTCGATGCGCCCAGCGTGAGACCTGGACGCGCCGCTTTAGTTCCCGTCGAGGGCTTGGGAGCTGCCATGGGACGGGCAGGCTTGGCGCCCATAACAGGCTTTGACGTCATCGAGGGACGCGAGGACTTTTTTGCGGCCGGACGATTACCGAGCTGCGAGCCGACGACCGGACGACTGGTCTGTCGAGCATGCCCGACAGACTTAGAGTGCGCGACGGTATTGCGTTGAGGTTTGGCAGGCGCGCCGGAACGCCCTCCGGCGCGGCGGAAGGTGGGTTTCGATGCTCTAGAAGCCGAGGAATTTAACTTCCGGTCTGAGCTCGATGCCATACGCCTCCCTCACCTTTTCGTGCACATGTCTGATAACCGCGGCAACGTCATCGGCCGAGGCAGTTCCGTTATTAACGATAAAATTAGCGTGAACGGGCGAAACTTCCGCGCCGCCAATCGAAAAACCCTTTAATCCACAATCCTCGATAAGCTTGCCCACACTCGCATCGGGCGGGTTGCGAAAGACAGACCCGCAGGATGCGCGACCCATGGGCTGCGTACGCTTGCGCCTCGTCAGGTACCGCTCCATGCGCTCGCGAATGTCGGCCTTGGGCGCCGGTTTAAGCTTGAACACGCACTCGAGGATGATCTCATTGCGGGGAAGGCTACATTCGCGGTAGCCCCAAGTGATCTCGGACCCCGCATAATGCTTGATACCGGATGCCGGGTCAAACGTTACGACATCCTCAACCAGCGAGCCAATCCACTCGGTCCGTGTGCCGGCATTCATAGATATCGCACCGCCGACCGAACCAGGAATGCCAACGGCAAACTCAAGGCCCGAGAGGCTACGCGACAGGGCATCGTTGACCAGGCGCGCAAACATCACGCCCGCACCGACCGTCAGCGTACAACCGTCATCGGCAACAACCGTGCGCTGAAACTCACGTCCGAGCGAAATGACGGCACCGCGATAACCGCCATCGGCAACCAGCAGATTGGAGCCCTTGCCGATGATGACCCACGGCACCTGCTCGCGATCGAGCACCGCCACGGCGCGGCGGAGGGCATGATAGCTATGGCACGTCACAAAGAGGTCGGCCTTGCCGCCGATACGATAGCTCGTATGACGCGCAAGGCGCTCGTCCTCGATCACATCCGTGTCGATCATGCCCGAGAGCGCCATGACGGCGTTAAACAGACCCATTAGACTTAAGCGTCTTTCTTGGCAGTCAGATACTCAATGAACTCGGGACCGACGGTCGTAACGTCGCCGGCACCCATGGTGAGCAGCAGGTCGCCCTCGCCCACCATCTGCTTGAGCTCCTGATTGAGCTCAAGACGGCTGGAGCAGTACACGACCTCCTTGCCAGGATGCTTGGCGCGCACGGTATCGGCGAGCATCTTAGAGGTGACACCCGGAATGGGCATCTCGCCAGCCGAGAACACATCAATCAGCAGCAGTTTATCGGCATTGGCAAATGCATCGGCAAAGTCGTCGCACAGGGCCTGCAGGCGCGAATAGCGGTGCGGCTGGAACACGACATCGACGTGCTTGTAGCCCAGCGAGGAAGCGGCAGCAAGCGTCGCCTTGATCTCGGTGGGGTGATGGCCGTAATCATCGACCACGGTGATGCCATCGATATCGCCCACGTGGGTAAAGCGACGGCGGACGCCCTCAAAGCTCGAGAGCGCCTTGGCGGCGGCGTCGATGTCAAGGCCCAGGACATGGGCGACGGTGAGCACCGCCGTGGCGTTGAGCATGTTGTGGCGACCGGGGTTGCTCTTGATCTCCACAGCGTGCTCAGTGCCGTCCTCAAAGCGAACGATAAAGTCACTCTGGATGCCCTTGACATCCGGGTGCACGCAGACGATGTCGTTGCTCTCGGCAAAGCCGTAGGAAAGCACGTGACGGCCCGTCGACTTGGCGAGCTCGACCAGATGCGGGTCCTCGCCGCAGACGATGACGGTGCCGTCCTCGCCCACCAGGCTCATGAATTTGGCGAAAGTTGCCTCGATCTCCTCGATACCCGAGTAGTGATCGAGGTGGTCGGCCTCGACGTTGGTCACAATGACCACGTTGGGGTTCAGGAACAGGAAGGAGCTGTCGGACTCGTCGGCCTCGGCGACAAAGTAGTCGCCCGAGCCGTTCTTGCCGTTCGTGTCATAGCCCTCGACGATGCCGCCGATCAAGAAGCTCGGATCCAGACCCATGCGGTCGAGCATGGTGGCGCACATCGAAGACGTGGTGGTCTTGCCATGCGTGCCGGCAACAGCGACGGTGGTGTAGCCGTGGCCCAAAGCAGAGAGCATCTTGGCACGGGGCCACACGGGAATACCCAGCTCGCGAGCGCGCACGAGTTCAGGGTTGGACTCCGGAATAGCGGTGGACACAACAACCACGTCGGGCTTGACCTCGTCGATCGTGGCGGCCTCATGGCCCACATGCACCTTCACACCAGCGCGGGTAAGCTGGCGGATATAACGTGACGTCTTAAGGTCGGAGCCGGTAACGGCATAACCGCGCTCGTGCAGAACGAGGGCGATGCCGCTCATGCCGGCGCCGCCGATACCGATAAAGTGGGCGCTCTTAAACTCGGGCGCGGAGGTTGCAGTCTGGGAATCAGCCATGTGCTCGTGTACTCCTTGCGTAAACACTGCCTGTAACCCGTTAACTGTACCGCACCTACCGCATCAGCGCGAGGGCGACCGACGATATCCCGTCTAACTAACGCAAACCCTCTACCGCATCCGCCAGAAGAGCGGCGGCCCTATCCTGAGCCAGACCACGCGCCGCCTGACGCATGGCGTCGCGTGCCGCCGCGTCATCGACCAGGTGCAGCAGCTCATCGGCAAAGGCAGAACCGTCGATATCGGCATCGGCACAGAGCACGCCGGCCCCGGCGTCGACCAGATAACGGGCATTGGTGGTTTGGTGGTCGGCCGTCGCATGCGGGTACGGCACGAGCACCGAGGGCACGGCGAGCGCAGCGATCTCGGCCACGCTCGATGCGCCCGAACGCGATAGCACCAAATCGGCAGCAGCCAGCATGTCGCCCATGTTGTCGATGTAAGGCTGGACGCGGTAACGCTTCGCCTCCTCGGGCGTCAGCGCCAAAGCGCGCTCGGTTTCCTCAAAGCCGTCGGCACCCGTCGAATGCAACACATAGAGGTTCTTGCGCGAAAGCAGCTCGTTTTTGAGCGAAGCCACGCGCTCGTTGAGGTGCTGGGCGCCAAGTGAACCGCCAAAGACGAGCAGCAGCGTAGCGTCCTCGGGAACGCCAAGTGCCTTGCGGCCGCGAGCGCGATCGCCCTCGATCACCGAGCGACGTACGGGGTTGCCGGTCATGAGCACGTGGTCAGGGTCACCTTCGCGCTCAAAGACCGAACGCGCTGCCGGCACCGAGATGCACACGCGAGCGGCGTGGGAGTTCATCATCTTGTTGGCCAGGCCCGGAACAGAGTTCTGCTCATGCAGCAGATACGGAACGCCTGCGCCCTTGCACCACCCCAGCAACGGAACCTCGACATAGGCACCAAAACCGATGGCGGCATCGGGCTTGCCGACCTTTGAGAAATGACTGGCGAGCGCACGCTTGGCCTTGTTGACACGCCACAGCGAGGTCAGCGCCGTCCAAGGACGGGAGCGGTCGAAGCCCGTAACCGTAATGGGCACAAAATCAAACCCAGCCTCGGGGACCAGACGACCCTCGAGCTTGCGCGACTGGCCCACGAACACAACGTGGTGGCCACGGTCACGCAGCTCTTCGGCCAAGGCGAGCGCGGGGTTGATATGCCCTGCCGTGCCGCCGGCTGCAATAGCAACGGTCATCTTATCGGTCATGGTAGTCCCTTCGTACACGCGGTCCCTGGTCGTCGGTGCGCAAACGCGCCGACGGGTCCGAGTTCAAATCGATTCGATTATATCCGCCGCCCGCATTGCGAGGAGTTGGGCGCTGCGGACGACCTTGCGGCGCCGTTCGCTGACGCGGACGGGCTGCCGGCTCGGTCGCAGAGCCATCCAGAACGGTAAAGCCGTTACGCGAAGACCGCTCGCCGCGCACGTGGGGCACGCCGGCGGTACTCTCGTCCATAATGGCAAAGCTCTCGCGGCGACGGTCGTACTCATCGCGACGGGCGCTCTCGTACGAAACGCGTAGGATCAGACCGGCAAGCATAAGCGACACAATAATCGACGAACCGCCATAGCTAATAAACGGCAACGGTTTGCCCGTCATGGGAAACACGTTGAGGATGCCCAGCGCATTGATCAAAAACTGCACCGCGAGAATGACCGCAGAGCCAGACGCCATGAGCGCGCCCCGACGATCGGTCGCCTGCTCGGCAATGCGAAACGCCGAGTAGATCAGCATCGCAAACACCAAGAAGAACAGGACGGTTCCGACAAAACCGACTTCCTCGCCAATGATGGCCAGGATGTAGTCATTGTGCGCCTCGGGCAGATACGAGTACTTCATGGTTGAGTTGCCGATGCCACGGCCGAACAGACCGCCCGAGGCAAAGGCCATGATGGCAAGCGTGGCCTGATAGCCGTCACCATACTCGTCGGCCCAAGGTTTCAAGGCAACCTGAATACGCACCATACGGTATGGCTCTGCGACAAGCGCAATCACGATCACGAGAATGCCGAAGATTAGCACGCCGATGATAAATCTGGGGTCGAGACCCGCAAACAACGCCATGCACATGAGGGTCAACAGGATGATCAGGACGGTACCGAAATCGGGCTGGATAAAGATCAGAAAGAGCGAAATGCCCAGGTAGATGCCCATCTTGCGAAGGAATTCGTTGATGTTGCCACCGGGCGAAAAGAAGCGATCGAGCATGATGGCCGAATACGCAATGGCAAATGGCTTTAAAAACTCGGAAGGCTGGAACTGAATGCCGGCGATGTTGAGCCAGCGCGTGGCGCCACGGCTGCCGCTGCCCACCAAGAACACCAGAAACAGTAGCCCTATCATGCCTATGAGGAAGATCCTGAGCACATCCTCCCCAAACCAGCTGTCCGGCAAAACGCGCACGATGGCAATCAGCGCCAGAACACCGACCACGGCAAACGCAGCCTGTCGACCCAGAAAAAACGTCGCTGAGCCATTCTCGTGCAGCGCCTCGACCGAAGACGCCGAGTACACCATCAGCAGGCCAAAACACACCAAGATAAACAGACAGGCCATGAATATCAGACGGGGGCGCATGATGCGGGCGGGAACGCCGGCAATATAGCGTTCGCTAAACGACCGCCCGCCGCGACCGGAACGCGGTGTGCTACGCCGCGAGGAAGCACGGTCCGAGTCGGGCCTCCTCATACCTTGTCGGGGGCTCTCCTCTCTCACCGGCAACCCCTATTCCATTTGCGATTTCGCTGCAGCGGCAAGCTGGGCCACATAGTCCTTAAACACGCGGCCGCGCTCCTCATAGCCCGAGAACTCATCGAACGAAGAGCAGGCAGGAGAAAGTAAGATCACGTCGCCACGGCTCGACAGCGAACGGGCAACGTCCACGGCATCGCGTAGGTCATCCGCCTGGGCGATATCCACATCGCCATCGACATCGGCCTCGTCCATAGCGGCGGTGAAGCGCTCGCGCGCATCGCCAAAGCAGACGACCGAGCGCACGTTATCCATAACAACGCGCGCGAAGTCCGTGAGCGGCGTGCCCTTATCGTGGCCGCCGAGCAGCAAGATCACGTCGTCATCGGGAAATGCCGTCAGTGCCTTCTCGACCGCGTCGGTGTTGGTCGCCTTGGAATCGTTGACGTAGCGCACACCGTCAATCTCGCCGCACGGCTCCACGCGATGCTCGAGCGGCTGGAACGAGGCCAGACCGCGGCGGACACCATCGACATCGGCACCGACGGCCAGAGCAGCCGTGGCGGCACATAAGGCATTGATGACATTGTGATGGCCCGAGATCTTGAGCTCGGACGTGGCGACAAGCTGGGTCTCGACGCCCTTCAGGCGCACGACCATTTTGCCGTCGCGCACAAAGGCGGCGTCTGCACCCTCGGGCTCGTCAAAAGCGACCTTGCAGATGCGGCGACCCGGCGTATAGATGTACTCATCGAACTCGTGAATGCCGGCGTCTTCGACGTCGACAACCACCAGATCGTCATCGACCATATTGTCAAACAGCTTGATCTTGGCAAGCGCATAGTTCTTATGGCTCTTATGCCAGCCCAAGTGGTCGGGAGTGATGTTGAGCAGCACTGCCACGCGAGGGTGGAGCTCGGTGGTCGTAGCAATCTGATAGCTCGAGAGCTCAGCCACAAACCACTCGTTGTGGGCTCGGCCGTCAATCTCGTTGACCGGCGGCTCGCCGATGTTGCCGACAGCTACGCTGGCCTCGCCGGCAGCCTTGAGCAGATAATCAGTCAGCGACGTGGTGGTCGTCTTACCGTTGGTGCCCGTGATGGCAATCCAGTTATCGGGCGACAGGCGATAGGCAAACTCTGGCTCACCCATAATCTGAGCGGCATGTTCGCGCCCGGCCTTAAAGAAGCCCGAGAACTCCGAGATGCCCGGGCACGTCACGCATACGTCATAGGCGCCCTCGACCTGTTCGGTCCCATAGACAAACGACGCACCAGCAGCCTCGAGCGCACGCGTGGCGTCATTGGGCTCAGAGGTGCCGCCGCCATACACGGTAACGGCGCTTACGCGCTCGGGATGTGCCAGCGCCCAGCGGGCGACATCGAGACCGGATTTGCCCTGACCCAAAACGAGCAGGCTAAAGACATCAGCAAGAGGCATGAAAGACCACTATCCCAACTGGAAGAACAGAGCAAGGCCAACGGCACCAAAGGCCGCAGCGATAATCCAAAAACGGATGACGACCTTGGTCTCGGCCCAGCCCTTCTTTTCGAAATGATGATGGATGGGCGCCATAAGGAAGACGCGCTTGTGCGTAAAATGGAAGTAGACAACCTGAATCATGACCGACAGGGTCTCAACGATAAACAGGCCGCCGATGATGAGGGAGACGACCTCGGTGTTGGTCATGATGGACGTGCAGGCAAACGCGGCGCCCAGAGCAAGCGAGCCGGTATCGCCCATAAAGATGCTCGCCGGATAGCAGTTGAACCACAGAAAGCCCAAGCAGGCACCGGCACACGCGGTACAGAAGATGGACAGGTTCACGTCTCCGTGCAAAAACGCCATGGCAGCCATGGCGAGCATGGCGATCATGGAGGTGCCGCCAGCAAGACCGTCAAGGCCATCGGTCAGGTTCACGGCATTAGAAAGACCGGCAATCATCAGCCAGCAAAAGACAATATAGAGCCACGGGAACGAATAGCCGCAGATGGTGGTCGAAAGCACGCCAAGGTCGATCGTCAACCCACCGGGAAAACGAATCTCGGGGGCGACGCCGCACCAGTTGACGGCAAGTACCGTAAAGGTGACACAGATAATGGTTAGGCCGATCATCTTGGCATGAGGCGTCAGACCGAGCGAGCGCCCATGCGTAACGGAGGTCAGGTCGTCGATCAGGCCCAGCACGCCGGTCGCCAGCGTGGCGAGCAGTACGAGTACGAGCTCGGTGGTGAGCTTGCCCATCAGCAGGCAGGTCAGCGAGATCGCGACGAGGATGACAACGCCACCCATGGTGGGCGTTCCCTGCTTAACCAAATGACGCTTGGGGCCGTCGGCACGAACCTGCTGGCCGATACCCTCGACCTTGAGCAGCTTGATCCACCACGGCATGAGCAGCAGCGCAATGGCTGCGGCGATGCCAAGCCCCAAAAAAGCCTGATACGTTGGATACGAGGGATTGCCGAACATGGGCTAGCACACACCTTCCACAAAGCGGTCGAGCTCAACAAAGCGGGAACCCTTGACCAGTACAACATCATGTTTTTCAAGCGCGCCGCCCATGCGGTCGAGCACCTGCTGATAATCGGAGAACACCTGGATGCGGTCCTCGTCCATGCCCATCATGCGCGCGGCATCGGCCATAAGCTGGGCCAGCTCACCACCCACGCACGCCAGCATGTCGAGCTTCTTGGCGGCGGCATAGGCGCCCACGAGCTCATGCATGCGAGGAGCCTCATCGCCCATCTCGCCCATCTCGCCCAGGATCGCCATGCGAGACCCCGTGCATGAAAGCGAGCACAGCAGATCGAGGCCGGCTGCCATCGATTCGGCGCTGGCGTTATAGGAATCGTCGATGATGCGTGCACCGCTCTTGGCGCGCTTGATCTCCTGGCGGTGCCCGGTGATCGTAAGACCCCTAAAGGCAGCATCGATCTGCTCGGGCGTCACGCCCAGGCGATAGGCAACCGCGGCGGCCTTAACGGCATTAGGAACGGACTGCACGCCGGGGATGGCAAGCATGGTATCGATTGTCTCGCCCTGACCAAAATCGAGCGTAAAGACCGGACGGCCCTCGTCATCAACGCGAACGTCGCGGGCGCGGACCTCATCATCGTCAGAGACACCGGCCAGCATCACGTCGATACCAGCAGGCCGGGCGAACGTATCGCGAATGAACGGCGTAAAGTCGTCCTCACCGCCCAAAACCAGCAGCGGCAAATAGTCGCCGGCGGCGCACATGCCCTGTACAATCTCGGCCTTAGCGCGGGCGATGTTCTCGCGGCTGCCCAAAATGCCGATATGAGAGGTGCCGATCTTGCTCACGATGGCAAGGTTGGGATTGGCGGACTGGGACAGGCGCTCGATCTCGTGGAAATGGTTCATGCCCATCTCGAGCACCAGAACCTCGGTATCGGCCGGAGCGGAAAGCACCGTGAGCGGCATGCCGATCAGGTTATTGAAATTGCCCTTGGTGGCCCAGACACGATAGCGCTTGGCGAGCACAGCGGCGAGCACGTCCTTGGTCGTCGTCTTGCCGATGGAACCGGTAATGCCAACGACCAGGCAGCCAAGCTCCAGGCGATACGCATGCGCCAAACGCAGCAGAAACTCCTCGGGATCATCGGTCAGCAAGATGGCACAGCCCTTGTCCTGCGCCAGCGAGACCAGCTCGGCCTCGGGCTCACGCGTCATCACGACGGCGCCGGCACCCGACTGGACGGCACGGGAAGCAAAATCATTGCCGTCGACGTTTTCACCGGGAAAGGCGACGAAAATCGTCCCTTCCTCGACCTGGCGCGAGTCGATAACGCACCCGCGGCATACCCGATCGGCTTCTCCCGTCACGGTTCGGGCCCCTGTTGCGGCCGCGAGGTTGTTGACGGCGATCTCTATCATTGCAGCTCCCCTGTAAACCTAATAATGCTATCGGCGTATTGTATCCCAGCGCCGCGTATGCGTGGTGCAGGGCATGTGAACACCCCTCATATGGGACAACAAACCACGCCCCAAAGATTGTAACCCCCTACTTCGTGTGCGGGATACCCAGCACGTCGAGCGCGTTGGCCATAATGAACTGGAACGGAACCGCAGCGGCATCTGAGCCGCTCGGCGTTCCGTCGAGCGTGATATAGCACAGCACCTTGGGCGATTGTGCCGGTGCAAAGCCCATAAAGGACGACATGTAGTTCTCCTTGAGGTAGCCGCCGTTCTCGTCGGCACGTTCGGCCGTACCGGTCTTACCCGCCACGTCATAGCCGTCAACCGCGCCGCCAACGCCCGTTCCCTCCGACACGACCGTCTGCATGCACGATGTCACCTGGGATGCGGCATCCTCCGAAATCGCGCGCTCGCCTTCGCCCCAGTCCTTCTCGTCACCTTTGCTGGACTTATAGAAGTGCGGGGTCATCATCACGCCGCCGTTGGCGATGCCGCCCACGGCACGTGCGATCTCAATCGGCGAGACAGACAGCGCCTGTCCAAAGCTCATCGAGCCCAGCGTGGCGCCGTCATACTGGTCACGCTCCTTGACGATGCCCAGGCTCTCGCCCGGAAAATCGACACCAGAGCTGTGACCGATGCCCCACTTGTCCACATAGGCGGCAAAGTCGTCGGCACCGATCTTGCGCCCCACCAGGACAAAGCCTACGTTGGACGAACGGCGCATCATCTCGCGCACATCCATGGTCATGGCATAGTCGCGCTTGTCGGCATCGGTGACGGTATCGTCGCCCACCTTGATGCTCGCCGGCACCTCAAACGACGTACTCGACCGCACGACACCCAAGTCGAAGCCGGCGCCCGCCACGAGCGTCTTAAAGACCGAGCCGGGCTCGTAGGCGTCGGTGACCAGGCGCAGGTTCATATCCTCGGTCTTGGCGTTTTCCAAATTGGTCTGGTCGTAGGTCGGATACGAGCAGGCTGCCAAGATCTCGCCTGTCGTAGGATCGGTGACCAGCGCCGAGCCGTTCTTGGCCTTTGTCTTCTCGACAGCCTCTGCCAGGGCATCCTCGGCCGCACGCTGGATATTGACGTCGAGCGTCGTCACGATATCAACGCCGTCGACCGCAGCCACCTTTTTATAGGCACCGCCCGCGATATAGCTGCCGTCCCTCGCGCGCTCGCGTACGAGAGAACCGTTCGTGCCGGTCAGAAGCTTGTTGTATTGCTTTTCGAGACCCGTCAAGCCGTCGTTGTCTACATTCACTACACCCAGCACCTGCGATGCCAGATTGCCGTATGGATATACGCGCTTCATGGCCTGCTCAAAAAGCACGCCGGGCAGGTTCTTCTTCTCCAGCGCCGCAGCGTCGTCTTCGTCCACCTGGCGCTTGATATACACCCAGGTTCCATCGGACTCAACGAGCTTGCGGCAGGTCTTTTTATCGATTCCAGTTGCCTTGACCAGCGCCGACACCGTCTTGTCAACATCCTCGACAAGCTGGGGGTTCACGGCGATGTTGCGACATTCGACCGACGACGCCAGCACGTTACCGTTGCGGTCGTAGATGGTGCCACGTTTGGCATAGAGGGTCTGCGCAAGCAGGCGGCGCGCATCGGCACGCTCGCGCAGTTTATCGGCTTCGACAATTTGATAGTCGGCAAGGCGAAAGACGCCCAAGCCCAAGCCAAGCCCAATGAAGCCCATGACGGCTTTGCGGCGAGGCAGAGGCGTGCCCGTGAGCCATTCGGTCGACGAACTCTTGCGCGACCTGGTGTTATGCACTTGAGGGCCGCCCGAGCCGCGAAGTCGCGACGCCGGGTCGTTGCCACGGGACTGCCCGGCGTTGTAAGATTGCCGACCCGTTCCTTGATAACCAGAACGTCCCCGCGACGAGGGACGTCCAGAACCGCGGCCCCCATCGGAACCGCGGCGATAGTCATTTGTCATACTCAGCTACCGTCTTGCTACTGAGCGGTCGCGGTCGCGTTGGCGCCCGCGGCTGCATCCTGCGAAAAGTCAAGTGTAACGCTCTCGCTGGGCTCCACCATGCCATAAGCGCCCGCAAGGTCGCGAATACGCGTGTCGGCGCCATAGACCGAATGCATGACCTCCAGGTCGGAGCTCTCATCGGTCGCCTTTTCGAGCGTGTTGGTAAGCTCGGCGTTGCTGTTGAGCACCTGGGCCGTAACGCCGGCGAGCGCCACGCGGGCGACGCCGATCGTCATGAAGATGGCCGCAATGATGCAAAACGTTTTAAGAACGCTCATGAAAACCGGGCTTACCGCCTGGTTTGCCTGACGGCCCGCGCCCGTGTAGACATCAAAGCGCGGCGTGCGCTGCTCACGGGGAGCAACGGGGGCCTGCGGCGTCTCACGATAGGCGGGCATGGCGTTCATATCATAGGCGAGTGCTGCGCTTGAAGTGTTGTAGCCCATGATATGCCGCCTCCCATCCCGAGTACGTTGGTAGTGTGTTTAAGCTTCGTTTATGGTGCGAGCGGGAGGTCCAATATCACGCGGTCGCGCCTACAGACGCTGCGCCACGCGGATTTTGGCTGATCTCGCCCGAGGGTTGCGCTCAACCTCATCAGGCTGTGCAACCAAGGGTTTGCGGGTGATGACCTTGAGTATCGGCACGTTGCCGCACACGCACACCGGAATCTCCGGCGGACACGTGCACCCCTGGCTCATCTCCTTAAAGTGGTTCTTTACGATACGGTCCTCGAGCGAGTGATATGAGATGACGCAGATACGTCCGCTCGGGTTGAGCCACCTGGTGGCGGCATCAAGCCCTCGTTCGAGCACATCGAGCTCGTGATTGACCTCGATGCGAATGGCCTGGAAACTTTTCTTGGCCGGGTGTCCGCCATGCCGACGAGCGGCAGCCGGGATACCCGCCTTGATGATCTCGACAAATTGGCCGGTGGTTTCGATCGGTTCTTGCTCGCGGCGGCGCACGATCTCGCGCGCGATCTGCGAGGCGAACTTCTCTTCGCCGTAGACGCGTAGAATCCGGGCGAGGTCGTGTTCGTTATAGGTGTTGATGACCTCAGCTGCGTTTAAGGTGTTATTACCCGGATCCATCCGCATGTCCAATGGGGCGTCCTCGTTATACGAAAAGCCCCTTCCAGGGATATCGAGTTGCGGTGACGAAACGCCCAAATCGAACAGGAAGCCATCGACCCCGGGCACCTCGGCCGAGCAAAGCAGCTCGTCCAAGTCGCCGAAGTTGCCCTTCAGCAGCTGGTGCGGAACGCCGGGAACCTCGCGGTCCAGACGGGCGCCAGCGGCCTCGAGGGCCATGTCGTCCTGATCGACGCCGAGCAAAAGACCCGTCTCCCCCACCTGCGCGGCCATCTTTACCGAATGGCCGGCACCGCCAAGGGTGCAATCGCAGACAACGGAGCCGCTCTTTAGCCGCAGCGACTCAAGCACTTCGCCGAGCATGACAGGTTCATGCCGATATTCTTGTGTCAAGATCCCACGCTCCATCCGTTACCCGTGCCTTGCCCTTACGAGAAGAAGAGGTCCAGCAGGGCCTCATCGTCATCGTCCTCATCGGCCGCGGCGCGATCCCAAACCTCAAGGTGGTCGTAGTTGCCCACAACCGTGACCTCGCGGTCGAGGTTCGCCTGCTTGCGGAGAGACTCGGAAAGGCCGATACGACCGGCGCTGTCCACGTCCATCGACGTGGTGCGCTTGTTGATCGCCCTCATGAGCTTCTGGTCGTTGATGTCACGCGGGTTAAAGCCCTCGTGGCCCTCACGACCCGCGAAGAGTCCTTCGACCCACTTATCGAAGGCCTCGGCAGAGAACACGTACAGAGCATCGACATCCAGGGCTTTGAACACGCGAACGTGCTCTCCAAGCTCCTCGCGAAGGGGTGCAGGCAGGGACAGACGACCTTTTGCATCGAGATTGCGCTCGTATGCACCAGTCATTCCCATGTGCGCCCTCCCCTCGGTTACTCAGATGGCACGTACGCGGGGAACCACCCCGCCTGTCGACGTCATTAATAATATGGGGAACCGCCCCATTTTTCAACACCTTTCCCCACCCCTTCCCCCACCCCGCCCCACCACTCCACCCACCATATATTGCAAAACACCCCCAATCATATGTTCGAAAACACAATATGTTGTGTTTACAGCAACGGCGGGATGCCACCTGTGGCATCCCGCCTTTCAACCTCAACCTTCAAGTTGACCTTGAGGCGATTTTTACGTCCCTTTACACGCCGTTCACATCGCCCCCAAACTCCCCCACCCACGGCGCACACGGCCCACCACCGCGTCGGTGTCTGGCGAAAAATGAGACGGGGGCCCG